>CAVREJ010000001.1:0-38938 GCA_963720135.1 uncultured Acidobacteriaceae bacterium
CCATGCATCCACCGCGATGTTGAACGTGGCGACACCGGCGTCGGCCAACTTGTCGATTACGTCAGTGCGCAACAGGCGAGCGTTGGTTGGCAGGTAGATCCAGAAATCCTTCTTGGCCGCGTAGTACGCGATCTTATGCGCGAAACGGGACGAAGGAGCGGCTGACCACGGAGCCAGGAACCGGCAGCCGGTGTCGTGGAGCGAGTCGATCGAGCGTTTGGCCACGTCTTCGGTCATTCCTCGTACGCTGTTGTCGAACGCCCAACAGTAATGGCAGTCGAGGTTGCATTTCCACTCGTTGAAAAGATAAGCGATGATCGGGTGGAACTCTCCCGGCATTACGCGCGAGCGCAGGAACGGGAATGCCCACCCCTTCATGGCCCGGTAAACGTACTTTGCCTTGTACTTGCGGCGGCCGTTCTTAGGGAAGAAATCCTCGTCCGCCGCCGACATCAACTCGGGATGCTGCGGGAACACAGGGATAGGCAGCTTCTGCTCTTTGCCGTTCGAAGGCGGTGGCAGTAGCCGCGGCTGCTCGGGCGGCTTCATGAGCAGATCGTGTAACTGAACGTCGAGACGATACGTCGGAGCAGCTTGCGTACCTTCCGGTACCTGCACTTCCGGCATGGGGTCTGTGACCTTCCTTCCTGGTAAATTTCATCGAAAGCTCGACTGGCTACTAATCGCCGTAGGCGGCGGCCACCTCAAGTTTACGTTGCGGGGTCACCGGTACCCGCGCCAGGCGCTTCTTGCCATTCATGAGGTCGTTGACATGCAGCACGAAATTGGCTGCCACGCCAGCGTATCCATGAACGTGCGGCACCGGATAGAACAGGTTGCGCAGCTCCGGATGCTCAGCAACGTAGCCCTTGATGTCCTCCAGCCGTTTGCCGGTGGACTTCAGCGCCTGCTCGAACTCCATGCGGGCCTTGACCTTGGCCTCGCCCAGCGCCATCTGCACGCGGCTGTGTGCATTGATCTCGCCCTCACCCGAGGTCTCGATGGGCAGGAAGATCATCTCCTTGAAGTGATTGGCCACAGCCGACTGTACGCCATCCGACTGCGATGACGGCATGCACCCGAACGGCTTCAGCGCCAGCACCATGTGGCAGAGACGATTCTTGGTGTACCAGACGTTCTTGCCGACCTCGAGATGTCCCTCACCGCCGCGCGCGAACTGGTTGTAGAAGGGATTCGCCATGTCAGCCATTTCTTTCTGATCGATGAGGTGGTGTGCGATGTTGCCCAGGCCCTCCACGACGCGATGATATTGACGTGCGTAGATACGCTCGCCCACACCCCACATCCACTGCTTCTGGCGGAACTTCAACTCGTTGACCGCTCTCTTATGCAGCTCGTACCACTGAACTTTCTTGTAGGGAGCATCGAGCGACCGGCGGGCGGCGGCGCGCGCTTTGGCTTGGTACATCATGTACATCACCCAGGTCCCGATGGGTTCGACCAACACCTGCGCGCCTTCACGCTCCAGAAACTCGAACATGTGGAAGTTGCCATCGCCCTCGGTGATCTGCGCCCAGAACTCGCCAATGATCTTGACCACCGGCTTCACGCGGAGACGGTCCACCTCGATGCTTGCGAGCTGTTGGCGGACCGCACCCAGGGCCTCTTTATAAGGGTTGCCATAAAGCTGCTCTCGGACTTTGCCCAGCGAGTTGACCCAAAGCTCCCACTTCTTGCCCTTGTTGGCACGAATCTTTTTCGCCATCCACTCCGGCAGATCTTCATGATCTTCGAACGGCTTGCGTTCGCGCAGCATCATGCACAAGGTGTCCACGGATGCCTGGAAGACTTCGTCGGTCTTGCCCTTTTCGGCCTCGTAGGGCCGGACGCGGTAGATCATCTCGTTCATGATGTCGCCCAGGTTGAGGGCGTTGAACATGCCGAGCCCAAAATCAACCGTAAACTTTAGTCCGGCTTCACCCGAGCCGGCCTTCACGCCGTCATTCTGCTGGAACAGCAAGACCCTGAAGCCGTCAAAGCCGGCATTCTGCAAGGCCAACCGGTATTCCGACTCATACATGCCGAAGCGGCACGGGCCACACGAGCCGGCGGTAAAGAAGATGTAGTTGTTAAGGATCTCCGCTTTGGTGAGGCCCTTCGCCTCCAAACCCTGTAGATGTTGCACCAGGTTTCCCACTGTGAAATACGTGGGATTACACTGCCCGTTGTTACCGTATTCCTTACCCAGTTGAAACGCCGAGACATTGGGCACGGGCATGATCTCGCAGCGATAGCCGCAACCTTCGAATACTGCCTGGATGACGCGTTCGTGCTTCCAAGTCAGGCCGCCGAAGAGGATGGTCACCTTGTTGCGCTCTTCGGCGCCGAATGGCCGCTCCACAGGGCGGCGAAAGTGGCGAACCGGGCCACTATCCAGGCCCATCATGCTGGCCAGTCGTGCACGTTCCTGCGCCACCTTCCGTTGAATCTCCTCTTCGGATTGAGAGCGCGTCAATTCGTCTATGGGGAAATCGATGCGAGTCACGGGCATAGTAACCTTCCTCTGTTGTGAGCAGTAGATTCTCGGCTGCTTTTGGCAGTTGGCCTGTTCTTGATTATATTGTGAGCCGTTGGAGACCAGAAAGACAGACGGGGGGCATGAGGATTGCAGAGACGGCCGAAGTAGGTGAAAACTCTCACGGCAAAAACTATCTTTGCAAAATCGGACTTACTTTGTTGCGAACACCGATGAGCGACAAAAGACTTGCGCTGTCGCTCTCCCCAATGACCTCAAGATTATGCAATTACGCGCTGGGAATCAAGGGGAACAGGGAATTTTTTTTGGTAATGGATTGCCCGCCCAGCGGGGGAGTACCAGTGTCCGACATCAGACACTAGCAGGCGTACTGTCAGATGTTCTCCCCGTTTTCACCTGCGGGTGATGGCGGTCACCGGCGGGCCGCGGAGAATTTTACCAAATCCCTTTATCGCTGCCCGTGATTCTAAATGCCACCGCGGCAGCGGAGGCAAGATATGGAAGCAAGGAAAGACGCAGCGTCGCCGCAACATCTCCGCGCAACGCGACCTGAGTAACCTGGCGGGTGTAGAGATCGGCGCCGTTGGGGAGGATGGGGACGCGCAGGAACTTTCCGCGAACCCGGATCACCTCTCCTCCGAAACGCGCCGCAGAGATCGCTTCGCCCGGCAAGGCCGGAGCCGACCCTCGAAACTCACGAACATAGTCACAGACGATTTTCAGATAGGTTGCGACGCCGGACCAGATTCCACCAAGGTCCGCCGCCCGTTTGAGTTCGTCGAAATCCAGCTGTCCCGACTCCAACAATGCTGCCGTGTTCACGATATCGCAGACCCGGAAATAGAAATGGCGATACATGCGCTGCAACGTCGCAACAATGAGACTTTCTTCTGGAGAGGGAACCATAAAGGTTAGGTTCACCAGCGTCTTCGGGATGCGGCGAGAGACAAACCGCTTCGCCATCGCCGTGTGTTCGCCAGTCTGGCCCAGTCGCTTGGCATGGACTTCTACCGACTCGGGAAGCCCCGGAATGGCAAAGTTCCACTTATTCGCCAGGCGATCGCCCCAACTGCGCGCCTCGATGTGCGCCCCCATGCGGTTCAACATTACGTGGATCACCCGACGCTCGTCCGCCGTGGTATAGAGATCAAGGTCATTGCCGAGATCGGGCCAGTGATCAAGCGACTTCATTACCGTCGTCGGACAGCCGCCGACCTCCAACTCACTGCAGATGTGGTGCAGGAAGGTGAGCGCGTTCTGGATGCGGTCGCTCTCTTTGGCGGCCACAGCCCTTGCCCATGCTGCCAACGCCGAATCTGTTCCTGAATGCTGAGCGACGACCCTGAAGGCCCGAATAACAACATGGTTGGCATCAGCCAGCGCGACCAACCTGTCACGCTGCACATCGCTGAGACCGGCAATGAAGGCGATCGCTTCTTCCGCGTTTTGCGGAGCAAGCGTTAATTGCGAAAGGGCGTGAATCTCCGCGGAGCCGACCTTGTCTGAGTGGGGCATTTTTGTTGTGGGATCCTTAAGCAACCGTGCGATTTGCCCGCGAATGGGCATTCATGGTTCTCGGAAGTTAGATGACGACTGTGACAGAGGAGTTGGTTAGCAGCGGTTCCAAAGCTGGTGCCCTCTATAATCGTCAGGTACTCCGATTCTGCAATGGCAACGGTGTTCAGGCCGCTTCTGCGGTCGCCACCGAAACGAGGATGGTTTGGCCTATTACGACCTGCGAGATTGGATCTCCGCGCTGGACAAAGCGGGAGAGTTGAAGCGTATTAAGGCGGAAGCAGATCCGGTTCTGGAGATTGCTGAGATCACGGACCGGGTCTCAAAGTGGGGGCCTCGCGGCAAACATGGTCCCGGCGGACCCGCTTTGCTTTTCGAAAACGTCAAGGGTTATCCCGGCGCCAAGCTGCTGATTAACCAGTTCGGCTCCGAACGTCGCATGCGGCTGGCACTGGACGTGGATTCGCTCGACGAGATTGCCGAGCGGATTAAGTACTTCATGGACGTGAAGTCGCCACAAGGCCTGCTGGACAAAATCAAGATGCTCCCCATGCTGGCGGAGATGGGCAAGTTTTTTCCCAAGGAAGTTTCCAGCGGTCCCTGCAAGGAAGTGATCAAGCGCGGCAATTTCTCTGTTACTCGATTTTCCCATCCTGCAATGCTGGCCTCTGGACGGCGGACGCTTCATCACGTTGCCGTCGGTGATCACCAAAGATCCTAAGACGGGCAAACGCAATTCCGGCACCTATCGCATGCAGGTGTACGACGCGCGGAGTGCCGGCATGCATTGGCAGCGCCAGAAGCAGGGAGCGGAGCACTATCGCCAACAGATGCGCCGGGCCGCGGCCGTCGGCGAGGCGCATCCTGCCACCGCGGCTTTGGACATGATGGCGCGCTCCGGTGGAGGCTCGCGGGTGGCGGAAGGTAAGCAGGTCGCAGGAAAGATGGACGTGGCCGTGGCGATCGGCACCGATCCGGCGATGATGTTCTCCTCCATTGTTCCTGCGCCGCCTGACATCGAGGAATACATGATTGCCGGGTTCCTGCGGCAGAAGCCGGTCGAGTTGGTAAAGTGCGAAACCGTCGATCTGGAAGTGCCTGCCACATCGGAGATTGTGCTCGAGGGCTACGTGCTGTTGGACGAACTGCGCATGGAGGGCCCGTTCGGCGACCATACCGGCTTCTACACGCCGGAGGATCTGTATCCCGTGTTCCATGTCACGTGTATTACCCATCGTAAGGACCCGATCTACTCGACCACCATCGTTGGCAAGCCTCCGATGGAGGATGCGTGGATGGGCAAAGCGGTGGAGCGAATTTTCCTGCCGCTAATGCGTGTCACCATGCCCGAAATCGTGGATGTGAATCTGCCGATCGAAGGCATATTTCACAACCTGATGATTGTCTCGATTAAGAAATCGTATCCCGGACAGGCACGCAAGGTGATGAATGGGATTTGGTCCCTAGGGCAAGCGATGTCCACAAAGTGCATTCTGGTTGTGGATGAAGACGTGGATGTGCAGGACATCGGCGATGTCACTCTTAAGGTGCTGAACAACATCGATCCGGAACGCGATATCCAGTTCACTCTGGGGCCGGTGGATTCGCTGGACCACGCGTCACGCTTGCCCGATTTCGGCTCGAAGATGGGCGTCGATGCCACCCGCAAATGGCCGAGCGAAGGCTTCACGCGCCCCTGGCCCGACGAAATCCGCATGGATGAAAAAACGAAAGCGCGAGTGGCGAAACGGTGGAAGGAGTTTGGGCTAGAGTAAAGCGGTTGTCAGTTGCCGGCGGAGCGGCGCCTAGCTTGCAGCTTGCCGGTGAATGTTCAAGGATCATCGGCGACTGCCGGAGCGTGGTACTGCATAGGCGATAATCGCATGACTCCTACGCTTCGGCCCCGGTCACTTTTTCGCATTGGCTACATGGAAGTGGGCGTCGCGAATCCCTGCTAGTTCGTGGTCGTTCAGAATTAGATCCTTCAGAAAGTCGGCGGGCACGATCATGCTGATTCCGCTGTTCGCGCGCTGGGTGCCTATTACCGTCGTAGCAATTTGCAGCTTGAAATCGGAATCCTCGAAATAGTAGCCGCTTACGACGCCGAGAAGACGATAGTTACCTTCGAGCACGATTCCGGAAGGACGAATGCCCTCCAAGCTGATGAATACGGGCGAGCCACTATTGCCACCGAAGACATGTACCTCTCCGAGGTATATTCGGCCGGGCTTCCTCAATGCCGTCGTCAACGGTGCGTCAGGAATCATTGAGAGAATGCCTTCACGGACCAGCGGCTCTAATTTGCCACCAGATCCGTCGAGCTGGTAGAAGTACCCAGACATTATGATCTTGGCGCCCTCGCCTATGTTCTGCATCGCGAAATCTCTCTCTTTTGAGAAGACCATGTCCAGTGGGACCACCGTTGGCACGAAGTCCCCGGCCGGCCGAATCGGAGTCACCGCCAAGTCTATCGAGTCATCAGGGGGGAAGCGCCAAGCGGCGTTTCCGTGGTCGTTCAGAACAAGGAGCGCAGTCTGCCCATTTTTCACATTGACTTCAATGCCGATCTCAAGAACCTGCCTCGGATGAAGGTCCTCGTCCATGCACTCCGCTACGTGGCGATTCGTCACTAGATAGTCGAAGCTTTGGTCCGGTTCCCCAATTCGCGGGTCATGGTACGCGACGATGAATCCGGTGCCGGACGATTGCCACAACTTGCCGCCCGCGTCCCTGCACGTCTCGCGCACTACCAAGACTGCCTTGCGTATCTCGGAGCCGAACGGCGGCAATGGGTGCTCCGGCGGAGTCCACGTCATGATACGGGGGCCGGGTTTCTGCGGAGGGGTTTGCGGCGCGGGCGAGCTGGTTTGAGCCGGGGCTAGCGCTGACGCGATGAGAAGAACGGAAACCACGAGCGGAGAGTGGCGCACAGGTCCTCCAGGCGATTCACATTCATTATAGGAACGGTCGGCCACTCGAATCTTGCAAAATTTTCTCAAACTGAAGTAGGCGTCTCACTCACTCGTGGTTTCCGCATAGTTGGGACATTCAGTCACGCGGATCGAAGGGTCGGAGCCCGAAAGGCGAGACTGATGTTAGCCGCGGGCGTAAGCCCAGGGTAGCGCGCGCACTAGAATTCAGAGTCCCTTCGGGAACGGCACAAAGGAAGTTCCCTCCACTGGGGCTGAAGTCCTCGGTGGGGATGACACCTCACGTGGTAACGCTCTGTTGCTTGAAGGGCGCGGATATGCTCACATTGTCGTATGCTTACCCGTCCCGACCCCACCGAATACGCTGAGTTTTATAAGAACTACATTGCCCGCGTTCCTGAAGGCCCTGTTCTCGATTTCCTTGCCAAGCAGCTTGGAGATTACCGGCAGTTACTGGTCGGCGTGTCTGATGAGGCGGCAACCATGGCGCCTGTACCTGGGAAGTGGAGCATCAAGCAGGTGCTTGGGCACTTGTGCGACACCGAACGCGTCATAACGTACCGGGCGTTACGATTCGCGCGCGGCGATGCGGGCGAGTTGCGCGGCTTCGAGCAGGACGATTATGTGCGCGAAGCGCACTCCAAGTCACGCAGTGTGGACGACCTGCTCACCGAACTGGAAAGCATCCGCAAAGCAACCATCGCCCTCTTCGGTTCCTTGCCTCCGGAGGCGGAGATGCGCGCTGGCATCGCCAACGGAAATCCAGTTACCGTCCGCTCGCTGGCGTATATTGCAGCCGGTCATGCGCAACATCACTTTGAGTCGCTGAAAACAGGTCTTATCCAGCGGGTGGGAACAGGACGGTAGCGGCTGTTCTCCCAGCAATCACATCGTCTGGATTGTTATACTGAAAACGACCATGGGAATCGTTAAGAACATTGCGGCGATCGCCAAGGGCATGAGCGTGACCTTCCGGGAAATGTTCAACCCGACGATCGTGGAGAATTATCCTGATGGTCCTGGCCCTACCCGGGGAGCGATTTTCCAGGAGCGTTTTCGCGGAATGCACGTGCTGCAGCGCGACGAGAATGGACTGGAGAAGTGTGTTGCGTGCTTCCTTTGCGCCGCGGCTTGTCCCTCAAATTGCATTTACATCGAAGCCGCCGAAAACACGGCGGAGAAACGCGTAAGCGGCGCCGAGCGCTACGCCAAGGTTTACAACATCGATTACAACCGATGTATCTTTTGCGGCTACTGCGTGGAAGCGTGTCCCACGGACGCAATCACGCACGGCCATGGCTTCGAGCTGGCGACCTACAACGCCAGCAGCCTGGTTTACCGGAAAGAGCAACTACTGGCCGGAACGCCCGCGCATGAAGGCGCAAATGCCGTCTTCAGCCAGTACGAGAATGCCAGGCTCGTCCCCAACAAGTAGCCTGGTCGCCCAGATATTTCCGGCTTGCGTGAGTCATTTCGGCCCTGTTTTTGTGTTGTTTCCGTCGATTCTGAGGGCCTGAGCTGCTCCAGTATCCCGTGAGATGGGAATGCTGATCCATTCTGGCCGGTGTTCGAGCTCGTACTCAATCTCACGTTAAGGCTCGCTCGATCATGTAGGAAGCAAGAAGGATCCTCATCTCGTCCTCATGCTGAGGCAGGAACTGACCGCTCGACGCGGCCTTTAGGTAGTTCGCGAGAAAAATGACGCTAACCCATTGATACCAGGATCTTCGCCCACCTTTCTAACTGAGAGTGCGATTCCGGTCCGGGAACGATACCGGGAACGTCACCGAACAACGCAGCATGGGAAACGTAATGAAAAGAGCGCAGCATGGTGGCAATATCGCGCAGCGCGGAACGCTTAATGCGCCGCTCGCTCAACGGCCGGTACGGATCGCCTTCGAAGTTGGTGATGACCCAATCACTGCCCGAGTACAGAACGTTGTTCAACTGATAGTCGCCGTGTTGTCGAATCCGGCTGCCCGACAGCCGTTTGTCACGCAGCAGCAATAACTGACCGCGAATTTCGCCTTCACGATTAAGCACCTCTGAAATATCGGCCTGTGCGTCCGCTGGGAGCAGCCGTAATCGGCTCCGCAAGGTATCGAAAGAACGATTCAATTGACCGATGATCCCGTGGTAAATGCCCTGCCGGTAAAACGTGGTAAACGGCTCAGGCGCGAAGTCAGGTACATCAGGACAGCTGGCCAGAGCGATGTGCATCTCCGCCGTCCGGTTCGCCAACACTCGAACGCCATCCAGATAGCTGCCCAGCAACTCGGCCATGAGTTGGGGAACTGGCGAGTTCACTTGCGCCAGAGGATCGGTCAGTGCCAGATCGTGCACTCGTTGGTCCTCCTGCGGGACTGCCAATGCCTGCTCGAAGAATAGTCCGAGATGGTCCAGGGTGTAATCCCATCCCTTGGTTGAGTTGCGGATGAAACTGCTGAGCGTGCCCAGGCTAATCTCATGTAAAGCGTCGGTGTGATAACGGCGATATTCCAGCGAGCCCAAGGCCCGCGGCACGGCCTTGAATTCTGTCTGCTCGGTGAGGAACTCGGGAACCTCGCGTCCGGGGTTGATGCCTTCTTCCAAGTTTGCGATATAGCTTCAGCACGAAATCGTCACCGTAATTGATGACCGTATAACACGGCTCTGTGGGCTGCGCTTGCGGCTCCAGATTGGAGTGCACCGATGTCCATGCATTGCGGAAGGCGCGAGTATGAGCACCGACCAGTTCGCCTGAGCCTCCCCGAATACGTCGCCGGCGAACGATCGCGCGCAACAGAGAATCGCTGAAATCGCGGTCCAGGGTTGCGCTGTAGAGGATCGCGCGCGCCTCGGTGCCCATGCCTTCCAACCGCGCCAGCACGGCATCTGGCCGATCGTGCAGCAATGCGTCAGCTTTCTGCCCGGTCGCAACTGATAATGCGACGAGATAGGTTTCGGGCTCAGCATCCCCGTAGGTGACATCGAGAAAGAGGAGATGCGCTGCGGTGTCCGGGAGCGAGACGATGTTGTGGATATCTGCCCCGGTGATGTAACGATTCTTGCCGGGAAACCAGGGCCGGCTCTGCAGGCCCTGGGAATGATGTGCTCCAAGCTCGCGTAAGGTCGTCTCGGAGAAAACATTAGCAGCCGATCCGACCTGTACAACCGGCAATTGCTGTGGCGCCGTGCTTGTACTCAGGGATTCCTGTGTCGCCTCTCGCGGCTGGAGATGGAACCAATAGAAAGCATGTGGCCCCAGGGATAGCAGGTAAAAGTGCTCGGTGATACTGGGAAATTTGGTCCGGCCAAAGACTTCTACCAGCACAGAGCCCTGAAAGGCTGAAAGATCGAGCTCCACGCATTGCGTGAATCGCGAGAGGTTAGCGACCACCAGAATGTTTTCATCCCCGAACTGCCGAATGAAGGCCAGCACCTTGTGGTTACTGGGATACAGAAACTGCAGGCTGCCGCTGCCAAAAGCGCGAAACCGCTTGCGCTGTTGAATGAGACGCTTCATCCACCATAGCAACGAATGAGAATTGTTCTGCTGCGCCTCGACGTTGACCGTCTCATAGTGATACTCAGGATCGATATTGACCGGCAGATACAATCGTTGAGGATTAGTGCGCGAGAACCCGGCATTGCGGTCGGAGCTCCATTGCATGGGAGTTCGTACTCCGTTGCGGTCGCCCAGGAAAACGTTGTCGCCCATTCCGATTTCGTCGCCGTAGTAAATCACGGGCGTACCGGGCAGAGAAAACAGCAAGGCATTCATCAGCTCAATGCGCCGGCGGTCATTTTCCAGCAGGGGCGCCAGCCGACGGCGAATACCGAGATTGATGCGCATCTCTCGGTCCCGAGCGTAGGTGCGATTCATGTAGTCGCGTTCTTCATCGGTCACCATCTCCAGTGTCAGCTCGTCATGGTTGCGCAGGAACAGCGCCCACTGGCAGTTCTCAGAGATGGGAGGCGTCAACTTCAGAATGTCAGTGACGGGATAGCGGTCCTCCATACGCAGCGACATGAACATCCGCGGCATGACCGGGAAGTGAAAGGCCATATGACATTCGTCGCCCTGTCCAAAGTAGGCCACGGCGTCTTCCGGCCATTGGTTGGCTTCCGCCAGCAGCATGCGGTCATGGTATTTCTGGTCAACGTGCTTGCGCAGTTCGCGCAGCGCTTCGTGAGTCTCCGGCAGGTTTTCGCAATTGGTACCTTCACGTTCGAATAAGTATGGAACAGCGTCGAGCCGCAAGCCATCGACCCCGAGATCGAGCCAGAAATCCATGGCGGCGAACATGGCATCGCGGACCTCGGGGTTGTCCCAGTTCAAATCAGGCTGGTGCGAGTAGAAACGATGCCAGTAATATGCCTTTGCGACCGCGTCCCAAGACCAGTTCGAACTTTCGAAGTCTTTGAAAATGATGCGGGCGTCACGATACCTGTCGGGAGTGTCGCTCCACACGTAGTAGTTGCGCCAGCGACTGCCGGGCGCGGCCCGCCGAGAGCGCTTAAACCACGCATGCTGGTCGGAAGTATGATTCAGAACCAGTTCTGTAATCACGCGCAAGCCGCGGTGATGCGCTTCGCGGAGAAAACGCTGGAAATCCCTTAATGTCCCATACGAGGGATGGACATCGGTGTAGTTGGCAATGTCATATCCGTCGTCGCGTAGCGGTGAGGGGCAGAAGGGTAAGAGCCAAATCGCGGTCACCCCAATATCCTCGAGGTAATCAAGTTTTTGAGTCAGGCCCGCAAAGTCGCCGATACCGTCGGCGTTGCTGTCAAAGAAGGCACGCACGTGCACTTCGTAGATGATGGCGTCTTTGTACCACGTCACATTAGAGGGCGAATTCATGATCATCGATTATCTGACGTTCCGAAGCGGCGCATGCTGTCGATCGCGGCCAGGCCCTTCAACTCGCTGTACAACGGATTCTCGACCGAGAATATTGCCACCGTGGTTCGATGCAAGCGCCGGCATGGACGTTTCGATGCCGGGAGACGCCGAACGAAGCGCAAACTGGCCACCGGAATATCAGGGGCGAACATTCTGCCAGACGAGAGAGGAAACGCAGTCTGCGATGCACCCTATTGCCCTTCGCGGCGGGGCTACTTAATATCAAGGTGGCTTACCTACGCGGCTTTTGTCCAAACTTAATGAGCACCTTGAGGTATCCGTCAATCCGTTTCCTGCGGCCAGTTCTCTGATGGAGATGGGAACGGTAAGTAGCAGGGTAATCGGACCTGTCCCATTAGACTAGAGGAAGAAATTGGTCGAAATTTCGCGTGTTATGATCCAGTCACTATAAAGGAGCGGCCGCCAATACGGCATCCTGGCTAACGAATGTCTCGTTTTCGCAGACCAACAGTCATCATGCTCTGCATGCTGGTCGCGGAAGGTATTGTGTTCGCTCAAAAGGCGCCTCCCGTTCCCGACCATCCCTGGGACGCGACCCTGGCGAAGCAGCCATTCAAAGCGCCCCCGCGGCTCACGCCAGCTCTTAACCTTGATCCGGCAAAACTTTATAGCTTGTCGGAGCTGGTGAACGTCGCCGAACAGAACAATCCACAGACGCGGGTAGCTTGGGAGAACGCTAAGGCGCGAGCCGCCGATCTGGGCATCGCACAGTCCACCCTGTATCCGACCCTTGCAGCCACGGCGCTGGCCGGAAGTGCTCGTGTAGACATTTTTTTTGGTTCCAGCTTTGAGCGACAGACTGTAGAGACTTTCTCTCCGGTTTTTGTTCTGGATTACATCATCTTTGACTTCGGGCAGCGTTCGCAGGAGATATCCATCAGCCGGAACAATTTGCTGGCGGCTAATTTTCAATTCAATGACACTCACCGCAGAGTTATCTTCCAAGTCATGGCAGCGTACTATCGGCTGCTCGACAGCAAAGGTCAGGAAGAGGCCGCAGAAGCGAACTTGAAGAACGCGGAGACGGTGCAGCAGGCGGCTGAAGCCCGGCTCCAAAACGGGCTGGCAACGTTGCCTGACGTGCTCGAAGCCCGCAGCGCCGCCGCGCAAGCCGACTATGATCTGCAGGCAGCCATCGGAGCGACGGAAATTGCGCATGGCGATTTGGCGACCGCCCTCGGCATCTCGCCCACGACCCAGTTTCAGGTGGAGAGCATTCAGAGCATTAAGATGCCGGACAGTATTGCCGACACGGTCGAGACTTCCATTGACAAAGCGCTCTCCCAGCGACCTGACTTAATGCAACAAGTTGCCGAGCTGCGGGCTGCGGGCGCCGAAGTAAAAGTGGCACGTCGAAATTATTTCCCCACCTTGAGCGTCAACGGCAGCGCGGGACTGGCTCGGTCGTACGGAGAGCAGATACACTTACCCGGAATCTACTCGCCAACCCAGGAAACCTGGGATGCCGCACTCAGCCTGAACTGGACATTGTTCGACGGACTAGCCAGGGAAAATCGTCTGGCCAGGGCGCACGCTGATCAAAAGCAAGCTGCCGCGAGTGTCGAATCGATTCGCGATCAAGTGGAGAACCAGGTGTGGGCGGCGTATTCAACGGCTCGTACGGCGCTGCGTCAACAAAAAGCGGCTGCCGCGCTGTTGGAGGCAGCCACCGAGTCCTACAATGCTGCGTTAGAGTCGTACAACTACGGGGTGCGCAGCCAAATCGATGTGGTGTCGGCGCAACGTACGTTGGCAGATGCGCGCACCGCGGACGTGAATGCGCGCACTCAACTGTTAACCGGGTTAGCTGCTCTGGCCTACCAGACCGGCGATCTACTTTATGCGAAGACGTCCGTGACATGAAGGCGAAATTGCAGGCATTAGCTAACGAAGGCAGATTGCGGACCGCGGTACTCGCGGCGTGCGCTGCCGCAATGGTATTGGCGACGGGATGCTCCCGGGCTCCTACTTTCAACATTCTCGGTTCGTTTTTCCCGGCGTGGATACTCTGCGGAGTCATCGGGATATTGCTTACCGTCGGCGTGCGAATTCTCTTTGTACGCACGAAGTTCGAGCAGGAGCTGTCGCCGCTGATCGTTGTGTATCCCTGCCTGGCCGCGTTTTTCACATTTTTAATCTGGCTGCTGTTCTTTAGCTGAATTAGGGAGAAGATGCGATGCCTGAAAATGAAACTCCTATTCGGCGCAAACGTCTCGGCAAGATTGTGAGCGTGGCGAGTGTTGCGGCAGCGCTGATCACGGGTCTGCTGGTGGTGAACGAGACCACGAAGTACCCTCGCACGAATGACGCAGAGGTATTTGCCAACTTCATCGGCATCGCTCCCCAGGTCGATGGCCCCATCATTACTCTGCCGGTACAGGACAACGAGTTCATCAAACAAGGCGGCCTGCTGTTTGAGATCGATCCCCGTCCTTACGAATATGCGCTGCAGCGCGCACAATCCGATCTGGCTACGCTGGAAGGCCAGATTGTCGACCAGAGCAGGACCATTGCATCGCAACAGAGTGCTGTCGGCGCCGCCCAGGCCTTCACCCAAAGCGCGGCCGCCAATGTCGATCACGCGGCATCGGCCGTCAATGAGGCGCAAGCCAACGTCGCCGCCGCCAAGGCGGAATTGGATCGGGCCCAGGCCGAGCTTCTATACACCTCCAACAACTTTCATCGCATCGAGCCACTGCTCGCCAAGCAATTTGTCACGGTAGACCAGGTCGATCAGGCCCGGACAGCGGTGACATCGCGCCAACAAGTGGTCGATCAGGCGCGCTCTCAAGTGGCGTTGGCGCAGGCGCAGGTGTTGTCGGCCAAGGCGCAATATGAGCAGGCCAAGGCGGCGATGCTGCAAAGCCACGCGCAATTGTCTCAGTCGCAACATAGCGTTTTGACGCTGGATCCGCTCACCGCCCAACGCGAGGGCAAGGCTGCGATCATCCGCAACGCGGAATACAACCTGAACAACTGCCGCGTGTATGCGCCGTTCGATGCGCGGGTAACGAACCTCACGATTTCACAAGGCGCCTATGCACACATTGGTCAGCAGATGTTCACGCTGATCGACACTCGCGTGTGGTGGGCGGTGGCAAACTTCCGCGAGACCCAGCTCCGTCACATCAAGCCGGGGATGCATGCCGACGTGTACGTGCTCTCACGCCCCAACGTGCGCTACGACGGGGTGGTGGACAGCGTTGGATTCGGAGTGCAGCCGGATACAACCCTGGTCGGCACATTCGGCGGGACCGGGCTGCCCGATGTGCAGCGCTCTCTCAACTGGGTGCACCTGGCCACACGTTTTCCAGTCCGCGTGCGCATTCAAGCGCCGGAGACGGAACCGTTTCGTCTGAGCGAATCGGCCGTCGTGGTCATGCGACCGGACCGCCCGGGAAGGACGCCGTAGGGATGTCATCCCCGGATCAAGTCCTGCCTCACGTCGCGCGACCCACGACATTGGACGATGCCGAGCGCGTGGTTCTGGCAGTTTCTCAAGACCGAGCTTGCCCCATACCCGGGCCGCGCCTGGGTAGTGGGCCGCATCACCATTGCCGCCACGATCACCATGATTCTGGTGATGACGTTCCGCATCCCGTACGGGTTCCTCGGCGCCATCTTCACGCTTTTCCTCAGCCGCGAGAATCCCAACGTAACCCTTCGCAGCGCAATTCGGATAGCGGTAATCTACGTTGTCGCCACCGTCTACACCATCGTTGGAGTTATGACGCTGGTTGACGATCCGCTTACTCACTTTCTATGGATCGCGCTTTCGCTCTTGCTGGCGTTTTACCTGATCCACATTATGCCGGATTACCCCACGGCTGTTGGCTTCGGCTTTACCCTTGCAGGAGCTATTCCGCTGTGGGATGAAACCTACCTCACGATCAACCAGCGTACCGAGAATACGCTGTGGCTGGGCTTTTCCGTGGTTGTCGGGTGCGCCGTGACAGTGGCCGTGGAGTACGTTTTTCGGCGCGTGCATCCCATGACCGAGCTGACACAGGGCATTGAGAGCAGGCTGCAGGCGGTTGAAGATCTCCTGCGGCAAATAGCAGCGAACCTTCCCCTAGGCGACAAGCTGGAAAAAGAGGTTTCGCTGTATTCGGCCACGGGCACCTCCAGGATGCGAAGTCGGTTGCTGCGCTCCGGTTATCCGCAACAATTCATCACCCAAATGAACACGGCGGTCGCCCTGCTGGGACGCCTGGTGGACCTGGCGTCCAGCTTGCAGATTGTTCGTTCCACTCAGTCCATCGCTATTGGTCCAGCAGATCGCGAGCGCTGCCTGCGGCTTGCCGACCAGCTTGCGCAGCTTCGGCAGGATTTGAAACAACGCAAATTGCCACGTGCAATCGAGCTCCCCGGCACTTCGCAGCCATCCGACCTGGCGCTTCTGCCCGAGATAGAGAGCACAGCCGCGCTGATACCGCATGCTTTCTCCGGAACGGAAAACATGGACGACCTATTCGTGGCGCCGCCGATCAGTGAGGTTCGGCAGCATCTCTTCGTCCCCGATGCCTTTTCCAATTATGACCATCTCAAGTTCGCGATGCGCGGTGCCGCAGCTACTATGTTCGCTTACGTTGTTTACCAGAGTATCGATTGGCCGGGGCTCAGCACGGCGGTTGCTACCTGCATCATCACGGCGTTGTCGACCATCGGGTCATCAAGGCAGAAGCAATTTCTTCGACTGGGAGGGGCCATCATTGGCGGCTTCATCTTCGGCATGGGCGCCCAGGTCTTCGTGCTTCCTTATCTGGATTCCATCACCGGATTCACCGTGCTCTTTGCTGTAGTCGCTGCTATTTCTGCCTGGATTGCGACCGCCACTCCGAGACTTTCCTATCTTGGGGTGCAGCTGGCCCTGGCTTTCTATCTGATTAACCTGCAGGAATTTGCCATCCAGTCTTCCCTGGCCGTCGCCCGCGATCGTGTCGTCGGCGTACTGCTAGGGCTGATGTGCATGTGGCTGGTTTTCGATCGGCTGTGGGTGAGGGATGCGCTACAGGAGATGCAGGAGGCTTTCGCCCGCAATTTGCAAATGCTGGCGGAGCTTATCGAACTAGCCCACGAGCCGGCCAGTGACGAGGTCGCCAAGAAGGCTCTGCAGTTGCGCGATCAGATCAACGATGGGTTCAACGTGGTCAGGGCACAATCCGATGCTGTGCTCTTCGAGTTCGGACCGTCGCGCCAGCGCAAACTCGCCATCCGCGACGACTTCAGGCGCTGGCAGCCCGCACTGGGGACGCTATTGCAGGTGCAGGTTACCGGCCTGCAATACCTCTACGAGAGGCGCTATCCGGAACTTACGCCGGAAATCGCGCAGGCGTTGGGCACCTTTGAAGCAGATATGGCCACGGCGGCGCGCGGCATGTCTGACGAGGTCAGCGGAAAAATTGCCAGCCCTGCGCCTGACATGCAGGAGGCGGCGATCAGGCTACGGGAAGAGATTGAGAAGCATTACGCTGCATTGAGCCAGCCGGTTCCTCCGTCGCTGGTCGACATGATTACCCTTACACAAGACCTCGTGTCCATTATGGGTCCGCTGTCTCAGGACATCCACGCGACCTTCACAAATCCTCAGCAAACGGCAATGCACCATCCCCAAATCGAATTAGGAGAAGCTTAATCCACTATGCCTATCCGGATCGAATTCCGACCTCACGGCCTACTTGCAGCGCCTATTTCCATCGTGCCGTGTTTATACCTAAGCGAGCCGCTAAGCTGACGATAAAGAATCTCAACTTTACGGAACTTTACATTTCGATGAGGTGAAATGCTGATGGAAGCCAGATCGGGTACACCACTGAGGTGGAGTTGCTGACCGACCTAACCGACGAACAGCTGCTTGCGCAAGCGCTGGCCGGAGATGAAGATGCCTTCACTGCCCTCTATCGCCGAAGGCAGGGTCCCATCTTTCGCTTCGCCCTGCACATGAGCGGTTCAACGCCGATCGCGGAAGAAGTGACGCAAGATGTTTTTATGTTCCTGATTCAGCGAGGCCGCGACTTCGATCCGTCGCGTGCCGCCCTGGGGGCTTACCTATTCGGCGTGGCCCGCAATTACGTGCGGCGTGCGTTAGAGCGCAATTATACGGAGACGGCGTTGAGCAGCCCGGTAGATGACGAAGCGCAGTCTTTGACTGTCAGTAGCGATCCTGGGGAAGGGATTGCGCGCCGGCAAACTTCGACGGCGCTGTGGAAAGCCGTTCTTTCTCTGCCGGAACATTATCGCGAGGTGGTGGTGCTCTGCGATCTTCAGGAGCTGACTTATGCAGATGCGGCGGAAGCACTTGGCTGTGCATTGGGGACCATCCGTTCGCGACTGCACCGGGCGCACGACATGCTAAGCCGCAAGCTGCAACATTCGGCAGCGGCTGCGCCCGGAATCTCAAGCGTTACGGCGAGGTGCATATCATGACATGCCGTGAATTCGAGCATCGAGCTGACTCCCTGAGCCTGCGAGAGTTGTCGCAAGCGCGGGACCAGGAGATCCTTGGACCATGCGGGCGAATGCCAGAAATGCGCAGGCTGGTTGCAACAGCAGCGAACGCTTGCGGCCACGATGCAAACGTTGCAAGCGCTAACGGCCAGTTGCGCGGCCGACCCCAAAGTTGAAGTGGCGCTGCTTCAGGCATTCCGGCAGCCGCCAAGCCCGAGCGTGCAACCGGAAATGGCGTCTAGTTTCACTCCAATCGCGATGCGGCTCAGCAGGTTCTTCGAAGCGGGGGCCTATGTGGCTGTGGCGGCGGCCATCCTGGTGGGAGTTTTCCTTGGCGTGCGGCTTTTGGAGCGGCATTCCGTGAACTTGCCAGTGAACAGCCAATCGGTGCGACCGAGCGCCGGTTCGCCGAACGTTGTCGCCGAACAGTCGGGGCCGAAGCTACACGAGTCGTTGCCCACGATATCGCGCGGCAGCGTTAAACCGCCACGAACACGTAATGTTGTTTCCGCTCGCCAGTCGAAACCAGATACGGCTGAGCCGTCGGAGACCGACGCGGACGCAGGTTATGTTGCCTTGATGTTCTGCGACCCCCTGAGTTGCTCCACTGACTCGCAGGTGGTACGCATGGAATTGCCCGCGCAGTCCGGCCAGAGTGTCCAAACCGCTGACCTGGTGGTGGGCTATGACGGTGTAGTGCGGGCAGTTCGCATCGTGAATTGAGGTAAACCGAAGTCAACCTATAGCAGTGAATTCTGGAACGAGGATGAAACCATGAAGGTAATGAAATCTGTATCGCTTCGCGCCGCTTGCAAGTGGTTGTTCGTGGGGCTGGTGATGTGCGGGCTGTCGCTATTGGCGGCAGCACAAGACGAGCCCGGGCCACCTCCACCACCGCCGGGTGCGGGAATGATGGTGACCATGCAGGGTCCCGGTGGCATGGGAGGCGCATTCTTCCATCAGGAAGTTGGCCTCGAGAGCCACAAGGTGGTCACCGGCGCCCCCATGACGGCGACCGTAAGCGTGACCCATGATCAAACGCTGTCGGATGGCAACACCATCCACACCGACAACCAGAGCACCGAGTATCGCGACTCCCAGGGCCGGGTTCGCCGTGAAGTGCCTTTCAAGTTGGCTACTCCAGCGACCGGCGCCACCGAAGGAACCATGATCATCATCATGGATCCGGTTGCCGGCAAGCGCTACGTGCTCAATCCGCAGAAGAAGACGGCGCACGAGATGCCATTTGGTCCGCCGAAGACGCCTGGTGTTGACGTTATCGGCGGAGCGCAGCTCACCAAGCCCAGCGAGGCGAACGTAACCACTGAGCAACTGGGCACGAAGACGATCCTTGGCTTGCAGGCGACGGGCACACGCATGACCCACACCATTCCTGCCGGCCAGATTGGCAATACGAAGCCGATCCTGGTAGTGACGGAGCGCTGGGTCTCCACCGATCTGCAGATTCCGCTGACCATGACGCATACCGATCCGATGATGGGATCCATGAGCAGCACCGTCACCAGCGTCACTCGCGGTGAACCGGATGCGTCGCTGTTCCAGGTTCCGTCGGATTACAAGATCGAAACCGGCAAGCCGGGTGACATGTTGTTCATGACAGCAAAGCCGTAACCCGATACGCCTTCTCAATAGCAGCGGGGGCCTGTCATAGGCCTCCGCCTTTTTTGTGCACGTGGCGCGGTCGCGACAAGCACTGTCTCCACAAAACTTTGACATTGTTGCTTCCGGATAGCGGTACAATCCCTTTTAACATGCTGGTACCAAGGTTCCGGAGGCCGTATGTTCCGGTCGAAATCAATTCTTCTCGCCCTGTTGTCTTTGCTGCTTGTGACCACGGTCGCATCCGCCCAACGGGGCGGTGTCAGGTCGCAACCAAATGGAGTCGAGATCCAAGTTCGCGTCACCTACCCCAATGAACAGCCTGCGCCTCAACAATTGCGAGTCGAGTTGTTGAATTCCTCGGGCACGTTGGTGATGGAGACCTTTACCAACGATTTAGGACAGGCTGATTTCCGCCTCACCGGATCCGGCAACTTTCGAGTGAAGGTCTCGGGAATGGGCATCGAGGCCGCCGTTTCGGAGCAAATGCAAATTGGCGACTCGGACCGTTTCCAGCAGGTATACCTGCAGGTGCATCCTACAGCCGATCCCGAGTCGAACTCCGAAGCCGAGCATGGAGCCATGACCTCGGCTTCGGAGCTGAAGATTCCGTCCGGCGCTCGCAAATCGTTTGAAAAAGGGTTGGAGGCCTTACAGCAAAAAGAATACAAGAAAGCAGCTGATGCGTTCCAGACGGCAACCACTGCTTATCCGGAATACGACGCAGCCTACGACAATTTGGGGGTAGCGCTCATGGACCTGGGGCAAGCCGACAAAGCTCGCCTTGCCTTCGAGCAAGCCGTGCAACTGAACGACAAGAATGCCGAGGCCGAACGCAATTATTCACGCTTGCTGATCAAAGATAAAGAATATGCGGCCGCGCAAGAGCTATTGCAAAAGGCACTTATGGTCCAGCCGCAAGATCCCTCATCGCTGTGTTTGCTCGCGGTAGCACAGTTGGAGACCGGCGACTACGATGGAGCACTGCAGAGTGCGCTTAAGGTCCACAAAGTTCCCCATGAGGGCTATGCTGTGGTCCATTACGTTGCCGGCCGCGCCTTCGAAAATAAACATGAATTGGAGAATGCCTCTACGGAATACCAGATGTATCTCCGAGAGAGCCCTGACGGTGCAGAAGCCGAACAAGCCCGGGCCGGCTTGGCGCGGGTCACCGCTAGCGCCAACGCCTCGCCTTAGGGCAATTTTGCCTTTGGGGATACCAGCAGTTTCTTCAGGATGGAGGGGCCTGCGGTAGAGACTCGGTGTTGGTAGACTGATTGGCTGCCGAAAGTGGATAGGATTTCGCGGGCGCCTGCTTTTCTTCCAGCTCGATCTTTAGCATCTCAGTTTCAAGTTGGCGCTTGAAGTCGTTACTCATCCGCTGGAATTGCAGCACGTACTTGGCGATCTGGCGGGCAATCTCCGGTAGCTTCTTGGGGCCGAAGATAACCAGCGCCAGCAACAAAATGAAGAGAATGTCGGGCATGAGAAAAGCTCAGGCGCGCGCGGCCAGGAAACGGTCGCGGTCTTCGCTAGGGCTTCTTTTCTTCGGTTTTGCCTGTGGCCTCGTCTTTTGCATTCATGGAGTCTTTAAAACTCCTTATTCCCTCACCCAGGCCTTTACCGAGTTCCGGCAGCTTCTTTGGTCCAAACACCAACAAGGCGATAAAAAGAATCACCAGCAGATGCATGGGTTGAAACAGATTATCAAGCATGGACAGCTCCTTCCTTAAGAATACCGTAATCCCGGAAATTGTGCTGCCCTATGCATAGCGTCACTCCGGCCTGTGACCCCTGTCACTCCGAGGCGGCCGGTATCGAACGGTGATGCGGGTTGGGGTGAAGGGGCCATTCTTTTCGCGGACCTGAAAGGGCTGCAGTACCGGAGCTACACTCCGCCGCGGATTTGCCTAGCGCTTTGCCGTCAATGACGCCCGAAGATCGATCGGTTGTGCACCATCTAGGGTAATGCCGGAGGTCGGCATTGCGTTCAAGTCGGCGGAGGTCGGAGCCATTAGCGACCAAACCAGCAGCACTTTGTGGTGAAGAGTAGCGTAAATGACTTGTGACAAGCGCTGGGATAGCTCCTCGGTGGAGGCAGTCGAGGCAACAGTTCCGTAAAACACCATGAACAGATGATCGGAGATGGAAGCTAGTTCATCGGATCCGATCTCGCCAAATTCAGAGAGGACCTCCAAGCTGGCCGATATATTGTCCACCGCAGTCTTGTCGGTGAGTGAAGAAGGAACTCGCATCGACAGACAAGATGGATCCAGTCCTCGCAAGATAATTGTGGGCTTTGCCGCCGGGTGGGCATCCTCGCCAGAGACCCGCTGTGCAATGCGCAGCAGGGTCTTGGAACAGGAGTGCAGGAATTCATGCTCGCGCAATGCGGTTACGTCGCGCGGCGGATCGTCATTATCTTCGGCCTGCGAAACCTCCCAACCCTTAGGGATCTCATACTGTAAGCCCAAGTCGGGATTGCGGTACACTCTGCCGCTGACTCCGCCGAGCGGAATGCTCTCCAAGGCTGGCTTGTCTTTGATGGCGGCAGTGGCCAGCGATGTTGGGACGGTTGGACCCATATAGGGGTCGCCTTGCGGCTTTACCGGTTTGCCGTCCACCGTGGTGAGCGTGCCGTCGTCCTGGGTGCAATAGAAATGTGCTTCTCCTATCGCCTGTTTGGCCTTTCGCAGGAAGTCCTGATCGTTGGAAGCCACCAGAATCCTGAGATTGTAGTTATTGATCCTCGCCGAATATAGGGCAGCGTAATTTTCGCCCTTATGATGCACCGAATAATAGAAATGGCCGGTACTGTGTAGCATGTAATCCGGAATAGGATAACGAAGGTTTCGGCCCGGATCGCTCCCGGAGGACGCCCAGTTGTTGAATTCTTGCTGTTGCTGCTGTGGCGTCGGCGCTTCCAACCCAGGTCGGGGCTCAATTGCCGTGATGGTAATGGTGCCGGAATGCCTAGTATTCTCGAACCCGAGGGCCAGTAGAGCGTGTTGTCGCTCGGGCATGAGCGGCAACATGATGAGATGCCCCTGCGCGGCAATCGGAAGATCGAATGCGAACCCGAAGTAGTCGCTGGTGTAAGTCGTGTTGGAAAGGTGACCATTTTCCGGCAGCAATTCCTCGGCATCGGCGTGAGGGGTTGGCGGCCTAGGTGGAGCGTCAGGATCGATTTCCGGCAGTCTGCATTGCGCGCCCATCGTGGCCATAAAGCAAAACAGCAAGGCAATGCAAAGCACGAGCTGCTTGGGCCCGAAGTTTTTTTCAAGCGTTACTGGAATGCGGATGAACATCCCGACGACCCTCTGCCCGGAAATACTCCACCAGTGGGGATTTGCGCCATCATGGCAGCAATCACGCGATTGTGCAAGTGCGATGAGCAGCGATCGCCAAGGTCTTGCACCGATGCCCTGAACGCAGGATCGCGCGACTTGTCGGGGTACAAGAAAAGCGTGGAAGGGGCGTTGTTTTTCCACGCTCCTGGTGAGATGATTTTCCCGAGCTGGGGCTACTGGGTGCAGCTTGGACTTATCATCTTCAACTGCGCTACTCGTAGATCCAAATACTTGCTTCCGCCGGATTCCGACTTCTCGCTCTGCTCGGTTTTCGCTTCATCCGCTTTCGACCGCGGCATTTCGCGACCCGCAACACTGACCGTGTGATTGACATGCTCGGAAAGGTTTATGCTCTTGCTGCTAAGCTCCCACGTGGTACCGTCTTTGTCGGTAATGTAGTATCCGCCTTCCTCGCTGCCCTTCTTCAGGCATCCGGTTATGTTCACCATATGGTGGTTGCTCGGAGCATTCTGACCCATCTCTGACTGGTTGTTCTGCATAGTGTTGTCTTGCCCATATAGCAGAAACGGACCAAGACACAGAAACGCAACGGCTAGCCAGGTAGAGAATTTTGCAGGGAGTGACATAGGGTGGTGCTCCTTTCAACCCGCATAGACGCGAAAGGCAGGCGTTCGGTGCACTTGACGCCCTTTTCGGTTTCACGCTGATTTCGCCGTATGATGGCGCCGACACTGGGACCAAGTTTATGATGCCCTCGCAACCCCGATCACCATGAAAGCTCTGATTATCGCCGCTGTTCTGATTTTGGTCTGCGCGCTGCTGCTTTTTCAGCCGGGCGGCTACCTGGTTGTTAACAACCCGGAGAAGTCGGACGCGATCGTAATGCTGGGAGGTAGCCAGGTTGACGGCCGGTATTGGCGCGCCATGGAACTGCTTCGCGGCGGCTACGGGCAGCATCTTCTGGTCGATGTAGACACGGGACAGATCTACGGGCAATCCTATGCGGACCTGGCAGGGAAATTCATAGCCCAGACGGCGGGAGCAAATGCTCCGCAAGTCAGCCTTTGCATGATCGAAGGCGATTCCACCAAGGAAGAGGCTGCTCAGGTAGCAGGATGCCTGGCACGTTTGCAGCTAACCACGCGTTCCGCCGTCTTAGTAACCGACGACTACCATACCAGGCGCGCCCTCTCAATCTTCCGTCATTGTCTACCACAAATTCACTGGACGGCAGCGAGCGACCAGCAACGACTTCCTATTTGGGCTGCCCTGGTGGAAACATCGCGAATGGGCAAAAACTTATCTTACCGAATGGGAGAAGCTGCTCTGGTGGGAGGTGTGCGACCGCTGGAAGTCCTGAGAGCCATGCTCCGATTCTTGGGAGGCTGTGGCGCAGTCGAGAGGCCGAAGCATGGCTGCTCCGGCCAAGGTTAGATTAGGACTGGATCATGCCTGGCGTCTGCGATGGGCCCAAAATCCAATCAGGCCAGTTCCTAGCAGCAGTAGCGTGCCGGGTTCTGGCGTGGCATACAGGAATTCCTGACCGTAGTCGCCGGTCGGGGTGACAATCCAGACGCCGGAGAAGTTGATCTTGGACAGGTCAACCGTCTCCGCTTGATTCAGCCAGTAGTCCACGCCAGCCTGGTTGTCGGCGCCCGGGTCGGCGGTGGGATCGAAGATGTCCCAGACCGCCCAATTGATATTGCCCCACTGCGACGGGTCGGCAACCTTAGTTTGCAGGAGCAGATATGCCGCTTCCTCGTACTTTGTCAGATCTCCGAAGCGCGTCAGGCTCATGTCGCCGCTGCTTAGCTGAGTGACGTTTGCCTGCCAGCTGTCGCCAACGTTGATGCGATCGAAGAAATCGTCGCACATCATCGGTGTCCAGGGGCCATCGTTGATGGTGAGGTAATAGGGATAAGTGTAAACGCCGTTCTGGCTTGCTCCGCCGAGCCCGACGAAATTGACATCGACCGTGGACGCTGACGCGGGTGCGATGGCGAGCAGCAGACCGACGATCATAACGCAACTGAAAGCGATAAGTTTGTGTTGCCGCATTGTGTGCCTTTCCCTTCTGGTTTTATTCCCGAAACGCACCGGGGAGGATTTCGGGCATTCGCCTTCTGTAAGGGCACGAGCGCTGCCAATGCAAAGTTTTCGTTATGATGAAGGATCCTTGGCAGTTACAGTGCAAGACCGCGAAGAGCAGTTTGTTCAACTGCAAAAACTTGCAGCATGATGGCTATCGGTTCTAGAACGAGGGAACAGGTTTCCCGATTCAGAAACTAAGCACCTGCTTTTCCCGAATTGCAGGCCTACGCGGAACTAACGTCGAGTAAGGGAATTCGTGCACTAATAGTGCTTCAGTCGTGATCCGCTCGAACTTGATAAGCCTCCCGAAATTGAATATGTGAAAATTTTGGCAGCCCTTGCGCGCCGTCTGCATCTCACTTTCGAGTGAGGTAACGTCCATGTCCGACAAGTGGCCACCTCCATCCTTGAACGACCCAACGCCAGGTGCACGGGTCGCAGACACCACCAAAGACAACCGGCGAGAAAAAGGTCGCTTCACCCGGCGCTCGTTTCTTTCTACACTGGGGGCGGCAAGCCTCGCTGCCTCTGCGGGACCTCTTCTCGCGAGCTCAGTCGTTACACCATCGTCACCAGATGTTCAAGTAGAAACTCCTACCGCACCGCCTGGCGCAATACCGATTGTTCTGACGATCAACGGCCAGCAGCATCGGCTCACTCTCGACCCGCGGGTGACGCTGCTCGACGTTCTGCGCGAGAACCTGCAGATGCCGGGGACGAAGAAAGGCTGCGATCACGGCCAATGTGGCGCCTGCACCGTGCACGTCAACGGACGCCGTGTGAATTCTTGTCTGACGTTCGCGGTCATGCATCAGGGCGATGAGATCGTCACGATTGAGGGCCTGGCTCAGGACGGAAAGCTGCATCCGGTGCAAGAGGCTTTTCTGGAGCATGACGGCTTTCAGTGTGGCTATTGCACCCCCGGACAAATCATGTCGGGAGCGGCGTTACTGAAAGAACCGGTGGGACCCGACGACGACTCGGTCCGCGAATTCATGAGTGGCAACCTGTGCCGTTGCGGCGCCTACAACGGCATCGTGGCCGCCGTTCAGCAGGCACGCCGCAAGGCCTGAAGGCAGCAAGGAGCGACATATGGAATCTTTTCGCTACACTCAGGTGAAGACGCCAAGCGACGCGATTTCCAGCCAGGCCGGGCAAAGCAGTGCGAAGTTCGTCGCCGGCGGCACGACGCTGATCGACTTGATGAAGCTGAACGTCGAGCGCCCGACCGCTCTCGTCGACATCAATCCTTTGCCGCTGGCTCAAGTCGAGGTTGCTGCGGATGGCAGCCTGAAGATCGGCGCGATGGTGCGAAACAGCGACCTGGCCAATCATGAAGCCGTGCGCACTCGCTATGCCGTACTGTCACAGGCTTTGTTGTCGGGAGCTTCGCCTCAGTTGCGCAACATGGCGACAACCGGCGGCAACCTGCTGCAACGCACACGCTGCTATTACTTTCGTGATACGGCGTACACCGCATGCAATAAGCGAAACCCGGGCTCAGGATGCGCTGCGCTGGACGGCTACAACCGCATTCATGCCGTACTCGGCACCAGTGAGCACTGCATTGCAACCCATCCTTCAGACATGGCGGTGGCGATGATGGCGCTGGACGCGACCGTTCATACGCAAAGCGCGAAGGGAGAGCGCAGCGTTCCCATCGACGAGTTCTACCTGGTGCCGGGAAACACGCCGCAAAAGGAAACCCTTCTTGAACCCGGGGAGCTGGTCACGTACGTCACGCTTCCCAAGTTGGAGAGCGACACGCGTTCCTACTATCTCAAGCTCCGCGATCGGGCGGCTTACGAATTTGCCTTGTCGTCGGCGGCTGTGGTGATTCAGGTCGGCGGTGGACGCATTCGTTTCGTCCGCATTGCACTGGGCGGCGTGGCCACTAAACCGTGGCGCTCGCGCGAAGCGGAGCGTTCTCTGCAAGGCCGGACAGCGGATGAGGCAACCTTCAAGGCCGCGGCTGAAGCTGCTTTGCACGGCGCGAAACCGCTGCACGACAATGCATTCAAAGTGGAACTGGCCAAGCGATGCCTGGTCCGGGCATTGCGCGTGACTACGACCCAGGCTTCGTGAGATTGCTGGAACGATAAGGAGCGACCATGAGCAGCTCAATCATCGGTGAGGCGGTTACTCGGATCGACGGCAGGCTGAAGGTCACGGGCGCGGCAACCTACGCCACGGAACATCCAATCCCTGATGTGGCTTACGGTATTCCCGTGGCCAGCACGATCGGCAATGGCGAAGTAACTAGCATCGATACCAGCGCGGCCGAGCAAATGCCGGGTGTGCTCGCTGTGGTCCACCACGGCAACATTGAACCGCTGTTCCGTCCCGCTCAGGGCTTCGAGAGGATGGTGCGCGCTGGAGAAACGAGGCCGCCCTTCGAAGACAATCACGTTTTTTATTACGGCCAATATATCGCGCTGGTGATTGCCGAGACGTTTGAGGAGGGGCAGGCTGCGGCGTCACAAGTAAAGGTCGCGTATCGAACCAGCAAGCCGCAAGTGCGGCTTTCGGAAGAAGCTCGGCCCGAGCCTAAGCCAGCGGCGAAGTATTCGCGCGGCGATGCCGACGGCGCGTTCAGCAAGGCCGCGGTCACTCTGGACCAGACCTATACAACTCCCGTCGAGACCCACAATCCGATGGAGATGCATGCCACCATTGCGGTCTGGAACACAGCGAAAGACAGGTTGACGCTGTATGAGACTACGCAAGGAGTCGTAAATCATCACAACACGGTTTGCCAGATGCTGAACATGCCGCTGGAATCTGTCCATATCGTCTCGCCTTTTGTGGGGGCAGGATACGGTTCCAAACTTTTTCCGTGGCCCCAGTCTTTGATGGCTGCGGTAGGGGCGCGGCATGTTGGACGTCCCGTTAAAGTGACGGTGCCGCGCAGTCTGATGTTCACCAGCACAGGTCATCGTCCCGCCACACAACAGCGCGTGCGATTGGGCGCTACGCAGGATGGAAAGCTGGTCTCCATCCGCCACGATGTGTCGCAGGAAACCTCGATGGTGGACGATTACGTGGAACGCTGCACCGATCCCACTCCTATTCTTTACAGCTGTCCGAATGTTTTCGCTATTCAGCACCTGGTTCAGTTGAACGTCGGAACGCCAACGCCCATGCGCGGTCCGGGTACGACGCCCGGCCTGTTCGCTATCGAGTCAGCTATGGACGAATTAGCGATCAAGCTCAGCATCGATCCCGTCGAGCTTCGCCTGCGCAACTACGCCGAGCAGGATGAAGGATCGAATCGGCCCTGGTCGAGCAAGCACCTTCGCGAGTGCTATCAGCAAGGCGCGGAACGGTTTGGCTGGAGCAAGCGCAATCCCAAGGTTGGCTCAATGCGCAATGGGGACCAGATTCTAGGCTGGGGTATGGGCACTTGCACATGGCCGGGTGGCCGCAGCAACGCCGAGGTCCGCACGCGGCTTATGGCCGACGGCACAGCGCGTGTCTCCTGTGCGACGCAAGACATTGGTACTGGCACCTACACTCTTTTCGCGCAGGTGGTTTCCGAGAAGACAGGTCTGCCGGTCGAGAAGATACAGGTTGTGCTGGGAGATAGCGAACTGACTCCAGGCCCCACTTCTGGTGGATCGGCGGCAACGGCGACCGTCTTGCCGGCGATCGCAAAGGCAACCGATCAGGCGATACAGACGCTGTTCGCCGTCGCGGTGAAGACCGAGAAATCACCGTTCCAGGATGCCGATCCCAAAACGCTCAAGATGACGGCAGGGCGCATTCACTCGCAGGACAAGCCGGTCGACAGCGGTACTCCGTTCCAAGAGATTCTAGCGATGCGGAAGCTTTCCGCCGTCGACGCTCAAGCGAAAACTGAAGAAGAAGAGTCGGCCAAGAAGTATTCGATTCACTCGTTCGGCGCCCACTTCTGCGAGGTGGAATTCGATCCCGCTATCGTGCGCCTTCGGGTGACGCGCTGGGTATCGGTAATCGACGGCGGAAAGATCATCAACGCCAAGACCGGACACAGCCAGATTTTGGGCGGGGTTGTTATGGGCATCGGCATGGGACTGTTTGAAGAGACAATCTACGACACCCGCAATGCCCATCCCGTGAACAATAACTTTGCCGACTACATCGTGCCGACCAACAAAGATGTACCGGAGATCGATTGCATCCTGCTCGATTTTCCCGACCCGATTATCAATGAGTACGGCGCCCGCGGAATCGGGGAGATTGGTCTCACCGGAGTCGCTTCCGCGCTGGCTTCCGCGGTCTATCACGCGACAGGGATTCGGGTCCGGAATTTGCCGATCAGAATGGAGGATCTGCTGCCTTCTGCGGTTGTAGCCTAGAAGTGAGTGGGAACTCGCGACAGATTCCGAGCCAACTCGGGCCACGGACTCGGATTCCTGGCCTCGGGGGCGCTGAAATGACCAAGCGCTTGCCTCTGGCGCATTGCGGCGGACTGACCGCTATAATGTAACCTTCATGCTCGGCCTCGTATACGCTGCGGTTGCATACGTGCGCAGCCCAGTGGGGATCTTGGTAGAAGAACTGCGCCGCGAGTTGCATTCAGCGCACACTCATGCCGATGCCCACCTTACCGTGTTGCCGCCGCGGCTTCTCCGGGGCACCGAACAGCAAGCCTTAGGGGTGCTGCGAGAGGTGTGCCAGACCGTCCCAAGCTTCGAAGTCACGATGGGCGATGTGGAAAGCTTTGTCCCCGTCACCCCCACGGTCTTTCTCCGCGTAGCCCGAGGCGCTTATCGGATGCGAGAATTGCACGATCTCCTCAATCGAGACGCGCTGCAATATGAAGAGCCTTGGCCCTACATGCCGCATCTCACGATTGTGAAAGGAGATACGGCGGAAGAGGCTCAGAAGGTAGAAGAGATTGCTCGTCAGCGCTGGAGCGCTTATACAGGCCCGCGCGCAGTCCGAATCGGTTCGCTGACTTTCGTGAAGGGCAATGGCGAACGCTGGGTTGATTTGGCGACAGTGCCACTGAGCGGCGGCGTGCCGGTCCCTTAATTCCGAGGTGAAGCGAAGCGGATTCTTGGGGTGGGTGGAGGGATTCGAACCCTCGACAGCCGGAGCCACAGTCCGGAGTTCTACCACTGAACTACACCCACCGTGTCTGAAAATTATAACATTCGGCAACCGCACGGCTGTTGAGGGGTTAGGCGGGCTTGAGCTGTTTTCGCAGCGTTGCGACAGGTCGAAAGCTCGGTTCAGTTCTCTGAGCAGCCGCCCATCATGCAGCAGTTTGTCTGTCCACAACCGGCCGACGCCGGTGGCGCGTTGCTCTTCGTGCTGACGGAAAACGTTGAGAGCTGGGGCTTGAGTTTGTGGGTGTGGCAACTGGGGCATTCGGCTTTCTGTTCACCGAAAAGGATGGCCTCGAACCTGTTTCCACACTGTTCACAGCGGTATTCGAAAATCGGCATCGCGACTCCAATCAATTTCAGGGAGACGTCAGTCACGCAATCGTAAACTCCGCCACCCGAATAGCCAGGGATGATAAAACCATTATAGATGCCGGAACCTAATCCCACCGCGCAGGAAGTAAGACCACGGCAGCAGTCGTGTGCCAGCGATGCGGCCTTGCGTCCATTCGCGCCAGCCGGTGAGGCGGAAGTTTTCGGAGAGCCCTTCCGCCCTCGGCGCGCATTTCGTTGGGGCCACGCTCAGACCATCGCAGGCAATTACCTACCACGTCGCAACCAACTGCCTGCGCCCGAAGAGCGATTGTTCCACGTCGAACCTGAGGTGCAAGTGCTTTGTTTCTGCCACTGGCAGGCAAACCGTAGCAGCGCCATGACGCTGGTCATCGTGCACGGACTCGAAGGCTCCAGCGAATCGGGCTACGTGATCGGCACCGGTAGCAAGGCTTGGTGCGCGGGCATGAATGTGGTTCGTATGAACATGCGCAACTGCGGCAACACCGAAGCCCTGGGACCGACGCTGTACAACTCCAGCATGTCTGACGATGTGGGAGCGGTGGCGAAGGCGCTCGTTGCGCAGGAAGGTCTGCAGACGCTGGCCTTGGCGGGTTTCTCGATGGGTGGAAACCTGGTGCTGAAGCTGCTCGGTGAGTGGGGCGAGAATGCGCCGCCAGAAGTGGTGGCGGGGATTGGCGTCTCGCCATCAATGGACCTGGCGCCTTCGGCGGATGCGCTGCATGATCGCGCGAATCGGATCTATGAAATGAAATTTCTCCGGAGTTTACGTCGCCGAATACAACGCAAGGCGGCATTGTATCCCGGAGTTTACGATCTGGGCTATTTGCGCGGGCTGCGCAGCTTGCGGGATTTCGACGATCAGATCACGGCGCGCTATTGCGGCTTTCTCGACGCTCAGGACTACTACACGCGCGCGTCGGCTTCCAATGTGGTTGACCGCATAGCGGTTCCAACCTTCATTGTGCATGCCGAGGACGATCCATTCATACGCATCGTGCCCGCAACCCGCGAGAAGCTGCTGCGCAATCCGCATATCACCTACGTCGAGACCGAGCACGGCGGGCACTGCGCCTTCCTCGCGGAAGCCAACGGCTACGATGGCCGCTGGGCCGAGCGTCAGGCGATCGCGTTTCTCCAGCGCGTGCTACGCGGAGAGCCGGTTTTGCCTCCCAGTCAGCGCCCCGATTTGCGATAATGAGCTGGCGAGTGGCCGCGCCTACCCAACGATGCGGCCGCCTGTGGGCCCGTAGCTCAAGCGGATAGAGCATCAGCCTTCTAAGCTGAGGGTTGCTGGTTCGATTCCAGCCGGGCCTACCATCTCCTCCCCGCTACCGTGTTGGCTGGATCGTGACTTGCGGCGCGCGGCAATCGCGCAGGCCGGAGCTGCATTGGCGATACTGCAAGTCTTTCGTCAGGCACGCTTCGATGGCGACGAATTCGGTTCCACTACATGCCACGCGAAGGTCGCCAGCCGGCACATGATTGGCGGCGGCGAACTTCTGCTCGATCTCAGACGGACTTGTCTGAAAGGCTTGCGCTGGCGCGCGATACTCGGGCGGAACTTGCACCTCTCGAAACGCCTTCTCGATGTCGGCAAAATAATCTTGCGCCGCCAGCCCGCTGCAGGTCCCGTGCGTGGCCCATTCGTGCTGAATGAGTCCGCGAGCGGGCATGATCGCCAACATGTGCTGGACCGTCGCTTGCGCTACCGGTTGCGCTGGAGCGCAATCCTGCGGGTACGATCCGTTGTCGTTCTCCGGCCACAAACCATGCGCGACGAAACCAAAATGGCGATCGGGGTCACATTCGCTCGACGACGCATTGCTGGCGTGCGTGGCGCAGAACTCCGGCGCCCACGACAGAGTGAGGAGATAGTAGTCGAAGTTGCCCGGCGTGTTGTCGGCCGAGCTCGCAGAACCACGGCGGTGCTTGGCGCATGCGGCGAAGTTGAGCAGAGAGCTCGCCAGCAGAAGTGAGGTGACGAATGTTGGCCTGCGAAACATGGTGCTGGACATGGTAACGCAGTAGGCTTGCTTTCGTGCTGCATTGCGTGTTTGGCTCATGAGTCAGCAAAAGCAGATCCCTTGCGGGCTGAAGAGGCTTGGGTCACAACCTCTGCCGTCCCTACGGGACTCGGATCAAATTTTCCACTTACCCAGCACTCCGCCTTCGGCTCCGTGCTGGGCTAAGCTCTTCCGTCCCTACGGCACTCGGATTTCGTTGTCCTTGTTCCATCGCGGAGAAGGCGAGCTCTGTTTCGTAACAGCCTCTAAAGCGCCGGGCTAAGCTCTTTTGCCCCAATTCGGGGCTGGGTTCGTCGTTCCATGACGGCAAATCAACAGCAGGTTGCGACACAGTCTCCGACGAGGCCGCGCGAAAAACTCTAGGCCTACTCTTTCACTTGTGTTTGTGATGTGGATGGGCGGCAGGCGCCAGCCCCTGCTTCTTACGCTGGGCATAGTAAGCAGCTAATGCGGCTTCATGTTTGGCCTTCTCCGCGGCCTCTTCTTCCGGGGTGAGGACTCGATGCACGATTGGGCCATTCAATTTGTAGGTGACGTCGACCATCTGACCGTCGTCATTTTTCTCGCGAATGGTGAAGGTCGGCAGGTCTCCTTCTTTGCCAAAATCCTGATGGCCGGTCTTCACCGGGAAGTAGCCCTCAAGCTTGCGCTCGCGGTAAGCGGTTTCATAGCGATGCTTCGCGCGGTTCCGGGTAAAGATTCGAATCTGATTAAAGTCCCACGGCAGTCCGTCCTTAGGCTCGTTCAGCAGCACCAGGTACTGCGGCACCTGTTTAACTTCTTTGGTGTCTTTGTCTTCTTCAGACACCGTGTTGAGCACGAAGTAGCCCATGATGCGCTGGCCCTCGGCGTATTGCGCCACGTCCAAGGGGATATCGAGGTCGATCATGCGCAGTAGCACCCAGCCGACATGTCCGGCGGAGGTGCGCACCAGGTACCAATCTTCCATCACCGGCTTTGGAGGCTCAGGGGCTTTGCTTGCAGTGCCGAGGGGCGATTGCTTCGAGGGAGCGGCGGTTGAGGTGGCTGTGACGGGCGGAGCTGGCGGCGTCTTCGGTTGAGTCGTGGCGGACGGCTTTGGAGTTTGTGTAGTAGTCGCGGACTTTGGCGGATTCTTCTCCGCCGTCGCACGCTTCAGGATTTCAACTTTCTCTCCGTCCTTGAGTTGATACAGGTGCTCCGCTTCGCGCGACGGAGTTACATGGATGTTAAGTTCAGAGCGGGCGGTTCCGTGGGCTTGCACTGGCTGGCTGGCATTGTCGCTGGCCAGCTTCTGGAAGGCATCGTAAATATCCTGAGGAACCAGGCTGCGTTCCTCGATCCAGCCTTCCTGGCCGCTGTCGGTACGCACGCGAAGGAAACGCCGCTGCTTCTCCAGGATTTCCACGCGATCGCCGCTATGCACTGTGCCGATCTTGTTGTACATGGTGGCCACCCGGTCACGCAGGCTGGTTTCTTGTGCCGAGACGTACATGTATTCGTGCTTGGCGAGTGCTCCGCGCCTGCAGGCGCAGCCCAGGACAATCAAAACCAGCGCAAGAGAGAACAGCGAAATGCGAGTGTAATGAGAAGGGAGAGATTTCACCGGCAGCACAGAACACTATAAACCAGTGGCTGGGGGCTACGGGCTAGTGGCTAGTTGCAAGGCTGATGCGCCGAGATTCTTCACCACGGAGGACACGGAGCGCACGGAATAGTAATTGTTCGTTTGCGCGCTCTGCTTCCTCAGGGCTGCAATCTGGGACACTCGCTCCTACCACACCCGGCAAGCCGGTTTGCGGATCATTGGGGCGTCGGGCTTGCAGCTATATGCCCTTTGGAACTCGGGCATGTTCCCGACCACGCCGTTGACCCGGAATTTCCCTGGTGAGTGCTCGTTGACTCCCGCCATCATGCGGGCATATTCAGGACGATCATTCTCGCACCAGATCTGGCCCCAGCCGACGAACAGGCGTTGTTCCGGGGTGAAGCCGTCGATGGACTTTTGCGGAGTATTACCCAGTTCCTCCAACAAAGCCATATCGGCAATGCGCAGCCCGCCGTTGTCGGCGGTATTCTCGCCAAGCGTCAGCTGTCCGCGCACGTGAACGTCATCCACCGCAACAAAGCTGTCATACTCGTTGACGAAGCAGGCTTCCAACTTATCGAATTGCTCGCGGTCCTTGGGAGTCCACCAGTTGCGCAGGTTTCCCTGGGCATCGAACTGGCTGCCCGAATCGTCAAATCCGTGCGTGAGTTCGTGACCGATGACCGCGCCGATAGCGCCGAAGTTCACCGCGTCGTCAACCTTCGGATCGTAGAACGGTGGCTGCAGAATGCCGGCCGGAAAGTTAATGTTGTTCTCCTGCGGATTGTAATAAGCGTTGACCGTGGGCGGCGTCATGCCCCATTCGCTGCGATCTACCGGCTTGCCGATCTTATTTAATTGTCGTTTGAACTCGAATTGATTGGCACGCAGCCCATTGCCCAAAGCGTCGCCGCGCACGATGGTCAGCGTACTGTAATCGCGCCATTTGTCGGGATAGCCGATTTTGTTCGCAATGTGCGCCAGCTTATCGAGCGCCTGCTTCTTGGTGTCGTCGGTCATCCACGACACCTCGGTGATATCGGTTTTTAGAGCGGCTTCCAACTCCTGGACCATCTTCAGTGTGGCGGCCTTGCTCTCGGGAGGAAATACTTCGGCGACGTAAGCCTTGCCCAGGGCTTCACCCAAGTCCGAGTTAGTGAATTGCACGCACCGCTTCCAGCGGGGACGAATTTCTTTCGCACCGGTAAGGGTTTTTCCATAGAAGGCGAAGTTTTCGTTCACAAACACAGTTGGAAGCAGTTGGGCGGCGTGATGCACTGTCTGCCAGCGGAGGTAAGTCTTGATGTCATCGAGATTGCTGGTCGCGACCAGTTGATTCATGCCCTTCACGAAATCGGGCACGGAAACATCGAGGCTATCGAAAGTGGGAGCCGCGATCGTGACGAAATACTCCTTCCAGGTGAAGGCGGGACTAAGTTGCTGAAGCTGAGCGGTGGTCATCTTGTGATAGACCTTGTTGGGATCGCGCCGCTCCACTCGATCCATCGAGGCTGTTGCGAGCTGGGTTTCGATGTTAAGGACGGTCTTGGCATCGGCGGCAGCCTTCTCCGGCGACTCGTCCAGCAATTGGAACATGTTGGTCACGTGCTGGACATACTGGTTGCGCAATTCGACTGATTTCGCGTCCGTCTTCAGGTAGTAGTCGCGGTCAGGAAGGCCCAGTCCACCCTGGTCGGTGCCGGCAATTTCCATCATGGAGTCTTTCGCGTCAGGCTCGGAACCGAAGTCGAATAGCACGCGCACACCGTTGTTGTGTAGTTCACCGATGAGCGCTGGCAGTTGTGATTTGTCTTGCAGCGCAGCGATGCGATCCATCATCGGTTTCAGCGGAGCTGTACCCTTAGCATCGATGCCGGCCTCGTCCATGCAGGAGTAGTAGTAGTCGCCGATCTTCTGGTCATTGGACGAACGGCCGGGGTTGTCAGCCGAGGTTTTCTCCAGGATATTGCGCAAGATCAACTGGTTGCGTTCGTGGAGCTCGTTGAAGCGGCCCCATTCAGGTTGATCGGCGGGGATCGGGTTGTTCTTGATCCAATTGCCGCAGGCGTATTGGTAGAAATCGACGCAGGGGTCGACGGACTTGTCCATCGCGTTCAGATCGAAGCTGGGAACGTTCTTAATTTGCTCAGCAGACGAGGAAGGCTTTTGTGCTTGTGCCATGATTCCGGCAAGAAGCAGGACGCAAGCCAACGGAGAGAGATGTCGCATGTATGACCTCGTTTTGAAATGAAAGCAGAATTTGCTTTTACCAAACCCGGCAGGCTTTCTCGCTTACCATGGGCTGACCAGCCTTGCAACCAAACGCTTCCTGGAAGGCAGCCGAGTTTTGCACTGCTCCATTCACCCGCCAGCGTCCCGGAGAGTGCGGATCAGTGATGGCCAGCACTCGTGCCTGCTGGTCGGTCACGTTCTGGCACCAGATCTGCCCGTATGACAGGAAGAAGCGTTGCTGCGGCGTGTAACCGTCGATGGGCTTCACCGGCGTGTTGCCGATGATATTCGTGAGTGCCATGTATGCCAGCTTCAGGCCACCGTTATCGGCGGTGTTCTCGCCAAGCGTGAGTTTGCCGTTGAGATGCACCTCGCCTTTGTCGTCCTTCACCGCGACGAAGCTGGAATATTCATCGGCCGTACAGCTCGCGCGTTCTTCGAACGCCTTTGCATCCTCCGGAGTCCACCAGTCCTTCAGGTTTCCCTGAGCATCGTACTTGCGGCCCTGATCGTCGAAGCCATGGGTCAGCTCGTGGCCGATCACGACTCCAATGCCGCCAAAGTTCACCGCGTCATCCATGTCCATGCTGTAGAAGGGCGGCTGCAGAATGCCGGCGGGGAAGTTGATGTCGTTCATCGGCGGGCGGTAATAGGCGTTCACCGTCGGCGGAGTCATGCTCCAGTCTTTGCGGTCGGTCGGCTTCTCCATCTTGTTGTACTGGCGATGGGTCTCGAAGGCGGCGGCGCGCGTCGCATTGCCGGCGTAATCGTCGCGCTTGACGATTACCGTGCTGTAATCGCGCCAGGTGTCGGGATAGCCGATGTTGTTGACGATTGCGGCCAGCTTCAGGTAAGCCTGCTGCTTGGTCGTGTCCGACATCCAGGGCAACTGCCCGATATCGCTGTGCATGGCCTGCTCGATGGACTGCACCATCTTGAGGGTGCGCGCCTTATTGTCGGGCCCGAATACCTTGTCCACATAGAGCTGGCCCAAGGCCATGCCGAGCTCGTGGTCGGTGGAGCGGACGCAGCGCTTCCAACGCGGCTCAATTTCCTTCTGCCCGGCCATATATTTCCGGTTGAACTGGAAGTCTTCGTCCACGAACGCCTCCGTCAGCAGCGGAGCGTAGGTGTCCAAGGCCCGCCAGCGGAGATAGGTCTTCCAATCGTCCAGAGACACGGTATTGAGCTGCTCGTTCACCGCCTTGAAGAAGTCGGGATTGCCCACGTTGAGGCTGGTAAACTTCGGGGAGCCGTTGTCGGCGAAATATTGGGTCAGGTCGAAGTTCGGGGCCAGAGCAACGACCTCCGTCGTTTGCATCATGTGATCACGCTTCTTCGGGTCGCGGCGCTCGGTACGGTCCATAGCGGCCTTCGCCAGTCCGGTCTCGACCGCGAGCACCGTCTTGGCTTCAGCGGCGGCGACATCCGGTTTATCGCCTGCTAGCTCGAACATCTTCTGCACGTGCTCCTCGTACTTTTGCCGTGTCTCCACCGACTTGGCGTCATCCTTGAGGTAGTAATCGCGGTCGGGCAGGGTGATCCCCCCCTGGTCGAGGTTCGGGATAGTCAAACTGGAATCGTGCATATCGGGCATCGGATAGAAGCTGAAGAGCGCGGTGACGCCATTGCTATGCATATAGGCGACCTGCGGAATGATCTCTTGCTTGGACTTGATGGCAGTGATGCGGCTCATCTCCTGCTCAAGCGGCGCCGTACCTTTCTTCTCGATGGCGCTTTCGTCCATGCACGCCGCGTAGTAGTTGCCTACTTTCTGCTGGATCGCGCTGTGCGTTCCGGGCGCCTGTGCCTGATCGAGGATGTCGCGAAGGATGTAGAGATTGTGCTCGCCCAGTTCATTGAAGCGACCCCACCTTGTCTTGTCTGCCGGAATGGGATTGTTCTTCATCCAGTTCCCACAGGAATACTGGTAGAAATCCACGCAAGGATCGGCCGTCTTGTCGATGGCTGTCAGATCGAAGTTAGGAATTTGTTTGGGAAACTCGGGGGAGGATGACGTCGAAGGTGCTGTCTGGGCCACGGCAAGTAGCGTGGCAAGCAATACCGGGAAAATGACCAGAGAGTGAATCCGCATGTGTACCTCGTGAATGAATTGTCACACCGCCGCTATGTGGCATCGCCGCGATGAGTGTTTCGTCGGGTAGGAACTGCACAGAAAACACTACTACAGGTGCCATTGCACTGGGAAGCTGGTGTGGGGAAATAGGGGAATGAAGTGGCTAGAACTCAAACTTATCTCATAAATGGTTCAGCATCGTATCAGGGCACGCCTTTAACAGGCCGCTGAAAAAGTAGCCCGGTATCCGCAGAATCGTCTGGGCACGCCT
>CAVREJ010000002.1:0-40832 GCA_963720135.1 uncultured Acidobacteriaceae bacterium
CAGCTAAAGCCCAGTCCTTAAGGGCCGTTAACGACACGGCTAAAGCCGTGCCCCTTCAAAACGATTTATAACATTGCTGATAGCTTCTAGTTGTTTTTGAATGCGATGGCGAATGGGAAACCTTATTCGGACGCTGGCACATCCAACGCTAGCGGTAGCCGGTGCGCAACAATCCTGCGCAAATGGCGTTTATAGCGAGGGTACTCGTCAATGCGAAACAGAGGCGGTGACTCCATGAACTTGCCTGGATGCAACCTGGCAATATGCGTACGAATCCTGGCGGCCGCGCTGCTTTTGGCGATGCCGTTTCCGGCACAAGCGGTTCTAGGCGATAGCGCCGCCTCGGTCCTTACCGACCAAACCCGAATGAAGGGAACGCTTCGCAGCACCGACAACGGGACCTATGTCATGCACGAGATCACGGTTCCCATGCAAACCACGGTACGAGAGTTCGTCTCACCCGCGGGAATTGTTTTTGGAGTAGCGTGGGAGGGCCAGTTTACGCCCGATCTGCAGCAGCTATTGGGCCCGTATTATCAGCAGGCAAAGCAGGCTGCCGCGTCCCAGCAGCAGCCGCGTGCAAGACGCGCGCCGATGGTCATAGATACCCCCGGCTTGGTGTTCCAGCAAACCGGCCACATGCGAAGTTTTCATGGGATGGCCTACATCCCGCAACTGCTCCCCAACAGTGTAAAAGCCAGCGACATCCGCTAAGGAGAAGACTGCGTGAGAAGAATTGGCCTGTTGCTCGCGGTATCGAGTGCGATGTGGATGGCGGCTTGCGGCGGCGGTGGCGGCAGCGGATCAACGTCGTCGATCACATCGGTGACCGTCGCTTGCTCGCCTTCAACCATCTTGTATGGACAAACCAGCCAGTGCTCGGCATCGGTAACGGGAACGGGCAGCTTCAGTTCGACCGTGACATGGACGGCGAGTGCCGGCAGCATCTCGGCCGGGGGACTGTTTACTGCACCGTCCGGAGGAGTTGTAACGCTGCCAGTCACGATTACGGCAACGTCGTCGCAGGATACCAGCAAATCCGGGACAGCCACGGTGACGGTAAACCCGTCACAACAGGCAAACAATGTGCAGCCCATCGTCGTCGACGCGGGCCCGGCACCCCAGAGTTTTACCACCATTAACGAGGCATTCGTCACCGTCACGGTATGCATACCCGGTACGGCCACCTGCCAGACCATCGATCATGTGCTTGTCGACACCGGATCATCCGGCTTGCGCCTATTGTCCGCGGCGGGCGGTGGCGAGTTGAATCTTGCACTTCCACAAGCCACCGACTCCAGCGGAAATCCGCTGTATGAATGTTTGGCGTTTCTCGACGGCTACACCTGGGGCTCGGTATCGACGGCTGATATCACCGTGGCGGGTGAAAAAGCTTCCGCGGCCGCGGTGCATGTGGTTATTCCCTCGTCGAGCTCACCTGCGCCACCACAAAGCTGTGTCAGCCAAAATCCTCCCATGGGAAACGGAAACGAGGGCGATAGCCTGATGGCCTTCGGCTCCAATGGCATACTTGGCGTGGGATTGTTCCAGCAGGACTGTGGAGTCGCCTGCACGCCGGGCTTTCAGCTTCAGCCTATGTACTACGATTGTCCAGCTTCGGGATGCAGTGAGACCTCTGTCACGCTTGCGCAACAGGTCTCCAATCCAGTCATATTCTTCGCATCCGACAACAACGGAGTCTTAGTTCAATTGCCCGCCGTGCCCAATGGCGGTTCTCCCGGTGTGAATGGCTCGTTGATCTTTGGCATTGGCACCCAGGCCAACAACGCATTAGGCAGCGCCACGGTTTACAGCGTGCCCGATAGTGGGCCCAATGTTGGAAGTATCATCACCACGTTCAGCGGAACGCCCTACCCCATGAGCTTCCTGGATAGCGGCACGAATGGAATTTTCTTCCTCGACAGCGCCACCACCGGAATACCAATGTGTATGGTGCAAACCGACTGGTATTGTCCAACCACTTCGCCAGACAACTTGATGGCCACGAATCAGGGCCAGGATGTGAATGGCAATCCGGTTGGTACTCTAGGGACGGTCAATTTCACCATAGAGGACGCAGATACGCTGTTCAACTCGAACAACACGGCCTATAGCACGGCGGGCTCACCGAATCCTGGCAGCTTCGACTGGGGCTTGGGGTTCTTCTATGGACGCAACGTGTTTGTCGGGATTGAGAATATGAGCAGTCCTGGCGGCACGGGGCCGTACTGGGCATACTAAGCGCTTTCCTGCATTAGAATCGGAGCTGCTGGACGCGACTCGTGAACAAGAATGGCATTGCCGGCAATGAACCGCGGGCCTCACGTCCTCTCATGGCAGGGTATGGTGTTCCAAAGTCCCTGGAAGGCGCTTTGCCCTGGGAGTGGGCACAGACGCGTCTTGCCAACTCGCACAATTACTGGCTGACGACCGTACGGACCGATGGCGCGCCGCACACGATGGTGGTTTGGGGCATCTGGCTCGACAGCGCGTATTACTTCAGCACCAGCGCCACCAGCCGCAAGGGCCGCAATCTGCAGCAGAACCCAAGGTGCAATGTATGCACCGAAAATGCGGAAGAAGCTGTAATTGTTGAGGGAGTGGCGCGCAAGCTGGACGACGACAAGATTCCGCAGCAAGCATTCACCGACTACAAAGCGAAATACGGTTGGGAACTCGATCCGAAGATGGGACCGGTTTACGAAGTCCGCCCCAAGACCGTATTTGCCATGCCCGAGAAGCAGTTCCCCAAAGGCGTAACGCGCTGGAAGTTCGAATAATCTATATCCCGAGGCCAAAGGGAAAGGCCAGCCAATCGGCGACCCGACTGCTGCCTTTCATTGCGTTTTTGGAGGCGTGCTCGGACTGCTCTTGCTCTTCGTGCCAGTCACGTGATGCGCGATGATCTTTTCCTGTATTCCGTCGTAGGTGCTCTGGGGAACAATTTTGCGGGTAAGCAGATCGCGTTTGGAATTGTAGGGACGGCCATCGATAATTTTCTGCGCGTAGGCGCTGCCGATTCCTGGCAGTGCATCCAGTTGGTCCTTGGTGGCGCTGTTAATGTCGATTTTCTGAGATGGGGAGGTGGCGGAACTCGTCGGTTTGCTGGCCTGCGTGGATTTGCTGCTAGCTGAACCACTGGGAGCTGCGCTCTGCGCGAATAAAGGCAAAGCAGACACCGCGAGCAATAAGGACAGATAGAGTGCGATTAGGCGGAGCTTCAAAGGGAAATCCTCCTTTAACTGACAGCCGAATGCTAGTCGTTCAGGGGCCGCCTGTCACGCAACATTGCGCATAGGCCGGCCAGACTTGGTTTTACTCCGATTCTTGCTTTGGCGCCGGTAGCGCCACCAGAAGTACAATCCCACCAGCCCGCCAACTACTGCCAGAGCAATCAAGGCATATAGCAAAGGCTGATAATAGCGTCCCAGCAAACGCAGGATTTGGTGTCCGTAGATTGTTCCCAGGTAGGCCAGCAGCGTATAGCGTACTCCGCGCCCCAGGGTCAGGGCGGCCAGGAAATGTTTTCGCGGATAATGCATGGCCCCGGCGGCAAGAAGAAAGGGAACGAAGGGAACCGGCGGAGGAGCTATTGCCCCGATGGCTACCGACCAGAATCCATAGCGCTCAAAAATGCTATAGATCTTCTGGGCGCGTTTCTTGGAGACCTTCTTTTCCAGAGTTTCTTTGCCGCCCTTATCGCCGAGCCGGTAGGTCAGGTATCCGCCAATAAGAGAGCCAATGGTGGCCATTATGGCGTAGTACCACCAAGGCTCCTTGTGCGCGGCCGCGAGCACAATAGTAAGGGCGTCCATGCTGCCCGGCAGCGGAATGGCGGAATTGTCCACCAGTCCGAGCACAATCAGGCCGGGCCCCCCTAGACGGCGGAGCGCGTGCCAGATCGTTTTATGGACGACTGCTACTGCAATCAGGTGCATTGGCCTCGATTCGAAACGCGCTGCTTTAACTGATATTTGCTTAGAAGCAGAAAGTCCAGAGGAAGTTCAGAAAAGATGTCTACCCTGATAGGTGGCGCCCTTCGCTCTTCGCCTTTCGCTTTTCGCTAAAGCAGATTCCCAATTCGATGTATCCGCGAACTTCGGGTAGAGCGGCGCTAGCGCCGCGTCAAGGCTGCTCTCTTGATGAGGCTTTCAGTCCGCAGCGGTGCAGCGGACTGAAAGCCTACTCTTGTAGGGTCAGCCTGGACGCGGACCTGAAGGTCCGCTCTACCGGGACACACCACTGGCGAAAAGCGAAGGGCGAAAAGCGAAAAGCCCGTCTCCCCGAGCAGCCCTACCTGCGGAAACTTCCAAACGCCACTGCCCCCAGGAAGCGCAGATCAGGGCTCGCCGCGATAAGTCCGATCTCTTGCGAGTACTGCAGAAAGAGTTGTAAACCCGCGTGGTTTTGACGGTCGAGATAGTAATGAATGTTCTCGGTGAGATAGGCATGAATGTCGCTCTCGCTTAGCTTCAGCTTAGGGGACCACTCGCGAGCGATGGTGCGAAGATTCGCCGGCTCCAGCCCGTGGTCTCGCGACTGCTGGAACACTTTCACCAGGTCAAGATCGCGCGGGGTTCGATCGAGTGAGTCGAGCCGTATCGCCCAGAAGGCGAAGACAAAGGGCTTGCCCGTCCGCTCGTGCCAAAGATGCGCCAGGTCATACACGAAGCATTCTTCGCCCACGGTTATCTGCAAGGCTGCGTCGCCGATCAGCAGCGCTGCGTCATGACTCCGCAGCATTGCCTCAAGATCCGGCGTGTGCGGCGTGAACCGTCGCTGTCCTCCGAAAAACTTGGCGAACAAAACCTGCAACAGCGCCACCGAGGTGCGGGAGGAAGTGTCAGTGGCAACCGTCTCGATCTGCTCGATAGACTTCTTGCTGATCAACAGGATCGATCGGACAGAATCTTTGGCGGCGATGGCAATGTTCGGCAAGATTGCCAACCCCGGTATCTCTGCATAAGCGAACGCCGGAATAATGCCGATATCAGCCTGGTTTGCCGCCAGGGCGGCGGCGCATGCGGAGGGAATTGTGTACTCGATCGTAAAATCGCGGCCCGCGTCGCCGTGCTCGAAGTCCCACATCAGGGGCGCGGTGTTCAGAAAAGAGATCGCGGAGATGCGCAGCGGAGCCATAAACATTCGAGTCTAGCAAAGGCAGGCCAGATGGCTTTCACTTCAGCCCATCTCACCTCCACTGGTGACAAGCTTCCTTGACGGTAACCAGGCTGCTGGTTACTGTCCGAATGTGCGAAGACCGCACTGAAAAAATCAATTCACCACCGAGGCACATAGGGGCACCGGCTTCCTGATAATTCTTCTCTGTGATCTCCGCGTCTCCGTGGTCGAGTTGATTTTTGGATCTCTAGCGTACTCGGGGGAGTTGCTATGCAAACTGAAGCGCCGGTCCGCGCTCACGATTTTGCAGTAACCCGCAAGCTGCAATGGTTGGCTTTGTCGTTGACGCCCGGCGTGGGCCCCGGACGCGGGCGCAAGTTAGTCGAAATGTACGGCGGCATAGAGCGGTTATTCACCGTATCACTGACCGAACTGGAAGCGGCTGGTCTGCCCGCCGCGGCGGCGCAAAGTCTGGCGTTGGGCAAGTCGATGGAACTGGCCAATGCCGAATTCGACCACGCTAGGGAACTTGGTGCTGAAGTGATTGTTCCCGGCGATGCCGAGTTTCCCCGACGGCTGCTGGAGATTTATGATCCGCCACTCGCACTTTACCTTAAGGGTAATGCGGAAGTCATAGATAAACCAGGGGTTGCCGTAGTTGGAACCAGGCATCCGACTCCCTACGGAACTGGCATGGCAGAGCGCCTGGCCTGCGACCTTGCGGCTCGTGGACTCATCATATTCAGTGGGATGGCGCGTGGTGTCGATACAGCCGCCCATCGTGGGGCCCTACACGCACACGGCCGTACTGTCGCGATCTGGGGGACCGGTATCGATGTCGTCTATCCTGCGGAGAACCGCAAAATTACCGATCAGATACTGACCTCAGGCGGCGCCGTTCTGAGCGAGTTCCCGCTGGGGACTTTTCCGGCACCACAAAATTTTCCCATCCGCAATCGGTTGATCAGCGGCATCTCGATCGGCGTTTTGGTGCTGGAAGCGGGCGAGTTTAGCGGAACTCGCGTCACGGCACGCTGCGCGCTGGAGCAAGGTCGCGAGGTTTTCGCGGTGCCGGGCAACGTCACCAATAAGCTCTCCTGGGGTCCTAACACGTTGATAAAGCAGGGCGCTGCGTTGGTCGCCACTTGGGAGGATGTGTGGGAAGCGCTACCCGCCGATGTGCGTTTGACGCTTACTCCGCCGCAGGCTCCTGCATCGGAGGAGGGCATTCCATCATCACTGTTTGAGACGGCGCAGTTGCCGCCGAGCGAGAAAAGGGTTTACGCCCTCATGCGGGCTGACGAATCGATTCATATCGACCAACTGGTTGAACGACTGGCTTCGTACCTTTCATCGTCTGAGATTTTTGCTGCCCTCTTCGAGCTAGAGCTGAGCGGTCGCATCCGGCAGATGCCGGGGAAGTACTTTGTGAGGACGATGTGACGGGGCGTTAGCGCCGTCACATGCTATCAGTTGTCAGCTATCAGCTATGAGCTTAAACCGCGGAAGGCCGTCAGCCATTAGCTATCTGCAATCAGCTAGACCGGGGAAAGCCATCAGCTATCAAGCAAACTTGCAAGGCCGCAAAAGGAGGGATTGTGCAGGACTTCAGAAATCTTGACGTATGGAGTAGAGCACACAAGATAGCGCTGGAGATATATCGTTTGACTGAGAGTTTCCCGAAATCGGAGGTGTTTGGCCTATCGAGCCAAATCCGACGTGCGGCCTCGTCGATTGCTACGAATCTCGCGGAAGGATGTGGGCGAACCCAAGCCGAATTTGGCAGGTTTCTTCAGATCGCGTTCGGCTCAGCGTGCGAAGTGGAATATCAACTCCTGTTGGCGCGAGATCTTGGGTTCCTCGCTCCCTCGAGCTATGAAGGCATCAACGCCGATGTGATCCGGGTAAAGCGTATGCTCAACTCGCTGCTCAAGCGAATCCACAGTGATGCGATAGTCGTTGCGGGCGGCGGTACAGTGCGTCGCGGTCCTGCCAAGGTATTGAGCACCTGTGCTTTAGCTGATAGCTGACGGCCGACGGCCGACAGCTTGGTTTCGCCGAAGGGCGAAACCGTGCTAGCTTCGTAAACGTAATTCGCAATTATTGAGGTTCCATTGTCAAAAGGTTTAGTCATCGTCGAGTCGCCCACCAAAGCGAAGACGATCCAAAAATATCTCGGCTCGGGCTACGAGGTTGAAGCCTCGCTCGGGCACATCAAAGACTTGCCCAAGAAGTCGCTCGGGGTCGATCTCGACGATAACTTCGCGACCGAGTACGTCGTCATTCCCGGCAAGGAAAAGGTCGTCGCCCGGCTGAAGAAGCTGGCGAAGACCGCCAATGCCATCTATCTGGCGCCTGATCCCGACCGCGAAGGCGAAGCCATCGCCGCTCACCTCGCCGAAGAACTCGGCGGCGATTCCATTGATGGCAAGAAGAAGAGCAAAAAGGGTGCCATCGCCATCCGCCGGGTCACCTTCAACGAGATTACCAAGCGCGCGGTGCAGGAGGCATTCCTCCACCCGCGCGACATCGATAGCAATCTGGTGGATGCGCAGCAGACCCGGCGCGTCCTCGACCGGCTGGTCGGCTACCAGGTTTCGCCGCTGCTGTGGGACAAAGTGCGCCGGGGGATATCCGCCGGACGCGTGCAGACCGTCGCTCTGCGGCTGATTGTCGAGCGCGAGCGCGAGATCAAAGCGTTCGTCAAAGAAGAGTATTGGACGATCGATGCCGATCTGCATGCCGACAAACCGCCGACTTTCGCGGCGCGGTTCATCGGCATCGGCGACGAGAAAACGACGGTAACGAACGCTGAAGATGCGGCCAAGATCAAGGCTGCCATCGAGACTGCCGACTGGAGCGTTCGCTCGGTTGACAAGCGCGAGCGCCGACGCAGTCCGGCCGCTCCGTTTACCACCAGCAAGTTCCAGCAGGATGCTTCGCGCAAGCTGCGCTTCAGCGTGAAGCGCGCCATGATGATTGCCCAGCGCTTGTATGAAGGCGTTGATCTCGGCGAGGAAGGTACGGTCGGTCTCATCACCTACATGCGTACCGATTCGCCGCAGGTATCGAACGATGCTGTGGCCGAGGTGCGTGAGCTGATCGGCAAGGAGTACGGCAAGGAGTTTCTGCCCGAAGCGCCGAATACTTACAAGTCAAAGAAGAGCGCGCAGGAAGCGCACGAGGCCATTCGTCCGACCGCTGCGTCGCGGCATCCGGACCAGATCAAGCAGTATCTCCAGGAGGACGAGTACAAGGTTTACAAGCTCATCTGGCAGCGCTTTGTCGCCTCGCAGATGAACCCTGCCGTCTTCGACCAGACTACCGTCGAGATCGACGCCAAAAATGGCAACGACATCTACCGCTTCCGAGTGACCGGTTCGGTGCTGAAGTTCGAAGGCTTCCTGAAGGTCTACGAAGAGTCGAAGGACACCAAGGACGAAGAGGACGAGGCGCTCAAGCATAAGCTACCGGTTCTGACTGAAGGCCAGAAGCTAACTCTGAAGGGGATTGATGCCGAGCAGCATTTCACCGAGCCGCCCCCGCGCTTCAACGAAGCCTCGTTGGTGAAGGAGCTGGAAGAGCAAGGGATCGGGCGTCCGTCGACCTATTCAGCCATCATCAGCACCATCCAGGAGCGGCAATACGTGCAGAAGATCGGGGGAAAGTTTATTCCCACCGAAATTGGATTTGTGGTGACCGATCTGTTGGTGGCGAACTTCAAGGACATTTTCGATCTGCAATACACGGCGCGGCTGGAGGAGGAGCTCGACGAAATCGAGGACGGCAAGGAGCGCTGGACCGACGCCCTGGCCGAGTTCTACAAGAAGTTCGAGAAGGAACTCCATTACGCCGAAAAGCACATGGAGAACGTGAAGCGGATGGAGAAGCCCACCGACGAGAAGTGCGAACGGTGCGGCTCGCCGCTGGTCATCAAGTGGGGTAAGCACGGGTCATTCTATGCGTGCAGCGCCTACGACAAGACCGACCCGAACAGTTGCACGTTCACCAAAGAAAACCCGATCGACCTGCCCGATCTCGACTCGGCCGACGTGCAGGAAACCACGCAGGAGGAGTATTGCGAAAACTGCGGCCGTCCGATGGTGTTGAAGCGCGGGCGCTTTGGGCAGTTCATGGCGTGCACCGGATATCCGGACTGCAAGACCACCCGTCGCCTCGACCAGGCGAAGAAAGTCCCTGACATTCCGCTCGATGAAAAGTGCCCGCAGTGCGGACGGAATCTTCTACTGCGGCATGGACGCTACGGAGAGTTCATTTCCTGCAGCGGTTATCCGGAATGCAAGTGGGTGAAGCAGAACTATATCGGCGTGAAATGTCCGGAGTGCAAGGACGGTGAGCTGGCGGAGAAAAAAGCACGCCGCGGCAACTTCTTCTACGGCTGCTCGAATTATCCGAAGTGCCGGTTCACCTCGGCTTATAGGCCGGTAGCGGAGCCTTGTCCCGAGTGCGGCAACCCGTATCTGCTGGAGAAGAACCTGAAGTCGGGCAGCTTTCTGGTGTGTCCCAACAATAAACGCACCGACAGCGACGAGCCCAAGACCGCCAAGGGCCGCGGCAAGAAGAAAACCGGTGATGAAAGCACGGTTAAATGTGACTACTCGCGGGAAATTCAACCGGTAGCTGTTGCATAATAGAAATCTTGTCAATCCAAACCGCCCGGCCATCGCCGGGCATTCCTGTGAAAAGGAGTAAAACATGGCAGGACAATTGAAAAACGGGACTATCATCGCCCACCTGATCGTGAATGACGCCCCCAAAGCTTTGGACTTCTACAAAAATGCATTTGGAGCCGAGATCAAGGGGGTACACAAAACGCCCGACGGCAAGGTAATGCACGCCGAGTTGAGCCTGGGAGGCGCCAGGCTCATGTTGGCAGACGAGTTTCCTGGCATGGGCGGTGGTTCACCCAAGACGCTGGGCGGAAGCCCAGTAGTGCTGAATCTGTACGTTCCGGAAGATGTTGACAGCCTATTCAAGCAGGCGGTGGCAGCAGGGGCTAAGGTGGAGATGCCCCTGGCAGACCAATTCTGGGGCGATCGCTACGGCCAAGTCACAGATCCATTCGGACATCGCTGGGCATTGGGACAGCATGTGGAAGACGTTGCACCCGAGGAGATGGAGCGCCGCGCCAAAGAGGCCTTCGCAGCAATGGCGCACAAATAGCCGTTGGAGAGGGCGATAAGCCGGCTCACAAATAATCGAGAAGCCGTCGTCAAGGCGGCTTTTCTTGCCTAAGGTATCCAGGAGAATCCATGAGCACATCGCAAGCTACCCCGCAAGATGCTGAACTTATATTGAAGCTTTACGATCTACGCCGTGAGGCGGTAATGCGCGAAGCCCGGACTTTCGTGTTTGGCTTTGCTCCCAAATCAGTGGACGACCTACTCGAAGTCGCCAATGCGTTCGGCACCAAGGAAAATGCGTATGTCCGTCAGGTGTACGGTTATTGGGAGATGGCGGCTGCGTTGATTGTGCACGGCACGCTGAACGCTTTGCTCGCTTACGATACTCTCCACGAAATGTACTTTGTGTACGCCAAGATTCAGCCGTTCCTAGAGGAATACCGGCAGAAGTCAGGAGTGCAAGATTTTCTGTCCAACATACAGAAAGTCGTGGAGGGTTCTGCCGAGGGCCGGGAGCGGCTGGCGCGCGTGCAGAAGCGGCAGGCGGAGATGGCTGCGGCAGCTGCTCGGTAAGCCTCTAGCTTAGATATTCGCGAATGTAGGGATCGTTGCTGCGCAGTAGGTCGGCGACAGTCCCTGCGAAGATGATCTTCCCGTCCCGTAGCATGAGGAATGTGGTGTGCAGATCGTGGGCGCCGGCGTCGGTAACGGGAACCATCTTGTTCTGTTTCTGATCAAAACGGTGACTCGCCATGGTGAACGCATCTTGCAGCCGATGCGTCACCAGCAACGAACTCGTCCCATATACGTCGCGCTGCTTAACAATCAGCTCGATGATCGTGTTCGAGGTCACCGGATCGAGGCCGCCGGTAGGAGAATCGTAAAGAATGACTTCCGGCTGGGTAATGATGGCGCGCGCGATTGCCACCCGGCGGCGCATACCACCGGAAAGCTCTGCAGGAAACAAATTGACCGTATGTTCCAATTCGACGAAGCGCAAGGCCTCCAGCACACGGCCGTGGATTTCGTCGGTCATCTTGCCGGTCTCTTCCATCAGGCGATAGGCGACATTTTCCTCTACTGTCAGTGAATCGAAGAGCGCGCTCTCCTGGAAGACCATGCCGATCTTGCGCCGCAGTTCGAACAGGTCCTCTTCGCGCATCTGCGTAATCTCTTCGCCTAGAACCGTGATGCGCCCGGCATCAGGCTTCAATAACCCCAGCGCGAGTTTCAGGATCAATGTTTTGCCGGTGCCGGCTACACCCATCAGGATCTTGGTTTCACCGCGGGGAAGTTGAAAGGAAACGCCCTCCAGTACCGGGTGCTCGAAAGCGATCTCAACATTGTCGAAGCGAATGACGGGATCAACCGTGGCTGCGGAGGTCGGTTGGCGCTGCTCGACCGGCGGTGCGAGGCTCGACATAGTTAGTACTGGAAAATACCCATGAGCAAGCGGGTGATGAAAAAATCGCTGACAAGGATAAGCACTGACGCGGCCACCACGGCCTGCGTTGTAGCTCGGCCTACGCCTTGCGTACCGCCCTTGGCGGAGAGGCCGTAATAACAGCCAATGGTGGAGATGATAAAGCCGAAGAACACGGGTTTACATAATCCCATGAACACATCTCCGAAGCGCAGCGCCTGATAAGCCGTGGTCCAATATTGGTTGGGATCGAGCCCCAGCAGCAGATACGAGATCATGAATCCGCCGGTTAGTCCCACCAGGTTGGAGATGATGGCGAGGAAGAACAGCATCACCATGCTGGCAATGACGCGCGGCGTGACCAGCTTCTTGGAAGGATCAACCCCCATGGCGCGCATGGCATCGATCTGCTCGGTGACCTTCATGGAGCCCAGCTCGCTTGCCATTCCGCTGGAGTTGCGTCCGGCCACCATCAGTCCCGTCAGCACGGGGCCGAGTTCGCGCACCATCGACAGCGATACCAGTTTGCCGGTCAGCGACAACGAGCCGAACTGCTGCAGCGTGCTGGAGGTTTGCAGAGCCAGCACCGCACCGGTAAAGAAGCCGGTCAGCACCACGATGGGCAGCGAGCCAACACCGATGGAATCGGCCTGCAACAGGGTGTCGGCAAAGTAGCGAGGATGCCCGAAAATATTGCTCAGCGACCGTCCGGCGAGCAGGGAATAATCCTGCACCGCTTCGACGTTGTCCTTCGCGATTTCCGTCAGCGAGAAAGTGGCCATCAGATTCCGGAAAAGAGGTACGAAACGAAAATATACCAGAGCGGCACCGATTGAACGGATTTCCGGTGTCGATGGCAGTTCGTTCCCGCCGGAGAGCGCCGCTCCATTGGACACTTTGCGCGCACGTGCGCCTTCATTTACCATGCAATGCCTAGCTGTTGCTCGGCACGCCAGGAGGCGGAGTATGGCGTTTCAGGTCGATCGCAGTCCGTTCGATCCGGAATCAGGATTCGAGTATTACATTTGCTTCAAACCTCCGACCGAGGTCGAGGGCGATGAGGTGGAGTCGCGCATCTCCGTCGAGGCGGCGCTTTCCGTCTCGGAAACCGGGGATGTGGCCGACCTCAGCTTCATGCTGCCCAAAATGTGCCGTAACGATCACGCTCTTTCCTTTCTGAAACGTGACCCGACAGCAGCCTGCGTCGAGAACCGGGTGTTCATCGCAGTGCCAGGCTTGAATGGCGATGCTGTGTTCAGCGCTCCGGCGACGCTCGAACTGGACCATGCCGGACGCATTGTGGCCATCGAAATCAACGGCTGCATTCCGAAGACAAGTACGTTTAGACCGGGACATGCGTAGGGCGCGGGGCGCTTTTCGCTCTTCGCCTAGGGCTTTTAGCTCTTAGCTTTTAGCCGGATAAGTCTTCATCAGCGCATCGTTGTTAAATTTAGCGGGAGATAGGATTGCCAACTTACCGGCTGCAGTCACGGTGAAGATTCAGAGGCGTCGTAACGGCATTGGAGTTCGCTTTAAGGCGGTTCTCTGGACTAGTCGAGCAAACCCAGTCCATCTTCCTTTTAGATTTCTCGGTAGCTGGTTGCTAACAGCTAAGGGCTAATAGCTAAAGGCAAATAGCTAAAGGCTAAGCGCTAAAAGCCCTAGGTGAGAAGCGAAAGGCGAAAGGCGACGAGCGAAAAGCGGAACTCCGGTATGATGTCGGCGTGGACGAGGTAACTGCATTCATCCTGGCGGGCGGGCGCAGCACACGCATGGGCTCGGACAAAGCGCTGCTCACGCTTGGCAAGCAGACGTTGCTGGAGCGAGCATTGCGCACGGCTGCGATGGTTGCGAGCACGGTTTTCATCGTCGGTCCGCGCGAGCGGTATGCGGCGATACGGCGATGTGATCGAGGATGTCTTTCCTGATTGTGGTCCGCTGGGCGGAATCCATGCTGCGCTGTCTATCACCCAAACCGACCTGAACCTTATGCTTTCAGTTGACACGCCGCTGATGAGCTCGGATTTTCTCGCCTGGCTGCTGGAACAGGCGCGCGCAAGCCAGGAGTTGATTGTGGTTCCCGAGGCGCTGGGCGGGCTGCAACCGCTCGCGGCGGTCTACCGTCGCCCCTTGCGGGCCGTGGCCGAACAGGCGCTGAAAAATGGCGACTATAAGATCGGTCACTTGTTCTCGCTGGCGCCTACGCGCTACATCTCCGAAGCTGAAATCCGTGCGGCGGGTTTCTCGCCGATGGTCTTTCGCAATGTGAACACCGCGGAGGAGTACGAAGATCTGGTACAGAAGGAAGAGGCGATGCGGTTAAAGGTGACGGGGAGCGGCGCCGAATGAACGATCGAAAGCCCTACATCGAATTCCAGGACGTGCACAAGGCGTTCGGCAGCAATGTCGTGCTCAACGGCGTGAGCTTCGACGTGATGCCAGGTGAGACCGTTTGCATTCTGGGAAGAAGCGGGGTGGGCAAGTCGGTTTCGCTACAGGAGATCATGGGTTTCCTCAAGCCCGACAGCGGACGCGTATGGGTCGCCTACGAGGACATTACCGACTACGGCGAGGAGGACCTGGAGCGCATTCGCAAGAAAGTGACTATGGTGTTTCAGAATGGAGCGCTCTTCGATTCGCTGACGATCGGCGAGAATGTCGCGTTTCCCCTGCGCGAGCGCGGCGGTCTGCAGGAAGAGCAGATCTACCAGATCATCGACGGACTGCTCGACATGGTGGGCGTGCGCGAGTTCCGCGACCTGCTGCCGTCCGACCTGTCGACCGGCATGAAGCGTTCCGTCGCTATCGCCCGCGCCCTGGCGGCGCAGCCGGACGCCGTGCTCTACGATGAACCGACCACGATGGTCGATCCGCTGATGGCGCACCTGCTGGGCGACTTGATCAAGAAGCTCAAGAAGCAGTTGAAGCTGACCAGCATCGTGGTCACGCACGACATGGCGCTGGCCAAGAAGTTGGCCGACCGCCTGCTATTCCTGCACGAAGCGCGTGCCATCTTCTTTGGGACCTTCGCGGAAATGGCACTCTGCAAGGAGCCTATCGTGCAGGAATTCCTGGAACTCGACTCCCTGGACTTCGAACGCTACTTCGGCGCGCGACGTCCAGCGCACGAGCCGCGGGTATGAATCCACAGTTCTTGGGCATCACATCCATAGGGATGAAGCTTCACCACAGAGACGCGCAGATCACGAGAAGACGCTGTAGAAAGTAAAACTCCGTGCCCTCCGTGTCTCCGTGGTGAACAAACTTCTTTCGCGCTCTCGTCAGGGTTGAGCCCCCTCAGAAGCCCTGCGCGACCAACCGCTCCACGGTGAGCGCTCCGCTCTGTTCATCGCGGTGGGTCCACTTCTCCAGGTACTTGGCGACGATGTCGGTCTCAATATTGACGGGATCGCCGGGCTTCAGCGAACCCAGATTCGTCATCTTCACCGTGTGCGGGATGATGGCGATGGTGAGGTGCAGACCTTCCAGCTTCGCTACCGTTAGGCTGATGCCTTCAATCGTGATTGAGCCTTTGAACACGACATACTTTTCGAGGTCTTCTGGGATGTCGATGAGCAGCCAGAAGTCATCGGCATTGGCAATCGGCTCCAGACCACCGAAACGACCGGTGCCGTCTACGTGCCCCTGTACCATGTGACCGCCCATGCGGCCATCCGCCTTTAGCGGCAATTCCAAGTTCACCAGCGCGCCCTCGGTGACACGCGAGAGGGAAGTCAGCCTCCAGGTTTCGGCGGCCAGGTCGGCGCAGAAAGATTGCGGCGTGATGTCGAGCGCGGTCAGGCAGACGCCACTTACGGCGACGCTGTTCCCCTGCTGCAACTCTTTCGCGGTGGCCGGGGCGTTAATAGTAATGCGGTGATTGCCGCCGGTCTCGACGATGCTGGCAATGGTTCCAACTTCTTCAACTAATCCAGTAAACATGATGACCTCAAGTCGGCATTTAGCACTTAGCTATTAGCATCAAGCTTGCAATGCTGGTGCCGGATTATGGACATTCTAAAGAGTTATCGGTCTTGGTTACGACCTAATGGCCAAATACCAAATGCAACTGCTAAGTGCGAAATGCTAAAAGCTAAAAGCTAAAAGCTAAAAGCTAAAAGCTAAAAGCTAAAAGCCAAAAGCTAAGAGCTAAGAGCTAAGAGCTAAGAGCCGTTCTCGTACGGATCGCGCAGATAACCCTCCACGGCAAAGTCTTCGCCAAACCGGTGCAGCACCAGCGACTTCACGTAAGCGGCTTCGCTGATACGACGATACCCTGCGCCCAGCGCAAAAGGAATGGAACCTGTACCGGCGAGGATCTTCGGCGCATAGTAAAAGAAAATTTTATCCACCACGCCCGCTGAGAGAGCGGCCCAGTTCACCATGGCGCCGCCTTCGATAATCAGGCTGGTAATTTCACGCTCGCCGAGATTTGCCAACACTCCTTCAAGATCAGGACGCCCGTCGATGGTTGGGGAACCGCCGGGAAAGGGAATGGTGCCGTCTTCCAGAGGTCGCCGCATCGGGACTTGTTCCACAACGACGCCGCGTGCTTCCAGTTCGCGCCGCTTGTTTTCCTCGGCGAAGCAACAGAAGACAATCAGATCTTCACGCGCCGTCTTGACCACGCGCGATGTCAGCGGCAAACGCAGGCGCGAATCCAGGATTACGCGCAGCAATGGCCTGCGGCGTAGAAGCGCAGTGCGATCGGTGAGTAGGGGGTCGTCCGCGATTATGGTGCCCACGCCGACCATGATGGCATCGTTGGCGTGCCGCAACTCCTGCACATGCGCCCGGGCTTCTTCGCTCGTGATCCAACCGCCGCTCGCCGTCAGCGATCCCAGAGCAGCTGGCGTTGCACCTTCTCCTGGAGGGGGAGCAATCTTTCCATCGAGGGTCATCGCTGTTTTCAGGGTGACGAATGGGGTTTTATGGCGGACATACTTTGCGAAAGACTCGTTCAGCCTCTTAGCTTCGGTCTCGCCGATGCCTTCCTGCACCTCGATGCCAGCGTCGCGCAGGCGGGCCAGCCCTCGTCCGCTGACCGCGGGATTAGGATCACGCATGGCCACGACCGCGCGCCTGACCCCAGCGGCGATAACGGCATCCGCGCATGGGCCGGTGCGTCCTACGTGGGAGCAGGGTTCGAGATTTACATAGAGGGTGGCGCCACCGGCGCGATCTCCAGCGGCTTGCAGTGCCAGCACTTCGGCATGTTTGCGGCCCTCGTAGGTGTGCGTACCTCGACCAATGACCTTGCCTTTGCTGTCGACAACCACCGCGCCAACACACGGGTTCGGAGACGCGAGGGCCACGCCTCTGCTGGCGAGTTCCAGCGCTTGCTGCATGAAGTGCTCGTCCCGAGTTGGTGGGGAACCAGGCATGGGTTGCTTAGGCTACCGCTCGTCGGTGAAGAACCACGTCTTCAGGTCAGATTCCGGTATATAACGAGAAGCCTGTCGAAATAGCGCGCGAAGCATTCCGGGGCGCAGCCTTCTGTGCAGTGGTACCGTGAGTGTCTGATGCTCGCCACCGACGAGAACTCGCCGGAGCTTGGCGTGGCTGCCGCGGATGGAGACGAGCCGAAATCCGAAGCTGCCCAGCGCCTTAACTACCTCGCGCCCCGACAATTGCCGCAGATTTGTCACAGAGTGAGCGGTTTCTCAATAATCAACTGTAGTTTCGGATGACTTGATAATCCCAAGGCGGCCAGGTCCTCTCCCTCCAAATGGAGACTCAGCGCCTCATCCAAGTTCTGCATTAACTCGTCGAGGGTGTGGCCTTGCGTCACCACCGCAACTTCGAGGCATTCGACAAAGTATCCATCCTCATCCGGTTGAACCACGGCGTGAATCACGTCGCGCAAGGATGAACGGCCGGGCTTTTCTCGCTGTGAATTCGCTCCAACCATCCCAGGCCTAGCAGCAGAACTTCCTGCGCTTAGCCCCGCCGTCCGATATTTGGGTAGAACTTCATACTGTCCGTGCCCTACTCGCTTGAAGTAATCCCACCTGCGCAAGTGGTTCTTGGGCGCGTTAACACAGCACCGGCTGACGATATCAGTGCGAACCGAGTTCTCCTTAAGTCCTGGTAGTGCCCGTACGACCTCATAGGGAGTAAAAGTCCAGTCACCACGCAGAGCTCCAATTCGGTTTGCCGCCGCTAAGACTTCTTCGTGAACATGCATGCTCATAGCAAGCTCCAAGGGCAAATCTTACGTGATAATCACGTGATTGTCAAGTGTAAAGAACCTCAGTTGAACAGTGAATCCACGAAGTCCTGCGGGTTGAAAGGCAGCAGATCGCCAACTTTCTCACCCACTCCGACGTAGCGCACCGGCAGACCAAGTTCCTTCGAGATAGCTACCACGACTCCGCCCTTGGCGGTGCCGTCGAGTTTGGTGAGCACAATGCCGGTCACGCCCGCGGATTGCGTGAACAGCCGGGCCTGCTGCAATCCGTTCTGGCCGGTAGTCGCATCCATCACCAGCAAAGTTTCGTGGGGAGCGTTGACGCTGAGTCGTTGCGCGGTGCGTCGCATTTTCGCCAGCTCGTCCATCAGACTGGACTTGGTGTGTAGTCGGCCGGCGGTATCCACGATGACGTAATCGGTGGAGCGCGCTTTGGCGGCTTGCATCGCGTCAAAGAGCACCGCTGCCGGATCGCCGCCCGGCTTGTTCTTGATGACCTCGGTGCCAGTACGGTCGCCCCATATTTCGAGCTGCTCGATAGCTGCGGCGCGAAATGTGTCCGCGGCAGCCAGCAGTACGGTCTTGCCCTGGCCGCGCAAAGTGTGCGCCAGCTTGCCGATGGTCGTGGTCTTGCCAACTCCATTCACCCCGACCACCAGGATGACCTCGGGCTCGCCGTCAACTTTCCGCACCGGCCTGTTGTCAGTGGTATTCAGGATGGCGAGGAGCTCGTCTTTCAGCACACGCTTCAGCTCATCGACGTTGCCGACTTGTTTGCGATCGACTTTCTCGCGCAAAGCCGCCAGCACGGTTGAGGTTGTCGCCGTGCCGAGATCGGCGGTGAGAAGCGTCGCTTCCAGATCGTCGAGGGTGTCGCGGTCGATCTCCTTGCGGATGGCGACCACCTCTTCAATGCGCTCGCTAAGGGTCTCGCGCGTCCGCGTGACCGCCTCTTTCATGCGTTGCAGAAAACTGGGTTTTTCTTCGGTACTGCCGAATAGGGTTTGAATCATGAAGGAATCCGTCGCGACGGCCGCCAAATACGCGTCGACGGAGCTAACTCACAGCTCACACGATTGCGATGTCGCGAAAGTCCATTATAGACAACCGTTCGTGCTGCCGTTTTGATCGGCTGTCGCGATCTTGTGCGCTGGTTTGCAGGAATCTGCCCCACGTGCTGGTTCATCCAACAAAGATATTTCCTATCAGGAGGCCTCATGGCGAAGTGTGAGCATGTGAAGCAAGCCAACACGAACGTGCAAGCCAGCAGTGATGTATGCCAAGCCTGTGTCGACGCGGGCCTGCAGTGGGTGCACCTTCGCAAGTGTCTGACCTGCGGACACGTCGGCTGCTGCGATTCTTCCGCTGGTCAGCACGCTAATAAGCACTTCAAAGAAACCGGACATCCAGTGATGCAGGCGTTCGGATCCGGCGACTGGAAGTGGTGCTACGAACATGAGGCGTACGTTTGATGACTGGTCGCCGAGTCAGGGACTCGCATAGCGGAAGAAAGCTTTCGAAGTGCTATAGGGGTCCTTCGATTCCTCATCCGGGTCGCCGTGGCGACCCGGAATCGTCGCTCAAGATGACAGAGAGTGTTGTGCGCCGGGCCGCATGTTTGTGTACTCTGTACGTTCAGCCGTTGTACGGGTAACTCAAGACAACCGATGGCATTTTCTAATCGTAACAGCCCACTTCTTCGCTTAAAGCACTTTCACAGTTGGTGTATGGGGTGGAGCACCGCTTTAGCGGTGCAGTTAAGATTCGGAAACAAGACGGCTTTAGCCGCTGAGGGCACGGAACCATTACCTCAGGCGCTAAAGCGCGATTCAAGAACTGACGGCAGTTGTGCACGCCTCAAGGCATGCTCCACCCATCGCCTACCCATTGGAGGTGCGGCTGTCAGGCTGTGCCTGCTCCTCGCGCTTCTGGCGACGACTGTTTCCGCCCAAGTTCCATCTCCCTGGGTCGATACCAAGCCGCTTCCGGTCGATACCGGTGACGCCGGGCTGAAGGAGATGTTGCGCCGCCTGCACACCACGGCTCGCCTCATGCACACAGTTGCTCATCCTGATGACGAAGACGGCGGGATGCTCACGCTGGAATCCCGCGGGCATGGCGTAACCGCCTTGCAGCTCACGCTGAATCGCGGTGAGGGCGGGCAAAACAAAATTGGAAGCAATCTTCTGGATGAGCTCGGTATCGTTCGCACTCTGGAGTTGCTCGCGGCCGATCGTTATTACGGGGTCGAGCAGCGCTTTACCCGGGTTGCCGATTTCGGATTCTCCAAGACTGCGGAAGAAACCTTCCAGAAGTGGCACGGCCACGACGTGGCGCTCGGCGACATGGTGCGCGTAATTCGTACCTTCCGTCCCGACGTGATCTGCACTCGCTTTCAGGGCAACAGCCGCGACGGCCACGGCAACCATCAGGCCTCGGGAATCCTCACCCGGGAGGCGTTTCGAGCGGCTGCCGATCCGGCGCGCTTTTCCGAACAGCTTCGCGAAGGGCTGCAACCGTGGCAGGCGAAGAAGCTGTACATGGACAATGTTCGCGGCACGGAAGACTGGACCATAGAACTGGACACGTCGCAATTTGACCCACTGCTGGGCGAAACCTATGCGCAATTCGCCTGGAAGGGGCTGAAGCATCAGCTTTCGCAAGGGGCTGGTGGATGGACTCTTCCGGAGGGTCGCCGTACCAGCTACTACAAGCTGATTGATTCGGTATTGCCCAATGCGCTGGCAGCAGGTGCGCATGAAAAAGATTTCTTCGATGGCATCGACACCTCGTTGCCCGGTCTGGCATCGCGCCTTGGCGCCGATCAAGCAAAAGCTCCCTGGCTAGGGCCGCAACTGAAGGCGATCGCGACAACGGTGGATGAGGCAACCACAGCAGCGCAGACAAACGACCAGGCGGCAGGGAAGCCGCTGCTGCGGGGTCTCGACCTAACGCGAACTCTGATCACCAAGGTTGGACAATCGAGTCTGACGGCTGCGGAGAAAGCTGACTTGCTTGCTTCGTTGCGCACGAAGCAGGAGGAGTTTGAGCAGGCTGCCAATCTGGCATTGGGTCTCGATCTCGGTATTGGTCCGGGTACTCCCGATGGGCGTCCGATGGCGGAAAACTTTCCCACTTCGAATGGTGACGTGCTGGCTGCAGTCATCACGGCGGGGAAGTCGTTCCTGCTTCTGGCGAAGCTGCACAACGGGAGTGCACTTCCGCTCGACCTGAAGCAGCTTACCCTCGACGTTCCAACCGGGCTGGAAAGCCGAGCTGTTCATGGACCAGGCGCCTAAGCGAATTGGGCCCGGCGACGGATGTGCGCTTACCTTTCGGGTAACGCCACCAGCCGACGCACAGCTCACCAAAGCTTACTTCCATCGCGATAATCCCGAGACCGATACCATCTACCAGATCGACAATCCTGAATACGTGACTCTTGCGCTACCTCCGCCGCCGGTGGTTGCGCGTGCCGTGTATAGCGTCAATGGCGAAGAAGGCGAGATTCGCAGCTTCGCGCGAACGCCCGTCCACGACACCCACGGCGAGGCCTGGTCCATGCCGCTGGCCGTGGTGCCGCCGTTCTCGGTGGAGACCTCGCCCGCTACGCAGATCATTCCAGAGGGATCGAATCCGTCGGCGCAGTTGAGCGTGATGGTGCGCTCAACCGTGGCGCATGCAAATGGCATCGTCCATCCTGAAGTACCGGCGGCATGGAAGGTCGAACCGCAGTCGGCTCCCGTCGACTTCAGCAAGACCGGCGAACAAGCCGCCGAATTCAAAATTTTGCCCGATGGCGCAAAAGAGGCTCGCTACCAAGTGCGCGCACTCCTGGATGCCAACAGTCGCGATTATGGCGAAGGCTACAGCTTGGTCACGCGGCCCGATCTTGGCGGCTTCTTCTATTACCAACCCGGGTTGCAGCGCGCCAGCGTTGTGGAAGTGAAGGTGCCGCAGGGTTTGAAGATTGGCTATGTCATGGGAGCGGGCGACGACATTCCTATTGCCTTGCAGCAGGTTGGCTTGGATGTCACCCTACTGACCCCAGACGATCTTGAGCGCGGCGACCTCGCGCGCTTTGGAACCATCGTGCTGGGCATTCGTGCCTACGACACCCGCGATGATGTGAAGAAGTACAATCAGCGGCTTCTTGACTATGTGCACAACGGCGGTACCCTGCTGGTGCAGTACAACACATCACCAGGTGAATTCAACGCCGGACATTACCTGCCCTATCCGGCACAGCTCAGCCGCGAGCGGGTGACCGTCGAAGAAGCGCCGGTTACCATCCTCGATCCGCAGAATCCTGTATTCCACTACCCGAACCAGATTACGCAGCATGATTTTGACGGCTGGGTGCAGGAGCGCGGCTTGTACTTCATGGATCAGTGGGATTCGCATTTCACGCCGCTTTTGGCTTGCAATGATCCGGGCGAGCCGCCGCAAAAAGGCGGGCTGCTGCTGGCGCAGTACGGCAAAGGCTATTACATGTACACCGGTTATGCCTTCTTCCGCCAGTTGCCCTTCGGTGTGCCGGGAGCCATCCGTCTCTACGTGAACCTGCTGAGCGTGGGACATGAACCAAAGTAGTCCGGCTGAGCAGCCCGAGCTGATTCGCGGCGTCGGACTGGCGGGCGCGACCACGCTGAACATGATCGACATGATCGGCGTGGGACCGTTCATTACGATCTCGCTGATCGTAAGCGCTGCGGGCGGACCGCAGGCCATGCTCGGCTGGATATTGGGCGCAGGTTTCGCGCTTTGCGACGGGCTTGTCTGGGCCGAGTTGGGCGCAGCGATGCCCGGAGCCGGCGGCTCGTATCGTTACCTCAAAGAAATTTACGGACCTCGAACTATGGGACGGCTGCTGTCGTTCCTGTTCATCTGGCAACTCTCGTTCAGTGCGCCATTGTCGGTCGCCTCAGGCTGCATTGGACTAGCGCACTACGCGGGATATCTGTGGCCTGGACTTGACCATACGCTCCTGGCACGCACCCTTCATCTCGGCCTGCCTGGGTTGGGCGCCCTTGAGGCGCGTGTAATCCTGATGCCAGGAACGTTCGTCGCGATCGCGACTTGCGCTGTGGTAGTTTTTCTCCTCTACCGGCGCATCACGGCGGTTGCGAAAATCGCCGAACTGCTTTGGGTCGGAGGAGCGCTGGCGATGACTTGGATCATCGTGGCCGGATTCATGCATTTCCGCCCGGCCCTGGCTTTTGATTTCCCGCCTGGGGCCTTTCGCCTATCTCACGAATTCTTCACCGGTCTGGGCGCGGCGATGCTGCTTACTACGTACGACTACTGGGGCTACTACAACGTATGTTTTCTGGGCGGGGAGGTGAAGGACCCGGGACGCACGATTCCACGTGCTCTCATTCTTTCCATCCTGGCGGTGGCTGCGCTCTATATCCTGATGAACCTGGCCGTGCTGGGCGTGATCCCATGGAGAGAGCTGGCGCAGCACTCCAGCGATCAGAGCAACTATGTCATGTCAGTGTTCATGCAGCGGATTTACGGGAACTGGGCAGGGCGGGCAGTAACCGGATTGATCATGTGGACGGCGTTCGCTTCGGTGTTTTCGCTGTTGCTTGGCTATTCGCGGGTGCCCTACGCCGCGGCGCTCGACGGCAACTACTTCCGAGTCTTCGCGCGCATCCATCCGCAGCACCGATTTCCTACGGTTTCGTTGCTCGCACTGGGCGGAGTCGCCATGCTGTTTTGCCTGTTGCGCCTGGCCGATGTGATTGCCGCGCTGGTGGTCATTCGAATCCTGCTGCAGTTCATCGTGCAGGCGGTAGGTTTGATCGTGCTGCGCGTGCGTCAACCTGACTTGCCGCGGCCGTTCCGCATGTGGTTTTATCCACTCCCAGCGCTGCTGGCGATCACAGGATTCATCTTCATTCTGGTGGCACGCCAAAACTTTCTGCGCGAAATCCGCTATGCGGTCGTTATTCTTGTGGTCGGTTTGGCGATTTACTTTGTGCGCTCGTGGCGGCGGGGCGAGTGGCCCTTCGCGGCGCATTCGGCGGGAGCGGAGGCGGCAGGATGATATCGCAATCCGCGGGGAAACTCGGGTGCATTGGCGTGGAAGGGGCGCATCTTCAGGTCCGCCGTGGTAAACCGTTTGATCTTGTCGTTCTGAGGCGATTCAGGAGCGGCGTCTTAATCCCTGCCGTCCCTACGGGACTCCGTATTACTTTGCAGTTCACCCAGCGCTTCCGCGCTGGGCTAAGCTCTTTCGCCCCTGCGGGGCTCATTTCTTGCCACTTCATCCCGCCAAGTCAACTCGATGTCAGGTCGCCGCTCGCACGCTTTAGTTCCGCGGAATCTGCGGTCCGGTTTGTCGCAACGACTTTTTTCTTAGGCTCAGCCGAGCCTGCGCAACTGGTCACGCTTTGTCAGCGACTCGCAACGTCCGCGTCCGAATGTGGACGCAACCAGCTTACGTTTCGGCTACTGTGCGGTCAGACTCCCGATGGCCACGAGTGGAACATGGCAGGAACAAGTTGTTCCCCCAGTTGCCGGCCCGGCGACGCCCAAGGGGTCTGAATCCATGTCGGAACTCGGGCCTATCCCACCGATACCTCTCGTGACGCCGCGACGGCGCTCCGTCCTCGGGCCCTTACACGAACCTCTATTCCGAACGCTGTGGATCGCAGCAGTCGTAAGCTACACCGGCACCTGGATGCAGAACGTCGGCGCCGGATGGCTGATGACCTCGCTGACCATGTCGCCCCTGATGGTCGGATTAGTGCAGGCCGCCGGAAGCATTGCCGTGTTCCTGGTGGTTCTACCAGCAGGCGCGATTGCCGATGTCGTGGATCGCCGTAAGCTGCTGCTGTTCACCCAGACGTGGATGGTAGTCGCCGCGGCGGGACTTGGGGTTCTCACCATCGCGGGCAAAGTAACTCCATCGCTGCTCTTGTTGTTTACGCTGCTGATGGGTTTTGGCGCAGTGCTCAACGATCCGGCCTGGCAGGCCATTACGCCAGAGATTGTTTCGCACCAAAACTTCGCCGCCGGGATTGCGCTGAATTCCGCTGGATTTAATGTGGCCCGCGCGATCGGTCCCGCGTTTGGTGGCCTGGTGATCGCCGTCGCCGGTTCCGGTATCGCATTTCTGCTGAATGCGCTGTCGTTCTTCGGCGTCATTTATTTTCTCTACCAATGGAGGCGCAAGCCGGGACGCACGTCCATGCGACTGGGCCACATGTTCACCACCATGTTCGAGGGCTTTCGGTACTTGCGCACCTCGTCGCCAATGAAGGCGGTGCTGGTGCGCAGCGCCGTCTTCAGCATTTCGGCGAGCGCAATGCTGGCGCTGTTGCCGCTGCTGGCCCACCCCTTTGGATCGCAAGGCTATGGTCTGCTGCTGGGCTTCTTTGGATTAGGCGCCCTGCTGGGAGCCACGGTCATGCCGTTCTTCCGGCGCAGACTTTCCGCCGATGTGTTAGTTTCGCTGGCTACTGCGGTCTTTGCATTCGCGAGCTTCGCCGCCGGCAGGTGGCAGAACTTTCCAGCGCTTTCAGTGACCATGCTGATCGCCGGGGTTGCGTGGATTCAAATCCTCGCCAGCTTGAACGTGTCAGCACAAACCATGTCACCGGGCTACATGCGCGCGCGCGCGATCTCGATGTACCTGCTGGTTTTGCAGGGTGGACTGGCAGGCGGAGCCGCGTTGTGGGGCGAGGTTGCAGAACGGTTCGGCATGGCGCGTTCGCTGTCGTACGCCGCCATTGGCCTGGCCCTGGGGATGCTGGCGACGTTGTGGTTCCGGCTGCGTTCGGTCGAAATCCATCCCAACGCCCTGGCAATGGATTAGAGTAGCGGCGGCATCCGGATAGTGCGGGCCTTCAGAGACAGTGTCGCGACCTGGTATCGATTTGCAGCAGTGGAAGTAAGCGATCAAAATCCAGCCCCGAATGGGGCGGCAGATCTTAGCCCAGCGCTTCAGCGCTGGGTGAAGTGGAAAATGAGACCGAGTCTCGTAGGGACGGCAGAGGTTGCGACACAGTCTCTTCAGGCCCGCGTGAGCTACGGAAACTTCGAAACCGCTGTAGAATTCCTACTACGCTCTTCGGCCCACGACTTACGCACTAGACACCATTTTCAGTGGAGGCTTACTCGATGAACAAGCAAGTTGCAATGGGAATTTTGTTGTTGGCACTCGCGCCGATTGGAAGTGCGGCTGCGGCGACTCCGCAAGCTGCCATGCAGGCCAAACCCGACCAGAGACCTACTTTCGCGATGGTCCTTGACCGTTCGCTGAGCGGCGTAGAGCACGAAGTGGTTCCGGCTGCTGAAGCCATGCCGGAGGACAAGTTCAATTTTGCGCCCACCCAGGGCGACTTCAAAGGCGTGCGGACCTTCGCGGAGGAGGTAAAACATATTGCGGCGGTCAACTACATGCTTGGCTCAGGAATTCTGCGGAGAGAAGCCGCCCCTCGACTTGGAGGGCGAGAATGGGCCCGCCAAGATCACGTCGAAGGCGGATGTGGTCCAATTCCTGAAAGATTCATTCACCTACCTGCACAAGGCGATGAACAGCATCGACGAGAACAATGTTTTGGGACTGGTTCAGAGTCCATTCGGACCCAACAAGGTTTCGCGGCTCGGACTGGCGGTGGGCGCGATCAGCCATCCCAACGATCATTACGGTCAGATGGTCGAATACCTGCGGATGAACAATATCATTCCCCCGGCGAGCCGGCCGAAGAAGTAATTGTCCGGGTGCACGGAGGGCGCTGTTAAGGTGGATTATTCAGGAGCATCTGGCGCGTTGAAGGGGCACGGCTTCAGCCGTGCCGTCAGCTGAAGTAATTGTGCCGGCTTCAGCCACTGAGGGGCTTCGGTGTTGAGACGAGAGCGCGACCCTCAGGGGCTGAAGCTCAACTGTCCTTGCCTAGGATGGGATCGCTCGCGGGCTGAAGCCCGCTCGAGATAATAAATGACGACCGTAACGGCGCACCCTAAAGGTACGCCCCTTCAAACACCCGGATAAGCCGCTTTTTTCAGCAGCCTTTATTAGCGGGGTCTTTCGAAGCGAGATCTCTTCAGACCACGTTAGTTGGCTCTTTTGCACGCAAGCACAAGGCGCGAGCGATCGCGCTTTTTCGATTGTATGGTGGAACAGGGTATTCATGAGCCGCGAAGCGGCGACACCAGCTACTGCCCAACGGGTTGAACCGTTGAAGCACCTCGCTTGAAACCTGCACGCCGATAGTTGGCATCTCACCCTGGGGGTGCGAAATGCAGTCAGCGAAACCCCGGGTCCCTGACATCAAGATTCTCTTGCTCATTTGCTGCGTCGCTCTTTTCTGCAGCACGCTGGCATGTGGTGGCAGCTCAACCAGTACATCCGCCGGCACGGGAAGCGGCGGCATCTCAGGGGGCAGCGGCAGCTCTGGCGGCGGTACCGGCTCGGGCGGTGGCAGTGGCTCTGGTGGAGGAACCGGCTCTGGAGGCGGAGGAGGTACTGGTGGAGGAGGTACTGGCGGAGGTGGTGGCGGGCCCAGCATTCCTCAAGTGCAACATTTCGCAATCGTGGTATTGGAAAACGCGGATTACAGCGACATCGTGGGTAGTCCGAATGCGCCCTACATCAACAGTCTGATCGCGCAAGGGGGCCTGGCCGGCAACTACTACGCCAACGTTCATCCCTCGATTGGCAATTACTTTGTCATGACCACCGGGGTGGCCTACAGCACCGACGACAACTTCTCGGGAGTCGTTCCCATCGACAACGCGGTGCGCGAACTCACTGCCACGTCAAAGTCGTGGAAGGTTTATGCGCAAAGCCTGCCGTCTCAAGGCTATCTCGGAGGCGATGTTTATCCTTACCTGCGGCGCCATAATCCAATTTCCTATTTCTCCGATGTTCAGCCACCATCGCAACTGAACATGAACATTGTTGACTTCTCGCAACTGGCAACCGATCTCGCTGGCGGCCAACTCCCCGCATATTCCTTCATCGTTCCCGATGCCGAGCACGACGCTCACGACTGTCCGGGCGGCGGTTCGAATTGCGATATCGGAACCAGAGTCGCTGCTGCCGATGCCTGGCTGTCCAGTAACCTCCCGCAGCTATTGTCGAACGCGCAGTTCCAGCAGAGCGGCATCCTGGTCGTGACCACCGATGAATCGCGCGATGACAACACCAACGGCGGCGGAAAAGTCGCGACCGTGATTGTGGGAACCAGCGTGAAGCCAGACTATGTCGGCACCGTGATGTACGACCACCGCAGCCTCTTGGGATTGAGCATGACCGCCCTGGGGGTGAGCACGATTCCCAACGGCGCAGGTAGCGCCAACCAGATGACAGAGTTCTTTCAGTGAGGCCGCCACCCTTCCAAGGCGTGATCGAACGCTCGCGAGGAAAAGCCTAACCTCATACCCGCGGATGATACTGATTTCCAAGGGGTTCTTAGACTACGGAGGGAGAACAGGATAGTGATTCCCGATTCGGCACTTTAATGTTAACCTGTAGCACCACGTTATTGCCAAACAGTTGGTCCTGTTCGTAAAGGTTGCGCAGCTCGACGCACTCCTCCGGTGTCAGCACTTCAGGAGTGACCGAGTATCCCGCGTCCGCCAGCGATTGCTGCAGATCACTCCACGGCAGTCGGTCGATACGCTCCTCGATCGGCAACGGATGAGGCTTGACGCATCTGCCATTGGGCTCAATATGTTTACCTTCTGCCTTCATGCGCTGCGCCGTTTCTTCCTTGTTTCAGCTTGACGCCATTCTCCGGCCACGGCTATCCGGCCTTTGCCTTCAAATCCAGAATAAGCCGGGTATAAGTTAGGATGAGATACGCCGAGCCAGAGGCCCCATGCATATACCTGACGGCTACTTAAGTCCATCCACTTGCGCGGTGCTGTATGCGGCCGCGATCGCGGGATGGTACTCGGCACTGAAGCGCCTGAAGCGGATGCTGCTCAGTCGCGTCATACCGCTGGTTTCGGTCTTTGCCGCATTCTCGTTCGTCGTGATGATGTTTAACCTGCCGCTGCCTGGCGGTACTACCGGCCATGCGTTGGGCGTCACTATCGCGACCATCGTGCTCGGTCCGTCCGGGTCGATTCTCGCCATCTCCATCGCGCTCGCGATCCAAGCCCTGTTCTTTGGCGACGGCGGCATCAGCACACTTGGAGCTAACTGTTTCAACATGGCGATGGTGGCCTCACTGGTTGCTTACGCAAGCTACCGATTGATTGCCGCCCGCGCCAGCATTACATCAAGGCGAAGAGTCGTGGCGGCCGCTATCGCCGGGTATCTCGCGGTAAATGCCGCGGCCTTGATTGCCGCGGTCGAGTTTGGCATTCAACCCGCGCTCTTCCACGATGCCAGGGGAATGCCGCTGTACGCGCCCTACCCGTTGAGCATCGCGGTGCCCGCCATGATGATCGGGCACCTGACTTTGGCCGGGATGGCTGAAGCGGTAATCTCCGCAGGACTCGTCGCGTATCTGCAGGCTGCTGATCCCGCTCTCCTGCGCAATACCGCAGGAGTGCAAGCGGCCACGGAAGCGTCCTCCGCAATCATCCCGGCTGAAACGAACTCACTGCGACGGTTATGGATCGCAGTCGCTCTGCTGATGGTTCTCACTCCACTTGGAATACTGGCCGCAGGAAAAGCCTGGGGCGAGTGGTCGCCTTCCGAGCTTGGCAGGCGGCAAAGTTCCGGAGCCACTGCGTCCTCCGTAATCAATTCCGGCGGATCGTCGGAGATTCCTACGGGAATGCGACGGCTCTCTACGCTGTGGACTGCACCGTTTCCAGCCTATGCGCCAGCTTTCGTAAAGAGCCCACGGTTCGGCTATCTTCTTTCCGCCATGTTTGCGGTCGGTGTTCTGCTGCTGGTTTCCCTGGTAGCACAGCATCGGGTTGAACGACGACGGATGGCAGGCGATTCCTGATGGCGCACGGTGGGTTTCTCGCCTCGACCATGCTCGGCTTCGCGCGCGCTTTGGCTCGCGCGATGACTTCCGAGCAGATTGCCCGCCAACCCGGACTCCTGCAATCGCTCGATCCACGGGTGCGCGTGATCGGAATTTTCTCGATGGTCCTGGCAGCCATTCTCTCGCGGAGGATTCCCGTGATCGCCGCTCTGTTTGTCGTCGCGGTGATTATCGCCATGCTGTCGAAGGTTGGCATTGGCATGCTGGCGAAGCGCGTCTGGCTCGTCGTACTGGGTTTCACCGGAGTGATTGCGCTTCCCGCAATCTTTCTTACTCCGGGAGACCCGGTGGGGCCTTTCGCGGGCGGACCGGTGCATATTACAGTGCAGGGCGTGCAGACCGCGACGCTGCTGATCGCGCGCGTGGAAACTGCGGTGACGTTCACATCCTTACTGGTGCTCTGCACTCCCTGGACGCATGTGCTCAAGGCGCTGCGGGCTTTTCGCTTACCGCAGGAGGTGATCATGATGCTGGCCATGACGCATCGGTATATCTTTCTGCTGGTTGAAACGGCGGGCCAGATGTTCGAATCGCGCCAGAGCCGGACGGTAGGGGTGTTGAAGGGCAATGAGAGACGTCGCATGGCAGCCCGGACCGCCGGCGTTCTTCTCAGCAAGAGCATTGAGGTGAGCAACGAGGTCTATCTTGCGATGCAGTCCCGAGGATTCCGGGGGGACATTCGAATTCTGTCCGACTTTCACATGCGCTCCTGGGACTATTTTGGACTGGCGGTCTTCCTGCTCGTGGGTAGTCTCTCCGTCTGGATAGGAAGGTAGATCCGTTATGCCGCCGGTCTTCGAATTACGGGACGTGTACTTCGAATACGATGGCATTCCAGCGCTTCACGGCCTCTCGGTGCAGATCGCGGAAGGAGAAAGCGTTGCGCTGCTGGGCGCCAACGGCTCAGGCAAGTCCACGCTACTGAAAATTCTCGACGCTCTGTGTTTTCCGTCGCGCGGTGAGGTTCGTTTCGGCGAGCAGTCGCTCACGCCGGAAGCATCACAACAGGAAACATTTGCGCTGTCGTTTCGTAGAAGGGTGGGGCTCGTCTTCCAGAATCCCGATGTGCAATTGTTCAATCCGACGGTGTTCGACGAGGTTGCATTCGGCCCGCTGCAAATGCAATGGTCAAAGGACGAGGTGATGTCGAAGGTCGCTGCAACCATGGAGCTGATGGGCATTGCGCATCTTCACGATCGTCCGCCCTACCGTCTGTCCGGCGGGGAGAAGAAACGCGTCGCACTAGCTTCGGTAATCGTGCTCGATCCTGATGTTCTTTTGCTGGACGAGCCGACTTCAACCCTCGACCCGCGCAGCCAAAGCCAGCTCATTGACTTGATTCAGGAGTGGAAAGGGTCGTCAAAAACCGTGATCGCCGCCACCCATCAATTGGAGATTGTCGAGGACATCGCGACGCGGGTTATTGTGCTGGAAGAGGGGAAGGTCGGCGCGAGCAGCACGCCAACGGAGATCTTGTCGAACTACGAATTGTTGCTGCGCGCCAATCTCGTGCACGCCCATCGGCATACCCATGGGACGATAACGCACACCCACCCGCATCTGCATTCTCACTCGAAACACGAACACGAGCATTAGGCGGAACTCCGACTCGCCCGGTTCTGGAAGGGGACGGCCTTCAGGCCGTCCGTCCACCCAGCGGCCAAAAGCAGCTCTCAGAAGTCGCGCTCACGGCCGGCCTGAAGAGACTGACGGGCAGGATATTCATTTCTTGAAGTAGTAGGTGAAGCTGGCACTGATATAGGACTTGAGCGGAATGCCGACGATTTGCTCCACGGGGGCAACACCGGGCGGGTACGCGAGCACTTCGGTCGTCTGCCCGGTGAATCCGCTGGCAACCAGGAAGTTGGCCGCGATGGAGACACGATTCTCCAGAAACGGGCGCAGTACGGCTCCGCGGAACTCGGTCACCGGTACTCCCACAAACCCATCGCCCAGGGGCTTGGCTCGAACGTATTCATATTCGGCGCGGACCTGCAGACGCAGCGGCAGCTTGGTCAACGACCCAACCGTGTCCCAAATGAATCTGGGCGCTTCCGGAATCGGCTCACCGGTCAGTGCGTCCCGGGCGTCCGCCTGCGCATAAGAAACATAGATAGTGCCAATCGGAAAGTTTCTCTGCGCGGAGACGGAGATGACCTTGTTCGTGGAAGGTCCAACGATCTCCTGCAGGCCGGTGTCCGGATCGATCTTCGCCAGTTCCTGGGAATTGGAGGTTCGTCGCAGCGTCACGTAGAACTGGGTCTGCTTGATCACCTTGGAAAGCACCAGTTGCTCCGCCCGCGAAGGCGCAAGCAGGGTTGGTACCCCCGTACCATTGCCGATGCGAGGATCTTCGGTATGGAAGCCAAAACCGTAACTGAAGGCTACGGTTGGCAGATACCAGCGGTCGGGCGGCAGCAGGCTCAGAGTACCTTTGGGCAAAGTCAGTGTTGCCAGCTTGTCGAAGGAATTCTGGGGATGGAGAAAGTCCAGGTTGTTCATCCAGACCTCTTCCTGGCGGACGCCCAGGTTGTAGTGGAAGTGTTTCTTGATAGGACCATCAACGGAGATAAAGGGCTCGACAAAGGACAAGGTTAAGTTGTTGCTTGTCGTGAGCTGGTACTGGCCCGCATCGCTGATGTGATAGAGATATAGATCGTGCGGCGCGTCGCGGCGCAGGTCAACCCCGGCGAGCACGGCGAGCCAGGGACGCACGCTCTGAATGTACATGGCCTCGCCGCCAAAAACGTTACGCTTTTCGCTCTGCTGGATCAGGCCATCGCCGAAGTTCGACCGTAGGGTGAGGGAGTAGTTGCGGAAGAATCCGGAGAAGGAAAATTGGCGCTGCTCGTCGAGCTTCCAGTTATCGCTGGCGACCAGGAGGGCGTTATGCGTGTAGTCGAGTTGACGACTGTCGATGGTGTCGCCAGGCACGGGAATCGTGATCGGAATCAGGCCGGGAACGTATGAGGAACCGTAGTATCCGATGCCGAACAAACTCAATTGATGGCGTCCGAGGTTGAACTGACGAAATCCGTTCAGTTTGTATTGCTGGCGATGCTCCAGGCGCTCCAGGAAACCGTTGCCGAAGGAGACCTCCAGCGCGATCCATTCGTTGACGTGCGGCTTCGATGAACTCCAACCCGCCATCAAGTCCGCGTCACGGTAGTCACCCGTGAGCTGAAAGAAGCTGAGGACACGACGGCGGGGAACGTAGTTGGCGGCCAGATCGACGGCATTGTTGCCCTCGCGGACGTTGAAGGCGCCGCCGTCTATGGTGACCGCTTCGATGATCGGAGGAATCAGGACGTTGGGATCGGCATATCCATTGCCGTGCGCGTTAGCAGGGAGGTTGTTGGGAAAGAGAAAGTCGCCGATCTGAAAGTACTGAGCGATGGGCTCCCCGTGATCTCCGGCTACTCCCGGCGCAAAGTACTGTGGCGCCTTGATTCCGCCCGAGGCAGTTTCAATCGGCAACCCGGGGATAGAGATGGGAGCGCCCGGCCGCCCGGGATTAGCGTCCAAAACCTGGTCGTGAATCACGACCGTTTGCGCAGGATCGGGTGTCTCCAGCGCGGGAACAGACGCGACGACCGTAACTTGTTGCTGGGCCGAAACGAGTTGCTGGAATTGTACGGTTAGCTGCTGCTGCTGGCCGGAAGCCACGGAGACGCTCGCCACCGCGGTGACATAGGACTGATCTTCGGCCGTTACCCTGTAGACCCCGGGGTCGACACCAGCAAACACGAAATTTCCGTCCTGATCGCTGACCGTTTCGCCGATTTTGGTCCCAGCGGCATTCAGCAACTTGACTTTGGCCCTGGCTACGGAAGCGCCCTGAGGATCTAAGACTCGTCCGTGAATCGTTCCGGCATCCGCCAAAGCATAGGTAGAGAACAGCACAAGGCAAAATGCAAGCTGCATCGATTGACGAAGAACATGCCGCCGAAGCAGGGCAAAGTAACGCATGTGAGAATACGCTTTGGGAGTCGAAGCGACAGACGTAGTACCGTTTGTCATTTCGTGCTACCTCCGCACGAGATGCATCCCTAGGCTTTTTCCCATAGCCTTCTAGTGCAAGTGCCGATGTGTGGATGGGTTTGTGCCAGAGTGTTTGCCCGATCGCCTGGCGTATGCTTCGACAGAACTCATTACCAGCTTGCCATGTTGCACGCCCTTGAGGCCGATCAGGCGACTGCCTAAGTCCTGTACATCTTTGAGCTTCCCTTTGACCACCACCACTTCGAGACACATGTCGTGGTCGAGATGCGAGTGCACGGTTGAGATGATGACTTCGTGGTACTTATGTTGCAGCTCCATCAGCTTGTCGGGCAGCAGGCGCCGGTGATGGTCGTAGATCAAGGTCACAGCGCCCACAACAAATACATCGCCCGACTGCAAGCTGGCATCGTTCAGACGATCGCGGATGAGGTCGCGAAAGGCTTCCGATCGATTGTCGTACCCTTCTCCCCGGATGAACCGATCGAACTGTTTCAACAAATCAGAATCAAGTGCGACTCCGGTGCGAACCAGTCCCATGGCGGGCTCCTTGAAGCGGAAACGAGCATAGCACAAAATTCACAAACGTAATACGCATACCAAAACGAACGATCCAGATTGTTCTCGGTTTCAACTACGGGTTGGCATACTTTGACTCTGCGCTAGTCCTTCAGGTACGGCAGCAGTTCCTTGAATTGCGCCGTCCCTGAACAACGCAGCAGTTCATACATCAACATCTCGGTGGAAGAGATGACGGCGCCTGCCGCACGCATGCGATCGAGCCCGATACGCCAGTTCCATTCCGCGCGCGAACTCACCGCGTCGGAGGCAACATGCACCAGGTATCCATCATTGAGCGCGCCCAGCGCGGTTTGCATGACGCAGATGTGCGTCTCCATGCCACACAGCAATAAGGTGTTGCGATTGCCGGGGAGCGCCTTGAGGCTGGCGCGGAAGACATCGCTGCCGAAACAACCGAACTCTAGTTTGTCGATGGCCGCAACTTCCGGCAGCAGGGAAGCGACTTCTGGGACAGTTGCGCCCAACCCTCTGCTGTATTGCGTCGTCATCATGATTGGAATTGACAAAATCTTCGCCAGGCGCACCAGTATCTGCGAGTTCTTCACCAACATTTCTTTGTTGAGGATGGGAGGCAGTAATTTCTGCTGAATGTCCACCACGATCAAGGCGCAGTGCTCGGACTCAAGCGGACGGCGCGCGATCTCCGTTGAGTCGGTCGCGAATGCGACGGTGCTAATGACTGATGACATAAACCTGTCTCCCGGCACATAGACTGATGTCCATTCTATCCGTTTGCCGTGGGCCGGCGCGCGAGACAAGAATCCGGGCCGTGCGTGCATCCACACAGAATTGTAGGATACGAGAATCTGGCCGATGATGTGCCAATGGGTGGTGTCTTAACTCCGTAATAGGACACTACGTGCCAACGCTGCGAAGTTGACGCTCCATTCGCGCAACCCATACAATCCGATTAGTGCGCATGCACCAGCGCGCGTTCACTGTGGGCCAGTTTCTGCCCCCTCGTTCAATGGTAGGACAGCTGACTCTGGATCAGCATATCGGGGTTCGAATCCCTGGGGGGCAGCCAATTTATTATCAAGCACTTACCTCTCCGGACTTCGCGCAAAAACGGCCAGTGGTAACAATTAGTGGTGACTTTTACTTCGCGCACACCGTGGAATACTGTTCCACCTCGCTGCACTCCCAGGAATAACGCGGCCTTGGACTGCTGTCTGCCGCGATTGGTATTGCAAGGGTGACGCGCAGAGCGGGCGTTTGACGGCGCTGGTGACCCGTGCGAAAACACACGTCATGAAGGGCACCAAACGGCCCAAGCTGCCCCGCGGTCTGCGCTGGCGCTCCAACTCGCCGTTCATCTGGTTTAGCTGGCGCGACAGCCGTGGGAAACAGCATCAGCAATCCACGGAAACCGCCAATCCGGCGGAAGCGCTATCCAACAAGTTGAGGTTCCTGGCAACGCAGGAACACGAACGTGCGGATTTCAAGGCACAGGCGAATGAGATGGGCAAGCTGCCACTGGAGCGCGTGACCTAACAGAATCGCTCCCAGAATGCGATGCAAGAGACGAATTTGATCGAGCAGGAGCAGCCAGTTGGACTTTTAACAACCCCGGTACCCGCTCCCGCTCCAACGATGACGCTGTGCTCCTATGGCACAAAGCTGACCCGGGATGAACTTGCCCGAGTGGCGACGCCGGCGGCCACAGCAACACACAAACCCATTCCGCATATCGCCGTCGTGGAGAAGCTAATCGAAGCACTCAGCTTCCGACAGATTGGTGTTGTCCGGGAGGAGTACGCGGTATCCGCGGACGGCATGAAGATGTTCGGAGTGATGGACCTGAGTTCCGGTTTTGACGGATGCCGTTTCGCCATCGGCCTGCGGAACAGCCACGACAAGAGCTTTCGGCTGTCATGCACTGTCGGCCTGAGATTATGGCGAGCTCGCCATAATCTCAGTTATGCGCAGCATTTAATTATGTGCAGCAAACCGGCGGAGATGCTTGCTTGAGAGGGCACAGGATGGCTCTTGCTCGCCATAATTTCGCCTCACCGGCCACCGGCAGGTTGGGGTGATTTCGCCCTTTCGAGGGGCAACTGGCTCAGAGGGAGTCGAGCCATGCCAGCAGATCGGCGTCGCGCTTCCAACGAGGTGTCGGCGTCGGCCGCAACACACTATCAGCCTTTTCGAGGGCCCGACGTTTCGTCTCCAGGTTGGCTTGTGCGTAAAGGTTTGTCGTGTCCAAGCTGACGTGGCCCATCCAGTCCCGGATGATGGAGACATCAACGCCCGAGGCAAGCAGGTGAACTGCAGCCGTGTGCCGCAGGGTGTGGGGTGAAACCCGTTTCTCGCTCAATCGAGGAGTTTTTTGCGCGGCCGCCTGAAGGTACCACTTGAGCCGAAAGCGCACACCGGAAGCACCCAGGGGGTTGCCGTAGCGGTTGCGGAATATTACTTCGTCGGGGGCAACGGGGTTTCGCTTCAAAAACGCGACCAAAAGCTCAACCGTTTCCGGCCACAAAGGCGAGATGCGCTCTTTACGTCCTTTTCCACAAACACGCACCTGCGCGGGAGAGTCCAAGCGAATGTCGCTCCGGCGAACGTTGAGTGCCTCCGCGATGCGAGCACCGGTGTTATAGAGGACGGCCAGTAAAACATGGTCACGCTCGCCGAGCTTGGTCTTCCGATCAGGCTGGGCCATAAGCACCCCAAGTTCTTCTGACTCCAGATAAGTGCTGGTTCGTTTCGGAGCACGTTTGTTCGGAATGTGCAAAACCGCCGCGCACTGCCCGGCGGACAGCGGGTCTCGATCAGCGACGAACCCGAAGAAGCTGTGGAGCGCGGCAAGCCGGCAGTTCCGAGTGCTAATGGTCCTACCATGGGTCTTCTCAAGATCGTCCAGAAAAGCGAGCACTTGCTGGTCGCTCAGGTCAGCCAAGGTGAGCCGCGCAACGTCACGCTGGTTACGCTTCGCCACGAAGCGCAGAAACAGCCGCCACGTGTCTCTATAAGAAAGGATGGTATGACGTGATGCACTCCGTTGGCTGGCCATCCAGTCATGAAAATAGGCATGCAGCAGAGGCAGCAAGGCGTTGCTGGTTTTCACGCTATGTCTCCTCATGAGGCTTCACGACATGGGCGCCGAAGACCCGAAACCGCTCGCTAGCGCGATGCAGCAGTTCCTGGGTAATCGTGATGTAAACCAGGGTGGAGTGCAGGTCACGATGGCCGAGGTAGGTCCAGAGGTAAGGCAGCTTCGCTTGGACATCGACGTCTTCCCGGTACCACTCGATCATCCGATGCACGACGAAACTGTGCCGCAGATCATGGATCCGCGGACCGGCGCGACCTGTATCGGGTTTGAGTCCGGCGCTGCGCATCACACGGCGCATCAGGTGGTTGGCAGTGATGTAGGCGTAGCCGCCCTTCTGGTGCCAGAACAGAGGGCTGTCGGCATCTGTGGGAGCGAGCGCTTGGTGCCGGGCCAGCAGGTAGCGGCGCAGGACTGCCATGGCGCTCGGGCTCAACGGAAGCCGCCGTGACTTGAAGAACTTCGTATCTCGAATGTCGATGGTGTCGCTGGCCTCGCGAATGTCGCCGAGGCGAAGGCCGACGATCTCTGCCATTCGGAGTCCGGCACAATAAGCCAGAACGAACATGGTGTACAAGGACAGTGGCCGCAGAGAAGCCTTCGGTGAAGGATATTCCTTTGCGGATTGGAACAAGTGCTGGAGCTGTTCCTTGGTAAAGATGTACGGTTTCTTTCGTCGGCGAAGGGTTTCGCGCACGATCATGTGGTCGCGTTTCATCAGCATGGCCGTGGGATCGTTGCGCTGAAGAGATCTGGCAATGGCGCGTCCCACCTTCACGCGTTCCATGTGGGCAGCGGGCGATGGCGCCAGCTTGGCGTACTCTTCCACCACAGTCGTCAACGATTCCTTCGCGGCACCCGGCCGGCGCTGAAGGAACTCATCAAAGCGCAGGAACGGGCTCTCGTGATACCGGAGCCCGAGCGTCTTCATGCGTTTTACGTGGGCCTGGATGATGGGCCCGAGATGGCTTCCGAAGCGAGGAAGGCCGCGAATCTGCTCCAAGGCCAACTCAGGATCGGGGCTCACCAGCGCACGCACAATGGCGGCGGTGGACTGTCGCCGATAGACGCACCGGATCTCAGCAAACGGGTTTGCAGCTAGGTAGCCGCTGCGGACAAGCCAATCCAGAAAACCGGAGACGATCTGCGCGCGTCGGACAGCCATGTCCAGCGTTGACCGCTTCACACACTCGCGCAGCCATGCCTCTACCATCTTTCTGTCCAGGGATCCTTGGGCGGAGCGCTCCATCACGAACATCTGAAAGCGGCGGAGAACTGATTCGTACGGCTTCCCGGCGCGCGGTCCCTCGCGATCCAGTTCCAACTCAGCTACGTATCGCCGCAGCAGAGCCAGTTCTCGATCAGGCCAAGCCTTGCTCATTCCGTCTCCCCAGGCACGGCCAGCGCCACTGATCGCAAGTCCTCGGTTGCCAGCTTCAGATACACCTGCGTTGCAGTAGAGGAGCGATGGCCCAAAACGTCGCCAATCGACTTCAGCGAGACGCTCGCCCGCAACAGGCTCATTGCCCGCGCGTAGCGGATGGCGTGTGGTCCGCGCTTACCTTCTGTCTTGATACCGGCCTGCCGGATGCGACGGCTGAACACCGTGTAAAGACTGGACCCGCGGGCAAAGGGACCGAGAGGTGCTTTTACCTTAATGAAAACCTCACGCAGAGATGTCTGCGGTCGTCCCTTGCGGAGGTAGTTGAGGATGGCTTGGCCAACTGCGGGCATGAGTGGCAATAGCAAGTCGGTACCTGTCTTCGACTGCTTTATCCTTAGTTGTTCCCGGCGCCAGTTAATGTCTTCCAGCTTCAGGCGAACCACTTCGCCGGCGCGCAGTCCGTACGTAACCACCAGGAGCAGCATGGCGTAGTCGCGTAATCCAAGCGGTGTGGGATCGTTGCGCGTACAGTCTTGAAGCTGTTTGACCTGCTCATCGGTGAATGCCGACGGAATGTTTTCATTGCGATAGAGGATAGGACGATTTACTGCGATCGCGAGGTCCCGCTCAATGAATCCCTCCGCATAGAGGAAACGCAGGAAGCTGCGCAGACAGTTCACCACTCCGCATCGGGTCGCTCTTCTCAACCCCTGGTTCCTCCAGGCAAGGAATGCATCGATGTCAGCGACCGTCAGGGTACGTAGCAACTTCAAGCTGGCGCGATCCCCTAACCACTGGAGAAACACGCCCGCGGCATGCCCGTTCTTTTGCAGGGTCTCTTGCGACAACCCGTGTAAATCAGTTAGCCAATGTCCATAGCCCGTGCAGACCTGGCGCCGGAACACATCCAGCTCACCCTCGATGCGTTTCTCTGGCGGCCACTGCCCACGGACCAACTGCAAGTAGCGCCGAATCGGACCAGTCCGCCAGTAGCGCCATATGGATACACTCCGAGGATGCCGTTTGTACTTGCGCTCAAACTCAGCGAGCCGCGATTCCAGGTACGATGTCACGTCCTCGGGTGTTACCGCTTCTACCGCAATCGAGTGGCTCTGTAAGAAGCGCAGGAATACCCGGACCGCAGATACCTGGGATGGAATCACTGCGGGCTGGAAACGCTGTTCGGTGAGAAGCTGTCGAAACCGCTCCAGTGAGGGATCAGGCCGACTGCCGGGTGGCCAGCAACCGTTGACCAGCCGCAGCAGCCGTCGGACAGGCGATCCGATAGCGACCTTCCAACGCTGCGTGTACCGCGGGGATCGATTGTGCCGCTTCCGATAAGCCGTGAGCTTGGCTTCAGCGAAGCTGGTCACGTGAATAGCTTGCGCTTCTTCTATACAGGTGCCCTGCGTCTCCAAGTGTTTTAGGAAGTCCCTACAACGACGAAGGTGGTTCGCACGGTTTTTCGGGTTCGCAAGGTCACGTTGCAACTCCTCTTTCAGTCGCGCCAGCCAGGGCTGCTCCGGACGCGTCGGCGGCCACACTCCCTGGACCAACCGCAGCAAGTAATGGATGCCTGGCGTTAGACCACATCGCCAGTCGACTACGTTTCTTGGCGGCCGACCTTGCTGCCGTCTATAAAGAATGAGTTCGTGGTGAATGAATGCGGACACATCGGGAGGCGCCGCAGTTTCCAACGTCACCGATCGCTTGTCCAGAAGCAACAGAAAGTGGCGTGCCACCTGGAGGTAGCGTCGCTGCGTTCTTGGCGTATGCTTCGTTTCTTTGAGACGCGTCCGAAACCAGTTGAGCCGTTCTTTGATCTTCTCCGAGGTTGTCACGGGGGTTGATTGTGTGCCTCCTGCGTCATGTACGAAGGAACAGAGCGGATAGCTTCAAATTATGCGGAGGAAAATCGCACGCGAGGTGCGCTGATCGCGGAGTTCGCACGCCTGCTTTTCATATTTAGTTGCT
>CAVREJ010000003.1:0-36639 GCA_963720135.1 uncultured Acidobacteriaceae bacterium
ATCCGGCGCTTTCCATTTGCGAGTTCATCCAGGCCATGTGCCAGCGCACTGCCGGGCATGGTCTTGCGATCTTGATCGAGCCGGGCCGTTCCATCGTGGCCGAGGCCGGCCTGCTGCTGACGCGCGTGCTCTATCGCAAGACGAATGGCGAGCGCCAATTCGTGATCGTGGATGCCGCCATGAACGATCTTATCCGCCCGGCGCTTTACCAATCGCATCACGAGATTGTTCCTCTACGCGAGAATCAGGCCGGCACTATCACGGCTGACGTCGTAGGTCCGGTTTGCGAATCGGGTGATTTTCTCGCCCGCGACCGCGAAATGCCGAACGTCATGCCTGGCGACCTGTTGGCCGTCTGCACTGCCGGCGCTTACGGATTCGTCGCGGCATCCAACTACAATTCCCGCCCGCGCCCGCCTGAGATTCTAGTGGAAGGCGATCGTTTTCGCGTGGTTCGGAAGCGCGAGAAATACGAAGACCTGATCCGGGGCGAATAGGCCGCCCACGAGACAGCCGCGCTACAATCGATTTATGCGCCTTGCCGCCCTCACAGCCCTCTGTCTGTGCTTGCCTCCCGCGATTCCCGCGCAAGAGAAGCCAAAATCCGCCCACGCAACCGCCTTGGATAAGACTCAGTTGGAGACCTACGTTCGCCATCTGCTCGCGGTCATTCCCGAAGTTCAAGTCAAGATCGACGATCCCAAGCCCACCTCCGCCGCCGACCTGCTCCAAGTGGACGTTCACTTCAGCTATCAGGGCCGCACGCAGGAAGAAACGTTTTACATCACCAAGAACGGTCAGAACATCATTCGCGGCGTGGTGTATAACTTCGCACAGAATCCATTCCAGGAAGACCTCGACAAACTGAAGACCGGCGGATCCCCCAGCTTCGGCGCGGACAGCGCTCCCGTCACGGTGGTCGAGTTTGGCGATTTCGAGTGTCCCAATTGCAAAGAGGAAGCTAAGACCCTGCGCGCAAACCTACCCACGCAATTTCCGACCCAGGTGCGCGTCTTCTTCAAGGATTTTCCGCTGGAGCAGATCCACCCCTGGGCCAAGGCCGGCGGCCATCGCTGGCCGATGCGTCTATCAGCAGAGCCCGGCTGCGTTCTGGAAGTATCACGATTGGATTTACGAGCATCAGACCGAGATTCAGCCCGACAATCTGAAAGCCAAGGTAATGGATTTCGCCAAGACCGCCCCGGATCTCGACGGCTTGCAACTCGGCCGTTGCATCGATACCAAGGCCACCGAAGCCGAAGTGGACGCATCCATGGCCGAAGGCCGCTCGCTGCACGTGGACGCCACCCCGACTATCTTTTTGAACGGCCGCCGCCTGGTTGGCAATTATCCCTGGCCGAACATCGCAGCAGATCATCAATGGCGAGCTGAACTATCAGAAGACCACGCCAGACAGTCCGGCCCCCGCCGATGACAAATGCTGCGAAATAAAGATTCCTTCGCCGCTGAACAAGTAACATGCGCACTCGCACCGTAGCTGCTGATGTTGGTGGCCGGCGGCCTGGTTGCCGCCAACGTAAGCAGCGACCGAATATCTCGGCATCATCAAGTATCTGGCGTCCCCGGAGATGCGCGGCCGCGCCACCGGATCGCCGGAGCTGGAAAAGGCCGCGGCTTACATTCGCGATCAGTTCCGTAGCATGAACTTGAAGCCGCTTTCGGGCGACAGCTATTACCAGGATTTCGACGTTACCACCAGCGCCCGCCTCGGCAAGCAGAACGAGATCGTGACCTACACCGCCGGCGACAGAGCCGCAATGCGCTTCAAATCCAGGATGACTTTATTCCGTTGAATCTTTCCGCGGCCGGCGACGTTTCCGGCGACGTGGTGTTCGCCGGCTTCGGCATCACCGCGCCCGAGTACAATTACGACGACTACGCGGGCCTCGACGTCAAAGGCAAGATCGTTCTGCTGCTGCGCCACGAACCGCAGGAGTTCGACGACAAGAGCGTGTTCGACGGCAAGGTCTACACCGCGCACTCGCAGATCTTCAGCAAAGCGGCCAATGCCAAGATTCACGGCGCCAAGGCCGTGCTGCTGGTCAACGATGTCGCCGCGCATTCCGGCGATGCCGACGATCTGGAGAAATTCGGCGCCACCGCGGGCCCCGACAATGCGGGCATCGAGTTCGTGCAGGTGAAGGCCACTGTGGTGAACCAGTGGCTGGCGCCCAGCGGCAAGAATCTGGAAGCCATCGAGAGCGGACATCGACAAGGACCTGCATCCGGAATCGTTCGCTCTGCCCGAAACGCTGCGCCTCGACATGGACGTCGACATCGGGCGCGAAGTGAAAACGGTCCACAACGTCGGCGCCTATCTTCCTGGCGAGACCAGCGAGTACGTCGTCATCGGCGCGCATTACGATCATCTCGGCCTGGGCGAGCAGTTCTCCATGGCGCCCTCGCTGGCCGGAACCGTCCATCCCGGCGCCGACGACAACGCCTCCGGCACCGCCGGCGTCATCGAGCTGGCGCGCTGGTTCTCGCAGCGAGCCGAAACACAAGCGCGGCATTCTGTTCCTGACCTTCGCCGGCGAAGAACTGGGACTGCTGGGTTCCAGCTACTACGTCAATCATCCCGGTTCTGCCGCTCCAAGACGCGGTCGCCATGATCAACATGGACATGATCGGCCGCATTCGCGACGGCAAGGTCTACGTCGGCGGCGTCGGCACCGGCACCACCTTCGCCGCGCTGCTCAAGCGAACTGGCGCCCAAGCACGATTTCGAAGCCGATCGTCACCGAGAAGGCCGGCTACGGATCGAGCGATCACACCTCGTTCACCACCAAGCAGGTGCCGGTGCTGTTCTTCTTCTCCGGCCTGCACGCCGATTATCACAAGCCCAGCGACACCTGGGACAAGATCGACGCCCCCGACGCCGTCCGGCTGCTGGACCTGGTCGCCGACGTCACCGATCACCTGATCGATGGTTCGCCCCGGCCGCAATTCGTCCGCGTAGCCGAGACGCAGCCTCCGCGGCGAGGTCGCCAATCCGCACTCCGGCAAAGTGTCCGGCGGCGGCTACGGCCCCGATTTCGGCAGCATTCCCGATTTCACCGAACTCCCCAACGGCGTAAGGTTCGCCGACGTGCGGCCCGGTTCGCCCGCCGCCAAGGCCGGCCTCAAAGGCCGGCGACATTCTGATCGAGTTCGACGGCAAGCCCATCCAGAATCTGTACGATTTTACCTACGCGCTACGGGCCAGAAATCCTGGCCAAGAAGTACTTGTGAAGGTTCTCCGGGGGACCCAAACAATTGAAGCCAAGGTACTACTGACCGAGCGGAAGTAAGTCCGCATACTTAACTCAGATATGGCATCCTGAATCTCCTTCGGAACCGCGCCGGCCCTGACGCCGGCATCGTCAGGACGCTACCACCGCTCATTCTTCATCCCTTCGCCGATGCCGGCGGCCCCAGCAAACTGGTGGAAAGCTCGCGCGCCAATTTGAAACTGCAGGGCCTGTTGCCGCAAGGCGAAGCGACGCGCGAGGATCTGGATCGCGCTCTGCTCGACGGACGCTATTCCGAACTGCGAATGCTGTTATTACGTGGGTAAAGATCTGGCGCGCTGGATCGAGCCAATGTCTCGAATTCGCCGAGCGTAATCAGGATGCTCTTCCACGCGGCATCTGCTATCCAAAGTTTCGCCGAACTGCTGATTCAGGACGCGCCCTCTAGCCGTGCAGGCCAAGCTGCGCAAGTGGGGCGTGGCCGACTACAAGTCGATCTTCAGCCGCGCGCTCGGATTGCACACCATGTTCGCCGACGCGCCGCCGCGCGAAGTGCTGTCCGACGAATTTGTTCGCTCCTATTTCCGTTATCGCCGATCAGATCTTCCAAACAAGCAAGGCGAGTGCGACTTCACGCCGCTCAACTCCCGCGAATTCGATTTCGAGCTGTATTCCTCGGGCGAATATTCGCGTATGCTCGAACGTTCCTGGGGCGAGTAAGAACTTTACCTCGGCAGCGATTTTAAGTACGCCAGCACTGCTTCGGCGTCCGCCCGCGTCATGCGAAACGGCGGCATCGGCGGATTCGGCGGACTACCGGTACGAGAGATTCCCGTGGTCAGTAGCCGGATGAAATCGGCATCGCTGCCCGGAGGCCCGCCGCCAATCTTCGGCTCAACCAGCGCCCAGTACGGTGAGGGGTAGGAAGGCCGCAATTGCGCCGGACCGCCCTGCAGCCAGCGACCCTTGTCGGGATTGCCATGCTCGTCGCGCGGAGTGTGGCACAGTTCGCACATCGCCACGTTCTCCACGATGTATCTGCCGCGTTCCACCAGCGACCCGCCCCCTTCGGCCTTGGCGGTTCCTTTCGATTGAGCGTTCACGGGAAGCCGTCCAATTGCGAGCGCGAGGGACGACAACAAGAGAATTCTAATCAGGTTAGTCATAGACACATCCATGATAGGATATCGCCCATGCGATGGCTCTATCTGCTGGCGGCGACGGCCGGGTCTCTGTTTGGTCAGCTCGCACCGCCGAACGAAGCGGGAGTCTCGCTGGGACACATTCATCTCACCGTGCCCGATCCCGACGCGCAGATCAAAGTCTGGGTGGACGTACTCGGCGCTACGACGCTGAAGGCCGGACCGCTAAATCTCGTCAAGATGCCCGGCATCTTCATCATCGTCACCAAAGCCAATGCGACCGAGGGTTCCAACGGTTCCACCGCCAATCACATCGGCTTCCTGGTGAAAGATTACGCTGCTCTCGAGACCAAGCTCGCCGCAGCCAATATCCCGGCGGTCTTCGACAACAAGAAGGACCAGATGATCGTGACCTTCCCCGACCAAGTGCGAGTCGAGTTCGCTGCGGATCCATCCATCTCCGCGCCGGTGATCTTTCATCACATCCACTTGATGACCACTGATCCCGCGGCTCTCCAGGCCTGGTATGTCAAAACTTTTGGAGCCGAGGCCTCCACGCGGCGCAACCTGCCGGCCGCGAAAATCCCTGACGGCGAAGTCGATTTCCTGATGGCCAAGGAAGCTCCCGCACCCACCAAGGGCAGGACGCTCGATCACATCGGGTTTGAGATCAAAGATCTGGATGCGTTCTGCAAAAAGCTGGCAGCCGATGGGATGGCTTTCGACATGTCGTTTCGCGATGTGCCGGCCATTGGGCTCAAGATCGCTTTCATCATCGATCCAGTGGGTACGCGCATCGAGCTGACCCAGGGCCTGGAAGGTAAATAGCGCCGGCGTTAGTCTTTCAGCTCTACGCTGATGAGGTGTATCTCACCGGGACTGACGTTTTCCACCGAGTGCGGAGGAAGGCATTCGATGAAATTCGCGGCCGACGCCGTTAACATTCCCGGCACTGTGCGGCTATCGAACAAAACGTTGCCCTGGCCATCGCGGCGCACGAAATCGCCCGGCGCAATCGTGTAGTAAATTGCCGGCCAGCGATGCGTGTGCACCGGCACGATTTCGCCCACCGGAATTCGCGTATCGAGCACGCGCACGCGATCATTGTCAAGAAGCACGAGGTGATATTCGGGCGCTGCGATCACGGCGTCCAACGAATCCGCATGGCAGGGCAAGATGCAGGGCGGCGACTTCGAGACCCAGTGGCGCAAGGCGCTGAACGATGGTTTTATCACCAACACGGTATTGCCCGCCAAGAATGTCTCGGCCAAGGGCGGCAACGTTCCTGCGAGCAACAACGGTGGCAACGGCGGCGCGATGGAGGTCATCTTCCGTCGCGATCCGCTCATCTACGACGGCAGCAAGGCGAATAACGGCTGGCTACAGGAGACACCAAAGCCGATCACCAATCTTTGTTGGGACAACGCCGTTCTGATCAGCCCGAACGAGGCCAAGAAGCAAGGTCTGGTCACCGGCGACATCATTGAGATCGACGTTAACGGACGCAAGCAGACAGGGCCGATCTGGCCGCAGCCTGGACATCCCGACAATTCCATTACGGTTTTTCTGGGGTATGGGCGGACCAAGGTCGGTCGAGTCGGCAATAACGTCGGATTCGACTTCTATCAAATTCGCACCAGCGACGCCGCGTGGATGGCGACTGGCAAAATCAGGAAAGTTGGCGAAGGCTTCGGGTTCGCACATCCGCAAGGCTTCCAATACATCGACTATTCCGATCTTCCCAAGGGTACCGAGCCGCTGAAGAATCGGCACATCATCCGCAAGGCGACCTTGCAGGATTTCATCAAGAACCCTGACTTCGCGCACGAGGGCATCGAGTCGCCCCCGCCGGAGATGACGCTCTACTACAACTACCAGTACACCGAGTTGAAGTGGGGCATGACCATCGACATGAACTCGTGCATTGGATGCAAGACCTGCATCGTGGCTTGCCAGGCGGAGAACAATATCCCGGTCGTGGGCAAGCTTGAAACAATGCGCGGCCGGCAAATGCAATGGTTGCGGGTGGATGTGTATTACGAGGGCGGCACCGAGAATCCGTCGGTGTACTACCAGCCGATTCCGTGCCAACAGTGCGAGAACGCTCCTTGCGAAGTGGTTTGCCCGGTCGGGGCGACGGTGCATAGCACCGAAGGGCTGAACGACATGATTTACAACCGCTGCGTCGGCACGCGGTATTGCTCCAATAACTGTCCGTACAAGGTACGCCGGTTTAACTTCCTGCTCTTCCAGGACTTTGAAACTCCGCAATACAAAATGATGCGCAATCCCGAAGTCAGCGTGCGCAGCCGCGGTGTCATGGAGAAGTGCACGTACTGCGTGCAGCGCATCAGCCACGGTCGCATTACGGCGGAGAAAGAAAACCGCAAGGTGCGCGATGGCGAAGTGATCACGGCTTGCCAGCAGGCTTGTCCGGCGGGCGCCATTGTGTTTGGCAATTTGAATGACCCCGACAGCCGTGTGTCGAAGATCAAAGCCCAGCAGCGTAATTACAACCTGCTGGAAGACCTGAACACGCGTCCGCGCACCTCCTACATGGCAGTGGTGCAGAACCCGAACCCCGAACTTGAGCAGTCGGAGTCCAGTTAGCGATGCAACAGGGACCAGAGGAAAAAACGATTTTGCAGGACGTACCGTGGCCGGATGAGCCACCGGTAATATTGCCCGGGCAAAGCTTCGGTTCGGTGACAGACACGATTGCCGATGCCGTGCTGACCCGGCCAATTGGGTTGGGCTGGCTCGGCGGATTGGCCATCGGCATGGGCTTGGTGGCTCTCCTGATGGCGGCGATTACTTACCTGTTTCTGGTGGGCGTCGGCATCTGGGGCATTATGATCCCCGTAGCTTGGGGCTTCGCCATCATCAATTTCGTCTGGTGGATCGGCATCGGTCACGCCGGTACGCTGATCTCGGCCATTCTGCTGTTGTTGAAGCAAACCTGGCGCAACTCCATCAACCGCTTCGCAGAAGCCATGACGCTGTTCGCCGTGGCTTGTGCCGGCATGTTCCCGCTGTTGCACATGGGCCGTCCCTGGTTGTTTTACTGGATGTTCCCCTATCCCAGCAGCATGGGCGTGTGGCCGCAGTTCCGCAGTCCTCTGGTGTGGGATGTCTTCGCCGTTTCGACCTATTTCACCATTTCGTTGGTTTTCTGGTATGTGGGTCTAGTTCCGGACTTTGCCACCATGCGCGAGAAGGCCCACCATCCTTTGACCAAAAAGATTTACGGAATTCTGGGCTTAGGCTGGCGTGGTTCGGCCCGTCACTGGAAGCGTTACGAAGCTTTGTACATTCTGCTCGCCGGGCTTGCGACTCCTCTGGTGCTCTCGGTGCACACTGTGGTCAGCTTCGATTTCGCCGTCGCCATTGTTCCCGGCTGGCACACGACCATCTTCCCGCCCTATTTTGTGGCGGGCGCAATCTATTCGGGTTTTGCCATGGTGTTGGTGCTGGCGATCCCCATCCGGCATTACTACCATTTCGAGTCCATCATCACCATGCGCCATTTGCAGAACTCGGCCAAGGTCATGTTGGCTACCGGCTTGATAGTCGCCTACGGTTATTTCTTCGAGGCTTTCATCGCGTTCTACAGCGGTTCGACGTATGAACGCTTCATGATGCAGAACCGCTGGTTCGGTCCTTATGCGCCTCTTTATTGGCTGCTGATTCTGTGTAACCTCGTCTTGCCACAAGTGCTTTGGATACCAAAGGTCCGTGCCAACATCAAGTGGCTTTTCCTGATCTCGCTGGATGTCCTGGTGGGCATGTGGCTGGAGCGCTTCGTCATCATCGTTATCAGCCTCAGTCGCGACTTTCTGCCCTCGCAGTGGGGCATTTACGTGCCGACGCGCTGGGACTACGCGGTGCTGGCGGGCACGGTTGGTTTCTTTGCCACGGCGATCTTTATCTTCATTCGCATCATGCCATCCATTTCGATCTTCGAAATGCGTGCCCTGCTGCCGGAGTCGGAGGTGAAGGCCAAGTGAACCACGCCAAGCTCTCACCGGCAATCTACGGCATTCTTGCGGAGTTCGATTCATCCACAGAATTGGTGCATGCGACCGAAGCGGCCTATGCCGCCGGTTATCGCAAGATGGATGCCTACAGTCCGTTTCCCATCGAGGAAGCCAGCGAGGCACTGGGGTTCCACAAGACCCGCGTGCCGCTCATCGTGTTGCTGGGAGGACTGCTGGGTGGGCTTTCGGGGTTCTTCTTGCAATATTGGATCAATGTGATTTCCTATCCGTTGAACATTGGGGGAAGGCCCTATGACTCGTGGCCGGCATTTATTGTTCCGACCTTCGAATTGACCATCCTGTTCGCCGGCGTTTGCGGCATGTTTGGGATGTTTGCCTTGAACGGCCTGCCCACGCCATATCATCCGCTGTTCAATGTTGATCGCTTTTCCGCGGTCACCCGCGACAAATTTTTCCTTTGCGTGGAAGCCGCCGATCCCAAGTTCGACCTGGTGGATACGCAGCGATTCATGGAAAGCCTGAAGCCGGTGTCGATTTCGGAGGTGCCCCATTAATTGGTTTGCGAAATTCGACAGTCGGGCATTGATGGCAATCCGGCGATCGGGTAACGGCGAATATCTGGCCCGCAAAGCAGTGGTGTACGTCCTGCTGGGATCGGCGTTGCTGTTGCTCTCGGGTTGTCGCGAAGACATGCAGAACCAGCCATACTACCGCCCGCTGCGCGAAAATGATTTTTACGCCGATAAACGTTCGGCGCGGCCCATTATCACAGGGACGGTAGCTCGTGGGCATTTGGAATCCGACACCTACTTCTATACGGGCAAGATTGGCAGCAACGATGGCGACTACATGCCCTTCCCGGTAACGGCCGAGGTGATGGCCCGCGGACAGCAGCGCTTCAATATCTACTGTTCGCCATGCCACTCAGAACTCGGCGACGGTAATGGCATGGTCGTACAACGAGGTTTTAAGCACCCGCCCTCTTACAACATCGAACGTCTGCGCAGGGCTCCGATCGGCTATTTCTTCGATGTTATGACCAATGGCTACGGAGCCATGTCCGACTACGCGGAACAGGTTCCACCAGAAGACCGCTGGGCGATCGCTGCTTATATTCGTGCTTTACAGTTGAGCCAGCACGCCACCCAGGCGGATGTTTCTCCTGGGGAGCAGATTGCCAAACAGCCGCCACCGGGCGTTATTGTTTCGCCCCCCTACGATACGCAAGGGCCCACAACTGCCGCATCCGCTCCTCCGACGCCCTCGCCGGCTCCGGCCAACGGAGGCGAAGCAAAACCATGAGCAGAGAGATTCCACAAGCAGGACAGATCGATTACGCGGTTCCCGCCCCGGCGTCGCAGTGGCAGAAGCGCTGGCTGATAGTGGGTGTGGTTGGCGCTGCCTTGTGCGTCGTCGGCGCGGTCACCTCGCTCGACCAGTTCCTGCGCGGCTACCTGATTGCCTATAACTTTTGGCTGGGACTTAGCCTCGGTTGTCTGGCTTTGCTGATGGTGCAATACCTTTCCGGCGGGCTGTGGGGGTTGGTGCTGCGCCGCGTATTAGAAGCCGCCAGCAAGTGTCTTCCGCTGATGTTCGTGCTGTTTCTGCCCATCCTGTTCGGGCGCCACCACCTCTACGCGTGGACGACCAATCCGGCGCTGACGGCGCGCAATAGTTGGTACCTGCACACATCGGGCATCGGGGGCTGGATTGCTCGATGGATTATCTACTTCGCGATTTGGGGATGGCTGGCCTTCACACTGATTCGCCGCGGCGACAAGCAGGACCATCCACTGGTGGCGGGCGCGTGGCCGCGCTTCCAGGGAATTAGCGGCCTGGGGCTGGTGCTGTATGCCTTGACTGTGTCATTCGCTATGGTGGACTGGATCATGTCGCTCGATCCCCACTGGGGCTCGACCATTTACGGCCTCATCTTCATCGCCGGGCAGGGTTTGTCAGCGCTGGCGTTTGGCATCGTGATGCTGACCGTGTTTACGCGCTATAGCCCGTATCGCGAGATCATCAAGCCGATGCAGTTTCACGATATCGGCAAATTGATGTTGGCGTTCGTAATGCTGTTCGCCTATTTTTCGTTCTCCCAGTGGCTCATCATCTGGTCGGGTAATCTGCCGGACGAAATCGGCTGGTATCTGCATCGCATCCGAGGCGGGTGGGGTGTAGTTGCGCTGATCATCATCCTGTTTCACTTTGCGCTGCCCTTCGCACTGTTGCTGTCGCGCGAGCGCAAACGCGCTGGCAGCCGCTTGATTGGGCTCGCCATCTTCCTCATGTTCATGCGGGTAGTGGATATCTACTGGTATGTGGTACCGAACTTCGCCCATGAACAAGGACACTTCTACCTCAGCATTTGGTACATCGTCGCGCCCATCGGGGTGGGCGGACTTTGGCTAGCGTACTTCTTCTACAACCTGAGGCAGCGAACCCTGTTGCCCGTCTACGAGCCACAGATACCAACCCTGTTGCACCAGAGGTCCCATGGCCACTGAGAACCCAAAATACGATCCCTTGCGGAATCCCGAAGTCGATTACGAACGCGCAGACCTGAGCGCGCGCGGAATCGTTCTGTTCCTGCTCGGACTGTTGGTGGCCGGAGTCTTTATCGAGCTGGTGCTCTGGGGAATGTTCCGATTCATGGCGAAGAGCGATGTCTTGTTTGCCCCATCCCAGGCCAGCCCGATGGCGAACGCGCAAACGCTTCCGCCTGCACTGAATGCGCGCTCTGTGCTGCAGAACAATCCGGCGGTGGATGTCGCGATTTTCCCGGAGCCGCGACTACAAGTGGGCGACGCCGTTGACATGGAAAAGTTCTTGACTTCGGAGGAGCACACTCTCGATCCGCAGCAGCCATTCATGGACTCGACCGGGGCAGTTCACATCCCCATTTCGCAAGCTATGAAGCTCATCGCGGAGCGGGGTTTGCCGGTGCGTCCGAATGCGCCGCCGCCCGACATCAACACACAAACCGAAGCCGGCAATCCGAAGATGTTAGATGTACAAGTTAAACCGCTTACGCCGGACGAGTCCGGCCCGAAGAACCAGAAAACCGAGGGCAATCAGCCATGAAATTGTGCGGGAAGATAGCGGAAAAAGTGGATGAACTTATGCATACGACATTTGTGCAGGACCAGTTCATGCTGTTCGTACTGATTGCTAAGAGCTAATTGCTAGTTGCTAATTGCTAAGAGCCGTCTCGTAACATGCGCAGTGCGCAGGAATTGGATTTAAAGCTGTGAAACGTTTTTGGTTGGAAATCGCGAAAGGATTGGCCATTGTGGTGGTAGCCGGAGCTTTTGCCGTTGCCCAGCCGCCTTCTTCTTTTCGAGAGAAGAGCTCGGGCGCAGCGTCCCAGGTGACTCCGGCGGACCTGTCGAACGTGGGCATCGAGCAGCGCCTTGACCAGCAAGTACCGCTCGATCTGACGTTCAAAGATGAGACGGGGAAAACAGTACAGCTCGGCGATTACTTCAAGTCAGGGCGGCCGGTCCTTCTGAATCTCGTGTACTACACCTGCCCGATGTTGTGTGGCGAGGAATTAGCGGGCGAGGCGAGTGCGCTGGCGGAGTTGCGATTTACCCCAGGCAATGAATACGAAGTGGTGTCGGTCAGCTTCAATCCAGATGAAACTCCCAAAGATGCGGCTGAGAAAAAACAGGTCTATATCGCGCGCATGAATGAGCATCTGGAGCACAAGACCAATGGCGATGGGTGGCATTTCCTGACGGGGCAGCAGGCGGAGATCAAACAACTGGCGGATGCAGTTGGCTTCCACTATCGCCGCGATCCAAGTACCGGACAGTTCATTCACGCCACCGGGATCATGATCGTGACTCCGGCTGGGAAGATCGCTCAGTACTACTACGGGGTTGAATTCTCTCCGAAAGATATTCGCCTCGGCTTGATCGAGGCTTCGCGCGATAAGATTGGCACCCTGGTCGACCAGGTGACGTTGTATTGCTATCACTACGATCCCAAGACCGGCCGATACGGCGCGGTGGTCACCAACATTATGCGGCTGGCCGGGGCCGCAACCATGCTGATCTTGGGAGGCTTTCTCATCGTCATGTTCAAGCGTGACTCCCACGGCAGGAAGAACGGAACAGGACGGGCCCGATAGTTATGTGGAAGAACTTCCCACTCTTTCCCGAGCGTGCTTCAGCACTGGCGTGGCAGGTGGACGGACTTTATTTCCTGCTGATCGCGGTATCAGCGTTTTTTATGCTGCTGATTTTTGCAGCGATCTTCTTCTTCTGCGTCAAGTACCGCCGGTCGGTCCATCCGCATGCCGTGCAGATTGAAGGTTCGCTGCCGCTGGAGCTGGCATGGACACTGATTCCTCTGGGAATCTGCATGATCTTTTTCGCTTGGGGTTCTCTGATCTACTTCCAGGAGGCCCGGCCGCCGAAGGGAGCGATGGAGGTCTACGTCGTAGCCAAGCAGTGGATGTGGAAGTTCGAGTATGAAAACGGGCAGCGCGACATTAACCAGCTTCATGTGCCCCTAGGGCGCGACGTCAAGATGGTCATGAGTTCGCAAGACGTGATTCACAGCTTCTTCGTGCCGGCATTTCGTGTCAAGGCTGACGTGCTTCCCGGACGCTTTACCACGACCTGGTTCCGTCCGACCAAGTTGGGAACTTATCACCTGTTCTGCTCGCAATATTGCGGCACGAATCACTCCGCCATGATCGGCGAGGTGATTGTGATGGCTCCCGACGCCTATCAGGCCTGGATGAGCGGCGGTGGCTCAGGTTCGCTGGCCGTCAACGGCCGGCAGCTTTTCCAGCAACTGGGGTGCGCGACCTGCCATCGTTCCGACACACAAGGGCGTGGTCCCGACCTGGTTGGCATCTTCGGTAAGCCGGTGCTGTTGGATGATGGAAGAACGGTCACAGCCGACGAGAACTACATTCGCGAGTCCATTCTCAATCCCGGAGCCAAGATTGTTTCCGGTTTCAAGCCCATCATGCCCACTTTCCAAGGACAGGTTTCGGAAGAGAACCTGATGGCATTGGTGGCCTACGTCAAGTCGCTGTCGCAAACGCAACAGAACGGAACGGCGAGCAATGCTTCGCCCGTTCCCGCTACGTCGAACGTGCAATGAGGCATCAGACCCAAAAGGTGTGACATGGCAACCGCAGTACAAACCGTCGAGCGCGAAAACTACCTGAATTCGAACTATGGCATCAAGTCGTGGCTGTTGACCACGGACCATAAGCGGATTGCGATCCTGTATCTCATCTCGATCACCGTGATGTTCTGGCTTGGCGGATTCTTCGCCATGATGATTCGCCTGGAACTGCTGACGCCCGCTGGTGACCTGGTATCGTCCGACACCTATAACAAGCTGTTCACTATGCACGGGATCATCATGGTTTTCTTCTTCCTGATTCCGTCGGTGCCGGCAGTGATTGGCAATTTCGTCATACCGCTGATGGTCGGCGCCAAAGATCTGGCGTTTCCGCGAGTGAACCTGTTGAGCTGGTATCTCTATATGGCAGGCGCCGCCACGGCGCTGACCGCCATGGTCACTGGTGGCGTGGACACCGGTTGGACCTTTTACACGCCTTTCAGTACCACTTACTCCAATACACATGTGATTGGAGCGGCCATTGGTATCTTCATCGCGGGATTTTCTTCTATCCTGACCGGGCTGAACTTTATCGTCACCATCCATCGCATGCGTGCGCCAGGCTTGACGTGGCGCCGCCTCCCACTTTTCTGCTGGTCGAATTACTCAGCCGCTATCATTATGGTACTGGGTACTCCCGTCATCGCCATCACCCTGCTGTTGGTGGCGCTGGAACGTGCTTTCCATATCGGAGTATTCAACCCGCAACTTGGCGGCGATCCACTGCTGTTTCAGCATCTGTTCTGGTTTTATTCGCATCCCGCCGTGTACATCATGATTCTTCCCGGCATGGGGGTCATCAGCGAGGTGGTCACGTGCTTCTCGCGCAAGCGCGCCTTCGGTTATGAGTTCGTCGCGCTGGCCTCGATCGCCATTGCCGTGCTGGGCTTCCTGGTCTGGGCGCACCACATGTTTGTCGCCGGAATTTCGGTTTACGCCGCTCTGGTGTTTTCACTTTTGAGCTACCTGGTGGCCATCCCCTCGGCTGTCAAGGTCTTTAACTGGACCGCGACCATGTACAAGGGGTCGATCAGCTACAACACTCCGATGCTTTATGCATTCGGCTTCATCGGCTTGTTCACCGTTGGCGGCTTGACCGGCGTATTTCTGGCCTCGTTGGGCGTTGACGTGCACGTCCACGATACCTACTTCGTGGTGGCGCACTTCCATTACGTGATGGTGGGCGGCATGGTGATGGCCTACATGGCCGGGCTGCACTTCTGGTGGCCCAAGATGACCGGCAAAATGTATCCCGAGGCTTGGGCGAAGTTGTCGGCGCTGCTGGTTTTTGTCGGTTTCAACACCACGTTTTTCCCGCTGTTCATCGCCGGCTACATGGGATTGCCGCGCCGCTATCATGCCTATCCCCCGGAATTCCAGGTGCTCAACGTGCTCGCCACCGCGGGCGCGTCCATCCTGGCTGTCGGCTACGTCTTACCGATGATCTATTTCGTCTGGTCGCTGCGCTACGGAGAGGACGCTGGCCCCAATCCGTGGAACGCCGTTGGACTGGAGTGGATGACGCCCTCGCCACCGCCGACTCACAACTTCGACGAGACCCCAATTGTGACTTGGGAGGCGTACGACTACGAACATCAGCCGCAGGAGGAGGTCAGCGTTGGCCACTAGCGATATAGGTGACGTCCAAGTCGCTGAGCGCGCTCTGCAACACCACTTCGCCGACATGGTGCAGCAGCGGGACACTTCTTCCTTTGGGATGTGGATGTTCCTGCTGACCGAAATTATGTTTTTCGGCGGACTGTTCTGTGCGTATCTGGTGTATCGCGCTTCGTACTACCAGGCTTTCGTCGAGGGCAGTCAGAAGATGAATATTCTTCTGGGCTCAGTCAACACGGCGGTGCTCATTTGCAGCTCGCTCAGCATGGCGCTGGGGGTACGGGCCGCGCAGACGGGCAAAACCAAGCTCATGGTCGTCTTCCTGTTGATAACTATCCTCCTGGGGTTTGGGTTTCTTGGGATCAAGGGAATGGAGTACCACGAGCACTGGGATAATCATGAATTCCCGGGCCCGAACTTCCACTTCGAGACGTATGATCACCATCCAGCGACTGATCCCCAGCACACGGAGATCTATTTCTCCCTGTACTGGGCAATGACTGGGCTGCACGCCTTGCACGTGATTATCGGTCTGGGCCTGATAGGCTGGCTGGTTATTATGGGCTTGAAGGGCGCTTTCACGCCTCACTATTACAACCCAGTCGAAAATGTCGGGTTGTACTGGCATTTTGTTGACCTGATCTGGATTTACCTTTTACCGCTGCTCTACCTGATCAGCAAAAAACACGGCTAACGAGGAAGGATATGGCAGAACAGACGCACACAGACTCAGTGGGACATATTGCACCGGCGAAGCTCTACATTGGGATTTGGGCCGTCTTGATGGTGATGACGCTTACTACCGTGCTGGTATCGTTTGTCGATATCGGGCCATTCAACGTGGTAGTGGCGCTGGTGATTGCGACCTTCAAAGGAAGCCTGGTGGTCCTGTTCTTCATGCATCTTCGTTACAGTCCGAAGTTGACCATGGTGACCGTCGTTGCCGCCGTGTTCTGGCTTTTCCTGCTGCTTTCGCTCACCATGACCGACTACCTGACCCGCGGGTGGCCCACCTACATAAGCGGCCATTGACTGAAGTGAATTCGGTTTGGCCTTTGTTTTCTGGCGTTGGGGAACGGCGAAGATCACGGGTGGTCTTGCCAATGCAGATACGGTTAAGAATTTGCCGCTCGCAGTTCATCATCCTGTAACAGAGGTATGTGTACTGTATTGTTGTGATACCAACACATGACAGTCCATCGCCTACCCTCGGCTACAATACAGCCGTGAAGCAAACCATCTTTGCCGTGGAAGACGATACGGATATTTCACGGCTGGTCGCTCACCACCTGGAGGCTGCCGGATATGGTGTCCGGACGTTTGCTGCAACCGCGGGCGTGGTTGCGGAAGCGGAGAAGCAAGCCCCGGCGCTTTTTCTTTTGGACATCATGGTCCCCGGAGGAGACGGACTGGAGCTTTGCCGGCGCATTCGACAGAACTCGTCATTGGCCATGATCCCCGTGATCTTTCTGACCGCAAAGACCAGCGAGGCCGACCGCGTTATGGGGCTCGAACTCGGCGCTGACGACTATATTCCCAAGCCCTTCAGCCCACGCGAACTGGTGGCACGAGTGCGAGCGGTGCTGCGGCGATTTGAACGTCCCCTGGCACCCGCAATCGTAAAAGCTGGGGACATTGAAATTGATAGCGGCGGCATGACCCTAACAGTGCGTGGACAGCTGACGCAGACCACGGCGACCGAATTCCGGCTGCTCGAGTATCTGGCCCGCCATCCGGGACGAGTATTCACCCGCGATCAGCTGCTCGACGCCGTGTGGCGCGACACCCACTACGTTACCCCACGCTCGGTGGACGTGTATGTACGCCGCATTCGCGAGAAAATAGAAGAGAATCCGGACGAGCCACGCTATCTAAGGACGGTACGGGGAGCGGGCTACCGCTTCGAGATTCCGAAATCGTGACGAGTCACTCGTGAAGAGCAGGATTTTCCTGAAGTTCTACATTGCGGCGCTGTTGGTTATCGTCGCTTGCACCCTCACCATGGCTGTACTCGTACGTCAGGCGTGGGTAGGAATGCTACGCGGTGAGATCGAAACCTCCTTACGCCAAAAGACCCGGATGGTTGCCTCCCGCGTCGAAGACGCTCCTCCGGCGGCTTTGAACCAAACTACCCAACAGGCGGCGGCAGCAGCGGACGCGCGAGTGACCATCATTGATTCCTCCGGCAAGGTGTTAGCCGACTCCGAAGCTAACCCAGCCGAGATGGAGAACCATGCCACACGCCCGGAGTTCATCGCTGCCCTGCGTGGCCAGATGGGAAGCGCTACGCGCTTGAGCCATACCCTCGGAGTGGAGTTGCTTTATGTGGCGGCGCCGATTCCTGGTGGTGCCGTGCGACTGGCCTATCCGCTGTCAGCGATCCAGGAGGCTAATCGCCGCATTGGCCGTGATCTGCTGGAAGCGGGACTTGTCGCGGCGCTTATCGCCATGTTGCTCGCGATCGGTGCGACCTACTCCATCAGCCGGCGGCTGGTTCGGATCACTGACTTCGCCGAACGGGTTGCGGCCGGCGACCTTTCGGCGCGCATTCAGGAGGTGTCGACTGACGAAATCGCGCACGTTGCCTCCGCGCTCGACAAGACAGCGCGGAAGTTGGAGGACGGATTTCGCGCGTTGGAGAACAGCCGGCAGACGTTGGAAGCACTGCTGAACTCTATGCAGGAAGCCGTGATTGCAGTGGCCCAGGATGGGCGCGTGCTGTGGGCCAACCAGCGCATGGAACGTCTGCTGCCGGGTGGAGTTCGATTGGGAGAGCCGCTGGTGCAGTCGTTGCGTGATCCCGAAATTTTAACGGCGCTGCAGTACGCGTTAGAGAAGCGTGACGTAATGGTGGCGAACGCCGCGAAGATTTTTTCGGGGCGGATCTTCGATGTTACCGCTGCGCCCATGCCGGGGGGCGGCGCGGTCGCGGTGCTGCATGATCAAACTGAAATCGAGAGGGTGGAGAAAACTCGGCGCGATTTCATCGCCAACGTTTCGCACGAGCTGCGCACCCCGCTGACCTCAATCCAGGGTTATTCTGAAACTTTGCTCGACAACCATGATTTGCGGGAGAGCGGTCGCGAATTTGTGGAGATTATCCGCAAGAATGCCATGCGTATGGCGCGCCTCACCGAGGACTTGCTAGTCCTGGCGCGCGTCGAGTCCGGCGAGCAGAACTTCAATTTTCAACCGGCCACGCCGCGCGAATTGCTAGAGGATGCCGTACAGACCTTTCATGAACTGGCCACGAGCCGCGGTATCGAGTTGTCGTTGATGAGCACCGCCACTTCCACAGTCGCGGTCGACCGTGATGCCATTCATCAGGTGCTTTCTAACCTGATTGACAATGCGCTTAAGTACGGCGACACGGGCGGAAAGATTCTGGTCGGAGCGTGCGAGAGTGAAGAGGGCGTGCAGTTTTACGTCCGCGATTTTGGTTCCGGCATTTCCAGCGAACATCTGCCGCGGCTGTTCGAACGTTTCTACCGCGTAGACAAAGCGCGTTCGCGTGAATCGGGAGGCACCGGGCTGGGCCTGGCCATTGCCAAGCACGTTGTGCGCGCCCACTCCGGAACAATTCGCGTGGAAAGTGAACTGAATCACGGGTCAACCTTCTACTTCACTCTGCCTCGCCAGCCTGCGGCAGTCACCGCTTAGCGATGCTGGCGCTTGCAATTCGAATACGCCTTCCTGTGAATTCAAGCGAACTTCATGTGGATTTCATGAGGAATTCACAATCGCTATTTACTCTGGTCTATATCGCTCGCGTATTCATCCGCCCATGGTCCAGGTGTCCGGGCCGGTGCGGACGTGTCGGTTAGGGCGGTAGTTTCGAGACACCAATGAGTGCCGGCGAATTTGTCCCGCCCAACCCGGATACGGTCTGCGCAGAGTTGCGGGAGCAGACCCTCCAGGCCTGTCGTTTGGCCCGAATTGCAGCTGGAATTGTTGCCGAGGGGATCGCTACCGGCGTGCCTTCTTTGTCGGATGGGGTCCGCGAGCGTGAGAAGGAACTCGACACCCTCGATCGCCTCATCGACCAGGGGGTGACCTCGATTATCACCAAAGTGGACGAGGAACATGCCCGCGAGCTGCTGGCGTGCCTCAAGTTCATCATTGACCTGGAGCGTATCGGCGACCTGCTGCTGAACTGTAGCAATCGCGCCGCCGCTGTTGGCAGCCGCATCGAGTTGCAAGACATCCGCGATCTAACGATGATGGCGTCGCGATTGGAGAAAATGCTCGCCGATGTGCACGATGCTTTTAGCCAGCGCGATCTCAATCGTGCGCTGGCGGTGCTGCGTTCCGATGCCGAGCTCGATCGCCTGCGCAACCTTATTTTTCTGCGGCACATTGAAAACCACGATGGGGCTCCCCGCCAGGAGAGTTTCCATGTGCTCTTCATGACGCAGTCCCTCGAACGCGCGGGCGACCATGCCAAAAACCTTGCCGAGGAAGTATGCCATCTGGTGAGCGGCCACAGCGTTCGCCATATTTTGCGCACCTACGATAAGCCGATGGAGCAGATGTTCATCGAAGACCTGAAGCGGCGGCAGAAGGCCACCAAGTAAATCCGTCAGTAGGTGCTTCATAGGCACGAATTCATCCGAATTTCATCGTGCTGTAATTTGCCCGTGCACCTAATTGTCTTATAGCAATTACGGAGTTCCTGTATCCCGGTGTTGGGTGGAGCACGCCTTTCAGGCGTGCATACCGAGGGCGCAAAAAGAGAGCAGGCTTTAGCCGCTGAGGTAAGGATTCTGGTTACCGCAGCGCCTAAAGGCGAACTCGGGCGCAACTCTCAAATGCACCGCTCAAGCGGTGCTCCACCCGGATACACCAACTCAGAATCTGCTCTAGACCATCCACGGAGACCCATATGTCCGAAGCCACCGCCAAGGCACCGCAAATTGAGCGGCACGCGCCCGAGCCGACTCCTGCGCCTAAGACACCTGAGACCGGCATCGCGGCATGGTTGCAAACCTGGAGGCAAGTCCTCATTGCCGAAGTGTTGAGCGTGTTGGAGCGTCGGCGCTGCGATTGATGAGAACTCGTTCAAGGCTTCAGCAAGGCAGCGCATGCTGTCCGTGTAACCGGCGAGCTGTGGGTTCATGCGAAATTCACTCTCATGTAATGGAACTGTAACAATCCAAAGGTAAAACCAGTGGGGGACTCATCTGTGACCAATCTTAGGAGGAAACTACGTGATTCGCTCTCTCAGGGTGCTCCTCTGCATCGCTGTGCTGGTAAGCTGCGCGTTTGCGCAGACCAAGCTTAATGGGGCTGGCGCCACCTTTCCTTACCCCATGTATGCCAAATGGTTCAACGAATATCACAAAGAACATCCGGACATAGAGATCAATTACCAGTCCATCGGCAGCGGCGGCGGCATACGCCAGGTGCAGGCCGGGACCGTGGACTTCGGCGCCAGCGATGGTCCGATGACGGATCAGCAGATAGCCGAATCCAAGGTCAAAGTGCTGCACGTTCCCACCGTTCTCGGCGCTGATGTGCCGGCCTATAACATCCCAGGCGTGAGCGCGGAGTTGAAATTCACCCCTGAAGTTCTCGCCGGGATTTTCCTTGGGAAGATCACCAAGTGGAACGACAAGGCGATCACTTCCATTAACCCCGGGGTCAATTTCCCTGATCAGACCATCACCGTGGTGCACCGCTCCGATGGCAGTGGCACGACCTACGTTTGGACCGATTATCTTTCGAAAATAAGCCCGGAGTGGAAATCGACTGTGGGGACAGGCACTTCCGTAAAGTGGCCGGTGGGCATCGGCGGCAAAGGCAACGAAGGCGTGGCCGGGAACATCCGTCAGTTGCCGGGTTCCCTGGGTTACATCGAACTGATTTATGCGGTGCAAAACAAGATTCTGTACGGCGTTGTGAAAAACTCGTCCGGCCAGTTTATCAAAGCCGACCTTGCAAGCATCACCGCCGCCGCGGCGGGGGTGAAGATGCCGCCTGATTTTCGTGTCTCGATCACCAATTCTCCTTCTAAGACCGCCTACCCGATCTCCAGCTTTACGTGGCTGTTGATTCCGACCAATCCGACGGATGCCAACAAAGGAAAGATCCTGAAAGAATTTCTCTTCTGGATGCTGGACAAGGGACAGACCATGACCGAAGCGCTGTCTTACGCTCCGCTGCCCAAATCGGTAGTGGAGATGGAGAAGGCCGCCATCACCAAACAGGTGAAGCCTTAACACCAGCAACTAGCAATTAGCAATTAGAAGGCGCCTGGTAAATCCGGACTTCGAGATAGTTTACTGAATGACTGGGTACAACGTGCCGGCGAACGCGAATGCCTCGATCTAATCGCTAGCGGCTAGTTGCTCGCTCTGTAACGCTCGTGTAACACATGTCTGATACCGTCAACCGAATGAATCCGACTGATCCGCCTGAACCGCCTGGACAGCTGCCGAAGCCCGCGACCGCGATCCCATCTATGGCGAAGGTGAGCAGGGAGCGGAAGTCAGCAGCCTCTACCGTCCTGCACAAGATTCGCACCAGCCATCCCCGCGCCAGCCGCATTCCTGACGCCGCGTTTGGCGTGATTATTCTTCTCACCGCAGTTTCGGTATTTGCGATTGTCGTGTTAGTGGCGTGGGAGTTGATCGACAAGTCGCGCTTGTCGCTTCACCAATTCGGTCTTGCCTTCTTCTACGGGCACGACTGGGACCCGGTGGCGGGTACCTTCGGTGCCTGGCCGTTCATCTACGGCACGCTAGTTTCGTCTTTCCTGGCCCTGCTGATGGCAGTGCCGTTGTCGATTGGAGTGGCTGTGTTCGTCACCGAGATGTGTCCGCAGAGGCTGCGGGCCATGATCTCGTTCCTGGTGGAATTGCTGGCTGCTATTCCCAGTGTGATTTACGGACTGTGGGGCATCTTCGTGCTGGCCCCGCTGTTGCGCGAATACGTCGAGCCCTTTCTGGCGAAGACCCTGGGATGGACAGGATTCTTCGGCGGCCCGATGTATGGCATCGGCATGCTGGCGGCAGGCATCATCATGGCGATCATGGTAGTGCCGGTTATCGCCTCCATCACCCGCGAGGTGATGACCGCCGTTCCTCAGAACCAGCGGGAAGCAGTGCTGGCCCTGGGCGCCACACGCTGGGAGATGATCCGCATGGGGGTTCTCCGCAATGCGCGCATCGGCATCGTGGGCGGCATCATCCTCGGACTGGGGCGCGCGCTGGGCGAAACCATGGCCGTGACCATGGTTATTGGCAACACGCCACAGATCGTGAAATCGCTATTTGCGCCGGGTTACACCATGGCAAGCGTGATTGCTAACGAGTTCACCGAAGCCACGGGTGATCTGTATCTCAGTGCTCTCGTGGAGATCGGGCTGGCATTGTTCATTGTGACCCTCATCGTCAATGCGCTAGCGAGGCTCCTGGTCTGGAGCATCACTGGCGGAACTGCGAGGGTACGTGCCTGATTCCATGTCACCCCACGCGCCCCAGGAGGTCAGTCTTTGGCGTCGCATCGCGAACCAGGGAGCGACTACGTTTGCCGTCCTAGCCGCCATTCTCGTGCTCGTTCCCCTACTCGCGATCTTTGTGTACTTGGTGATTAAAGGAATTGGCTCGGTTAACCTGACTTTTCTTACCCAAACACCGAAACCGCCGGGTGAGCTGGGCGGTGGTATGGCGAATGCCATCGTTGGCACAGGCATCATCCTTGCGGTAGCCAGCGTCATCGGTGTGCCGCTGGGCATCGGATCAGGTATCTATCTGGCTGAATATGGGCGCAACCGCTTCGGCGACTTGATACGTTTCACGGCCGATGTTTTGAACGGCGTACCCTCGATCGTGATGGGCATAGCCGCCTATTCACTGATCGTGGTGCCGAAAAGCACTTTTAGCGCTCTCCGGCGGCGTGGCACTGGGCATCATGATGGTACCCACAGTGACGCGCGCCACCGAGGAGATGCTCCTGGATGGTGCCCAACGTGATCCGCGAGGCTGCCTACGGGCTGGGCATTCCCAAGTGGAGGACGACGCTTTCCATCTCGCTGCGTACTGCGTCCGCAGGCGTGATCACCGGTCGCATGCTGGCCTTCGCCCGCGTGGCGGGAGAAACTGTCCTCTGCTGTTCACCGCTTTCGGCAATCAGTTTTGGAACTCGAAATTGAACCAGCCCACGGCGGCGCTGTCGTTGCAGGTTCATACTTACGCGATTTCGCCGTATAACGATTGGCATAAGCAAGCTTGGGCGGGATCGCTATCCTGATCGTCTTGATTGTGGGCGCGGTTGGTGCAGTTCGCATCACCACCAGCCGCGGAACGACTGAAGGGGGCGAACAGCTCGTATGGGTGTCGGAATCGAAGTGCGTGGACTGAACGCCTGGTATGGCAAGAACCAGCTCGCTCAAGTCCATCGACATGACTGTCGCCGCCACCGACGTGACCGCGGTCATCGGACCCTCGGGACGGCGGCAAGAGCACTGTACGTGCGCTGTCTCAATTGCATGCACGAACCATTCCTGAAGCACGGGCGGAGGGCTCGGTCAAGGTCGGGGAGATGGATGTTTATGGCAGCGGCTCCGACCCGGTCGAGGTACGTCGCCGCATCGGCATGGTCTTCCAGAAGCTGATCCGTTTCCGACCATGTCGATCTACGAGAACGTTGCCGCAGGGCTGAAGCTGAACGGCTTCCGCAATCGCAAACAGATGAGCGAACTGGTGGAGCGTTCGCTCAAGCTGGCGGCGCTGTGGGACGAAGTGAAGGACGCATCTGCACAAGAAGTCAGGCGCGAGCCTGTCGGGCGGACAGCAGAAACGGCTTCGCGATCGCGCGCGCTCTGGCGGTCGAGCCCGAAGCGTTGTTGATGGACGAGCCGGCGTCGGCGTTAATCCCATCTCGACCAGTAAGATCGAGGAACTCATATTTCAGTTGAAGCAGCACTATACCGTCGTCATTGTCACTCAGTATGCAGCAGGCCGCTCGCGTGGCCGAGTTCTACGGCGTTTTCCTAATGGGCAGCCTCATCGAGTACGACAAAACAGAGAAGATTTTACTACCCCCGCCGACAAGCGGACGGAAGACTACATTACAGGCAGGTTTGGATAATGCGCAGCCGCTTCCAGCAGGGACTGGACGAACTGAAGAAAAATTGTTGCGGATGGGCGGCCTTGCCGAGCAGGCCATTGATCGCGCAACCGAGGCGTACCGCACTCGCGACAGCAAGTATTGCCAGATGGTGCTGACGGGAGAAACGCAATCAACGAAGCCGAGCGCGAGATCGACGAACTCTCGCTCGACCTGCTGGCTATGCAACAGCCTGATGGCGGTCGATCTACGCTTCATTCTGGCCGTGCTGAAGATCAATGCAGACCTGGAGCGGGTGGGCGACCAGGCGGTGAACATCGCGCAACGGGTGCTCGACCTAATCAGCGAACCTGAAGTGCAGCTGCCGGTGGACATTCCACGCATGGCCGACAGCGTCAGCACCATGGTGCAACGTGCGCTTGAGGCCTTTCTCGACGGTAAAGCCGAGGTGGCCGAGGCGGTTCTTCAAATGGATGGCATCGTCGACCGCATGAAAGATGAGGCCTTCATCGTGCTGGTGCAGAAGATGCACAACGATCCTTCAATAACGCGTCCGGCGCTCAATGTTCTGCTTATCTCGCGAAACTTGGAGCGCATCGCGGAACGACGCCACCGATATTGCCGAAGATGTGATTTTCTGGGTACGCGGCGCCGACGTGCGCCACGGGGGCTGCACTACCGGGAGTAGTTCAGGGCACCGGTCACTGTACCGGTGATCTAGCCGCGCCCGGATTAGCTTGCGCCCGTCATTCTCACACGCAAAAAGCCCAGCCAGACGCACGGGTATCTTGGCTGGGGGAAACAGCACCACGGCCCATCGTTCATGAGGATGTCTCCTCCTGTTAACACCCATCGGCAACCGCAGCGCAACTTTAAAGATCGGATGCAGGGCTCTAGTAACCCCTTGCGGCTGCGCACCTTCAACGTGTCTCCTCATACTCGAGGAAGGACACTTTTCGATGCACGCCGTCATTCGTGGGCGTTATAGCAGTTTCACACCCGGCGTATAGATCACGGGTGGAGTAGCCTTCAGGCGTACATAGTTGCGGTGAGTTATTGGATCGCGCTTCAAGCGCCCGAGGTGATGTTTTCCGTCACCTCAGCGGCAAAAGCCGTCTCATTCCCTAATCCTCAATTGCACCGCTGAATGAAGCGGTGCTCCACCATATACAGCAAGGGTGAAAATGTTCTAATTTCTGCCTACCTATTCAGGGGATTTCCGCGACATGGCCGGCGGTGTTATTTCTAGAGGACCGCGTATGGGTAAGAAGGAAAATCGCTTAAGCCCTGCAAACGGGATACTTCTACTGCGAAAATGCCCTAGAAACTGTGCTGTAAGTTGGAGTTGCGATGACGAAAAAGTCGAGCTTGGATCACCGCGATTACGAACGCGAGGCTGCACTCTGCAAGGCGCTGGCTAATCCAACCCGACTGCAGTTGGTCGCCATGCTGGAGCGTGGCGATCGCTGGTCCGCAGAACTACACGCCGGACTCGGCATCTCCAAAGCTAATCTTTCCCAGCATCTTGCGATCTTGAAATCGGCCGGCATCGTCGCCACACGCCGGCAAGGCAAGCAGCTTTCCTGTGGCATTGCCATGCCTGAGGTGAAGCAAGCCACGGCACTTTTGCGTTCGATCATTAAAGTTCAGACGCGCAACCGCCGCATGTCATAGCACCGAAAGCGATTCGACGCTTGCGGAAAACCCTTCCGATATTCAGACAGAATATTCGCCCGGGCTTAGCTCAATTGTGCTCTTTGCCTTCCCACCCTTCTTAAAGTTGCTGCATCCCACGGATTAAGTGGCTCACTACTTTAACCAGTAACAAACCAATCAACCGCAATTCTTAGGAGGACACAAAATGTCAGACCATAAGCTTGAAGGCTTGCGCGTTGCAATCCTGGCGACTGATCTATTTGAAGAAGCTGAACTGTTGGAGACCCGCAAAGCGCTGCAGGAGGCGGGCGCAAAGACGGTTGTCATCGCGCCGAAATCGGGCGAGATTCAGGCGGTGCGGCACGACACGAAGACCCAAAAAGTGAAAGTTGACCTGACCCTCGACCATGCCAAACCAGATGAATTCGACGCAGTCCTGCTTCCCGGCGGCGCCATGAATGCGGACGCGTTGCGCATGGAGAAGAAGGCGCAGGAATTTGTCAAAATGTTGGACCGCGAGGGCAAGCCCTTCGCCGTCATCTGCCATGGCCCGTGGCTGCTGGTCTCGTCCGGACTAGTTAAGGGACGGCACATGACCAGTTATTACACCATCCAGGACGACCTGAAGAACGCAGGCGCCACTTGGGAGGATAAGGCGAGTATTCGCGATCGCAATTGGGTAAGCAGCCGTCAGCCCGACGACATCCCGCAGTTCAATAAGAACATGATCGAACTGTTTTTGGAGGGCCGACAGAAGTCTCGCAAAGTTGCGTGATCGAAAGACCCGAACCAGCGCTCCCGCACCTCGCGGGCGGGAGCGCGCCCCCGACTTCCCCGGATTACTGAATTCGCCCCAGCGAAGTACACTTGCACGACTTACTATCGATGGCCCAAACTGCTGACGTGCCGTTTACTCTTCGCGATTACCGCGCTTGCGATTTCGAACGTCTGTGGCAAATCGACCAAATCTGTTTTCCGGAAGGCATCTCGTACACGCAGATGGAATTAAGCGGCTTCATCACCCGGCGCAACGCAACAACGCTGATAGCCGATTTTGACGAATCATGTTCTGACCAGGAAGGGCTTGCTGATGCAGTCCAGCCCCATGGGTCGAACCCTCGTGCCCCTGCATCTGAACTCTGCGAAACTGCGGCAGGGGCCAACAAAACTGCCGGGTTCATCATCGCCCATGCAGTTCGGGGAAAAACGGGACGCATTCTGACCCTCGACATCATTCCCGCGGCGCGGCGGCTGGGACTGGCCTCGTGGCTCATGCAGGAATGCGAACGCCGTCTGCGCTCGATTGGCTGCCGGGAGATCTATCTTGAAACCGCAGTCAACAACGAGCCTGCACTGCGGCTCTATCGGAAACATGGCTATCAGATATTGCGAAAGCTGCCCGACTATTACGCCAGCCAGTCGCTGGATGCATTCCTCATGGGCAAGTCCATCTGCTGATTACCGCATTGGACTATGACCTTAATCGAGCTGTCTTCTTTCGCTCGTCGGAGGTCAGTAAAGCACAGTGGGGAAAAGGTCAGATAGCGGACGTGACCCTCGCCGAAGCAATTCACGCCTCCACAAATGCGCCGGTGAAATACTTCGATGCGCCCGCGCAGTTTACCGACCGTCCGGGACATCGTTATTGGGATGGTGCGATCGCGGGCTGCAACAATCCCGTTCTGGCGGGCGTCACGGAAGCAATCGGCATGGGTCAGGACCCGACGAGCCTCGCGGTTTTGAGTATTGGGACTGGATCGGTTGCTCTTCGATGGCCGGAGCCTGAACACGGCTCTTCGCCTTATGTGCAGCCAATTCTTGATCACGGAATCGTCCCTGACTTGCGCAAGATTGCGATATCGATTATTGACGACCCGCCAGACATTGCGACGTTCCTGGCCCACGTAATGATCGGCAGTGGCAGAGGGGTCAAAGCGCCGGCTGATCGCCGTATCGTCCGTATGAGTCCCCTGATCCGACCCGTCAAAAAGAAAAACGGAACCTGGTCTGCGCCCGGTTCCATGACCGCAGCCGAATTTGCCTACTTGGCCAACCTCGACTTGGACGCCATCGAACAGCAGCAAGTCAATGCAATCTCCAGCTACGCTGATCTCTGGCTAAAGAATGTGGCTCCGAACCAACCAATCAGGATGGACGGAAAGACCTTTGAGCGCGAATTGGGGCAGAGTAGGTTCAGGGATGCCGTAGGGGCATGGAACGCCATTAGATAGAACTTGCGACGGGTTGCTTTGTCCCTGTAGGTATGGCACCTACACCGTTACCTGCCGGACGGCCCAGAATGACTTCCCGACGGCCCGACGGAGATGGGCAATTTCAGCACCCAGCTTGACACTCAAAACCCATAGTTTACCTTCCGGAGTGCGTCCTTGTACTCATCTCGCGCTTGTTTGGCTTTTTCCTGCGCATCCTGTTCCGCAAATCCGGCCTGGTCCCAACGTTCCATCGCGACTTCGGAGTGGTCCGCCGTAGCCAGGGCTTCTTCGGCGCGAATGGCATCCACCCACCCGTCCACCGCGTGCTTGTAGGCTTGTCGTAGTTCGTCGAGATTCGAGTTTTCCATAGCTGTCGGATGCTAGAGCAGCGCTAGAGCGTGGTCAATCGGTGGACACCACCATTCACTGAAAATTAATGCATGGCGGGACGACAACCATGTTTCCGGAATCGTTCGCGGGATATTTACGCAGCATTCAATGGACGTTAATGCTGGACTCGGCTCTCGTATAGTACCTTTCGCGAACGAGGTTTCGCGCCTCGGTGTATTCAACCAAAAATTTCTGCAACAAGAAGGAAAATCATGGCGACAGCCTCATCGCCGATTCCCGCAGCTGCGACTGAGCCACGCGCGGTCCACGAAAAACTCTCCAAGTCCCCTGGCAAGATCGGAGTGGGGATTTTCATCGGAGCTCTGGGCATCGGATTCGTGTACGCGGCCTATCACCTGATTTCCGATCTCTCCGTCGTACACTCGGCTTCCGTATTTCCCTTCGTATTGCTGGGCGTCGCGCTGCTCGTGGCTCTCGGCTTCGAATTCGTGAACGGCTTCCACGATACCGCCAACGCAGTTGCAACCGTGATCTACACGCACTCTTTGGACCCGCATATTGCAGTTGCGTGGTCGGGGATGTGGAACTTCATTGGCGTGGTGCTGTCAACTGGGGCTGTTGCCTTCGGCATCATCTCGCTGCTGCCGGTGGAACTTATTCTCCAAGTCGGGAGCGGTGCGGGTTTTGCCATGGTCTTTGCGTTGTTGACTGCGGCCATCATTTGGAACCTGGGTACGTGGTATTTCGGGATACCGAATTCCAGCTCGCACACCTTAATCGGCTCAATCATCGGCGTGGGAATCGCCAATCAGTTGATGCAGGCGAGAACCGCCACCAGTGGCGTCGATTGGGGACAAGCCCTCAACGTTGCCAAATCCTTGTTGTTTTCACCCATCGTCGGATTTGCCATGGCGGCGGCACTGCTCATCCTCTCGAAAGTCTTCATTAAGGATAAGCGCCTCTACACCGCTCCTGAAGGCGACGCTCCACCGCCCTTCTGGATTCGAATACTGCTTATCCTTACCTGCACCGGGGTCAGTTTCGCGCACGGTTCCAACGATGGGCAGAAGGGCATGGGACTGATCATGCTCATTCTGATCGGCACGGTGCCCACGGCCTATGCCTTGAACCATGCCATCACGGCACAGCAATCGGCCGACTTCATCGCCGTTTCGGAGCAGGCGGCCAATGTGCTCGACAAGTACGTGACGCCGGGCGCGGTGGTCGACGATCCGCGCGACGACGTAGAGGCTTACGTGCGCACGAAGGAGTTCAACCAGAACACGGTCCTGGCGCTGCGCGAGATGATCAACGGCATCGCCACGGAAGTGGCCAACTACAAGGAACTGCGTTACATCCCGCAGGACCAGGTCCGCAACTTCCGCAATGACATGTACCTGGTGAGCGAAGCGCTGCGGACCGTACAGAAGACTCACCTGCAAGCTATCTCCGCACCCGATACGGCGGTGCTGGCCAATTACAAGAAGCATATTGACTATGCCACCAAGTTCATCCCGACATGGGTAAAGGTGGCGGTTGCTCTGGCACTCGGTCTTGGCACCATGATCGGCTGGAAGCGAATCGTCGTGACCGTCGGAGAGAAGATCGGTAAGGACCACTTGACTTATGGTCAGGGAGCCGCGGCGGAAATTACCGCCATGGTGACCATCGGCGCCGCTGATATGTACGGCTTGCCCGTGAGTACCACACACGTGCTGTCGTCTGGCGTCGCGGGGACGATGGCAGCTAACGGAACTGGGTTGCAGTGGGGAACCGTGCGCAGTCTGATCATGGCCTGGGTGCTCACGCTGCCGATATCAATCCTACTATCGGCGACGCTATTCTGGGCTTTCCGGCACATCTCATGAACCTGACGCGAACCCCATCTCTTCTCAAGTAGATGGAGAATGGCGTTGGTGTTGCATCACTGCATGAGCAAGGGACAAGAAGAATGCTGAAATCAGTAACAGGTTGCGGCCCACGGGTCAATCGTCCCTGGGAATCGAAACGATGGCCAGCGGCATCCACATGCCATGGCTTCCATTGATTGGCTAGCTCACGACGTTCCCGCCACCCCGCTAGCGCCGCAAGGCGATTTCGCGCCGAATCTCGACATTGGGTTGCTTGACGCTTACTCGCGTGCAGTCGTTGGCGCGGTGCAGCGCGTCGGCCCCGCTGTCGTACACATTCAAGTGCGCCAGGAGCGCGGGCATGGGGGTTCTGGGTCGGGCTTCATCTTCACTCCCGACGGATTCATTCTTACCAACAGTCACGTCGTTCATGGCGCCTCGGAATTGGTTGTCTCGACCGCCAGCGGCGAACATTTCCCCGCCGATCTGGTGGGCGACGATCCTGATACTGACTTGGCTGTGATTCGCGGCGGCCATGGCGTGACCTCGGTGCCTCTGGGTAGCTCGCGCCGGCTCACCGTGGGCCAACTGGTAATCGCCATCGGCAATCCGCTGGGTTTCCAACATACCGTGACCGCAGGAGTGGTGAGTGCGCTGGGCCGTTCCATGCGCTCGCGCTCGGGTCGCTTGATCGACGGCGTCATCCAGACCGATGCGGCACTCAATCCCGGCAACTCGGGCGGCCCGCTGGTGGATTCCCAGGGGCAGGTGATTGGCGTCAACACTGCCACCATCATGGGCGCGCAGGGAATCTGCTTCGCCATTGGTGCGGATACGGCTGAATTCGTCGCGTCGCGGCTGATTCGCGATGGCCGAATTCGGCGCAGCTACATCGGCGTGACCGGACAAGGGGTCGCTCTGCATCGCCGTCTGGTTCGCTATTACGATCTTTCTTCGGAGAGCGGACTGCTCGTCCTCGAGATCGTGCCGGGTTCCCCAGCACAGCGCGCGGGATTGCGGGAGCGCGATCTGCTTATTCGCTTCGCCGGCAAATCCATTGCCGGGGTTGACGATCTGCATCGCATGTTGACCGACGAACGAGTCGGCGCCGCGTGCGAAGTTGAGGTGGTGCGCGGAACGGAATTGCTGAAGCTAGTTGTTACACCGCACTCGCGGGCGGAATAACTATGCGCGGGCGCGCCGGTAGTGTCGGCGCGCTTTCTGGCGGTTACCGCATGACTTCATGTCGCACCAGCGGCGGCTGCCATTGCGGCTGTGGTCAAGGAAAAGCCACTCGCAATCGGGAGCATCACACTCGCGAATGTCGGCGCGATCTTGCGAGGTAAGAAGATTGGCAGCGGACTCCGCAATAGGCCACAGAATGCGATCGAGTAGATTGCCTCCCTCGGACTGCCATTCCCAGCGATAATCGCCACTTGTCCGCGTAAGTTTGCGATGCCGCAGCGCCTCGAGCGCGAAATCATTGATCTGCTCGAACGTCCTGTTGGTGGGCAGGCTTGCCCGCGGCGATGGCGGAGAAAGCGCGATAGAGGCCCTCACGGAGAACGATGCACCTGTGGAAGGCGCTTCGGGCCTCGGCAGAACTGCGACGGGCGTGGGTCCGCAAGGTGGCGGCCAGCTTCGGCGACAGAAGTTTCGATTGCTCCGCAAACTCTACCAGGTCGGCGTAGCTGCCAAGGTGTTCAGCAAGGCGTTGCGGAAGATGGCGACGGCTCACCGTGTTGGCGAAGTCAAGGCAAAGCGCGCCGCCGCTCAGATCGAATTGATAGCCTGCCTGTTGTTTGGCAACATCCACTACTTCTATTGTAACCCGCCTCTGCTCGATAGGTGGTTAGGTACAAATCCCTGCTCGCAAAGAGACGCTGTCGATTTCTTGTGGCCCCTAGCGAGTCTATCGTCTTATCGTTTCCCGTCGCAGCGTTAGCCATCCCTCAATGCTTGGGCTCGGAGTGAGGAGCGGGTGCTGAATGCGCTGCCGGCGGATGCGGGGCAGGCGCCGCTCGCTCAGGAGCGGGATGAGGCGGAAATTCCCGGTCCTGCATCGGACCTGCTGGCTGACCGGCACGCAAGTTTGCCTTTTGTTGCGGTTCCAGAGGACGCCCCGGGTGCTCCTGCATGGCAGGTTGCCGCTGCTCGAACGGAATCTTCTCCGGCGGCGCAGGGTTCTTGCTCACGAGCGCCGGTCGATTTGTGGGCGGCCCTGGGTGCGGCAGAGTCTCATTCCTGGCAGGCGCTGGTGGCGGAGCATTATGGGCGACGTTGCCGCGTTCGCTGGCAGCCGGTGGCGTAGGGACGTTTTCATGCGGCGTCGGCGCGGGATGTGGATTGGTAGGCTCCGGCACATTCCTCGCGGGTGGTGGCGTACCGTGAGCTTCCGCCGTTGTTCTGTTTGGTGGCTCGGTTACGGTTCCCGGGCGAGCATTAGGCGGATGCGCCTCGGCGACCGGCTGCCCGGGGTGGCCTGCGGTCGTGTGCTGGACCACTAAGGGACGCGGGCGAATATTCGGTGGATGGGTTGCCGGCGCTCCTGCTCTGACGGCCTGCGCCGCTGGGTTGACCTCGGGGTGAGGAATTACCTGTGCTCGCGACAGCTGCTGCGGGCTGACTTTCACCATGTTGCGCGCCACCGGCTCAGAGCTGCGAAAGGCATTTGCAGGGACGGCCGTAACAGCGACCGTTTGGTAGCGATAATGGATGTTGTTGACGTTGGTGATAGTGGTAATGTTCGTAATATTGGTGACATTTCTGACGTTGGTGATGTTCACCTGACGCAGATAGCCGTCGCTGTGGTGATACCACGGGAAAAACGGTTCGCCCGGTCCCAGCGGGAACCAGGCTGCCACGCCGCCAGCGGCGAAGCCTACAGAAAATCCTGCGCCCCCGATGAATCCGACAAAAGCTGGCCCATACACGGGTGCCACTGCGATCGGTCCCGGTAACCATCCCCACCGCGGACCGACTTGCACCCAACGTCCGTAGTGGAATGGCGCGAAGCCCCACGGCTCGGTGTCTACCCAAGTCCATCCCCAAGGATCGACCCAAGCCCATCGGCCATAGCGGTACGGACACCATCCACCCGGTATGCCAGACGGATACCACACCGGCCCATACTCTGGCACCGTGCTCCAGCTACCGTACTGATCGAGATCGTAATACCCGGGCACATAAGGGCTCACGTACTGCCGTGAGCGAGAGCGGGCATAAACCGCATCCCGCTGGGCGCTCCACTGGTCGAAGCTGTCTGGTCCGGTCACAGCAACCGCATTGACCTGGACTGGATTCGTGCCGGTCAACTGCACCGCCTGTCCGCCCTGCAGCGTCTGATTGACGCCATTGCCGCTAATTTGCAGTTGACCGCTATTGACGATCACCATTGTCATGTTCTGATCGGGATAAACCTCAACGCGATAGTTGCCGGCTTGCACGATGGACAGCGCGGCGTTGGGCGTGTCAACCTCGACTTGGTTGCCGGAGCGCAGATCGTACACCCGTATCCGCAGCGTACCCTGCGCCAGCCCAAGTTGAATCAGCTGGTCGGTGAGATTGGTGGTGGTCAGGTCGGTCTGTTCCGACATGCGAATTGCGACGTTGCCGGTTTCCAGCTCTGCCCGCGCGCTCTTGTCGGTCCACAGGCGATCTCCGTTGGTGAGCGGATAATTGAGCGAGGCCTGGGCCCAATCGTTTTCCCCGGCAGGCTCGAAGGAAACCGCGCCATCCATGTAGCTGAGCCGGGCCACGACATTGGGAGGATCGCCAGCATCGCCGAATAAAGGCAGAGAAACCACGAGGGAAACCAAGAAAATTAGCACCAATGGCATTCGTGCATGTGTCATCAGTTTTACCCTTCCGCTCCTGAGGCTTAAGGAGAGATGCGATTTGCAACCTCAAGCGTTGTGCAGCGCCCGTTCGCCTGGCTGATAGACCGTGTCCGCCAAACATGTTCCATCAAACCCAGCTGGTGCGGCATTGTTACGAATGATAAACAAACGTAATGGAACCGTGGTGAAAAAGAAGGGAAGAGCTGCCCATAGAAGAGCTTGGATCTTGAGGTTCAAAAGAGTTGTTGCGATGTACTTCGACCTTACGTCGCCGCCTGTTTTCAATAGCAGTCCGGGCCTCACAAGAAAAACGAGTGTACGAAAAAAGGGCACTCGAATGAGTGCCCTTAGATCACCTTCCGATCCCGAGAAGAGTCAGAAGTCAAACGCAACCGAATAGTGAGAAAGCTCCGGCGACCTTGGCAGCCGCCGGAGGCGAAGTTACTCCTAGAACGAGATGCGCATGCCGAACTCCATGGCGCGTGGCGCGCCCAGATTGAACACGCCGGTGCCAGCTCCGACTCGGTTAGTGATGCGGCCGGCAGCAGTGGTGCCGTTGATGCTACCTGCACTACCCGTCAAAGCGCCGGTCAAGGCGTTCGGCGGCAAGTCGAAGTTGGAGAAGTTGAACAGATTATAGAAGCCCACGCCCGGCTGAAGTTGAATAACATGGCTCTTCAACTCAACCCGGTAGGACCAGTTCAGCTTCAAGTCAAAGGTCCGCAGCGAACCAAGGTTTTCCTGTCCCTGAGGGGCTTGCTGCAGGGTGCAGTTCGGGCTGCTGATACCCATACCCTGGACGCAAGGCGCCACCCCACCCAGCTGCTGAAGTTGGCTGGTGGTGAACAGGCCGTTGTTGACTAGCACCATGCCGGCGGGAGTCGGCTTATTGCCGTAGGCTGCGTTGTACTGCCCCAGCAACGCATTGAGACCGCTGGCGTTAGTGTCGCGTCCGAACGAGCCATTGACCGTGCCAGGCAGTGGATCCTGGGTGGTTCCGTCGCCCGTGAAGTCGGTCTGGAAGATAGCTCCCGCTCCGGCTCCCGGCACAATGATGGGCAGAGGCAACGACGAATCAAAGTGGCCGATGAAGGACACCTGGAAGTTCCACGGCAAGCTCCCCACAATGCCGAAGGAGAACTGTTGTGGGCGATCGAGCAGGGAAGGCCCAAAGTACTTGTTCGGGTCGGCATTGTCTAGTGCAGGAACAATGAAATCCTGGTCGCTGTTGGCGATCTCCCCGGGTACCCCGCTAATACCAGAACCCCCGCCCGAGTTCTGGAACGAAGAGTAGGCGTACGAGATTTGCGCATTCAGGGCTTTGAGGCCTTTGAACGGGTTACTCTTCTGATACGTCAGTTTCATCTGCAGGGCGTTGTACTTCGAAATTCCGGAGGGAGTCAGGAACGGCATGGCGGGTTGCAACGGGTTCAGTCCGCCAAAGGCGCAGCCTCCCGGAGGGCAACTCGTTGGACCGCCAAGATCACCCTGGGAGTCCAAGCCGTTCGAGGCAAAGCTGGAGATAGTCGCGCCGTTGGCTATGGCGCAGTTGATCGCGGCTGAGCTGTAGCCTCCCGCGCAACCAAACGAAGCCGTGGTGGTTGCGATTGCAGCTTGAGCATTTGCCTTATAGAAGAACCTGGTGTCGCCAGTGTGGTTTTGGTCTATGTCCAGCAGCAGCCCAGTCGTGACGTTGCGGACGTAGTCCACGCTGCCCACAACGCCGGGCGCGAACTGGTGCTGGATGCCGACGTTGATCTGCGTGGAGCGTGGGGTTTTGTAGTTGGGAGCAAACAGGCCGTTCGGGAAGTTGGCCGCTCCGAGAAAATTCTGCAGATAGTTGGGATTGGGATTGGTCAGACTGAACGGCGAAAGTGCCTGGTATTGCTGTTGCAGGGTGGCAATAGCGGGGCCGGCAGCGCCGATTCTGATGGGTTGGGTAGGCGTGCCGCACTCAGCGGACGTTGCCGACAAATCCACGCCCGGAATCGCCAGCGGCGTTCCGTTCGAGCACACAACAGGAGTTTGCAAGAAAGCGCCCGTTGGCAGGCGCAGCGGACGGTCGAACAGAACGTTATTGAAAATCACGTTCTCGTAATACAGGCCGATACCGGCGCGAATTACATTATTACCGGTCTTCCATGGGTCCCAGGCGATTCCCAGCGACGGGCCGAAATTCAGGTTCTGGTTGGGAATCGGCGCGCCCAGATTGGGATAGTTGGGAAGCAGGTTGTCGAGGAAGGGGAGGCCGGGCAAGTCGCTGTCGGTGCGTCCTGTATCGCGTACATAACGAAGCCCGAGGTTAACGGTGAAATTGGAGAACATCTTCCAGGTATCAGCAATATAGAGCCCCAGACGGTTGTCGGGCCCCAGTCCGCCAGCGGGAAAGCCAAATGCGGGTTGGGTAGTCGAGAAACCCTGACCGTTGCCGATGTTTAACGACTCGACCGGATAGTTGAGAAGATTACCGGCGCCACCCGGATAGGGTCCGATGGCCGCAAACTG
>CAVREJ010000004.1:0-44364 GCA_963720135.1 uncultured Acidobacteriaceae bacterium
TGCCATGGCTTCCATTGATTGGCTAGTCCTCACGACGTTCCTCCTGCCACCCCGCTAGCGCCGCAAGGCGATTTCGCGCCGAATCTCGACATTGGGTTGCTGGACGCATACTCCCGGGCTGTTGTCAGCGCGGTCGCTCGCGTCAGTCCTGCGGTCGTCCACATTCAGGTGCGGCAGAAAAATAGTCAACAGGGAGGATCAGGCTCAGGCTTCGTCTTTACTCCCGACGGATTCATGCTGACGAACAGCCATGTCGTGCATGGCGCGGCGGAAATTTCCGTGACCACCGTGGAGGGCGACCGCTTTCCCGCCGAGCTGGTGGGCGACGATCCTGACACCGACCTCGCCGTGATTCGCGGACGTACTTCCGCCCCTTCGGTCCCGCTGGGCAGCTCGCGTCAGCTCGCCGTCGGGCAACTTGTGATCGCCATGGGCAATCCGCTGGGCTTTCAGCACACGGTGACGGCGGGCGTCGTCAGCGCGTTGGGGCGCACCATGCGCTCGCGCTCCGGTCGCCTCATCGACGGCGTGGTGCAGACGGATGCTGCTTTAAACCCCGGCAACTCGGGCGGCCCGCTGGTCGATTCGCAAGGCCGAGTCGTGGGAGTGAACACCGCAACCATCATGGGCGCGCAGGGTATTTGCTTCGCCATCGGCGCGGATACGGCAGAGTTCGTGGCGTCGCGCCTGATTCGCGATGGTCGCATTCGCCGCAGCTACATCGGAGTCATGGGTCAGGGCGTCCCGTTGCACCGCCGCATCGTGCGTTATTACGATCTGCCATCGGACAGCGGGCTGCTGGTCGAAATCGTGTCCGGGCTCACCCGCCGAGCGCGCCGGATTGCGCCAGCGCGATGTCATCGTGCGCTTCGACCGGCACTCCATCGCGAGCGTGGACGACCTCCATCGTCTTCTCACCGCCGAACGCAGCGGCCCGCGCGCGAAGTCGAGGTGGTGCGCGGGACGGAATTGCTGAAGTTAGTTGTTAGGCCGCACTCGCGGGCGGAATAACTATTCGCGCGCGCGCCGGTAGTGTCGACGTGCTTTCTGGCGATTACCGCACAACTTCATGTCGCACCAGCGGCGGCTGCGATTGCGGCTGTTGTCAAGGAAGAGCCATTCGCAGTCGGGAGCTTCACAACTCGCGACATGTCGGCGCGATCCTGCGAGGTCAGCAGATTGGCGGCGGCCTCCGCAGTATGCCATAGAATGCGATCGAGCGGCTTGCCTCCTCGGCCTGCCATTCCCATCGGTAATCTCCACTTGACCGCGCAAGGCAGCGATGCCGCAGCGCCTCGAGCGCGAACTCATTGATCTGCTCGACGTTCCTGTTGGTGGGCAGGCTTGCCCGCGGCGATGGCGGAGAAAGCGCGATAGAGGCCCTCACGGAGAACGATGCACCTGTGGAAAGCGTCTTCCGGCCGGCAGAACTGCGACGGGCGTGGGTCCGCAAGGTGGCGGCCAGCTTCGGCGACAGAAGTTTCGATTGCTCCGCAAACTCTACCAGGTCGGCGTAGCTGCCAAGGTGTTCAGCAAGGCGTTGCGGAAGATGGCGACGGCTCACCGTGTTGGCGAAGTCAAGGCAAAAGCGCGCCGCCGCTCAGATCGAATTGATAGCCTGCCTGTTGTTTGGCAACATCCACTACTTCTATTGTAACCCGCCTCTGCTTGATAGGTGGTTAGGTACAAATCCCTGCTCGCAAAGAGACGCTGTCGATTTCTTGTGGCCCCTAGCGAGTCTATCGTCTTATCGTTTCCCGTCGCAGCGTTAGCCATCCCTCAATGCTTGGGCTCGGAGTGAGGAGCGGGTGCTGAATGCGCTGCCGGCGGATGCGGGGCAGGCGCCGCTCGCTCAGGAGCGGGATGAGGCGGAAATTCCCGGTCCTGCATCGGACCTGCTGGCTGACCGGCACGCAAGTTTGCCTTTTGTTGCGGTTCCAGAGGACGCCCCGGGTGCTCCTGCATGGCAGGTTGCCGCTGCTCGAACGGAATCTTCTCCGGCGGCGCAGGGTTCTTGCTCACGAGCGCCGGTCGATTTGTGGGCGGCCCTGGGTGCGGCAGAGTCTCATTCCTGGCAGGCGCTGGTGGCGGAGCATTATGGGCGACGTTGCCGCGTTCGCTGGCAGCCGGTGGCGTAGGGACGTTTTCATGCGGCGTCGGCGCGGGATGTGGATTGGTAGGCTCCGGCACATTCCTCGCGGGTGGTGGCGTACCGTGAGCTTCCGCCGTTGTTCTGTTTGGTGGCTCGGTTACGGTTCCCGGGCGAGCATTAGGCGGATGCGCCTCGGCGACCGGCTGCCCGGGGTGGCCTGCGGTCGTGTGCTGGACCACTAAGGGACGCGGGCGAATATTCGGTGGATGGGTTGCCGGCGCTCCTGCTCTGACGGCCTGCGCCGCTGGGATTGATCTCCGGATGCGGAATTACCTGGGCCCGTGCGAGCTGCTGGGGATTGACCTTCACCATGTTGCGCGCCACCGGCTCGGAGCCGCGAAATGTATTCGCATTGACCGCGGTCGTCGCTACTGTCTGATAGCGGTAGTGCATATTGTTAACGGTAGTCACGTTGGTAATGTTTGTGACATTGATGTTACGCACGTTGGTAATGTTGACTTGCCGCAGGTAGCCGTCACTGTGGTGATACCACGGGTAGAACGGCTCACCGGGGCCGAGCGGAAACCACGCCGCAATGCCGCCAACGCCAAAGCCCACCGCAAATCCTGGGACCGCCGACGAACGCGACGAATGCTGGCCCATAGATCGGGGCGATACCGATTGGCCCGGGCAACCAGCCCCAGCGCGGTCCAATCTGTACCCAACGTCCGTAGTGGAAGGGAGCGAATCCCCAAGGCGTGTCATCAACCGAGGTCCAGCCCCACGGCTCGACCCACGCCCAACGTCCGAACCGATACGGACACCAACCGCCCGGCAGCCCCGCCGGATACCAGATGGGCCCATAGGCTGCCACGGTGGTCCAGCTTCCGTATTGATCGAGGTCGTAGTATCCCGGGACATACGGACTGACGTACTGCCGCGAGCGGCATTCGGGTACTTGCCCGTCACGCTGAGCGCACCACTCGTCGAAGCTGTCTGGGCCGGGGACGCTGACCGCACTCACCTGTACCGAGTCAGTGCCCGTCAACATCACCGCTTGTCCACTCTGCACGGTCTGATTGAGGCCATTCCCAGTGATCTGCACCTCTCCTCTGTTCACCGTGACCAGCGTTCGGTTCTGATCGGGATAGGTGTCCACGCGATAGCTACCGGCCTGCACAATCGTCACCGCCGCGTTGGGAGTGTCCACTTCCACTTCACTGCCGGAACGAAGATCGTAAGCCGTGATCCGCAACGAACCCTGCGCCAGCCCGAGCTGCAACATCTGATCGGTCAGGTTGGTGGTGGTCAGGTCCGTCTGCTCGGGCATCCGTAGGGCGATGTTGCCGGTTTCAAGCTCGGCGCGCGCTCTCCTTGTCCGTCCAGAGGCGATCTCCCGTGGTAAGCGGGTAATTCAGCGAGGCCTGGTTTCAGTTGTTCTCGCCGGAGGGCTCGAAGGAAACGGAGCCTTCCATGTAGCTGAGGCGGGCCACGACATTGGGAGGATCGCCAGCATCGCCGAATAAAGGCAGAGAAACCACGAGGGAAACCAAGAAAATTAGCACCAATGGCATTCGTGCATGTGTCATCAGTTTTACCCTTCCGCTCCTGAGGCTTAAGGAGAGATGCGATTTGCAACCTCAAGCGTTGTGCAGCGCCCGTTCGCCTGGCTGATAGACCGTGTCCGCCAAACATGTTCCATCAAACCCAGCTGGTGCGGCATTGTTACGAATGATAAACAAACGTAATGGAACCGTGGTGAAAAAGAAGGGAAGAGCTGCCCATAGAAGAGCTTGGATCTTGAGGTTCAAAAGAGTTGTTGCGATGTACTTCGACCTTACGTCGCCGCCTGTTTTCAATAGCAGTCCGGGCCTCACAAAAAAAAAGAGTGTACGAAAAAAGGGCACTGGAATGAGTGCCCTTAGATCACCTTCCGATCCCGAGAAGAGTCAGAAGTCAAACGCAACCGAATAGTGAGAAAGCTCCGGCGACCTTGGCAGCCGCCGGAGGCGAAGTTACTCCTAGAACGAGATGCGCATGCCGAACTCCATGGCGCGTGGCGCGCCCAGATTGAACACGCCGGTGCCAGCTCCGACGCGGTTAGTGATGCGGCCGGCAGCAGTGGTGCCGTTGATGCTACCTGCACTACCCGTCAAAGCGCCGGTCAAGGCGTTCGGCGGCAGGTCGAAGTTGGAGAAGTTGAACAGATTATAGAAGCCCACGCCCGGCTGAAGTTGAATAACGTGGCTCTTCAACTCAACCCGGTAGGACCAGTTCAGCTTCAAGTCAAAGGTCCGCAGCGAACCAAGGTTTTCCTGTCCCTGAGGGGCTTGCTGCAGGGTGCAGTTCGGGCTGACGACATTGAATCCTTGAACGCACGGCGCCACTCCACCGAGTTGCTGAAGCTGGCTGACGGTGAACAGGCCATTGTTGACCAATACCATGCCAGCGGGTGTCGGTTTATTGCCGTAGGCTGCGTTGTACTGCCCCAGCAACGCATTGAGACCGCTGGCGTTAGTGTCACGCCCGAACGAACCATTGACCGTGCCAGGCAGTGGATCCTGGGTGGTTCCGTCGCCCGTGAAGTCGGTCTGGAAGATAGCTCCCGCTCCGGCTCCCGGCACAATGATGGGCAGAGGCAACGACGAATCAAAGTGGCCGATGAAGGACACCTGGAAGTTCCACGGCAAGCTCCCCACAATGCCGAAGGAGAACTGTTGTGGGCGATCGAGCAGGGAAGGCCCAAAGTACTTGTTCGGGTCGGCATTGTCTAGTGCAGGAACAATAAAATCCTGATCGCTGTTGGCGATCTCCCCGGGTACCCCGCTAATACCAGAACCCCCGCCCGAGTTCTGGAACGAAGAGTAGGCGTACGAGATTTGCGCATTCAGGGCTTTGAGGCCTTTGAACGGGTTACTCTTCTGATACGTCAGTTTCATCTGCAGGGCGTTGTACTTCGAAATTCCGGAGGGAGTCAGGAACGGCATGGCGGGTTGCAACGGGTTCAGTCCGCCAAAGGCGCAGCCTCCCGGCGGGCAGCTAGTTGGACCGCCAAGATCGCCTTGAGAGTCCAAGCCGTTCGAGGCAAAGCTGGAGATAGTCGCGCCGTTGGCTATGGCGCAGTTGATCGCGGCTGAGCTGTAGCCTCCCGCGCAACCAAACGAAGCCGTGGTGGTTGCGATTGCAGCTTGAGCATTTGCCTTATAGAAGAACCTGGTGTCGCCAGTGTGGTTTTGGTCTATGTCCAGCAGCAGCCCAGTCGTGACGTTGCGCACGTAGTCCACGCTGCCCACAACGCCGGGCGCGAACTGGTGCTGGATGCCGACGTTGATCTGCGTGGAGCGTGGGGTTTTGTAGTTGGGAGCAAACAGGCCGTTCGGGAAGTTGGCCGCTCCGAGAAAATTCTGCAGATAGTTGGGATTGGGATTGGTCAGACTGAACGGCGAAAGTGCCTGGTATTGCTGTTGCAGGGTGGCAATGGCGGGGCCGGCAGCGCCGATTCTGATGGGTTGGGTAGGCGTGCCGCACTCAGCGGACGTCGCCGACAAATCCACGCCTGGAATCGCCAGCGGCGTTCCGTTCGAGCACACAACAGGAGTTTGCAAGAAAGCGCCCGTTGGCAGGCGCAGCGGACGGTCGAACAGAACGTTATTGAAAATCACGTTCTCGTAATACAGGCCGATACCGGCGCGAATTACGTTATTACCGGTCTTCCATGGGTCCCAGGCGATTCCCAGCGACGGGCCGAAATTCAGGTTCTGGTTGGGAATCGGCGCGCCCAGATTGGGATAGTTGGGAAGCAGGTTGTCGAGGAAGGGGAGGCCGGGCAAGTCGCTGTCGGTGCGTCCTGTATCGCGTACATAACGAAGCCCGAGGTTAACGGTGAAATTGGAGAACATCTTCCAGGTATCAGCAATATAGAGCCCCAGGCGGTTGTCGGGCCCCAGTCCGCCAGCGGGAAAGCCAAATGCGGGTTGGGTGGTCGAGAAACCCTGACCGTTGCCGATGTTTAACGACTCGACCGGGTAGTTCAGAAGATTACCGGCGCCACCCGGATAGGGTCCGATGGCCGCGAACTGAGCGTCCGTTAATCCAGTGGTTCCCACGAAGCCATTGAGGTTGGTTACGACTTGCGGGGCGATCGAGAAGAATTTGGCGTAGCCGCCACCCTGGATGTGGTTGAAATCCACTCCGTAACGCAGGATATGCCGGCCCACCGTCTTCGCGCCGTCATACTTAACTTGCTTGTCGCTCTGGGGCGTGCTTTGTGGCGCCAGCAAATTCGGGCCGGTGGCCGGCCCGTTCGCAGCCTCGATCGAGACAAGCTGACCATTGCCGGGAAAGTCCGACAGCGGCAGGCCGCTGCCAACCACCGCGTCGGCGATTTCGTTCTGGAACTTCAGGTAGCTGAAGCGGAAACTATGGGTCCAGGAGCCGGTAGTGAAATCGGCCCCTCCAACGTAATTGCGAGTGTAGTTTTTCGACTGATACACCTGAAGGCTATCGGAAAAGAACGTGCCCTCGGCCTTGATCTGCGAATAGTCAAAGCGGAAAAATAGCTTCACATTGTGGGGAGCGACGAAATCCAAGCGGCCTAGCGCGTTGGGGTTCGAGAACGGCGAATTGAAGCCCCCGGAGAAACCGTTGAAGGGAGCGGCATATTGGACCGGCACAAACAAGCTCTGATTGGTCCCATCGCCTTCCGCAAAGAAAAACAGTTTGTCCTTGATGAAGGCGCCACCCACACTGCCACCGTATTGATTGCGATGGTAGTTGGGATCGGGGAACCCCGCTGGCTTCGGCAATGACGCATCTACATTGCTGCTGCGGTAATACTCATAGCCTTCGCCGTGGATGGTGTTCGTACCCGACTTGGTGGAAACGTTGACTACGCCGGACGAACTCAGATCATTCGAAAGGTCCATCGTGGACTGCGCGATCTGGAACTCCTGGATGGCGCTAGCCGCAATGTTGCCAGTGGTCGTGCCCACGGTTTCGTCCGAGATGTCCGTGCCGTCCACTTGAATGCGAGCGGTGCGGCCGAAACGGCCTCCCATGGAGATGGACTGATAACCAATCTTCGTCGGGTCGAAGTTGGTTCCATCCTGAATCTGCACGCCCGGTTCAAGTTGTGCCAGATCGAGGAAGTTACGGCCGTTGACGGGCAGATTCTCAATCTGGGTTGCGTTCAGAACGCCCTGCACCGAGGTTTGTTCCGTGTTTACTCCCACGGCCTCGGCCTCGACATTAACCGTCGTGCTCTCCGAGCCTACTTGCAACTTGAAATTGACCGCGCTGTTGTTGCCGATTTGTACCGTCACCTGACTTTCGGAGGTGGCAAATCCTTTCGCCGTGACCCGGACTGTGTAGTTGCCCGGGGTGATGGAACCGGAGTTGTAGAATCCGCTGGCATTGGTGGTTACGTCGGTGGAGACGCCGGTGTCTTTCCGGGTGATCGTCACCTTGGCACCTGGCACAGCCGCACCGCTGGGATCGGCCACCAATCCATTAATGTTTCCCGTCGATATCGTGGATTGGGCGGGAAGAGTGGAAGGCAGTAGCAGGAACAGAATTGCCAATGCCGCGATCGAGAGAAATCTCTCGCGTCTACCAGTGGCATTCAAATGCGTCATACACTTTCCTTTCCTTCTGAAGGATGGTGTCGGCCTGACCGGTTCGCCCAAAGAAAACTTGCGTCTTCCTTCCTGGCGGTCAACATTGTGAATGTGCGCTGTCGATTTCGACAACGAATACCGCAACCCACGGGTGCGGAGTCCCACTACCTGAATTCCATGCGTTTGAACTGACGAGAAGGCGCGGCGGAGTATTTGCCGCAGCGATGCCGGTTTCCCTGCGTGCTCGCAGGAAACGAGACGCTACCGCTGTGTGTGGACAACCCTGATAATTTGGCACGCCCGAACTCCGCTTTCGGTGGTGACAAATCCCAATTTGGGCTGCTTGATGCATTCGAGTAGCCAAATTGGGAAAAAGCTAAGTCTATGTAAAAAATAAGAATTCAGGATCGCTTCAAAATTGTGTTACAGAATTCTGAATGGCAGAGCGCAAAAGCATCCCGTTTTTCATAACCTAAAATTGCCTCGTCAGCCGCCCCGCGCCGGGTCGCTGCGTCTGGATAAGAGGATCCCGTGGATGCCCCGGGGAAGCGGAGCCTGTGGCCTGTCGAGTCGCTCCCAGCCGGCTAACTTCGTCGCCGTCATCGCATTCGAACTCTTGTGTCAGGCCAGGAAGGTCGGTGAGGAGCCGACATCGTCAGAAGGCCTTTTAGGCACGTGATAAGTTAAATCGCGATCGAGAGTCTCACCAGAACTGGCGGAAATCAGGCTTGCGCTTTTCCGTAAATGCATTGAGGGCTTCGCGGCTTTCTGGTGAATCCAGGTGCTTTGTGATCACGCTCACTTCCTCCTGGATTGCGCGATCGACCTCCGCTTTGTACGTGCGCCTAAGAAGCTCCTTGCAGGCGCGCAGCGCTCCCGCAGGCTTTTCCGCCAGCGCTTGCGCTGCATTCGCCGCCGTCGCCAGCAGTTCCGCCCGAGCGACCACGGCATTCACCAAACCCAACTCATAAGCTCGCTGCGCATCGAATGGAACGCCCAACATTAGCAGTTCCGCCGCACGCTGATGGCCGACCAACAGGGGCAAGAGCACGGTGGAACCTGCTTCGGGAACAATGCCAAGGTTGATGAAGGGCATCAGGAATTTGGTGTCTTCCGCTGCATAGACCAGGTCACAGTGCAGCAGGATTGTGGTACCGATTCCCACCGTCGCCCCATGGACAGCGGCAACGATCGGTTTCTTGGCGCTTGCAACGCTACGGATAAAACGCACCGCGGGTGGCAAGTCTTGCCCTTTCCAAGGTTTCTGCAGAAAATCGACGAGGTCGTTGCCCGCGGTAAACGCCTCGCCTTCACCGTGCAAAAGCACGACACGAACTTCCTTAGCAGACTCGGCCTGTTCCAGCGCCTCCGAAAGATCTTCGTACATCTTCGCAGTCAGGGCGTTCTTCTTTTCCGGACGATTAATCGTGATGCGCCGAACGGCGCCGTTGCTTTCGCTTTGGATATGGCTCATGGCGGCTTCCTGTTGATGAGTTCGAGTGACCTTGCGGCAAGCACATACTACCTTGCTGCGGCAAAAAACGCATCGTACGAGAAGCCCCACCCCGCAGCGACAACGATCGTGCCAGTTGTGGTTCGGGCCAGAATCGACTGTCAATTTGATGTAATCTTTGAGTAGTGATGAATTCCTCGCCCATTCCGTTTCGCACGGCTGAAAATCGCGCGCGGTTTATCAGTGGACTGTACGGCGACCTGATGGAGAATGGCATCCGCTATTTCTTTCCCGGTGCGACCTTGGAACGGGTCGGGGGAAGGCCCGAGCGGATGCCGGGTCTGCTGGGCGCGGTGCCTAGCGGTGGCCAGGTGGAATTTGAGTGGATGGGGGCGGGCTACTCGCTGACCGCAAGCTCGAATCTTTCCGACCATGAGCGCCGGCTTCTACGCAGTATCGGCATGGTGCTGTCCGCACGCTACCAACTGATCACCAACCAGGCGCTGGCGGCGCAAAGCTTTCAGCTCTTCCGCGGATTGCCGGAGGACCGCTTTGTGTCGGCATTCCTCGATCCTTCGCCGCACACCAGCGGCGAAGCCGTTGCCGGCGTGCCCGATCGCATTGCCGATGCCATCGAGGTGTTGCGCGCCAGCAGTATGAGCACTTACGAGAATCGCCGCATTGCCACTGGAGTGCTGCTGTTCGGGTCCATGCCCGAGCCCTGTCACGAACCGCCGCAGACCCCGGATTGGGCCATCCGCTATTCGCACGAGCTGACCAGCATCCGCAGCTTCCATCGTTTGTGCGATGGATTGCAGACCCTCGCCTTGGTTGACGGGGACGGCCTGCTGGCGGAGTTGATCGACGTGCGCGAGTGGGCCGAGCCCTATCGCGACATGCCACTGCCGGTGCCGACCGCAACCCGCTATCGCGACCACTGCCGCGCCACCTTGTGCGGCGGGCACATTTGTCTGATCCTGTCCCCGAATGGGGAAGTCAAAATTTATTCCGATGGGGTGCCAGTCTTCCGCTTTCTCGATGGCAAATGGCGGTTGGTGGATGCGCGCTATCGTTACGAGATGTGGAAGAACGCCATCGGGCACACCGAACTGGCGGAGCGACTGTTTGTGGCGGCGCTCAACCTTACCGAAAGCCGTCGCGGCGCCCTGTTCGTGGTGCTTGACGACCCGGACGCGGCGCGAATGCTTGTCTCCCAAGCTGATCTGCTTGATCACATGAATCACGAACCGATAGCGCAAGGGATTTCCAGCAAAGATCAGTTGCATTATCTGCTGCGCGATAAGAGCGTCTTCGACTTCCCATCTACCGTGCTGGAGAACGTTGCCCGTATCGATGGCGCCGTCGTGCTCACTTCCCAGGCCAATCTACTGGCCTTCGGTGCCATTCTTCACCATCAGTCCAGCGAAGAAGCCCTTAACCGTCCGGTCGAAGGCGGGCGCACCACGGCTGCCATTGCCGCGTCGCGGTATGGGACTGTCATGAAAATCAGTGAGGATGGCTTGATTTCCATGTATCGCGAAGGACGCTGCCTGTGGGAGATGTAGGCTGCACAGGTAGTCCTGGTCGGTTCACCTGTGAAATTGTCATTACAAGCGCAGCGAGGAATCTGCTGTTCGGATAAAGGCTTGGGAAAAAATAGCAGGTCCCGTACGGTTTTAAAGGCCATGCTTGACGACAATTCGTAAACTAGGAAACGGCACATTAGTTAGGCGAGGCATTCAATAGCCAGAGGAACCTAATCTCGTTCGAGGCCATGCCCAATTCGTAACTTAATCCGTTGCTTGCTATGCAGTGCCGTGCTGTTCCTCGCGGTGGTTGTGGCGGCCGGCGCCGAGACCGGTGCTGCCCCCGTACCTTGTCCAGCCGGAACTGGTCTTTCCGGCGCAGACATCGTCGCTCGCCTGATGAGCCACAATGCAGGCCGCGCCCGTGACCTGCGCAGCTACCAGGCAACACGCCACTATGAATTGCACTACACCGGATTTCCTTCGCTCACTGCCGAGATGCGGGTAAAGGTTTCCTACACGGCGCCTGGGACAAAGAAGTTCACGATTGAATCGGAATCCGGCTCGAAGTTGCTGCTTCATCACGTCCTCTACCGGCTGCTGGAATCAGAACAGGATGCTGGCTCCGACGAAGCCAACCGTGACGCTGTGGCTCTTACCACGGCCAACTATAAGTTCTCGTTGCTCGGCTGTATGCCCGGCGACGGCCCGCTCTTGTACGTGATGCAAGTCGAACCCTTGCGCGACAACAAATACCTGTACCGCGGAACGGTGTGGATCGATGCTACCGATTTTGGGGTGACGCGTATCGAAGCCGAACCGGCGAAGAACCCTTCGATGTGGATCAAGCGCACCTTAATTCATCACGAGTATGAAAAGGTCGGCGAATTCTACCTGCCGAAGCTCAACCGAACAGTCACCGATGTTCGGATGGGTGGCCAGGCCGTACTCACTATCCACTATCTGGATTACCAGCTGTCCGCACGGGCGAGCCTGCTCAACTCGCACTGAGTAGGGGTTACTTGCTTTATTGACTCCTGCAAAAGAAATGTCCGCAGACGGTGGAAGGGCGTGGCTTCGGTGAAGCCAATCCCGGCGCACCCGATTTCGCCGCCCTCAACGCCTGTCGCATCCAACACGTTGACCTCAGTTTGTGTTATGAAGACAGGCAGATTACCCTGAAAGCTCCACTATCGCTCAGCCAGGGAGTTGAAACCCATGCTTCAACGTACACAATGGCTGCTGCTAGCGGCTTTACTGTCGATCGTCGCGGTGCCTCAAACCGTTCAAGCCCGCAATGGAGACCAGGTTCACTTTGGTCAGAGCATTACCGTGGGCGAAGATGAAAGTGCAGGCGACCTGGTTTGCATCGGCTGCTCGATCAGGGTCGAAGGAAATTGTGGCGATGTGGTCGCCGTCGGGGGAAGCGTCGTCGTGGATGGCGCAGTGAAAGGGGATATAGCGGTAATCGGCGGAGGCGTCCTTTTAGGCGACAATGCCTCGGTGTCCGGCGATGTGGTAACGGTCGGCGGCCATGTGTCGCGTCATCCCAATGCAGAGGTGAAGGGAGACGTCAGTGAGCAGAGCGGTACACTCCTTCTGCTCGGCGTATTCCTTGTTCCGCTGCTTCCGTTGATCCTGATCATCGCGCTGATTGTCTGGCTGGTGAGACGGAACCGCAACCCAATGCCGGCGCGGGCTGGAACCCGCCCCTGAACGCAGCGCCGTTCGCGGATATAATAAAACCACCTGCCGGACCTTGAATCGGCTCCTGTAACAGTGGATTTTTTGATTCCGGTGAATGCGCGCCGCAGGCCTTAATGTTGCCGTTTACGCCTCCAACTCGTCCGCCAAGAAAACCCAACCGGACGCCCGCAATTGTCGCGCTGGCCATTTGTACCTTCTTTCTGTTTGCCGTAATTTTCGCGCAGGCTACCTTCAAGTTGACCTTTCTGCAGCCCGATACCAGCGAAGAGACGGTGATCTTTGCTGCCGTTTCGGCGCTGATTTTCCTGTTGTTCGTCGCGCTTACGTTCGTTTTGCTGCGCACCCTATTGCGACTGTATGCCGAACGCAAAACCGGTGTTCTGGGCTCCAAGTTTCGCAGCCGGATGGTGCTGGGAGCGTTACTGCTTTCGCTGGGACCGGTGATCTTTCTGTTCCTTTTTTCCTACGGTCTTATCAATCGCTCTGTTGAAAAATGGTTCTCCCGGCCGGCGGAAGAGGTGCAGTACCGCACCAACGTCATCATTTCTTTGTTGACGGAATATGCCGCCACCAATGCCAGGGTTGAGGCGCAGCGCATTGCCTCGACGCCGGAGGCGCAGAAGTCCTTCCAGACCGGAAACTTTACCCCGGTGATGGACGAGTTTCGGCGCAGCGAAATTACTTTGCAGGGCGGCTTCGCCTTTGCCATCGTTGACGATCGCGCCGAAGCCAGCTTCCACGCTCCCGAGGCGTGGGCGCTGATGCGCCACAACCTGCCTCTAAAGGGGACCCCGGGACAGGCGAAGTCGTTTGAGGTTCTTGGTCAAACTTACGTCCTGGGACGAGCTGGGATGGGACCTGGCGGTCAGATCCTGGTGGCCATGCCTTTACCGCCAAATTACTCGGCTACCCTGCGCGACGTGGAACGCAGCCAGGAGCAATACAGTGAGCTGCGGGTGCAACGCCGACGTTTACGCCGCACTTATATGGGTTTTCTGTTGTTTCTGACGGTGGCGGTGCTGTTCGCCTCCACGTGGCTGGCTTTGTATCTTTCGAAGATGGTGACGCGACCTTTAGTCGCCCTGGCCGAGGCCACACACGAAATTTCCCGTGGTCGCTTGGAGTATCGCGTGGACGTGCAGGCAGGCAACGAAATTGGACAGCTGGTGGAATCGTTCAACCACATGGCGGCCGACCTGGAAGCCAGCCGTGGCAACATTGAAGCCTCGCGGCGTGACCTGGCCGACGTGAACGTGCAACTGGAGCAGCGCACCCGTCATATCGAGACTATTCTGGAGAGCGTTCCTTCCGGAGTGCTTTCACTGGACGCCTCGCGCCACATCCTGCATTCCAACCGCGCGGCGCGGCGTTTGCTTCGTCTCGACGAGGAGTCTCCTGATCCCGAGCAAGCGCTGCACGACCTTTTTCCAGCAGAAGCCGCCTCCGATCTCGAGCACTTGCTACGCAAGGCTGACCGCATGGGTAGCACGACCAGCCAGCTGGAGATTGTCACTTCGCGCGTAAATTTGAACGTAGCGGTGACGGTTGCCTCGCTCGATCCGCCGTCGCCCTCGGGCGATGGCCACCGCCAGCGCATGGGATACGTGGTGGTGTTTGAGGACCTGACCGATCTGTTACGCGCGCAGAAGCAAACTGCGTGGCGTGAGGTTGCTCGCCGCATTGCACACGAAATCAAGAACCCGCTCACCCCAATTGCACTGTCGGCGGAGCGTATTCGCCGTCACCTCGAACGCGGAACCCCTCCTGACGCGGCTTCGCTCAACGTAATCCGGCAATGCTCCGAGACCATCGGCGCATCGGTGGAAACTGTTCGCACCCTGGTGGACGAGTTCTCGGTTCTGGCCCGCTTCCCGGCATCGCGGCCACAAGCCTCCGACATCAACAGCATCGTTAACCAGGCGCTGCTGATGTTTGAGGGCAGGCTCGACGGGATTCGAGTAGAGAGATTTCTCGCCCCCGACCTGCCACCGATCCAGGCCGATCCCGACGCCATGAAGCGCGCGATAGCCAACCTGGTGGACAACGCTGCTGAGGCCATGCAGGATTCGTTGCTGAAGGAAATCGACATCTTTACCGGCTTGGTCGGCGAGCGGGACGCGGTGGAGATCGTGGTCGCAGACACTGGACACGGCGTGACCTCCGAGGTAAAGGAGAAACTTTTTCTGCCGTACTTCTCCACCAAGAGGCGCGGGACGGGACTCGGTCTTGCGATTGTCAGCCGCATTGTGGAAGATCATCACGGGTCGATTCGCGTGGAGGAAAATTCTCCCGTGGGTACCAGATTCATTGTAGAGTTGCCCTTGGCCCAGGACATGGCCGCGGCGGCAGGCCAGCAAAATGCAAACCATTCTGATCGTGGATGACGAGTCTCAAATCCGCAGTTCGCTGCAAGGCGTGCTGGAGGATGAGGGCTACAAAACGCTACTCGCAGGCAGCGGCGAGGAGTGTCTGGACACACTTCGCCACAAGTCGGTGGATGTTGTCATGCTCGACATCTGGCTGCCCGGCATGGACGGCCTGCAAACGTTGGAAAAACTGGTCGAGACCGACGATCACCCCGAGATCATTATGATCTCGGGACACGGCAACATCGAGACCGCGGTGCGGGCTACCAAGCTGGGCGCTTTCGATTTTCTCGAGAAGCCGCTGTCCATCGAGCGGACATTGATCGTTCTAAAGAACGCGATCGAAGCCAAACGGTTGCGTAGCGAGAACCTGGAATACAAGAAACAGTTTCAGGCGCGCAGCGTCGTTGTAGGCGACAGCATCCCGATGAAGGCGCTTCGTCAGCAGATCGCGCTGATGGCGCCGACCAACGGCCGCGTGTTGATCTACGGCGAGTCGGGCACCGGCAAGGAACTGGCGGCCCGTGCCATCCATGCGCAGAGTCTCCGTAAAGACGCAATGTTTGTCGAAGTGAACTGTGCGGCAATCCCCGAGGACCTCATCGAAAGCGAACTGTTCGGACACCGCAAGGGCGCATTCTCCGGCGCGTCGGTCGACAAGGAAGGCAAGTTTCAGAAGGCCGACGGCGGAACATTGTTTCTCGACGAAGTTGGCGATATGAGTCTCAAGACACAGTCCAAGGTCCTGCGTACGCTCGATGAAGGGCGTTTTGCGCCAGTCGGCGAGGAAGAGCCGATCACCGTGGATGCCCGCGTCATCGCCGCCACCAACAAAGACCTGGAAGAGGAGATCTCCAAGGGAAACTTTCGCGAAGATTTGTTTTACCGGCTGAATGTGATTCCGTTTTATGTGCCACCGCTGCGCGAACGCAAGGAAGATATTCCCCAGATCGCGCGATATTTTCTGAAGGAGTTTTCCCAGACGTACAACCGCCGTCCGAAAGAGATTACGGACGAGGCTCTCGACGCCTTGGTGCGCTACTCGTGGCCGGGTAACGTTCGCGAGTTGCGCAACCTGATTGAACGCATCGTGATTATGAATCCCACGGTAGTGAAACTGGAGCGCAAGCACCTGCCCACTTTAGTTTACCGTGATAGTGGCCGCCGCACTGTGGGCGATTTCTCTAGCCTACACCAGGCCCGCGCTGCGTACGAACGCGACTACATTCTGAAGAAACTGGACGAAAACCACGGCAGCGTCACCCGCACCGCCGAGGTGTTGGGCTTGGAACGCAGCCACATGTATCGCAAGATGAAAGCCTTGGGCATTGCCGTGAAAGAGTAGGGGCTAGGGATCAGAAGGGTAGTGGATAGTACGTATTGCGGAAGAATCAGGTTGGGTATCGCCAGCTAACTTAATGTGCCGTAGATCCAGCGCCATAGGCGCGAGACAGTTTAGCCCAGCACGGAGCTATAGGCGGAGTGCTGGGTAAGCCGGATGATCGACCGAGTCCCGTAGGGACGACAGAGTACTTTACTAGCGATTGTGGATCGCGCGGGCAATTGAACGATCACGTCCAAAAACTCATGAAATTGCTGATGCTGCGGACTCTTGAAAACACCTTCCGGCGCGTGATCGAAGCCCAGTCATGGCGCGGACGCCCACGCGTGACCTTCATCACTCTTGTGCTTGTCGCTCTGGCCAACTCGCCGTTTCTTTTCGGACAAGAGACCTCGGCGAAAGACGAAATACGGGCCGGGGTTCTCGCCTACCAGTTCTCCAACTATCAGTCCGCGGCCGAGCACTTTGAGACCGCGCTCAAACTTGACCCCACCTCCATCGAGGCGCAACTCGGTCTGGCCAGCTCAGACGCGCAACAATACGTTCCCGGAGACGAATCGGCGGCCAATGTCGATATGGCAACGCAAGCGATTGCGGGCTTCAAGGCTGCACTGAAGGATGAGCCGACCGATGCGCAGCGCTACCGGGCCGTGGTCTCCATCGCTTCCTTGAGCTTCAACATGAAGCGCTGGGATGACGCTCGCGAGTACTACATGAAGGCCATCGAGCTGAACCCGGATGATGCGCACAATTACACTCAGATGGGGGTTATCGACTGGACCCTGGCCTATCCGCCGCGCGTCAAGATGCGCGACCAGATGCACTTGAGCGATAGCGAAATGATCAGCGACCCGGCGGCCTGCGCTTCCTTGCGGACGCAGAGCCAGCACTACGTTGACGATGGAATTCAGTCGCTGGAGAAAGCGTTGCAGCTTAAGCCCGACGACGACGATGCCATGGCCTACATGAATTTGCTGTACCGCGAACGCGCCGAATATGAGTGTGACCAACCCGAGGCGCGGAAGGCTGACCTGAAAGCTGCCGACGAATGGGTGGACAAGGCCATGGCCGCCAAAAAAGCCAAGGCCGAGAAGACGACGCCAACGCATTGACCGGCCGTGCGTCACTGCTGACACGCTTAATCCCCCCTAAATCCCTGAATCAAAACCAGATGTTTCACCGCGAAGGCGGAGATCATGCCCGTCGTGGTCTGCATCGCAATTAGCAGGAACAATCCCCAGGAGGTTTTCAATGAAGCAGGTCATATTTTTTGCTTCGTGTTGCTAGCCACGCTGGGCGTAGCTCAGCAGCAACCGCCTTCCACTTCGCCTCCGAATCAAACGACGAGCGCGAAGACCTCGCTAAGGTAGGCGTGTCGTGGCACGACACAATTGAGGGAGAAATTCCGGTCTATGTGGTGTACGCTTATCGCACTTTAAGCAAGGGCATTCCGCATTGCGAGACTTTACCACCTTTGGAGGAAAAGATTATGTGGCGTCCCTCTCTTCTCAAGAACTTGCTGCTCGTCGTACTGGCAGCGTTGGCGTTTCCCCTAAGCAGTGTTGCCCAGGTCGGCACGTGTACGACCGCAAGCTGCTGGTCGTATTCATCTCCCACCGGCCCGTCAAATTGGGGAGGGCTGACTCCCTACGCCTACTGCACGCAGAGCAATGCACCTACACAACAGCAGTCGCCCATCAATGTCGCCAGTCCCACGGTGGACACGAACCTGAAATTGACAATTAATTACGCTGGGGTGCAGGTTCCGGTGGAAGATACCGGCTACACGATCGAGGCCGATTATTCTCCTGGCAGCTCAAGAAACACTGTCACGTATGGCGGAAAGACATATACCTTGCTTCAGTTCCACTTTCATGAGAAAAGCGAACATACAATCAATGGCACCGGCGCACCTATGGAAGTGCACTTGGTCCATAAGGCTTCGGATGGAACTTATCTAGTAATTGGCGTGCTGATAAATGTGCCGGCGACGGGGGGTACGAATGAAGGCTACCAAAAGGTTAGGGAAGCTATCGATAGCCACAACCACCCTGAGCAGACTATTGATCCCATCCAAATGATACCCGGCACCGCAAACTCCTCTAGCCTGAGCTTTTACACCTATGCGGGATCGCTGACTACTCCCCCGTGTACACCTGGTGTCACCTGGATCGTGTTGAAAGATCCAATCCAGATTTCGCAAACCCAGCTCAATTGGTACAAATATACGAATAGCAGCCGCGGAGTTCAGCCGACCATATCGGGCCTGAGTCTACAGAGCAATTTTCAGCCGTAGTGGCCGTTGAGATCCGGCAGGTTGCAGGCGGAGGGCGCAGCTCAAATGCACCGTCCCATGAATTCGATCATCGTTGCATGAAAGGCGATACACGATGAACCTGAAGAGAATCCTCTCCTCTGCTCTTCTCATGGTCACGATCAACAGCATAGCCGCACTGGCGCAGTCTTCCGCGAAGAGCGAATTCATAGTGTGCCAGAGCGACATTCGCGTTATGTGTCTTCGCGCAGTGCAAACCGATCAAGGAACTCGAGACTACCCTGCTGTTCTCGTGTACCTGTAGCGTGCAAACCGGCGAGTCGGTGGGTGCGCACCCTTGTGAAGAGAAAAAGAAAGTCCCAGAGGGCGAGTTGATCAGGTCACGCTATGCCCCAGGGTTCAAAAGCTATGCCCGATGTTCCAACAACCGGCCGTGGGCGATGTGTCTGGATTCGCCGTGCATCATCGATAAGGCAAATCCCGCCCAGGCGCAATGCACTTGCCCGATGGTGCAAGGCCAAGGAGATTATATGGTGCAGCCGGGCACGGACCAGTGCAGTAACGGAGCTATTTCGTCGGCAACCGTGGTTGATTTGGACCAAATCACGGACTTCCTGGAGACACAACCCAATCTGGTCCCGAACGACATAAAAGTCGTGAATGTCTTGCCGAAGTAGGTCGCGGTCAGGATGCACGGCGGGTGCCCGCCCTGGGCACGACCGGGCTAGGGCCTGTTAACACTAAGTCGTGATTTCGTGATACTCTGCGATGCATGGAGATCACCGAAGCGCAGTACCAGCGTATTGCCTCCAGTCTTCCCCGCCAGCGCGGCAACGTGAAACTGAACAACCTGCAACTGCTCAACGCCCTGCTCTATGTCGCCGAGCACGGCTGCAAGTGGCGTGGACTGCCCAAACGCTTCGGGAATTGGCATACCATCTACACCCGCATGAATCGCTGGTCCAAGAACGGGATACTGGATCAGGTCTTCGAGCAGTTGCAGCGCGAGCAGATTGTGCGCATCCGCATCGAAGCCGTGAGCCTGGATTCCACCACGGTCAAAGTCCACCCCGACGGCACCGGCGCTTTAAAAAAAACGGCCCCCAAGCCATTGGCAAGTCGCGCGGCGGATGGACCACCAAGATTCATATGGTTGCCGCAGATGCTCGAACGGCTATAACCTTTGCCCTCTCGCCGGGGCAAGCCTCCGACGCGGTCGAAGGCCGCAAACTGCTGGGCGGCATCGGGCCCCTGCCCGTCCCGCTGCACTTGGTCATGGACGGAGCCTACGAGGACAATCAAACCCTGCAACTGGCTCTGGACTTCGGCTTTATCCCCGTGATTCCGCCCCGATCCAACCGCTTGGAGCCCTGGCAGTACGACAAAGCCATGTACCGGCGACGCAATGAAATCGAGCGCTTGTTCCGCCGGCAGAAAGGCGCTCTCCGCATTGTGGAATCACTTCGATTGCCTCCTTGCGAGTGACGCTACCGCAGACGAATCTTTGCTACGGCATCGAATGGAAAGTTCCGGAGGTTCACTTTGAGATGGATCGACGGTCTACCAGGTGCAACGCCGCCTTTTTGAAATGGAAGAAGGCGTACGGCGCACCCGGTTGGCTCGGTTGCTGACGATGGTCGCTCAAATGACGCGCGAGGAACTATTGCTGAGATTGCCTGGACCGTTGTGGCTGAGTCTCATGATTTGGAACGAGGCCGCTAAGAAGCTTCAGGTGGTCAGTGGCGTCAAAATAAACAAGGACGAGGCTGCACAGGAATGGGACCTGCGACTCGATTTAGACTATGGCGAGGGCATAGCTGGCCGTGTCTTCAAAACCAATGACACCCGCCTTTATGTGAACCCATTCGATCCGAGAAGCCGCGAAGCGAGACCTACAAACAGGCAGAGGGTGAACCTCCTGATGCCATTTTGCTTTCGCTCCCCCTGAGGAGTCCAAAATATAAATCTCACGTATATGGAGTAGTGAATCTTTCCGCACCAGATGCCTTCGACTCGCCACTGTTATTAGTGGGAGCGCCCGAGGGGCCTTCTAGTGAAAGCATTCGATATTTTTCTATTGCCCTCGATAAAGGGATGCTGGATCAGTTACGCGAGCTTACAAAGTCGGAAATCTAACGTTGACGGAAGGGGTCTGAAATGAGAAACTTAGGCGCTATGAGAGAAGAGATTGGCAACGGCTATTTTCGTTTGAATATTGAGCCCGGGGTAGGTTCATCCCCCGAAGCGGACTCTGAAGTCCGTCGCCTGGTGTCCACCTATTTTGAGCAGGAGTTCTCAACTCCGATCGCGAGGGCATCCTGTGCTGAGGACTCCAAGCTGCAGGGCGACGTGGCTGCCGCTCGCAATCCTTGCTTTGGTAGCAGCAAGTGAACGGCGGAAGACTATTGGGAGCCGCTCTTCTGCAACTGCGTCCGCCAGTCCGTCTCCTGCACGAAGTCGCGCGAGTCGCGCCAGCCGGCGCGTACCTTCACGAAGAGTTCGAGAAAAACTTTGGTGTTGAGCAGGCCCTGGATTTGCAGTCGCGCTGCCGTCCCGATTCTCTTCAGGGTTGAGCCATGCTTGCCGATCAGGATCGCCTTCTGCCCTTCGCGTTCGCAGTAGATCGTGGCGGCGACGCGTGTCAGTTCGTCGCCCTCCTGATACTGATCAATCAGCACCGTCGTCGCGTAGGGCACTTCCTGCTCGGTGGCCAACAGAACCTGCTCGCGAATCAATTCCGCCACCAGGAACCGTTCCGGCTGATCGGTGACCTGGTCTTTGGGAAAGTATCGCGGACCTTCGGGAAGCGCTTTCAATACCGAAGTCAGCAATGCGTCGAGGCCTTCGCGCTTCATCGCCGAAATTGGGATGACCTCGGCGAACTCATGCCGTTCCTTATATTCGGTAATGAGCGGCAGCAGCTTTTGTTTCTCGAGTACGTCGATCTTATTTAGCAGCAGGAAGCAAGGCTGGCCGCTCTTCTTCACGATGTCGAGGACGAACTTGTCGCCGGTGCCGAACTTGGCAGTTGCGTCCACGATCAGCAATAGCAGATCGCAGCCTTCCAGCGCGTCATACACTTCCTTCATCATGCGCCGGTTCAGCGAGTTGATGGGCTTGTGAACTCCTGGAGTGTCAACCAGGACGATTTGTCCGGCGGGTCGTTTAGGTTTGCGCTCGACGTTGATGATGCCCTGAATGCGATTGCGAGTAGTTTGCGGCTTGCGAGTTACGATGGCGAGTTTTTCGCCGACCAACGCATTCAACAGGGTGGATTTTCCTGCGTTAGGACGGCCGATGATGGAGACAAATCCGGAGCGAAATGCCATGTCAGTTTTGGACCTGCCGGGAGGCAGGGCTCGTCTGCAGGCTAACACGCACCCGATCGACGCGCCGCTCGGTAGATTCCAGCACTTCGAAGCGCAGTCCGTTCTCCTCGAAGATTTCGCCTGCCTTGGGTATGTGACCGGCGAGCTCGCTTACCAGCCCAGCAATGGTGGTTGCCTCTTTCTCGTCGGGCCGCACGCCCAGCAACTTCTCCAGCAGGTCCACATCGGTGTTGCCGTTGAAGATGTACGAGGACTCACTTTCCTTCACTACCTCAGCCTTCTCGTGCTCGTCGCGGATCTCGCCCACGATCTCCTCCACCAGGTCCTCAATGGTGACCAGGCCGGCGACTCCACCATACTCGTCAATGACGACGGCCATGCGGATGTTGTCGCGCTGCATCTCGCGCAGCAGTTCGCTCCCGAGCTTAGTTTCGGGGACAAAGTACACATCGGTCTTCATCAAGTCGCGCACGGTTTTGGTGCGCGCATCCGTATCCAGTACCTGTAAAAGGTCCTTCGCATACACGATGCCTTTGATGTGATCGATATCGCCCTCATACACCGGTATGCGCGAATAGGGATACTTCTTTACCAGATCGGTGAATTCCTCAATGGTTGTATTGATGGGGACCGCGACGATCTCAGGCCGCGGCGTCATCACTTCGCGCACGGTCTTGTCGCCGAATTCGACAACGGACTGGATAAGATCGCGATCGCTCTCTTCCAGAATGCCCTCTTCCTGGCCGGCTTCGATCAGCGCGTCCACCGCCTCAGACGGGTGTTCAGGCTGCGGTCCGGGATGTTCCTTGGACAGCGATGCGACCGACAAAGCGAAACTGAGTATCAGCGTTACCGGCACCGCAAGATAGATTAGCGTGCGCAAAACCACGACCCAGCGCACCAGCCACTCGCCCCGGGTGCGCACGAAAAATAGATACGGCAGCAAGCGGTTGAAGATGACGATGATGAAGATGAGACTGACCGCCGCCTGCACCAGGTCAAGCACCACCCAGCGCTTCTCCATGAACAGCACGTAGCCGATGAGCACGCCAATACTGGCCATGCACATCTGCGTCAGGACGGCCATCGAGAGCGCAGCCCGTTCGCGGCTCACATGCAGCCTGGGCTCGACGTGCTGCTCGTAGGCGTCTATGTTCTCCTGGAACTCCCGCCCTAAGAACTTTCCCATCTCGGCGTAAAGCCGGTCAACGTACGAGACGAGGGCCAAGAGCGCCATCAAAACGATAAGCAGGACGACTAACGGAAGGCTCATTTCCGGACGCCTCCGCGAGTTCTGAAACCCGAAGACTTGCCAGATCCTTTTCGCCAGGCCGAACTTTTCGGCGAGGCGTGAGCCCGCTCGATTAATCCGACCGGCAACCCCAGCTTGCGGCGCAAGGACGTTTCGCGAGTTTGCATCTTTCCATGATCGGCTTCGTGATCGTAACCGGCGAGGTGCAACAATGCGTGTAGGATAAGAACTTTCAGTTCGGTTTGGGCTGAGTGGCCCATCTCGGCAGCATTCGCCGCGGCAATCTCGCCGGAGATGGCAATGTCGCCGGCGAACTCTGTCGTTCCCGACGGGAACGACAGAACATCGGTAGGCTGGTTCTTCTTGCGAAAGCGGCGGTTCAGTTCCTGCAGTTCACGGCTTGAGGCGATGCGAATGTTGACTTCGCCACGCAGTCCCACCGCTCGCTGAGCTTTTGCGGCAAACAGGCCGAGCGCCCGCGCGCTAGTACCTTCGGTTTCGTGCTCCAGAATGATCACTTCCGTTCAAGTACAAATGGGAGGGCACGTGAAGCCCTCCCATATCATGGTAGCAAGAATTTACTCGGCGATGCGATTTTGCGTGGGCGGCGACACGTCGGCCGAAGATATCTCCGCCAGGGATGTCTCGCGCTCGACGCTGGTCGTATGCACACGTCCATCGCTACTGCGTGCTGTGGCGAAGCCATTGCCATTCTTGATTTCCAGCGACAGCGTCAACTGTTCGTTCCGGCCCTTGTGGTCGTCGTAGGCCCGGATGATCCGCTGCACCAAGTGATGGCGTACCACGTCGCCCTCATCGAAGTAGCAGAAGCGGATGCCTTCGACGTTGTGCAGGATCTCGACTGCCTCGACCATCCCGCTGCGGCTGGCGTTAGGCAAATCGATCTGGGTAACGTCACCGGTGATGACCGCCTTGGAGTTGAAGCCCAGGCGGGTTACGAACATCTTCATCTGCTCCGAGGTGGTGTTCTGCGCTTCATCGAGGATGACAAACGCATCGTTCAGCGTGCGGCCGCGCATGAACGCGATGGGAGCAATCTCAATGATGTTCTTCTCCAGATAGCGATCCACCTTGTCGGGCTCGAGCATGTCGTACAGGGCGTCGTACAAGGGACGAAGGTAGGGATCGACTTTTTCCTGTAGAGTTCCGGGCAAGAAGCCTAGGCGCTCGCCCGCTTCCACGGCCGGCCGCGCCAGGACGATTCGATTTACACGCTTCGACACTAGTGCCGCGATTCCCATCGCGACCGCGAGATACGTCTTGCCGGTTCCCGCGGGACCGACGCCGAACACCATGTCGCTGTTTTCGATGGCTTCGAGATAGCGCCGTTGATTAATGCTCTTGGGTTGCACACTGCGCTTGCCAAACGACCGCTGTTTGCCGGCCTCTGCCAGCCCGCGCAAGGTGGCCGTGGGATCGGAGGTCAAGACGCGAATCATAGCGCCCAGATCGCCGTTCACGAAGGTGAAGCCATTTCGTAGCAGGTGTTGGTAGTCGGCAAACACTTGCTGCGCGCGGCCCACGTCGCTGGCCGCTCCCTCAATCTCGATGGAATCGGGCCGCATGGCGATGGCGACGTTCAATCCATCTTCCAAGAGGCGCAAGTTTTCGTCTCGGGTACCAAATAGGGTTTCGATGTTCGGGCTTATATCGATGTTCTTTTTCATCTAGGGTCGGAAGTTAGCCTCCGTGTGCATGGGAACACCCAACTCGCGCCGCCTGTGTGCGGATTGGGATGGTTGAAGTCCTGGGTTCCGAAAGCAAGATGGACCGGCGACAGACCAACCGCTTCGGTCTGACATTGGGATGCATAACAATGCTGTGCAGTGGTAGGGATTGAGCCCGGAAGATTGCCCGCGCAAACGACAACTCTCATTGGCGGCTAGCCTATCCCCGAATCGGGACAGAGTCAAATTAATAAAAGATAACTGGATAACAATCTGAATGCGCACTCTCCGATTACTTAGATGTCGCGACGGAAAAAAGGGAGCGCTTTGCCTCACATCTTGTATGCGCCAGGCGGTTCCGGCTGCCCTCCGGCTCCTATATACTCGTGGAACTCTTTTATCCAGAGGGAAAACTTATGACCTTGCCTGCCTTCCCGTTCACCACCCTTACGGAAGAATCAACCAATACAACCATGACCCTGCCTGCGGGTTTCGATGCGATGACGGCATGGCTGCTGGCTCAGTGCTGCGAATTGACCTATCTACAATACGATACGGCTACCCCGCCAGACCTCTCCAGTCTGAGCTTGACTGGCGCCACGCTCACAGCAGGCACTCCGCAACTACTTACCGTATCGGAGGCGAACGGGCCGGAATCGTCGCCAAATTTCCCGGGCAGCTACACCACTCAGTCGATTGGTTTCGTGGTTGCCATCAGTCAGACCGGAGTGAATCCGAAAAGTTCGCTGCCGGCGCAGTTTATTGTGGTGGCCCTCCGCGGAACACAGACCTGGGATGAATGGATAGACGACGCGGAAGCGTTCCCGGTCTTTTACGGAAACACCGCCGGCTTAGTACACAGCGGTATTTATGATCTTTATATCGATGGCACCGACGGAGCAACGGTCAGCAATCCGCTCAGCCCCACTCCGGCCGACCGCGCCGCAGGATCGATTGCAGCGCAGATCGCCACGATCCTGACAAACGGTTCGCTGCCTGCGAAGCTGCCAATTTACGTCACGGGGCACAGCCTGGGAGCCGCTTTGGCAGCACTGTGCGGGCTCGATATCGCGCTCAATTTCTCCGGTGCCGTGCTTGCGCCCGCCGTGAAAAATCTTTGGGTTTATACCCTGGCATGTCCCCGCGTGGTCATGGGGTTGCAAGTCGAGGGGTCGCCGCTCGCTCCGACGGGAACTTTTCTCAACCAGTATCAGACGAGCCTGCCGAACACTTTCCAAATCGTGCACGCCTGCGACATCATACCGATTCTGCCAGGCACGACTGTGATCAGTAACTCCTTGTTGGCAATCAACGCAGCACAGATCACAGACGCCTACACATATCTAGGCCAGGCCTATCCTGGCCTCCCAAATGTAATTTCGTTTTGCGCGCAGCAGGGAGACATCGGCAACAATCACGCGTGCGCGGTCAGTTACCTGCCGTACGTCACCTGGCTGGCAGCCGCTTGGCTGGCAGCGCTGGGTGGTTGATCGTCTTCAAGACTAGTCATCCGCAAGGAAGATTGGGGCTCAGCCTGGCCAGTTGCTGTCAGACACCCACAAGCAAAACTCGGGTGTGTCGTCCTTGATGGTCGCGAAGGGTGTGCCCTTGGAAAGCGACGGGGGCGTGCCGGCGGTCACGATGAATTTTCCGATCGACCCCTTTCCTGTGCCGCCAGTGCCATCCTGAAATACCACGTAAACATTGCTGGATTTGTCGAAGGAGATACCGCCGATCTTGTCTTTCTTCGGGACCTCGATCGTGACGGTCTTGAACGAGAGGGTCGCGCCCGTCGCTGAAGCAGGCAGGGCGCTCCAATAGAGGTTTTCGTCGGCGCTCACCCAAAGGCCACCACCGTTGATCGCCAAGTGGGTGGGACTGTTTCCGCTCAAGGAGCCCGACCCAAGGAATGCGCCCCCATTTAGGTTGTACATGTTGATCTGCTTATCCACTTCGTCGCATACGAAGAGGATGCCATTAGCGATCGCGACATCGCGCACTGAGTTGGCAGGCGCCAGCGGCTGCCCCGTCTTGCCCGTACCGGTCACGTTCAATCCGCCGTTGGCCGCGCTCACATTCGGGGCAACCCTCGCCACTCCGACCAGGTCGCCATTCTGCGAGGCGACGAAAGTTCCGTCGAGGAAGGCGGCTGCCGAATAGTTTCCATTCAGAAAGCTGGACTGGCTGCCCTTCGCGAGCGCGCCGGTCACCACACCATGTTTGCCAAAAGTGAGGTTTACTTGCGCGACCACGTTGCTGTCCTGATCTGAGACGTAGCAGTTTGGCGAAGATGGATCAAACGCGATTGCAAAAGGATGCATGATCGATTGGCCGGGGCCGATCAGCGTATCGAGGTATTCGAACGCCGGACCCTTCTTTGGCGGCCCTTGAAAGACAAACACGCAACTGTGGCTTTTTGATCCGTTGACTACATAGAGGTTTTCTTTGTATACGGCCATCGCGCGCAACTCGTCGAGCTTCACGTGGCTGGGCATACCCGTCAACGCTGCTTTGGTCTCCAGTGTGCCGTCCTTCGTCGAGTAGCCGTAAATGTTGTTGATCGGTTTGCTGTGGCTGTGGTTGCTGGTATCGCTGACGGAGGTGGCGCTGGTAGCGCTGCTGTCGCTGCCGCCGTGAAATGTGACGAGTAGCATAGTGCCAGGATTCTAGGTGAGGGCCGACCGGTCTGTAAACATTTTCCCAAGGTTGACACGACGTGTGCCACGGACTACATTCCAGACGCAAGGTCTGTGCTGTCACATTCTTGTTCCTTTCCCCTCACGGTGGTTCTAACCAACTTCCTTTTCGGAGATCAATCGGAGATCAAGATGATGAATTCACGCAGATTTGTATTCGGGGCGATTCTGGTGGCGCTTATAGCTGGAGTAGTCCCGTGGTGCTGGTCAATTCAGACCGGCGAAACGAATGCAAAAATTGCTCCCCGAGTTCTCGCCGGGACTGTAAACGGTGGTTCCACCGAAGCCCTAGTCGTCCTGACTCAGCAGGCCGATCTTAGTGCGGCTTCGACCTTCAACACAAAACTGGACAAAGGCAACTTCGTGGTTAACGCGCTTCAAACGGTTGCGGCCCGTACCCAGGGACCGGTCCTGAGTTTGCTGCGGCAACGCGGCGTTCCTTATCAATCCTTTTACATCGTCAACATGATCAAAATAACGGGTAATCGCAACCTGATGGAAGAACTTGCGGCACGCGAAGATGTGGCGCGAATTGATGCCAACCCGACGATACATAACGCGTTACCCGGCGCTGAGGGATTTGAGTCAACCTTTCAGACCCTGGGCGTGGAGTGGAACATTCAGCAGGTAAAGGCCCCCGATGTCTGGGCGTTGGGCTATCACGGCGAAGGCCGAGTAGTCTCTGGAGCCGATACGGGTGTGCAATGGGACCACCCGGCGCTCAAGTCGCATTATCGCGGCTGGGACGGCCACACGGTCAACCACGACTACAACTGGCACGATGCCACCCCGGATCACTCACCCGTTCCCATCGACCCCAACAACCATGGCACGTTTACGGCCAGCGAGATGGTGGGCGATGACGGCCAAGGCAACCAGGTCGGCGTCGCTCCAGGAGCGAAATGGATTGCCTGCCGCAACATGGATGCTGGAGGCAACGGAACTCCCGCGCGCTACACCGAATGCTTCCAATTTCTGATTGCTCCTTATCCGGTCAATGGCGATCCCAGCCAAGGCGACCCGAGCAAGGCCCCGGATTCCATAAACAATTCCTGGACCTGTCCTCCCAGCGAAGGCTGCTCAACAGATACTCTCAAGAGCATTATCGATGCCGTACGTGCGGCGGGGATTTTCCCGGCAATGGCCGCTAGTAATTACGGTCCAAACTGCTCCACGATTCAAGAACCGCCTGCCATCTATGCGAGTTCCGTGGATGTTGCCGCCCTCGACTCCTCCAACCACATCGCCAGCTTCAGTAGTCGCGGTCCGGTGATTGCGGATGGTAGTCACCGTACCAAACCTGATCTCTCCGCACCCGGGGTTAATATCCGAGGCGCGGTACCAGGGAACGGATATGCGTCAGGTTGGTCGGGAACGTCGATGGCCGCCCCGCACGTCGCCGGCGGTGTTGCTCTCTTGTGGCAAGCCAAGCCCAATCTTGTCGGAGACGTCACCCAAACCCAGTTGACAATGGAGCGGGCAGCTCAGCATTTCACGGTCCAGAGTGTTGCTAACTGCGGTGGACCGGCCGGACTGCAGAACAACACATTCGGCTTTGGACTTCTTAATCTGCTGCAGGCCGTGCAATCACACTAGTTTTTTCGGCTCATAGATTGACGGCTCTTAGCGCGGCTCCGGTTACTTCGGGGCCGCGCGTTTTCACTCCAGTACTTGCCCGGAAAATTGCACCACGTCAACGCTCCCCCAGCGCATGCATTGTTCCAGCATCTGGTCGTCCTCAGAACCCCACGCGCCCCACGCGAATTAACGCCGACCAATCCGGCGAGTTATCCGCCGCCTGGCCGGCAGCGTTGATATGCTCACGCTCCTTCAACTCTGGGAATGGGAGTCCGCCCGTGACCAGCCGCCCTCGCTCGTATAGCAGCCTATCCAGGGTGCCGTTCAATAGGAGCTGGTAGTTCCACGGTTGAGGATTCTTCATGTCGGCGGCAATCTTGGTATCGAGCGTGGTCGTGCAGTTTCGGGTCAGCGCGTTGTACCACTCCGGATGGTCTCGCAACTGATTGAGGTAATCCGCATAGATGAGAAATATCTTGCGCGCCTCGTTCGGCGTCAGCGTGGTGCGATACAGGAAGACTTCCTCGTGCTTGCGGTAGTTCGTGCGCAAGCGAATGACATCGCGCTCGTCGGCCGTGATGAAGATCAGCTCGTACTGGCGAAAGAACCCAAGGATGGCCGAGTAATCCTGGCCTACTTTGTAGCGCGCTTCGATCGAGAACGCGATATGGTCGTTGTCCCCGAACTGGAAGCTGACGATAGGGTGGCCGATATACTTCGGCCCCCAGGTGGTGAAGAAAAGGTCTGCGTAGCGGAGTTGAGACAGATACACCGTGCGGTCACTCCAGCAATTCGTGTAATCGGTCTTGGTGATGTAGTCGCAGTTGCGCAGGTTGTGGATGATGGCCCGGTCTCCGTTGATCTCGACCGAGGCGGTTCGCGCCGCGTCGGCTTGCCAGTCCCCTTCGTTGGATGGCCTCAGGCTAAGCCACCATGTCAGCACAATGCAGAAGCCCGCGAAACATAACACCGCCGCCCACGGTCGCTTGACTAGTATCAGGATCGCGAGAATTCCGATAACGTAGATCACGGTCACCGGTATGCGCAGCGCCGCAATCCGAAAATCAACGTACAGGGCCGCCACTGCCCACAGAGTGAGCAGTGCGAGAATGAACCACATGACTGCGCGTCCTATGGCCCGCATCACTCGGAACCGAACCGGCGATGGCGTAAGTTGATGGCCGGAAGCATTATCCATGATATTTTCTCGCCTCTAAATTGGAGCGGATCGAGTCCACTTTGAGGGTCTCACTTCCACAACGGACAACTCTGCGATTGTAACGGCCACGCAAGATCGGCGTGAACTGGTACAACTGCCAGTCCCGCTTGAATTAGTTGTGCAGCCCAGAGCATTCACGAGTCACGGTTTACGCGGTCGCCACACTTCTGTTCTACTTCGTGCCAGCGACCAAGCGCACGAATTGACCATGCCTGACGACTCGGCCAAAACTTCCCACCGCGTGCTCGAACCGACGGAGAGACTTTCCGAGGTGCTTTTCGGACTGATCATGGTCCTTACTTTTACCGGCTCGCTCAGCCTGGCGGAGGCGGGGCGCGGCACAGTCCGCACCATGCTGATCGGTGCGCTGGGCTGCAATCTGGCCTGGGGGATCATTGATGGGATCATGTATCTTATGTCCTCCCTAAGTGAGCGAGGCCACAACATCGTCACTCTGCGCGCCGTGCGAGAAGCTACGAAGCCTGCCGCGGCTCATCGCATTATTGCCGATGCGTTGCCGCCGGTATTGGCTTCGGTTCTGCTTCCTGCGGAATTCGAAGTTATGCGGCAGAAACTGAACCAGCTTCCTGAACCGCCCGCACGTCCGCGACTCAGCAAGAATGACTGGCGAGGCGCCTTTGGCGTGTTTCTGCTGGTCTTCCTGTCCACTTTGCCCGTCGTGATTCCGTTTGTCTTCCTCCGTGAAGCGAAGCTGGCACTCCGTGTCTCCAACGGAATTGCCGTGGTGATGCTGTTTCTCACCGGTTACGGATATGGTCGCTACTCTGGCGGGCGTCCTTGGCTGACAGGTCTTACGATGGTTGTCCTCGGCGTCGCATGCGTCGGACTCACGATCGCGCTGGGAGGATGACACACATGAGGCTGGTCAGGGGGCTTGTGATTGTTGTTCTGTCGTGCGGCTGTGCTTTGGCCCAGGAACCGCCCCACAAGACAGCCACCGCTCCCGCTCCTCAGAACCCATGGTCGTACTCGCTCACCTTCGATGCCTATGTAGTGCCGCATGGTCCGTCTTATGTGGACCCGCTTCTAACCGCCGATCGCGATTGGCTTCACCTGGAAGCGCGCTACAACTACGAAAATCTCGAAACAGGATCGCTGTGGGCGGGCTACAACTTTGCCGCCGGCCACAACCTGGTGCTGAATGCCACGCCGATGATTGGCGGGGTCTTCGGGAAATCGACCGGGATCGCACCCGGCTACGAAGTCTCACTCAGCTATAAGAAGCGAATCGAGCTCTTCACCGAGGGCGAATATGTGTTCGACACGACAAATCGCACTGCCAGCTTTTTCTACTCATGGTCAACCCTTACGTACTCGCCGGTTACGTGGTTTCGCGCGGGCGTGGTCGAGCAACGCACGCGGGCCTATCACACGCCCCTCGATGTGCAGCGGGGACTATTGGCGGGTTTCTCCTACAAGCAAGTGGAGTTCACGACCTACATATTCAATATTGCCGTTACGGACCCGACCGTGGTTTTAGAGTTTGGGGTCAGCTTTTGAACCCTGCGAGAGAGATGATTCTCGTAGTTCGCGCTCACCCGCCCGAATTCGGTTCGATACCCAGAAGTCCGCGTCCGCAATTTCCTTCAACTCGTCCTGTGCCCCGGATGATTAACACATGTAAGGGGAAACACGCAGTTGCAATCGACGAACTGGCAAATTTACCAGTGGCAATCCGCGACGTTTTGGGCTAAAAAGACAGCAACCCTTTTACGAAGCAGAGAGTTGAGTATTGGCTAGTGATCTCCAGGAGTGTGTCGATGCGAACCGGATCTGATCTTTACCCCGCTGAACTATCCACAAACGGTGCTAAGCTACACGATCCAACGGGTTCGCGACGCCCTCGCCGGCTGCGGCGCACCGGAGTGCTGAGCGTAAGCTTGCTTACTCTTCTGGCGTTCGTCGGCTGCGAGAAGAAGGAGGAAAAGCCGAAAGCCAGCCCTCCCGATGTCCTGGTCGCCGACGTCGTGCAGCAGAACGTGCCCATCGTCACCGAGTGGGTGGCGCAACTGAATGGCCCGGTCAACGCCGAGATTACGCCCAAGGTGCAGGGCTACCTGCTCAAGCAGGAATACCAGAATGGCTACTTCGTGAAGAAGGGTCAGCTTTTGTTTGAGCTCGACCCCCGGCAATATCAGGCCGCGGCGGAACAGGCCAAGGCACAGGTGGCGGTGGCGCAGGCAAAGTACGCCGAGGCGACCACAAACGTTGACCGTGACACTCCCCTAGCCGCCCAGAACGCCATTCCGCAAAAGCAACTCGACACCGACCTTGCCAACCAAGCCGCGACCAAGGCGGAAGTTCTTGCCCAACAGGCCGGCCTGCAGAATGCTGAGTTGAACCTGGCCTGGACGAAAGTCTATTCACCCATCGACGGCATTGCGGGTGTCTCGAGTTCTCAGATTGGCGATTTGGTGGGGACCACTACGAGGATGGCGACCGTCTCGCAGGTCAATCCCATCTGGGCGTACTTCAACATCAGCGAGGGCCTGTTTCTCAGCTTTGCTCCCCACGTTACGCAACTCATTACCGGCAAGGTCGGCCAGAGCTCACTCCGGCAAACGCCAGTTGAATTTATCCAGTCAAACAACGAGCTATACCCAGCAAAGGGCTACTTCATTTATGTAAATCGCCAAGTGGGTACCCAGACTGGCACGATCCAGGTGGCTGCCGAGTTCCCTAATCCCGATGCCGTGCTTCGTCCCGGCGGCTTTGGGCGAGTACGCTTCCAGACCGCCGAGAACAAGAATGCCCTGCTGGTGCCACAGCCTGCGGTTATCGAGATACAGGGGCAGTACCAGATCATTGTGCTAACGCCCGATAACAGGGCCGTGTTCCGCCCGGTCAAGATGGGAGACCGGGTTGGCCCGAACTGGATCGTCACTGAGGGTCTGAAGCCGGGCGAGAAAGTTGTCGTCGAAGGCATCCTGAAGGTCCAGCAGTTTGCGGCGGCAGCGCCCGAGATGGCCAAGGAAGGTGTTCCCGTAATTCCCAAGCCTTACGTGCCTCCCGCGACGCCCGCGCAGATGGCAGGGAGCGACTGATCATGTCGAAATTCTTCATTAATCGACCGATTGTCGCCATCGTCATTGCCATTCTGATGGTCCTGGCCGGCGTGGTCGCGATGCTCGAACTGCCTACGGCACAGTTCCCCAACATCGCCGATCCGATGATCCAGGTGAAGGCAACCTATCCGGGCGCGGATGCCCAGACGATTGCCGAATCGGTCGCGACCCCCATTGAGCAGCAGATGTCGGGCGTCAGCGGCATGAACTACATGTACTCGTTGAGCGCCAGCTCGGGCGGCGGCATGACGTTGTACGTGGACTTCCAGCTCGGGACCGACATCAACACTGACCAGATTCTGGCGCAGATGCGAACTGGGCAAGCCAACTCGCAATTGCCCAGTCAGGTGACCCAGCAAGGTGTGATCGTACAGCCGGGCACGACGGCTCCCTTCATGCTGCTCGACCTCTACTCGCCCACCGGCGCGTACGACAATGTCTTCCTGGCCAACTACGCCATCATCAATCTGCAATACGCGCTGACGCGGATCTCCGGGGTCGGCCAGGTGCAGATCTTCGGCGCAGGCCCCTATGCCATGCGCATCTGGGTGAATCCTGACCGGCTGGCCAGCCTGGGGGTGACGGTTTCCGACATCACCAATGCGGTCCAGGCGCAGAACAAGGTCAATCCCGCCGGTCAGGTTGGCGGGCAACCAGTTCCGGCAGGGCAACAGTTCACGTATAATGTGCGCGCACCTGGGCGCCTGCCGACACCGGAGGAGTTCGATCAAATTGTCGTCCGTGCCCAACCGGATGGCTCCATCCTTCGCCTGAAAGATGTGGCGCGGGTGGAAATGGGATCACAATACTATTCCTATATGGCGCGGCTGGGAACGGCGCCTGAGGAAGGCAAGGAAGCTAAACCTGCGCAGCCGGCGGCGCTCATCGCGCTGTACCTCACTCCCGGCAGCAATGCTCTTCAGACCCGCGCAAACGTCCTCAAATTTATGGACGAGGCGAAAGGAAGATTTCCCCAGGGGCTAGCGTACATTACTGCGCTCGATACCACCCTCGCAGTCAGTGCCGGCATCAACGAAATCTACCACACCCTCGGCGAAGCCATGATCCTGGTCATTCTCGTGGTTTACATCTTCCTCCAGGGGTGGAGGGCCACGCTGATCCCACTACTCGCCGTTCCAGTCTCGCTGATCGCGACCTTCATGGTCTTCCCCATGCTTGGGTTCTCCATCAATACCCTTTCGTTGTTGGGACTGGTGTTGGCTATTGGCTTGGTGGTGGACGATGCCATTGTGGTGGTGGAGGCGGTCGAACACCATATCGAGCACGGGCTCTCACCTCACGACGCCAGCATCAAAGCCATGGAGGAAGTCTCCGGCCCGGTGATCGCCATCGGCCTCATCCTGGCAGCGGTTTTTGTTCCCACGGCCTTCATTCCCGGCATCACCGGACAGCTTTACAAGCAGTTCGCCGTCACCATCGCGATTTCGGTCCTCTTCTCCGCGTTCAACGCGCTTACTCTTAGCCCTGCCCTCTCCGCCCTGCTGCTGCGCCCCAGGAAGCCGACCCGGGGACCTTTGGGCGCTTTCTTCCGCGGGTTCAATAACGTCTTCGGCAAGGCCACGGACGGATATGTTGGCGCTTGTCATCATTTGATCCGCAAGGCAGGCATCGCTTTTCTGCTGCTTGGAGTGGTGACTGTGGCAGCCGGTTTCTACGGCAAGAGACTGCCGAAAAGCTTTCTGCCCGACGAAGATCAGGGCTACGTTTACGCAGGTTTACAACTCCCCGACGCGGCCTCGCTGCAGCGCTCTTCCGAGGCCGCCAGGGATGCGGAAAAAATCATCATGGAGACCCCAGGCGTGCAGTACGTCAGCTCGGTCATGGGCTACAGCATGTTGAGTGGGGTCAACGCTACCTATAGTTCCTTCTTCTTTGTCTCCTTGAAGCCTTGGGATGAACGTAAGACTCCGGAGACGAGCTACGATGGAATCAAGGCCCACCTGCAACAGGCTCTCTCCAAAGTGCCCTATGGAATTGCATTCTCCTTTCCGCCGCCCGCGATTCCGGGCGTGGGAACCTCGGGAGGAGCCACGTTCATTTTGGAAGACCGATCAGGCAGCGGTATTGATTTTCTGGCCAAGAACACACAAATCTTCATGGCCGAGGCCCGCAAACGTCCGGAGCTGGCGGGCGTGATGACCACAGCCCTATTTGGCGTTCCCCAGGTCGGCGTCAAGGTGGACAACGCCAAGGCCATGACCCAGCAGATTCAACTGAGCGGCCTGTACGAGACCATTCAGACATTCATGGGCGGCGCGTTGATCAACTACTTCAATCGCTTCGGACTGCAATGGCAAGTGTATGTGCAGGCCGACGGTGACTTCCGCACCAAGGCCGAGAATCTCGGCAAGTTCTATGTTCGTAACGCAGCGGGCGACATGGTTCCTCTGAGTACCTTGACCAGCACCTATCCGCGCGCCGGCGCCGAGTTCGTGATGCGCTACAACCTCTTCAATTGCGTGCAGATCAACGCTTCGTCGGCGCCCGGTTACAGTTCGGGTCAGGCCATGGCCGCCCTGGAGGACGTCTTCCACAAGACCATGCCCCCACAGATGGGCTTTGATTACAGCGGCATGTCGTACCAGGAACAGAAGGCGGCGCAAGGCGTTTCGCCTGCCACCATCTTTGGACTGGCGTTCTTTATCGTCTTCCTCATCATGGCAGCCCAGTACGAGAGTTGGACGCTCCCCTTTAGCGTACTGCTAGGAGTGCCGATCGCCGTCTTCGGGGCGTTCATCACCCTTTATTACCGCCGTCTTGATAACAACGTGTACGCCCAGATCGGACTGGTCATGCTCATCGGCCTGTCCGCCAAGAACGCCATTCTGATCGTTGAGTTCGCCAAGTTGGAATATGACAAGGGCGCAACTCTCGTCGACGCCGCTCTTACCGGTGCAAGGTTGAGACTGCGCCCCATCCTGATGACGGCATTTGCCTTCATTCTCGGCTGTGTGCCGCTCTGGCTGGCTTCCGGCGCCGGCGCCATCTCGCGGCAGGTGCTGGGCACCTGCGTGATTGGGGGCATGATGGCGGCGACGCTGCTTGCCGTTTTCTTCATCCCCGTCAGTTTCGATGTCGTGGAGCGCTTTGGCGCATGGATATCGGGAGAGAAGAGAGAACCACACAAGGAAGGAACTGGACCCGTCCCTGAGGGAGCGGGCGATGACTAGGATGAGAACATACGCTGCTTCTGTGTTGTTGCTTGCGCTGTGCGCATGCAAGGTCGGACCCAATTATCAGCGTCCGCCGCTCAGCGTGCCTGGCGAATATCGAGGTGTTGCGCCCGATGCTTCCACGCAACAGCCGCCCGCGGGTCAACAATTCGCCGAAATGAATTGGCCGGCTGTGTATCAGGACGAGGTGCTGCAGAACCTGATCAAGGAAGCTCTCGCCAACAACTACGACATGCGGATCGCGGCGACGCGTATCCTTCAAGCCAACGCATCGTTAGGTATTACGCGCGCGAATCAATTTCCCACGGTCAACGGTTCGGCGTCTGTCGTAAACGAGCGCAACAACTTCTTTCCCGGCGCGCCCACCTTCGACACGATAGGGATTCAATTAGACTATATTGTCGATTTCTGGGGACAATACCGCCGCGCCACGGAAGCTGCACGCGCCACACTCCTGGCAACAGACTTCGCGCGAAGTGTAGTGCAAACGACGCTGATTTCCTCGGTGGCAAGCAACTATTTCCTACTGCGTCAATTCGATTTCCAGCTTAATTACTCGCAACAGACGGTGGATACAGACAAGGAAATCCTGAACCTGAACAACATCAAGTTCAAGGGTGGGGATGTTGCAGTTACCGATGTCTATCAAGCTCAGGCATTGGTACAACAAGCCGAAGCCGAGGTGATCACCCTGAAGCAGTCGATCGAGCAGGCGGAAAACAATATCAGCATCCTGCTTGGCCGCAACCCAGGGCCGATCCCACGCGGTCTCAGCCTGACCGAACAACCACACCTGCCCGAGGTGCCGGCTGGACTCCCATCGGCGCTTCTGCAGCGCCGTCCGGATGTACGCCAGGCGGAAGAGAGTCTGGTCGCCGCCAATGCCAACGTAGGTGTGGCCAAGGCAGCCTTCTTTCCACAGATCTCATTGACCGGCCTTTTTGGCGCGCAGAGCACTGCGATAACAAGTTTTCTTCTGGGCCCGGCTACATTCTGGTCTGTAGGTGGACAGGTCGTGCAACCGATCTTCCAAGGAGGCCGGATCAGAAGCGGGTATCGTTTGGCGTGGGCGCAGCGCGATGAAGCGGAACTGTCCTACAAGCAGACGGTGCAACGTGCGTTCGGCGATGTTGCCAATAGCCTCGTAGGCTACAACCAGTCCCGGCTGTATCGGATGAAGATTGAGGAGGAGGCAAAAAGCTACCGCGACACCGCCGAGCTTGCCAACGTTCGTTTCCGGGGAGGCGTTACCAGCTTTCTGGAAGTGCAATATTACGAGCAACAGTACTTCACCTCCGAGTTGAATCTTGCCACTGCGTGGTATGCCGAACTGGCCAACTACGTTCAGCTCTACCAGGCCCTGGGTGGCGGCTGGCAACAGTAACAAACCGAGGAGTCTAGGAAAGAATAAGGAGGCCACCATGGCGCTCTTCGATCTGGTGTTTGAAGGCGGTGGTGCGAAGGGAGCCGCCTTCGTAGGGGCCCTGGACGTATTTGTGGCGGCGGGGCACAAACATAGACGATTGATTGGAACTTCCGCGGGCGCCATCACCGCTACTCTGCTTGGTGCCGGCTATACGGCGGCCGAGCTATTGCAAGCCACGTCGGAAACTTTGCCAGGCACAACCGATCCAATCTTTACCACCTTCATGGATGCGCCCAAGGAGGATGACTTCAACGCCGCCCAGATCGCCAACAGCCAAACCGTGGATCTGCTGGAAAAAGGCCATATCCCGGGATTTGCAGCCAAGGACATGCTCGGCCTGGCTCTGCACGTCGATCTCTTTCGCGAAATGTTCTCGTTTAACGAATGCGGCGGATTTTACACCGGTAACGCCTTCCTCGTCTGGTTTCGAAACAAGTTGCAAGCCAAGGGTCTTGATCCCGACCTTACGTGGACTCAATTTGCTGCCCAGACAGGGTCAGACGTTTCCGTGGTTACCTCTGACGTGACGGAGCAGGAGATGCTCGTATTGAATGAGCGCACCGCGCCACAAATCCCGGTGGCCCTGTCGGTGCGAATGTCGATGAGTATTCCATTCGTCTGGCGAGAGATGATTTGGGATGCGGCATGGGGCACCTACCGCGGCAGAAATAAAACCGGCAACATCTTCGTTGACGGCGGCGTCTTGTCGAACTTTCCACTGGAACTGGTCGTGGAAAGCAATCCCGAGATCATCGCGATCATGGGCAACACCGACCCTAATGGCGCCGGAACGTTGGGATTGATGCTGGACGAGACCATCGCCGTCCCGGGCGCCGGAAACTCTCAGACGCCTCGCCCGCGGCTGCGCACGGCGGACCGCGTAACCCACCTTATCGATACCATGACGGGAACCTCCGATGCGGAGATCATGCGGAAGTATCCCAACCTGATTTGTCACTTGCCGGTCAAGGGATATGGCACCACTGAGTTTCGCATGTCGCAGGACAGAATGAATCTCCTGATCGATGGAGGACGAAAGGCAATGACTGCTTATCTATCCGGGCAGGCTTGAGATAGTTTGCTGCCTTGAGATAGTCCTCTCAGCACATCCGAACACTCTTTTCCTAATCTCGACCGGAAACAATTCGGCTTGTCGCCATCTTCCCTTAACATATTTCAGAAGCAATATATGAACAATTGCTGGCAGGATAAAACTACTCCGAGAAAGTTCGCTGCAGTGTGGGCTTCCATCGCTTACCCGAAGCTAAACTTCATTGCAGGTTTAATCATGAGTATGTGGTCCAACTTGGTTTTGACGACTACAACGTTGGCGGTGATGGTGAATCCAGCACAGTAGTTGCGGGTTGACAGAGTCATATCGGCCAGACCAAACCAGAGCGTATTTCCGGTTTCTTATCGCAGGTGGCTTTGTGGGCGCGGGCAGGCAACGGCCGCGGTCTCTACAAACCCGACGATCCGAACCCTCTGGCGCCGCGCGCTGCTTCGCTCAGCTCGCCCTCCACAACTTCACTGGCGAGAAACGGGTGCTGCAGCAACTGTGCGATCTTGTCGCCTTTGCAGATGGCATACGGCTCGTCGCCCAAATTCTCCATGAGCACGATGATCTCGCCGCGATAGCCTGCGTCAATCACTCCGGCATTGCACAGCAACCGCTTCTTGGCCAAGCCAGACCTGGTCTTCACAATTCCTCCCGCCGCCGGGACAAACTCAATAGCGATGCCAGTATGAACTCCGGCCGCGCCGTGCGGCACGATGGTGAGGTCCTCAGAAGAGTACAGATCGTGGCCAATATCTTCTCCGGGGTGGGCCACGGTGGGTAGAACGGCATCAGGCGAGAGCTTCTTCACTTTGAGCATGAGCATCAATTGTGCCAGAGGGGTGGCTGCAAATGAAGGATCGGTTCCGCAAGATTATGTTCTCGACGCAGGCCGTTGGTCTGCTTACAGTGTTCTTGACAGGGATGTTGACTACCAAATCCTTATGACGAATCAGCATCTGCAGACCGCCGTTCCCTTCTTCGACGAAGCTGCCGTGCAACGAGTGCTGCATCTGGAGGCGCTGCTTCCCGCCATGGAAGACGCCCTCATCGATTTTTCCGCCGGCAGAGTAGTGCAACCGGTTCGCAGCGTGATTTCGGTTCCCCAGCACAGCGGCTTTATGGGAGTCATGCCAGGCGTTTACGGCGACATCATGGGGAGCAAGCTGGTCAATCTTTACCCTAACAATGCAGCCCGGGGATTGCCCACCCATCTCGCAGTCATCGTGCTGTTTCGCTCGAAAACAGGAGAGCCGCTGGCCGTCATGGATGGCCGTCTGATCACGGAATTGCGAACGGCTGCGGTGTCGGCGGTCGCGACTCGGCTGCTGTCGTCGCTCAACGCCAGCAAGCTCGCCATCCTTGGCAGCGGAGTGCAAGCACGCGCTCATGTCAAGGCCCTCGGCCTGGTGCGAAAATTTCAGGAGATTCGAGTTTGGAGTCGAGACGCGCAGCATGCGAAGTTACTGGCTGAGGAGGTTGGCGGCATAGCGACGTCGGCGGAAGAGGCCGTACGCGATGCTGATGTTGTTGTCACCGTGACCAACTCGTCGGAGCCCATCGTGCGCGGAAAGTGGTTGAAGCCGGGAGTATTGATCAACGCGGTTGGCGCGGTTGGGCCGAAACGGCGCGAACTGGACGACGATGCCATGCGCGGCGCCTTGATCGTCGACTCGCGCGAGGCTGCGTTGCAGGAATCAGGCGATATTTTGCTTGCAGGAGCGAATATCTATGCAGAGTTAGGCGAAGTGCTCGCGGGCAGCAAGCCAAGACCGCAAAGTGAAATCACGGTGTTCAAATCGTTGGGGCTGGCAGTAGAAGATTTGGCTGCAGCGAAACTGGTACTGGATGCGGCACAGAAATCTTAGGGAACTGGACGCCCAGAGATAAATTTCAACATAGAATGCAACGTGGAATGCACATATGAGCCCCAAATCCGAAGACCTGTTGCGACCGCGTGATGCTGCCACTGTTCTGGGCGTTAGCTACGCCAGCCTCAAGCAGTGGATCTACAAGGGCAAGCTGCGCACGGTGAAAACCGCAGGAGGACATCACCGCATTCCACAAGGTGAGATCGACCGCTATCTCTTCAAGTCGCTGGGCAAACAACCCGCCCAACGGCGAGCAAATTTTCGCAGCATCAGTGGGCGCAATCAGTTGGTCGGACGCATTGTCGAGGTCCGCATCGAAGGCCTGCTCGCGCAGGTGAAGCTCTCTATCGGAGGACAGCACATCACTTCCATCATCACCGCCGACGCGGCCCGGGAAATGCGCCTCAAGCGCGGCGACAAGGCCGCGGCGCTGGTGAAATCCACCGAGGTCATGATCGTCAAGGTGTAGCGATCAGGAGATTGCACACGGCAGGCGCAGCCAGCAAGTCAGACTGAATGGCAAAAAATGCGTTGGGGAAAAATGTCGGGTAGCCGGCGGAGAACCGGCCACCCGACTGGTTGCTTAGGGCAGGTAATAGCGGAAGGAACTGAAGAACATATTGTCGATTGCTGTCGGGTTAGCGCCCGGCGGGAAGGGTGCTTTGGTGCCTTCGCCGGCCCAGGCTTGCTTGGTCACATAAGAGTACTGCAGACCAAATTGCAGGCGGCCCTTCGGCCCGTTGTAGGGCTTATACCAGAAGCCCAGCGAGCCTTCCCAGATGTCCTTGGTATCGCCGTTACAATTGGCCAAGCTTCCAGGATTGAAGCCCGCCGTCAAACCCGAACTGGGCAGCGTTTCAACGCCACAACCGGTGTTGTTAAAGCCCAGCGCACCATATCCGACCGGAGCGCCTTTGGAGTTCAGGAAGGCGGCGCGGCCGGCATATTCAACGCCGCCGTTGCCGTACCAATCCCACTTCGGAGAGTGATACTCCAGCGTGAGCAGGCCCTGGTAGCTCCGGATGGGAACAAGGCGGCCGTTTGGAGCGACGGTTACATCCGAAAGGCCTGCTGTTCCGTAACGTCCCAGACCCCTGCCTCCCAGGCCGTGCAGGCCCAAGTCAACGCGCTTCTGGAACATCGACCAGCGGGCATTGGCGCCGCCGCCACCCGTCCAGGTCGAGCTGTTGTAAGCGCCAACCGCCGAGGGCTTGGTCAGTCCTGCGTCTGGGAAGACGCGATCGCGGAACTGGGTGGCTACTCCAAAGATTTCATAGTGTCCGAAACCCGGCTGGAATGCCAGTTTTGCAATGAAGTCCGGGGACGGATTCCAGGAATAGTTCGCAAGATTGGTACAGGTCGTCGTGACGCTGCTGACGGGCGTGCCTGACAGAGTCGACGAGCAGCCATTAATAGCGGCGTTATACAGTCCGCCGCTATTGCCTTGCGACCCGAGGAGGAAGGAGTTGGCGGTGTTGCCGTGGGTCGTGAGCGTCTCCTGCGAGTCCTCTACCGAGAAGCCGAACCAAATCTTGTTGCTCATGTCCTTCACAATACGGAAACCGTATTGACGTGCCCAACTGAAGCCGACGGTGTATTGCGGGTCGATCGTCATGGGCAGGGCCTCGGTACGATTATCTTCACCCACCTTGGTTTCCGTCACCAAGCTCCACATCTGTCCACCGGTGAAGCTCCAGCCATTATGAAGAGCGGCTTGTCCCCAGACCTGCCGCTGGCGGAGAACATAGGAGTTACTCTCATTGTTGTTAGAGGTAGCGCCGGCACCCAGAAAGTCCGCCTCCACGTAGCCAGTCATGTTCATCGAGTCTAGCTTGCCTTGGGCTAGCATTGAGATTCGAGACTGACGGCCCGATCCGTAGAACTCACTCATATGCGCTTGGGAGGCACCCGGGTAATTAATGCCATTGAGGTTCGTATTGATATCAGATCCCTCGGCGCGCTGACGCCAAACGGTTTCTGCCGCTAGGAAGCCGCCCGGCGTAATGGTGATTCCCTTGTAGTGGATGGCCAATGGACTTTCGAGGTCGTTAACCTTTTTTTGCGTCTCCTGCAGTTCGTTGACCGTGTTGCCGGAGACCGTCTTCAGGTCGGCGACATCGTGCTGTAGCGGATCGATGTACTGCTTGTCCAACTCTTCGGCCTTGGGGACCGCGGCGTTGGCGGTGTCTTGCGCCTGCTGTGCTGCCGTCTGCGCCTGCGTTACTTGCTGCTGCAGTTGCTGGATCGCCTGGTCGCGGGTTGCGATCTGCTGCTGTAACTGCTGAATTTGCTGTTGCTGCGCGGAAATGGCGTCTTTCATGTCCTCCAGAGTTTTGGAAACCGGAGCGGAACTGCTGTGGCGCGCAGTCTTCGGTTTTGGACTCGGGGATTCGGTTTGTGCGACAACGCTCGTCGTGATCAGAACCGAGAGCGCTAAGGCTAGTGGTCGTTTCATTTTCTCTCCTGAAAGCTCAGTGGGGCAGATGAATTACAACCAATTTGCGAAACCTGGATCGGTGATGCGAACCTGTAGTTTGTTGATGTAGGTTCCCCCGCATCGTAAGTTGCAGAAGTTACAAGTTTGTGAAAGCCTGATGAATGTTCCACGAATAACCCCGCAGCGAACGCAGCGGAGGAGGGAACAGCCAGCGTGCTAGAATTTCCGCTCTCTGGACGACTTTCCCCCTTGCGAGCGATATCCGGCAGTGGGTACTGTCTTAAACAGCAGGCACTACGTTTTTTAAGACACGACCCGGCAGTGAGATTCATCTTCCTTTAATGTTTGTTCTCTATGCTGGCAACGAAATTGGTCTACGATGTCGGATGTCGGCTCGACGGAAGCATTGCGGTCGAAAGGATCGCGGTGAAAACCAGGCCGGTATTTGGCGGGGTTTTGCTCATCTGCAACATAAATTGAAGACGGAGGAAGTCATGAGAAAAGTTCTGACTCTGAGATGTTCATGCAAGTGGCTCGCAACGGTTCTGGTCGCAGCAGCTTTCTTCATGCCAACTAGAGAACTTGTGGCGCAGACGCCAGCCGCAGGAGCTTCCCCGCAAGCACAAGATTTCACGCAAAATGTGAAGGAAGTCTACTTTCCGTTCAATATTTACAATCGAATCGTAGATCCTGCGGTGTTGAGCTCGGATGCGGAATGGCTGAAGCAGCATCCCGACGCCCATATGTGGATACAGGGTTACGCCGACGTCCGCGGCGACATCTTTTATAACCTCGTACTCTCCTATCGGCGCGCTCAGTTCGTAAAGTCAAACCTGGTCAAGCGGGGAGTGAGTGAGTCACAAATCGGCTTCGCTACCGGCTGGGGAAAGCTCTATCCGGTTTGCCAGGCCACCGACGAAAGCTGTTATCAGAAGCAGCGTCGTGCCGACATTGTGCCGCCTGACATGATGTAGTTACGGACGGGCCTTGCAACGACTCAATCGATCGCGTGAAGCACTTTAGGAATTAGTGTAGTGGAGCGAGTACGGGTAGAGCGGCGCTTCACCTGGATTATTCATGAGTAGCCTGATAATTCGAATGGGGCGCGGCTTCAGCCGGGCGGTATGCGGCTCTTATTGACAGGAGCTTTAGCCA
>CAVREJ010000005.1:0-45115 GCA_963720135.1 uncultured Acidobacteriaceae bacterium
AGCTAGCCGTCATTGAATCCACCGCGTGTCTACGGGGATCGAGCCGGCTGAAGCAGATTGAAGACCTCGGCATTAGCTAAAACCGGAGTATTCCCACGGCATCAGGTCTGCGTGAGAGGCGCGCAACTTCTACGAAAAGATGATGGACCACGAAGGACCAGAAGTACAGTTCCTTGCCGTGACCAAAGGCATGACCACGATGGGCGGGCCGCTGGCTGTGCTTCATTACGTATATCAGAAGCACACTGTTGCCGGTGTCGACTGCGGAGTGAAAAAACTCTGCCAGCATTGCCGAACTGCCGCTGAAAATGGCTACGACCAGCTTGGCGATAGTGATTATCAGGTTGGTTGCCAAACCTGCGTAAACAACTTTCCGTGACGAATGCATGCCGATCGGCTCACAAAAGGCTGGTCTTACGATTGCTCAATGGGCGCCGGACGTGGTTCCTGCAGTTGGCGGCTCGTCAGTCTCCAGTGGTAGCCGCCAATTTGCCGCCGACGCACGACCAGCTTGCATCCACGCGACGCGAGTCAACATGGAACCGATGATGCTGGAAACAGCAGCCGCGCGGCGAAGCTGGCGCGAGCGGCGCCTTCCCGCAAAACTGGCTGCAACGCGCAAAAGCAGCGGAACCGGCCCGCTCATGACACCTCCGAGTCGGGTGATCACGCCGCTGCGTCCGCGTTTCAGCGGATCCATCACGGGCTTGCGCGTGCTCTCGATGTGAAGCCCTTCGAGCGTCTCGATTGCCGCGGCGCCCATCCCGAGAGTGTTCAATGCTCGATTCTCATGTCCCATCAATTCGAGAATTGAGACCGCCGAACTTAATCCCGACATACCGAAATGGATAGGCAGAGTTCCGACATTCTCGTTCCACACCGGGATTACGCTGGCGCCGATCAGTACTCCCGTGTAGTTGGAAAATGGGAGGCCGGCAACCCCGGAGATACCCTCCGACAGATTGCCAAGAATTCGCAGCGGCAACCATGAGAACCGTTGATCCAGCATTTCTGCGAAGGCCGACGTGGCAGCGAATGTGCCAAATACGGCCAGGGCCCATGCCCCCACCGACATGGGACTCTGCTTCTTGAAAACGCGCATCATCGCCAGGAAGCGCGATGGTCGTCCAAGATCGGATATAAGCAGCGCCGTTGATGCAGCTGTGCCGGCGGCCGCGATGTAACGGCAGTCACGAGCCAGACCGGGATCCCGACCGATCCAGCGCGCCACCGGTCCAAGGACCGCAGCCGACCCCGCAGCCCCTCCGGCGAAAAAATACAAAGGGATCTGCCAGGTCCATGCGGGCTGTTTAAGCAGCGGAAGGCCATAGTAGCCGGTCTCGGGCGAGGCAACGGGAAACGGCGCGCCCGCCGGCCGAATACCGACTGCCTCCACGCGGCCCCTCGACTCGGCATGGCGACGAATTTCGAATAAGCGCTTTTCGCGCAGATCATCGGACGCAGGGCGCTGAACTGGATCGCTCATCGTCTCGCACTCCCCAGAAAAGCGAAGATGCTGCCCAATAGAAGCATCCCGGCCGCAACAGCCGAACCAGTCCAGCCCGCTCTCAGGTAGCTCGTCGGCACTACTGGCTTAGGAGGCAGGTTGTACTGGCGTGGATCGCCACGCACGATAAATATGGCATGCGTGCCGCCCACGCTGGTGTCCTGCGGATCGTAAAGCTGCGCATCATCTACGCCACGGCTCCGCAATTCCTGCATGCGCTCTTGCGCGCTGACGCGCAGCTGCTCCAGGGGCCCAAACTTGATCGACTCCGTGGGACACGCCTGCGCACAGGCCGGATGCAATCCCGCTTTCTGCCGGTCGTAGCAGAATGTGCACTTGAATACCCGGCCATCCTCCTGATTGCGCTGCACGACTCCGAAGGGACAGGAAACAACGCAGTAGCCGCAACCATTGCAGACATCGGGCTGAATGAAAACGCCCCCGAACTCGGTGCGGACAATTGCGCCGGTAGGGCAGGCTTCCAGACATCCAGCGACTTCACAATGCTTGCAGACGTCAGACGAGAACTCCCACGACAGGTGCTGTCCGGCATTGCCGCCCCAACCCGGCTGCGGCTTGCCTTCCACAAACTTCACATGTCTCCAGGTAGAGTGCCCGAGCGTGCCGGTATTGTCGTAGGAGTATCCGGACCAGTTCAGTCCATCTTCGGTAATGCCGTTCCACTCCTTGCAAGCGACTTCGCAGGCCTTGCAGCCAATGCACAAGGTCGAGTCGGTAAGGAATCCCGTAGTAGTCGCGCTCATGCCGGCTTCTCCATATGTTCTTTCCATTGCTCAAGCGCCTCCGGTCCGCGACGGCGACGACCAGGTTCGATGTCGCAGATGAGTGCCTTGGTTTCCATGATGCGCACGTTCGGCTCCTCCGAGATTGCTAACAGGTCGTTGACAACATCGCCGGTCACTCTGCCGTTATAACCCCAGTGATAGGGAAGGCCGACCTGATGGACGGTGCGCCCTTCCACCCACAGCGGGCGCATGCGCTGCGTGACCATCACGCGGGCCTCGATGAGAGCGCGCGGGGTAGTGATGGTCGCCCAGCCTGCATGCTCTAGACCAATCTCTCCCGCGAGTTCAGGCGAAACTTCGCAAAACAGTTCGGGCTGCAGTTCAGCAAGATGGGATAGCTGACGTGACATTCCGCCGGCGGTATGGTGTTCCGTTAACCGATAGGTGGAAAGCACATAGGGGAAACGCTCGTCGCCGGGAAAAGCGTAAGGATTGTCAGGCCGCTCCTTGCGGTCGGCAGCTGGATTGTAAATGTGCTTGGGATACAGCGGATTGCCGAACGGCGTTTCCAGAGGCTCGTAATGCGTCGGCAGAGGTCCATCCTTCAGACCGCTGGTGACAAACAGCCAGCCAACACCGTCGGGATGCAGGATGAATGGCTTGTCGCCAGCGATGGCGTCCATGCCCTTGGCATCCTTTGCGGGACGATAGTCGGGCGGCTTGTTCTTGTCGAAGTCAGGCACGTCGAGTCCGGTCCACTCGCGCTTCTCGTCGTCCCACCAGACCAGCTTCTTGCGCTCGCTCCAGGGCTGGCCATCAGGACGTGCCGAGCAGCGGTTGTAGAGGATCCGGACATCATTGGGCCAAGAGAATCCCCAGCCGTGGCCGAGATAATCCTGCGACTCGCGCTGATTGGCTTTGTTGAGATGCTCTTGCGGATAAACGCCGCAATAGATCCAGCAGCCCGATGCGGTCGTGCCATCTTTTTTTAGCTTCTTGTAACTCTCCAGCAACTCGCCGCTTTTCAAATCGCGGCCGTTGATTTCTTTTAGGATCTCGCTAACGTTCGGCTCGTCGTGTATGCCGTGCGTTTTATAGGGCCAGTCCAACGCATTCAAGGGTGCATTACGCGCGCTTGGATCGGCGGCAGCCTTTGCCTTCAGACGTCGCGCCAGATGATGCATGAACCAGGTTTCGCTGCGAGCATCACCCGGAGGGTCAACCGCCTTGGTGCGATACTGCACCAGCCGTTGGGTGTTGGTCTGACAACCGTCTTTCTCCGCCGAACCAGCAGCGGGAAACAAAAACACTTCCGTCACAATCTCTTCCGGCTTAAGTTCGCCGCGTTCGACCTCGGGCGAGTTGTACCACCAGGAAGCGCTTTCTACCTCCACCATGTCGCGCACTACCAGCCACTTCAGCTTCGACATTGCGGTGCGTTGCAGGCGCGAATTGGAGGCACCGACGGCGGGATTCTGTCCCATGATGAACAGGCCTTCCATCTTGCCGTCCTGCATATCGAGCCAGTAGCCGAAGTGCGAGTGATCGCCAGTGACACGCGGCATGTAGTCAAAGCACCAATCGTTCTCCTTTGTTGCATTCTTGCCGTACCAGGACTTCATCAGGCTGATGAAGTAGTTGTCGAAGTTGGACCACAGCCCCGCGGTGGACTTGTGCTTGTTGATGTAGCTCTGCAAGTCATTGGCATCCTGCTCGAAAAATGGCATCGGAAGATAGCCCGGCAAGATGTCATACAACGTGGGAATGTCGGTTGAACCCTGGATTGAGGCGTGGCCGCGCAGGGCGAGAATTCCTCCGCCCGGCCTGCCGATGTTGCCGAGCAGTAATTGCAGAATCGCCGCCGAGCGGATGATTTGAACCCCTTTGGAGTGCTGCGTCCATCCCACGGCATAGCAGATCGCGCCGGTCTTCTCCGGCCCCGACGCGTTGCAGAAAGCTTCCGCGACCTTGAGAAACAGCTTTTGGGGAACGCCGGCATGGCGCTCGATCAGCTCTGGTGTGTAGCGCGCGAAATGCTTTCGCAAGATCTGGAAGACGCAGCGCGGATGTTGCAGCGTCGGGTCGGCCTCATATTCGCTCGTGTGTCCTGCCTCGCCACCGCGATCCTTGCCGTGGCCGCCGCCGGCTTTTGAATGACCAGTCTGCCCGTCGCCCGACTCTTTCTTCGCCGATCCTTCGTAGCGCCAAGAATCAGGGCTGTACTTTTTCTCCTGCTGGTTCCAACCGGAGAAGATGCCGCCCAGGTCTTCGGTATCACGGAAATCCTCGCGGATGATCATGGGCGCATTAGTGTAGTGCTGGACGTACTCGCGGAAGTACTTGTCATTCTCTAGCACATAACGAATCAATCCGCCCAGGAAGAGAATGTCGGTGCCGGGACGCAAGGGCACCCATATATCGGCCATCGCGGAGGTGCGGGTGAAGCGCGGGTCGATGTGAATAATGGTCGCGCCACGTTCGCGCGCTGCCATCACCCACTGGAACCCCACCGGGTGGTTTTCCGCCATTGACGATCCCATGATCAGAATCGCGTCGGAATTAGCCAGGTCAGTCTGCGCCGTGGTGGCGCCGCCGCGGCCGAACGATGTGCCCAGACCGGGCACGGTGGAGCTGTGTCATATCCGGGCTTGGTTGCTGATGCAAACCATGCCCAAACCTCCACAGAACAGTTTCTTGATCAGGTAGTTTTCTTCGTTATCCAGGGTGGCCCCGCCAAGGTGGGCGACGGCCTTGGTGTGCATTACCTTCTCGCCATCCTTTTCCTCGACGAAGGTCCGTTGACGGCTCTCCCACAGCCGGTCAGCGACCATGTCCATGGCGGTTTCCAGATCGAGTTCCTCCCACTTCCGAGCACAAGGGCGACGATACTTCACCGTCACTAGGCGGTTGGGATGGGTGTGTAGCTCGTAGGTGTCCGCTCCTTTCGGGCACAGGTGACCACGTGAGATCGGCGAACCGGGGTCGCCTTCAATGGAGATCAGCTCGCCGTCTTTGTGGAACACCATCTGTCCACAGCCGACGCCGCAGTACGGACAGATGGAGCGGGTAAACTCGGCGTCGTGATGCTTCGGCAACAGATTCTTGGTCTGATGGCTCATCGCTTCCGGACCGGTGCCGTCGGCGCCCGTACGAAGCTGATGAACCAACGGCCAGCGCTCCAGCAGTTCCTTAATCACGATGGCTCACTCGCTCAGGCTGCTTGCTTAAACTTGACGAGGATTTTGGTGTATCCCTCAATCCGCTTGTCAACTTGTCATAGGCCTTGGGAACATCATTAATGTCGATCCGGTGACTGACGATCTGACTTGGTTTGGCTCTGCCGGTAATGATGAGGTCACGAAGATACTCGGCATCGGTCGGAGACTTGATTTTCGGTTTCGGATGTTCCGATACGGAGACTTTCCGTGGACCTTCGTAGCTAACTGCTTTCATGCGGAATCCCCCAGCCTTGAGTTGGCTTTAAAGACTACGATGGCCAGGGCATCTGCTGCGATGCCCGCTCGCGCCGGTCGACGGAAGTATTCTCCCGCTCCCCTAACGAGGTCTTCTGCATAACCCATATTGCTGTTTTTTAAGGCGCCGAACGTTACAAGGCCTTCTTGTCAATGACGTTCGCTGCTTTAGCTTCCTTACCAGGCGGACAACAGCAACTCTTTTCGTACTACGGTAGAAAAAACTCTTGACTCGTTCTGTCCATCGATGACGAACGCTCATAACTTGCGCCCATCGGGATTACACTACCAGCATCCATCATGTTCCACCCCATCGATGACCTTCGCATAAAGTGGACCCAGGTCGTGCTTCCTCCGGTTTTCTTGGAGGAGGAGATGCCCACGACCGAGACCGCTTCGGCCACCGTCTACCAGTCTCGCCATGAAATTTGCGAGATTCTCGGTGGCAGAGATCGCCGTCTCCTGGTGGTGTGCGGGCCATGTTCGATTCACGACGCCGAAGCTGCCCGGGAATATGCCGGTCTGCTCAAGACCGCCATCGCGGAGTTCTCGCAGGAACTGCGTATTATAATGCGCGTTTACTTCGAGAAGCCTCGGACGACGGTCGGATGGAAGGGATTGATCAACGATCCGCACCTCGACCAATCCTACAAGATCAATGACGGCCTGCGGCTGGCAAGGCGCCTGCTGCTCGATCTGGCGGAAATGGGAGTGCCTGCCGGAACTGAGTTCCTCGACATGATTACTCCCCAGTATTTGGCAGGCTTGGTCAGTTGGGGAGCCATTGGTGCTCGTACCACCGAAAGCCAGGTCCATCGGCAACTGGTTTCGGGACTCTCCTGCCCTGTGGGATTCAAGAACGCCACGTCGGGAGACGTGCAGATTGCCATCGAAGCGGTTTTGTCGGCGTCACATCCGCATACATTTCTGGGACACACGAAGCATGGCCAATCGGCCATCTTCGTGACGACCGGTAATCAGGACTGTCACGTGATCCTGCGCGGTGGAAGGAAGACGGTGAACTACACCGCCGATGCGGTCGCCCTAGTATGCGAACAGCTACAGGAAGCCGGACTACCGCTGCGAGTCGTGATCGACTGCAGTCATGCCAACAGCAACAAAGATCACGCTCGTCAGCCCGTGGTTTGCCGCGATGTCGCACGGCAGATTGCAACGGGAAACAAAAGCATCATCGGCGTCATGTTAGAGAGCAATCTGGTCGCTGGAGCGCAGAAGCTCGTGCCAGGAGAACCGCTAATGTATGGCCAGAGCATCACCGACGCCTGCATGGGGTGGGATGAGACATTGGAATTGCTGGCGGGGCTTGCGAAGGCCGTTCGGGCGGGGCGATGAAGGAAAACAGCGCCTGTCACCGTGAGCAAGCGGCCGACTTTGCCGCGAGTCGACCGCCCCTATTCAACGCAGCATGGGTGTTGGACAGCCCGCCCTAGCCCAAAAAAGCCAAAACGGGCACCCCAATGTAAGAATTTCGGTAAGAGGTTGCTGGGCTGGGCCATGCACCCCAGTCCGCTCGCCCGTTGTTGCATCAGACATTCCAATCACGCCGCCGCGGCACCCTGTGCGCGTTCTGTCTGATCGGCGGAAGCACTCGGCTTCTTTCCCAGCACTTCCGCCACGGCCTGGAACCAATCGTCCAGGTCATGTCCGTGCTCGCCACCGCGCTGTTCGAACAACTGATAGGCGCGCATTTGGATAATCTCCTCGGTCAGTTCCTGGGATCCCACATCCGAGAAAGAGTTTTCTTCAGTTTTCCTTGGCATGGCTTGCCTCCTGGGATTTTTGTCGTGCTGAGCACCGCAAGAAGAGATGAAACCAACTGTTGACTACGGGAGCACAACGCCACACTGGCGTCCTAAAGAATTGTAATCATGTTCCGGCCTTTCGTCGCTAGGACGAACGTCACACCTGGGGTGTGCGTCAAAGGCCGGCCTGAATTACAACGTGGGTCAGCCGGCGGAAGCAACCGCGCTGCCCTTCTCCTGCAAGGGCACGCCCATCAGATACTGATTAATCGACTTCGCCGCTTTGCGTCCCGCACCCATGGCGAGAATCACGGTCGCGCCACCGGTCACGATGTCGCCACCCGCGAAAACGCCTGGCTTCGAGGTCGCGAGGTCGTCGTTGGCGGAGATGTATCCGCGCTTGGTCACGGCCAGTCCCGGAGTGGTCGACTGAATCAGCGGGTTCGCCGAAGTGCCAGCCGCGATGATCGCGACTGAACATGGAACAACGAACTCGGAGCCCTTGATCGGCACTGGGCTGCGGCGTCCTGAATCGTCCGGCTCGCCCAATTCCTGGCGAATGCACTTCACGGATGTAAGATTGCCCTTCTCGTCTCCAAAGAACTCTACAGGATTAACCAACATCTCGAAGTGGACGCCTTCGTCTTTGGCGTGGTGCACTTCTTCCACACGGGCCGGCATCTCCTTCTCGGTACGGCGATAGTAGATACTGGCGCTCTTGGCGCCCAGGCGCAGCGCGCTGCGCACCGCGTCCATCGCGGTGTTGCCGCCGCCAACCACGATCACGTCGCGGTCTTTGCACGGGTAGAGTGGCTCGTCGAATTCAGGGAAACGATACGCGCGCATCAGGTTTACGCGGGTCAGAAACTCGTTCGCCGAGTAGACGCCGTTGAAGTGTTCACCCGGAACATTCAAGAAGCGCGGAAGACCAGCGCCGGTCGCGACGAAAACGGCGTCGAATCCTTCTTCCTGCATCAGTTCGTCAATCGTCACCGTCTTGCCAACCACCACGTTGGTTTCAAAGACAACGCCGCGACGGCGCAGCACGTCGATCTCGTGACGGACGATATCTTTCGGCAGTCGAAACTCTGGAATGCCATACACCAGCACACCGCCGAGTTCGTGCAGAGCTTCAAACACGTGCACCTGATGTCCCATCTGGATGAGGTCGCCAGCGCACGCCAAACTCGCCGGACCGCTGCCAATCAGACCCACTTTCTTGCCTGTCGCTGGCGCGGATACGGGAGATCCGAACTGTCCCGTCTCGCGCTCCCAATCCGCTACAAAACGCTCTAGGTAGGCGATTCCGACCGGCTCGCCCTTCTTGCCCAGCACACAACCCGACTCGCATTGGTCTTCAACCGGACAGACGCGTCCGGTAATCGCCGGCAAGCGCGTTGTCTTCGCGAACCTTCGATGCCGCGCCGAGATAATCACCCGCGAGTATGAGATCGATCACAGCTCGCACGTTCACCGACACTGGGCATTTCTCGACGCAGCCGGGCTTGGGACACTCAATGCAACGCAGGGATTCCTGCCGTGCCTGCTCGGCGGGAAAGCCGAGGTTCACTTCGCAGAAATTGTGGGCGCGCACCTGGGCGTCTTGCTCGGGCACGCGCTGCCGCGGCAGCTTGATACGGTCTTTGTTGGGCAGCGGATTATTGCTGGCGATCTTGTCAGTCATGGCTCACCTCGACCGGTTCCAATGCGCGATGCGTGCGCTTGATTGCTCTCGCGAAGCCTCTTCAACTCCGCTTCGGGGTCGGCCTGCAGGCGTTCGATGCTGGCTCGCTCCTGTTCGCGATACATATTGTTGCGCTGCATCAGGACCTCAAAGTTGACCTGGGTGGCGTCGAACTCGGGGCCATCCACGCAGGCGAATTGGCTGCTGTTGTTCACCAGAACGCGGCAACCGCCGCACATGCCGGTAGCCGTCTACCATGATCGAATTCAAACTGACGATGGTCTTAATCTGCTTGGGGGCGGTTAGGTTGGCCACCGCGCGCATCATCGGCACCGGACCGACGGCGAGCACATAATTCACGTCCCCGGCAGCAACCAACTCTCTCAGCTTGTCGGTGACCAGACCTTTCTGGCCGTAGCTGCCATCGTCAGTGACGACATAGGTTTCGTCGCTGACCGCGCGGACCTCGTCTTCCAGAACGAGCAGGTCCTTGCTGCGAGCTCCGACGATGGAGATGACTTTGTTGCCGGAGCGCTTCAACTCGCGAGCGGTTGGATATGCCATAGCAGTTCCTACGCTGCCACTGACCACGACCGTGGTGCCAAATTTTTCGATTTCAGAGGGCTTGCCGAGCGGGCCTACAACGTCGAGGATGGAGTCGCCGGCCTCCAGCATGCTCAGCAGCATCGTGGTCTTGCCGATGGCTTGCACCACGATGGTAACCGTGCCGGCCTTGGCGTCGGCATCGGCGATGGTTAGCGGGATTCTCTCGCCGCACTCATCCAGCCGCACAATGACAAACTGCCCCGCCCGCTGCTTGCGTGCGATACGGGGAGCCTTGATCACAAACAGCTTGATACCACGCGCTAGCGGGCGCGCTTCCACGATCTCGAACACAGTACCCTCCGTACTTGATTCTGCGGGGGAGCGCACACACAGTCTGTGGCATGCGTCACAGACCCGGCGGACATAGCGCACAGCGCTGCTAAAGCGGGACCAGCGGGGTTTGCGCCAACCCACGGCGCATCTTTTCCTGCCTTTGGAGGCCTCGCTCAGCCTTGAACAGAGCTTGTTGCGCGAATCCTGTCTTCATTACAAATCTGTCAGGCTGGCACACTTCCATTGCTAGCCCGAATCAAAATTGGATTGCATCCATGAGTCAAGGAATGGATGAGAAAACGCCATGAGCCATTGCGCAGGAATCTCTATAGCGTCGCGATCTGATGGTCGGTCGCTGGTATGCAAAGCGGTTCTGCTGGAAATGCTTGCTGTTGCTCTGTTGCTGCCAACCTGGGCGACAGCGCAGTTACAGACGCTCCCGGATGACGCGATCATAGGAGCGCCGAATTCAGCGACCGACGCAGGCCTACCAGACGCACCTTCCGCGGCGAAGGAGCCAAAGTCGGGCTCGTTCGGAAAATCGTTGGGAACCGCGGTCAAGACGATAGGTGAGGACGAACTTCACATCATCAAGTCGCCATTCTCGGTCAATGCCATCAAATGGGATGCGCTTGTCGTCGGGGCCACGGGGGTCCTGATCGCGAACGACGAAAGTGTGCTGCACCAGGTCCCCGCAAGCTGGCACAACACCAGCATCAATGTCTCCAATGCCGGCTTATACGGACTGGGCGCGGCCGCCGGAGGAATTCTTGTCACGGGACTGGTCACTCACAACGATCACGCTATCGACACGGGTATACGGAGTGCGGAGGCTAGCGTCGACAGCGTTATCTTGTATGTGGCACTGGAGGCGGCCTTGGCTCGACAACGGCCCTATACCGGCACGGGCGAAGGAAAATTCTTCTCCGGCAATTGGAGGAACGGTTCGTTCCCCTCAGGACACGCCACCTTCGCTTGGACGCTCGCCTCGGTGATGGCACATGAATATCCGAACTGGCCCATGCGTTTGCTGATGTATGGCGCAGCAACCGCTGTCAGCACAACCCGCGTGACCGGTGGAGTGCACTTCCCTGCGGATGTCTTTTCTGGATCAGTGATTGGTTTTGGCGTGGGAACCTACGTAGCACACAAGGACCGGCAAAAACTGATGGTGCCCCATTCGCAAAACCGTATCAGGCGCATCGAGAACGCGGTCCTGGAGCACGTGGCGATTGGGGAGCAATAACGGCGCGAAAACTTCACTTGGAGGCAATGCTTCCAAACAGCAGCCGCGCCGAAAGCGGGCGCAACTTCGCGTCCCGTTTTCGGCGAAAGCTCTCAACGTGACGCGAGTTGATGACATCCGCGGTGATGACGGCATAATTCTTATTCGAGGTCACCAAGAAAAAACTCGCAAGCGGATTTTTTTTACGGCGCTGCAGCTTGCAACCACGAACAGAAGAACCCCGGACCAAGAATCTAGACCACGAAGTACTTCGCGGCAGGATGATGCACCACGATGGCGGAGGTGCTTTGCTCGGGATCGAGCAGAAACCCGGTGGTCAAATGCACACCGATGTTTTCGTCTGGATGCAGCAGCGCGAACAGCTTCGTCTGGTCCTCCAGGTTGGGGCACGCAGGATATCCAAACGAGTAACGCGATCCCCGATACTTTTGATGGAACAGATCGCGGATGTGCGGCGAATCATCGTTCGCGATGCCCAGTTCCTCGCGAATCTGCTTGTGTGACAACTCCGCCAGAGCTTCGGCTGACTCCACGCTGAGCCCGTGCAGATAGAGATACTTGGTGTATTCTCCGCCCTCGAAGAGCTTCTGAGTTTCGTGCGAAGCCCGTGCTCCGATGGTCACGCAGGACATGGCGAGCACATCCATGCGCCCGCTGCTCTTGGGCAGCAGGAAGTCGGAGATGCACAAATGCCGTCCTTCACGCTGGCGCGGGAAGGTGAAGCGCAGTGTCTCCGGCGGAATTGGGTCACCCTGCTTCCAGCCTTCAGGAAGGTTGTACACGATGAGGTCGTTGCCCTCGCCTTGCGCTCCGAAGTATCCATACACAACTTTGGGCTCGAACCAGCCCGCCGCAATCACGTCTTCTTCGAGGTCCTTCAGGATGGAACGATACTTGGTCTCGACCAGCCGGCCATAATCTTCCTGAGATGCCGTCTTCAACTGCCACTGGTTCTTAAACAGCGCGGTCTCGTTGATGTACTGGAAGACTTCGCGCAAATCAAAGTCTTGCGGCTTCAGCACCCGAACGCCCCAGAAAGGCGGCTGCGGAATATTCGGCGCAGGCGCAATCTCGATGCTTGGCGCGGTGGCTACGTCTCCATCACCCGCGGCGACCGCTGCGCGGGCGAACTCTTTCACCACCTTACCTTCGGCGATACGTTTCTCGCGTGCGCCATTGGGCGAGGCAAGGTCCTCCATGAGGTGCAGTCCGGCAAAGGCGTCATCGGCATAGAAAATGCCGCCGTCGTATTCGCGCCGCAGGTCGTCCTCCACGTACTTGCGAGTCAGCGCGGCGCCGCCGCAGATCACCGGGAAGTCGAGTTTCTGGTGATGCAGGTCCTGCACCACATACTTCATCTCCAGCGTGGACTTGACCAGCAAGCCGCTGAGCCCGATGGCGTCGGCTTTCTCCGCCAGCGCAGACTTGATGATGGTGTCTGACGGTTGCTTGATGCCGAGATTCACAACGCGATAGCCGTTGTTGGTGAGGATGATGTCCACCAGGTTCTTGCCGATATCGTGGACGTCGCCCTTCACCGTTGCCAGAACGATAGTGCCTTTCTGGCTGCCTTCCTTCTTCTCCATCTTGGGCTCGAGATAGGCGACGGCCGCCTTCATCACGCCCGCCGAGTCGAGCACAGATGGCAGCTGCATCTTGCGCGCGCCAAACAGGTCGCCTACGGTGCGCATGCCGTCGAGCAGTACGTTATTGATGAGCTCCAACGGCGTATAAGTGCCGAGCGCATCTTCCAGCAACTCGGCTAGCGATCTTTTGTTCGCGCCTTCGCCAATCGTCTTTTCGCCATTGATAATGGACCACTTCAGCTTATCCTCGATCGAGAGAGTGTCGACATGCGCGGTGGTCGTCTCCTCCTTACCCTTGGTTCCGGCAAAGTGCGCCATGTAAACCTGAAGCGGGTCGCCATTCGACTGATCGTAGTAGATCAGCTTGCGCGCCAGATCAACTTCCGCTTCGGGAATCTTGTACAGCGGATAAATCTTGCTGTAGTTCACGATGGCCATGTCGAGACCGTGGTCCACAGCTTCGTGCATGAAGACGCTGTTCAAGACGCGGCGTGAGTACACGTTCAGGCCGAAGGAAATGTTGCTGACACCGAGGATCGTTTTGACGTCGGGCAGCTCCGCTTTGATCGCCTTCACCGCCTTCAAGGTTTCGATACCGGCCGTGCGATAGTCTTCCTGGCCGGTCGAAATGGGCAGTGTCAGCGCGTCGAAGATGAGATCGACGGGCCGAATGCCGTACTTGTTGACCGCCAGATCGAAGATGCGCTTGGCGATGGCCAGCTTTTTCTCAGCCGTGAGCGCCATGCCATCTTCATCGATGGTGAGCGCGATGACAGCGGCGCCGTAACGCTTGGCCATGGGGAGAACTTTGGAGGTGCGTTTCTCACCGTCCTCAAGGTTGATGGAGTTGATGATCGCCTTGCCCGGAATGCGCTTCAGCGCCTCTTCCACAACATCGGCCTCGGTGGAATCGACAGTGATCGGCGCCGGAACACGGGTGGCAATCTTCTCGAGAATGTTGCTGATGTAGCCCTTCTCATCCTCGCCAACGATGGCGCAGCACAGGTCGAGCATGTGCGAGCCTTCGTTCACCAGCTTCTTGGCCAGCGTGAGGATCGCGTCATAGTTCTGTGTGCGAACCATGTTCTTGAAGTGCTCGACGCGCGTGGTGGTGTTCATCTCCTCGGCCACGATCAGTGGCTTGGGATCGAGATCGAGCGGAACCATCGAATAGGCACTCGCCGCGGCGGCGGTGATCGTGATGTCACGCCTCGCGGGCTCCAGATTGGCGCAGGTTTCTACAACAGCCTTCAGGTGCGCAGGCGTGGTGCCACAGCAACCACCCACAATCCGCACGCCGTATTCGGTGATGAATTGCTTGTGATAGTCGGCCAGCTCCTGCGGTTGCAGAAGATAGACCGCGCGGCCACCCTGGTTCTGCGGCAACCCAGCATTGGGTAGAACGGAAACGTACTTGGGCGAGTTCGCTCCCAGGTAGCGAACCGCATCGTTCATCTCTTTTGGCCCGGTAGCACAGTTCAGACCGATCGCGGCGACGTCGAACATCTCCAGCGTGGTCAGGGCCGCACCGATCTCGGTGCCAAGCAGCATTGTGCCGGTTGCTTCCAGCGTCACCTGCACTTGGATCGGTACGTTCTTGCCGGTTTGCTTCAAAGCATCGAAAAGTCCGACCAGCCCGGCCTTCGCCTGCAGAATGTCCTGGCAGGTCTCCAGCAGGAGAACATCAACTCCGCCTTCGATAAGCGCAATTGCTTGCTCCGTGTAGGAAGCAGCCATGTCGTCGAAGGTGATATGCCCGAGCGATGGTAGCTTCGTGGTGGGACCGATGGATCCGGCTACAAATCGCTTTCGGCCGTTCGACGAGTAACTCGCAGCCACTTCGCGCGCCAGTTTTGCGGCGGCAAGATTGATCTCGTGTACTTTGTCCTGCAAGTCGTATTCGGCCAACACCACCCGGGTCGCGCCGAACGTGTCGGTCTCCACCACGTCGCTGCCTACGGCGTAGAAAGCAGCGTGAATGTCTTTAATGATGTCAGGCCGGCTCAGCACCAGCAGTTCGTTGCAGCCCTCTTTACCCCAGTAGTCGTCCACCGAAGGGTTGCGGGCCTGGATGCTGGTCCCCATGGCGCCGTCGTAGATGATGACGCGTTCCTGCACGGCTTTTAGAAAGTCGCTCATTCGTTCCGTATCGCAGTCTTCCGAGAGGCCACCGCTGTGAGGTGCCGAGCCGAGAGCGACATCGCCAACTGGATCAAACGTCGCTTGCAACGGGAAATAGGAAGACTCGCAATCCTGATTTAGTATCGCAGTTTCTTTTGCCGGACGAAAGTTCGGTGCAGCAAAGTGCAACCTTAGCAGCCGGTTCGGGCTTTCCACGCATTGGGAGGCGGTGGAAGCCGCTGGCGGACGAACGTGCAGTTAGACCCAATGGCATCGACAGCGTGTCAACCTGCTCCGTGATCGTAAGATTTGTCTTTTGCAGCTGACGTACGTATTGCGCTCCTTAAAGCGGTTATATTGCGACTGAGCACAGTAGCCATTGTGACCGGCAGCCTACTCAGGTTAAGTTTTCCTTGTGTCACAACGGATCACACGCGCTTCGGTGTAGTTCATAGCGCAGTTCCTCAAACACGTGATCGTCATGCCGACGGCAGTGCGCGCGGTATATGGAAGGACGGCGAGGCCCGGCTACGCGGTCTCTCAGATGAATTCAAGGAGGTGTAATGAACGTCAAACACATTCGGGCTTATCTCATGTTGTGCAGCTTGGCTGTCGTATTGCAACCGCTTCCAGGATTCGCACAGCAGCATTCAAATGCCTCGACAGCTAGCCCTCAATTCACTTCTGCGGAGCGCGATGGTCAACACGATTTCGACCCCCTTATTGGTGCATGGAAGTATCACCTCAAGAAGCGCCTGAACCCCTTGACGGGTTCCAATACCTGGGTCGAATTTGAGGGCACTGGTGTCTGCTACAAGATTTGGGATGGCCGCGCCCAACTGGACATGATCGAGCTCGATAGTCCTGCCGCCGGCCACATTGAAGGTCTGACCCTGCGTACGTACAATCCTCAATCCCACCAGTGGAGGCTCTATTGGGCCAACAGCAAGAATGGCATCATGGATCCACCCCAGGTCGGCGAATTCAAGAATGGACGCGGTGAGTTTTTCGCCCAGGATACGATCAATGGCAAAACCATTCTTATTCGATTTGTCTGGACGAACATGACCACGAATTCGCCCCACTTTGAACAGTCCTTCTCCGATGATGGAGGCAAGACGTGGGAAGTGAACTGGATTACGGACCAGACACGCGCAAACGACAACGCTGACAAAGCGCACTGAACTGCACCGCATCCTCCGATACAGAATTGCACCAGCCGGAAACAATTAACCGAATTTGGTGCAGGCCTTCTCGCTCGGGTCGCATCGTGTGGCTTGATGGTTGCCATTCCGACGGTTTACCGCCTTGGCGGAGAAGATCGATCCCTGCAGGCGGCTGCAGGTGCGCCCCTTCAAGGCAGCGTCGCCGGCACTCCAGCCGCTACAATCGTTCAGAGTGATTTGATGAAGCGGCATGCCACCAACATCGTGCGCGAGCTGCGCAACCGCGGTTTCCAGGCCTATTTTGCTGGAGGCTGCGTGCGCGACATGCTGCTGGGACTCACGCCCACCGATTACGACGTTGCCACCGACGCCACGCCTCAGCAGGTAATGCGCATCTTTCCGGAAACCTACGCCGTGGGCGCGCAGTTTGGCGTGGTGCTGGTGCCGATGAAAATTCCGAGCCAAGCAAACTCAGATGAGGCGGGGCACTTGGCACCCGGTGATGCGTCGCCTTCGGAGCACCCCAACTACGTCGAGGTGGCCACCTTTCGCAACGACGGAACCTACTCGGACGGGCGCCATCCTGACCAGGTGAGGTACTCGACCGATCCCCAGGAAGATGTGCAGCGTCGCGATTTCACTATCAACGGGCTGTTGATGGATCCGTTGGACGGCAATCGCGTGCTCGATTTTGTCGGTGGCCGCGACGACTTGCGGGCCGGATTGATTCGCGCCATCGGCGAGCCGGAACTTCGGTTCACGGAAGACAAGTTGCGCATGTTGCGGGCGGTGCGCTTTGCTGCGCGTTTTCATTACAGCATCGATCCCACAACCTTTGCGGCCATTCAGCGCCTGGCGCCAGGGATCGAGCAAGTGAGCCGCGAACGCGTGCGCGACGAGTTGACCAAGATGCTTACCGAAGGCAGCGCGCGGCAGGCGTTCGAGCTGCTCGACAGGACGGGCCTGCTGAAGGAAGTGCTGCCCGAGGTCGAGCGCATGCATGGCGTCGATCAGCCGCCACAGTTTCATCCCGAGGGTGATGTGTGGATTCACACTTTGTTGCTGTTGGAGAAACTGCCGCCGAGGTGTTCGCGGACATTGGCGTGGGGCACGCTGTTGCACGATGTTGGTAAACCGCCGACCTTTCGCGTGGCCCCTGACCGCATTCGCTTTGACGGCCATGTCGAGGTGGGGGTGCGCATGGCGGAGGAGATTTGCCATCGCTTACATTTCTCGAATGAAGATGCCCGACAGATCGCGGCCCTGGTGGCCAACCATATGCGCTTTGCCGATGCCGAGCGGATGAAGGAATCGACCCTGAAGCGCTTCATTCGATTGCCTAAGTTCGACGAACATCTGGACTTGCATCGCATGGATTGCCTGAGCAGTCATGGCGACTTGACCCTCTACAACTTCGTTCGCGAGCGCTTCCGGCAGACTCCTGCGGAAGAGATTAGACCCCAGCCGTTGCTGACCGGAGATGACCTGATCGCTCTGGGTTATCAGCCCGGTCCGCAGTTCCGCGAGATTCTTTCAGCGATTGAGGACGCGCAGTTGGAGGGAAAGCTCAAGAGCAGGGAAGAGGCGCTGGAGTTTGTGCGGAGGGAATTTTCGCCGGCGGGCTGAGCTTTACAGCAGTGTACAGATGTGCATACAATAAAAACTGTGGACTTTGAGTGGGATCCAGGTAAGGCGGCGAGGAATCTCGCCAAACATGGAGTCCGTTTCGCCGATGCTGTAGCCGTCTTCGAAGATAATCTTGCACTGACGATTCGCCAACCCTATCTCAAAAATGAAGAGCGATGGATCACGATCGGAATGGACATGCTGGGAGACTTTTGGTAGTGGTCTACACCTGGCGCGACGAGGGAATTCGGCTGATCTCAGCGCGGACAACGACTCCAAGTGAGAGGCGGCAGTACGAGGAAAATGAATGAAACGTGAATACGACTTCAGCCACGCCAAGCGCGGACCCGTCGTGCGGGTACCCAAGGGCAAGACCAGAATCACGATCCGGCTCGATGACGACCTTCTCGACTGGTTCCGGCAGCAGGTGGATCGGGCTGGCGGAGGCAACTATCAAAGCCTGATCAATGATGCTCTTCGTCAGCACATTCGCCGCACCAGGGAGCCGCTGGAAGCCACGCTTCGCCGAGTCATCCGCGAGGAACTCAGCAGCGCGAGCTGAGGAGCGCTCTCCTGCTTTACAATCGAAGTTCTATTGCCATGCAGCATGCCCGGTCCATATTGCACAAGATCTTTGCTGAGACCTTGCGCCGAGAGGGTGGAGACAGCGCGCCTCTGCTGGCTTGGCCGCTGGCCTGCGGTTCGGCGACGGCTGCGAAGACTAACGCCGTGAGCTATGCGGAAGGCGTACTCACAGTCGAAGTTGCGGACGCCGGCTGGCGACAGCAATTGCCCAGCCTGGTTCCGCGATATCTGGCAGCGCTGAATCAAATCAGCACCCAACCGGTGGACAGCATCAAGTTCGTCGCGGCCAACCCGCGCGATCGATCGTCGCGCTAAAGAGGCAAGTCAATGGTTACCGATAAAGATGTCTCCTACGTCGCCGAGCTTGCGCATCTCGAGCTGACCACGGACGAGCGCACTCGCATGCTGAAGGACCTGAACTCCATCCTCGGCTACATTGACCGCCTGAACGAGTTGGACACAGCCAGCGTGGAGCCCATGGCGCAAGTCGCCGTCCGCGCTGAAGACGGCGAGACCAGCGGATTCACTTACGCTCTGCGGGCGGATGAACCGCGTCCTTGCTTGCCCCGCGGGGAAGCCTTGCGTAATGCGCCGGTCTCGGACGGTGTTTTCTTCAAAGTGCCTAAAGTGATTGAGCGATAGGAACCTCATGACGGGTGGGCCAAACAAGTACCTCAGGGGCTAAAGCCCAGTTTGTTTAACATCCATTTGCCGGCACGACTGAAGCCGTGCCCTGATACAAAACGACTTGGGAGATCTACTAGATACCTTTCACATGGACATCGACGTATTGACGGTTGATTCGGCTCGCACGGCGGTGCTGGAAAAGCAGACCACGGCGACTGAACTAGTTGACGCTTTTTACCAGAAAATCGACTCCGAAGATGGCGCCATCGGCGCTTATCTCACACTGTGCAAGGAGCGCGCTTATCAGCAGGCGGCTCGCGTTGACTTGCTGGCCGACAAAGGGGACGAGCTGCCGCCTTTGGCAGGCGTTCCCATCGCCGTGAAGGACGTCTTCACGACCAGGGGCGTACGGACTACCGCGGGCTCGAAGATTCTGGCGGACTTCGTCTCCCCCTACGACGCCACCGTGGTTACAAAGCTGGAAGAAGCGGGCGCCATCATTCTGGGCAAGACCAATTGCGACGAGTTTGCCATGGGCTCGTCGAACGAAAATTCCGGCTTTCACCCAGTACACAATCCGCATGATCACTCTCGCGTGCCGGGTGGCTCATCGGGGGGGTCGGCGGCCGCAGTCGCCGCCGGAACGTCGGTGGCCTCGATCGGTTCCGACACGGGCGGCTCAATCCGGCAGCCGGCGGCCTTCTGCGGCGTCGTCGGACTGAAGCCAACCTACGGACGGGTATCCCGCTATGGCCTTATCGCCTTCGCTTCGTCACTCGATCATGTCGGACCTTTTTGCAAGAGCGTGAAGGACGCGGCTTTGATGTTGCAGTACATGGCAGGCCGCGACCCGCTCGACTCGACATCCGCGGACCTTCCCGTACCTGACTACCTCGAGCAGATCGAAAAGCCCGTCGAAGGCTTGCGAATCGGAATGCCGAAAGAATATTTCGGGAGGGGACTCGATTCGGAAGTTGGCAGCGCGGTAGAGGCCGGTATCCAGGAGTTGGCCATGGCCGGGTGCGAGATCGTTCCCATATCGCTGCCGAACACCAAGTATGCAATTCCCACGTACTATGTCGTTGCCACCGCCGAAGCCTCGTCGAACCTGGCGCGCTATGACGGAGTGCGTTATGGATTCCGGGCAACGGAAGGGAAGACACTGGCCGAAATGTATCGGCGCACGCGCGACGCCGGTTTCGGGGCCGAAGTCAAGCGCCGCATTATGCTAGGCACCTATGTTCTCAGCGCCGGCTATTACGATGCGTATTACCTGAAGGCACAACGCGTACGACGTCTGCTGGCGAGCGACTTTGACCAAGCATTCACCAAGGTGGACGCCATCATCACGCCTACTACGCCGACGCCCGCCTTCAAACTTGGCGAGAAGACCGACGATCCGCTCGCCATGTATCTGGCAGACATTTACACGGTGACGGCGGACCTTGCCGGCATTCCCGGGATCTCTATTCCCTGTGGCAAGAGCAGGGAAGGTTTGCCGATCGGAATGCAGATATTGGGAAAGTACTTCGACGAGCCGATGGTCTTGCGGGTGGGGCATGTCGCGGAGCACGCCCTGGCGGCGAGACTGGCGGGGTAGAACGTGTTTGATATGTTAGCACTCGTGCCTCGCGGAATGGATAGGCGGGGTCCAATCGTCGTAAAGCCAACCAACTATCCAAGCCAAGGGAAAGTGATGACGGTATAATCGCGCGGGCTTGCTTACGAAACCTCTTCGTAATAGCGTTCCCCCGCGCAGGCGCGGCAGAGCGTTTTTCCCTCGCGCTTCACCTCGCGCTGGAAGTTAATGCCTTCGCCGCAGTGCTCGCATACAATCCGTTCGCCCTTGTAGCCAGGCAATTCTTCCGGCGGCAGAAAAACCTTGACCCACTGCACGGTGAACAGGTCCTCGTTCGAAATCTCACGGTAGGCCAGCATCTGCTGCTGGTTTTTGTTCTCAATTTCGGGATGCATTTGCCGCGCCAATGATTTTGAGCTTTCGCGGGCGCAGACTCGCACCGCCCGCCCCGAAGCGAGATCGACAAACGTTGCAGCCACTTTGCCCCAGTCGCGGAACTTGAGGGCCCGCTTGCCTAGCCGGCATCCGGTTACGACGGCTACCGCGTCGGTGGCGCAGCGATCAATCTCCACAAACGTGATCAGACGCTTGCGATCTTTCCCGTGCGGGTCGTCGATGCCCAGCAGCTCCAGGCCAAGCATGGCGAGACGAACCCCCAGCACCTGACCCGCGCAAAGATGTCCATGCGCTACCTCCGCGTCACGCAGCAGTTCGTCAAAGGTTTTCAATGTAAAGCTGCACTCCGTCTCAAGGCTCGTCTGAATCGTCGTCGGCTACTTCGTCAACAAAGTGGCCCCGCACGGTAACGCTGAGCTTGTCACCAGCCTTAGGAAGAAAGCTCACGCGCGCCGGTTGACGTTCCCACTGCGGGGCGGCACAGTCGGAGTCGGGCTGGTCTCCGCCATGCGTTTTTCCTAGATCTTTGCGGTACAGCGGCTTCTTGACGCCAATTTGCATGACCACCGCATCCAGCTTTTCACCATTGGCAGTGGTGCCGCAATAAGCCGCATAGTCACGGTACCAGCTTACCTCCGAGTAGAACGGGTCAAAGTCGGGCAACCCGATGGCCGTGATCTTTCCAGAACTACGATTGACCAGCAGCCATCCGCCCAGTTGCCAGAGCCACTTCGGAGATTTGCGTGCCTCGTCGGGCAGCGCGTCATTGATGCGAAAAGCCCGGCGTATCACGAACTCGCGATCGGTAACGTCATGTTGCTTACCCGTCGTGTACTCTTTCAATTTCGCATCCACGAACAGCGGGCAGACCGTAATATCCATCGTCTTGGTTTCCGAAGCGCCGGTGAATAGCTTGACCGGCTGCGGCTTTCCGAGGCTTACAACGTGGACTTTAGAAGCAGCGCCGACGGCAATATTCAACAGCATCAGAACGAAGAGAACGTGAACAGTACGCATCGCTAAGGGAAGGCTAGTCCCGTCGGGTTGTTCGCTGCAAGTCCCATTCCCTAGAAAAGAGTTACGCTAGTGTCTGCCGGAGTAAAATTCCGAATCGAGCAGCCTGGGGTGGGAATGACATTCATTGATACCAATAAACTGCCAACCATCGAACGCTTGCCGGGTTGGAGAGGCCGTTATTTCGATTCTGCCAACATGACATTTGGGCACTACGAATTCGACCCCGGGGCCTCAATCCATGAGCATTCCCACCCTCAGGAAGAGGTTTGGGAAATCCTCGAAGGAGAACTGGAAATAACCATCGATGGGGTAACCGAACGCGCAGGTCCTGGCTTTGTCGGAATCGTTCCGTCGAACATGCTGCATGCCGTGAAGGCAGTGTCATCCGTGAAGGCAATCGTCATAGACCATCCTTTGCGGGAGCGCGTGGCCTGTCCGGACACGCAACGCTAAAAGCATCGCCAGCCCGGAAACAAAATTCGGTTTGTTACAACTGGAATACAATAAGCCAGCGTCTAAGTTGCAGATGATCGACTTGTCTTACAGCTTCATCATTCCGGCTTACAACGAAAGCGAGCGGCTCGCGACTTCGCTGCCCAAAATCTTCGCCTACATCCGTGGACGGCAACTGCAGGCTGAAGTCATCGTCGTGAATGACGGCTCAAGCGACAACACTGCCCAGATAACGCGCAGCTTTACCAGTCAATATCCCGATCTCCGATTGTTGGAGAACCCTGGAAATTGCGGCAAAGGCTACAGTGTGCGTAACGGCATGCTGCATGCCAACGGCGACGTTCTGCTCTTTACGGACGCAGACCTGTCCTCCCCGATTTACGAAGCGACAAAGTTGTTCGCGGCCCTCGAACGGGGCGCGGACGTCGCCATCGGCTCGCGCTGGCTGCAGGCTGCACTGCAGACGGAACGCCAGCCCTGGTATCGGCAACTGTATGGGCGACTTTTCAATCTGGCATTGCGCATGGTCCTGGGACTGAAGTATCGCGACACCCAATGCGGCTTCAAAGCATTTACCCGGACGGCGGCCCAGACCATCTTCTCGCGTCAGCGGGTAGAGCGCTGGGGATTCGATCCGGAGTTGCTGTTTCTGGCCGACAAATTCAAGCTGTGCACGGTCGAGGTCGCGGTGGAGTGGGCCCACGACCACCGTTCCAAGATCAGTCCTCTGCGCGACGGGTTGAAGATGAGCATGGAGATGCTGGATGTTCGCCTGAACGATCTGCGAGGGCTATATGAGCATCCTTCGACGACCATTGAAGAGCCGCAGATTCAGCCGGTAGCTCCTGCCGAAATCGCGAAATAGAATATGCGGAAGGGGCTGACACGGCGCTCCATCCCTATACAGCAAGTGCGAAGGGTCTAACAGCAGGCATCGGTACCCTCTGACAACAGCACCCTGCGCAGTTGCAACAGCGCCCACGCAAGTGCAGCCAGCCCTGCACCCCAAATGGCAAGTGTCACATTGACCACCCAGCGCGGAGCTTCTCCGACCCGGCGCAGCACGAAGGGCAGGAAATTCCAGGTGTCGATGTGGACGTAGTCCCAAGGGTCGTAGGTCATCGAATCATTACTGAGACCCCAGGCATGCATTTTTCCCAAGGCAAAGGCTGCGATGTTTTTGAAGCGCAGGAAGACGACGAACGTTGGATGACCCAGCGTATCCTCCTGGTAGATTTCCAGCGGCAGCCAGAAGGCGAGCGAGCCCAACTGGATGGCGGTGCTGAACGCGATCAGTGCGATTCCTGTCCACCACACCAACCTTCCCAGCGACGCACGCGCGCGCAATAGCAGGGGCACCGAGATGAACGCGGCCAATTCCACTGCGGTGGAGACGTAACGGTCACCCCAGGCGAAATCGCCGCTCCAGACCGTGTATCGCGCGTAGAAGCTGATGTAAGCCAAGACCAAGAGGAAGGCAGTGATTAGGTATGCCCGGACGTCAGGACGAAACTGCTTCCACGCGATTACCGCGAGAATAATCGTGAGCACCAGCAGCGGGTCAAAGAGAAAAATCGACTTCTCCGGCAGGATCAATGGCCCGAGAAAGCCGACGTGGAAGGGAACTTCCCATGGGTAGTTCGCTGGCAACGATGGATTGAGTTCGCGTTGTTCCCGACCGGCAATGGTGATGTAGTTCGTGAACAGCGAGCCGAAACGGTAGAGCTGGTACAGGCGGTCGATCAGTGCGAAGAACGCGTAGACGGGCAACGCCGTCTTTACGTAGATAAGAAAACGCTGCCGCAACACGCGGCCGCGCACATTCTCGAACCAGAGGACGAGAAGGAGAAACACTCCTCCGGCGATCAGATCGAGGCCGGTGGTCAGGCGGGTCAGCAGGTTGAGCCCGAACGCAAGCGAGCCGATGAGTAGTGCGCGCCGGTTGCCGGTCCGAAGCCACTCGTATTGAAACGAGAGGCCAGTCAGCGTCAGCAGCATGATGTAGTTGTTCTCCATCATGTTCTGCGTGTAGTGCAGATGCGTGGTGCAGAACAGCAGCGCCAACACACCCGCGACCGACTGTTTAACGCTGAACCCCAACTGGCACAGAAAGCGGAAGCACACCAGCGCGGTGAGAACGTTGACTAGGATGTTGGTTGTGTAGCTTACGAAAATCGCGCGGACCGTAGGATCGGTGTCGTTGTAGTTGGCAAAGATCGGCAGGTGCGAGAGACCGGTGCCCACTACGTCTGCTGGAAACATGAGCAGCGACTGCCCCATTCCGTACCAGCTATAGAGCTTACCTCTCCGGCCATGAATACCGAACTCGGGATACTCCCTGGGAAAGACTGGCGGTTCCGAAGTCCACCACGAATGCGTGGTCTGGAGGCGATGCGACGTGTCAGATGTTCCAAGCTCGCCGGATTGGATTACGAACGCGCTGAGTGCGGCGATGACAATTAGTAGCGATAAAGGATTGCGATACCAAGGTCGGGGAGCATGAAGCATGTAGGAGCAATAGTAATGGAGTGGCAAAGGCCGTCAAAATGAGCGATCCATCTGGTGCGGCACTGCAGGTGGGTCATCCATCACTTCGCGGCCTGACAGCAGGCTTTGAAGGGGCAAGGCTTCAGCCGTGCCGTAGGTTGTCATCGCGGTGGCTTCAGCCGCTGAGGGACTTCGGTGTTGAAACAAAATTCGAGGTCCCTCAGGGGCTGAAGCCCGGCTCTAACGAGGAAGTATGGCACGGCTGAAGCCGTGCCCCTTCAAAGATTCGACTCGCTACGCTCGCTCAGGAGGAGAGATGCGTTTTTCGTGTGCTGCTATTTCGTTCGTCCACCTTCGATCTTCAGCTCGGCGCTTGCGCCCGCCTGCGCCGCCGCCAGCCGCGCCGTCAGCACTCGGAAAGGCGAGCACGAAACGTAATTAAAGCCGAGCTGCGCGCAGAACTCGACCGAAGACGGTTCGCCGCCATGTTCGCCGCAGATTCCGATCTTGATCGTCGGTCGCGTCTTGCGCCCTTTTTCGACAGCCATCTTGAGCAACTGACCAACACCCTCGCGATCGAGCACCGCGAACGGGTCCTGCTTCAGAATCCCCTCCGCAAGATACGTCGGCAGGAACTTGTTGATGTCGTCGCGCGAGAAACCGAAGGTGGTCTGCGTGAGATCATTGGTCCCGAAGCTAAAGAACTCAGCTTCCTTTGCGATCTCGTCGGCAACCAGCGCGGCGCGCGGCAACTCGATCATGGTTCCCACTAAGTACTCGACTGTGTGTTCCTTCTCAGCAAACACTTCTTCCGCGACACGGCGCACGATGGCCGCCTGGTTCGCCATCTCCTTCAATCCGCCGGTGAGCGGGATCATCACTTCCGGTTTCACCTTCACGCCTTCCTTGGCGACCTTGACTGCGGCCTCGAAGATGGCACGCGCCTGCATTTCGGTGATCTCCGGATACGTAATGCCAAGACGGCAGCCGCGATGGCCAAGCATGGGATTGACCTCGTGCAGTTGCTCTACGCGGTTCAGCAGCGTGCGCAGCTCTTTCAGCTTGGGCGATTTCGGCTTGGTCACTTCCAGCTTGCCGATTTCGACCATCAAGTCCTCGCGGCGCGGCAGGAACTCGTGCAGCGGCGGATCGATGGTGCGAATGGTGACAGGGAATCCATCCATCGCACGAAAAACGCCGACAAAATCGTTGCGCTGCATGGGAAGCAGTTTGCGCAGCGCCGTGCGGCGATCTTTTTCGGTGTTGGCGAGAATCATAGTTCGCATGTGCGGCAGACGGTCCTCTGCGAAGAACATATGCTCGGTGCGGCAGAGGCCGATGCCTTCGGCGCCGAATGCACGCGCCTGCAGAGCATCGCGCGGAATGTCCGCATTGGCGCGCACACCCATACGGCGGAAAGGCTCCGCCCAGCTCATCAGCTTCTGCAACTCGGGATCGTCAGGCTTGGCAGGGACGGTGTTGAGCTTGCCGTTAATCACTCGGCCAGAAGTGCCGTCGAGTGAAATCCAATCGCCCTCTTTCAGCACTTTGCCGTGAGCGCGCATCTCGCGGGCTTTCTCATCGACATCGATGTCGCCGGCTCCGGCCACGCAGCATTTGCCCATGCCGCGGGTGACGACAGCGGCGTGACTGGTCATGCCACCGCGCGACGTAAGAATGCCGGCGGCAACTTCCATTCCGCCAATGTCTTCGGGAGTGGTTTCGCTGCGCACAAGAATCAATTTTGCGCTGCTGTCTTTGTGGAACTTCTCCACTGCTTCGTCGGCGGTGAATACGATCTGCCCGACCGCCGCGCCCGGTGACGCCGGCAATCCGGTCGCGAGAACGTCGATGTCCTTGCCCTTCTCGTCGAGACTCGGGACCAGGAAGTCGTAAAGCTGGTTGGGTTCGACGCGGAAGATCGCCTCTTCTTTCGAGATCAGTCCCTCCTCGACCATCTGGATGGCGACGCGAACCGCCGCGCGCCCGGTGCGCTTACCGTTGCGCGTCTGCAGCATGTAAAGGCGCCCGTCCTGGATGGTGAACTCGAAGTCCTGCATGTCGCGATAATGCTTTTCCAGCCGCGTCGTGATTTCGCGTAACTGCTTGTAGACCTCAGGCTGGACCTTCTCCAGTTCGGAAATGTGTACTGGTGTGCGGATGCCGGCCACGACATCCTCGCCCTGGGCGTTCATCAGGAACTCCCCGTAAAATTCCTTCACGCCAGTCGCGGGGTTGCGGGTAAAGCCGACGCCTGTGCCGCTGGTCTCGCCGAGATTGCCGAAGACCATGGCTTGCACGTTGACGGCGGTGCCCAGCATGTCGTCGATGTTGTTGATGCGGCGGTAGGTCCGGGCGCGATCATTCAGCCACGAACGAAACACCGCGTCGCGCGCCATCACCAACTGCTCGTGTGGATCCTGCGGGAACTCACGCTTGGCATGCTTCTGCACCACCTTCTTATATTCGGCGATGACTTCCTGCAACGCCTTGGCGTCGAGATCGGTGTCGAGCTTGGCCTTCTTCTGCTTCTTCTTGCCGTCGAACACTTCCTCGAAAGCGTGTTTGGGAATGTCGAGCACCACCGAGCCGAACATCTGAATCAGGCGGCGATAGGAGTCATACGCAAAGCGTGGATTGTTGCTGCGCTTAGCCAGACCCTCGACCGATTTGTCGTTCAGGCCGAGGTTGAGGATGGTGTCCATCATGCCGGGCATGGAGAACTTTGCGCCCGACCGAACGCTGACCAGCAGCGGATTGTCGGCGCCGCCGAGCTTCTGCTTCTGTAATTCTTCCAGGCGGCGAAGCGCCTCATCCATCTGATGATTAACTTCGGTTGAGACGGAATTGTTCCGCATGTACTCGCGGCAGGCTTCGGTCTGGATGGTGAAGCCGGGAGGCACGGGAAGGCCGGCGTTGGTCATTTCAGCCAGGCCGGCGCCTTTGCCGCCGAGCTCGTCTTTCATCTTTCCGTGGCCTTCGGCATGCCCATCGCCGAAGAAGTAAACGTATTTGACAGCTTTGGCGTTGGCTGCTGCCGTGGACTCAAGTTCGGTGGTAGGAGTGCTCATGACGATTTCCTTTGCAATTAGAAAATTGTAGACGAAGCTGTGCCGTCCCTGAAGGGACTCCGATCTGTTTATGACGTCTACCCAGGGCTTCCGCCCTGGGCTAAATTCAATTTGGCCCTGCGGGGCTGGATTCCCGCAAGTAAATGCCACTGGCACATGCCAACGTTCGATTGCCACCGCGAGGCTACCGCTCGCGGTGTCACACTCTGCTTTGTATCAGGGCACGACTTTCCAGTCGTGTCGCTGAGGGACAGGAGCTAAGCCACTTGCGGGAACATCTCGCGCTTTGAAGCGGCACGGCTTCAGCCGTGCCGTAAGCTGCTGTCATCATGTTGGCTTCAGCCGCTGAGGGACATCGAAGTTGAAACGAAGGTGCGAATTCCCTCAGGGGCTGAAGCCCAACTCTCCACGCCCACGTAACGGCACGGCTGAAGCCGTGCCCCTTCAAAGCCTCCTATCTCAGCTACCGAAGCAGAGGAATAATCCAGGTGCCATGGTGGGCTAAGTTCTTGCGCCCCTTTCGGGGCTCGCTTTCGTGCCCTCGGTAACGATCTCACTAAAATCGGCGACGGTCGAAAACCTGCTCAGGACGTCGCGAAGTAGCGCGAGCCGATTTGCCCTAATGCCCTCGTCGTCCACCATCACCATGACTTCGTCGAAAAATCCGTCAAGCATGGGACGCAAGCGCGCAAGACCGTACAGCGCTAAAGCATACGAACGCTGCGTAATCCAGAGGTAATATTGAGCGCCTAGATTCATGATCCCATCCGCCCAAAGAGCCTCCTCGGCGGGGCTACTCATCATGAGGTTTCTGTTGGGCTGGTCCGCGATCCTAACTTGTTTTTCGCCAGCTTGTTTCAAAATATTCTTGATGCGCTTGAACGAGATACATACAGCTTCGAAATCACCGGAACTTTCCGAAGTTCTCGCTAACGTAATTGCTTCGGCCCGCGCAATCGCGTCCACGATATCGTCGCTTCCCGCAGCGAGCACTGCATTCACCACGTCATACGCAAAGCCGCGCGCATCGCGCAGGTAGAATTCCAGGCGCTCACGCATGAAGGTCGCAATCGCTTCGTCAAAGCCAATGTCTTTGGCAAACCGGCGTTCGGCCTCGGAGCCAGCATATTCCGCTCGCGCGTCGGAGAAAAGCTTCGAAATCGGCAACGGCAGTTTGTGCTCAGCGATAATTTTTACGATCCCATTGGCCGCCCGGCGCAGCGCGAAGGGATCCTTGGATCCCGTCGGCTGCAGACCTAGCCCAAACATTCCTGCGATGCTGTCGGCCTTATCCGCGATCGCAACCACCGCCCCCTCGACGGAACGCGGAACGCTGTCGTCCATCGACTCAGGCTTGTACTGATCATAGATCGCGTCGCCAATAGCTTCCGCGGTGGCCGCTGGCAGTATCGGATCAAGTTGCTGTACCTTGGCGTACAAACCACCGACGATTCCCTGCAACTCGGTAAACTCCTTCACCAACTCGGTGGTGAGGTCGGTCTTGGCAAGCAGGGCCGCCTTGAAGACGACGCCTGACCTTACTGGCGTGCCGGCATTGCGCAGCGCCTCGGAAATCAGGCTGCCCAGCTTCTGCAGGCGCATGGCCTTGTCGAAGTAGCTGCCCAGATCTTTCTGGAAGGTCACCGCCTTCAGCATCTCCACGCGCTGGCGCAGCGGAATTTTCTGGTCAGTCTCCCAGAAGAAGCGCGCGTCGTTGAAACGGGCGCGCAGCACCCGTTCGTTGCCGTGGCGAATCAGCCCATCCGGATCGCCGTCGGTGTTCAGAACGGTCAGGAAGTGCGGGAGCAGCTTGCCGTTGGCATCTTCCAGGGCGAAGTATTTCTGGTGGTCGCGCATCACCGTAACCAGAACTTCGTCAGCGAGCGCGAGAAACTCCGGATCGAAGTTGCCGAGGACTACGGATGGAAACTCGGTGAGATTCACAACCGTGTCGAGCAGAGATTCGTCCTCGCGCCAGCGCGCGCCGGGGAGGGTTCGCGTGGCTGCGTCGAGAGCCTTCCGAATACGCTGCTCGCGCTCAGCGGAGCTGACCACTACGAAAGCCTTCGCTAACGCGGATGAGTAATCCGACGGCCGATCGATCGGCAGCAATCCCGATGAAAGAATGCGGTGGCCTTCGCTGGCGTGCCCAGCGCGAATGCCAGTAAACTCCAGCGGCACCACTTCGCCGTCGAGGAGCGAAACCAACCAGCGTACCGGGCGCACAAAGCGCTCCGCCGATTTGCCGCGCCAGTACATGCTCTTCGCCCAGTAAATGCCGGCGATTTCTTTGGGCAGCGACTCGGCAAGCACGGCTAATGCAGTTCGACCCGGCTTTCTCCGGTGGTGCACCACATATCTGCCTTTGGGCGTCTCCTCCACCCGAAGCGCACCAACATCCACGTTTTCCCTACGCGCGAAAGCCTCAGCGGCGGCTGTTGGTACACCATCTTTGAAGGCAACCTTCTCCGAGGGCCCTAGTACCATTGACGTGTCATCTGCTTGCCTTTCGGAAACGTCGCGGACCAAAACCGCAAGACGACGCGGCGTCGAGTAAGCCTCAGTTCCGGGATGTGACGTGAGCCGGCCAATCAGGCTCTCACGCTCCAGCAGTAGACCGACCCGGCGAGCCAGTTCATCGCGAGCGGTGTCAATCATCCGCGCGGGAATTTCTTCAGTACCGATCTCGAGAAGGAAGTCAGGCATAAAAGAAGCAATTAGCCATTAGCCGTCAGCAATTAGCAAGACAAAAGAAAAATCATTTTGACGAAAGACCGAATATTTCGATGTGATTCGAGTCACAAGAGGAAAACGAGCCTCGGTCACCATCGTCTTATCCCACCCTTTCGCCAAATACGGGCGAAAGGATGGGGTACCCGGCCGTAGGCACGGCAGAATCCTTTATAAGGTTTGGGTGTGCTGTGCCGTCCCTACGGGACTCGGACTGGAACACACCCCTACCCAGCGCTGAAGCGCTGGGCTAAGCTCTGTTGTCCCGCAAGCGGGATTGTTTAGTTCGCAGGCCAATACTGAGGCATCTCCAATCATGATGGCGTCGCCGCAAGCTGCTCCGGCTTCGCGTTCGCACCCCCGGTCCCTGTCGCATCAGACTCTGCGGCTCTTTGCTGATCGACGTATTCCTTCGCTACGCCGACGGCCAGCGCCCGAATGCGCGCGATCACACCCACGCGCTCGGTTACGCTGATTGCCCCCCGTGCGTCGAGGATGTTGAACAAGTGCGAGCATTTCAGGCACAGATCAAATGCGGCTAGCACGGGGAAACGGCGACGTTCCGCGGGTCGCTCTTCGCTTTTCGCCATTCGCTCTTCGCCAGAATCTTGCAGACGCTCTTCGCTCTTCGCTTTTCGCTTTTCGCCCGAATCCGCCGCCGTTCGCAGTGCGTGATACTCGTCGAGCAGCGCCTGGCACTCGGACTCGTAAAGTTCAAGATGCTTCCACGCTTTCTCCACATCGGCTCGTTCGAAGTTGTAAATCGAGAACTGCAACTCCTCCTGCAGGCGGATCTCTCCGTACTTCACCGGCCGGCCATCCGGGCCGACGACCCACGTGATGTCGTAGATGCTGTCCACATCCTGAAGAAACGCGGCAATGCGCTCCAATCCATAGGTCAACTCAGCCGAGATGGGATCGAGATCGATGCCGCCGCATTGCTGGAAGTACGTGAACTGCGTGATCTCCAACCCGTCGAGCATCACCTGCCAGCCAATGCCCCATGCGCCCAGCGTTGGCGACTCCCAATTGTCTTCTTCGAACTTGATGTCGTGCTTGCGCAGGTCGATACCAATGGCGGTCAACGACTCGAGATAAAGCTCCTGCACATTGACCGGCGGCGGCTTTAGGATGACCTGAAACTGCAGGTGTTTGAACAGACGGTTGGGATTTTCGCCGTAGCGGCCGTCGGCCGGACGGCGCGAGGGCTGCACATAACCCACGCGATACGGCTTGGGTCCCAGCACGCGAAGGAATGTTTCGGGCGCCATGGTCCCAGCGCCGACTTCGACGTCATACGGTTGCTGCAGAACGCAACCGTGATCGGCCCAGAAATTTTGCAGGCGCAGCACCAGTTGCTGAAAGGTCAACGGGTTTTGCGAGGAAGCCAAGAGGTTTTCCTGATCAGAGCTGCGTAGAGTGTAACGTGGCGTCCCTAAAGGGACTCGCTAATTCTCGCCGCGCCACCCAGGGCTTACGCCCTGGGCTAATATTGTTTCGCCCTGCGGGCTTGAGTTTGCGCAAACGCTCAAGCGTGGCAACTCAAAATCACCATTCACAGCTTTGCCAGCATGCTTGCGGTCACCAGTTTCCGCTCGATGTGGCGCTCCAGAATCTGCACCAGAAACCGTCGCAGGTCGGCGCCCTGAGCCATCGCCCAAGGCTCCGCCGCAAAGGTTTCTGCCGGAGCGCGAAACATCTGCGCGGCCAACACTCGCGATTCCGCCGAGAGTTCCGACGACGCCAGTCGTTTGTGCTGCAGGCACATCAGGCCATCGGCCTGCGCATGATAAAACGCCCGACTGCCATTGAGCGCCTGTCCGCAAGCACTGCACTCGCTCAGTTCCGGCAAAAATCCAACCAGCCGCACCAGCCAAAGCTGAAAGTAAGTCAGCGGCATCCAGATTGACCCTGAGCGCAACTGGTGCAACACGGAAACCGCCAGACGAAAGATGGCGTCGTTCGCTTCGCGGTCTGGCAACAACTCATCCAGCGCTTCGGCGACGTGCTCCAGTGCGGCAACGCGCGGGTAGTCCACCGTTGCCGACAGTGGCGACTCCAGAATGTCGCACGAATCGAGCCGCGCCAACTCCTGGCCCTCGCGGTCGTCGTAATACGCCCGCACCCACGTCAGCGGCTCCAGCGCTCCGCCAAAACGCCGCTTCGACTTCTTGGCCGCGCGCGCGATGCCTTTAACTTTACCCTCAGCCCGCGTGAACAGCGTTACCAGCAGATCAGCCTCGCGTAGCGGATACGTTCGCAACACGATCGCTTCCGACTGCTTCAGTGGCATGGAATTTCAATTGACTGCCGTCAACCTTGATTCTACTGGCAGCAATTGCGATGTGCAAAGCGCACGCGGTCACGGCCCAAACCTCTGCGCGGCGCGGGCCTTTGCCTTCGCAGCTTCCTCTTCGCGGTTCTTGGGCGCAGCAGTGGTTTCGAGAGAGCGGAGAAGCCGCGTCGAAATGCCGGCGATTTCATCGACGGCGGCGTGGAATGCCGCTTCGTTCGGCTTCGAAGGCTTGTTGAAGCCGCTGATCTTTCGCACAAACTGGAGGGCGGCGGCTTGGACTTCTTCCTGCGACACGGGCGGGTCAAAGTTGAAGAGGGTTTTGATGTTTCTGCACATGGCGCTTTGCTATCAGTGCTTCCCCCACCTGTGATCGATTTTCGGTGGATGCTCCAAGGTTTGCATTACGACACAATATTGTTCCGTTTTCTCCTGCAATGCGCTTAACTGCTCGTCGGTTGCCTGCGGTGCGCGGACGTCGAAAATGACCCTGATGCTCTCAAATCCGACGGCCGCTTCTTTCGAAATTCCCAACGTGCCTTGCAGATCAAGGTCACCTTCAACCGTAACATCGATGCCCTCCGTGGGTATGCCCATCGCGGCGGCCACCATTTGGCAGGTGATCTGTGCGCATGCGGCTATGGCACCCAGCAGCAAATCTCCGGAGCAGGCACCGGTACCCGTTCCGCCGACGCCCTGGTGGGCTTGTGCCTTGTAGATCTCCCGACCCAGGTCAACAGAGCACGTGATGGGAGCGTCGGTCTGGCTGCCGCGTGCCTTCAGGGTGATTCGCGAACTCGACGGATTTTGGCGATACTGTTCCTTCAACGGGCGCTGCAGAGTTCGAATATCCATGAATTCCCCCAGGATTTTGAGTATTATAAGCGCACAGGGGTGGTGCCGGCGTCGCGGCATCGATTTAACGATCAATCCCACGCGATCACGTAGCATCGATCAGTCAGCTTGACTGTTCCCGCTGCGCCAACGAGGTTCATGGGCCCGCCGCACACGCCAGATTCAGTTCCGTCCACCTTGTCGCCAGGTAGCCGCTTCGGCGCGTACGAAATCCTCGAACAACTCGGCGCCGGCGGCATGGGCGAGGTTTATCGCGCCCGGGACACGCGCCTGGGCCGTGAAGTGGCCATCAAGACAGTCTCGCTGCACAATGGCCAATCGCAAGCGGAAGCCTTGACCCGCTTTGAGCTGGAAGCCCGTTCCGCGTCCGCGCTCAATCACCCCAATATCGTCACGATTTACGAGCTCGGTTGCGTGGACAACACGCACTTCATCGCCATGGAACTGGTTCGTGGCGAGACTGTGCGGACGTTGCTCGAGTCTGGGCCCATTGCATTCCGCAAGGCAATCGCGATCGCGGCACAGGTTGCCGACGCTCTGGCGCGGGCCCACGAAATCGGTGTCGTTCATCGCGATTTGAAGCCCGAGAACCTCATGGTTTCCGTCGACGGCAGCGCCAAGGTCCTGGATTTCGGTTTGGCGAAACTGCTGGCGATCGACCACCCGCTCGATGCAGATGCTGCCACCTCCATCAGCGATGACGGGGTGGTGGTCGGCACGCTTGGCTATATGTCACCGGAGCAAGCGAACGGCGCCAAACTCGATTTTCGTTCCGACCAGTTTTCGTTGGGGTCGGTGCTGTACGAGATGGTCACGGGATTTCCTGCGTTTCAGAAGAAGACCGCTGCGGAAACCGCGGCTGCTATTCTTCGCGACGAGCCACAGCGCATAGCTTCCAAAATGCTTCAGGCGCCTGCTCCGTTCATTTGGATTGTGGAGCGCTGTCTGGCCAAGGACCCGCAGCAACGGTACGCATCCACTCGGGATTTGGCCCGCGACCTGGCAGCTGTGCGCGACCGGCTCGCCGATGCGCCCGCCCACCAGTCGGAACCTCGCCCCAGCAACCTCCCGGTGCCACGTACCGCATTCATCGGACGCGAGGCCGAGGCGGCTGCGCTGCTCCAACTCCTGGGCCGGAATGATGTGCGGCTTGTGACCCTCACCGGCCCTGGCGGCATCGGCAAGACGCGCCTTGCTTTGCAGGTTGCAGGCGAAATCGGACAGCAATTTCCATCCGGCATTGGCTTCGTTTCGCTGTCGGTGATTGGGGAGCCCGGCTTGATCGCTTCCGCCATCGCACAAATGGTGGGATTGCGCGAGACCGGCAATCAGTCGGCGCAGGAAAACCTGAAAGACTACCTTGGCGGGCTGGTCCAGCCCATGCTTCTCCTGCTCGACAATTTTGAGCACCTCGTCTCCGCTGCTCCGCTCATATCGGAACTGCTCTCGGCGGGGCCCAAGCTCAAGATCGTAGTCACCAGCCAGTCGCCGCTGCACGTTTATGGCGAACATGAATTCCCGGTGCCACCGCTGGCGCTTCCCGATCTGAAGTCCTTGCTGCCCCTGGATGTGCTCTCGCGTCTTCCCGCGATCGCACTTTTTGTGGAACGCGCGCGGGCTGTGAAGCACGACTTCGCCTTGACCAATGAAAACGCGCCCGCTGTCGCTGCCGTCTGTGCTCGCCTCGACGGTCTGCCCCTCGCCATCGAACTGGCGGCGGCGCGCATCAAGCTGCTGTCGCCGTCCGCCATGCTGGCGCGCCTGGAAAGCTGCCTCAACCTGCTGACCGGGGGCGCCCGCGACCTGCCAACCCGTCAGCAGACTCTTCGCGGCACCGTCGACTGGAGTTACGGCCTCCTCAACGCTGCCGAGCAAACTCTCTTCCGCAGGCTTTCGGTGTTCCTCGGCGGCTGCACGCTGGAAGCGGTGGAAGCTGTATGCGATACCACTGGCAACTTAGGTATCGACGTCCTCGACGGCATGGCTTCCATGGTGGACAAGAGCCTGGCGCAGCAGGTGGAAGGGGCAGCGGGCGAAACGCGCTTTGTTATGCTTTCCACCATACGGGAGTACGCGCTAGAACGTCTGGCTGCCAGCGACGATGTAGCTGCCACCCGCCGGTCGCATGCCGCATATTATCTGGTGCTCGCCGAAGAGGGCGCTTTGGAAGCGGCCGCTCATCCCGAATGGCTCGATCGTTTCGAAATGGAGCACGATAACTTTCGTGCCGCGCTCGATTACCTCATGAAAACCGGCGACGTCGACTGGGCCCTCCGCCTGGGCACGGCGCTGTTTCACTTTTGGGAGACGCGCGAATATCTTATCGAGGGCCGCGACCGCATCGGCAGGTTGCTCGCACTGGAAGGAGCCGCTGCGCGTCCGAAACTTCGCTCGCGCCTGCTATTCTGTGCCGCGGTCCTGGCAGGCGAGCAGGGCGATTACACCTCTGCCCACCAATTGTTCGAAGAGAGTCTTGAGACCTGTCTGGAGTTAAACGATAATCGCGGGGTTGCAGTTGCGCTTAACGCTTTGGCCGTAAATGCCCGCGACCGTGGCGAACTTCCCATGGCATCCCTCCTGTTTGAAAGATGTGTGGCCATTTGGAGAGACGAGGGAGACTCCGGCCGACGTTGCTCGTGCTCTCAGCAATCTGGCGAACGTGACTAAGCTGCAAGGCGAACCGATGCGCGCCTCCGCGCTCTACGATGAATGCCTGATGATTTTCCGCCAGGTGGGTGACGTAGCCGGTATCGCCTGGACGTTGAACTACCAGGGAGATGTGGCCCGGGAAAGCAACGACCTGACGGCTGCTCGTTCCTTCTATGAGCAGAGCCTGGCAGCATTCAGCCTTTCGCGGGATGGCTGGGGCATCGCCAGCGCTTTGTCCGATTTAGCCAGCCTCAGTTGGGACCAGGGTGACAATGACGAGGCCCGAAGGCTTTACGGTGAAAGTATCCAGATGTTTCAGAATCTGGGTCATAAGCGGGGCATCGCCAGGGTGCTGGAGTGTCTTGCCGCAAATGCCGCGGCGCAATCCGACGCGGTGCAGGCGCTGCGCTTCGCAGGGGCCGCGGCCGCCCTGCGCGAGCGATTGGTTACGCCGCTCACGCCCGCCGAGCAACATAAACTGGAGAAGGTCCTGGAATTCGCCCGTCGAACCCTGGGTAATGCTGCCGGTATGACCGCGTGGATGGAGGGCTGGGCCATGCCCGTAGAACAGGCCATCCAGGAAGCGCTTAGTTCCGGCCCTAGGTCCACTCTTCGAACTGGAAGCGACGGATAATTCAACCCGCGGTATCGGGATCCATCATTCGCCGCACCGCCGAGATCCGATTGGCCGGAAAACCTCCGCGGCGCGCGTGTTCGCGAACCGTTTCCTCATCCGGCGCCAGGTAGACGCAGTAAATTTTATCGCCCGTGACGTAGCTGTGAAGCCATTTGATCTCCGGTCCCATCCCTTTCAGGACGTCCACCGATTTTCGGGCGACTTCCTGCAGCTCCGCATCCGACAAGTCCCCTGCGCCCGGGATTTCCCGTTCGATCACATATTGGGGCATCACCACCTCAGCGAACGGCCCATGGTAGCAGATTCCTGGCGTGATTCGGAAGCGTGCGAGTTCTACGCGTGCCTAAACGCGTTCTGGACGACTGACACCTTTTCTTACAGCGCACTCATGTTGGACAGGAATTCGCTGTTGGAACGCGTCTTGCCCAGCTTGTCGATCAGCAACTCCATCGCTTCCACCGGCGAGAGCGGATTCAACACTTTGCGCAGCACCCACACGCGCGCCAGATCTTCCTTTGGAATCAGCAACTCTTCTTTACGGGTGCCGGAACGCTGAATGTCGATGGCTGGGAAGGTGCGCTTGTCGACCAGCTTGCGGTCGAGAATGATTTCCATGTTGCCGGTGCCCTTGAACTCTTCGAAGATGACATCGTCCATGCGCGAACCGGTTTCGATGAGGGCCGTCGCGATGATCGTCAGCGAGCCGCCTTCTTCGATGTTGCGGGCAGCGCCGAAGAATCGCTTCGGACGCTGCAATGCGTTGGAATCGACACCGCCGGAGAGCACTTTGCCTGACGGCGGAACGATGGTGTTGTAGGCGCGTGCCAGGCGAGTGATGGAGTCGAGCAGGATGACGACATCGCGTTTGTGCTCGACCAGGCGCTTGGCCTTCTCGATGACCATCTCAGCCACTTGAACGTGGCGCGCAGCAGGCTCGTCAAACGTGGACGAGATGACCTCGCCCTTCACCGAGCGCTGCATGTCCGTAACCTCTTCCGGGCGCTCGTCGATCAACAACACAATCAGAACAACTTCCGGATGATTGGTGGTGATCGAGTTGGCCAGGTTCTGGAGCAGCATGGTCTTGCCGGTGCGCGGGGGTGCAACGATCAAGCCGCGCTGTCCTTTGCCCACCGGCGTCAGCAAGTCCATGACGCGGGCGCTGATGTTTTCGCGCACCGTCTCAAGCTTGATGCGCTCCTGGGGATACAGCGGCGTGAGGTTGTCGAACAGGATCTTGTTGCGCGCTTCTTCGGGAGATTCGAAGTTGACGGCCTCAATCTTGACCAGCGCAAAATACTTCTCGCCCTCATGCGGAGGCCGCACCTGGCCGCTGATGGTGTCGCCGGTCTTCAGATCGAACTTGCGGATCTGCGACGGCGAAACATAGATGTCATCCGGACCGGGCAGGTAGTTGTAATCGGGAGAGCGCAGGAAGCCGTAGCCATCGGGCAGAATCTCCAGTACGCCTTCGGCAAAAATGTGGCCTTCTTTTTCGCTTTGCGCCTGGAGAATCTTGAAGATGAGGTCCTGCTTGCGCAGGCCGCTGGCGCCGGGGAGTTCGAGGGTCCGAGCAATCTTGGTCAGCTCGGTGATGTTTTTTTCTTTTAACTCTGAGATAGTCATGTTCACCTACGGGGAATGTGCAGAAGGGCGGGCTGGAAGGAACTGCGGGATGCGCCGGAGGCGCGGCGCGTTATGCTGCGCGCCGCTGCGCTTCGGTAGCCGTCTCCGGTTCGATTAGTACGTCCTGCCGTTCGGAATCGGCAATAAGGTTTAACACGTCGTTGGTGGTGTCCTGAATACGCGTGTTGGGTTTGTGAAATTTGCGCGTTGCCTTCGAAGCAAGCTGACACAGCGTGTAGCGGTTGCGCAGTGTGTGGACAGCCTCAAATACTAGTTCAGACCGCATCAATTTGTTCTCCTCGTTTCTATGAATGAGTGTTCCCGGAGCCCGGCCAGAAAAGAACCACTGCTCCTGCATATGAAAAAATGGGCGGTAAGGGTCACCGAATGCGACGGCCCGGACAGGAGCTAAACGTTTGATGCCACAGTCGCCGATTCGGTTCGTCTTTTCTTGTCTTTTCCGTCCAGCCGTTTTCAGAACTGCAAATACCTCTAAAACAATTACTTACGTGACCCTTGTCATAGCTCAGCACAATGCTCTTGCCGGGATGTGAATTCCTGATTGCCGGGTAATGGCGTTCAGTGTGTGGCCGTTTTCGGGCAGGACGCCTTGGACTGGTACCTAAGGAATGACGCCTTACGTGAAAACAGTAAGGTAGTCGCCCGGCGGTGATCAGTCAAGTAAAATCTTGCCCACTATTCCCCTTTGGTAACTTTCAGCCTGCCGCTTAGACGCGGGATCGTCGGAAAGGTTCGCAACATTTTTCGTAACCCGCTGGAGATCAATAAGTTGCTGTGGGCTCAGGATTCCCGTTGGTCAAGATCTTTGCCCCAAGTTCGGTGCCTTCGTTCGTAAGTTAATGTTTGCAAACCATTTACCACCAGCGAAACGTCGACGGGCCCATTGGTCTAGAAGCCAGCGAATCGACTCCGCATCAGAGAACACCCCAGTGGGGCCGCAGATCTCCATTATGGGGTGAGAAAGCGATTTGTCGAGAGCTAATCAATTGGCTACCAAGTGGAAGCAATGAGTCTTACTGATTGCTGATGACTGCGGTCGTCCCGTCGAACTTCGTGATGTTGATGGTAAACGGCTCCTTGTAGGACCTGGCGCGGTCCTGCAGGATGCTGAGCGCGACCGCCTCGCCTAACAAAAGCGACTGCAGGCTCGAGCTGCGGAAATGGATTCCGGCGTGAATCCCGTGAGCAAACGTGGTATTGAATCCGAGCTTGGCCAGTTCTCCGTTGACGGTCATGCTGTCTCCATCGGAGCCCGTGTAAGGGACGAGCGAGAGGCCGTCCGAGCTTGGCACAACCACGTCCGAGCCAGTGGCCTGGAGCAGCGGCCGGATCCTCTGGCTCCCGTCATAGAAGAACTTCAGCGCGGTGACGCAGGCACCGGCAACTGTGCCATGACCCGTTGGGTAGCATGGGTGAGTGGGCGAACCCTCGGGGAAGGCCTGCGGCAGCAAATAGGTGTGGTTTTGCGAGTAAATGATGGGGAGGACCGCTGAATTGAACACGTCGTGATGCAGCGCTACCGCGGCTTGCGGCATTGGATGTTGATGGGTAAGGTTGGCATGCACCAAGGCCCCGTACTCCTCCGGCCGGTTCCGCAGATTGACGATCCACTTGTGGAACCAAGCGGCTTTGAGGGCTCGTGTACCCATTTCAGCCATGGTGGCCACCGCGTCTGAGTTGCAAAATACGCTGCTGAAGGTGACGAACCCGTGTTCCGTCTGCGAAACCCCGTTGGGGGCACCATAGGGATTGCCTGGATTCACCGGTGTCCTCATCCTCTGGAGTATGAGCAGGGCAATCAGGTACTCCTGCGAGAGCACATCCACGTGGGTGTAGGCGGCAAGGTCTCGCCCCATCCGCATGAACCGATAGGTCGGATCAAAGGCAGGTTGCTGCGTTGGTGGAATGCCGTTTTGGACGGCCTGATAGTCGCTGACCGATGTCATGTAGTCGGCTCCGCCTTCGCTGACGGAAAGGAACCTTTGACATAGCTGACTCATGGGCTCTACACCCAGAAACGTCGGCTGTAAGAAGAACTGCGAAACGTAGGGGCCCTGAACATTAGCGTCGCCGGGCGAGAACTGTCCCCGGAACAGGTTCTGCGGAGTGACCGGATAGGGGTACTCGTTATTCTGGTGGCTGCGAATGTACGACATGTTGTTCAGGTCGGCCGCGGCTTGGGCCGCCAACGAACTGGTCGCATAATCCGCGAAGTTCACGTCGCGCAGGAGTGCGGCCCAATAGTGTTCAACCTGCTCGGCGGCGGTCTGCGCACTGGCGACGCTGGGTGCGGGCGGGATGATGGTGGCATGGGAGTCGCGGCCTTCCAGGTCGTAGGCCAGCGCACCCTGCGGTCCATTCAATGTGGAGGTGAACCCCGTCCCGCCGGGATTTCCCACGAGGATGTTCTCAAAGTCTGAAAACCGGCCGCTCTGAAGCGCATAGAGCAGGCTTTGGTATGAGGCCCGGTTGGGTATGCCAAGGGCGTCGTGCTGAAGGCATTTGCTCCAGTTGCCGCTATAGTCTGTGTAGCTCTGCGAATCGCCGTTGTCCGGCAGTTCGCCAACGTCGATCTTCTCCGCCTGGGCTGTGCTTTTGCGGTAATTCCAGCTGTCATTCGTGCGGTTGTTAGACCTGTAGGAGACGACCGACGCCTCGGCCTCCCCGTGCTTTCCCTCGAACATAGGTTCCAGTGGAATGCCCACCGCCAAAGCGACCGCGGTCGCACCGCCGACTCCGCCCAGAAACGAGCGCCGGCTGGAGTCAGCCGGTACGTTCCGATCGCCCCGTTTCCGGCCCTTCTCCTGATTATCTTGGGTCTCGTCGTCGTGGAGAGACATGGTACCCACTGAACATGGTTGCGGATTTTTCATGGAGTTGCTCCCTTCGATTCTTGTCCCACAGAACGAACCCCCGGACCGTACCCGGCGTGGTACGAAAGTATAGTTGCAACTAACCGGTTTGGGCTAGACTTTACTGAAACGAGGCGAGGAGCGTCTGAAAGGCCTTGTCGTCCCCGCGCAGATGCGATTGGGGTCAGCTGGAGGAATTTTGGTCCGCTGCCCGCATATCCGGTTGAGCTTAACGTGAGTATGGCCGTTTGTCAGTGCCGATTTTAACCGTCGTGAACAGCCGGGTGCCATCACGATTACGGTCATGCCCAAAAAGTGCGGTCCAACGTCCGGTACTGGATGGCCTCCGCAATGTGTCCCGGCTCGATGGTTTCGGCGCCGGTAAGGTCTGCGACTGTGCGCGCAACTTTAAGAATGCGGTCATGGGCGCGGGCGCTGAGGCCCTGCTTCATCATGGCCCGCTCCAGCAGGTGCTCGGAGTCGGTGCCCAGCTCGCAGTATTTCCTGATCTCGCGCGAGCCCATTTGCGCGTTGGCGTAGATGCGTTCGCCCTCGGTACCGAAGCGCACCAGTTGGGTTTCGCGGGCGCGGATCACCCGGGCGCGGATGGCGGCGGAGCTTTCCGGCACAACGCCGCTTCTCAATTCGCGATAATTCACCGACGGCACGTCGATGTGGATGTCGATGCGATCAAGCAGCGGGCCCGAAATCTTTGACACATAGCGCTGGATGATCATCGGGGTGCAATGACACTCGCGCGAGCGATCGTTGAAATATCCGCAAGGGCACGGGTTCATCGCCGCCACCAACATGAAGCGCGCCGGAAAACTGAGCGACATGGCCGCCCGCGCGATGGTCACAGTCCCATCTTCGAGCGGCTGCCGCATCACCTCCAGGACGTTGCGCGGGAACTCGGGCAACTCGTCCAGGAAAAGCACTCCGTTGTGGGCCAGCGATACCTCGCCGGGACGCGGGATCATGCCGCCGCCGATCAACCCTGCGTCGGAGATGGTGTGGTGGGGCGAGCGGAAGGGACGCGTTCCCACCAATCCGCTGGTGGAGTCCAACACTCCGGCTACGCTGTGAATCTTGGTGGTTTCCAGGGCCTCGTCAAAGGTCAACGGTGGAAGAATGGTCGCCATCCGCTTGGCAAGCATGGTTTTGCCCGAGCCCGGCGGCCCAATCATCAGCAGGTTGTGTCCTCCCGCGGCGGCAATCTCGATGGCGCGTTTGGCGGTCTGCTGTCCGCGCACATCGCCGAAGTCCACGCCAAATTGCTGCGAAGTTTCCAGCAGTGCGTGGGTGTCGACCTTGATCGGCTGAATGCCATTGCCGGTGTTCAGGAGCTGAACCACTTCGATCAACGAATGAACAGGATAAACATCGACGCCATCGACGAGCGCAGCCTCGCGCGCGTTGATCTCGGGAACAACAAGCCTCCGGATTTTATTGGCACGCGCGGTTACGGCGATGGGCAATGCTCCACGGATGCCGCGCACTCCGCCGTCAAGCGATAACTCGCCCACAAAGAGCGCATCGTCAGGCGGCTTGTTATTCAGGCCGCCGTAAGCGCCAAGGATTCCCAAGGCCATGGGAAGATCGAATCCCGAGCCTTCCTTGCGAATGTCGGCCGGAGCCAGATTGATAGTGGTAGTGGTGGATGGAACGTCGTAACCGCTGTTCTTCAGCGCGGCTCGGATGCGCTCGCGGCTTTCACGCACCGTGGTGTCGGGCAGCCCGACCGTCATGAAGGTGTCGTGGTCGCCCTTTACGGGGGCGATGTCGACTTCAACCTCGATGAGGCTGGCGTCGATACCGTACACGGCGGCACTAAGTGTTTTATAGAGCATGCGTGGGAGCGCACGCCTACCACGTGGTTACAGATATCAGATTTTTGGCCGGAAGGGTGTGACCGGGAGCACGTGGCAGGGTGACGGTAATCCTGCGGCACCCCTGTATATTGACAATCATGATTGTCAATGTAAAGTTGTGATTTGTTTTCGAGAGGTGACCCCTTGAATCCTTACAACTTGCTTCGCGATTCCATCCGGGCGGTTCCTGCGATGAAGTACGCGTTGGCCGTGGCAGGGTTAGGCGCTGTTGTTGCAATTGTGTTGGGATTGAAGCTGAGCCCTCAGGTGGCCGTCTTCGGTGCTTTGATAGTTCTGGGGCTCATGTTTGTGCTCGTGGTATTTACTGGGTATGCGGGACAACCGGGCGGTGCTATTGCCGGACCCGCCCGCGTCCTAGTTTGGTTCTATACGATCGCTGTGATCATGACAACCCTGCTGTTCATGTCAGCTTATTTCTTCCATTGGCCACCCATAAATTTCGGCGGGGGCGCCTCTGCAAGAGCTTCAGATGTGAATACGGTTCGATTCAAACGAACATTCAAGTTTAAGGGCAGGTCCTTCAATATCGCCGCTCAACCCTCGCTAACATTTGGATTTTCATCATTAGAGCGTGATGCTTCTTTAGTAGGAAACGATGTTAAAGTTGACAAATTAAGGGTCACCGTCGACACAGTGAACCATTCCGATCAAGTCTGTTGCGATATTTGGATGTTTCTTGGTCCGAGTCCATTCGACTTTCCAGAAGGGGCAACGACTGCCAACCAAGTGGGGTCGTATCCTTGGGATATTAATCACGATTCTCCTACACAGGTTAAGCTAAACGCGGGGCGACCAGGATCTGATACCAATAACTACTCATATCGTGTCACCTACGATTTCGCCAGTGGGACCTGCACTGTGGAGCCCACCATGGGCTGTAAAGTCAAAGCGTTTATGAATCAGCCAATGGCCCTCCCCAATGGCCTCTACGCCCAAGTGCTGGTGTGGACGGGGTTCCAGAGGGCCAACCTGGATGTTCGCGGCATTTCCCTGGATGTGGAAGGGACAATGCCGACGGATCACACGCGCAATCCCTGCGCGATATGACTGTCGCGCAGCCAAAACAAGCTGTCATCAATTAGCTGTCAAGGCTTCCTTGTCTAGTTAGAGGGATTGTTATAGACCCTGAAAACGGAGACAAAAGAAAAAGGCGGAATTCTGACCGGAAGCGCAGCGCCCAGTTGCACATCCGAAGACCGTAACGGCCCAGAATTCCGCCAACCCATTAAGGAAATGAGCACGGAGGATAGTGTCGTGAATCCTTCGCTATCGCTAGCCTTTCCTGTCGGCTGTCTCTCAGCGGTGTTCCTAATGATGCGATTGTCACATTGCAAATGAGGCCGGCCAATCCCCCGTACGCAGTACGGTGCGTACCACTCCGTCGTATCGACTCAGCGTATTCCGGGACAATAGCGATTCCACGGTTCTGTTTCTTGGGACTGGGCACCACATAACTTCGCGGGCTTCGGGGAAACTCTGCTCAAAATGCGAAAGTACGCTTCTGGTGGGACCCCCGCATTCATGCGGCAGGAAGGAGCGCTTCAGCGC
>CAVREJ010000006.1:0-22756 GCA_963720135.1 uncultured Acidobacteriaceae bacterium
AGGCGTGCCCTGATACAAGCCGCGCGCTAAGCGACTTTTTCGTCTTTTTCAGCAGCGTCTGAAGCCGTGCCCTCCCACTTAATTCTTTGCATGGTTCACCAGCCACAAAGAACCTTGTCGTGGGATTGTAGCTCAGAACTGTATGGGCAATCATGCGATGGCACTGGTAGAGTGCTGGTAGAAATCTGCTATGGAAGCCAAAAGCTATCGCCCGACGTGGAAGACTCTGTTGGCTTTCGCGATTATCTACTTTGTGTGGGGATCAACATTTCTCGCCATACGCATTGGCGTCCGAGAAGTTCCGCCGTTCCTTCTAGCGGCGATGCGCTTCTTGATTGCTGGACTCGTTCTTTATAGCTGGACGATCGCGCGGGGCGAACGCTCACCGAGCGCGCGCCAATGGATGTCGGCTTTCCTGCTGGCTGTACTGATCTTTGTCCTCGACTACGGACTGCTGTTCTGGGCCGAGCAGCGTGTGCCTTCCGGCATTGCCGCGGTCATGCTGGCCACCATTCCGGTGTTCATGGCTTTGTCGGAAATCATTTTGTTGCGCACGCAGAGGCTCACCATTCGCCTGGCATTCGCGCTCTTGATCGGCCTTGGCGGGGTGGCTGTGCTAGTAAGCCGCTCGTTGAACCTCGGCGGCGCGCCGATCGACAGGGCCGGCGCGGTGGCTCTGATCATTGCGGCGATGAGTTGGTCGATAGCGTCGGCGCTAACGCGCAAGCTGCCCCTTCCCTCATCCAAAGTGATGAGCTCAGGGGCGCAGATGCTCGCCGGCGGCGTGTTGCTGGCGATCGCGGCGGCCGCGCTGGGAGAATTTCGTGACTTTCATCCGGGGACTGTCCCGCGCGGAGCGTGGTTCGCGTTGCTCTACCTGATTGTCGCGGGCTCCATTGTCGCGTTTACCGCTTATGTGTGGTTGATTCATCATGAATCGCCAACCAAGGTCGGGACCTACGCGTACGTGAATCCGGTTGTGGCCGTGCTGCTGGGATATTTCCTGGGCGGCGAGACGCTTGGGCTGCGAACGATTTTGGGAACCCTATTTGTTCTGATCAGCGTGGTCGTCATCACCACGACGCGAGTGAAGAAACCCGTGGTGACGCTGGCAGTGGAAGATGTGGGGTAATTTCCAACTGGCTGCATAGCCATTTAGCGGAACTGAAAGATCAGAACGCGGGAACGGCCTCCAGAACTCGCACCTTCCACGAATTCTCGGCTGCCGTCAGCAAGGCGACGTAGTGGACGGTGACATCTTCTGAATGCACCACTTTGTTGCCATCCAGTACCTGAATCTCTAATGCGGCGGTGTCCTGCAACTCCATGGCCGAGCCTTCGGGAGAGTAGAAGACGGCGTTCACGTGGTGGCCCTTATCGATGTAGCGTTGACGGAGTCCGGCTTTGCGTTGTTGGCTGATTGTCTGGTCCAGCTTTTCGTGCGCGGTTCCCACGAAATTGGCGGTGAGAAGATCAGGCCGGTTCTGCTCGAGCGCGCCCGCCAGCGCCTGCCACGCGGCGGCGTAATCGCGCGCGATCGCTTTCTGGGTCGTGTCCTCGACCTGGCGCGGAGCGGCGTTCTGGATGTTCAGCGTCACGTCCGGACGCCCGGCGGCGAGCACGCGATCGCTATTTTGCGGAGACAGCATGAACATCATGCCGGCAACGCCCGCGACAACTATCGCAAAACGGAGGAACGGCTTCATTCTCTGCCTCCCCACTTGATTTCATTGCCGACCACCACGCCCGCCGCCACCGAAATAGTGGCGTTGTTGGAAGCCGGTAGTTGCGCCTGCGCGATACCTCGCTTGATGCGGGCATCCACCGTACTCTTGCCATTCGCATCTGCCGACGTGAAGGTAACGATGGTGCCATCCGGAACCGGATTGCCGGCGCAGTCGCTGATGGGATCGGTCTGGACCAGGATGCCATTCTTGTCACGCTCCGCATGCATACGGATGTTGCAGGGGTCGGCCGCCACCTCCTGCACCACGCGACGAACCGAAGCTTGACCGCTCGAGGCGATGAACTGCGCTGCGCCTTCCTTGCGGGAAGAATCCAGCTTGGTATAGGCGATGCCGTCGCGCGTCGTCTCGGTGCGGCTCACATTCAAACCGTTAGCAGTGAGTTCAAACTTGACTGGCTCAGGCTGCATGACCAGGTTCTGATATTTATCGAAAATGAACGCGGTGCCGGCGATTACGTTTGGGGTTGCAGCCGGAACCCGCGAAGGCCGCGCCAGAAAAGCTATCGAACTGACTGGGCCTGCGGTCACGAAGAAGGTCGCGCCATCTTCGCCATCGATGAAGATCATATAGCGGCCGGCATTCTTTAGGTCGTCCGCGGTGAGTTGGATCTCCTGACCAAGTTGTACCTTCTTTTTGATCGCCGTCCCAGGACCCACGACGTAGAGTGTGGCCTCACCGCTGCCGGAGGTCGGAATTGTCAATCCACTTCCCGCAGTGACAGTTGCCGGCACCTTGAGGTTAGCGGCCCGCGCGCCATAAGGAATCGCGAATGCCAGCATCAGAAAGATTGCGAAACGCAGACTCTTCGTCGTCATCATGGTTGCCGGTCCAGCATGTACTGGTTAACGGTTACGCGATAGTTGTGCACGTTCGACGCGAGGTCGTCGCGCAGGTCCACCGCAAAGGGCACCGGAGTCTGCGGCAACAGTGCCTGGTCCACATAGCCATCGGAAACCCAAATCACTTTGCCGGCATTGTCGTAATAGGTAGCCAGAACATGTGGAATGTTCACGATTTCCCCGCTCTGGTTTACCAGCTCGCCTTTCAACACATGACGGCCGCGCGCGTCGGTCTCGACTCGCTGATGCATGACGCCAATCACCGGGTCGGCTGAAGCCGGCACCAGCATGGAATTCGGCTGCATGTGGACGCTCTTTACTTTCGAGAGCAGCACCTTGGGGAAGTCAATGCGGAAAGGCGAAATCTCTTTGGGCAGCAGGGTGTGCGAGATCTTATCGAAGCTGCTCTCCTCGCCCAGCGTGTTCCCGTCTTTGCCGGTCAGAGTGGCATTCACCGAGACGAAGCCCGGCACCGTGTCTTCATTCTCGATCTCGCCCACGATGATGGTGTTGTTGCCTTGCGGGATGGCATTCATGGAGACGACACGAACTCGCGGAGCTTCCACGTTTTGAGCGCCCCAGTCATCGCTGGAACCGCGCGTGATCACATCCCAGCGCAAGTAATTTTCCTGAATGACTTGAGGTGGGACCTTGGCCTCTTTCTCCAATGGCCACTCTACTTTCCAACTATCGCCTTCTTTCACCACCTTCAGATCGCGCGTGTCATAGAAAGCGCCCACCGCCGTGGCGTATTCCAGGGTCGCGCGCACCAGGGCTTCGTTGTCGTTCTGGTGGAGGACCTTGGTATCCGCCTGCTGTAACGATGAGTAGGTGCGCAAACTGCCGTCGCGCCCGGAAAGATCGCGCGCGAATGCCGGCTCGTCGCTGTTGCTGGCGTTCGCAACATAGGCATAGGCGCCCTCGTAGTCATGCGCCTTGACATGCGCAAACAACGATTGCACGGCGCCTTCCGGCGATTTCGCCGGCGACAATTCATTGGTCCGGACGGTTCCCATAGCTACCAGCACCACGGTCACAATAACAATTAGGATGGGCAGCACACGTTTCATTATTGGGCCTCCCGTAGAACTATCGGCTCATCGGCTGCACGTGCGGGGAATTCAAGGGTCTCTCGCACCCGGCGCCGCTCTGGAAGCAGCAACACCAGAAAGAGAGCAAACAAACTGCTGGCGACGGGCAGAATTCCCCACATGATGCCTTCCGTTTCAGTAGGCATGAAGCCGACAAACTCAAGCCTCTTGGCTGGCGGCACATCTTCTTTGGTCCATAGGGTGACGTTGCCGTTGTCGTAGCTCTCGGCCTGACGCCATCCGGCGAAGGCGAGCAGCGGCTCGTAGAAACGGTCGCGCACAAAGATGTACTTCAGCCCATATTGATTGGCATGCTTCAGGACGGCGCGCAGCGATTCCATTCCCGAGGTGCCGTAGTACTTCGCGTTATAAAGCTGGCCGGCGCCATACGCCGTCATCTCCGGCAGCAGGCGGGCGGAGTTGTAATCGCCGTCCACGCTGCTGGCGTTGGCATAGGTCGAGACCTTCGCAAAATTGCTGCCGAAACCCAGCGTGATGTAGCGGAAGTGCGAATGATCGTCACGATTCAGGAAGCTGATGACCTGATCGACGTTGAAGGGCGAGCTGTTGATGGGATGGATGGTGATCCATGCCACTGCCATTGCCATGGTTGCAACGGCGGCGATGGAGAGACCAACCACCGCTTTCAAGCGGAAGCGCTGGATAAGTTCGACCGCCAGCATGCCGACAAACGGCATCGCCATCAGGGTGGCCCAGAATGTGAATCGTTCGTAGGTGAGGACCTCGTAGGCGCGGCCGAGCAAAATCTTCCCCGCCGGAGTTGTTCCACCTAAGCCGAGAAGCGCGGTCACGTACCAGCCGAGCAGCAACGGGCGAAGCCGGGACACCGCCGAGCCGCGCATGATGATGTACGGGATCGCCAGGATCATCGCGCCCATGGGGATAATCCAGAAATTTATTCCGCTGAGCGGTTTCAAAATGTAGTTGTCGCGCGAGCCGTGGGGGATCGGCATCTGGTTGATCGGATTCTTGAACAGTGCCACCCAATAAGGCCACAACACGATGACCACTCCGGCGACGGCGATCACCGCGAATATCACTGCGCGGCCGAGGACTCCTCCGACCGAGGCGCGTTCTTCGTCTCCTTCGTCGGTCCCATTGCGATCCATGATGGCGAGCACCAGCACTGGAATCGCAAACAGGATTGCGCCGAATAACAAAGTGACGTGGTGCACTGCGGCAGCCGCCCAGGCAATGGCCACTCCTTTCAGGAGAGCCGTGAATCGTGCCGTGCGCAACCATACATAAAGGAACGGCAGCGCGTTCAAAGTGAGCGCAGCCGCCGCAGTGGTGGGTAACTGCCCTGACTGATAGACCAGCATCGCCAGCGAACCCAGGAATACCGAACCTAAGGCCGCATAACTCGCCGCCACTTCATCCACCCACAAACGCGCATAGCGGTACATGCCGATGGGCAGCAGCAGAATGGCAAGAAACTGCACAAACATATAAGCCATCTGCAGGCCCATGATGTGCGAGAACAATGCGATCCACTGGTGCGTCAACGGCGGATAGGTGGTTTGTGAAAATCCCCCAAACCACTTCACATTCCACGGATTAAACCAGTGGTGCGCGTAATGCGCGGCGAAGAAAATGTGCGTGTTCGCATCATACGAGCCGGCCGGCAACTGCATCAGCAGAAGAGGCCCGTGTACCGCCAGGGTAAGCAGCAATATGGCGGACAGCGGAATCGCTCTTGAAGGGAACGTGGGCGACTTCGATATCAAGGGAGTGCCTCCGAAAGGTACGTCCGAACTGGTTTGGATTCCCAGAACTGCAGGTTGGTTTTCTGCGGTATCTCGAAGCCAAGAATAAGCACTGGCATATCCACCCGCCGGGATATATACCCGACATCCCACAATTGGGCATCGCAGTGCCCATGGCAGTGGTACTTCAGTACCAACACAGCCATAACGGGATAATTCGCATCCGAGAGAGATGGAATTCAGCTGGCCAGCAGGGTTCCGGTTCAGGCTCCCAAGTTCCCAGAGAGTTTGTTCAAAGTGAAAATGAAAACAGTTCTCCTGATAGCTTGTTCCCTATTGTTGTCGATTGCGCCCATGAGAGCGCAGACGTTTGAAGTCAATGGGCAGCAATCGCCCCCGGCGCAACCGTCGCCCAACGCCAAACAACCGAAGAAGAACCAATCCCCGGCGAACGCCTCCGGCGAAAACAGCATAGGTTGGGGCAGCAGCATTGAAGTGGGACGACTGGCGCGTGCTGCTGAAGATGCACTGCGACGCGGCAATCCCGGCGCCGCGGCGGACTATGCTGAGCGGGCAGTGAAAGCCGCTCCGCAAGACAATAAGCTATGGTTTCTGCTGGGCTATACTTCGCGCCTTGCCGGCCGGTATCAAACCTCGGTTGAGGCCTACCAACACGGTTTGCAGAGTGCTCCGGGCAATGCCGACGGTCTAAGTGGACTGGCCCAGACGTACGCCAGGATGGGTCGCACCGACGATGCCAAGCGCCTGCTGTTGCAGGTGATTCGCGCCAATCCCAACCGCACCAACGACATGTTAATCGCGGGCGAGATGCTTCTGCATACTGGCGACACGCAGGAGGGAATCAATCTGCTGCAGCGCGCCGAATCGAAGCAGCCGAATCCGCACGCCGAGCTAATGCTGGCGGTGGCTTATCTGAAGTTGAAAGAGCCCGACCGCGCCAAGCAGATGCTTGACCTGGCGAAGAAGCACGCGCCGGGCAATGTTGAGATCTTCCAGGCGGCGGCGACCTATTACCGCGAAGAACACGATTACAAGTCCGCGATTGCAACCTTAAAGAGCGCGCCGCGAATGACTCCGCCAGTGCTGGCCGACCTTGGTTACACGTACGAACTGGATGGCGACAAGCAGAAAGCAGCCGACGCATACACGCGCGCCGCGAATGCAAAGCCGAAGGAAATTGGATACCAGTTAAGCGCGGCGCAAGCGCAGCTGCGGCTCGGCAATCTGGAGGAAACGCGCACCTACCTGAATCGGGCTGCCGCCATTGACCCTGGATATTATCGTCTGCATGCCATTCGCGCGGCATTGGCCAAAGAAGAGAACCGGCCGGATGTAGCCATTGCCGAGTACAACGCGGCGCTCAAGGCTATGCCGGCGGGAGGCGTTCCCGAAGGGCAGCTCTATCCGATCCAATTGCGGCTGAACCTTGCCGAACTCTACCGCGAAAACGGCGACGATCAGCAAGCCCACCAGCAGGTCACCATTGCGGAAGAGGAGATTAACAAGCTTGATGTGCAGGGAACGGCGAAAGCTGAGTTCCTGCGGGTTCGGGCATCGCTGAAGCTCTCGGATAACGACTTGAAGGGAGCCGAGGCCGACCTCGTCGAGGCCCGCAAACTCGATCCTGAGAACGTCAACATCAAGCTGCAATACGCGAACTTGCTGTGGAAGGAGGACCGCAAAGACGAGTCGCGTCAGGTCTATGGTGACGTGCTTGGCAAGGACCCCGACAACCACTATGCGCTGGAAGCGATGGGCTATCTGTACCGTGAGGACGGCAACACCAAGATGGCCGAGGAATATTTCAACCGCTTGGCGAAGGCCTACCCGGATGATTATGTTCCCTATCTGGCGCTAGGTGACATGTACACGCAAACCGGGGAGTTCGAGCGCGCCGATTCAAACTATCAGGAAGCTTACAAGCGAGCCCCGGAGAATGCGTTGATCATCGCCAACGCGGCCAATGCCGCGATTGAAGCGCAGCAGATCAAGCTGGCCGGGGAGTGGGTGAACCGCGCCACGGGCAAGATGAATGACGATCCGCGAGTCATGCGCGAGCGCGAGCGCTATCTGTTCCACGAAGGCAAGTATGTGGAATCGGCGAAGCTGGGCTACAAGGTGCTGCAGCAGTTGCCCAACGACCGCAACGCTTCCGTGTATCTGGATTACGACCTTTACAACCTCGGACGCTATGACGACGCGCTGGTCGTCGCCAACCAATATGGAGCCAAGTTACCGAAGGAGCCAAACTTTCCCTTACTCGCCGGACACGTACACAAACGCTCGCAATTACTCAGCGAGGCGGTTGACGATTACACGCAAGCAATCGCCCGCGATCCCAAGATGGTGGAAGCGTACGTGAACCGAGGCTACGTGCTGAATGACATGCAGAACGCCGAGCAGGCTTCTAAGGACTTTGAGACCGCGCTGAAGCTGAGTCCGAACAATGGCGTAGCACATCTTGGCCTCGCATTCAGCGATCTGCAATTACGCCAGCCCAAACAGGCCCTCGAGCAGGTGGACGACGCGCAGAAGTTCATGGGCGAATCAGGCGCAACGCACCTGGTGCGCGCCACTGCCTATCGGCAACAGCGCCTGCTGGGCAGCGCGGAGACGGAGTACCGCGCCGCTCTCAAGTACGCGCCCAACGATTTGCAGCTGCAACTGGCCCTCGCCGACACGCTGTACGACATGCGGCGCTACCAGCAGTCGATCGATGCTCTGAACCAGGCCCTGGGCCTCTCGCCCGACGATCCGCTGATTTATGCGCGAATGGCGCACGCCTACGCCGAGTTACATCAGCGTGACCAGACCTTGCGATACGTTGAGGCGGCAGAGCGGCAAGGCGGCGACCAGGCGGCGATCCTGTTGGATACCGGCGATGCGTTGTTAACACTGGGCGACGAGAAGGCCGCCATGGACCGCTTTAATCGTGCACTCGACGCCCCGGACGCGAATCGAGTTGACGCCCGTCTCGCCATCGCGCGTTTGATGGTCCGCTACGGGCACGACGACGATGCCAAACAGCAAATCAGTCTGGCTTTTGCTGAGAGCCGGATTGGGGAAGCTCCTCCGGTGACCCCGGAAAACCTGATCGAGGCAGCGAACTTGTTGCTGGCGATGCACGATTTCGATCTTGCTGCAGATTATTTTCAGAGGGCGCAGCAAGCCGGAGCCGCAGATCAAATAGTGGCGATCGGTCTAGCGAACACCTACTTGGCGCAAGGTAAGACCAAGCAGGCCGATGAGTCGCTGGCTGTGCTTGGCGCCGATCCCGGAGCCAACCAGAACTATGACTACCTGTTGGCACAAAGCGAGGTGTACCGGCAACGTCATCAGACCTGGAACGCGATGATGACGCTCGCGCAGGCGGACCAACTGGGTGGCAGTGAGATTGCTCAGTTGGAGGGTATGCAAGTAGCCAGCGAAGAAGGTTTGCGAGTGACCGACCATCTCAGCTTGCTGACCGACTTCACCACTGGCGGCCTCTACGACGATTGGACGGTCTACGTACTCGACCAGCAAATCTTCGGGTTAACCAGCAAGAGCCCCAGTCTGCCGCCGCCGCGGTCGGAGCAAGAGTCACTGTGGACAACGGCGTACCGCTATCACTTCGACAATAACTTTCCCATGCTGAGCGGCTTCTTCCAGATCCGCAATGCGACCGGCGAGGAGTCGCTGCCCCAGGAAGCGTTGATCATCAATCGCAACACCTTCGATTACAACTTCAATAGCGCCTTGAATCCGGTGCTGCATCTGGGCGATGCCTGGATCGCGTTCAACACCGGTCTGCAATTTACTCTGCGCCGAGACAGCTCGGCGCCGCAATATGAGAACCAAAACCTGTTTCGCCAGTTCTTGTACGCCAACAGCAGTTCGTTCGGCAATTGGCTGTCGTTCAATGCCAGTCTGTATCACGAGGCCGGCCCTTTTACCGCGACCGGTTACAAGCTGGACTCCAACGATGTAGGCAGCACGTTGCAGTTCACAGTGGGGCGGCCGTGGGGCAAGACCGCGCTCATTACCGGCTACACCCGCCGCGATCTCACATATAGTCCGTTGGTGCGGCAGTACTTTACCACTTCTTCCTACGGCGGCCTTCAGCGCAAGTTCTTCGAGCAAAAACTGACGGCCAGCCTTTTGGCCGAGTACATCCGCGCGTTCCGAGTGCAGGACACATTGTGGGCAACCGCTCATATCTGGCGTCCGGTCGGGACCATCCAATACAACGTGAACCCGTCTTGGAGGGTGGATGGTCAGTTCGCATACGAACACGGACAGGCTTTCCAGGACTATGACAACGTGTACGGCAGTTTCTTCATCACTTATGTGAAGCCACTACACCGGACGGTAAGCGATGCCGCTGGGGCATTCCCAGTTGAGTATCCACTGCGCTTCTCAGTCGGCGTTCAGGCGGAACAATTTCCTTCGTTCACAGGAATTGCCCAAAGCGGAACATTAATTCGCCCAGTATTTCGTCTGACGATTTTTTAACCAAGGGGGTTCATGAAGATTTGCCTGGTAAGCGCGTTCCCGCCCAGCCGGCGAGGGCTAAACGAATACGGATTCCATATCGCGCGTGAACTGCAGCGCGATCCTCTGTTGAGCCTTACCATCCTGGCGGACGAACTGGACGAACCGGTCGAGGAGTTGTCCGACTATGACGTCGTGCGCTGCTGGCGTTTCGATTCCATCACCAACCCCCCGCGATTGTTGCAAGCCATCTACGACATCAAGCCGGATGTGGTTTGGTTCAACTTGCTGTTTTCCAGCTTCGGCAACAATCCGGTCGCAGCTTTCGCGGGACTGATGCAGCCAGTTTTGTCGCGCCTGAGTGGCCGCTATACACATGTCACCCTGCATCACCTGATGGACAACATTAGCCTGGTCGACTCCGGTGTCCGCTTTCCCCGGCTTTATCGCCTGGGAGGGTCGGCGGCTACGCGGCTGTTGCTGATGGCAAATTCCATTTCGGTGTTGTTGCCGGCATATCGCCGCACTCTCATCGACAAGTACCGTGGCGAGAACGTGCATTTTCGTGCGCACGGAATTTTGGGAGGACGACCGGAACCGCCTGACTTCAGCCAACGCGCCAATCCCGAGCACCACATTCTCGCCTTCGGTAAATGGGGCACCTATAAACGCCTGGAGTTGTTGATTGAGGCGTTTGAGCGCGTGGCCAGCAAAAGACAAGATGTTCGCCTGGTTGTGGCAGGAGCAAACCACCCGGTGGCTACCGGATACATCGAATCCGTAGCAGGAAACGTGAAAGGCAATCCCATTATCGAATTCACCGGATATGTAGCGGAGGATGACATTGCGGAATTATTCCGCAAAGCGACCGTGTTGGTGCTGCCGTACACCTCTGCGACCGGAGCCAGTGGCGTAGCCCACCTAGCCTGCCAATTCGGCGTACCGATCTTATCGTCGGGCATCGATGACTTCCGTGATATGGCGCGCGACGAAGGCATTGCCATCGACTTCTATGAAACCGGCAACGCAGAAAGCCTCGCGCAACAATTGAACCTTCTTCTCGACGACACCGAGCGCCAGCGGGCGATGTCGGAGCAGAATTTCTCGGCCGCATTGCGCATGACCATGCCACAGATTATTCGCCAATATTTGCGCTCGTTCGATCTTCACCAGCGCGCCCGAGCCTTGGAGCCTATATCGCGCTTTCGCAGGATTCCTGCCTGGGTTCCTTCCCGCTCGGCGATTTTTCGCGCCGCTGCCCCGAGGTGGCAACCATGGACATAAAAGCCATTCTTATGGTCGGGAAAAGCAAGTCCGGCCAGGAAAATATTGGCGGCATTCCGATCGCCTACCTTGACGTACTCGGCGCATCGGTCGTCGAAAGGGTGTTACAGCGTTTAGAGCGCTTCGGTATCTCTGGAGCCACGCTGGTCAGCGACCCGCTCGACGAGGCCGAGCCCTTCGCGCGGCGTGCGCGCCTGCACCAGGGTTTGAGGTGGCAGGAGGCGCCGGAAGGTCAGTTCTGGCAAACGGCGGAGAACACGTTTAGCGAATATGTGGAGGGTGGGGCCGAAGTGGTGATTGTGGTTCGGGTCGGCCCCTATGTCGAACTGGATTACGAAGAAATGATGCAGCATCATCTCCACCATCATTGTCCGGTAACCAGGGCCGTCGATGGCGATGGCGCTTCGCTCGATATCTTTTTAGTGAATGCTTCGCGGCGAAACGATGCAGCGTCGCTGTTTCGGAGTGAACTGCAAAAACTGCGCACGGATTGCAAGAGCTTTAGCGTCCCCAGCTACAGTAACCGGCTGAAAACCGCGGCCGACTTGCGTTACCTGGCCCTTGACGGACTGCTGCACAAGAATTCCATTTCTCCGGAAGGAACTGAAATAAGGCCGGGCGTGTGGGTCGCGAAATCGGCGCGCATACACCCCAAGGCGCGGATTGTGGCTCCAGCATTCATCGGCATCTATAGCAAGATCCGCGCAGCCGCATTGATCACGCGGGGCACAGTGGTTGAGCATCACTCCGAGGTGGATTGCGGCACCGTGGTGGAAAACTCCACCGTGCTGCCTTACACCTACGTTGGAGCAGGACTCGACGTTATGCATTCCGTGGTGGGCTTGCACCGGCTTTCGCATCTGATTCGCAAAGTCGAAGTCGAAATCAGCGATCGTAAGTTGGTGGGCATGCCGGCGGTAGGCGTTCTTTCTCGTTTGGCAGGCAGCACCGCTGCCCTTTTTGCCTTCTTACCTAAAGAGATTTACCGCGGTTTTTTTTCGCCTTCTCATCGTGGAAGCGCCGCGGCCGTTCCGGAGTGTTCCGAGCAGCAGGCAGCTACCCTGAATATTCCGGCTACAGAAGCCCAAGGGTCCGGCCCGGAGGCTTCGGAGTTCCCCTCCACTTTAGCTGTCGCGAGGAGATATGGAGAGCAGTAACAGGCCCGTAGTTGTCAAAAGAATGCCGGAACGAATGAATCTCAAACAGGCCCGCAGTTTTTTTCAGGAGGTGGCTCCCTTTTTGAATTCAGACCGGCCCCAGGTCGTATTCGACATGTCCCAGGTTCGGCACATCGATGCCGCCGGGGTTGATGTCCTGCTGAAGTGCATGCGGGATGCTGCCCGGCGCGACGGCGACGTGAAGCTAGCCGCGCTATCTGCGCAGGCTGCGGTGGTGCTGGAGTTGACCCGTACCGGGCGACTCTTCGAAATCTACGACACGTCCGGTGAGGCGGTGAAGAGCTTTAGCGGCTTCCTTCCCAACGCACTTAAACACTTCTATCCCCATCCTGCTCACGGGGTCACCTCTGTGATTCCGCCCGAAACATTTGTCGGCCACGGAGATGATCGAGACAGAGCCGATTTGGCCGCATGACCATGAACCCAGATACGGAGGTCTGCGAACCGCCAGAAACTTTGCGTCGGGGCCCGGCCTGGTTGCAGGCATGGCTCACCTCGCACGCAAAGTTCCTGGGCGGAAGCATTGTCCTGCTGATCGGCTCTGTTTTCGTAAGCCTGGCGAACTTCGGCTACAACATCGGCGTAGCCCGCATGCTGGGGGCTGCGGATTTTAGTCACGCCGCGGCGGCGGTGACGATCCTGATGTTAATTTCCGCCATCACCCTTGCCTTCCAACTGGTGTGCACCAAGCTTGTGGCCAAGGAAGAAACGGTGGAGGGCAAGGCTGCGGTTTACCAGCGGCTGCGGAAGCGAGCTTGGACCATTGGCGTCGGGTTGGGCATGTTCATGCTGTTGGCGAGCTCGGTACTGACCAGCTATCTGCGGCTATCGAGTCCATGGATCATTATCCTGCTCGCCATTGGTCTGACGATTTACGTGCCGCTAGGAGTGAAGCGAGGCGGCCTGCAAGGGACCTGCCGCTTCAAGGGACTTAGCTGGAACATGGTGGCCGAGGCCGTTAGCAAGTTTGTGGGGGCGATGGTCCTCATCGAACTAGGCTTCGGGGTTTTGGGCGCGGTGGCTGCAATTTCGGCTTCGGTGGCCCTTGCCTACTGTCTGCCGGATGGCGCCACGGAGCTTCGAGGCATTGCCATACCTGGCAGACCAGCGGCCATTGGCGAGGCCATGCAGGCCATCGTCTTCTTTGTGGGACAGGTCGTCATCAGCAACATCGACATTCTGATGGTGAAGCACTTCTTCCGGCCCGACGTGGCGGGGCTTTATGCCGCCATCGCGCTGGTTGGGCGGCTGTTGTACTTTGGCGCATGGTCCATCGTGAGCGCCATGTTCCCGGTGTCGGCCGAGAAAAAAGAGGACGGCACGGGACAGCCCTTGCTGGCGCTGCCATTGCTGATGGTTACGGCGATGTCCGTGATTTTCGTCCTGCTGCTCGCGGCATTTCCCGAAGTTGTTTTCCGATCCTTGTTCGGCACACATTTTCCGACGGCAGTGGGAGGGCTGAACTTGCTGCTGAGTCTGAACGCAGGCGCAACCGGCACCTACGCCGTTGCGGTCGTGCTGATCACCTACGAGATGTCGCGACGAATTGCGAACACCGCCTGGCTGCAACTGGTAGTCAGCGGCTTGGTCGCGGTTGGAATTTCATGGTTTCATTCAACCTTACTGGAGGTCATTGTCGTCCAGCAGGTACTTAGGCTCTTACTGTTGCTCGCGGTTTCCTATCCCTTCGTCAAGACGTGGGCAACGGCTGGCAGGAGGCTGCATGAAGCGGCTACGGCACGTTACTGAAGCGGAAGTTATCGCGGAGTTCCTCAAGAACGAGTTCTATCAGGAGGAATTCCACCGTGACCGTGAACAGTTCGAACAACTCGTCTTGGGGGCTGACCCCACGGATGAAGCGGCCAACACATTGCGCCGGGCGCTTCTGTTCCGGCGCCGGGGACATTTGTGGAGAGAGCTGCCGCCCGACACCACATGGTGGGAAGTGCAGATCGAGGCGGAAGACCTGGAGCGGATCCGGGTGTTTCCGCGGGCGCAGTGGCGCAAGGTGGCCAATGGGAGTTTTCTGCTGCGCGACATCGTCAGGCAGATCAAGAGCACGCCGTTTCGCGGAAGCACGCGCGACTTTATCGCCAAGGTGCAAGCCTTCAGCTACCGGTTGCGGACTACGGCGGACGATAGTGCCGTGCTTCTGATTGGAATCGACGATAAGCAGCCGGTGACAGTGTTGGAAGGCAATCACCGGCTGACTGCGGCGTTGCTGGCATCACCGGAGGTCTTACAGAAGCGCTTCCGCGTGTTCTGCGGCTTCTCGACGCGCATGCCGGAATGTTGCTGGTATCAGACGAACGTTCAGAATCTGTGGCGCTATGGCCGCAACCGCGCGCGAAATTTGTTTTACGACCGCGATGCCGACGTCGAGCGCCTACTGGATTCGGCAGCCTTGCCAGGGTCTTCAGCACAGCCCGCATTGACTCCGGTTGTCGCAGAGAAAACCCTGACAGGGTCGAAATGAGCGATTGGGGCCCAGGATCAAAATTTTTGTCGGGAAGGAGCTCGCAGGTGAAAGCTCATCGTCCATTACTGATCAAGTTCATGACGCTGGTTGTGGGACTAACGTTGTGCGGAGTGCCGGAATGTGCGCAGGCATTGCAGGATGATAGTGCCGCACCTCCGCAGAATGGTCAACAGCAACCCTCGAACGGCGTCACTATCGATCCGTCACAAGGTCCGCTGCAGCCGGTTCCCAGCCAGAATCAGCCGAATGTGAATCCGAATCAGGACAGCGGAATAGCTCCGGAACCGGTTCCGGCTACGCCGGCACCACAACCGAAGCCTGAGCAGCAGATGCAGCAGCCTTTGGGAGCGGCCACGGCGGAAGGCGTGCCGACTGTCGGTGGCGGAGCTTCGCGTCCGGCCGGAGAAGCCATTGCGCCAGCAAAGCAGAATCAGCGCCGGTCGCTACTCATAAAGGTGGGGCTGATCGCCGCTGCGGGAATTGCTGTGGGCACGGTCTATGCCCTCACAAAGGGTACTCCGAGCCGTCCATAATTGCCGCTGCCGGGGTGGCGCCTTGTGGGCTAGAAGCAGCAGATCCTTGCGCCGGAAATTCGAATGCTTCAGAACGTTTCGTCAACTCGTCCTGGCAAGTCGCTGCTGGTCTCATTCTCGGGACTTGACGGTTCCGGCAAGAGCACACAGATCGAGAATTTGCGGGAAGTATTGCATGACCGCGGGCTAACGACAAAGTTGCTGGCATTCTGGGACGATGTTGTTGTTCTTAGCCGCTATCGCGAAGGATTTGTGCATCGCGTATATGGAAGCGAGAAAGGCATCGGTGCACCGGATCGCCCCGTCAATCGCCGCGACAAGAATGTGCGCAAATGGTACTTGAGCGTCATTCGTCACGGACTGTACTTCCTCGATGCGGTGCATCTGGTGATTGTGGTTCGCCGGGCACGCTCCGGGGGAGCCGATGTCGTCATTCTGGATCGCTACATGTACGATGAGCTAGCCAACCTACCGCTCTCGAATTTTATTAGCAGGATGTTTGTTCGTTGCCTAGCAGCATTCGTTCCGCGGCCCGACGTGGCTTACCTGCTAGACGCCGATCCAGAAGTTGCTCGCGCCCGCAAACCGGAATATCCGATCGACTTCCTGCACGAATGCCGGCAAGTTTATTTTCAGCTGGATGAGATTCTGGGATGCATGACAATCATCCCGCCTCTGCCGCTGTGTGAGGCAAAGCGCGAGGTAGAAAATGCGGTGGGTCGTGTCCTAGCCACGGAACAGAGTCAGATCCCGGCGAATGTGGAGACTGTTTCATAAGTAATAGTAAAAAGCGGGCCAATTGTGGGCCCGCACGCGAACGCATCAATCCCAAAGTCGCACTATACCTTCAGTAGCCGGTCAAAGAAGGAGCGATATCGCTGGAGGGCGACGCGCAAGTCCTCCGTGGACACGTTGTCCCCGCGGTCCCACTGTTTCTCGAGACGCGAGCGCTCATTGGCGAAACCTTCGGCCAACTTCTTCATGAGCGAAGCAACCAAGTTGTCCGCGTCCTCCACGGCGCGCCGAGGCTCATCTACAAATGCTGTCTGAATATTGCCCCAGCGGGAACGAAAATCTCCGACCTCCGACTCGGAGAAAAGAGGCGTGGGCTGATGATCCGCACCTGCTGTGGGTTGGGGTTGTGTGGGGTATGCGGAGGCATCAGGGCTGACCGCTTCGCCGGCCATTGTGGATCTCGTGTTTGCAAAACGCGGCGCCGTCGCTTCATTCCCCCTGAGTATTGATGAATCCGGAGAATATTCCGCTTGCTCGCGCATTGGGTTCCGCGCCAATTGTGGCCGGTCTTCGGTTTCGCGCCACTTCTCACTCCGTCCGGCGAGATCGGCTGTGCTTAGTTCTTCGTCTTTTCTCTTGAGTTCCGCCATTATGCAACCTCCCTGATTGCGTCGGGCCTACCCCCGTCTAAAAGGTCCTCGAAAAGCGACCGGTAATAGATCATTGCCTGCCGCAGGTCTTCCGTGGTGGCTTGACCCTGGCGATGCCGCACTGCGATTTCATGGGCCGCGCGGTAGTTGTCGACAACGTGAGCATGGTCCACCGAAAGATCGGCTGCGCGCTGCTCGAAATCCGCCATGGGATATCCGCGAACTCCCATCAGCGAGGCGACGGTGTCATCCGCATCGATCACCGCGAGTCTGGGATCATCCACAAAGCGCGACTGCACCACCCGCCAGCGATTAGCGTATAGCTGCCGTTCGGTGTCATCGAGGTCACGAATGTGAAACTTCTCTACGCGTTTCTCGCGCTCGTGAAGCACAGCTTGGGCTTCCCGCTCGGATCCACGCTCCTGCACCGCTCGTTCGTACTCCCCTCCGAAGCGCTGGCGGAGAGCGGCTTTTCTCCGTTGCGCTATGGCCACAGCAATCAATACTACGATCACCACAATGGCCACCACGATGAGACCAAGTATTTTGGGATCCACTTGCATGGAACCTACCTCGGGATTCTTTTCGGTTTGATCGTTCATTCAGTTAGAGCGCAACCTCAAGAGCCGGTGTTGTCTTATCAAGGGATTTCTAAGGTCTTTCGGAATGCAAATGTGCAATCGAGTAAGGCGAATGCCGTCGCGTGGTCGCGGGAGTGGATCCAATGGAGGGGATTACACATCGTGACAAAGGATCGCTCGACACAGCGTTGAGCTTTGCAGGGGTCGCGCCGCTCCTAGTTCCGCCTGCTGTAACAATTACCTAGCGCCTCCCCTTCCTACGCAGCCCTTATCAAAACAGTAAATGGTTTCAGACGTCCGAGCGATGAAAATAAAAGGCTTACTGGCTTTGATTTGGACCCTGAGTTTGGCAGCATACCTGTAAACACAATTACAGTTGGCGCGCAGAGCCGTAGGACGCAGTGCAACCGCCCCTTGAGGGCAGGAGTTGCAGGAATAGCGCAGCCAGCATGTCTGGCACCTTGTGCCAAAGGATTCTGGAGGAACTCTCTGATGAAGTCCCGTATTCTGTTTACTTTGCCGTTGGCGGCTGGCCTGATGTTGCCGGCAATGGCGCAGCAGGCGCCGGCTGACAATCAGCCCGCCGCCACGTCGCAGAGCAGCTCGCAACCTTCGTCATCTTCAACGTCTTCGAGCCAGAGTGTCAGCCCTGATCAGAACTCAGATCAGAACATGAGTGCGCGGCAACCACTCGAGCCTGACGTGCGACAGGGATTTTGGGGCAAGTTGAACCCCTTTGCCCGAAAGAAGTACGTGCAGCGTCAGCTCAGTCCGATTCGCAACCGGGTGAACGAGCTCGATGATCTCACCGCCGCCAATGCTAAGGAGATTAAAGACGTTGATGCCCGCGCGCAGGAAGGCATTCGTCAGGCTTCCGCCAAAGCGAATGAAGCTGACCAGCACGCCACCGATGCTGGCAACCGCGCTCAGCAGGCCAATCAGACCGCACTGCAAGCCAGCAATCGCTTGAATACCGTGGAGCAGGTGGTCGGCAACATTGACCAGTATCAGGTGTCGACTCAAACCGAGATCCGCTTCAAATCTGGGCAAACAGCGTTGAGCCCGAGGGCGAAAGAGGCTCTCGATGGCATGACCACGAACTTGAAGGACGAGAAGGGCTACATCATCGAGGTGCAGGGTTTTTCCGCAAGCCACGGACAAGCCGGCATCCAGAGCTCGCAGGCGCTGGCCAATTCCGTGGTGCGTTACCTGGTGGAAAAGAACGAGGTTCCGGTGTATCGCGTCTTCGTCATGGGAATGGGAAATGCGCGCGTCGCGTCGGCGGACGACAGCAGCGCCAAACCCGCGCACGGCAATCGCGTGGAAATCAGCCTGCTGAAGAATAGCGTTGACCAGCTTGCGTCGAACCCGCAGCCTAACGGCGAGATGGGTCCGAACGGTAACGGGCCGAACAACAGCTATTCGGCACCGTCAAATTACCAATCCACTCCAACCCATTCGCAATCGAACAACACGAATTCAGCTCCGGCCAGCACCAAGCCTCCGCAGTCGCAGCAGTAGCTGGATCGAGCCGTCGCAAAACCCCTCGCGAAAAGCGGGGGGTTTTGAATTCCGGCAAGGCCTCATCAGCCAAGGAGATTAGCAAGAATCCCGCAGTGGCTCACACCACAGCGGTCTGATCTTCAAAGTGGGCATTCAGCGGCTCTTTCATTGTGGTGCAGCGTATACCTGGCAGGTTCGCCTATCAAGATCGCGGCACCAAGCTGGGTCATGGTAAATGTAGGCCACCAGCCGTCTTTGTGCTAGTCTTGCGAGCAACGCGACACTTTTCCGGAACAGCCCGGTTCCTTGCAAGTGTTGCTTTCGTGGGGAGAAAAACGTACAAGTGGGCCCGAGTATGTGGCAGAAGAACCTTAGCCCTTTCCTTGGAATCAGCTTGGTCGTCGCTGGGATGATTGGCATGCTTTTACTGGGTTCCTCTCCGCTGTTAGCGCAGGCGGACAGGGCGTCCTCTGCTGCGGCGGCCCGTGAGCCGCGGGGACGCTCTACGGATGCAATCACGCCTACGAGCGGGCAGCCGCCGGATTTCCTGGCGATTGGAAGTATCACCGGAACGGTGCAGGATGCGACGGGCGCACCAGTCTCCGGAGCCCAGGTCAGGCTCACTCGCGAGGCAACTACGCCGGCTGCAGAAGCTCTCACCGAAACCGACGGCCGTTTTTCCTTTACCAATGTTGCGCCGGGACCCTTCGAGCTGAGTATTGCGCTTGCGGGCTTCAAGACAAAGACGGTATCCGGGAACCTGCCTGCCAAACAGGGCTACCTGGCCTCGGCGATCACGCTTGAGTTGGCTCCGCTGGTCACCGACGTAAGCGTGCGGCCGACGACCGAGGAGATTGCAGAAGAACAGATCAAGGTTCAGGAGCAGCAACGTCTGCTGGCGGTGATTCCCAACTTTTACACGAGCTACGTGGCTGACGCTGCGCCGATGAACGTGAAGCAGAAGTTCAAGTTGGCGTGGAAGCTGGCGATCGATCCGTCGTCGTTTGTGATCGCAGGGATGATTGCGGGAGGGGAGCAGGCGAACAACTCGTTCCCCGGCTACGGACAGGGCGCGGCAGGTTATGGGCGGCGCTTCGGGGCGGCATACGGCGACTTTTTTATCGGCACGTACATTAGCAACGCCATCTTGCCATCGATTCTGAAACAGGACCCACGTTATTTTTACAAAGGTAAGGGTACGACCAAGTCGCGCATTCTCTATGCTATCTCAAGGTCAGTGATTGCTAAGGGCGATAACGGCCACTGGCAGCCGGACTACTCGGGGATATTGGGCAGCCTGGCGGCCGCCGGCATTTCCAATCTGTACTATCCCGAAAGCAGCCGCCACGGCTTCAGTACGACGGTGAACAATACGCTCATCGGGATTGGGACAGGGGCGGGGGTGAACATCCTGCAGGAATTTGTGTTTCGCAAGGTGACGCCGAAAAAGCCTAAAAGCGATCCCCCAAACACGTAAACGCGATTTCCAAGGAGATGGGCGCGCCGGTTGCTTATGCACGCCTCCAGAGCGCGGGTCGGTCAGCGTCATTCCCAGTTTCTTTAAACGGAGATAAGGTATGGAAACGCTCTACTACTCGCGCCTGCAATCGCCCGTAGGGCCGCTGCTGATCGGGGTCTCGGAGGAGGCTCTGGTGGCCTTGGAATTCGATCGGGGGTTGCCGCAAAAGATTGGCGGTCTGCCGGTGCAATGGGAAGAATCTGAAGCTCGCACCCGCCTGGTTCGTCAGCAACTGCAAGAGTACTTTTCTGGCAAGCGCCGCAACTTCGACTTGGCGCTTGATCTGCGAGGCCCGGAATTCTACCAGCGCTGCTGGCGGCAATTGCTGCAAATTCCCTACGGCGAAACCTGCTCCTACGCCGACATCGCGCGGGCAGTGGGCAGTCCCAAAGGCTTTCGCGCCGTCGGACAAGCGAACCACCACAACCCGGTAGCCATCATCGTGCCGTGTCATCGCGTGCTGGCCGCCGGTTGCTACCTCGGCGGATATGGAGGCGGACTTCCGGTGAAAGCATTCCTGTTGCGGCTGGAAGGCGCGGCGTTTCGCGAGCGCGCCGAAGCCTCCGACGAGACCAAGCAGCTAGCATTTAGCGCGAGCTGAATTCGATTTCCGGCGTGGCTTCCAGCAGAGTGCGCGTGTAGGGATGCCGAGGCGCAGTTGTGATCTGCTCGGTGGCGCCCACCTCGACCAACTCTCCATGCTGCATGACCGCGATGCGGTTCGCCAAATAACGCACGATGGGCATCGAGTGCGAGATAAATAGATAGGTCAGCGAGAAATCGCGCTGCAGTTGTTTCAGCAGATTTACAATCTGCGAACCGACACTCACATCCAGTGCTGACACTGGCTCGTCGGCAACGATGAATCGCGGCCGCAAGACCAGGGCCCGTGCGATCCCAACGCGCTGGCGCTGGCCCCCGCTGAATTCATGTGGATAGCGCTCGAGGGCTGAGTCATCCATTCCCACCGCATGCATTACCTCGGCCGCGCGTTGCCGACGTTCCGCACGACTGTCGGTTCCATGGATCGCCATGGGTTCACAGACGATCTGGTCAACCGTCATGCGGGGATCGAGGGAGCCAAATGGGTCCTGAAAGATGATCTGCATGTCGCGACGCAAGCAGCGCAATTGAGCTCCGCCGGCGCGCAGCACGTCGTGGCCATCGAAGGACACCTCACCGGAATCCGCTTCGATAAGCCGCAGCAATAAGCGCCCCAAGGTGCTCTTGCCCGAGCCGGACTCGCCGACCAGGCCGAGGGTTTCTCCGGCTTCGATCGATAGTGAGACATCCCTCACCGCGCGCACCTGACCGGAGGTCCCGCCCCCAAACATGCTTTCACCGGAGCTGAACGTCTTGGTCAGATGACGGGCTTCCAGCAAGGGCATGCTGGCGATGGTAACAAATGGTGGTTCCCTGAAGGAGAATGGGCGGCGGATCAACGTTGTCGCCATGAGTATCCGGCGAGAGTGCGGAGCATCAAAACTCCGTGCCCTCCGTGTTTCTGGGCTGAATGATTTTTAGTTTGGAGCGAAAATCCAAATTGCTTGAATCCCGCACGGGGAGCGGTTTTTGCCAGATTTTCACAATGCTGCGAGCGGCCGCCACGGCGCTTAGTTGAACTTTGGGCCGCGCAAGATGCGCGAAATTAGCACCCGATAGAGAACACTGCAACTCTGCTTTTCACAGTTGCACAAGAATTCGGCATGCCTCTGTGGACGGGCTGCATTCGATTGAAAACAGGCGAGATAAAGTTGCGAGAAAAATGTTGACTTCTGCCGTGGCAGGAGTAAAAACACACTCGTTCTTTGACAGGTTTCGCGGTTGTTCCAAGTCGGCAGAGACTACGGGCTGGAGCGAGTTCACTGAGTCTGTGCCTCCGGTGCAGACTCAGAAGAACCGTAACGGCCGGGTGAGCAGTGGCAGAGGAATACGCGAGGCAATCCAAGGGCAAGACGGAATCCCGAGGCGTTGAGCGGTTATTCCGATTGGTGACGAGCCCAAATTCACGCTGAACACGCCCTGTGTACGCTCGTACCAGTCGCACAGTCCAGCCGGAACTTAATGCAAGTCACTGGTCGAGAACGAGCCGTCCGGCACGGTCCTCGGGATTCTTTTTGATTCACAGCTCCCCCATCTGTGAATTGCGCTCCTTACAACCCTTAACCTAACCAAATCAACCTATAAGCCGGACGCTTCCGTCCGGCTTATTTGTCTGCATTCCTGTCCGTAGCCTGCGCATCCAGCCCCCAAAAAATGAAATGCTTGTCCATATATGTCGTATTACGATATACTTTGAAGGCCGGTGCGCGCACGGACGGCGCGCAGACCGACAACGAGCCACGTCTGGTGCACGTCGTACCTGCGGGCGATCAAGGAAGAGCTACGTTGTGCA
>CAVREJ010000007.1:0-260863 GCA_963720135.1 uncultured Acidobacteriaceae bacterium
GAGGAGCCGTTTGATCTTGAATTCTTTTTTCCCGATGCCATGGGCTTCATACCAATGTAACTCCCGCCAAAATGCATTGCGGTGTTGTAATCGGTCTGATTAGTGTTTCAAAAGCCGGACGCAGGCGCAACGGCCATGATTTCGTCATTCGATCTTCGCCACTCAAGGATGGTCAAATCGATTTTGTCGCGAGTTCGACGACAGCTTCACGTATCGCTTTGAATCGTTCGGAAAATCTGCGCTCATACCCCTCATTTCTGCTTCTGGCGAAATTCTCCGTCGCTTCAGTCCATCGCTTTGAAATGTCCTTGCTTTCAAGCTCATTAGCAATAAACACTCGATCCTGGAGCACGCGATACGTCTCCGCCTTCTATATCTGAAATTCGCCGTTCGATTTCCCCAGTGCCCCGCTGAGAAGTGCTGTATCCAATTTGCGTTACTCCCTCGTTCGGGCATCAGGCATCGTCGCTCTGAGCCGTCTTGAGGTGACAAAACAAATTACACCCAATGCCAAGGCCACCAATGCCGGTGTAATCCAGAGGGTTTGCCAATCCAGCCAATCTGGGAAAGTAGGCGGCTCGCCTGGTTTCATCCATTCAGGGACACGCGAGACTTCGATGTTCTGCCGTAGCGCCTCGGCGTACCAGTCAGGCAGGGGAGCGAAGAATCGCTTTGCTGCGTCATCGTCTCGTATGTAAAACTCAATAGAAGCTCCCTTCGTGCCCGATCTGGCAACTTCGTCGCTGCTGAGAAAACTCAGCCTCTTAGGTTGGTAGCTTTCTGGTACTGTCGCGGAGAGGAACATCCCCGTCACCCGTTGGATGTCGTTACCACCCCAGCCGAGGCGCCGCAGAATAAACTCAGCTTCATGAAAGTTTGTTATCTCGTACACCGGGAGGGTATCTTGCGGCGAGGCAGCGGCCTGGTCGAAGATGTCCGTACCCGTCTTTGCCGACTTGCCCCGCTTCTTTTGTTCTGGCAGTGGAACCTCTTCATCGAACCCCGCTGGCGGAGGCGGGATGGCGGGAGACTGTGCCCGCTGCATCGGGAATGCCTCTCGGAGGAGCGCAGTCTTTGCCCGAAACTCCCGTACCTTCGCCTCATAGGCCCGCACTTGCATGTAATAAGCGATCCCCGCGTACCCCGCTTTCACGGCTACCAAGAGAACAGCAGCACATCCGAGCACAAGGCCAACGCGTTGAAGCCAAATTTTCAGCGTCGCTAGCGAACAACGCTCCGCAATGGGAGCCAGCAGCGCGGCAAGGACGCCGACAGCGCCCAATAAGCACAACTCTAAGAGCAAGTGCGCCCAATCAGGATTCCCGCCGCGCTGGCCCCATAACAGGCGGTGTCCCGAATAGCCGTATCTACCACGCCAGGGCGGATAAATCATCAGCCCCAAGGCTGCGAACAGTAAAACTGCGGCAATAACTCGCTTACTCATGGTTTCCCGCGGATGAGTGGCGCACCTCGTATTCTCATGTCCGCCATCCCGAAAGACGGATGATTCTACATCTGAACAGCAGGACCGCATACCCCTGTCGGGATTACGCGAGCTGCTCCTCCCTACAAAAGAAGTCCGGTGATAGACTTTGCTTCATATGGAGATACTGATACGCATGACCTCCAGACAGAATCCTCACTACTCTGAGGAATACCTGTGGCCTTCTGGGGTTTCGCCCGTGCTGCCCAATATCGGCGATTCCGTCGAATTCGCGTCCCTTGGCAGCCGTACCGTAACTGGGAGATCGTATGTGTACGATAACCGGAACGCTGGTAGAAGAAGCGCTGTCGAACACGTGATTATTGATATCTCTTGCGAGTAGCTACTGCACGAGAGCTGTTCACCACTCAAGCTGTATCAGCATATCGACGCGCTTGCATGTGAAAGATTTCTAGAGTGTGTCGCCGGCTGAAGCCGGCTCGGATTCAACAAACCAGCCTACCCAGGGCTCCGCTGCGCTCCGTCCTGGGCTAACTCTCTTCCGCCCTGACGGGCTTGATCCTCAGCTGCCAGCGCTATACGCCTGCGACTGCATCTGCCGCTTCTGCTTTGAGGAGTGTTAAACGCTAGCTAAATGCTAAGGGCTAAGGGCCGCTTTTCGCTACTCCAGCTTCTCCGGCTCCAGCGCGATGCCCTTCTCGCCGGCGGCTTTCCTCTCCCAATACTTGCGGACCCAGGCCTCCCAGCTTTTGCCGGCGGCGGTGTCGCGTCCGGTGAACGCCAGGGCGGCGATGTCCGAATAGGGAATGGAGATCTTCTCCGAGGAATCTTGTGGGATGAGACGAACGACGGAGGCCTCGAGCGTCGGACCGTTGCGCCGGTCGAAGATGTAGCCTTCCACGCGCGTGCCATCTTTGCGCGTGATGGTCACGTCGCCGCGATAGTCGAAGGCCTTCTCCAGCGCGTCGCGCAACTCGGCTTCACTCGCCAGCTCCGGAATCCAGCCTTCGATCTTTTCGTGGTCGCGGCCGTCGACGACTTCCAGGGAATCAACGGTGAGATTGCGTTGTGGTTCGCTCATGATTTCGCTATTCGCCTTTCGCTATTCGCCAGAACTGAGTTTTCTATTTACCACTGAGGACACGGAGAGCACGGAGGAATTCATTCGCTTGTTTCTCCGTGCTCTCCGTGTCCTCCGTGGTGAAAGCACTCTCTGATGGATCAGGACTCGACATTACCAATCTGCACCAGCGGATCATACGCATGCACGGGCCGAACTTGTTCGTTCAGCATGGCTAGCGCTTCATCATCTTTATATTTGCTGGAGAAGGTCGCGCGCACGGTTCCCAGGAATCCTCGCAGCGAGCCGAAGGTGTCATTGACCGCCGACGCTTCGTATCCGCTGTGCACCATGCAATTGGCGCACTGGGGATTGCCCGACTCGGTGCCGTACCTGTGCCACTCGGTCTCGCGCATCAGCTCTTCGAAGGTGTCGGCATAGCCGTCCTGCAGCAGGTAACACGGCTTCTGCCAGCCAAAGAGGTTGAAGGTCGGCATGCCCCACGCTGTGCACGGATAGTCGCGCTTGCCCATCAGAAATTCCAGAAACAGCGGCGACTGGTTGAATACCCACTTGGCCTTGCGGTTCGACAACATCGCGCGGAACAGCCGCCGCGTGCGCGCGCGTCCCAGGAAGTGCTTCTGGTCGGGCGCCTTGTCGTACGAGTAGCCGGGCGAGAGCATCATGCCTTCGACGCCGAGCTCCATCATCTCGTCGAAGAAGGCGCGGACGCTGTTGGGATCGGCGCCGTCGAAGAGGGTGGTGTTGGTGGTGACGCGGAAGCCGCGGTGCAAGGCGACCTTCATGCCATCGAGCGCGGCGTCATATCCGCCTTCGCGGCAGACGGAGAAGTCGTGGTGCTCGCGTTGGCCGTCCATGTGGACGGAGAATGTCAAGTACTTGCTCGGCGTGAACAGGTCAATCTTCTCTTTGAGCAGCAGCGCATTGGTGCACAGGTAGATGTACTTCTTGCGCGCGACCAGGCCGTCCACGATCTCCGCGATCTGCGGATGCATCAGCGGCTCGCCGCCGGGGATGGATACCATCGGCGCGCCGCACTCGTCGACTGCGCGGAAGCATTCTTCGGGCGAGAGGTTTTGCTTGAGCACGTGCGCGGGATACTGGATCTTGCCGCAGCCGGCGCAAGCCAGGTTGCAGCGGAACAGTGGCTCTAGCATCAGCACCAGCGGATAGCGCTTGCGACCGTGGAGCTTTTGCTTCAGGACGTAGGTGGCGACCGTCCACATCTGCGAAACTGGAACACCCATGCGGAGAACCTCGTTTGAAAGAGCTATCGGCTGTCAGCTATCAGCCGTCAGCCAATCGCTTTTCGCTGCTAGCCGTTAGCTTTTAGCCCTTAGGAAGCTCGACTCCTCAAGCCACAATCTCAACTTGTCATCCTGAGGGACAAGCGAAGCGAGGAGTCGAAGGAGGCGGTTATCCTGCCACGCATTGTTCCGCAGAACAAGAAAGCGAACTCTCTTTCGCTTTTACAGGAATTGTGCAATGATGTCAAGGAAAGGGATCGTACTCTTGTCCTAAACTCAAACCAATGTCCCTTAAGAATCAACTCGATACACTTTATGCTGAAGGGGATCCATCGTCATCGGCCCGTCGGCTGCCTGTCCAATCCCGTAGCCACCAGACCGTCCAGCGCGTGCTTGACGCCGCCAGTTCCCTGCTGGAGCAGATGCCGCTCGAAGACGTCACCACCACGCGCATCGCCACCGAGGCGGGTCTTTCTATTGGCGCGCTGTATCGCTTTTTCCCCGACAAGCAGACCATCATTGACGCCATCGCGGTGCGACACGTGGATCAGTTCCGCGCCTCGCTGGAAGGCTCAGTGATGAAGGTGCTAGAGCGCGAACTGGCTAACCTGGACACCTTCGACCCGGCGCTGGTGCTCGATGGCGTGGTGGACGCCTACATTGTTTATCTGGACGCGCATCCCGACTTTCGCACGATCTCGTTCGGCCGCTACATCAGCGCTGCGACAAGAGAACGCCAGGCATCCCCCAATGTGGGACTTCCTGCGCTGCTGAAGAATTTCATGCTGGAGCGGCTAGGCATTCCCAACACGCCAGAGCTTGACCTGATGCTGCGCGTCGTTAGCGAAGCCGGCGAGCGGCTCATCGCCTACGCCTACGAGCAGCCCACCCGTGATGATCGCGATCGCGTCATCGCCGAGATGAAGCGCATGTTGTCGAGTTATCTTTTCCCCGCCGACGCTCCGGAAAGCGCACCTTAAGCATTTGTGTCAGGGCACGACTTCAGAGGTTGCTGAAAAAAAAGTCGGTTTGAGCTGGCGTTTTGAAAGGGCACATCTTTAGGTGTGCCGTTAAGCTCTTTTATTCTTGTCATCTCGAGCGGGCTTCAGCCCGCGAGAGACCTGCTTTTTCGACTTTTTCAGCAACCTCTTCAGTCGTGCCGATGAGCCGTTTATTTTTGTCATCCCGCGGAGGGCTTCAGCCCGACGAGGGATCTGCGGTTCCTGACAACCGGCAACTGACAACTTTCTTCCGTGCTTTCCGCGAGAAGGAAGTGGTGGAGATCGAATCCGAGTGGACCGCCAGAGATCGTGAGTTGAAAATGTTTGGCAGTCCGGCGCGAACGTTCCTCAACCCAGACGCCAGGTTTGTGTCAGGGCACGACTTCAGTCGTGCCGATAAGCTCATCTTTCTCGTCATTGCGAGCCGGCTTCAGCCGGCGACACCTGACTTCGTGCAGTTCGCAAACGCAGCGCAAGGCGGACCGCCGACAAAATGCTGTGCCTCGCTGCGGATTACATGGTATAGAAGAAGGCGGTTACCACCCTCTCCAACCAGACAATGTTCGAACAAGCTTTCAAAAACATCGATGACGTTCTCCGGAAAGAAGCCGGCTGCACCACCGAGCTCGACTACACCGAGCAGACCTCCTGGCTGTTGTTCCTGAAATACCTCGACGATCTTGAGCAGGACAAGAGCACCGAGGCCGCGCTGGAACGGCAAGAAATACACCTACATCCTCGACAAGCCTTATCGCTGGGAAAGCTGGGCTGCGCCCAAGGGCAAGGACGGCAAACTCGACCACAACAAAGCCTTGACCGGCGACGACCTCCGCGACTTCGTGAACGGGAAGCTCTTTCCCTACCTGCACGGCTTCAAGCAAAAGGCGAGCGGCCCGAACACCATCGAATACAAGATTGGGGAGATATTCGGCGAGATCAAGAACAAGATTCAAAGCGGCTACAACCTGCGCGAGATCATCGACCACATCGACGAACTGCACTTCCGCTCGCAGACGGAGAAACACGAGCTCTCCCACCTCTACGAAGCCAAGATCAGGAACATGGGCAACGCCGGGCGCAATGGCGGCGAGTATTACACCCCGCGCCCGCTCATCCGCGCCATCGTTCAGGTGGTGAAGCCCCGCATCGGCGAGCGCATCTACGACGGCGCGGTCGGCTCGGCCGGATTCCTCTGCGAGTCGTTTGAGTACCTGAAGCACGCCAATCCAAAGCGCACGACTGCGCAGGACCGCAGCCCTTCAGGAGCGCACGTTCTACGGCAAGGAAAAGAAGTCCCTCGCCTACGTCATCGCGATCATGAACATGATCCTGCATGGCATCGACGCGCCCAACATCATCCACACCAACACGCTCACTGAAAACCTCGCCGACATTCAGGAGAAGGACCGCGTCGAGGTAGTGATGGCCAATCCGCCCTTCGGCGGCAAGGAACGCAAGGAAGTGCAGCAGAACTTCCCCATCCGCACCGGCGAGACGGCCTTCCTGTTTCTCCAGCACTTCATCAAGATGCTCAAGGCCGGGGGCCGCGGCGGCGTGGTTATCAAGAACACCTTCCTGTCGAACACCGACAACGCTTCCGTTAGCCTGCGCAAGCTCCTGCTGGAAAGCTGCAATCTCCACACCGTGCTCGACTGCCCCGGCGGCACCTTCCAGGGCGCGGGGGTGAAGACCGTGGTGCTCTTCTTCGAGAAAGGCGCACCTACTCGCAAGATCTGGTATTACCAGCTCGACCCTGGCCGCAACCTCGGCAAGACCAACCCCCTCAACGACGACGACCTCGCCGAGTTCGTGAAGCTGCAAAAGACGTTCGCCGACTCGCCCAAGTCCTGGAGCGTGGACGCCAAGACCATCGACAAAGAGACCTTCGATCTTTCCGTGAAGAACCCGAACGGCGGCGAGGAAGTAAAGCACCGCAGCCCGCGAGGCCATCATGGACGAGATCGCCGCGCTGGACGCCGAGAGCGCGGAGGTGCTGGGGAACATTAAGGCGCTGCTATGAAGAATGGGTGGCGAACCAAACACCTGGAAGAAGTCTGCAAAGAAATTACAGACGGCAGCCATTTTTCGCCCAAGACCACCGATGCAGGATTTCCCTATGTCACTGTCCGTGACATAGGGAACGACCAGATAGACTTCACAAACTGCAAATTCATACCCGCTGCGGACTACAAGAAGTTGCTCAACAATGGATGTAGGCCTCATCGAGGGGATGTCCTGTTCTCGAAGGATGGCACGGTTGGGAAAGTCGCACTAATTGATTACGACAAAGAGTTCGTCGTCCTTTCTTCGCTGGCGATTGTGCGTCCTTATCGGGAACAAATTGAGCCAGCGTTCTTGAAGTATGTAATGAAATCCCCAGCGTTCTTGGATGAGGCGGTGGGAAAGAAAACTGGCGCTGCGATACGCAGAATTATTCTGCGCAATCTGAAAACAATTTCTATCCCCGTCCCTCCCCTCCCCGAACAGCAGCGGATCGTCGGCATCCTCGACGAAGCGTTTGAGGGCATCGCCAGCGCCAAAGCCAACGCCGAAAAGAACCTCCAAAACGCCCGCGCCCTCTTCGAAAGCCACCTCCAATCCGTCTTCTCCCAGTCCGGAACGGGATGGGTAGAGAAAAAGTTGGGTGACGAGAGCCTATTAGAAATCGTCGATGGCGACCGGGGAGTAAATTATCCGAAAGCTACCGACTTTCACGATGCGGGACATTGCCTCTTCTTGAACACAAAGAACGTACGGCCAGATGGGTTCGATTTCGAGACAACGATGTTTATTTCAGCAGAGAAAGACCGGCAACTTCGCAAGGGAAAGCTCAAACGAGACGACGTAGTGATGACCACACGCGGCACGATTGGCAATATCGGCCTCTACTCCGCCGACGTTCCATTCGACAACATCCGTATCAACTCGGGGATGCTCATTTTTCGGTCAACCAAGTGCGCACTGCTGCCCTCGTTTCTTTTTGAGCTTCTCCGCTCACAAATCGTGAAAGACCAGATCAAAAAACAAACGACTGGGGCGGCACAACCACAGTTGCCAATAAAGACGCTGGTGAACTTTACTATTCCAGTTCCAACTAATCTTGATGATCAACGCGCGCTGGTTAAGAAACTTCGCGCTTTTGAACCAGAAACCCAAGACCTCGCGAGTCTCTACGAGCGCAAGCTCGCCGCGCTGGAAGCATTGAAGAAGTCGCTGTTACACCATGCCTTCACTGGACAACTTTAGAAACCACCCATGAACGAAGCCGAGACACGAGCCAAGCACATTGATCCCGCGTTGAAAGCGGCGGGATGGGGCGTCGTCGAAGGCAGCCGCATCCGGCGCGAATATACGATTGCGCCCGGTCGCATCGAAGGCCAGGGACGGCGAGGCAAGCCGCTTTGCGCCGACTATGTGCTGGTGTATCGCAACACCAAGCTCGCTATTGTCGAGGCGAAAGCGTGGGACGAAGAACTGACCGAGGGAGTCGCGCAGGCCAAGAATTACGCCGGGAAGATGGCAGATTCGCTACACCTACTGCTTCCAATGGCCAGGCCATCTACGGCGTCGACATGCAGACCGGCAAGGAAGGCGAGAAGCCGGCCTATCCCACTCCGGACGAACTCTGGAACATGACGTTCGCCAAGGCGAACGCCTGGCGAGACCGTTTCGCCGCGATACCGTTCGAAGACAAGGGCGGTACATTAGGCGATCGATATCTTTCGGGACATCGCTATCGAGCGAGTTCTAGAGGCTATCGCCGTCGGCAAGCAGCGCATCTTGCTCACGCTCGCAACGGGTACAGGCAAGACAATGATCGCCTTTCAGGTCGCCTGGAAGTTGTTCTACAGCCGGTGGAACCTGAGCCGCGAGCCTATCGCGCCGCCCGCGCATCCTCTTCCTGGCTGACCGCAATATCCTTGCCGACCAGGCCTATAACGCCTTCTCCGCGTTCCCTGAGGACGCCATGGCCCGCATCAGTCCGGAGGACATCCGCAAGAAAGGCAAGGTCCCGAAGAATGCCAGCCTGTTCTTCACCATCTTCCAGACCTTCATGAGCGGCCCGCCGAAAGATGGCCAGCCTTCGCCATATTTCGGGGAGTATCCCCCGGATTTCTTTGACTTCATCGTCATTGACGAGTGCCATCGTGGCGGGGCTAACGATGAGGGCAACTGGCGCGGCATCATGGAGTACTTCGCTCCCGCGGTCCAACTCGGGCTGACCGCAACGCCGAGGCGCAAAGAGAATGCCGATACCTACCTCTACTTCGGCGAGCCGGTCTATATCTACTCGCTCAAGGAGGGCATCAATGACGGCTTCCTCACACCGTTCCGCGTAAAGCAGATTGCCACCACCCTCGACGACTACGTCTATACGCCGGATGACCAGGTGGTCGAGGGCGAGATCGAAGCCGGGAAAGCGCTACACGGAAACCGACTTCAACAAGATCATCGAGATCAAGGAGCGCGAAGCGCACCGCGTGAAGGTGTTTATGGAGCAGATCGACCAGAGGGAGAAAACGCTGGTCTTCTGCGCCACCCAGGATCATGCCCTGGCCGTGCGCGACCTCGTCAACCAGATGAAGACGAGCACCGACCCGAACTACTGCCAGCGGGTCACCGCTAACGATGGCGAACTCGGCAACCAGTATCTACGTGACTTTCAGGACAACGAAAAAAGCATTCCGACGATTTTGACGACCTCGCAAAAGCTCTCGACCGGCGTGGATGCCCGGAACATTCGCAACATCGTGCTGATGCGCCCGATCAAGACCATGATCGAGTTCAAGCAAATCATCGGGCGCGGCACCCGGCTTTTCGATGGCAAGGACTACTTCACTATCTATGACTTCGTGAAGGCGTACCACCATTTCAGCGACCTCGAATGGGACGGCCCAGCCACTGGAACCGGAACCGTGCAAGAAATGCGGCCAGTACCCTTGCCAGTGCGTAAAGGCAGTACCGCAACCGTGTTCCGTGTGTGGCAACACACCTTGCGAGTGTCCGAAAGAGCCGTGCGCAGTTTGCGGGCAGCGCCCCTGCATATGCAAGAAAAAGACGAAGGCGAAAGTAAAACTTGCCGACGGGAAAGACCGTGCCATTCAGCACATGATGTGCACCACGTTCTGGCATCCGGACGGTACCCCCATGTCCGCCCACCAGTTTATGGAGTCGTTGTTTGGTGAGTTGCCGGAGTTCTTCAAGGACGAGGCCGAGTTGCGCGTTTTGTGGAGCGCGCCCGATACGCGGAAGATGCTGCTGGCAGGACTCGCCGAGAAAGGGTTTGGCCACGAGCAACTGGCCGAGATGCAAAAAATCATCAATGCTGAAAAGAGCGACCTCTTCGACGTGCTCGCGCTACATTGCCTACGCCTTACCTACGCTCACCCGCGAAGAACGCGCCAGTCGAGCGAAGGTTGCTATTAGTGCGCATTTCGACAGCAAGCAGCAGGCCTTTCTGGACTTCGTCTTGGCCCACTACGTGGGAGTTGGGGTGGACGAACTCGACCAGGAGAAGCTAACGCCGTTGCTCCGTCTGAAGTATCACAACTCAATTTCAGACGCCATTGCCGACCTCGGCAAACCGGAAGAGATAAGCAAGGTCTTCGTGGGATTTCAGAAGTACCTGTATCAGCCACCCGCACGGGTGCCCCAGGTCTCGCGCTTTTCGAGACCCGGGTAAGTCTTATGACTGGGGGAAAGTTGTCGCCCTTCGGAGCTTCAGCTCTTGCAGGCTCCAATCGTGCGCCCCAACCAGTCCTGGCTCCTCCGCGTTGAAGGCGGCGGCTGTCTGACATTTATGCTATAATGTCAGACATGGCATCCGCCCGTATAACCATTCGCATTCCAGAGACTCTTGGGCAGCGCCTGCGCCACCGCTCGCGGCTAAACGGCCAGCCGGAGTCGGAACTCGTCCGCGAAGCCCTGGAAACCTATCTTGGGCAGTCCAGCGAGGCGCGGCCAGCCTACGAACTGGCCGAAGAAGCGGGATTGATTGGCTGTATAGGGCGCGGCCGGAAATCTCCGGCAACCGACCTCAGCTCCAGTCCCCGCCACTTTGAAGGTTTCGGGAAATCCAAATGAAGCGTCGCGTACTGGTGGACACCGGACCGCTGGTTGCCATTCTCTCCAGCGTGGACCAGCACCACGCCGCTTGCGTCAAAGCCCTGCATCAACTCCCCGGCCCTCTATTTTCCTGCTGGCCGGTGATCACCGAGGCGGTGTGGCTCTTGCGTTCGCATCCGCGAGCTGTCCAGCAACTTCTAAGAAGCTGCTTTTCCGAGAAGCCCGGCGGCTTCCTGGAACTGCTTCCGCTCGCCGGCGCCGAGGCCAGCGCGATTGCCGATGTGATGAAGGAGTACGAGGACATCCGTCCCCAACTGGCCGACGCCGCGCTGGTTTATCTGGCTGGTCGCGAAGGGATCGACACCATCTTCACCCTCGACCGCCGGGATTTTGCCGTGTATCGCTCCACCCGCAATCGCGCTTTCCGCATCCTGCCATGACTCCTGCTTGAGAAACTCCATGAACGAAGCATAAGCAAGGTATTCGTGGGATTTCAAAAGTACCTGTATCAGCTGCCCGCGCGCGCCGTATAGAATGCTCGCAGTCGCCCGACTCGTCCTCATGTCCAACCCACCCCACCATGATTCGCCGCCCAACCCGGCCACACCCGCGCGGCCCCGTCCCGTCCAGGATCGCAGCCTGCGCAGCGTCAAACGCATTCTCGACGCAGCCAGCGCGCTGCTCAGCCGCATGCCGCTCGACGACGTCACCACCACTCACATTGCCGCCGAGGCCGGTCTCTCCGTCGGTGGCCTCTATCGCTTCTTTCCCGACCGCGAAACCATCGTCGACGCCATCGCCGGCGGCCACATCCTTCAACTTGGCGGCACCGTGGATCGCGACATCATGCGGCCCCGGTTGCAGCCGCTCCAGCAGCCGGAGAATTTCGCTCCCGCCGCCCTGCTCGATCGCATCCTCGACGCCTACGTCGCCTATCTCGACGCCCATGCCGACTTCCGCACCATCTCCTTCGGACGCCACATCAGTACCTCCATCATTGCAGGAGAGGCAGCCCGCACCGGTCTTCCTGCCCTCCTCACCGCCTTGATGGTTGAGCGCCTGGCCTTCCGCTTTACCCCCGAGTTGCAGCTCAGGTTGAGCGTGGCGAGCGAAGCCGGCGAGCGGCTGATTGCTTACGCGTACGAGCAGCCCACGCGCGAAGATCGCGACCGCGTCATCTCCGAGGTGAAGCGCATGCTGGCGAGTTATCTTTTTCCTTCGCATCACGCAGCGGCTGAACGCGCTGAGGAGTCTTAAACCTCGCGCGACGCCGCGTGCCCCACTCATTCGCGGTTTTCGAATGAGTGGGCCCGAGAAGAGGAATGGCTGATCGTCAGCGGCGACTCCTGACAATTTACTCGCACCGGCGCTACCTGCTGGAACGGGTACGCCCGAATCCCAATCATTCCAAAATCAGGAATGAGTGGGCCGGCCACCCGTCGACTTGACCAAAACCGCCTCAGAACAGCCGCCCAACCCGGAAGAAGAACTTGTGATGGCCGGTGTCGCCGTAGGCGTACGCCGCTTCAACCGGGCCGAAGATTGTGTTCACGACTATGCCGGCCGCCGCATCGGTCGGGAAACCCGAGGCTGTATTCACCATGGTGTGGGGCGCGCCGTAAACCTGCGCGGCTTCATAGACACCGAGGAGATAGATGCCGCTACCCAGCAGAGGCGGCAGCTTCGCCAACTGCCGGATGTATCCCAACTGGAACAGGAAGTATTTGTCCATCAGCAGTTCGTTGGTGCCGTACGACACCAGTTGCCGGGAGCCTCCCAGGGAGAACTGCGGGAGGCCGGTTTCGTGGTTGAAGGTGGTCCCAGCAGATCCACTCAGAAAAACCGAAGACGGTTGGTTCAGCTTGAAGAAAAGCTGCCCGTTACCTTCAAGCACGGGATACGGGTGGGGCGCCTCCGGACTAGCGTTGTACCAATAAAAATCGCCGGTGAAGCTTTGTCCCGCACGAGGAATAACAGGATCATCGAGGCGATCCAGCCTGTATTGGATTTTGCTGGCGCCGTAGCCGCCGGAGAAATTCGACAGCTCGGTCGCGTTTCCGATTTGCCGCTTGAAGTCTTGCCACCCGCCTTCGTAGCCGACGCGTAGTTCGCCCGTCGTCCCGAACTGATACCCCACATCCACTCCTCCACCCAAGGTGGTGCGCCGGTAGATGGAAAAGAGTTGGTTGTCGTGGTACAGGTAGAGTGGATTGTCGTCGGCCAGTATCCGGGGCGCAACGAACCAGTGAGTCAATGGAGTAAAGGGATGGTAATACTCCGAATTCAGGCCATAGTCGGAGAACAGAACGACGTCGGTGCGCCATTCCGAACGAAAGCCACCAAAATCGAAAAACGTCACTCGTGCTCCCAAGTCGAGAGTAACGTTTTTCAAACTGGATCCGTCGATGAGGATGAGCGGCCGGACGATGGGCGGCCCATAGGAGTTTTCCTCGGTGTTTATCAGCAGGCCCTGCTGGCCGTTGCGCTGCTCGAAGGAATAGCTGAGCACTGAAAATCGCCCAAACCCCTTCAGGTGCATGATGGCCTGGTCCAGTTGGTCGTAGTCGAGTGGCTTGCCTACCAGGCCGGCCATTTGCTCTTGCACTCGCTGCGAAAGGTCTGCATTCACGCCGTTGACGGCTATGAACGTCGGAATCGGAGCAGTGCGGCGCCGGGACGCGCGATCGGCCATGTATTGTTTCCAGGTGGCGTCATCCACCGCGAGGGTCAAAAGCACTTTAGACTTCGCAGCAGCGGCGTCATATCCGGCCTTGATGATCGCGTCCGCGTCGTCGAAACTTAACGCGCCCCATTTTTGCACCGGTACCGAGACCAGTATGTCCGCGTTTTCCATGTTCTGGAGTTCATTGGCGGAGATCATGACCGACAGCGACTGGCCAAGGACCGAGAAGGTGGAGAGATTTGCATTTGGAGCTAGTCCTGCTTCCGACAGGTGAATCGCCACCGTCAGATCTGCTCCCATCTCTTTCGCTACGTTGACCGGAATGTTATTGAGCAATCCGCCGTCGGCGTAAATGGCATCTTTGGTCCGGACGGGGGTGAAGATTCCAGGTAGAGACATAGTGGACCGCAGAGCCAGGGACAAGGATCCGCTGCGGAAAACCTTCGGCTTTTCGGTGACCAGGTCGGTGGCTACGCACGCGAACGGAGTCGGAAGATCGTTGAAGCTTTTGATCTCGGAGTAGGGAGCCGCGACTTTATCGAGAACCAGTGAGACCTGTTGGCCAGAGTTGAACCCCTCGGGAAACTGTATGCCTTTGCGTATTCCAAACTCGAGGCTGTTGGGATACTCGCGAGCATCCTCTTTGCGGCGGAAGGCGAGGTCGTCAAACGGCGTCTGCCCGGCCATCACCTGGTCCCAGTTGATACTGTTCACGATCTGGCGCATCTCCACGGCATTGTGTCCGGTGGCATAAACGCCGCCGACCAGGCCGCCCATGCTGGTGCCGGCAATGTAGTCAATCGGGATGTGGTGTTCTTCCATCCACGTAATGACGCCGACGTGAGCCAGCCCCAGCGCTCCGCCACCTTGGAGCACTAAACCAATGGTTTGACGCTTGGCTTCTGATGGTCTCGGAGGTGCAGCGCCGGTCTGGGGATTTGCCGGCTGCTGTTGGGCGATGCTAGGGATGGTAAAAAGTATGAGGACGATGCTAAGAAGGAAAGCTCGACTGCGCAGGTACATGGTTCTTCTCCAAACTTCGATTGGCTGCGAAGGTCGTTGACGACTTCGCGGGGTCAATCGTTCAAGTGAACGAACGTATTCCTCTGCGGATTATGTTTTTGTGTGGAACATAACGAGAGTCTGCGTTTCGACATCGGAAGTCAAGCAAAACGGTGGCGACGCAGGCGGTACGTACTCGCGAAGGGACTGAGTTGGCATAGACCCGGTAGAGGCAGGCTTCGGAGCTTCCACAAATGCGTATTCCGGCGAGTACGGCTGAAGCAATTTCTAAGTTGCTGTAACCGCCTTAAAAGGGCGCCACTTCAGCCGCGCCGATCCACGCTACCAAGGCGCTTGAACGCCGCGCCCACCGCTGGCAAACGCCTCCCGCGCAGCCGGTGGGAGCGCCGCTCACCCACCGGCCACGGAGTAGAGTGCGTACTCCTACTGTGTTGTACTGCCCGCCGCAGGCGCCGACTTCGCCGCGTGATGATGGTGCACCGGAGCCGCCGTCTTCGGTTTCGGATAAGCGTTCTCACTCGGCGTCACCACCGATTCGTCAACCGGCGTGGTACCTTGCAGTACCGATGAGGTGGCGGTGTCCGCGCCCTGCGGTACCCAGAAGATATCCGCTACGTGGTCCTTGCCCGTGCCCTTGCGTACCTCGATACGGCTCGGGTCGATACCCTGTTGCTGTACCAGGTATGCCTTGGTGTTGACCGCACGCTGCGCCGCCAGATCCATCGGGTGTCTGTTCTTACCCGTGCCGATCTCGGGCTGCGGTTCGCCATCGGCGTAACCGACGATGACCAGCTTCGCATTGGGATCGTTCTTCAACGCGGAGGCGTCGTCGTCGAGTATGGCCTTGGCTTCGTTGTCTACACGCCAGGGAATGTACTTCTGTTTCGGGCGCTCTATGAACTGGATCGGCGTACGCGCACTCACTTGAGGCGCCGGCGGCGGTGCCTCCACCGTAACGGTGGTAGTGCAGGTTCCGGTCAGTCCGCGCGAATCCGTCGCCGTGACCGTGACATTGATGGGCCCAGCGGGTGCGCCGGTGCTGTCAAGAGTTGCGGTGGTGCCGGTTCCGCTAATCGTGCCCGCCGAAGCCTGGTAGGCGTAGCTGGAGATGGTTACGCCAGGATCCGGACTGGACCCGCTCGCTGTGACGGTGGACGGCGTGCCCGCCTGGACGGTGGTCGGATTGGCCGAACAGCTCACCTCCGGCGGCCGTGGCTGCCGAACGGTAAATGACGCATTGCAAGTGGCGACATTGTTCTTCTTTTCTTTTTCGTCAGTGGCCGTACCCGTAACCGTGTAGCTTCCCGGCGCAAGTCCTGCGGTATCGACATTTCCGGTCGTGCTGGTACCCGATATCTTTCCGCCCGAGGTGCTCCACTTGTAGCTGATGGTGTGCTTCGGATTGAAGTTCTGCGTACTGATCGTGGCCGTGACCGGAGTTCCCGCCCAGATCTCGGTGGGAGAAATCGAGCAGCTTGCGCTTACCGGGACTGGCGGTTTGCCGCCTAGCTCCAAGAACATACCCGCCACGGCGCCGGTTTGGGCCACATCGTAGAGGAATTGATGACTGCCACCATAGTTCACATCCAGGTAGCGCCAGCCAAGCCCCAAGCCAAGCTTGGGGGTGAACTTGTAGGTGAAGAGGCCGACTACCTGGTAGTCCAGATTGGCTCCGCCTCCGCCTGCGTCACCCGCGATTATGATCGCCGCCTTCTCCGCGAGCGGCAGTGTAAACCTGGCGCCGCCAAGCCCATCCACCCAGTTCGCGGATTGCGAAAAGCCAACCCCGGACGGTTCCAGGCTGAGGTTCTGACCCACATGCCAGTAGCGGATTCCGGCCAGGGCATCGACCTTGAAATGCTCCTTATCCACAATCCTGTATCCGAACTTTGGAGTGAAGATCGATTCCGTCACGTGCAAATTAATTGAGGTTTGCCCGAAGTCGTTCAACGGAATCCCTCTGTCATCGCCCAGCTTGACCCAGAAGAAATCAAACGGCATCACAAAGCGGCCCTTATCGGCCTCGACGGCGATCGGTATCACTCCTTTCAGGTAATGAAAGACATCGCTGAATGGGGCATGGACACCGGCGTCGTGGCCCAGCACCCCGACCGTCCCGTGTATGCCCGGAAACCAGCCATAGATCGAGAAGGCGAATTTCCATGGGTCATCACCGGTAGCTGGCTTCTGCGGAGCGGGATCGGGTGCGGGCGTGCTTGTTGCCTGGTTCTGCACAGCTACATCTGTCGGGTCTTTTGCGCCAGCGGACGCGTCCGAATCGGAAGTAGTCGCCGGCGTTGCGGCTGTCACATCGGCCGGCCCTTGGGCGCTGGCGGGCATGCAGAACAGCACGCTCAACATAAGGGCTGCGAGGACTGCAAACCACAGTCTACGGTACGAGGTCATTGCATCTCCCTTTCTCTATCGGGTTGCGAGCACCAGGTAACAGCCAGCAACCGCCAAATCTGCCCATTTGAAATGTCGTATCGCTTAACGGTAATACGCGGGATGGCACTATGGGGACTGGGAAAAGTACTAGCTTCTCGGAAAATTCTTTGGTAAGCCACTTCTTGGGATTGCTCTCTCGCACTTGCTAGGCTGACGTTTTCTGTACACGGACTATCGTGCCGCTGCACCTGGTTTCTTCGTCTATGACGCTCACGAGAGGGGCGCGTTGCTGGGTGTGACGTTCGACGTGAAGTAGGGCCGCGCACCGTAACTACGGTTCCGGCATCGTAAGCAACGCGCCTGGCGGTTGATGTTTTCTCGGACGAGACGACATCAGCTCCGGGTGCGTCTTCTTATTTGCCATGCAGTAGTGGTAGGTTGTTCGGAGCGGCAAGGCAGCGCGAGGGCGAACGGAGACAAGTGCCGTCTTCGCTCCACTAGTTTAGCGAAGCCCGCCGGCCGGATCGAAAGATGGTCATAATAATCCTCAGCGCGTGCGTTCTAACGGGCCTCACCATGGGGATCCATGCTACGGGTATCTCCGTGCTGCTGCGGAACTTGACCAGGGTACACGGGCGGCCGCCAACCGGCGTCTGGCTTACCACCCGGATGCTGCTCCGCATGCTCTGGTGGTTGATCGTGATCCATGTAGTAGAGATTTCGATGTGGGGCTTGTTCTATCGATGGCACGGGTTCTTGCCCGATGTCGAAACGGCTTTCTACTTTTCCGGGGTCACGTACACGACGATTGGCTATGGCGACGTGGTGCTGACGAAGCCTGGCGGCTGCTCGCACCCATCGAGGGCTTAATTGGCATCCTGATGTGCAGCTTATCCACCGGTTTCTTCTTCGTCGTCGTGAGCCGCGTCTATCAATCGCAGCCCGTGAAAACCAGCGATATTTCCAGTACGGACGGAAGCTAACCCTAAAAACCATCAACCATTAGCACTCGCCGACCGTCCCCTATTCCGATTCAACCTGAGATAAATGCAGCGACTCGATCTTCACGGGTGAGGACGGGACGCGCGTGACGGCTACGACTCTAGAGCAGTTTAGGTTTTTGTGTAATCCGGTAGAACGGGCCTTCCTTCAGGGCCCGCGCTCCCAGGCAGGAAGGACACTTGATTCAGCCGCCAAAGTTGTCGAACCCAGCGGCGGAAGCAAAGTGCGCGGGGCGAGCAACTATGAAGACGCAACTATAGTGGGTTTGCAGGTGAGCATTCCCAGCATTGGCCGTGTCGATCGTTATTGCCCGCCAATCACAATTAGCGTCACCTGTGCAGACTTGCTCTTGCCGTAGATTCCCCCTTGCGAGGTGGCGCTCACGTGGTAGTTCAGGCACGTCGGTTTCTGAGCCACGACGGAAACCGACTTCGCGCTGCCTCCCATGATGAGGCCAGGCGGGTTGAACGGCGAAGACTTTCCGGGATCGACGAGGAACCCGGTGCCCTTGGAGTCGGATTGCCAGGTCACCGTGGTCCCAGTCTTAACGCAGAACAGATCGTTCCCCCTCGCGCCTGGAATGCTGGGAGTAGCGGAGGACGAGTACGCGGTCCGCTTGATGTTGACCATACACGGAGTAGAAGCCGATCCGCAGGTGTTGTCGGCAGTGCACAAGCTTGCCGGGTCGGGATTGGAGCAAACGTTGTTGCTGTCTTTCTTCTCGTCGGCGGAGGCGAAGCTGGCCATCACGAGGCACAGCAGCAGGGCACAATAAATCGTAAAACGCTGAATCTTCATAAGCACCTCAATCGAAGTGAAATTCCATGACCATGGCAATGAAGCCGCTCTTTAGGATAGTTCCAACCCGCGAATTCGTGCCACGGGGAAAGACGTTCCCACCCATCCGCTAGTTTTCGGTAGGGTTTCCGCTCCAATCGATGATATTACCCAGTCTCCAGGCGTTCTGCAGGAGATTGAGGGTCAACTGCCCGTCATCACCGATCCCCAATTGGGCCGCCGGGTACAACACGCCCGCGCTCTTGCTTTTGTCCTGGGTATTGATCTCGATCTCGCCGGCCGTCAGGTCAAACGACTGCGATTGCGTGTCGTAATAGGCTTCCCCAAACTTGATCTGGCGGTTGGTTACGAAGCGGATCTTTCGTCCCGTCGGGGTTTGGACCATCCCGATATAGCTGACGTCGTACCCGATCGTGCCGGTGATGCTGATGTGGCCTACCGCCTTCATCTTTTCGAGGGCGTTCACCAATCCTTTGTTGGATCCCTTCTGGAATGCTTCGGCCAGGATGGCCCGGTCGGCGGGCGTCGAATAGTCGTAGATGATCAGCGTGATGCCGATGTTGCGCCCCAGTTGAGTGCTGGTGCCCCATGCGGTGGCATCAATGGTTTCGTACTTCTCTCTGGCAAAGCCCGCAATGCTGGCCAGCAATAGCAAACCGGTCAAAAGCAGAACGTTGAAGACAACCCGGGAAAGACCTGATCTAGTGCGCATATTTCTCTCCTCGTCGCGGCGCTAAGCCGGCAACTCTTGTCAGACTGACGAATGGTACGTTGAGGGCTAGCGAGAAGATAACTATGAAAAGTACCTGTACGTCAATCAAAAACAGGTAGTGGCGACTAGAAAAGTGGCTTTGCTGGTTCCAGACCAACTGCCCGCAGTCGATCAGGCGCTGGGTAGGTCTGTCACGGGCCTCTGCAAAAGGTTTTCGCCGCCTCTACTAGTTTTACCAGTGTCGCGAAATCCATTAAGGGATACCATCATCCTGTCGTTCCCTATAAACCAGATTGAGTGGACCAGCATCCCCGCGGATCGCGTTCCCGCGTAACGTGTATTTCGCAGCGTGTTGGTTGCTTATCTCGACCCGCCGGCGCGGACATATAGCTCGTGGCCGGAATTTCCGTAGGAGAGGAAAAGTATGAACGTAAGCAGGATCGCCAAAATTGCCTTCGTGGTTGCAATAACAGTCGCAGCCGCAATGCTCACCTGCGGCGTCGCCGCCGCGCAAAGCAACGAGATCCAGGGCGTGATCGACGCACGCAGCGGCGCTACCATGACGGTCAAAACTCAGGATGCAGGCAATGTGGTCGTCCTCCTTAGCGACAGCACGCAGGTAGATGAAGTCGAAGGCGGACTGCATATGCGCAAGAAGCAGATGGGCCTCACCGCTTTGGTACCCGGACTGCCGGTGCAGGTGAAAGGGACCTACAACGCCCAGAACCAACTTGCGGCTGACAGCGTCAAGTTCAAAGGCTCCGATCTTAAAACCGCGTCCGACATTCAAGCGGGCGTAGCTCCGGCCGAGGCGCAAATCCAGGCGCAACAGCAGGCGATGCAGCAGCAGGAAGCCCAAATCCAGAAGGAACAGGCACAGATTCAGGCGACGGAGGAGGAGCAGGCGAAGCATGCGCAGGAGATCGCGGCCCAGAAGGCAGCCATCGCGGCCACCAACAAGCGCTTTGGCGAGCTGGATCAATACAACATCCTGGGTGAGGTAACCGTTTTGTTCGCCAACGGCAAAGTGGCCCTTGAGCCACAGTACAAACAACCCCTGCTGGACCTGGCAGCAAAGGCCAAGACCGTCGATGCTTACATGATTCAGGTAAAAGGTTACGCGTCCAAAGTGGGCTCGGCTGCCTTGAACCAAAAGCTCAGCACCGAGCGTGCCGACAACGTAACCGATTTCATGGAGCAGAAGGGCGGCATTCCGCTGACCAACATTCTGGCGCCTGGCGCCATGGGTACCAGCAGGCAGGTAGCGCCGGACACAACGTCGGAAGGTCAGGCGGACAATCGGCGAGTGGTGGTCCGGATCCTGCAGAACAAGGGCATCGCTGGCAATTAGAACGAGTGGAAGGTACGGAGGCCCGAAGCCGACATATTCGTGGATGCGGGTAATTAAGTGTCATCCCGAGCAGCGAGCGAAGCGAGGAGTCGAGGGACCCCTATAGCCGTCAGCAATGATAGGTTCGAGTTGCAAGGGGGGTCCTTCGACTACGCGCCCGCCCGACCCGCCAAACATGCCGGTCGGCATTCCGTTGCGGGCGCTCCGCTCAGGATGGCACCGCAAGTCATGACCGCGTCCGAGTAGTGATGATTCGGGCGATGTGCAGGGACGGCTCTCTGCAAGACACAACACCAAAACCAGGAGTGGAAAAATGAAAACGGGAAGGTTTACCAAGTTCGCATTAGTCGTAACCTTGTCCTTGGCGGCAGTGGCGCTGCTGTATAGTGTGGCGGCTGCGCAAAGCGCCAAACTTCAGGGCGTTATTAACGGACGCAGTGGCGCCACCATGACGGTCCAGAGTCCCGGCGTCGGCAACACCGTCGTCGTTCTCACCGATAACACGGATGTAGAAGACGTGTCGGGCCTATTCCACGCTCGCAAAAAGGAGATGGGCCTGACTGCGCTGGTGCCTGGACTTCAGGTCACGGTGGAAGGCTCGTACAACGCCCAGAACCAGATGGTTGCCGACTCCGTTAAGTTCAATGGCAAGGAGCTGCAAACCGCGACTGACATTCAAGCGGGCGTAACTCCAGTGGAGCAGCAGCAACAGGCGCAACAGCAGGAACTGGCCCAGCAGCAGGCAAAGCTCCAGCAGGAACAGGCCCAGATCCAGGCGACAGACGCCGAACAGGCGAAGCACGCGCAGGAAATCGCTGCCCAGCAGACAGCCATTGCCGCGGTCAACAAGCGCTTCGGCGAGCTCGGCGACTACAACATCTGGGATGAGGTCACCGTGCTCTTCGGCAACGATAAGGTCACCGTTGACCCCCAGTACTATCCCAAGTTGCAGGAGTTGTGCCAGAAGTCCAAGACCGTAACCGGCTACGTGATTCAGGTGAAGGGCTATGCCTCCAAAGTAGGCTCGGCCGCATTGAACCAGAAGCTGAGCCAGGAACGCGCGGCGAACGTCACCGACTACCTGGACCAGCAGTGCCACATTCCTCTGACTAATATTCTGGCGCCCGGCGCCATGGGTACCAGTAAGCAGGTGGCGCCTGACACGACGGCGGAGGGTCAGGCTGAAAACCGGCGTGTCGTGGTGCGGCTGCTGCAGAACAAAGGTATCGCCGGAACCTAGACGCTTGGCATTTGCAAAATGGGGCCGGAATCTCCGGCCCCATAAGGCAACAAGGAACGATCATTTTTCTCAGATCGCAGGGAGCGGCTGAGAGGACGCCACACTTATAGCATGTAAGTGTCATCTTGCAACAACTTTTTAGTGGCTTATTAGGCTAGTCGCAATGTGCTACCTGAATCGTTCGCAGAGATCGCCGTTACGAGGGCTCTAGGGCACCTAGAGGCTCGTCGAAGGGGGCGGAAGTCGTTCCGGCATGTCGAAATACTTTGCGCTGCGCTAGCGGCCTGGGAGAGGGCTTTATTGCAGTTTACCTTTTTGAAACTTTCAAGCACTAGAATCCCGTATCGGGAAAGGCTTGCAAACATGAAAAGCATGACCTGCGCGGTCGCCTTAATGGCCACGCTTGCGACGTCATCGTGCACCGAGGAGCCGGTCCGCGAGGCCAATCAATCGGTCACGCAGTAAAACGAACCACTTGCCGTGACGGAACAACACCGTCACGTAGAAGATGTGGAGATCGCAATGAAGAGTAAGTATGCATTTCTGTTGCTAAGTCTTACATTTGCGCTGGCGATGATCGCGTGCTCGGATTCAGGCACGAAGCCGGCCGCCACCGCTCAACCCGCGGTCGACGATGCGGTCAATACCGCAGTCGACGCTTACGTATATGGCTACTCGCTGATCACCACTGAGGTGACACGAGTACAGATGAGCAATTTCCCGAAGGCCGAAGGACTGCACGCGCCGATGGGGCAGTTCGCTAACGCTTTGCGGTACCCGCCGGGGGATTATCGCGGCGTTTCTGCTCCCAACGCCGATACCTTGTATTCATTGGCTTGGCTCGACCTTGCCGAGCCACAGGTGTTCAGCCATCCGAACATGGGCGAACGTTTCTATCTGTTCGAGATGACCGACCTATGGATGACTGATTTCGATACACCTGGCAAGCGCACCCAGGGCGGAGCTGCTACCAAGTACCTGATCACCGGTCCGGGATGGAACGGGACAGTGCCCGCCGGGATGAAGCAGATCAAGGCAGCGACTCGCTACATCGTGATCTTGGGGCGCACGTTTGCCAACGGCACCGACCAGGATTACAAGACTGTCAATGCTCTGCAGGCACAGTACTCCATCATTCCGTTGAGCGCCTATGGCAAACCTTACAAGTACGAAGCGCCACCGGTGAACCCGAATCCGGGATTTAGCATGACGGACTCGCCGCAGAAGGTGATCAACGCGATGGATACCGCCACCTACTTCAATATGCTGGCGAAACTGATGGGCGGAGCTGCTCCTCCGTCTCCGGAAGACGCACCCATTCTGGCTCGCATGGCGAAGCTAGGCATCGTCCCTGGCCAGCCGTTCGATATGTCCAAGCTCGACCCGGCGGTGCAGACCGCGCTTAAGGATGTCAACGGCGCCGCCATGAAGCGTATCGCCGACAATAAGGCCAGCCTGGGTGCCATCGTGAACGGTTGGGTTATCACCAAGGACCTCGGCGTATACGGGACAAACTATCTTAAGCGGGCCGTGGTAGCAGCTTATGGCTGGCCCGCCAATCTGCAACTTGACGCCGTGTATCCGTACACCACAGTGGACAGCACCGGGAAAACGCTCACCGGCGCGAACAAGTACACCTTGACTTTCCCCAAGGGAGAGACCCCGCCGGTAAACGGCTTCTGGTCGATCACCATGTACGAGGTTGAAAGCGACGGCTGGTGGTTTGTTCCCAACCCGCTGAACAAATTTACTGTCAGCCCACGCAACAAACTGAAAAACAACGCCGATGGCTCGGTGACCCTCTACTTCCAGAACGAGTCTCCGGGCAAGGACAAAGAAGCCAACTGGCTGCCCGCACCCAAGGGAGAATTCATCCCGATGTTGCGTATGTATTGGCCTAAGGACAAACCACCATCGATCATTGATGGAAGCTGGAAGCCACCCGCCGTTCAGGTCGCTCAGTAAAACGAGTGCTGCCGGGACGGTGACGAACTGTCCCGACTTTGTTCAACACAGTGCTGTAAGTCGTAATTCCTAATGGCAAGGAGGAATCAAGAAATGGCATCAGCAGGACTCTCTACTGTCGGCTCTGGAAAATCAATGGTGTGGGCGATCATCCTGATCATCTTCGGTTTTCTGGCGATTGCCTTACCGTTTGCCACCTCGTGGGGCGTGGTGGTGGTCATCGCCTGGCTGATTGTCTTCAGCGGAGCATTCCAATTCATCCATGCCTTTCAGTCCCACGGAGTGGGACACATACTCTGGAAGGTCCTGGTCGCAATTCTCTACTTGATCGTCGGTGTTTATTTTTTGCTGCATCCGCTGCTCGGGGTCGCCGCCTTCACTTTCGCGCTGGCCGTTTTCTTTGTGATCGAAGGGGTGTTTGATCTGGTAGCTTATTTTCAGAACCGCCAAGCCACCGGATCGGGCTGGGTTCTGTTCGACGGCATTGTCACCTTCATTCTCGGCATACTGGTCTGGCGTCAGTGGCCCTCCAGCTCATTGTGGGTAATCGGCACACTGGTGGGGATCAGCATGATCATGACCGGAACCACGCGCCTGATGATGAGCCTGGCGGCGAGACGCCTGGCGCATGGCTAAGGCAGGTCTGATTAACCCAGTTGGGAGTGCCTCAGGGGCGAAAGCCCAGCTTCAATATCGGACATTTATGGACGGCCTGAAGGCCGTCCCCTTCAAAACGTCAGACTTAATCAGAGCTTCCTTAACGAGGTCGCATGCCGGAACCCGCACCAGCACGGAAGCGCGATGAGGTCCGCCAGAAAGCCCGCGGCTTCCTCAAGGAGACTTGGCAATCGCAGGCCAATCTGGCGTTCTTTCTGGGCATTCTGGTAGCCGTCGGCTTCGTGCTTCCTTCCCTGGGATTTGGAAAAGACGATGAGCAGCGGTACAGCGATTTCGTCTTTTCGCTGTTGCTGATTTCGGGAGTCGCGATCGCCTGGGGCCGTCGCTGGCTGTTCCCGCTGGCGGTGTTTGTCGGAAGCGCCGCTATCGCTGTGCGCTGGATGTCATTCTTCACTCCGACCCTGGCGTTGCAAGTGTGGTCTGGCATCTGGTCTCTGGCAGCCATCCTGGTGATCGCCCTGGTCTTGCTGGCGCAGGTCTTTCGTGCGGGGGCGGTCACGTCGTACCGCGTCCAGGGCGCCATTGCGGTTTACCTCCTCTTCGGAGTGGGTTGGGCCCACGCTTACCACATCACGGAACTGTTACATCCCGGCTCGTTCAACAGCACCAGCGGCAACCTCAACAGCGTGGTGGGCTGGGCTTACTATAGCTACATCACGCTCAGTACGGTAGGCTACGGAGATATCACTCCCGTGCGGCCGGTGGCACGCGCCCTCTCCATGGGGGAAGCGCTGACCGGACAGTTGTACCTGGCGGTCCTCATTGCCCGATTGGTGGCTATGGAAGTGATTACCTGGCAGTCGAAAAATGAAAGTTCGTAACTAGAACACTTACTGACAAGGAGGCAAAGTGTTGAAGAAAAATATTGCCGTAGTACTAATTCTGGCTGGTGCACTCATCTTGCCGGCCGCAACGCTTGCGCAGCAACAGCAGCAACAGCCCGCCGCCAGCGCGGCGAGCACCGATCAAGACATCCAGTTATTGCGCGAAGATGTCCGCTCGCAGAAGAAGCAGATCATCGCCGCCAACCTGCAATTAACCGACGCTGAAGCCACCAAGTTCTGGCCGGTTTACGATGCTTACACCGTCGAGGCCACCAAGATTGGCGATACCCGGCTGGCGCTCATCAAGGAGTACGCCCAAACCTACGACACCATGACCGATGCCCAGGCGAAGAGCTTGGTTAAGAGATGGGCAGCCACCGACGTGGCCAGCGTAAATTTGCGCATGCAGTACATGCCGAAGTTCGAGGCTGTATTGCCGGGCAAGAAAGCGGCACTATTCTTCCAGCTCGACCGGCGTGTCGGTCTGTTGATTGATCTGCAACTGGCTTCCGAGATTCCCATGGTCAAGCAGTAAAGTTCAAGCACAGAGACACGGAGATCACGCAGAAGTCTTTGGGGAGAAACTCTGTGTCCTCTGTACCGGAGCCTGCCCTGAGCGAAGCCGAAGGGTGGTAAATCATTTTCGGCGCAACGTGAACGCCGATCAAATCAATTGAAGGAAGGTTCAGACGAAATGAAAAACTACAAGGTCGTTCTCGCGGTTGTGGCTCTTGCTGTGGGCATGTTGCTGGTGACGGTTCCAGCGGTGCAGGCGCAGGCGCAGGACTCGGCGCAGGCGCAAAAGCTGGCCATGTTGGCCAAACAGTTAAATCTCACGCCGCAACAAAAGATGAAACTGTTCCCGATTCTTAAAGAGGAAGCTCCCAAAGTTGAGGCCATCAAAGCCAACACCTCACTTACGGGTATGCAGAAGATGGAGCAGCTCCACGCTCTGCATGAGCAGACCAACCCGCAGGTGCAGGCGATTCTGTCTCCGCAGCAGTATCAGCAACTTCAGCAAATCCGCCAGCATGAGATAGAGGAGGCCATACAGAAGAAGCGCGCGCAACAGCCGCAGTGATGGAGCTTTAAAGAAACCGCCTGGGCAGGAGTGACGTAAAAAACACGACGATTCGGGTAGTGTGGCGCTTCAGCTGGATTATTCACCTGACTTCCGCGGCTCGAAAACGTACTCGGAGGGGCGCGCTGAAGCCGCGCCCCTTCATTCGAATTGTCAGGCCGCTCATCAATAATCCAGGCTAGAGCATTGCAAACCGGCGTTACAATTCGCAAAGCGGTGGAGAGCGATGCATCCGGCATTCTGGGATGCTTGAGAACGGCGTTCGAACCTTATCGCGCCAGTTACACCGCCGCAGCGTTCACCGACACGGTCTTGACGCCGGAGACACTCCGTAGGCGCCTCAAGCAAATGTCCATTTTTGTCGCGGTCAGTGCTGACGATCGGATCGTCGGTACTGTCGCCTGCGCGGTGATCGATGCAAGCGAAGGACACTTGCGCGGCATGGCCGTCTTGCCCGAGTGGCATGGCCGTGGCATCGCGCAAAAACTGTTGCAATCTGCTGAGGCCGAACTGGATGATGGCGGATGCTCGCGCATAACCCTGGACACGACGGAACCGCTGCATCGCGCCACCCGCTTCTATGAAAAGCACGGCTATGTCGCCTCAGGAAAAACCATGGATTTTTTTGGCATGCCTTTGCACCAGTACGTGAAAGAAAGCCCTTAGAAAGGCCCTGGATCTCAGCCTTTCGTCGGATAGCTCCCTGGACGGACATTATTCCGGCATCATTCCTGAGCATACCGGCATCACACTTTAAAGGTTCGGCAATTGGCTGGCCAGCCACAGGATTAGATTACGGCCGTGAGCAACCTCCATCGCATGATTCGATCAGTGCGCGCATTCTCGCACGAGCTTTCTAACTCCTCCGCCAAGCCATTACCAAACATGCTTGCTATTCCGCAGCGTCCCAAACTCGGACTAGCGCTGGGCGGCGGATTCGCGCGTGGGATCTTGCACATCGGAGTGCTGAAGGTACTGGAAGAGGCAAAGATTCCGGTGGACTTCGTGGCCGGAACCAGCGTGGGGGCGCTGGTTGGCTCTTTCTACTGCTCAGGAATGAGCGCCGGCGAAATGGAAGAGGTGGCGCGGATAGCGCGCTTTAAGGACTTCACCCGCTGGACGCTGTCGCGGTACGGTTTTTGCAGCACGGACCGCATTAACCGCTTCTGCTCGCGGGTGATGAACACCAGGACTTTCGAAGAGCTGAAAATCCCTTTCGCCGTCATCGCCACCGAAATTCGAACTGGTAAGGCGGTGGTGTTTTCCAAGGGCTCGCTCGTCGATGCTATCCGCGCCAGTTGCGCTTATCCGGGAATGTTTCCACCGGTGGAGATCGACGGCCATTCGTATGTCGACGGCATGCTGGCTTACTCGGTGCCGACGACTCCGTTGCGCGAGATGGGCGCCGAGCGAGTGCTGGGAGTGTATTTGAGCGCCCACGTGAGCCAGGAGCGCGAGCCACGCCACATGTTCGAGGTGATTGGTCAATGTTTCTCCATCGCCCAATCCAAGATGTGTGACACCTGGAAGAAGGATGCCGACCTAGTGCTGGATCCGGACGTTACCGGCTTCGCCTTCGATTGCTTCGATCGCACTCCGGAACTGATTGCCCTCGGCGAAGCCTCCATGCGCGCAGCGCTGCCGGAATTGAAAGCCCTGCTGAACCTGCCTACAGCCTCTGAGGAGACTGCGCAGGTTGATCTCGCCTTTGTTTCCGAGCTGCCGATCGGTCCGGTACAGCCTCCTCCCAGTCCAGTGGTCTAGCTCCGGGCTCGCCTCAGCACAATTGGAGTCTCGCACTTCCGCGACTACACTGGTGGTGGACATTTCCCCAGGACGGAAATGTCCTGATTTATCAGGAGACAATCTGAGATTCAAAGTAGCGCACCACCGCTGCAAATGGGGCAACGACCTCCCTCACGTACGGGAGTACAATTTGGCCGGCATGAGTTCTCGCCACAACGGTGATTTGCTCGTTGGAGTTTGCCTGATACTGTTGGCGCTGTCGCAATTGTCCCTTGTGGCCTGTAAGTCTCAGCCTTCATCCGACAATGAAGTTGCCCCACTCCAAGAAAAATCTGCAGAGCCTACGCCCGATTCGGTGGAATTGCAGGACGTGGTGATAACTCCAAGCCATGCCCGAAGAACTTTGGGAAAACATTTCCGGCCTGAATGCATCATTGAGGGACAAATCAAAAACAATTCTCCTAGCGACATCACCGCAGTCACCATCAGAGTCAGTATTCGCAAGGAAAATACGGAAGTCGATAGACGCGACTTCCATGTCGAGTCCTTGGTGCCGGGGGGTGAGGCTCGCAGTTTTACGCAGCAAATACAAGTGACTCCGCCGAAATCGGGAATGCATTGGACGTATGAGGTAGTCGAAGTCGAAACTGACACAGCAGCGAAACAACGCGGCCAGAATCCAAATTAGGACATTTCCTCAGGACACATGCCTTGCCAAAACGCTATTACCCTCCCCGCGAGCTGCTGCAGACTTGCCAGGAATTGCTGGACGCATTCTCGCCCGCTACCGACCCATCGCCGCTCGACGGCCTACTCAAGCTGCTCTACCAACAGCGCAACTATTTCTGGATTGGCGTTTACTTTGTGCTGGGCGACAAAGTGGTGCGGCAGGCGATGCAGGGGCCGGTACCGCCATGCCACGTCTTTGAGTTTGGCAAAGGCAACGTGGGAACCGCCGGTCAGAGCGGACTAGTGAAAGTGGTCCCCGATGTTGCCGCGGACGCGACTTACAGCATGTGCTTCCGCGAGGTGAAATCGGAGATCGTGGTACCCATCCGTATAGCCGGCCGCACGCTAGGCGTCATTGATGTTGAAAGCGATCGGCTTAATAACTTCGGCAGTGCGGACCGCGTGCTGCTGGAGGGGCTTGCGGCCATGCTGGCGCGCTTCTTAACCAGTAGCGGCAAGGTGCTGGTGCGGCACGCCCGCGAACACCAGGACGCGCTGCCGCAAGTGCGCCGTGCTACGGCCGGTTAGATCCGACAGGTATCAATTTAATCCGAGGGTATCGATTTGATCCGCTTCTTCGTTGCTATTCTCGCCGGGTGCCGGGTGCCCCACACATTCGCGGGTTTCGAATGTGTGGGCGAGAACAGTCGATTCAAGTCAGACGTCATACGCGGATACGAATCACCTCCCACTCTTTCCAAAACCAGGAATGAGTGGAGCACCCCGGCAAGGTACTTGCTCTGAGTCCACAATCGAATGAGGCGAAAGCGAAAGATGCCATTGTAAAGACAAGGAATGGATGTGACTCATGATTTCTATGGTGCAAAAGCTAAGTCAGGAAGATTGGGCATTGATGGACATAGCTGTGGCGAAGGTTAGCCGAGGCGAGTTTGAGCAGGCATTGGCGGCGTTCTGCTCGCTTGAGTGCCATACCGGCAGTTCGAGAGAACTCGCCGCGATTTTGCTCAACGAGGCGCAGTGCTACCGGATGCTGGGATTTTTTGAAAAAGCACACATGTGCTGCGACCGAGCGCTCCACCTCTCACATGGCAACGATGAAGACACGGTTAATGCCTGGATTGTGAAGACCGACGTCCTCGTTGACGAGAATCGGCTTGCGGATGCCCAAAGCGTCATCGAGGCATCCTTGAGACGTTATCCTACTGTCAACCAGAATGAGCAGCTACGAAGGAAGGCCGACATCTTGACGAGGCAGGGACAGGAGGCGGAGGCAATCCCAATTCTAACCCGGTTGTTAGAGGCACCAGGACTTGAAGAGCCCGAAATTGCGACAATCCATCACACCCTAGGTGTCAGCTACGGTACCCTTGGAGAACTCCGCGAGGGTGCCCATCATTTGCTCAAAGCACAATCTTTGCAACTGCCCCAAAGCTATTTAGCGAGCAATAGCTTCTGGCTAGCCAGCGTAATTGCTAAGCAGGCGGATTTCAGGACCGCCAAGAAGCACCTCTTGAATGCTTTAGCTCAGGCGAAGCACTCGAACACCGATCTCCTGGCCGACATATACGAATCTTTGGCGAATGTCTCGCGGGAGCTTGGCGATGATACTGACGCTGCCATGTACGACAATCTTAGGAAAGCTTCAAGCCAAGAGACCAACTGAGAGCGAGAGAGAGTCGCGGTAGGGATACGGACTGCTCCGCCGGGTGCCCCACACATTCGCGGGTTTCGAATGTGTGGGCGAGAACAGTCGATTCAACTCAGACGTCATACGCGGATACGAATCACCTCCCACTCATTCCAAAACCAGGAATGAGTGGGGCACCCGGCCGCACTTTTTTTCTCGGTAATTCATATCGTTTCTCCTTATCTCGTTTTCTGTCTTGGTGTGTGTCCTGTATGTGTGTTTGTCTGTATCAGTATTCTCTGTCTTTGTCTGGTGTATGTGTTTTCCGGTGGTCGCAGTGGCGGCGAAAAAACGCCACCACTGGTTAAAATATACGTAATTATTAACCATATGTCAAAGGGCGGGTGGTGCCCACCTTCTCAAACCCAGGTTCTGAACATTCGGTACCCCACGCTTGGTCGCTTTGGCGAGAGGGTGGGCCCTGGGTTCGGATCACTGGTTGGGGCACAGGGAACCAGGCCGAAACCGACGAAGCGCGGGCCGTACAAGAAGAGGATGGCATGATCCACGTGAAAAGCGCATTGGCTGGACTGCTGGCCGTATTGGGGGCTGCATTGTTGCGTTATGTCCTAATGGTTGTAAGGAACTGGTGGCTGTTCTGGAAGTCGAATATCGCTATGGGTTTCGATTTCGGCCTTGCCTTCAGGTCACCCCTGTTTTGGGGTGTTGTGGCACTGATATTTGCTGCTGGCTACCTTTGGGAGTTCAGCCGCTTATCGAGATGAATTTCAAACTGAGGCACTACCTCGAACACAAAACAATTTCTCAACTGTCCTGATATCTTCTAAGCTGCCTGGAATTTCCCGAGGGTATCAATTTGATTCGCTTCTTCGTTGCCGTGCTGGCTTGTGCTCTTTTCTATCCATCGCTAGTTCTCAGTCAGAAATCCCAGACTGCCCCATTCACGCCGCCTGACAAGATATTCGGATACCGCGATCCCGGCCCGGAGTTGGAGGCAGAGAGAACATTTCTGGCTGTGCCTGATCCGCAGTTGGCCAGGGAGCATTTGCAATTTCTGACCTCCGCGCCCCACGTTGCCGGATCGCCGGAAGATCTGAAGACGGCCGAGTACGTGTTGGACAAATACAAGGCTGCTGGGCTCGATGCCTACATCCAGCAGTACAAGGTGTGGATGAACTTGCCTCTCGACATCAAGGTCGAGGTAGTTGCGCCCAAGGGTGTCACCATGATTGGCCCATCGCCCGAGCGGGTGAGCGACGACCCCTACCAGGACGACCCACGTATTCCGCCCGCCTATAACGAATACTCACCGTCGGGCGACGTTACCGCCGATGTGGTGTATGCGAACTACGGCCGTCTTGAGGATTTTAAGAAGCTGCAGGAGATGGGCGTTGACGTGAAGGGAAAGATTGTCATCGTCCGCTACGGCGAAAACTTTCGCGGCGTGAAGTCGTTTGTTGCACAGCAATACGGAGCGGCGGGCGTCATCATCTACTCCGATCCATGGGATGACGGCTATTTCAAAGGCGACAAGTATCCCAAGGGGCCGTGGCGCCCCGATACCGCCGTGCAGCGCGGTTCCATTCAATACCTCTTCCGCTATCCCGGCGATCCCACGACGCCGGGGATTGCGTCTGTGCCTGATTTGCCCGACAGCAAGCGCATCGCGCCCGAGAGCGCCACCGACATGCCGAAGATTCCAACGACTCCGCTGTCCTATGCCGATGCCACGCCCATCATGGCCAACCTGGGTGGACCGGAATCGCCGCGCGAGTGGCAAGGGGCGCTGCCCTTCACCTATCACGTCGGCCCCGGACCGGTGAAGGTCCACATGGCGCTGAAGCAGAACTATCAGTTCGTCACCATCTACGACGTAATCGGTATGGTGCGTGGGTCGCAGCTTCCAGACGAGTGGGTGATCACGGGCAACCATCGTGACGCTTGGGTGTACGGCGCGGTCGATCCGAACAGCGGCACCGCCGCGCAATTGGAAGCGGTGCACGGCGTGGGACAGTTGCTGAAGAGTGGATGGCAGCCCAAGCGCACTATCGTTTTCGCCAGTTGGGATGCGGAGGAGGAAGGCCTGATCGGCTCGACTGAATTTGCTGAGCAGCACGTTAAGGAGCTTAGCCGCGCCGTGGCTTATTTCAATATGGACGTAGCCGTTTCCGGTCCTGACTTCGGCGCGTCGTCGGTGCCAAGTTTGAAACAGTACCTGCGCGACGTCGCCAAGTCGGTGCCCAGTCCGAAAGGTGGCAGCGTGTACGACCAGTGGAAGGCCGGAGGCGAGAAGAAAGAGCAGGAGCGCGTAAAGCCGCCGGAACCTGAGTCTTCAGGTGCTCCGGCGCCGGAAGCGGCAGCCCCGGTCCAGCACGATGTCCGTGTCGGCAACCTCGGCAGCGGTTCCGACTACACTGCGTTCCTGCAGCACTTGGGGGTGCCGTCGGCCGACATCGGCTCGCACGGCCCTTATGGGGTCTATCACTCGGCGTTCGACGACTTCGCGTGGTTCACCAAGTTTGGCGATCCGACGTTTGTTTATGAGCAGGAGATGGCGAGGGTCTATGGACTGGAAGCCATTCGCATCGCTTCGGCCGACGTTTTGCCTCTCAATTATCAGGACTACGGGAAAGAGATCGAGGAGTATTTGAAGGCTGCGGAGCCGAAGGCAAAGAAGGTCTTCGGTGAAAAGACGCCATCGTTTGCTGAGGCCACGAAAGCAGCGACGCGACTGGAGAATGCTGGGGCCAGCATGTTGAAATTGCAGAACTCCGCGCTGGGCGATCCTGGCGGTATGAACCTAATTCTGCGCAATACCGAGCGCGCGTTTCTGATCGATGGTTTGCCTGATCGTCCATGGTACAAGCACGCAATCTATGCGCCCGGCGAATATACCGGATATGCAGCCGTAGTTATTCCCGGGGTAAACGAGGCCATCGACAACAACGACCTTGCAACGATGCAGCAGCAATTGCAATTGCTGACGGACACCATCAACCGCGCCGCGGAGTTGCTGGAAAGGGCAAAGTAAGGACTGAAGAGACTGTGTCGCAATCGACAGCTTGGTTCGCGAAGTGACTGGCGGAGAGGGAGGGATTCGAACCCCCGATACCCGTCAAGGTATGGCCGCTTTCGAGGCGGCTCGTTTCAACCACTCACGCACCTCTCCGCATCAACGGCAGACGAATTGTAGATTCTTCGGTGCAGTGAACCCAGGTTAGCCCAAAAGAGGGGCGAACTTGGGACACCGAGCTTCCAGTTTAGCAAATGGGCAATGTCTTGCGAGTGTCATCCCGCCATGAAAACCATCTCTATCCGTTTCGCAGTGAGCCCAGGTTGGCCCAAAAGAAGGGAGAACTCGGCTCGGGGCGAACCTACGTAGAGGGGGCGTGGACTTTGGTACCGTAGCCAAGGCTGGCGTACCAACTGCCCCGGCCTTGCGGGGTGAGATCCATGAAGTGCCAGATAGGAGTGAGCAGATCGATGCCACGCTCCTGAATGTCGGGCGCCATCCTGGGATGCGCTGTGTAAAAGTGATGCACGGTACCCTTGGCGTCGCGCGTGAAAACAGAAACGGTTGAGTCCTGACCGCCTTCGCGGTCTTCGCTGCCTAAGTCGTATTTGAAAGTGTTGTTGCCGGCGCTGAGGAGGCGCAGCTTGTCCCAGCCCCGCTCGCGAGCGTGGGCCCGCAGAGTCGGGAGATCGGCGGCAGCGACCACAGCGAAGTCAACATTCTGCGCGAGATGATGGGCGACCCCATTCGCACTGTCGAGCCAGGCGGTGCACATGGGGCAAGCCTTAGTCTGCTTTTTTCCGAACATGAAGTGATAGATGACGAGCGAGCGATCGGGCTGGGTGAAAAGTTCGCTGAGGCGGACGCCGCGCACAGGCCCATCACCAGCGTTGAGCTCACGTGGACCCTCTTCAAATTGATAGTCCTGAACGGGAGCGCCTTCAGGAAGATCGCGGCGCAGCTCAGCGACGCGTTCGCGCTGCCGCATTAGCTCGATTTCGGCCAGGCGAAGCTCCTCGCGCTTGGCCAGATAGTCGGAAGATTCATTAGTCAAGTTGGTTTGCCGAAACGTTCCATCAACTACTGTGTGAACCATGCTCGATGTCTCCGGGCGTGTTTTTTTGTGAAGCAATGATGAGATGCAATCGGTGCTCATGCGGAAGCCCGCTCGCCAGCCCTTTAAAGTGCGGTTTGTAACAGTACCCGGACCCCGCGAGACCCGGGGCAGCCAACACCCGTTAGTTTGGGATCTCTTCTGATGCTCTTCTGGTGCTCTCACACGGTGGAGGCGGCGTATGATAACTCAACAAAACCATTCTTGTAAGCAACCACGTTCTTCAAATCCCACCTCTCCTCCGTCAGGAAACCACCGAATAGCCGGAGTCCGTCACCCAATAGGACAGGGGCTATGGTCAACCTGATTTCGTCCACCAGGCCGAGTTCGAGAAAGCGCTGACATAACATGGCCCCACCCACCAGCCAGATGTTTCGAAATCGCGGTGCGAGTTTCACGTCAACCAGTGCCTTGAGATCACCCGAATAGAACTCGACGCTCTCCCTCGCCGGTGGCAGTTCTCTGCCGGTCACCACTACCGTCGGAGTATCGCCATATGGCCAGCCCAGTTCAAGTGCGTGTTCATACGTGCGAGAACCGAGTACATAACAGTCTATGGCTTTGACGAAGGTCGCGGCTTCTTCCTCCGAAATGGAAACCCCGGCTTCGTAGACGCCTCCATGGACATCTAGCCAGGAGATACTGTTGTCCTTCCTCGCGATGAACCCATCAAGGCTTGAAACCACGTGCAAGGTTACTCTTGGTCCTGTTGCACTTCCTTCGCCCGACATAGTTTCTCCTGGCCGGTACCCCACTCAACCTGCTTTTGGTTGAGTGGGTGTTTTAGTCGTGAGCATCGGGAATCTCAACCTCGAGCTGACTCTTTCAATCCGCGGTTCGGAATCCCAACGCAGTGTATGCTATCCCACTCGTTCGCAAAAACCGCAAATGTGTGGGCGCCCGACATTTTGACGAGTGAATCAACAATAGGGTGCCCCATCCAACCTTCCTTTGGTTGGGTGGGGATTTTGACTTCCACGGGTCGGGGTGGAGACTGTGGCCGAGCTCGCGACACAGCCGTGGACAGCACACAAAAATCCCTGCCCAAGCAAAACTGGCTTGGACGGGGCACCCTCATGATGGCAGGCTCGGCCACCCGCCAGCGGACAAGGGTGGGCAAGTGTGATGTGGACAACAATCCCGTTGAAAAGGTGGGCTCGACTCCCGTCCTGTGAGACCAAAAACACAATATCTTGTGGTAGACGTTGACACTTCCTATTAGTTCGGGTATGATTTAAGATACGAGCTGGCCGTATCACTTCTCTCGTGGTTTCCTCGGCGAAAGTCCTCAGGTGACCCGACCAACTCCGGCAACAAGTGAGGTGCTAAACGCGCGTAATCGTAAAGGTGCTCCTATTATCGTTACTTGCGGACGCCATAGGCGTGAACGAGGATAAAGAGCACGAGATCGAGCGCAAATTTCGCGTCAAAACAAAACTCAGCAGATCAGCTCTTCAGTTTTTGACTGACAACGTCGAGTACGTCAACGCAATCTCCTCCACGGAACATATACGACCGGAAGATTTCTACCGTGGATATTCAATCGGTTTTGGTGCCATCGAACAGGGCCTTGATGTCAGGAGAAAGCCCGTCGACAGTATTCTGACAGACTACATCCTCGAGGACCCTGAAAAACTCCAGGAAGAGCTTGAGATCGTTCTTATTAAGGCTCACGCGGGGGCGGGAAAGTCTGTAGTGCTGAAGCGAATTGCCTGGGACAGTGGCAAAGACTTTGACCGAATCACGCTTTTCCTGAAACCACAGGGAATAGTCAATGTTTCCGCTCTCAGAGAATTGGTATCCTCCTGTGGACAGCGAGTTTACCTCTTTATTGATAATGCCGCTGATCGCGTGCGAGAGATTCAATCTATAGCGAAAAATATTGGCGCGGAAGGAAAACTCCTAACCCTCATTCTTGCGGAGCGAACGAACGAATGGAACAACAACGGGCAATCCGTGGCGGGATATGTCAGCGACGAATATGAAATACGTTATCTCTCAATGAGAGAGATTGAGCAACTCCTTACTTTACTGGAGACACACAAAGCTCTTGGCACACTTTCAACCCTGAGTCGGCCAGAGCAAGTAGCGGCCCTATCCGAAAAGGCCGGGCGGCAACTGCTCGTCGCTTTATACGAGGCGACCTTTGGCGAGTCCTTCGCAGACATCTTGGTAGATGAGTTTAACCATGTCGAACCGTTCGACGCCCAGCGCCTTTACCTTACCGTGTGTGTCTTAAACCGGCTGAAAGTGCCTGTTAGGGCCGGAGTGATTGCTCGGATTCACGGTATCCCTTTCAGTCGAGTTCAAGTCCCGGTTATTTTTTCCGCTCGAACATGTGGTGTTCACAGAACCAGATCCTGTAACCAGAGACTTCGTTTATCGGGCGCGTCACACTCAAATCGCAGACATTGTGTTTCAGCGGATCTTATCCAACACAGAGGAACGGTTCGATCTGTATATCAAGTGTCTTAAGGCGCTGAATGTTGCATATTCGGCCGACTGGAAAGCCTTCTGGCAAATGGTTAAGGGTCGCACTCTGCTTGAGATGTTTCCTGATCACCGTATGGTTCTGGAACTGTACAAAGTGGCCAAAGAGTCAGTGGGTGAGGAAGAGCCGCATCTGCTGCATCAGATGGCTTTGTACGAGATGCACAGGCCCAGCGGTAGCCATGAGGAAGCTGCTAGACTCCTTGCCCGAGCTGCTCATCTCGCGCCCTACGATGTGGCCATTAAACATTCTTCAGCCGAGCTCGAACTTCGATTTCTTGATGATGGTCATTCTCGTTTAGAGAGGGCAAGATCTCTGAAGGATGCTGCAGCTATTTCACGAGACCTCGTCGCCAACGACAAGGAAAACGCGCATGCCCATCACACATTGGTGAAGGTGGAAATTCGCGCTCTTGAAGAAAGCCTCACCAACAACGATTCCGACGAGTTGATAGCGAAACGCATCAAGGAAGCAGAAGATCAGCTATTTACTGCTTCACAGCTGTTTCCCGGCGATTCATATCTTGCCGAATCTGAGGTGGAGCTCGGAAACTTCTAAATGACCACGAACGCGCCCGGACATCGATGATTAAAGCTTTTGACGCGAACCCGCGCAATGGCTTTATCGCGCTTCGACTGGCCCAGATACATGAGCGAAGAAGAGAAATCGACGAGGCCAAGGCGGTATTAAAGAAGGGTTTGGATGCGAACAGCGCCGATAAACGGTTGCATTTCGCATACGGCAAACTGCTGATGAAATCCCAGACGAAGAATGACGATGAGCTAATTTACCACTTCAGTAGGGCGTTTACCTACGGCGACACCAACTACGACGCGCAATTGTTATATGGCCGACAACTATTTATCAAAGGTGAATTGGGTGCCAGCCGGCAGGTCTTCGACACGCTTTCCAAGGCACGTGTCTCTCCACAGCTCCGCAATAAATTGCATTATCCTCTTGTCGAAGAGATATTCTCGGGGAAGATCTGGCGGGTGGAGACAAATCATGCGTTCTTGATAAGGGATGGCTCCGGTGATTTGATTTTCTTGCACAATTCGAATGTACCCTTTGGGCTATGGAAGGATATCGCAAGCGGCGACCGTCTAGATTTCTCGATCGCATTTACGTTCCGGGGTGCCAGCGCTTTTGATGTACGTATTGCCAGGCTTGATAGCTTAAAGCCAGCGCAGCTTGACTTGCTGCCCGTCAACGATGTTACGCTCTGATTCATGAAAATGGGCGGGCTGGGTACCGGGCGCCCCAGACGCTACTAGGGCGCTGTACTCAGTTCTTGACCGGGAGAGCGCTCTACCAGATCCGCACGCGCTCCACTGGCGCCAGGTAAAGCGTCTCTCCTGGCTTAACATCGAAGGCCGCGTACCAGGCGTCGATATTGCGTACTGTGTCTGCGCGAAACTCGCCCGGCGAATGCGAATCCACCGCCACCTGCTGGCGGAGAGCGGCTTCGCGCGTCTTCGATGCCCAGTTCTGACCGAAGGCGATGAAGAACTGCTGGTCTCCGGAGAAGCCATCTTGCACGGGCGCTGCCTTGCCAGCGAGCGAGGCGCGGTAGCCGTCATACGAAGCAGCGATACCGCCGAGGTCGGCGATGTTCTCAGGCAGCGTCTGCTTGCCATTGAGCGAGAGATCAGGGAACGGCTTATAGGTGTCATACTGGGCGGCCAGCTTGGCGGTGGCTGCTTCGAAATGTTCGAGATCGGCGGGCGTCCACCAGTTGCGCACCCGGCCTTTGGAGTCGAACGCGCTGCCTTCGGTGTCAAAGGTGTGGCTGATTTCGTGTCCGATGACCGAACCGATGGCGCCATAGTTGGCCGCCGCCGGAGCCAGCGGATCAAAGAATGGAGGCTGCAGGACGGCGGCGGGGAAGTTGAGCGCGTTTTGCAACGGCAGATTAACGGCGTTCACGGTCTGCGGATCCATCGACCATTCCTTGCGATTTACCGGCGCGCCCAGGCGCGCAACCTCATAGTGATACTTGAAAAGATTGCCGCGCCAGATGTTGCCAAAAGCGTCGTCGGGCTTTACTTCGTAAGCTGAGTAGTCCATCCACGTTTCAGGGTAGCCGACTCCAACATACAAAGTATTGAGCTTGGCCTGGGCTTCGGCCTTGGTGGAAGCAGCCATCCACGAGAGCGCGTCGATTCGCTTCCGAAATGCCGCGATGATGTTGGCGACCATCGCCTGTGCCTGCGCTTTGGCTTCCGGAGAGAAGTAGCGCTGCGCATAGATTTTTCCTACATCGTCGCCGAGGTAGCGATTGACGATTACCACGCCGCGCTGCCAGCGAGGCCGCTGTTGAGGTGCGCCCTGCAGCACTTGGCCGAAGAAGGCGTAGCGCTCGTCGGCCAAGGCTTTTGGCAATACCCCGCTGTACTCTTCAATAAGGTGATAGGCCAGCCAGTCTTTCCAGGTATCGAGCGGAGTCGAGGCTACGAGCGCGGACTCGCCGGCAAAGGCGGTAGGCTGCCAGACAATAAACGTGTCTTGCGTACTGAGGCCCGCGCCGCGAAAATACTCGGGCCAGTCAAGGCCCGGAGCCTTGGTCGCGAAATCCGCCTGCTTCCAGGTGTTGTTGGCCTTGTGGATGTCATCGTTTTCTGCCAGGCTGAGATGCTTTTCCGCGATGGCGTGCTCCAACGCGACGATGCGCTCGGCGCGCGCATCCGTGTCCGTGAATCCCGCCAGCTTAAGCATGGCTGAAACGTGCGGCTGATACTTGCTGCGGATGTCACGCATGTGCTCGCTGTCCGAAAGGTAGTAATCTCGGTCAGGCAGTTGCAAACCGCCTTGGAGCAGATAGGCGGCGTAGTGATCGGAGTCGTTGAAGCCGGGAGCGACCCACAATCCAAACAGGTGCGAGGTGTGAAAGTTGGTGTTGTTGAGCGCGTCAACGTCGGCGCGCAGCGTTTCTCCCAGCGCAGCGGCCAGCTGTTTCTTGTCGTTGATCGCCGCGATCTCTTTGAGGTGGGACTCAAGCGGGGCAAGACCTTTGGCTTCGATGCCGGCCTCGTCCATATAAGAGTTGTAGAGAGCGGCAATTTTGCGCGCGCTGGAGTCCCCTGTGCCGCCGCTCTTCGCGGCCTCTTCGATCAGGGCCGAGGTGCGCTTGTCGCTCACGTCGGCAAGAGTTGTAAATACACCTAACCGTGAGCGGTCGGGCGGAATTTCGGTACGCTTGATCCATTCACCATTGCAGTATTCGTACCAGTTGTCGCCCGGCTTGACCGAGCGGTCCATGTTGGCGACGATGATGCCGTGAGTGTCTTGTTTCGGGGCATCCTGCGCATAGGAAGCGAGAAAGCCGAGGGCGAGAATTCCAGTAAGTTTAAGTGCGAAGCTAAGGCATTTGCGGGCAAGACTCATTCGCAGGGCTCCAAAGGGCATCTGCTTGGCAACGCAGGCCCTTACTCTAGACGGGTAACAAGGCAAGAGGGTAGCACGACGCCTGGGAGGCGAAGCAGCGTACCACATCAACGCAGTGGGTCAGTCTGGCGGACCAACCGGTCAATCCCGTATTGTTTCCGACTTGCCGATGATTCGGAGTCATCGCTTAATGCTTCGAAACAAGAATGCGATAGGGTCGTCGGATGGTCGCCTGGATCACCCTAGCGAACGCTACCTTTGGGCGGAAAGTTGGGCAGCACGCGCCGCGCCTTGGAGCGCCCCGCGCCGACCGGGAGCATTTGCCAGTGCCGTCTCAAATTCTTTCAGCGCCAAAGCCGGATTATTCTGCTCCAGCAGCAGGTAGCCGAACTGCTCGCGGGCAGGCACAATAGGTCCTGGTGTCACTGGAAGCTTCTCGATTGCGTCCTCTTCATCGGCGGAGGCGCGCATCAAAGCTTCGGCTTCATGCGGGTTGTTGTCGAGCCTCAGCTGACCACGCCATAACTTCGCGCTTCAGAATTCCCACTTGAGTGGCCCAATAGTCATTGCCGGACGTGCGAAGCTGCTCTTCGATCTGCCGCAGTCTATCAATCTCCGCGCGCGCTTCGGCGGCGTGTCCGCTGCGAGCGAGCCCGAGCCCCCGAGCCCAAACCGCAATCGCGACGACATGAGGCGGGGCCTCCGTCGGAGGCACCAGGACAGCGGCGTCAGACCACTGACCCCGCTCCACCACATACCGAATGGGCATCGCGGTAGAGGCGTATCCGACCTTGAAGTTCGCAGCGTTCAGCTCCTGCATGGTCTTAAGTTGCTGAATGACCCGAGCTGCTTCTCTGTCGCGTCCACTCTGTAGATAGGCATACACGAGATAATCCATGGCGTGCAGCTCTTCTCCGGTGTCGCCCTGCTGGCGCGCTGCTTCCTGTGCCGCAAGGTTGGAGGCGATGGAGTCGTCCCACAGGCCGAGTCGGGTGAAGATATGCGACGGCATGTGCAAAGCGTGCGGCGCTGAGGGCGCGATCTGGGAGTAGGCTCTTGCCGCCGATAGGCCTTTAGGCGCGAGTTCGGCGTTGTCGTATGCATGGATCAGGTAGTGAGGAATTCCCGGGTGCTGCGGGTAGCTGCGATCAAGCGGCTCCAGCAAATCGGCTGCTTGTTTTTGCTTCGCATGAGTCTTGTCGGCAGGAGATGCATTCGCCAGCAGCGCGAGCGCGTAAAACACCTGTGCTTCGACATCTTTCCGGTTCTCCGCAGCCAGATCTTTCATCGCCTGCTCGTAGTTCAACGCCCGCGTCCGGTACGGAACCGTTGTTGCGTCCTGATAGACCAAGCCCAGGGCACGGATGAACTGGCGCCCGCGGTCAGAGCCAGTCCCGAGCTGCTGCGCCTGCTGGATTTCTCGTTGCCCGGTCGAAATTGTCGCGGGCACAATGGGCGGATCCCAAAGCTGGTGAAAATACGACATCGCCATTCCCCAATGTGCCATCGCACACCGGGGGTCCCGTTCGGCCACGCCCTGAAATGCCTTTTCGGCATCGGTGTAAGCGAAGGAGTGAAGCAGAGCTACGCCTCGATCGAACTGCTCCTGAACGGCCGGCGCGCAGGAAATCGGAAACGACACTTTTCCCAATTTCTCAGGGGCGGGGTGGCTGTGCGTTTCCTGCGCGGACGAGAAGGGTACGATGAACAACAGGGCAAGCAATATTCGCCATCGATGGGGCATCCCCTATCTCCGTAGGCGTGTGGCGCTCGTGTGACATCCGAATTTTACATTGAAGTTGAAGACCATGCCCTCCGCCTTGCGGATGTACGACATCCGTAGAAGTCGAAAGTCGGCCCCAGAAACCCGCCCGGCGCCCGGTTACCGCGTCGCCTTCTCCAACAGGTACATGTACGAGCGATAGATCTGTCCGGTGGCGCGGCTCATGCCGATCTCGCAGGTGCGGCTGCTGGAGTAGCATTCATCCGGCTGCTTGGCTTTCACTTCGGCGGATTCATGCCTGGTAGCCGCCTGTGTCAGCTCAGGAAACAGAAAGCCGCGATCGCCGGCGAAGGCGCAACAACCGGCGTCGAGCGGAATCGTGACCTGCTCACTGCAAGCGCGCGCAATCGCTTCCAGCTTCGCGGTGATGCCCATCTTGGTGACCGAGCACACCGGATGCAGGGCCACGGAGCGCGACTTGGTTTTGACCGGCAACTTCGGCAGCAGCTCATCGTGAACGAATTCGATGGCATCCACAAACTTCATCTGGTCGAAGCGGGCCTGGTTTTCCGGCGTCAGGTACGGACGCGCAGTCTTGAATCCGTAGGTGCAGGGGCTGGTGTCAATCACGATGGGCAGGCTTCCCTGCTCCGACCACTTCCAGAAGCGCTCAACCGCTGCATTGATCGTGATGGCGTGAGCGCTGGTGAATCCCTTCGACGAGAAGGGCGTGCCGCAGCAGGTTCCAGCGACGTCGCGTGGGATGTGAAGCCGCACTCCGGCTCGACGTGCCAGGTCGACGGTCAACTCCATCAGGGAGCGGTCTTCGGGTTCGCCGGGCAAACGTCCCATCACGCGCGAAATGCACGCGGGAAAATAAATGGCCTGCGCTCCGGCGCGCCTGGTCTTCGGAACCGGCCCCGCGGCGTGAGGAGTGTCGGGCATCCATTCGGAAAGGTTGTCGCCGGCGAAACGTTTCAGCGTCTGCGTGAGGCGGCGCATTCCGTCAACTCCAATCACTCCCTCGGCGGCGTGTCCGAGTCGCAGTGCCCAGCGTAGCGACCATTCCGTCAGCTTGAAATGCTTGCTGATGCGCACCGCCCACTGTTTCGCTCGCGGCCGACGAGCGAATCCCACGGAAGCGCTTGACCAGTTGCCCGGTGTCAATACTCACCGGACACGCGGTGGCGCAGAGTCCATCGGTGGCGCAAGTGTCGAGGGCCATGTAGGGAAATTCCGCGTCGAGGGCGTCGTAAAGTTCCTTCTTTCCCATCCCTTCGCCAAAATCAGGCGACAAGGATGGAGCACCCTCGGATCTGTCATCCTTCCTGCAAGCGCGCCATCTCGCGGCGCACCACGATGCGCTGCCGTGGGGTTAATGTCAGTTCGCGGCTAGGACACTTAGGCTCGCAGTAGCCGCATTCAATGCACTTGTCGATCTCGGGTTCCACGGAGGGCAACTGCTTCAGATTGGCGAGGTGCGCTAGCCGGTCGGGGTTGATGATCACACCCGGGTTCAGCAGATTGCTGGGATCGACCAGCTCCTTCAGCCGGGACATAATGGCATAGCCGTCACTTCCCCACTCGGTTTTGACGAACGGCGCCATGTTTCGCCCGGTGCCGTGCTCCGCCTTGAGAGCGCCGTCATAGCGGTTGACCACCAACTCGACTACGTCGTCCATGAAGCGCGCATACTGGTCAACCACGACCTGATCGTTGAAGCTCTGCGTAATGACAAAATGCAGATTGCCGTCCTTGGCGTGGCCGAAAATGATGGCATTCTCGTACTCGTGTTTGTGGAAGAGCCCGGTCAGGTCGTGCGCCGCGTGGGCGAGAGTTTCAATGGGGAAGGCAACGTCTTCAATGATGACGGTGGTGCCGCTCTTACGTACCGAACCCACGGACGGGAACATGCCTGCGCGGATCTTCCACAGCAGGGCCTGTTCCGCCGCCACATGGGTGAAGCGAGCCGGCTCGAACAGTTTCAATCCGCCAACGGAGTCTGCGGCAATTTTCTCCAGTTCTGTGCGCTCCTTTTCGTCTGCCGATTGAAATTCCACCAGCAACCCAGCAGCGCCGTCCGGCAAGGTGCGCAGTGAGGCGGGAACGCCAGCCTGATTTTCAACCGAGCGCAGCGAGGCGCGGTCCATGACCTCCAAAGCCTTGGCGCCGGCTTGCCGCAACGGCACGATAGAATCTGCGGCGGCGAACAAATCCTGATACAAAAGCAGCCCGGTGTACTTGACTGGAAGATCGGGCACGGTATTCAGCACGGCCTCGGCGATGAAGGCCAGCGTGCCCTCGGATCCGATCATTACGTGCTGAAAAATATCTACGGCGGTATCGAAATCGAGAAACGCATTCAGCGAGTAGCCGGTGGTGTTCTTCATCCGGTACTTGTTGCGCACCCGTTCGCGCAAACCTGGGTTGGTCATCAACTGCGATTTCAGCGCGAGGATTCCGCGGGCCAATTCCGGCTCGCGCGCGTGAAATTCCTCATCGGCATTGGGCAGCGCGGTATCGATGACGGTCCCGGAAGGCAACATGAACTTCATGGAGTGAAGCGTGTGATAGGCATTCTGCTCGACACCGCAACACATTCCGCTGGAGTTATTAGAGAGTATGCCGCCCAGGGTGCAAGTCGCGATGGATGCAGGATCGGGACCGATCTTCGCGCCATAAGGAATCAACATCTGGTTGGCGCGTGCGCCGATGACGCCGGGCTGTACGCGGATTCTTCTACCGCCTTCCTCCACTCCTACTTCGCGCCAGTGTCGCGCCACGTCGACCAGCAATCCATCGGAGATTGACTGCCCCGAAAGACTGGTGCCTGCCGCCCGAAACGTCATCGGCACCTGTGTCTGCTGGCTGAACGCAAATAATGCCTGGATCTCATCCAAGCTCTGCGCCCGGACCACGGCTTTTGGAATCAGCCGGTAAAAGCTGGCATCGGAGGCGCAAGCAATCAAGTCGATGGGGCGAATGAGAATACGGTCGGCGGCAATCATTCCGCTAAGCGACGACTTGATTTCTTCCGATGAAAGTAGCGGAGGAGCGAGGACGGATATAGCCATTTTTCTTTCCTTCGAGGGTTGGCAGGCGATAATTTAAAACGCCAGGCGGCTGCCCGCGGACATTCCTCCGCGGAGTTTCCGTGATCACAAATTTAGAGCAGTCTGTAAAAGCGGGACGCGGAAGTCGATCACCTGGACTTGTGATCTATGACACATTGGCCCGCGACGGAGTCTGCGAATACACTCTCGCCCCGGTGCAACAAAAAACGGGGTGGCCCGCTGCTGCGGCCACCCCGGTAAGGTTATACAACATGCTTAGAAGGTAAAGACAGGTCCGAACTCCGAACGCCAGTCGATCGACGTGCAGTTTGGCAATCCGGCGATTTTCGTGGTGCAAATACCTTTCGTATCGGGAAGAGCGTAGCTAGCGTAGTGGCTTTCTTCAAAGCCGAACTGAACCCAGGGGTTCATCTTGTAGAAGACGGTAACGGCGTTGATGCTGCTCTTGATTGGACCGCCACCGGCCTCAGCGCTGATGCTCTTGGCATATCGGAAGTCATTGGCGTTAGCTGCGTCGATGCCGTATTCGTAATAGGCTTGCCAGCCCGCATTGCGCCCCTTCGGATCGGCATTGAACCAGCGTGAGATGGGGAAGCCAGCCTGGACAAATCCACCGTAGCCGCGCACCGCCTCCTGCGGGGCGGTTACTGCTTGTCCGGCACCGTTGACTCCGAAGACCACGGTGGAAGAGCCATCCACCGAGAGGCCGTTCACTTTGGTGACCAGCCCTGCCGCCTGGTTGTAGTTGGACAGGAGTTGGCCGCCAAAGAAGAACCTCAGGTCAGCTCCCATGTAGCCGCTGGCGACAACCGTGGCCCAACGAGTTGGCAGCGAGATGGCGATTTGATTGCCGTAGCCATTGCTGTTCTTATCGACGCCTCTCGGGAAGGCAGCCTTGTAGGTGTCCTCCCCGCCCGCGCAAGTAGGACACAGCGGTACTGCCGAAGCCAGCACAGTCGCCTGGCGCCCAGCGTAGAATCCGCTCCAAAGAATCTGCGCCGGAACCACACCGGGAGCTTTGTCGAGCTGGAACTGCAGCACGACTCTGGATTCAATCTCGGGCTTCGCGTTGTCAGCGCCCTGGCGCTCGCCATATCCCAGTTGGTTGGCGGTTCCGTCGAGGACGGTATTGGTGCAAGTCGTGGTTGCGGCCAGCGTTGTCTTGTTGACCGTCGTGGTGCAGGCCGAAGTTACGGCGTCGGCTGGAACATTACCTTCGGCCGGCGTCATGATGGCAAATTCGGGGGAGAGCTTCCAGTTACGTGAGCCACCCAGCTTTTGGATGAAGCCGACACGCATCTGCGGAGCGCGTTCGTAGATGTTGCCCCAATAGGCGCCGAAGAACGTGGTCTCAAACAGGTTCATCATTGCGCTCGAGCCGAAAATCGTCCAGTCCTGTCCGGCTTCGAAGAAGATGTCGGTGTTCGGTTTCGCGTTCCAGTCCAGGCGTCCGTAGGCCAGACGCAACGAAAGCGCATTGCTGCGGACTGTGGAGACGTTGCGGTTGTCGGCGCGGCTGAAGTTGCCCTCGTAGTCGGCTTCGATCTGGCCGGTGACCGTCAAGTTTTTCGAGACATCCGGCCACTCGAATCTGGAACCCATACGAGTCTGCCGTGCCTTGACGTGAAATTCGGGATTGCTGTTCGGACCGGTATCGGCGTTCAGGAAACCAGGAGGCGGAAAATCGTCTCCACGGGGAGAACTGGAGTCGTACGCCGCAGTGGCCTTGATAAAGCCGTAAGGTAACAACCTGACAGCACCCAACTTCAGGGCAGGAACCATAGCCTCCTTGACCGGCGCATCAATCGGAAGCACCCGGAGAGGCGCGATGGCGGGTATGACTACCGGGGCCGGGGCCTGCTGCGGGGCCGCCGCCTGGCCGGAACCCGGAGTGGTGAGACTTGCGTACTGAGTGGGACCAGATTCGGTATCAACCAGCGAGTGCAGGGTGTCCGCATCCGCGGCACTCTTCAGTTCCGCTGCTTCCGAATCATTGACAACACCTTTGGCCTTCAGCAAAAGGAGTAGCTGCTGCATCCCTGCGGAACCTGAGGTATTGCGCAGGCTGTTGGCTTCCGCTGTGGTCAGGATTCCCTTTTTTACCAGAAGATCGACTAAGGTTGGACTGATAACGGCTCCTACGCTGGCGCCGCCGGTGGGTGCGGCGCTGGTAGCCGCGTTAGTGGGATCCGCCGTGGTCGTCGCACTTGAGTCAGCAGCAAATGCAGCCGCTGACATCAACAGACACGCGATCGCGAGCAGGCACAGTACCGATGACCGGAAAGAATCTCGCATCTTCGCCTCCAAGCAAATGGGCTCAATTCAATACCAGACAAAGCCTGGCGTCACCGGGATTGCTGATGGGTAAGTCCCGTGTGTGAATTGGCCTCGGACGGGACTCTAAGCGACACTATAGGGTAGGCTGGCGGACATTCCTCACCCCTAACTGTGATATTGCTCACACTGCGATTGTGAGGGATAATCTATACTCCGCTTCCTGTCCACCTCATAAGTCGCAGACCCTGCGTTGGTTAGGAGAAAGTAACGAGGTGTTCATGAAGACTCGGCAAGGGCGGTTGCCACTTTTGTGGGAGCGCGAGCGTCGCTTGCCATCGCCTGGGCATCGCGCTTTGCGCTTCGCAGAATGATCACCAGCGGATGTTTACGCATCACAATCGCGAGTGACGCCCGTCGCTAAATTTCGTCGGCTTCGCGTGGTAAATCTGATCCGCATTGCGGCCCATTCTCTTCGGTAGGAGTTCTTATGGCGGAACAGCAATTATCGAAACAAACAAAGATGGCGATGGCATCCCAGTTTTTGGGATTCATGCTGGACGCGTATGACATGGCACTTGTGCTGGTCATGGCGCCGATCCTGGTGAAGGTGTTCGTTTCACCCAAGGGCAGTGCGGCCTGGCAATACATTGTCATCGTATTCACTTATTCCATTACCATGGCCGCAAGGCCGATCGGTTCGGCGGTCTTTGGCCGCTATGCCGATAAAATTGGAAGGCGCTTTCTTCTGATTCTAACCATCGGCGGTGTGGGCGTGATGTCGCTGCTGGGAGGATTTCTCCCCACCTATGCCCAAATTGGCGTCTGGTCGTATGTTATTTTTTGCGTGCTGCGGTTGTTCATGGGAATTTTCTTCGGTGGCGAGTATGCAGTCGGCCACACCTTTGCCATTGAATACGCGCCGCAAAAGAAACGCGGCGCCATTGGTGGTTTCATCCAATCGGGCTTCCCCCTGGGCTACGTATTTGCGTCGCTGGTGTTCGCGCTGATTTCGTTCCTGACCACCAAAGAAGCCATGGCGGCGTACGGCTGGCGCATCGCCTTCATGACCGGCGTCATCCCGGTTTTCCTGGCGCTCTATATCCGGAACAACCTGCAAGAATCGCCTGAATTTGAAAAGACTAAGGCAGAAGGAAAGATCGAGAAGTCTCCATTCCTGAACCTGTTCAAACCGCCACAACTATGGGAGTTCCTGCAGGTCTTCTTTTTCATGACCGGCTTGTTCCTCACCGATTATTCGGTTTACGGATTTCTGCCGAACATCCTCACCTTGAAGGGACGTGGATTCAATACCACGACCTATAGCCTGATCTACGGCTTTGCTCTCTTCATGGCGTTCCTCGGATACAACTTTTATGGCTGGCTGTCGGACAAGACCGGAAGAAAGATTCTTACCCAGTGGTACTGCGTATTTCTCGTCGTATTCGGAATTCCGGTGTTTTATGTGCTCTATCACGCGGCGATCCAGCGGAATTTGTGGATGGCGGTGCTGGGATGCGTAATGGCGGCGATGCTGAAACTGGCATGGGGAGTGGTTCCCGCCTACTTGTGCGAGCGTTTCCCGACCAAGCGGCGTGCAGCGGGTGTCGGCTTCGGCTACTCCTCGGGAGCACTGCTGGGAGCGTGGTTCAGCGTTTACGTATGGTGGGCCCACAAGATCCCGTTTATTTCTGGGATTGAAAAACAGGACATGTGGTTGTCGCCAGCGGTAGTGCTGACGGTCGGCGCAATTATGACTTTCGTCAGCCTGTGGTTCTCGCCGGAGACCAAAGATCTCCAGTTGCATGAAGTGGGCGAGAGAGAAAGGGCGAGCGATCGGGCAAAGGAGTTGGCTGCTTCACGGCAAAGTGTGTCGGCAAACTAAGTTAGCCCGACATACATAACGATTCTTGGACTTTCATAATCGGATATTTGTCCTTAATTGAGGTGCGATGCGACTGGCACTAACGAAGCTGCTTTGTGGCATTGTTGCTCTAGGCCTCTCATTACAGGGCATCGCGGCCCTGGATTCACAATCCGCTCAAGGGGACGGGAATCAGGCGCGAGTTTTCATAACGGCGTCGTACAAGAACGGCTTACCCTTAGGTCTCACCTCATCGGACATTGCCGTTGCCATCGATAAGAGACCCGCTCATGTGACCGACATTCGGCCTGCCAAAGATGATCCGCTGCTATTCGCTTTGCTCGTCGATGTTAGTAAGTCTGATGGAGAAGAGGCTAAGACAATACGAGAATTGGGAGTGCAGCTCTTTCGAGCCTTGGCCGTGCGCGGGAATCAGGGATATCTTGTGGTGTTCAACGACAGGGCCGCGATGAGTCAGACGCCAATGTCGCCGGAACGCGCTGAACTCAACTTAAATGCGATCAAGTTTGACAAAGGAACGGCGATTTACGACGCGATCGAACAAACTGCCAGATACAAGTTCGGCAGCCCAGAGAATGCAAAGAATCCACGTCGCGTGATCGTGCTGATTTCGGATGGTGAAGACAACGCAAGTCACATCAATCACACGACAGCAGAAGAAGCTGCACAGAAGCAGGGTGTAGCGATTTTTCCTGTGCTGATTCCCAGCACCTTCACCGGACCGGCTCGCCGCGGCCCCGACAGGATGAACGAATTCAGCCGGACCACTGGTGGCCGCTTGGTCACCGTGGAAAGGATTCCGGATGCCGTCCAATCACTGCTGTCTGCAGTCGACGAGCAGTGGGTAATGAGTTTTGTTCCGGCTCAAGGTGGCGACCAGAAACTGCATGCCCTGCAGGTAAAGAGCGGGGCAAAGAACGTTAAGATTTCAGCTCCGTCCCAGGTGTTCTTGCCGTAGTTGCTCACTAACAATCTCGCATTCTTTCGATCATTTGAGTTCAATGCCGGACGGGCCGAAATTGAAGAGGACGTGGCTTGTCTTTAAGCCTCCTCCGTGTCCTCATTTGAAAATCGGAAGATAGTGATGGCCACCTGATCTTGAATGATGGCCCTGCCGGCCTCAGGCATGGTGCAAAAACCATGCTCCGCCAGCGCGTCGACCAGGGTAGTCTTTCCTGAACCCGGCCCCCCGGTGACTACGAACAGGCGTTCACAATTCACAGCTTCCATTCCGCCTCCGTATGCCTATGAGCGGGCGACTATTGCACGCCAGATGCTATCACTTGGTCGCAAGGCAGGACTCGATTTGGCCTGGCAAGAAACTTCGGGAACTCTTACCCCCAGAATCAGCAATAACGGGTAGCTTCTTAAGTTTTGGCAGAACATCTTGGCATGGACTGCAAGACAAAACTTAACAGTTGCGTTACCAGACTTTACCGTCGAAATCCGGTGGGTAGTGTTTCAATATGTGACAGAGGACCTGTCAAGGAGGAGTTGAAGAGATTATGAAAACCAAGTTTTGGAGCGTAGCGATCGCGTTGTTGGCGCTGGTGCTGTGTGGCACGGTAATGCTTTCCTACGCGCAGCAGAGTGACGCACAGGGTGCTGCGGGATGGGGTGGTGGACACCGGCACGCTCATATGGGCTGGATGGCCAAACAGCTGAACCTGACCGATGCCCAGAAGGCGCAGATCAAGACCATGATGCAGGCGCAGCACGCGACCATGCGTCCCTTGATGCAGCAACTTGCTGAAAACCGGCAGGCCATGCTGACCGCTACCGCCAACGGCGCTTTCGATCAGGCCAAGGTAACTGCCATTGCGAATCAGCAGTCGCAACTGATGGCCCAGTTGATGGTCCAGAAACAGAGCATGCAACACCAGATCTACACTCAGGTACTGACTGCCGATCAGCGCACCACAGCCGACCAGATGCGCCAGAAGCAGTTAGCCCGCATTGCCGAGCATCTGCAGAAGCTCTCGCAGCCGCCAACGGAGGCCCCAGCGCAGTAACGTTAGTGGCGCGCCCATCTAAAGAAAGCTCACCACCGAGGCACGGAGTTCACTGAGACAAAAACTCCGTGCCCTCTGTGTCTCTGCGGTGGGCTCGTTCCGCAATAGGTACGTCCGGTTTGCACGGGCAGTGCGGGCCTTCAGGCCCGCGTATAGGACAAGAAGAAAAAATCGCTTAAGCGAGGCCTTTTGGCGCGGCGAACGCGACGCTGAAGCGCCGCACTACCCGAACGGGCGCGGATACACTAATCCAGGAACCGGTCTAAGTAATTCTTGACGGCGCGAGACCTCCTCAGTGCATCATTGCCGCCCCCGCCTTCCCTGGCTTCGGCTTCCTCAGTAGGAACAAGAATGGCAACATGGCGATAAACATAAACGCCATGAACAGAAATGTGTCGTTGTAGGAGAGCATGGCCGCCTGCCGCTGCACCATTGCCCAAATCGCCTGATATGCCTGTTGGGTCGCCGTTGCGGCGCTTGAACCCTGGCTCATGAACAACGCTTTCATGCTTTCGAACATCTGCTGGGTAGCGGTACTCTGCGCGTATACATGCCCACCCAGGATGTTGATGTGCTTCTGCTGACTGCGGAATTGGACGGTCTCGACCATGGCGATTCCGATGCTGGCGCCGATGTTTCGCATCAGGTTGAACAAGCTGGTGGCATTGCCCATGCGCTCATTTGGGATAGGGCTATTGGTGATCGTGGTAAGCGGAACGAACACAAAACCCAAAGCCGCACCTTGAATCGCGAGTGGCCACCAGAAATTGACCGAGGCGACATTCAAGCTGAAGCGGGAAAGCTCCCACATGGCGTAGGCTGACGCCACCACCCCGATTCCGAGCAGCTTCCGATGGTCGAACTTTCCGGTCAGGCGGCCGACAATGGGCATGATCAGGAACGATGCCAGCCCGCGCGGCAAGTTCGTAACGCCGGCGTGGGTCGCCGTATAGCCCAGCAAGACTTGCATCAGCAGCGGCAGCAGTACCGTACTTCCGTAAAGAACGAAGCCGATCACGGTCATCAGGAAGGTACCGATGGCAAACGACCGGTACTTGAACACTCCAAGATCTAAGACCGGGTGCTGCGCTCTCAATTCGCGAATGATCAGCGCGGTAAGCCCACCCACCGCCAGCACGGAGAGCGTCACGATGAAGTGCGAACCAAACCAGTCGTCTTCCTGCCCCTTGTCGAGCATGATCTGAAGGCTTCCGATACCGACTGCAAGCAATCCGATTCCCCAATAGTCGATGCCGGTTTTTTTGCGCCGCAGATAAGGCGGATCAAAGATGAATATTTCAGTCAGAATCAGGGCAACGACCCCGATCGGAATGTTGATGTAGAAGACCCAGCGCCAACTGTAGTTATCGGTAAGCCAGCCTCCGGCTACCGGCCCGAGCATGGGCGCTACCACGATGCCGAGGGCCCAGAAGGCCATGGCCTGGCCGCGTTTCTCGGGCGGAAACGATTCCAACAGGATGGCTTGCGAAAGCGGCTGCAGTCCGCCGCCGCACGCGCCTTGAATCACGCGACAAATAATGAGGAATGGCAGAGACGGCGCCAGTCCGCATAGGAATGATGCGGCAGTGAAGCCGGTCACCGACAGCATCAGCAACCGTTTTCGGCCGAAGCGCCCGGCTAGCCAGCCGGTCATGGGAAGGATGATGGCATTGGCAACCAGGTACGAGGTGAGCGTCCAGGTGGCCTCATCGTTGGTGGCGGACAAGCTACCGGCGATATGCGGCAGTGAAACGTTGACCACGGTCGTGTCCAGCACTTCCATGAATGTGCTCGACATGACGGCTATCGCGATCAGCCACGGATTAATGTCGCGATGTTCCCGGCTACCGATCAACGGCATTTCCGTGTTTTGGTCAAGTTTCCCAAGATGATCAGCAATGTAATAGTTCTGTCATTTCAACCAGCGTGCGGCATATATCACCGCAATCGATATCGACGGTTCCCTACCATGAACTTATGATTTCGACATCAAACTTTGATTGGATTACTCGACATCCCAAAGGGACTCAGGCGCGGGTGCTGCTGAGTTCCGTGTTTGGCCCGTACGCGCAGGACGACGAGTTCGGAAGCCGCTCCATCAACCCCATGGAGCTGTATCACAATCAGGTCACGCGCGAGCAAGGCAGCTTCTCGCTGCGCATGTTCCACCGCTCCTGGGGACTGATGATGATCCAGCGGAACATCTCCGCGCCCAGCACCCTGCTCGACTTCCCGACCCTCGAAGACTTTCAGCGTGAACTTACCTCCTCCGATTACGACATCGTTGGGATTTCTGGAATCATTCCAAATTTCGGCAAGGTGCGCGAGATGTGCCGCCAAGTCCGCCGGCTATCGCCTAACTCGATCATCGTCGTGGGCGGACACGTCGCTGCTATCCCTGGACTGGATACATTAATTGATGCGGATTACATCGTTCGCGGCGAGGGCATTTCCTGGATGCGCCGTTATCTTGGCGAAGATCCTGCAGCACCGATTGCCCACCCGGAAATCGTCTCCGGCTTTGGCTTTCGAATTCTGGGGATGCGGGTGCCTGATACTACGCGCGATACTGCCGCCACCATCATTCCGTCGGTCGGATGTCCGCTGGGATGTAACTTCTGCACTACGTCGTCTTTCTTCGGCGGCAAAGGTAAGAGCATCCACTTCTACGAAACCGGAGACCAGCTTTTTGAAGTCATGCAACATATGGAGAATTCTCTGGGCGTGAATTCGTTCTTCATGATGGATGAGAATTTTCTGTTGAATCGTCCGCGTGCTATGCAACTTCTGGCGCGCATGAAGGAAGCTGACAAGAGCTGGGCGCTTTACGTTTTCTCGTCGGTGAATGCCATCCGCAAATACAGCATGGAAGAGCTGGTGCAACTGGGGGTTTCGTGGATTTGGGTGGGACTCGAGTCGCCTAACTCCAGCTATGCCAAGCTAAAGAACTCCGATACGCGAGCGCTGGCGGCGGAGTTGCGCCAGCATGGAATCAAGATCCTCGGTTCGACGATCGTCGGGCTCGAGCACCATACGCCCGAGAACATTCACGACGAGATCGACTACGCGGTTTCGCATGGAACCGATTTCCACCAGTTCATGCTGTACACACCGGTGCCGGGCACTCCGCTGTTCGCCCAGATGCAGCAAGAAGGGCGCATGCTCGACGACGTCGACCTGGCTGACATTCACGGGCAGTACAAATTCAACTACAAGCATGCCGCCATCTCGCGTGACCAGTCGAAGAGCTTTCTGGATTGGGCCTTCCGGCACGACTTCGAACGCAACGGTCCCAGCTTATTTCGCATCTGCGAAACCATCTTCCAGGGATGGAAGCGCTATCACAATGATCCCGACCTGCGAGTGCGACGTCGCTTCGCCGAAGAAGCCAGGAAGCTGCGCACCACCTACAATGCGGCGCTCTGGGCGATGGAGAGACGACTTAGAACGACGAACCCGTCGGTATCGAAGCGGATTCGCGAACTACGGCGCGAAGTCGAATCCGCGTTTGGTGCGGTCACCCGCTTGGTACGCGTCGCAGTCGGGCCAATCTTGTTATGGACATCGAAACGCGAAGACAGACGTCTGGCTAACGGCGTCACCTACGAGCCGGAAACTTTCGTGGAGCGTCGCAACTGGGTTGCGAAGAACGAAGAATCGCATCGCGCGAAAGTTGCGGTAATGCACTCGCGTAATATCGAGCAGCCGCTGACAAACATTGCGGTCGCGCGCGTTGCGGTCGAAAGTCTCAGCCAGGCAACTACTGGCGATTAAGTCGGTCTATAGCAGTTTCCCATAGGTGCTTAGGCAATGGGTGGAGCACGCCTTTCAGGCGTGCATAATTACCATCTGCTCCACCCTATCCACCAAACATGAAACTACTCCAGAATGTCGATTTTCATCAATTTGAAACATTAAGCCTGAGCAGATACTAGGGTGAAAGAGAATCTGCTTCTAAGCTCCGCAGTGTAATTGGGAATTAGAGTCAGCCAACTATATTCCCGGCATGCGTTCACTTTTTGCCTTTGCCTTTGCTTTGTTCCTTGCGACCGCCGCTTCGGCTCAGCAGTCGTCACACGTTTTCATCTTGATGCTCGAGAACCGCAGCGACGATCAAGCGATGCGGTACATGCCCTACCTCTCCGGATTGGCCAGCCAGTACGGGGAGGGCTTACAGGCATACTCGCCATCGCATGGCTCCTTCAACGCGTATCTGGAAGTCGTGGCCGGCGCCGCGCCTCACGACGGCGAGTCGGACGGGGGAAACTGCAACGGCAACGGCTGCAACCAGCCCTACACCCCGGACAACATGGTCCGCGAACTGAATGCCAGAGGGCTCACCTGGCGAGGCTATTTTCAGTCCATGCCGTCGGCCGGTTACATGGGAGTTTCCTCCGGTGAGTATGTGAAGCGTCACAACCCGTATGCATTTCTAAGCGATGTGGTCAATTCTCGTAGCCAACAGCTGCATATGGTGCCGTGGAACAGCAATTTCGCCGCCGACCTGGCGGACGACAATGTTGCAAACTACACGTGGCTTGTCCCCGACTTGACGCATGATGGTCACGATCCCGGGGACGACGACGAGACAGCGCTGCATAACGCCGATCAATATCTGTCTGAGGTTCTACCTGCCTTGCTGCAATCGCGATACTTCCAGCCCGGAGGCGACGGCGTCCTGTTGGTTACCTTTGACGAGGGCGAACTCCAGGGTGATGATTCATGCAGTTCGTGGCAACCACAGGGCTGTGGCGGACACATTTTCTTTGCGGTCATCGGGTCGAAGACGGACCGCAATTATCAAACCTCCACGCACATCATGCAAAACGACATGCTGCGTGGCACCTGCGACATGCTGCGCATTTCGCCTTGTCCGGGTGACGGGGCACAGGCGGCGGGCATAGCTGAATTCTTTGGGCCTGTGGTCGCGATTACCTCTCCTTATGATTATTTCCCCGACGCTGGTCCGTATACCAACGTCATCGCCAACGCGCATAGTGGGAATGGAGCGATAACGGAGTGGGCCGTTTATGTTGACGGCGTACTCTATGCTTACTCACATGGCTCGCCGACACTTCAGATGTGGGTCCCGACACCGATGGGCCTTCACACTATCGGAGTGAACGCGTGGGATGGAACCGGAGCGGTAGGAGTCGCCGTGGTACACGTTACGCGAACCTACTAGAGCGATTCCAAAGTTGCTGTGGGTGCCCCACACATTCGCGACTTTCGAATGTGTGGGGAGAAGAGTTGATGCAATCGAAAACTCGTCGTTGAAGTAATCGGTTCCCACTCATTCCAAAACGAGGAATGAGTGGGAACCCCGCTGTTCCATTTCGGGAACCGCCTCCAAAATATCCCTCGAAAATGCTACCTGCCTCAGCCGCCATGTGCTAGTTTGAAGCTGGCACCGAAACAAGGTAGACGTACCTGTTTCGGTGCTTTTTGTTTTGCCGTTGAGAAACTCATAGTGTGCACCGGCGCCAAAACAAAACAGGCTGGCTCAGTGCCTTCGCCTGACGAACGATTTTTGACAACCGAAATACTCGGGCAGTGATTGCCCAACCCGCCTGCGCAGGTCGGAAGGTTGCGCGGCGGGCATCGCAAGGTCCTGTTCCGGTGCACGGACGAGCTCACAGGACCTTGCCTCTTTTCTGGCGGATAAGCGTTCTTCCCCCAACGGAGACAGAATGCTTTGAAGGGGCACGGCTTCAGCCGTGCCGTAAATCTGCGTCATTATGACGGCTTTAGCCGCCGAGGGACTTCGATTCCTGAGGCGCAGTGCAAGTTCCCTCAGGGGCTGAAGCCCAACTTTCTCCCGACACAAAAGGCACGGCTGAAAGCCGTGCCCCTTCAAAGCTCATCGCTTTCAAATTGCCGCACGAGTCAATGCAGTTCTCGCGCCGCGTCGGCTGCGAGCTAAAACACTTCGCCGCTGCGGTCATTAAAATGATCACAGCCGCGGAAGCCCAAGTCGACCTTCCTCGCCTAAATCGCGGCGCAGATTGCCTTCACCTCGGTGTACATTTCCAATACTTCGTGGCCCATCTCGCGGCCCCAGCCTGATTGCTTGTATCCGCCGAAAGGCAAGGCTGCGTCGAAGACGTTGTAGCAGTTGATCCACACCGTGCCGGCGCGCACCTTCTCGGCAATGCGATGCGCCTTGCTGATGTCGCGGGTCCAAACCGCAGCCGCTAAGCCGTACTCGCTCTGATTGGCTTCGGCGATGAGTTTGTCCACATCCTTAAACGGCATGGCACAAACCACGGGCCCAAAGATCTCCTCGCGCACAACCTTCATGTCTGGCTTGGTCTTGACCATGACGGTCGGCTCCACGAAATATCCCGCACCCGGCCGCTTGTGTCCGCCTACCACCGCCTCGGCGCCTTCGCTGAGCCCAATCTCGAGATAATTGCAGACGCGGTTCATCTGCTCTTCGGAGACAAGCGGTCCCATCGCAGTTTGAGGATCGAAACCGTGACCAACTTTTATTTTCTTCGCCTGTTCGGATACGCCCTCGACCACCTGGTCGAAGACATTCTGCTCTACGTAGAGCCGCGATCCGGCGCAGCAGCATTGACCGTGGTTGAAGAAAATGGCACTCGCCGCTCCGGGAATGGTCGCCTTCATGTCGGCATCGGCAAAGACGATGTTCGGCGACTTGCCACCCAACTCCAACGAGACCTTCTTCAGATTGCCGGCAGCCGCCTGCAAAATCAGCTTGCCAACTTCGGTGGATCCGGTGAACGCGACCTTGTCCACGTCAGGATGCGACGCCAGCGCCGCGCCAGCCGTCTCGCCGTAACCCGGCACCACGTTCACCACGCCATCCGGAAAACCGGCCTCGGCAATCAACTCGGCCAACAGCAGCGCGCTCAGCGGAGTCTGCTCGGCCGGCTTCAACACGACCGTGCAGCCTGTCGCTAGTGCCGGACCCAGCTTCCACGCCGCCATCAGCAGCGGAAAATTCCACGGGATGATCTGGCCTACAACCCCAACCGGCTCGCGCCGGGTGTAAGCAAGATACTTCGGTGAAAATGGAATGGTGTTGCCCTCGATCTTGGTGGCCCATCCCGCCATGTAGTGGAACAGATCGACCGCCAGCGGTACATCGGCGGCACGTGCCACCGCCAGCGGCTTGCCATTGTCCAGACTTTCAAGCTGCGCGAATTCTTCCAGGTGCTCTTCGATCAAATCGCCGAGCTTCCAGATAAGGCGGCCGCGCTGCGAGGCCGTCATGTCAGCCCAAGCGTCACTTTCGAAGGCCTTGCGCGCCGCCTTCACCGCGCGATCGATGTCCTCGCGATCGCCTTCGGCGACCTGCGCCAGGACCTCTCCCGTAGCGGGGTTATAGGTTGGGAAGGTTTTTCCGGAGGCCGCCTGCACCCACTTTCCATCGATAAACATCTTGCGCGGCCGGCTGACGAATTCCTGAACGCGATTGTGGATTTGCGCTGTGCTTACTGCAGTAGACATACACCATCCTCCCATGCCAGGGCCGTCGCCCAAGTGGCGCGTTATTCGCGATTCTGAGGAATGATCGCGATGGCGCCGCGGACGTGGATCCCACATGCCGGAAAAAAGTCTATCAGAGCTGGGACGTGGATGCTGCTCGGGTGAAGATTGATTGGACTAGCCCCCGCTAGCGTGCCTGCGGGCCTCCTCCACTGTGGGAGCAAAGGTGAAGAGCTGGTCGACCTTCGTAACTTTCAACGAGGTCAGCAGCCGGTCATTAGCGCCGACGATAATCAAACTGCGGCCCGAGTGCTCCCTGGAAACGTGGGCACCCACCAGGCAACCGATTCCTGCGGAATCGATGTATGGCATGTCGGACACATCGATGATCAACAATTTTGAAGAGTCGGCCCGCACCGCGGTCTGGAGCGGGAAAAAGTTTCCTAATAAGAGTGGACCGTGGATGCGGAGGACTATATCGGACCCATCTGGATCGGCGATCTTCTCTATTTGCAGTGGCCTATCTTGCATAGGTTTCAATTCTATAACAGCCGCCTTTCGGAAATGTTAATTTCCGGTTACCGAAACGAAGCTCCGCATACCATTCCGATCGGCAAATACCCTTGCCAAGAATCTCTCCAACATAACGAGGACGGGGCATGTTCCCGAAGCATCTTATGTAATCCTAGATTAACGAGGAACCCATGCCAGAGATCACATCGCAATATGTCGAGCTAGCGGTTGAAGACGGAACCATTATGCGTGCCTGGTCGGCTCTGCCGAAAGATGGAGCAGCCAAGGCCGGCCTGATGATCTTCCAAGAGGCCTTCGGTGTGAACTCGCATATCCGTGAGGTGACGGAACGATTCGCGAAGCTCGGTTATGCTGCGCTGGCTCCTGAACTGTATCACCGCGTCGCATTCGGGTTTGAAGGCAGGTACGACGACCTAGCCAGCGTGATGCCCATTGCCAAACAGACCACGACAGCGGGACTGCAGAGCGATGTGCATGCCTCACATCGATTCTTGCAGGAGCGCTGCGGCGACCGCGTTGGCTGCGTGGGTTTCTGCATGGGTGGGCGAGTGTCGTTTCTGGCGAATACCACTGTGCCCCTGAAAGCTGCCATTTCTTATTACGGCGCCGCAACTGCCGAGATGCTTGCCCTCGCCGGAAAAAGCTCTGGCCCGATGCTTTTCTACTGGGGCGGACGAGACCAGCACATTGGTCCTGAGCAGCGGTGGCAGGTTTCGGAGGGAATGCAGGCTTCTCCCCAGCCTTGGATTGAGGTGATATTTTCCGATGCGGAACACGGCTTTTTCTGCGATCAGCGGTCCAGTTACAATCCGCGCGCCGCGCAACTCTCGTGGAACTTAAGCCTCTCCTTTCTCGAGCAACATCTCTCGTAATAGCGCGAGCCGGAACCATTGCATGCCCAACAAGTCTCTACAGCCCGCAAACGACAGCGCCGGTTCCGATTGGAAGTTTGCTATCCGCGCCCTGCGCCACCGCAATTACATGCTGTTTTTCTCGGGGCAGACGGTGTCGCTGATCGGCACCTGGATGACGCGCATCGCGACTGCCTGGCTGGTGTACCGGCTGACCCACTCGGCTTTCCTGCTCGGTCTGGTGGGATTCGCCGGGCAGATTCCGGTGTTGCTGCTGGGCCCGTTTGCCGGAGTCTGGGTCGATCGCTGGAACCGCCATCGCGTCCTGATCGTCACGCAAACCCTCTCCATGCTGCAATCGTTCGGCCTGGCTGTGCTGGCATTAAGCCATCGCATCACCGTGACGGACATCCTCCTCCTCAGCCTGTTTCAAGGTGCCATCAACGCCTTCGACATGCCGGCCCGCCAGGCCTTTGTCATACAAATGGTCGAGAACCGCGAGGACCTGGCCAATGCCATCGCACTCAATTCCTCCATGGTGAATGCGTCGCGTCTGATCGGGCCCTCGATCGCCGGCGCTGTCATAGCGGTGGCCGGCGAGGGCTACTGCTTTCTGATCGATGGATTCAGTTATCTCGCAGTCATCGCTTCCCTGTTGGCCATGGTTATTCGCCGCAAACAAGAGATGAAGCCGCGCCAGCGCGTGTTCCAGGAGCTTAAAGAAGGTTGGCACTACGTCGCCAGCTTCGTGCCTATCCGTTCGATTCTCTTGCTGCTCGGTCTGGTTAGCCTGGTTGGCATGCCCTACACGGTCCTGATGCCACTGTTTGCCGGACGCGTACTGCATGGCGGAGCGCACACGCTGGGATTCCTCATGGGCGCCTCCGGATTCGGAGCGCTGATCAGCGCCGGTTGGCTGGCGGCGCGCAAGTCCGTACTCGGTCTGGGTCGCGTGATCCCGGCAATGGCCTGCGTCTTTGGCGGCGCGCTGATCGCTTTCTCGTTCTCTCACCTGCTTTGGCTCTCGCTGCTGCTGATGGTCGTGACCGGTTTTGGCATGATGCAGCAGATGGCCGCCAGTAACACGGTTTTGCAGACTATCGTGGATGAGGACAAGCGCGGGCGGGTGATGAGCTTTTATTCCATGGCATTCCAGGGGATGGCGCCGTTCGGCAGCTTGTTCGCCGGCATCGTAGCCAGCCGCATCGGCGCGCCGTACACGTTGGCCATCGGAGGCCTCTGTTGTATCGCGGGAGGGCTGTGGTTCATTGGCAAGCTTTCCCGAATTCGCGCCCTCATACGCCCGATCTACCGTAAACTCGGAATCCTGCCGGAGATTGCCGATGGAATGCAAGCCGCTACCGCGCTGCAAGTCCCGCCGGAAAATTGAAGGATTACGCGGGGCGGAAAATCGTCGCGTGCATTATTCAGGCAAGCCTAGCGGGGACGAACTGGGCCTGTGGCCGCGGGCACCTGGGTATGCGCGGTGTCGTTGTGCGGCGCGCTTAGATCGACGTTATGGCCCCGCGATATGGATGGGTTTCCACTGACGGAAGACACCCGCGTGGCGTTGCTTGCAGACGGCGCACTCTGATGCTTGGCTTGCACGGGCGGATGAAAAACGTGATGGTCGCGCCCCTGATAGCGCTGCGCCAAAGTGGGCATCGCCAACAGCAGAGTCATCGCGACAACTGAAATCTTAAGGGGGCCCGAAGTACTCATAAAACTGTAGGGGTAGCGTAAACCTGTCATTAATCTACGGCACGCATGGCTCAATGTCCACTGCAGACGTTTTCATGTACTACTTTCGCGGTAGCCGCTTATCCTTGGAGGCGGCCGGTTTGCGACGGGTTTTTCTGAAACCGGTGCTCAAAGTTCTGCATGTCGACCCGCCGACCGCGGAAGCGCACGCCCTCCGATTCCAGCAGGAAGCGCTGCTCCAGGGCCGACTCACCGCGCAGCGAAATCCGGCCGCCTGAGCCCAAAACTCGCTGCCATGGCAGCCCGCTCACCTGGTGCAGAACCCGTCCAACGTGGCGGGCACAGCGCGGATAACCGGCGGCCGCGGCGATTGCGCCATAGGTGCTGACCCGCCCACGCGGAATCTTGCGGATCGCGTCGGAAATGGCATTCACCAGAGGCGGTTTTGTTGTGCGCTTCGAAGTCATCGGGTCAAGTTAAGATACACCCATGGCTGAAACAACTCACGATCCCAAAGCACGCTTCTCCGACCGGGTGGACGACTACATAAAGTACCGGCCGCACTACTCGCAAGACGTGGTGCAGGCGTTGCAACGGGCCTGCGGACTACGTCCCGAGCACACTCTAGCTGACGTGGGCTGTGGCACCGGCCTGCTGGCAAAGATATTCCTGGAGAACGGCAACCGCGTCGTAGGTGTCGAACCGAATCACGAGATGCGCATTGCCGGCGAGAGCTATCTGGCGGCGTATCCAAATTTCAGCATGGTGGATGGCAGCGCCGAAGCCACTGGCCTCGCTGATGCGAGTGCCGACTTCGTCATCGCCGGTCAGGCATTCCACTGGTTCCGCCCCAACGACACGCGAAAGGAGTTCGCGCGCATCGTGAAGCCGGAGGGTTGGGTGGTGCTGGTGTGGCATGATCGCGACACGACATCCAAACCGTTCCTCAAAGCGTATGAGGATTTCGTGCGTCGCCATTCCTCCGATTACGAACAGGTCGCACACAAATATCTGGCCAGCTATGACGCGCTGCAACGCTTCTTCGCTCCCGATGAAGTCAAGCTGATCGAACAGCGCAACCGGCAGGCGCTTGACTTCGACGGCCTGCGCGGCCGATTGCTGTCGTCGTCGTACGTGCCTAAGGCAGGCGAAAAGCACGAAGCGATGATGCGCGAACTGCCGCATCTGTTTTCTTCCCATGCCGAGAGCGGCCATGTCACGCTCGAGTACGACACCAAGATCTACCACGGACACCTGCAACGATGAGCGTCGCCCAAGAGGCTGCGACTGGCGTGGTGCTGCGGACCGAACATTTGGGACGCAGTGTGGGAGATGTTTCCATCGTCACCGATATTTCGCTCAATGTGTTCGGCGGCGAAATGCTGGGCATCGTCGGGGCCAGCGGCTCGGGTAAAAGTTCGTTGCTGCGATTGCTGAACCGTCTTGATGAGCCAACCAGCGGCACCGTTTTCCTCGATGGCCAGGATTACCGTCAGTTCCCTCCTCGCGAGCTGCGTCGCCGTGTCGGCATGGTGACGCAGCGCCCCTTCCTCTTTCCGGGCAGCGTGGCGGGCAACATTCGCTTTGGACCTCTGCAACGCGGTGAGGTTCTAGCGGACGAAGACATCGCACGGTTGCTGGAGCGTGTCGGCCTGCCCGGTTTTGCCGGACGCGATGTGAGCAATCTGTCTGGCGGCGAGCAGCAACGGGTTTCGCTGGCGCGAGCGCTGGCCAATCGTCCCGAAATTCTGCTGCTCGATGAGCCGACATCGGCGCTCGATGAGCAGGCGAAGGCGGGCGTCGAACAGTTAATTTGCAGGCTGGTGAAGGATGCATCACTAACCTGCGTGATGGTCACACACGACCGTGACCAGGCGCGCCGCATGTGCGACCGGGTTGCACTGATGGAAGCCGGTCGCCTCGTTCTATATGGAAAACCGGCGGAGGTGCTGGGTGCTTAAATCGCTCTTCCACACACAACTGACGCTTGGCTTCGCCCAAGCCGCGATTGCCTCGGTGCTCGCTTTGCTAGTGGTCCTGCTGGCGCGGCGCCGCAACATTCATCTGGAGAGCGACGCCGCTATCGCTCTGGTTCGCGGCCTCGTCCAGATTGTCGCCGTAGGATCGATCCTGGCTCTGCTGCTGAAGAGCCCGCGCTGGACCAGTGTCTTCCTGCTTACCGGCATGATCATCGCGGCAGGTTCCATCTCGGCCAAGCGCGCCAAGAACATTCCCGGCGCACGCAAAGTGTCCACCTATTCGATTGCCGCGGGCGCGGGATTGGTCACCGCCATCATGACCTGGGCCGGAGTGATCGACACTGCGATCACGTCGCTCATCCCCGTGGGAAGCATGATCATTGCCAACGCCATGAACACCAACGGGCTGGCGTTGAACCGCTTTCGCTCGGAGGTACTGGCCCACGCCGGCGAAATTGAGACCGCGCTGGCGCTGGGCGCTGCACCCGAGCACACCGTCGCGAGCTATGCCGAGTCGAGTATCCATGCGTCGCTGATTCCCGCAATCGACAATCTCCGCTCGCTCGGAATTGTGTGGATTCCGGGACTGATGACGGGAATGTTGCTCTCCGGCGCCGACCCCCTGTACGCCGCGATCTATCAGTTCGTCGTGATCGCGATGATTCTCGCGTCGTCAGGACTGACTTCCCTGTTGAGTACGCTGATGATTCGCAACCACGCGTTCTCGCCAGCGGAACAGTTAGTGTTGAAGAGCAGTGGTTAGGGGCTAGGGGCTAGGGGTTAGGGGTTAGCAAATTAATGGCTAAACCCTGGGGTGCCCCGTTCTAGCCCGGTTTTGGCGAGGGCGGGGCAGTTGCCGGTCTAATCGTTGGTGCCATCACTCGCCCGTCCAGAAAAGCAGGTCCCTCCGCTCGGGCTGAAGAGCGCGTGAGAACCCATTTCGCGTTGGCATGGTGGAACGGATTCCATGAAATAAAGCCCCGCAGGGGCGTAATTTGTTTTAGCCCAGGGCGTAAGCCCTGGGTAAGGTGGGGAATATATCCGAGTCCCTTCAGGGACGGCACAGGTCTCACACACGACACACGCCCTGAAGCCCTCGGGACGACAGCATCGATTGAATTACAACTCGCGTTGACGCCAACCGTTTCAAGCTCATGGCTGATGGCTGACAGCCGACAGCCCTAAGCGAAAAGCGAAAAGCGTCCTCTACGTTTCCAGCGTATACCGCGTGGCCGCCAGCCGATACATTCTCCGCCAGACCAAGCGATTCACGGTCACCACAATAATCGCCATCACGATGGTCGAAGCCAGCAGCAGATCAAAATTGCCGGCATCCGTGGCGCGCGAAATGGTCGCGCCCAAACCTACGGTCGTGTATGTTTTGTCCTTCAGGCGAAAGTATTCCGCCACGATGCTGGCATTCCACGCGCCGCCGGAAGCTGTCACCATACCGGTGATCAGATAAGGAAAGATGCCGGGCAGGATCAGCTTGCGCCAGCGTTGCGCGCGAGTGAACTTGAACAAGTCCGACGCTTCCTTCAGATCGGTTGGGATTGCCATCGCTCCGGCAATCACGTTGAACAGGATGTACCACTGCGTTCCCAGCAACAGCAACAGAATCGATCCCAGCCCCAAGCCGCCGCCGATTCGGATCAGCACCAGCAATACGATGGGAAACAGCGCGGTCGCTGGGACCGATGCGGCAATCTGCGCCAGCGGCTGCGCGATGCGCGCCAGCCTGGGATTGAAGCCGATCGCCACTCCCGCGGGAATCGTCCACGCCGCTCCAATCGCCAGCGCCGCGATCACCCGCAGAAATGTCGCACCAGCACCGGTAAGTAGTTCGCGGTATTCCCAGCCATTCAAGCCAGTCAACATGATGATCGCTTTAGTCACGGCATACAGCACCGCCAGCACAGCGATCGCGGCGATGGCGCGACCGGTCCACACTTTCCACGCCGCCGCCGGAGCATCTTCTACCTTGTCATGCTGCTGAACGAAGTGCATCGCTAGCCGCTCTTGCAAAGGCCGAATCACACGCTTGCGTAGCCGAATCAATCCTCGCGAGCCTTGAATGACATTCAGGAACCAGGAGCGTAGGCACGTCGGCGCTTTCGACCTGCTCCATCTTGAACTTCTCGGCCCAGGCGATGACCGGACGCCACACGATCTGGTCGAGCAGCACAATCACCGCGATCATGACGCCGACGCCCCACAAAATAGCTTGCGTATCGCCCGCGCTGGCCGCGGTTTGCAGGTACGAGCCCAGCCCTGGCAGACGGAAGTCGCGCGAGCCCAGCACGAACATCTCGCAAGCCATCAGGAAGAACCAGCCGCCCGCAACCGACATCATCGAATTCCACACCAGGCCGATGGCTGCGTAAGGCAATTCGAATTGCGTGAACCGCTGATACCAATTAAAGCGGTAAATCTTGGCCGCCTCGCGCATGTCGCGCGGAATGCTCTTCAGCGACGAGTAGAAACTGAAGGCCATGTTCCACACCTGGCCGGTGAAGATGAGCAGGATGGCACCCATCTCCACACCGATCTGATGGTGGGGAAACAGTGCCACCATCGCCAGCATCACTCCCGGCAAGAAAGCTGAGCACCGGGATCGACTGCAGAATGTCGAGCAGAGGAATCATGATGCGCTCGGCTTTGGGGTTATAGGCGGCGACGTAGCCGTACACCAGGGTGAACGCGAGCGAAAGCACATAGGCTACCGTGATCCGCAGCAGCGAGTAAGCGGCGTACATCGGCAACTTGGTGGGATCGCGTGAAATCTCAACGTGAGGATTGAAGGGGCCGAGCCAGGTACGGCCCAACACCAGAATCGCGTAGAAAACCGACAACCCGGCCGCGAAGATGAACGAAGTCGGTCAGCACCGACCAGGTTTGCGCGGGCAACAGCGACCACGGGCCTTTGCCCAGGATCCTGATAGGCTGCCACGTGGTGCGCGCCATCAGGCCTCGCTCGCCGCCGGCAACACGTCGGCGTCTTCGCGATGGAACAGTCGGCCAGTTTCGGAGTCGTAGTCGAAGATCTCGGCGTAGCGCCCCCAGTTCAGTGCGGTCCCGAACTGGCGCTCCACTTCATCGGCGCTGAAATGTTCGTCGAGGATGTCGCGGAAGAACTCCTCACCAATGGCACGGTCGCGTTTGGCGTGGAGGGTATTCTCGATGAGCCGCAGCAGTGCGATATGCTCCAGAGCGGCTTTGCGGAAGATGCCCTTTTGAGTCTGAATGTCCGCCTCTCCGAAAGCGCGGCCTTCAGGCGTGATCTCGACGTCGCCTTCGCGCAGGACAGCAAAACCTAACATCACCGAGGCATCCACGATGGGGAGAAGATCGTCCACGTCCATCGACAGCTCATCGGCCAGCTTGTAGAGATCGTCGCGGCCGCCACGGTCGGCCAGCAACTCCATGAAACCGGCAATCCCCCCAGGACGGGCGTGGGGCAGCATTTGGAATTTGGTGCGCGTGCGCGGCTGGCCGTCCGCGGATTGCCCGGCGGTCTTGCCGGGTACAGAGGCTGCTTCGTCGGGGCGCGTCAGCGTCTTGTAGATGTAATCCACATAGGCCAAGAAGCGCGGAGACTTGCGATCGCGGTATTGCGGAATATCAATTTCGAAATCCGAACGGATGCGGCCGGGATTGCGGCCGAGCACGATAACGCGGTCCGCCAGCAGAACTGCCTCCTCGATATTGTGGGTCACGATGAAGATGGCGGTGGTCGGCATCTTCTTGTTGAGCCACAACTCCAGCAACTCGGAGCGAAGATTTTCGGCGGTAAGGACATCGAGCGCCGAAAACGGCTCGTCCATGAAAAGCACTTCCGGTTCAACCACCAGTGCGCGCGCGAAGCCGACTCGCTGCTTCATTCCGCCCGATAATTCTTTTGGATAGGCGGTCTCAAAGCCGTCGAGACCAACGGTGTCGATCATCTTGAGCGCCCGTTTGTGGCGCTCGATGGCGCCTGCACCGCGCGCGACGAGCGGAGCTTCGACGTTTTCTAAGTACAGTGAGCCAGGGAAAGAGGGCAAAACTCTGGAAGACAATGGAGACATGCGGAATCTGCCCGTCCATGGGTTTGCCATGCCACAGCACGTGGCCGGAAGATGGTTTCGACAGTCCGGTCAGCATGCGCAGCAAGGTTGATTTGCCTGAACCTGACGGGCCGAGCAAGCCCACAATCTTTCCCGGAGAGACGCTGAGGTCAGTGGGCGCAATCACCTCAATGCGATTGCCATCGGCCTGCGGATAGTATTTCTCGACCGCCCGGGCTTCAATGATAGCTTCAGCCAAGTTCTGTCTCCTCTGGTTCGGCTTGCCTAGTCTATGGGTTGCGCGGGGCAGCGGACAATCGGGAACGGTACGATTCATGTGAATGGAGTGTGAAATTGATGCGCCTCTGGGCCGGATCTCTTGAAAGAGCGATCCTTGGCCACAGCCCGGCCAAATGAAGGCCGGAGTGGTCCCAGAGTCCTGAATTCCGGTGTTGGGTGGAGCATGCCTTTCAGGAGTAGAGTCGATCGGGTGAGCCAGCCTTAGGCTGGCGTCCAAGAGCGCTCTACACCATTAGGCTTGCGCCATTGCAGGTCATTTCAATGACCGCAGTGGCCCGAAGCGATCTATTATCGGTGAGCGTACGCAGCGTTAAGCGCAGCTTTATCCGTAGCTCGGGGCCGCGCCAATTCCGAAACCGCTGAGCGACTGGCTATTTCGCGGCCATGGCTTTTACCTGGTCGAGGGCGAGATTCACCTCCAGCACATTCACGCGAGGCTCGCCGAGAAAGCCGATCTGCCGGCCGGAGGTGTGCTCTTGGATGATCTGCCGGACTTGGGCCTCGCTCAAACCGCGTTCCCGAGCGATACGTGGAACCTGAAACTCCGCTCCAGCGGGAGAGACATCAGGGTCCAGACCTGACGCGGAGGTTGTCACCAGGTCCACAGGAACAGGCTGGCCGGGGTTCTCCGCCTGCAGACGCGCAACGTCAGCCTTCACGCGATCAATCAGCTTCTGATTCGTCGGACCCAGGTTCGATCCTCCGGAGTTGGCCGCATCATACCCGTTGCCTGCCCCCGCCGCCGATAACCGTGAATGCAGATATCCTGGCCCGACGAAAGCCTGCCCGATGATCCGCGAACCGATGATTTCGCCATTGCGGGAGACCAGCTGTCCGTTGGCCTTGTCGCGGAACAGCAACTGCGCCAGGCCGGTCACCACCAGCGGGATAAATCAGGCCCAACAGCACCGTGGTGACGATGGTCATCAGGATTGCAATCTTAAGATTCTGTTTCATAGGTCCTTCCTCTGCGAATATCTTTTTTCACCACGGAGAACACGGAGTCCACGGAGTTTTGATTTTCTATCTCTAAAATTCTGGACTTGACCCCAACAAAACAGCTCGCAAGCCGCTATCTTTCTCTCCTTTTTTCTTTCTTTTTCCTCCGTGCTCTTCGTGTCCTCCGTGGTGAAAAGTCCTCACACCAGCGGTGAAAATTTCTCATGCCAGTCCCACGCCGGTGATGAGCATGTCAATCAGTTTGATCCCGATGAAGGGCACGATAATTCCGCCCACACCATAGATCCACAGGTTACGGCGCAATAACGCAGCCGCGCCCATGGGCCGATACTTCACCCCGCGCAGTGCCAACGGGATCAGCGCGATGATGATGATGGCATTGAAAATCACCGCCGAGAGAATGGCGGAACTAGGCGTCCGCAAGTGCATGATGTTGAGCGCGTTCAGCACGGGAAACGTCCCGGCGAACATCGCCGGAATGATTGCAAAATATTTGGCAACATCGTTAGAGATGGAAAATGTGGTCAGCGAGCCGCGCGTCATCAGCAACTGCTTGCCGATGGCCACCACCTCGATAAGCTTGGTCGGATTGGAATCGAGATCAACCATGTTGCCGGCTTCCTTGGCCGCCTGGGTGCCAGTGTTCATGGCAACGCCGACGTCAGCCTGCGCCAGCGCGGGAGCGTCGTTGGTTCCGTCGCCGGTCATAGCGACGAGCTTGCCTTCGGCTTGTTCGCGACGGATGAGGTCCATCTTTTCCTTCGGCGTGGCTTCGGCGAGGAAGTCATCCACCCCGGCTTCGCGCGCGATGGCCGCCGCCGTCAGCGGGTTGTCGCCGGTGATCATCACGGTCTTGATTCCCATCGCCCGCAACTGATCGAAGCGATCGCGCATGCCGCCCTTCACGATGTCCTTGAGGTGGATTACCCCGAGCGCCCGTCGCTGTTCGGCGACTACCAGCGGCGTGCCTCCGGAGCGCGCAATCAGTTCGACGCTGGCTTGCACCTCGGCAGGCATGGTGACACCGTTCTGAGTCAGATAACGCTCGATGGCGTCGGTCGCACCCTTGCGAATCTGATTGCCATTCATGTTCACGCCCGACATTCGCGTCTGCGCGGTGAACGGCACAAATTCCATTTCGTGGGTGGACAGCTCGCGTCCACGCAAGCCATATTTTTCTTTGGCCAGCACGACAATCGAACGGCCTTCGGGTGTCTCATCGGCGAGCGATGAAAGCTGGGCGGCGTCGGCCATTTCAGCTTCCGTCACGCCCGGCGCAGGGATGAACGCCGCCGCCTGCCGATTGCCCAGAGTGATGGTTCCAGTTTTGTCGAGCAGCAAGGTGTTCACGTCGCCGGCGGCTTCGACCGCGCGGCCCGACATGGCGAGTACGTTGTGCTGGATGAGGCGGTCCATGCCGGCGATACCGATCGCCGACAGCAACCCTCCGATAGTTGTGGGGATCAGGCACACCAGCAGCGACACCAGCACGAACACCGTCTGCGGCGAGCCCGAGTAAATGGCAAACGGTTGTAGCGTCACCACGGCCAGCAGAAAGATGATGGTGAGCCCCGCCAACAAAATGTTCAGCGCAATTTCGTTTGGAGTTTTCTGCCGCTCCGCGCCTTCCACCAAGGCAATCATGCGATCCAGAAACGTCTCGCCTGGGTTGGACGTGACCTTCACTTTGATCTGGTCGGAGAGCACCCGCGTTCCTCCGGTCACGGCGGAGCGGTCGCCGCCAGACTCGCGGATGACCGGGGCGGACTCGCCGGTGATCGCCGATTCGTCAACCGAGGCGACGCCGTCGATAATTTCTCCATCCGACGGTATGAGTTCTCCTGCTGACACTAGAACTACATCTCCGGCACGCAGCTTCGAGCTTTGCACCTGCTCGGTGCGGCCATCCTCCACGAGGCGGTTGGCAATCGTCTCGGAGCGCGCTTTCCGCAGCGTATCGGCTTGGGCCTTGCCGCGACCCTCAGCCATGGCCTCGGCAAAGTTGGCGAACAGTACCGTAAACCACAGCCACAACGTGATCTGCAGGTTGAACTTGAAAGCTGCGTCGCCGCGGAACAGCAACACCGTGGTGATGACGCTGCCAACTTCCACCACGAACATTACGGGGTTGCCCATCATGTGGCCGGGGTCCAGCTTCAGTAAAGAATCCACAATCGCGCGCCGCACGATCTTGCCCTGCCAGACCGCCTTCGATTTCGATTTTTTTTCTAACATGTCGGAAGCCTCAGAACGTCTTACCCGCCGCCATCAGCAGGTGCTCAAGGATTGGTCCCAGGCTGAGCGCCGGGAAAAACGTTAACGCGCCGACGATCAGGATCACCCCGATCAAGAGCGCGGAGAACAGCGGTGTGGTCACCGGGAACGTCCCCAGTGACGGTGGAACATATTTTTTCTGCGCCAGATTGCCAGCGATGGCCAGCATGGGAATGATCATCAGGAAACGGCCGATCAGCATGGTGAGACCGCCGGTGATGTTGTACCAAAGCGTGTTGGTGCTGAGTCCGGCGAACGCGGAGCCGTTGTTACCCGCTTGTGAGGTAAAGGAGTAGAGGATCTCGGTCAACCCATGCGGCCCAGGATTGAGAATGCTGGAGGTGCCGAAGCCGTGTACCGCAGAAATCGCCGTGAAGGTCAGGATCACCAGGGGAAACACCAGTGCGACCAGCATCGCCATCTTCACGTCGTAAGCTTCAATTTTCTTGCCGAGATATTCCGGGGTACGGCCCACCATCAGTCCGGCGATAAACACCGCGAGCACAACGTAAATCAACATGCCATACATTCCGGCGCCCACCCCGCCGAAGATGACTTCGCTCAGCATGATGTTGACCAGCGGAACCATGCCGCCAAGCGGAGTAAAGGAATCGTGCCAGCCGTTGATGGCGCCGCAGCTTGCGTCGGTGGTCACCGTCGCCCATAAAGCGGTATTCGTGATGCCGAAGCGGATGTCTTTGCCTTCCATGTTGCCGCCGGATTGCGATGCGCTGACCCGCTGGTCCACGCCCGTCAACAGCGGGTTGCCGCGAGCTTCAGCCCAGTAGGCCGCCGTTACACCCACGAAGAACAGGATCGCCATCGCCGCCCACACCGCCCATCCATGACGTTGCGACCCTGTCATGCGGCCCAAGGTGTAGGTCAGTCCTGAGCCAATCGTAAAAATCAAGAACAGCTCGATGAAATTGGAGAGCGGGTTTGGATTCTCGAAGGGATGCGCGCTATTTGCATTGAAGAAGCCGCCACCATTGGTGCCGAATTCCTTGATCACCTCCTGCGAGGCCACCGGACCCTGCGCAATGGTTTGTGTGGTAACAGTGTCCATGACCGGTTTGCCGGCGGCGTCTACCGCGGGTTTACCGTCCGCGCCGACGTGCTGGACTTGTTGGGGCTCGACCAGTTTCACCGTGTCGTACGGCTTCAGGTTCTGCACCACGCCTTGCGAGACCAACACCAGCGCACCCACAATGCAGAAGGGCAACAGCACCCACAGGCAGGAGCGCACCATATCGACCCAGAAGTTTCCGATGGTCTGCATCTGGCGGCGGGCGATGCCGCGAATGAAGGCAATGGCCAGCGCGATGCCTACGGCGGCAGACGCGAAGTTGTGATAAGCCAGGCCAGCCATCTGCGTCAGATAGCTCATCACGACTTCGCCGGAATAGTTTTGCCAGTTGGTATTGGTGGTGAACGACGCCGCCGTGTTAAACGCAAGGGCCTGCGGAATCGCCGCAAACTTTTGCGGATTGAACGGCAAGAACCCTTGCACACGTTCTATCAAATACAGCAACAGCATGGACACCACGCTGAACAAAAGCATGGCGAAGGCGTACTCCGTCCAGCGCATCTCGTGAGTTTCGTCGACGCCGGTAGTGCGGTAGATCAGCCGCTCAATCGGCCGCAGCAGCGGGTCCATGAAGGTCCGCTCGCGATTGAACACTCGCGTCATAAACACGCCCATGGGCTTGGTGACGGCGAGGATCAGCGCGAGAAATGTGACGATTTGAAGCCATCCGTTGGCGGTCATGTCAGAATTTCTCCGGACGCAACAGCGCGTAGAAAAGGTAGATCATCATCAAAGCGCTCACCACGATCATGATGGTTGATTCGGTGTGCATTGCTCCCCCTTACCGCACCCGGTCGCAGAAGTGTACGTACCCCAGCGACAAGGCGAAGAAAACAATTGTGATTGCGACGAATAGGACGTCTTGCATGCTCATCTCCTCAATTCTGCGACCGCTACCACGGCCCCTGCTTGCGGCCGAACCACCAGATGACCCCCAGCGTCGCTGTATCCTGGTTCTTCGAAAAAACGTTTTGCGTGCTGGTCAGGAAGATCGGTTGATTCGACCAATCGCGCCGGTATTCGGCGCGCAGTTGGAATCCGTCTGCCACGTCAAAAGTATTGGTGAGCGTAACTTCCTTGAGTGCTTCGGTCACGCCGCTGAAAAGTCCGCCCCGGTCAGACAGGTATTCGGTACGTGCGCCGAGCGCGTATTTCGGAGTGAATTGATATTGCGCGTAGGCCGCGCCGCCCGTCGTGTGCGACGGCGCGGACGATTCTCCCGGAGCCGCGTTCGCCCACAGCCGTTCGATTACGTAGTCGCCTTCCAGTTGCAACAGAAGCTTCGGCGTGGCCTGCCAACTAACATAGCTATCGAAGATGTGCAGCTTGCCATCCGGCGCCGGAGTAATGGGCGCCAGGCACAAGCCGGGCTGCACTGGCACCGGGCCGCAATTGGCAGTTTGTACAACGTTGGGATGCTCCTGGCCAAAGTAGTAGTTCATGGTCCAGGTGATGGTCTTATTCGGCGTCACCACAAAGCCGAACATCTGGTCCTTGAAGCCATTGAAGTCTTCGGACTGCTGGGCCCCGTTCACCAGCCAGTAGTTCAGGGCTAGTTTGTCGTTAATCTTATAACCGGTGCGAAACCCCATGTGATAGAAGGGCAGGAAGTCGAACCAGTAGGATCGCGAGTAGTTGATCTGGTCCTTGGTGTAATTGCCCTCGATGCCCAGCGAGCTGGCCCACTTGCCGAAATCAACGGTAAGTCCGTTGCCCACCGGTACCACGTAGGTTCCGTACGCCTGAAAGACATGGCGGTAAACATCGGGCCGGAGTTCATTGGCTGGATTGCCTTGCAGTGTTTCCGTGGCTTGTCCAAACTGTAAGTCGAGCCGCGTGCCCCAACGCCGGCCAGCCGATACGTCGGGCGCCCTCTCGAAGACGACGTCAGCCTGATTCAGGCTGAAGCTGTTGCTGAGGACGTCGTAGGCGCGCAGCAGGTTCACCCGATTATACGGATCATTAAAGTTGTATCCATAGTAGCCGTCTACCATGACATTGATGGTCGTGCCCTTCAGGTAATCGAGAACAGCGCGATCGTCGGCCGAAAGCAGTGCATTCCCTTGTGCTGGCTGGCTGCTTACAGGGGGCACGACGCTCTGTGCGACGCTGTCTTCCGTGCTATGCACGGAATCGGCGCTGGAAGAATCTCCAGCCCTCCGCGACGTCGAAATGCTGGACTGCATATCGTTCATCTGTGCCTTTAACTGCTGCACCTCAGATTCGAGGTCCGCGAGATGTTGTTGCAGCCGCTCCATGGTTTGTGCCGATACTGTTACTGTCTCCGTCGATTGGGCTTTGCTTTCCCCCTGCTGCGCTTGAATCGGCACGGCACAGGTCAAGGCAACACCCATCGAGAGGAACACCGCTATAAAGTGCTCAACGCTTCGGTCGATCGCTCTGCACATTTGGCCACCCCTTTCGCGACACCGTAAACTTTATATCTCGGAGTCGTCAGAGATGACCGGTTTTTACCGTTAACCGAACGCCGCCAGTTCCGGCGCTGTCGGCTCTCACACCGCTCTCGGTCCTTAGAACATCACCATCATGGCCCCAGTCATCCGGTTCTCGCTGTTGCGAAGATCAGGCGTCCAACCCGGCACAGCCGAGCCCGGCGCTCCCGTGTTGCCGCCGGGCGGCGTGATTCCGCCCGGTCCGGAGAAGTAGGGCACGTTGGCGGCACGGTGGTTGTACTCCATGCGGAACGTGATGTACTGGCTGGGCATGTAATCCACCGTGGCCGAGACATCCCATGCCTTGTACGGATCGCCAGGATTCTCCGTGAAGTACGGCGTACCAGAGATGGCTGTAGCCCCGTTGATAGGCGGCAACAGCACCAGATAGCGGCCGGGATTATTGATCTCGCCACCGCCAATCGTCAGCGCATACAAATCTTTGTGAAACCATAGGCGGTTGTAAACCATGAACCCGAGAAAGCTTTGTTTGGGTCCCTTGGCGGAATCGCCGGCGCAACTCACGCCGCCGCCGTGCTCACATCCCATGTCGCCGGTAAACGAGAACGCGGCCATATCGAGTAAGCGGGAAGGATTCTGGTAGTACTTATATTGCAGGCTGTCGTCGGTGTGGTAACGCACACGATTCGGGATGCCCAGTGCATCCTCGCCCAGCATGTACTGATTGCCGAGAATCGAAAGCCGCCCATTGGGCCGCCACAGGATTTGCATGCCGATGCCCGGCCGGTTATTGAAGCGGCCATAGGCTTGCCATCCGTTCACCAGCCAGGGTTCAATTTTCAGGTGTTCGCTGGGAAAAATCTGTACGCGCATGCCATTGAAGAACCATGGCGTGTTTGAAGACACGTACGACGGCTGATAGGCCCAGTTGTCGAAGTTGTAATAACTGAACAGGCCCACATACGACATGAAGATGCCGGCCTGAATATTGATTCCATCCATCACATCGAGGTGGTAGCCGGCATATGCCTCGGAAACGTAACGATAGGCATCGGCAAGCTGCCATTGCCCACGCGCCGGGCTGGCATCGTTGCGTGGCGTGGTCGTGGAATACATGCCGAACTGCGTCATCAGTCTGGCTTGCACGTTGTTCCAGTGAAAGTCGCCGCCCACTCCAAGCTGGGTCACCTGAAATTCATTGGCGCGAAAGATCTCACTCGATCCGCCGATGGTGTCGTCCTTGGGGTGACGGAAGTCGTAGACATAGTCCACATCGGCGCGGATCTCAGGCGTGAAGAACTTGGTATCAAAGGGCACTTCTTTTATGCGGGAGTTGCCGTTCAGCCAGCTGAAGTCGGCAAAGGAAAAGGGCGCCGGTTTTTGGTTCTCGGGCGTAGCTGGCTGCGCTAAAGCAGACTCGGCAGGGGCAGCAGCCGCGGGCGCCGTTTGATCGCCGACCTCGTGGACGGCAGCGGTTGCCTTTGAGGTGAGGGCCGCTCCTTGCGGAGCCCGCGCATTCAGCTCTGCTTCCAGTTGCTCGATCCGCTTCTGCATGGCATCAAGCTGCTTCTGCACTGCCGGCGGGACCTGCTGGTCAGCGGCGCCGGTTTGTGCCGCGTCGGGCGAGCCACTGCTTTGCGCCTTTGTCGCCGTGCCGGCGCCAAATAAAAGCATCGCAAGCAACAGAACCGAAACCCTTCGGCCGTGGGTGGACAGGAACTCAGCCATCTGTTGTTCGAGATGGACCAGCGCCCTTCGACCGGCGGCGGAGTCGACAGTCTCGGTCGGGTTTACCCTGCGAAGCAACGGCCGCTTTCGTGATGCACGGTGCGCTCGTGAGCATTGGACGAGGAAGATTGCGAAAAACAATAAACTGCCGAGGCAAATTAGCAAAAATAGAACGCTCATGACTTCCCTTCTGCACGCGTATGCCGTTGCGTGCTTCTGGCAATTCATTGGAGCATTTCGCTAATAAGCGACGACTAAAGAGTTCGTAAGTTTTTCGTAAAGATAAGGCGATGGGACGGAGAAGATGTTGCAATCATTCTGCAATCCGGCGCGAAAAAAGCGCCCACAGGGATTTCCTGCAGGGCGCTGGACACTGCAGATTTATGGACCTGGCGTTTCGCTATTTATTTTTCTTGCCTTGCCCGCTATTACTCACAACCCTGAGGTTATTCGTAATCTGGAACGTGCCAGGGACCTGGTTGGCGCGCATACCCGCCAGGTTCTTGTCGGTTTCGCTGTCCACCACCCCTTCCAGCGTGACCCGTCCATTCTTCACGATGATGTGAATGGGCGGCACCGCCATGTGCCCATACTTAAAGAGGGGGCCATAGCTGTAGATGCTTTGATAAACAGCCCGCCGAATACGGTCGTCCATTGGACTAGGCGGTAGCGTCTCGATGTTATTGACCACCTTCTCCACGCCTTCGATCCGCTTCACGGCGTTCCCAGCATCGGATTTCAGCACCGGCTGTACGACCTGTCCTTCCAGAATGACGGTACGTCCGTCAACGCGGAAGGCCAGATTGTCGAAGACGCCGTAGTACGGCAGCATGAGTAACTCGTGGCGGACCTCCCTGATGAGGCGGTCCTGACTTTCGGGACTGAGCGTCTCATCGGCTCCCTGAGATTGCGCGGCGCCGTTGGCTTGGGTCGCGACAGACTGACCTTGAGTTGGCGCGGGCTGCGCTTGTTGCGCTATTCCGGTGGCCGCGAAACAAAACCAAACCAGAGACAACAAACCTGGGATTCTGCAGGTTCTACGCATACTTCCTCCTAATGTGTCAGAACTCTAACCCAGAAGTTTGAAGCTGCCAATGCGAGGCATCGCACATAGGATGCGGCAAAACTGGAAAGCCGTAGCCTCGATGGCCAAACTATGTAAAATTCGCGGCGGGCTCGGCAAAGCGACGGAATCCACGTATGATTTCGACTCGTATGAAGACCAAGTCAATGATAGCGCCGCCGGGCAAGCTTATCCGGCTGAAAGATTTCGATCCCGCTTTCAAAGGCGGCTACAAGTCGCACGCCCATGCTCAATCCAAGCTGAAGGCGAACGTGGAGCGCCTGGCAAAGTATCAGGACCTGCTGTATTCCTCGCACACCTATGCCCTGCTACTGATCCTGCAGGCCATGGATGCGGCCGGCAAAGACAGCACCATCAAGCACGTGATGTCGGGCGTTAACCCTGAGGGCTGTCAGGTGTTCAGCTTCAAGACGCCATCCGAGCACGAACTCAGCCACGACTTCCTGTGGAGGACCTATCGCGAGTTGCCGGAACGCGGCCGCATCGGCATCTTCAACCGCTCCTATTACGAAGAGGTGTTGGTGGTGCGGGTCCACCCTGAGTTGCTCAAGCAGGAACATCTGCCCGGCTTCATCGCGCCCAGCGAGGAGTTCTGGCTACATCGCTTCGAGTCGATCAACGATACCGAGCGTCACCTGGTGCGCAATGGCACCGTGATTTTGAAATTTTTTCTGCACGTCTCCAAACCGGAACAGGAGAAACGCTTTCTAAAGCGACTGGAGGATCCCGGGAAGAACTGGAAATTCTCGGAGGCTGATTTGCACGAGCGGCGCCGCTGGAACGATTACATGGCCGCCTACGAGGACATGATCAACCACACCAGCACCGAGCACGCGCCCTGGTACATCATTCCGGCCGATCACAAGTGGTTTACGCATCTCACGGTATCCGACATCGTCGTGGACACGCTAAAGGGGATGAATCTCAGATATCCAAAACTGACGAGCGCTCAACGAGCGCAGCTCAGTCTGGCGAAGGAAACGCTGCAACGGGGCAAATAGTAGAAATAACGTTCGTTCGACTTTTTCAGGGCGCAGTCAAATCCGGATTTTCGCTGTACATCTATCCCTTGATCAGCACTCTTCGTCGAGCGGCTGCCAGTAGGGCGAGCGTTTTTTCGACCGGACTCCAGTTTCCACGGAAACCGTCTTGGCGCGATAACTAAAGCGTTCCACGATCGCCTGTTTCATGTCCTGCTTTTTCATTTCACCAAGCAGATCTGGTGTTATTGCAGGGGCCGATGTCTCGTCAATTGCAAAACCGCTACGTAACATTGCGTCTCCGATCATGTTCGTTATTAACAGATTTATGAAAGCATTCTCAGTTCCAGACCGCCTTAGGAAATGGTGTGATCCAACGGCTTTGAAAGGGCACGGACTTTAGCCGTGCCGCTACTGCCTGGTTATCCAACGGCTTTAGCCGCTGAGGGGAGCTTTGGATCACAGTAATTCCTAAACCGCTCTAGCCCCTTTCGCGGGCCAAACAGTTTACTGAAAAACTCAAAAAAGCAGCTCCTCGCCGACTAAAAAAGCCGCTGAAAAAGCCCTCTGCGAATCAGTTTCGGGTAGTGCGGCGCTTCAGCTGGATTATTCACCTGACTTCCGCGACTCGAAAACGTGCTCGAAGGGGCGCGGCTTCAGCCGCGCCGTTTCCCGGCCGCACCTTTGGCTTTAGCCGCTGAGGAAACTCGCACTCCGTTGCAAACCGAAGTCCCTCCGTGGCTAAAGCCAGTGCTGAAGCCGCGCCCCTTCCTTCGAATTGTCAGGCTATTCATGAATAATCCAGGTGAAGCGGTGCTCCACCGCATACACCAACTCTGAAACTGCTCTAATGCCGTAAGACCTTGCCACGCACCGTTAGCACCGGGCAGGCAGCCTCCCGCACAATTTCGTAGGCGTTTGGCCACATCAGCCGATCGAGCAACCCCGACCATGGACGCACACCCATTACCAACAAGTCGGCGTCGATTTCGACCTGAGTTCGCAGAATCGTGGGCACTACTTTGCCGACCTCGATGCGGCAGCAAAGGCGCAGACCTGCTGAGTTTTCTCCGATCAGGGCCGTCAACCGCTTTTCGATTCCCTGCATGACCGCGGCACGATCGGCGACGCCACTTAGCGCTGCATCGTCCAGTACGTGAAGCATCGTCAGCTTGGCGTTGTGCTCCCTCGCCAGCGCGCATGCATAGTCCGCGGCACGTTGCGAGGCCGGCGTGAAATCAGCCGCCAGCAGGATGTTGTGTGGCGCAAAAGCGCGGGCTGAGCGGTGCAAACACGGGCCAACCGTCATCACCGGGACCGGCGATTGCCGGAAGACGCGTTCGGCTACCGAACCCATCAACATCTTCCCCAGGCCGCCTCGTCCATGGGCGCCCACCACGACCATGTCAACTTTCTTCTGTTGAGCGCAGTCCAGAATTGATTGCGCAACGTCGCCTTCCATCAGAAACAGGTGATAGTCCTCCCCCTCGATATAGGAATGGGCTTGCTGGATCTCGGCCTTCAACTGCAACAGGTCGCGGCGAGCTGCGTCCTTAGCGGCAACGTAAGCATCTGGGCCAGCAATCATAAACTCGTCACTGGGCAAGACGAATACCACGTCGGCCTGGGCGTGGTACTCGTGCGCCAGTTCAAGGCCAAAGTTCAGAGCTACTGTCGAGCAGCGGGAAAAGTCCGTCGCAATAAGCACACTGTGGATGCCCACCCCGACCGGGTTGAGCTGTGCTGTCAACATCTTGCGCGACCATTCTCCCCACGCGGTGGGGTCACTCGATGGAAGCTCTCCTGCCACGCGCGGAACCAACGCTCCGCCAATCAAAACCGGCAGGATGTTTCCATACGCTTGTCTGTCTCTTTTGTAGCGCGATGCGAACCGGAACGCTGTGATGTACGTCAATTGGGCAAGTGACGGAGAGCAGTTTTCGGAGGGCGTCTAGGTCGGCTGAAGCTAATTGCTAAACGCTAAGTGCTAAAGGCTGAGTGTCGACTCAGCCGCCTGCTGCCGCCCGCACCTGCCGCGCCCGCTCATACACCTTCACATACTCCCGGGCTGAGTTGATCCAGGAATATTCCTGCGCCATACCGTTGCGCATTAGCGAGTGCCAGGCATTTGGATCGGACCGATACAGATCTGTGGCTGCCTCTAGGGCCTCCAGCAACGCTTCGCCGGTGTATGGCTTGAACTTGAAGCCAGTGCCTTCCAAGCTCTGCGGGTCGAATTGCTCAACGGTGTCGTCGAGTCCGCCAGTGGCGCGCACTACCGGCACAGTCCCATAGCGCATGCTGTAAATCTGGTTCAGGCCGCAGGGCTCATAGCGCGAGGGCATCAGGAAGATATCGCTGCCAGCTTCGATTTTATGCGCCAGGGGGTTGTCATAGGCGATCTTCACGGCAAACTTCTGCGGATACTGTTTGTTGAGCTTGCGAAATAACTGTTCATACTCGCGGTCGCCGCTGCCCAGCACCACCATGATGAAGTCTTGCCGGGCGAGGCGATCGGCTACCTGGAGAATGAGATCGAATCCCTTCTGAGCAGCAAAGCGCGATACGATTCCGACCACCGGCAATTGCGTCTCTTCCGCCATGCCAAATTCCTTCAGCAGGGCCGCCTTACATTTTGCTTTGCCGCCTAGGTCGTCAGCTGAGTAGTGCGCCGCGATGAAGCGATCGTGCTCTGGACTCCATTCCCCATAGTTCACGGCATTAAGAATTCCGCTGACTGTGCCGGACCGCGCGCGCAACACGCCCTCCAGACCGAAGCCGTACTCAGCGGTTTGGATTTCCTGGCTATACTTCCGGCTGACCGTGGTGATGTAGTCGGCCATGGTGATAGCGCCTTTGAGGAAATTCACCTTGCCATAGAACTCCAGCTTCGACATGGTGAACAAATCCCACGGCAACATCAGCAGCGGCAGGATCTCGGGCGGAAAGATTCCCTGATATCCGATATTGTGAATGGTAAGGACGCTGGGAGTGTTGGCAAATGCCGGGTCTTCCTCGTACAGCGTCTTCAGCAGAATGGGAATCAGGGCCGTCTGCCAATCGTGGCAATGAAGCACATCGGGCGTGCCCAGCATCTTGGCCGATTCCAGCACGGCGCGGCAAAACAGCGCGAACCTTTCGGCGTTGTCATGATAGTCGCCCAGCGGTGTGCCGTAGAGCGAATCGCGGTCGAAGAACGGAGGGTAGTCGATGAAATAGAATTGCACTCCGGCGCGAACGCCTCCGTCGAGGACGGAACAGAAGCGGTAGCGGTCATCGAAGGGAACGGTGATGCTGGATATCACGAGGCGGGGATTGTCGAGCTTGGTCTGCCGGTAACGCGGCAGGAAGACGGTAACCTTATGCCCCAAACTGGCAAGCGCGGGCGGCAAGGCCCCAATGACATCCGCCAGTCCACCGGTTTTGGAAAAGGGTACGCATTCGGACGCCGCAAAGGCGATATTCATGGGACCTCCCGGCGCGAACGGAGAGAGCTTCCGCCAGCACGCCGAACTGCGTAACTGGACTGCGCACTATGATGTTAGAAATGCCAAAACAGTTGAGTCTAACTGGCGAGTCGAAAGAGGGTCAACGTGGCGAAGACCGCAGCGAACAAATCGGTGGCCGCTGTTAAGCGGAAGCCGAAACTGGGACAGAACTTTCTTATTGATTTAGGCGCGGCCCGGCGCATCGTGGAAGCTCTCGGAGATGTGTCCAATCGCACCGTCATCGAGATTGGCCCCGGTCGCGGCGTGCTCACCAACGTACTGGTCTCGCGTGCCACGCGGGTCATCGGAATCGAGCTCGACCGCGTGATGGCGGCACAGTTGCGCATGCGGTACGCAACCAGGCCAAATATCGAAATCCTCGAATCGGACTTTGTGACGGCGGAATTTACTTCCATGGTCGGCCGACGGCCGGGGCCGCTGCACGATCTGCGACCTACCCAGCCAGAGACCGTGGACGTAATCGGCAACCTGCCGTATTACATCACCTCCGACATTGTGTTGCGAATTCTGGAATTGCACCAGAACATTGAGCGCGCTGTGATCATGGTGCAGCGCGAAGTGGCCGATCGCATCGCGGCCGCGCCGGGGAGCCGTGACTACGGATTACTGTCGGCCACCGTGCAACTGTTTGCGCGCGTCGACAACCTGTTCACGCTGCCGCCGAGTGCGTTCTCACCTCCGCCGCAGGTCCACTCCAGCGTGCTGCGGCTGACCATGGCGCCCCGACTGGAAGAATTGCAAGTTGAAGAGGCGCCCTTCATCGCGTTTCTCAAGCTTGCATTCGCCCACAAGCGCAAGACGCTGTCGAACAATCTTCGCGGCCAATACAGCGACGTCATCATTCGTGCGGCCCTGAAGTCGTCCGGCCTGCGCGCCGATGTTCGTGCCGAGGCTATGCCGCTGAAAAAGACGGCGGCGGTGTTCCGCGCTTTGCAACGGGCGTAAACTTGCCTGAGAGATCGCTGCAGGGCACTGCGCAACGTTTAGGCCAACTCCCTGCGCGGCCGCGCAGCAAAGGATTCGGCACTATGGCTACCGCAGTTCGTCAGCCAGCCGTTGCAGGACGTTTCTATCCCGCCAACGCACAGCATCTGCGGGCAGAGGTTGAGACCTACATCACGGCCCGCGCCGAAGCGTCGGCGCAGTCCGAACCGAAGATTCGCGCGCTGGGCTGCGTCGTCCCCCATGCCGGATACATGTACTCCGGACACGTCGCCGGAGCGGTCTATCGTCGGCTCGATTTGCCGCGACGGTTGGTGATTCTCTGCCCCAACCACACCGGCCGGGGCGAGCCGCTGGCTATCATGAGTGCAGGCGCATGGCATACACCACTGGGCGACGCTTCCATCGACGAGGCCATGGCGAAACAGTTGAAGTCACGCATGTCGCTGCTGGCCGAAGACCAGGAGGCGCATCGCTACGAGCACGCACTGGAAGTCCAGCTGCCTTTTCTGCAGGTGCTGGTGCCGGGGTTTCAGTTCGTGCCCATTACCGTGGGTACCAGCAATTTCGAGGTTCTGAGCGCACTCGGAGTCGTGATCGCGAGCGTTGCCGCGGAAGCCGACGAGCCAGTGTTGGTAATCGCGTCGAGCGACATGAATCACTACGAGAGCGACGATGTAACCCGGGTGAAAGACCGGCGGGCCATCGATCAGATATTGACGCTCGACCCGCGCGGGCTATACGACACGGTGCACGAAGCCAATATCAGCATGTGCGGATACGCTCCCACCGTAGCGATGCTCACCGCAGCCAAAAAGCTAGGGGCCAACCAGGCGGAGTTGATCCGTTATGCCACCTCTGGCGACGTTTCGGGAGAGCTGGATATGGTCGTCGGATACGCTGGCATTGCGGTGTATTGAATTCCCTCATGAACGGACAAAAGGCGGCCAAGCAAACCGCCGTCCTCAAGCATGCGGGGTAGTTCAACGGTGAGAGCCACCTGAACTGTGGGCGCTGACGGCGCTTGGATGGCTGCTCGACGCCGCGGTCGGTCCACCAATGCCGGGAGCTGCGCTCGCACCATAACTAGGACCGACGGCCATTGGACTGGCCAGCGCAGGAGCAGGAACCGCGAATACATGTCCCGCCTGCGTAGCGTGGCCACCGGCGAAAGCGTTGTAGCGAGTAGTAAACACGTGTTCATTTACGGCAGCGTTCCGCGCGCTGGCGGGGCTGCTGAAACTCTTGCCGGCGCCGGTTGCAACGGTAGCGCCTCCGCGAATCACGCTGTTAAAGGCCGGAGGTATGCGTCCACCGGCGATGAATCCGGTCGAATTAGCTCTCCCCACCAGAACAGTCGGCTTCACCGCTTGGGCCGCCGTTACAGCCGGAGGAGTTGCGGCCGTCCATCCCGCAGGCGCTCTAGCCACAGTTGGAGTGGGTTGGAACCGATTGTAGTACCAGCCGTTATTGTAACCTCCGCCCGGTACCCAAGCCCATCCAACGCCGCCACCTAAGAAAGCCCATGAGCCGTAGTGATACGGCAGCCATCCCCACGGATACTGGGAAGCAAAGCTATAGCCGAGACCCGGAGAATATAGCCACGCGCCCATGCTGTAGGGATCAAAGCCCACCATCGAATTGGCAAAGCCGTACGGCTGCCAGACATACCCGTAACCGTTCGCCATGAAAAAGTTGCCGTAGTAGTTCAAGTCCTGCAGCCCGTAGCCTGATCTGGGGCCCGGGTTGCCGGGATTATTAGCGTAGGCCTCCTGGTAAGATTCGCGCTCGCGGTTCCAGGCATCGGCGGGAAGCGGTTGGGCGCCGGCCGCAACCTTGTATGCAGACGGATCCGCCGGGTCGAGCGTAAGGGTTTCCTTATGCTTGACGTTCACCATCTGCTGGCCCACTAGCTGAACGTTGCCTTTGAACACGGCCACCTGCACCTGGCCGCGATTCGCCTCCAGCCGGAGTTGGGTGTCGCGCTGCACGAGGAAGGTTGAGTCGCCACTCTTGATGCGGTAGATGTCATCGCCCTTGGAGCGGGCGTCGAGGTAGACAACGCCCTTAACGACTTCGATCTCGTTGGTCTTGGCGCCATAGTCGTTCATGGACAGGGTAAGGAATTGGATTTCGGAGTTTTCCGCAATCCGCAGAGCGCTTTCGTTTTCGAACTCCACCTCAGCCAAGCCGTCATTGCCGGTCACCACCCGCACTCCCTGAGTAATGGGGGTATTCAAGATGGCGCGTTCTAATCCCTCTCCGGTTGCGCGGTCGGTTTGCACTTGCCCGCTCAGATAGCTGAGACGGACGATCCTGACATGCGACTCTGCGAACGCGCCAGCCGCCGTGGCCAGCACAAACGCGGTGATCAGTGCTAAAGCGGATTTCACGTGCCGTGGCATACCGTTACTCCTGGGAACTGCTGCTTCTATTTCGACGTCTCGAGATCGGATCGCCGGGGCTGGGATCATGGCCTCGTCGAGGCCTTCTCTATCTTTATCGTATTAAACACCAGTTGGATGCAAAGTTGTAAAAATTCACAACGTGTCCACGCCTAAGGTTGAGTTGCCGTGTCGTTTGCTGGGGTCGTCCCGGGCACGGCGCTAAGGAGATGCTGCGCAGCCTGACGGCTGATATTCATCATATTGGGATCATCCGCGATCTTTCGCAGAATCGGCTCGATCGCATTCAACTCCTCGGCGTAATGATTGTCCTTCAAGTTTTGTAGCTCTTTCAGCCGCGCATCCAAGCCCAGCTTGTCGAAGCGGTACCCGAAAGTCAGTTTACGGCCGTAATCGAGGGTATTGGCAATGGCAATGAAGAGACGCGTCAACTCCTGCACATCTCCATTCTGCGACCAGTTGTACGTGGTCGAACCATGCACAGTTGCCGACTTGTACTCCAACGTCTTGCTTCCGGTCTGGGCAATTCGCTTCAGGTGCGAATCGTAATCGCCTTGGAAGTAATTGAGCTTCTTGGCCAGATCGAAGATCTTCGAGCGGTTCGCCTCCGACATGGTGAAGTCCTGCTGAACGGGGTCGGTATCGCTTCCGGTGGCTGGATCTGGAGCGGGGGTTCCCTGGAAATGCGTCTTGCCGTCCGCTTCCACTGTGATGGTGTAGGTTTGCCAGGGAATTCCCTGGCTCCAGTTGAAGTTGAAGGTTACCGTGGGCCGGGCGGCTTCTTGTTGCGCCGAGACGGGTAAGACCAGCAGAAGGGTTACGAAGGCAAAGCACAATCTCATGCTGTGCAGAGATTCTATCCGATTTTGCCTGACGCGCCACCTCCGACTTTTTGAGGAGATTCAGCCGGTCGTGGCGTGTTGACGCCGCAAGGTTCCCGCGGTGTGTAAGTGGCAAATGGCGATGGCCAGCGCGTCGGCTACATCGGGTGGCTCGGGTGGCGCAGGCAAAGAGAGGAGGCGGGCAACCATCATCTGCACCTGTGACTTCTCTGCCTTGCCATATCCCACCACCGCCGACTTGATGGAGAGTGGAGAATAGGCAACGACCTCCAGCCCGGCCTGAGCGGCCACCAACATTGCGACTCCGCGAACGTGGCCAAGCTTCAGGGCCGACTTCACATTGACCGCGTAAAAGACGTCTTCAATAGCGACTTGCTCGGGGCTATGGGTAGCAATAATCTCGGTGAGTTTCTCGCAAATCTTTTTGAGCCGAAGTTCCAACGGTTCTCGCGGCAATAGCCGGATCGCCCCGCTGCAAATGTGACAGAGCGAGTGTTGGTCGTCCTGCTCGACTACGCCGTAGCCGGTGTATTCGCCACCGCAATCGATTCCGAGGATACGCATGGGCCAGCCTGTCGCGAGTGTAGCAGGCGAGGCAGGAATTTCAGCGGAGAACTCGAGGTCGGCAGCGGACTGGTAAACCTGTGAAACGTGGCGCTCATGGACGACGCGGTGCGCCTGAATTCGACTTCATGCGCGAATTTAGCCGGCCGGTCAGCATCAACCACAACATTCGGAAGTCGCTAAGGAACGACCAGAACGGATGTCCAAAAGTGGCGGGCGTGTTCTTTTCCAGCAGGAAGTGGCCGGTCCAAGCGAAGCCGTAGCCAAGCGGAATCCATAGAAGCGCGTACCAAGGATGGCGCGTGGCAAAGGCGACGATCGCGACGATCATACCCAGAGTGGTCCCGATGGCGTGCATCCAGCGATTTCCTGGCTCGCTGTGCTGTTGCAGGTAGAAATCAAAGAATTCGTCGTAAGACCCGAATGTCCGCCCCTCGGACATGGCAACCACCCCTTCGCCGAGCGGTCCAGGATGGCTCGGCGCCCTCGCGCCAGTGTACCCCCGAATGCAGAAATCTTGCGATGGCTTTACTATCTTCTGTGGAGGCATTCTGCCGAAATGAGAATTGGGATTTTAACCGGCGGTGGAGACTGTCCTGGATTGAATGCCGTTATACGGGCTGTGGTGCGCAAAGGCATCATGCACTATGACGATCAGTTTGTCGGCTTCATGGAAGGCTGGCGCGGTGTCTTCGAGAACAAGACAATGGAAGTGGACATGGAGGCGATCTCAGGCATTCTGCCGCGAGGCGGGACCATCCTGCGGACCTCGCGGACCAATCCGGCCAAGCGTGAAGGCGGGTTGCAGCACTGCATGGAAGTCCTGCGGGCCAACCGGGTCGAAGCCCTGATCGCCATTGGCGGCGACGACACCATGAGCGTGGCACAACGCATGTACGAACTGGGCTCGAAGGTGATTGGGGTTCCCAAGACCATCGACAACGACCTGATGGGGACCGACTTCTGCTTTGGTTTCGATACCGCGGTGAACACCGCGACCGAAGCCATCGACCGCGTCCACACCACCGCCGAAGCTCATCAGCGGGTGATGGTGGTGGAGGTGATGGGCCGCGACTCGGGCTGGATTGCGATGTACAGCGGTATCGCCGGCGGGGCCGACGTCATTCTTATTCCCGAGCGTCCGTTCGACATCGAAGAGGTTGCCGAGCGCATCCGCATCCGCCACGCGCGTGGCCGTTACTTCAGCATTGTCGTGGTCGCCGAGGGAGCAAAGTTCGCCAGCAATGCGGATGCGGCGCAAGGGGCGCCGGTGGTCACCGACATGGGCAAAGACGAGTTTGGTCACGTGCGCCTGGGCGGGATTGGCCAGATCCTGGCGCGCGAGCTCGAACATCGTACTGGTCTCGAAACCCGCAACGTCGTCTTGGGGTACATCCAACGCGGAGGCAGTCCCAGCGCCTTCGATCGCGTGCTGGCATCGCGCTATGGAATCGGCGCCATCGATCAGGTTCACAAAGGCGAATTCGGAGTGATGGTCGCACTCCGGGGCACGGACATCGTAGCGATCCCGTTGGTGGATGCAATCCATAAGACCCGTCCCGTCGATCCGGAACTGGTGGAAGTGGCAATGGGATTGATCGATCCCATTCCCGCTATCTCGGTCAATAAGTAAGTCGAGGAGTGCCTTTGGAGGTCACTAATGCACCGTCACCCAGTGCTGTGGCTGGTCGCTGCGGCAGTGCTTTGCTGCGCGCCGGCAATGGCGCAAAGTCCATTTGCTCCGAAAGTTTCAGGGCCGCTGTCACAGCGAGTCGTGGCCTACCAGATTGACGCGAAGTACGATCCTGCGAAACACACGGTTGACGCCACGGAGACGCTGACCTATCACAACCTGACTGGCCAACCGCTGGACACCTTTCCTTTTCACCTCTATCTGAATGCCTTTCAGCCGAAGTCCACCTGGATACATGAGGCGCATCGTGACGGAAATTTTCGCACGAGCAGCCTGAAGCAGTGGAAGCCGGAGGACTACGGGTCGAATGAGGTAACTTCCTTCGAGGTCGTCGGCATGGGAGACCTGACCAAGCAGATGAAGTTCATCTCGCCAGACGATGGCAATCCAGACGACAAGACGGTCTTCGAGGTGAAGCTGCCGCATCCGGTCGCGCCGGGGCAGGATGTGCAGTTCAAGATCAAGTTCAAGGCGACCTTTCCTGAAGTGATCGCGCGCACCGGATACAAGCGCACCTTTCTGCTCGCCGGACAGTGGTTTCCCAAGGTCGGCGTCTGGTGGCACGGACAATGGAACTGCCATCAGTTCCATGCTCTGACCGAGTTCTTTGCCGATTTCGGCACCTATGACGTCAAGATCACGCTACCGAAGGATTACGTGATTGGCGCAACCGGAGTGCAGACGAGCGATACCGATAACCGCAACGGCACCAAGACCGTCGCCTTCCATGCCGAAGACGTGCACGACTTCGCTTGGACTGCCGATCCTAATTTCAAGGTCGTAGAAAATACTTTCGACGGCAGTGTTGGCCCGGTCAAAATTCGGCTGCTCACTTATGACAGTCATGAGCGGTCGTGGCAGCCCTACATCACGTGCGTCAAAGAGAGCATGAAGCGTTTTGACGAATGGTACGGCCCGTATCCTTACGCGCAGCTTACGGTGGTCGATCCGCCGCACGGCGCGGGGGAGGCAGGTGGAATGGAGTATCCCACCTTCATCACCGGGGACAGCGGTTGGTTCATTCCCAAAGGAATTCACTTGATCGATCTGGTCACCGAGCACGAGTTCGGCCACCAGTATTGGTACGGAATGGTGGCCACCAACGAGTTCGAGAACGGCTGGCTGGATGAGGGGATCAACAGTTATACCGAGGTGAAGGTGCTGGACAACATGTATGGCCAGAACGCCAGCATCATTAACTTGCTCGGAGCACAGTTGGGGGAGCGTGGACTACAGCGGATGGAATATCTGGACGAACCTGATGCAGATCCGCTTTCGCGGCCTAGTTATACCGATGTGAGCATGAGTTCCTACGGCGATGTCACCTACGGTAAGACCGCGACGATGCTGGTGTCTTTGGAGACGATCGTTGGCGAGCAGACGCTTAAGAATGCGCTGCACACTTATTTCATGAAGTACCGCTTTACCCATCCCACGCAGGAAGACTTCATGCGCACGGTGAACGAAGTTGCCGGCCAGGATTTGAGCTGGTACTGGAATCAGGCGGTGTACGGGACCCAGGTGCTGGACTACGAAGTCGAGCGCGCCACCTCAACTCCGGTGAAATGGTATGACGACAATTTGAAAGAGAAAAAGGGCGAGACCGAGTATGAGACCCAGGTCATCCTGCATCGCAAGGGCGACTTTATCTTCCCGGTTGAGGCGGAGGTGAAGTTCGACAACGGCGAGAGCACTCGCGAACGTTGGGACGGAAAGGATCGCTGGGTGCGATATGTCTACCACAAGAAAGCCAAGGTGGCGTCGGTGCAAATCGATCCGGACTATCAGGTCACGCTGGATCGCGATTATCTCAACAACAGCCAGGTCACGAGTTCGCAGCATGGAGCGATTCATAAGATCGGAATGTACTGGCTGTTTCTGACCCAATTCATGGCTCAGTGCCTAAGCTGGTTGGCCTAAAAGGAGGAGAGACGATGGCGGACAACGAAAAAGCTCCGATTGGCGCCGGGTTCAGCCTTCTCTGGCGCCGGCAAGGTGTGCTCTGGTGGTTGTTCGTGGTGAATTTCTTGTGTGGCGCCATGGGAGCGGCCCCCGCTGTGAGGACGCTGCGCCGCGCGCTGGGTCACAGTTTGGCCGGGCACCGTCTCAGCAAAGGCTTTGACTTGGGAATGTTCATCGAGCTATTCCGGCTACCGGACGTCAGCTTAATGCGCTCGTCAACCACCTCATATCTCTTCGCGTTCGTGTTTTTTCTGTTCATGCTGTTTGTCACCGGTGGAATTCTGGAGACCTATCGTCAGGACCGCAGGCTGACAACCGGCGATTTCTTCGCCTCCTCAGGGGCATTCTTCTGGCGTTTCGTGCGTCTGATGCTGCTTTCGCTTGTTCCCTTTGTCATTGTTGGCGCGATCTATCAAGGCCTCGACAAGCTATCGAGCTATCTCGGCGACAAGGCAATTGCCGATCAGGTCGGCATCTTCTCCTGGTGGGGCAGCATTGTTGCATTTCTTCTACTCGCGCTCGGAGTGCGGCTGTGGTTCGATGTGGCACAGGTGCGCGCGGTCGCCCGGAACGAACGCGGTATGTGGCGTAACCTGTGGAAAGCTTGCCGAATCACCTGGGGAAACCTGGGGAGCCTGTTCTGGATGTACTTCCGCATCAGCCTGTTTGCGTGGGTGACGCTGATCGTTGCGCTGGTGATTTGGGCGAAGCTGCCGCCGACCGCTACGCCCGTCACCTTTGTCCTGCTTCAACTCATCGTGCTGACGCAGTTGGGCGCTCGGCTGTGGCAACTCGCCGGCGCCACCGTGTGGTACAAAGCCTATGCAGAACCAGTGCCGGTTGAGCCTGTGGATTACACACCTTCGCAACCGGAAGAAGTGGTCGTACTAGCTGAAACTGTCGTAGTTGCTGAAACAGATGTGCCGCCGGTCAGCAAACCCGAAACACCGCCAAAGGAGGGGTCAGGGCCGGGCGAGGATGCAACACTCACAAACGATGTTTGAGGATTTGTTCTACGTCGAGCTTTGTGCAAATAAAATAACGGGACGCATGGTGCGCCCCGTTTGGTTAACTGGCTCCGAAAGCACCCTGAGGTGAGCCTTTAATCCACTGCCCCAAATGTTTTCAGGTCTTCCGGCACATCTGTCAGCGTGACGGCGTCTTTGCCCTGAACCATTACCCGAACCGATTCCACCACGTCAGGATTGGCCAAGGTCGTGATATCCCCAGTGTTCATGTTGTTGGAGAGGGCGGCAAGAACGCGCCGCATGAGTTTGCCGGACCGTGTTTTTGGCATATCCGGAACAATGTGGATCTTTCGCGGGCGGGCAATCTTGCCAATCATGGTTTCAATGACGTGATTGACCTTCTCCATGACCTCCTGATTCCGATTCGCCAGTACATCCGGTTGTAAGACGATATAGACCTCGGGCACGCGGCCTTTGATCTCGTCCACCACCGGCACTACGGCTGCTTCGGCCACTTCAGGAATCGTCAGGCACGCAGACTCGATTTCCTTTGTGCCCAAGCGGTGACCGGCCACGTTGATGACGTCATCCACGCGTCCCAGGATCCGGAAATAGCCGTCCACGGCCAGCATGGCTCCGTCCGCGGCAAAATATGGCCAGTCATGCCAGTCCTTGCTGTTGCGATCCCTGCAGTATTTAGCGTAGTACTGGGCGACGAAGCGCTCGCGATCACCCCAAATGGTTTGCATGATCCCTGGCCAGGGATTGCGAATGCAGATGTTGCCCGCCTTCCCCGAGCCCGCGTGCACTTCCTCTCCCATTTCGTCGATGATTGTGGGGTAGATACCCGGCATACCTGGGCCCGCACTTCCCGGCTTCATGGGATCCAGCGCCGGCTTGGTGCTGCATAAGAATCCTCCGTTTTCGGTTTGCCACCAGGTGTCCACAATCACTGCCTCACGTTTGCCCACCGAGTCGTAATACCAGCGCCAAACCTCAGGCTCGATGGGTTCTCCCACCGTGGTCATGTGCTTGAAATGATAGTTGTACTTGGCGGGTTCATCGTGGCCAGCCTTGCGCAACATGCGGATGGCCGTGGGCGACGTGTGGAAGATGTTGACATCGAGCCGCTCGGCGATTCTCCACGCCCTGCCGGCGTCGGGATACGTGGGAACACCTTCATAGATGACGCTGGTGGCGGCCAGGGCCAAAGGTCCATAGACAATAAACGAGTGACCGGTAATCCAACCGATGTCGGCCATGCACCAGTACACATCTTCGGGGTGGATGTCCTGAATATATTTGGAGCAGCCCGTTACATAGGCGAGGTAGCCGCCTGTGCGGTGTTGACATCCTTTGGGCTTCCCCGTGCTGCCGCTGGTGTACATAAGGAACAGCGGCGCCTCTGCATCCATGGGAACGGGAGCCACGATTTCACCCGAGTAGTTGGGGAGGATCTCGTCAACCCAGAAATCGCGCCCTTCCACAAACGGTGTAGCGGACGCATTCTGGCCTGAATGACGCCTCCAGACCAGGACCTTTTCCACTTCCTGACCTTCCTGCTTAGCTATGTTCAGCGCTATATCGGCGCCTGCTTTGTGGTCGAGCAGCTTGCCGTTGCGATAATAGCCATCCATCGTGATTAGGACCTGGCTGCCTGAATCGGCAGCGCGCATGCCGCAAGCCTCGCCGCTGAAGCCGCCAAACACAACCGAGTGAACGACTCCCAGTCGGGCGCATGCCAGCATGGTGATCGGCAACTCGGGGACCATGGGCATATGAATGGTGACGCGGTCGCCGCTCTTGAGACCACAGAAATCGCGCAGCAAGCGCCGCGAATTCATTCACCCTGACATAGAGTTCGCGGTACGTGACGGCTACCGGCGCCTCGGATTCCGGTTCAGGAACAAAGATGATCGCCGCTTTGTTCTTGTACTTATCGAGGTGCCGGTCCACGCAGTTGTACGAGGCGTTGATCTTGCCGCCCACGAACCATTTCCAGAATGGCGGATCGCTGGTGTCGAGGGTGGTGTCCCAGTACTTGTCCCAGCTCAACAGGTCGGCGTACTCCCGAAAGCATTCCGGAAAATTTTTCTCGCTGAAGCGTTCGTTGACGTCGGGATCGGTCAGATTTGCCTGGCCGATGAATTTCGCGGAAGGATAATAGTATTCTTCCTCCCGCCAATGAACTGCGATCTGAGCCTCGCTGGTTTCAATCACCGTATTTGGCTTCTGAAGAGTTCGAGCCATATCAATCACTCCTTAGGATTTCTGAATTTGTTAGCAACCCCGGTAGTTCTTCGCCACTGTTTCCTGGGCTGACGAAGCGCGCCATCGCCCCCGTTCAATCCCCTATGATGGAACATTCTGTACGTTACTACAACACTTTTGCCCGTCCCCGGATCACTTCAGGGAGCCTTACATGGTCCGGCCCGTCATTCTGGCGGGCCGAAAATTCCATCGCTATCTGGTTCACTTGCCTTTGGAAGCCCCAGCTGGTACCGGCTGGTTGTCCAGTGCCGCCCGCATCTGGTGCCACGCATGCCTGGCTTCTTCCACCGAGCCTTCATCCTCGATGGTCGTGATGTCGCCGGGATTCTTCTCCTGGGTCACCGCCTTGAGAACACGCCGCATAATCTTGCCGCTACGCGTCTTAGGCAGCATGTCCACGAAGTTCAACTCCCCTATGACCGCGACCGGACCCAGCTCGTGACGCACCTGGTCGAGCAGCTTTTGCTTCAGCTCATCCGAAGGAATGAAGCCCTGTTTGAGCATGACAAACGCCGAGATCACTTCGCCGCGCAGTTCGTCGGGCCGGCCAATGACTCCTGATTCTGCGACCGCGGGGTGGCCAAGCAGAGCGGTCTCCACTTCGATGGTCCCGATGCGATGACCGGCGATCTTGATGATCTCATCGGCGCGACCGGCAAACCAGACATACCCGTCGTGATCGATTTGCGCCGAATCGCCGGTGTAGTAAACACCAGGAATAATCTGCCAATAATCGCGGCCGTAGCGCTCCGTCTCGCCCCACAATTCCGGAGTCAATCCGGGGAAAGGCCGCTTGATCACCATGATGCCTTTTTCGTTTACTCCGCACGGCGTGCCGTCCAGCGACACGACTTCGGCTTCAATACCCGGCATCGGTACCGTCGAGGATCCAGGCTTGATCGGCAACATTCCCAGCCCATAAGGATTACCGAACACAGGCCCGCTGGTTTCGGTCTGCCACATGTGATCGATCACCGGAATTTTGTTCTTGAAGACCTTCTTCTGCAGCCACTCCCAAGCGGGCGCATTCAGAACTTCGCCCGCGCAAAACACGCGTTCGAGATATTGGTGATCGGTCTTGCCCAGAACAGCATCGCCGTAACGCATCAGTAGTCGCACTGCTGTGGGAGAAGTGAAGATTCCGGTGACCCGGTACTCCTCAATGAGTGTCTTCCAATTAGTTTCTGGAGCCGGATAATCCAGAGCGCCTTCAAATACTATGGTGGTCGCGCCCGCAATCAAGGGTGCGTACACAATGTAACTGTGTCCGACAATCCAGCCGATATCGGATGTTGACCACCAGACGTCTGTGGGTTTCAGGCCAAAGAGCCACTTACCCATGGCGTCGATATGGACTTGATAACCGCCATGTGTGTGGACCGCCAACTTGGGGGTCGCAGTCGTGCCAGAAGTCGCCAGGATGAATGCCGGCTCATTGGCTTCCATGGTGACGTAGTCGCCGCTTTCACCGGCGCCATGCTCCAAAAACTGCTCCCAGAGAATATCGCGCCCGGCGCGTATCGGAGTTTCTCCGGGCGTCCGCTTTAGAACGACAACGTGCTCGACCTTATCACCGGCATTGTCCAAGGCCTGATCGAGGATCTCTTTCAGGTGGGTATCCTTGCCTTTGCGATAGGTCACGTCGGCGGTAAAGACTAATTTGGATCCGCTGGCTTGAATACGATCGCCCAGCGCCTTCGCGCCAAAACCCGCAAACACTACCGAATGGATCGCCCCAATGCGCACTGTCGCCAGCATTAGTATGATGGCCTCCGGACTAGTGGGCATGTATACGGTAAGGCGATCGCCCTTATTAATACCCATGCCGCGCAGAGCCGCCGCCACCCGCTCTACCTCGTGCAACAAATGTGCGTACGTATAAGTGCGGCGCTCGCCGCGTTCGTTGAGATAGACCAGGGCGGCGTGTCCTCCCCAGCCGCGCTTGACGTGATAATCCAGAGCGTTGTACGCCAGGTTCGTCTGTGCTCCGACAAACCACTTGAAGGTGGGCGGCGTCCAGTCCAACACGCGGTCCCATTTACGAAACCAATGCAGCTCGTTTGCCGCGCGTCCCCAAAACGCGTCCGGATCTTGCTTACCTTCGTCGATCCACTTTTGCACCACTGGACTAACCAAGCCATGCGCGGCAACAGGAGCGACCTCCTCTACTACTCCCTGCGTTACGTCCAGAGGTTCTGATATTTTCGTTGCAGTAGCCATAGGGAGAGACTCCTTTTAACCGGGTCGCGGCGATCAAAGTGCCCGCGACATCAACTTTCCAACCCGAAAATTTGGCCGGACGGCTTTAGCCATCCGGCCAGCATTGTTCCTTCATGAATGCTTCGGACGCTTTGCCAGGAACTCGGCGATCAGCGCCACCAAGGCCAGCGCTGCAGCCGTGTAGAACGCCCTCTGGTAATTGTGGTACGTGTCAAAGAGCTTCCCGCCGATGCGGCCACCGAGAAGGCCGGCCACGCCCCACGCAGTAAACAGCATCCCGTAGTTAATTCCGGCATTCTTCGTGCCCCAGAAATCGGCAGCGGCAGCGCCGTTTACGGACAACTGCGTGCCATAACACCAGTAAACGATGAACAACATCACGAACAAGCCGGCTACATTGCCGCCCACGGCATACAAGACCGGCATGGCCACCATGGAGATGCCGATCATCAAACGCAACACATTGATGCGGCCCAGGTGATCCGACATCCAGCCAGAGAGAATACGTCCGGAAGCGTTGCCGACTGCGCCCACCACCAGGCCGAGAGAAGCCAGCATGGTGCTGGGGATGCCGACGCTCTTGGCGAAAGGCACCAACTGGCTGATGACCATGAGACCAGCCGTGCAGCCAAACGCATAGGCAATCCACATGAAGTAGAAGGTGGGAGTGCGCAGCATTTCCCCCGGCGAGAAGTCATAGGTGGTCGCCGCAGCTTTCGAGCTCGGGGCGGGCATCCAACCCGCGGGCTTGTAGCCGGCGGGAGGATTCTTCAGCAGGAATGCGCCAATGATGGTCATCACCAGGAAGATCGCGCCCAGGATTTGGAAGGTGGTACGCCAGCCGAAATTGGGGATCAGATAGCTGGCGGACAAGGGGCCGAAAATGGCGGATCCGGCGCCGTAGCCGCCCACCGCCAGTCCTACTGCGAGACCGCGTTTGTCGGGGAACCATTTGGACATGACCGGAATTGGTGTGGAGTAGCCGAAGCCGTTGCCCAACCCGCCGATGACGCCGAAGCAGATGAACAGGTACATCAGGCTGTGCGTGAACGCACACAAGAAAAAGCCCAGGCTGACCAGCACTCCGCCGGTAAGGGATACCCAGAAGGGGCCGAACTTGTCCTGCAGCCGCCCGGCTACGATAAACGTCAGGGCGAAGACCACCACTGCGATGGTGAAGATCGTCGAGGTATCGGCGCGCTTCCAATGAAACTCTTTCTCCAACGGAGCCACGAACACGCTCCACGCGTACAGGGTACCCAGCGCGAGATTCATGGACATCCCGCCGACGACTCGCCACCAACGGTTTAGCCCGGTGCTGCCGATCTCAACCGACTGAACGTTCGTTCCTGTTCCTGTTGCTAAAGCCATCTGAATTTCTCCCTTCCTACCGAGCAAGAAAGTTACTATCGCGGTCTCCCGTGAGCAATAGAATTGTCGCATCGAATAACTCAGGGCGGACTAGTATGGGGTATGCACCGGCTGCTCCGGGATTCATTAGCCATCACGAACGCGACCTCCTGAGAACCTGTGTCCTACGTGCCACCCCTGCCTGGTCTGGGCGGGATCAGGCCGAGTCTCAAAACCGTCGGCGGGAGGCGACTTGGGGTAGAGGAGAGTGGTCCAGTCCTCATCCTTGCGGTGCAGGGTTGCAAACCGGAACTAGCATTCCAGTTTTCCGCCGGTGAACGTGGGTTCGCCGGACGGACCCGACAGGGTGAAGTTATGAGACCTTCGCCTCCCGCCTATTTGAGCCGTTGTGGGCGGAATTTTCCTTCGCGGACGGGCTGCGGGTCTGTGATTGCGGATACGGGTGCTTGTGATGTGGGTCACCCGGGCCAAGTTTGCAACCGGGGAAAGACCGGGATTTTGCCGTCTGAATCGACTTGTATCTTGGCGCGGAATAAGGTGCTACCATACAGGTTATCGCACCACGGAGGACACATAGTGGGGTCACCTTACGGCTTTGAGCTGGTGGAGAATTGCCTCATCTGCAAGCTGCGTAGCGACAGCTTCTTCTGTTCTCTTCCCAAGACTGCGCTGGAAGCGTTCGACAAGATGAAATACACCGCTTCCTATCCGGCGGGAGCCGTCCTGTTTGTCGAAGGCCAGTCACCGCGCGGAATCTACATGCTGTGTAAAGGGCGGGTGAAGCTCTCGACCACTTCCGCCGAAGGCAAGACGCTCATTCTCAAAATTGCGCAGCCGGGCGAAGTCCTGGGGATGCACGCCACGGTGTCAGGAACGCCCTATGAAATCACGGCTGAAACCGGGCAGCCCTGCCAATTGAATTTCGTCAAGCGCGAAGACTTCTTGAACTTTTTGCAGAAGCATGGCGACGCCTGCTTGAAAGCAGCGCAACATCTCAGTAAAGATTGCCAGAGCGCCTATCAGCAGATTCGTAGTCTGGGACTGTCACATTCGGCGCCCGAGCGGTTAGCGCGGCTGCTGCTCGAGTGGACGGCCTCCAGCCCCGGGCAAGCCGAGCCCAAGGTAAAGTTGGCGCTCACCCACGAAGAGATTGCGCAGATCATCGGCACCTCGCGTGAGACCGTCACCCGCGTGCTGGCGGACTTCCGCAAGCGGCAGATCGCGGTGCTCAAAGGATCAACCCTCACCGTACGCAACAAAGGCGTGCTGGAGAAATTGGTCGGCGCGTAATCCTGGTACTCATACCGGCATAGACTGCGGCAAACATTACCGGCGATCTCGGCACCTTGAGAGATAATCCGCGGTGCTGCAAACCCACAGCTTAAAGAGCGTTACTTGTGATAGGGCGCGTGTGTTGAAAAAGTCCCTCATGCGTCAGAAGAGGTTGAAGTTGGGTGACCAGAAATGTATACCCAACCTGAGAAAGTCGTTTATAGGGCATTCGAGCGGGTCGGTTCTTAGCACAACTGCGGCCACAGAGTTTTTCAATACCACGCGACTTATCACCAACTACAGCAGAAGGTCAGTACCTAACAGTCTCAGCTTATGGCGTGATCTCCCAGACGACACCACACCCAGATGGACAGTTGGGCCCTGTCCCACCTTGAGATGCCGTGCCGTAGAGATTACCATTCGCGTCGAGGACCACGCCGCCAGCAGGCGCGGATCCATCGCTCCCCCCGGTGAAGTCGTACAGGTCGGTTCTTATCCACGTGCCGTCGGAGAGTGTTAGCCTGAACACTGAGCCCAATCCTGCGGAACCTCCCTGGAGGGTGGTTCCATACAGGTTACCCGCCGCGTCCATAGTCAAGCTCGCGGTGGATCCCGTCCCGCCGTCGAATCGATGATACAGATAATAAAGAACTGCGTAGTTCCAGCTACCGCTTGAAGGTGTGAGTTCGAACACCCCACCGCAGCAATACGAAGCGCCTTCTGCAGTGGATCCCGTGCCATAGAGATTACCCGACTGATCGAAGATCAGACCCCCAATTGGAAAGTCCACGTCGTCATACTGGAACGAATGGAGGATCCTCTCCCCCCAGCCGGATCCAGAGAGTGTCAACTCATAAACCGTACCCCATTCGCCACCATGGCCATTTGGGCCATCGTTTTCGGTCGTACCATAGAGATTGCCTGATTTATCGAAGATCACGCCACTCATAGGATATCGGCCGTCCGGCTCCCCCTGGAAGGCGTAAAGGACGCGCTCCGTCCAGCGGGTCGAAGGAACTAACTCATAGACCGTGCCGCAGCCGCCCCAGCCAATGCAACTCGCGGTTTCGTTCCCTCCTTGTCCTCACAATATGGCTCGAAGCCGACTTGGGCCTGAGTCGAACGGGCGCACGATGTCTCGGAGGGATTGTGCGTGGCGCTTATTGCTCGCCCCACGCGGGAGCGTGCCATGGGTGGAAAGAAGGCGGCGGCTCCTCTCCCGAGACGCCCGCCAATATTTCACAGCTTAGGTGAACATTTGTCAGTGATACTTGGCACAGGGCAAGGTGAGGTCAGCCGAAACGTTGAGCAAAGTGTGAAGCACGCGATCATCCTTTCCGAGTCGCGGCCTACCCGAAAGTGACTGCTGGCGATAACAGGCGTAGCTGTTGAAAAATCGATCGGACCGTTCAGGTCGAAAAGACAAAGCGCCAGGATAGTCTATAAACGATCCTCTCGGACGGCGGATTCACTCCCGGTCATTCCGTTTTTGAAGAAACGGACTTTTCCAACACCTACAGCCCATTTCACAAGTGATCCAGCCCGCGAGATAGCGTCTACAAATTCCTGCCACTTTCGCCTACAATAATTGAATAGCCGTAGCGCACCCGGCGCCGTTTTTCTGGGAATTTTCCACGCACAACTGCAAGCGAAGCAAAAGCGATTCGTATCGCTCTCGAAGGAGCAGCCGTGAAGAAGGTCGGAGTCATTTTTGGCATGGAGACCACGTTTCCGCCCGCGTTGGTCGACAAGATCAACTCGATGAATGAGCCTGACATCCAGGCTGAGCTCGCTGTGGTGGGCGAAGTCCGCATGGCGGAGCCGTCTCCCTACCATGTAATCGTGGACCGTATCTCCCACGACATTCCCTTCTATCGCGGCTATCTGAAGAATGCCGCGCTCTCTGGCACGGTCGTTATCAATAACCCATTCTGGTGGAGCGCCGACGACAAGTTTTTCAACTTCGCGCTCGGCACGAAGCTCGGCGTGGCGATTCCGAAGACGGTTCTGCTGCCGCACAAGGAGCATCCGCCTGGCACCACCGAGCGCTCCATGCGCAACCTGCAATATCCCATGCCGTGGGACAGTATCTTCGGCTACGTCGGATTTCCCGCGTTCCTGAAGCCGTTTGACGGAGGCGGCTGGAAAGATGTTTACAAGGTGAACTCACCGGAAGAGTTCTTCAACGCCTACGACCAGAGCCGCGATCTGTGCATGACGCTGCAGCGGGGGGTGAATTTCAAGGAGTATTTCCGTTGCTACGTGGTCGGGCAGGAAAAGGTGCACATCATGCACTATGATCCTTCGGCGCCGTTCCACGAGCGCTACGTGAAGAATCCGCCGGCAACCGATCCAAAGCTGCTGGAGCGCGTGCAACGCGATTGCCTCACTCTCTGTCGCGCTTTGGGCTACGACCTCAATACGGTTGAATTTGCCTGCGAAGACGGCGTACCTTACGCTATCGACTTCATGAATCCTGCCCCCGATGCTGACGTAAACTCGGTGGGCCAGGAAAATTTTGATTGGATTGTGAACGCGGTAGCAGAATTCGCGGTCCGTAAAGCCAAGCAGCACATCGGCCTCACTCCGGAATACCGCTGGAGTGCGTTCCTCAACGGCTACACAGCGGAAGCCGATTCCAAGACGAAGGAGAAGCCCTCGAAATCTTCGTCTGCATCCAAGCAGACAGCCAAGCGAGTGGGCAGGGGATAACTACATGGAGCGGCCAAGCCTCAGCATCGGGATTGAGGAGGAATATCAGACGATCGATCCGGAGACGCGCGATCTCCGCTCGCACATCGCGTCTGAAATTCTCCCCAAAGCCAAGCTGGCGCTACACGAGGCCGTCAAGCCGGAGATGCACCAGTCGGTCATTGAGGTCGGAACCCGCGTTTGTAAGGACATCAAGGAAGCCCGCGAGAACATCCAGTCTCTTCGCCGCGAGATGATCACCCTCGCCAGCGAACAGGGCATGTTGCTTGCGGCGGCCAGCACTCATCCCTTTTCCGACTGGAAGGCGCAGGAGATCTATCCTGACGAGCGCTATGCCCGGGTGGTGGAGGACATGCAGCTCATTGCGCGCGCCAATCTGGTTTTCGGATTGCACGTGCACATCGGCATTGAGGACCGCAATACTGCCATCCACATCATGAATTCCATGCGGTACTTTCTGCCGCACATCCTGGCGCTGTCCACGAACTCGCCCTTCTGGATGGGCATGAATACCGGATTCAAATCGTACCGCTGCAAAGTGTTTGAACGCTTTCCGCGAACCAACATTCCCGACGTTTTTGCCAACTGGTCGGAATACGAGACCTTCGTCGATCTGCTGGTGAAGACCCATTGCATCGATAACGGCAAGAAAATCTGGTGGGACATCCGCCCGCATCCGTTCTTCGACACGCTCGAAGTGAGGGTGTGCGATATTCCGATGCGACTGGACGAAACCGTGGCTATTGCGGCGCTAATCCAGGCGACGATGGCCATGTTGTACAAGCTGCATGCATCCAATAAGAGCTATCGGATTTATGGCCGTTCGCTGATCATGGAGAACAAGTTTCGCGCATCGCGTTACGGAATCCAAGGCAAACTGATTGATTTTGGAAAAGAGGAAGAGATCCCGGTCCGCGATTTGATGCTGGAATACCTGGAGCTGATCGATCCCGTGGTGGATGAACTTGGATCGCGCGAAGAAATCAATTACATTCACCAGATGCTTAAGATGGGCACCGGCGCCGACCGTCAGTTGAAAGTGTTCGAAGAGAATGGCGGCGATCTAAAGAAGGTTGTGGACTACATCGTCGCGGAGACGCGAGTTGGAGTCTTCGATCAGACTGCCGCGCGGCGGTAGGAGCGGCTGGCTGCTGAAAAAAGTCGATGTCTAAAGTAGACTGTGTGTCGCGATTTCATCCGAGTTTGCCATGGTACAAGAAAGGCTATGAGAATAAGCCCCGAAAGGGGCGAAAGAGCTTAGCCCGGCGCTTCATCGCTGGTAGCGTGAGGATAAGACGGCGTCCCGTAGACGGGCAGAGCTTGCGATACAAAGCCCCGGGCTTATGACCACTTGATGCGCTGAAGGCCCACACTACCCGGACCGGCCGTGCCCTTCAAGACAAAGAAAGGATTGATTTGATTCAGCCACTTCTCACCGATCTCACCAAAACTACATTTGATGCTGAACTTTCTCCCGGCGCCCACAACGCAGTGAATACCTGCCTGCGGATCCAGCCATCGGAAAAAGTCACGCTCATCACCGACAACGCCTGCCGCGACATCGCAGCCAGCATCGCACAGGAAGTGCTGCAAGTCGGCTCACCATTGAAGGCGTTTGTTCTGGAAGACCTGGCGCCGCGCCCGCTCATCGAACTGCCTCCGGAAATCGCTGCTGACATGGAAACCAGTCAGGTCAGCATCTTCGCCGTCCGCGTGCAGCGCAACGAGTTGAAGTCGCGCATGCAGATGACCGACATTGTGAACCGGCGCAAGATGCGGCACGCGCATATGGTCAACATCAATCGCCAGATCATGCTCGAAGGCATGCGCGCCGACTTCAACCGTGTGGACGCGCTCAGCAAGAAAGTCATTGAGATCGTCAGCGAGGCGAAAGAAATCAGCGCCAAGAATCCGGCGGGGAGTGATTTTTCGGCTATCCTGAACCCCAACTACCGATGGGTGAAAACCAGTGGCATCATCAGCCCTGACAAATGGGGGAACCTCCCTGGCGGCGAAGTATTCACCACTCCAGGTGAAGTGAACGGAACCTACGTTGTGGACGGTGTGGTCGGCGACTACCTGTGCGAGAAATATCCTGACCTGGCGCGCCAGCCGTTAACGATCCACATGCGCAACAATCGCATCACCGAGATTTCCAGCGATAACAAGGCTCTGGAAGAAGAGTTCTGGGCCTACACTCACACTGATGAAAATAGTCATCTCGTGGGCGAGTTCGCCATCGGAACAAACCTCGAACTTAAGCACGTCATCGGACAGATTCTGCAAGATGAGAAGTTTCCCGGATTGCACATTGCCTTCGGAAATCCCTATGGCGCGCACACCGGCGCAGACTGGTATTCCAGCACGCACATTGACGTAGTGGGTACGCACTTCGATATCTGGGTTGATGGCCGGCAGATTATGGAGAAGGGCCGCTTTCTCATCGAGGCGTGAGAATGATTCCAGCGCTGCGCGAGGAGTTCAACCGCAACTTTACTCCCGAGAAGTACCGCCAATTCCTGCAGCACCTGGATCGGGCCACCGGCACGCACATCGGATTCCGCGTCTCCGAGACGCCATGCTTTGTACCCAAGGCTTTGCTCGACCAGATGGCCCGGTATGGTCGTGAACTGATCCTGCAGCTGGTGGACGATCGACAATATCTCCGAGCGTCCGACGCCTCCGTTCCTGCTCAATATAACGTGCCTGATGAATCGTCCCGGCCAATGTTCGTGCAGGTGGACTTCGGTGTGGTGCGCAACGCTGCCGGAGAGCTGGGACCGAAATTAGTCGAGCTTCAAGCCTTCCCTTCCCTCTATGGATACCAGGCTGTCTCGGCTCATCAATACATTGAAACGTACAATTTGCCAGCTGATCTTGGTATCTATCTCAACGGCTACGAGCCGGATTCGTATTGGAAGCTCATGCGCCAGCTCATTGTGGCCGGCCACGACCCGGAAAATGTCATCCTGATGGAAATCGATCCTGAGCACCAGAAGACGCTGCCCGACTTTCTGGTGACGCAGCGGAAGCTGGGCATCGCGATCGTGGACATCTTGTCTCTGAAGAAACGCGGTCGGAAGCTCTTCTACACGAAGGACGGCCGCGAGGTCGAGGTCCGCCGCATCTACAACCGCTGCATTGTGGACGAGCTCGAACGCAAAGGAGTGACTTTGCCTTTCGATCTGCGTGAAGAACTCGACGTCGAATGGGCCGGTCATCCCAACTGGTACTTCCGGATCAGTAAATTTTCCATCCCGCATTTGAAGCACGAGTGCGTGCCGAAGACGTGGTTCCTCGACAATCTCGGCGAGCTGCCGCGGGACCACGACAATTACCTGCTCAAGCCGCTCTATTCGTTTGCTGGAGTTGGAATCAAATTTTCGCCGACGCAAGCCGACATTGACGCCATCCCAGCCGGCCAGCGTCACAACTACATTCTCCAGGAGCGGATGCGGTTCGAGCCGGTGATTCAAACTCCGCACGGTCCCACCCAAATGGAAATCCGCATGATGTTTGTGTGGCCGGAGGGCGGTGAGTTAACGCCTGTGCTGCCCCTGGTGCGCATGGGACGCGGCATGATGATGGGCGTCGATCACAATCGTAATCTGGAATGGGTAGGCGGCTCGGCGGCGCTGTGGGCCTGACCTTTGGTTTCAGTACAGTTTCAAGTCACCCATTGCAAACGTCACAATTTTCGCGCGCTATTGCGCCTGTTGCTGGGTGAGCAGCACGACATCGTCGTTGGAGCGTCCACGAGCGACCGCCAGCCTCTTGTTCTTCCAATCGTAGTCGAATCCGTAAATCAGCAGATCGTTGAAGTTGGTCGCCAGCGAGCCGGACTCGCTGCCGATCGGTTGCACAATCAAGTTGGAGACACCTTTGTTGGTGACTCCGTAATACAAGGATTGTCCGTCGGGGGAGTAGCGGAAGGGAGTAGAAAGGAAGCGGCTCGGCGGGAAGCTCTTCACCGGCAATCCTCCCTGCGCCGGAATAATCTCCACCATGAATTTGCCATTGACGCCGGTACCAAAGACGGTAAGCGCTGCGATTTGTTTTCCATCCGGCGAAATAGCGGCGAAGCTCACGAACTTGTCGTTCAGTTGTTTAGCCTCCCCTCCGGCGAGAGGCATTTTCATCAGTATCTGCTTGCCCTTTTGCATGCTGGTGTAGAGAAAGTATTTGCTGTCGGGCGAGCAGACAGCATTCTGATCGACTTTCCCATTCGTCAACACGGTAGCGCTGCCGCTCTGCAGGTCAAGCCTCCAGATATTGATGGCCTTCGTTTGCTTATTTGCCATGAAGAAGAGGGCATGCGCGCCATCCGGACAAGCCGAGAGACCGCCCATCGGCAGGCGCTCCGTGTAGATCACGCTGCGGTTGCTGCCATCGGCATTCATCACGGCGATATGGCTGTCGTGGTCCATGGTCAGTAACCGCCCATCCGGCAGCCAGGCGACGGTGATGTCGCCGTGGTTGTCAACCTCGGCTGGCGTGGAGGCGGAGTTTGCCTCCGAACTCATGGTGTACACACCGGCTTGGGGCGTAACTTGAATTGCAACCAATTGTTCTCCGTCGCGGGTCAAGCCGAGCGTGAGATTGCTATAGACATTCAGGTCGTTGGTAATGCGATGGATCTTCTGGCCCGCAAGAGAAATCGCCCCAATCTGTCCGTTCCAGTCGCTGGAAATGTCATGAAAAATAAGCACGAGGTGGCGTCCGTCGGGCAGCCACGTAGGCTTTTGCAGCAGGGCGGTTCCCGCATATATGGTTTTCTCTTTTCCGTTCGCCGGATTGAGCACCACGATTCTGCCAAGATTTTGGCTGCCGGGGTCAAGCACAGCGGCGGCGATGGACTTGCCATCGATCGACCAGGAAGGATCGGAGTATCCCGGCAGAGGAAGCGAGGCAAGAACGTGCTCGCCGCTGCCGTCGGCATGGGCAATGATGAGCTTGGAACTCGCCTCCGAAGAACTGTCACGCAGGTAAACCATCTGCTGGCCGTCCGGCGAGAAGCTAACGGCACTGTCTACGTCTTCAACCAACTTGCGCGGTGCGCCTCCGAGCACTGGGATCTGGTAGAGAAATCCCACTGTAGGTTTGTCGGGCTGGATCTCCACGAAGTACAAGAAGTCGCCGTTCGGTGTGAAGGTTAGTCCGCTATAACGGACCTCGGCTGGCGGCATGATCTGGGTGTTGCTGCCGGTGGCAATGTGCCGCATCCATAGACTCTGCTGGCCGTGCCCCTCATCCGTCACGTTCACTACATACTTGCCGTCTGGAGAGATGGTCGCCAGCATCGCCCGCCCAGAGTTGGTGATCTTCTCCATACTCATGTTTTGGAAGGGTACGGGACCGGAGTCGCCGAGCTTCTGTGAGATCCAGGTGTAGAAGCCGTACAATCCAGCGGCAATCATCGCCAGACTTAGAACCAGGACGAGGCCGGCACCACTCTTGTGACGCTTGGCGGCATCGAGGATGACTGCACTGCTGCTGGAGTGCATCGCCGGGCCGGTGCCTCGTGCGGCGGGATAAGACGGCGACGCAACCGCAATCCCTGCCGAAGAGTGTCCGCTACCGTCCCGCTTCAGCCGCTTCAGGTCGCTGCGCATTTCAGCCGCGCTCTGATAACGGAGGTCGACATCTTTTTCCAACGCCTTGGAGATAATCTCCTCCAACTTGTATGGCACGTTTGGATTCAAATCGACAGGCGGCCGGGGGTTGCGGTCGAGAATACCTTGGAAGACAACTGCGGATGTGTTGCCTTCGAAGGGCAGCCTTCCGGTGGCCATTTCGTAGAAGATAGCGCCCAGGGAGAACAGGTCGCTCCGTCCGTCGAGTTCTTCCCCGCGAGCCTGCTCAGGGGACATATAGGCGATCGTCCCCACCGCGGTGCCAGGCTGGGTCGGGTGCGCCGGGGCGACCGTCACCGCCTCGCCTGCTATGGTCTCCACCGCGGCGCGCCGGTCATAAGCCAGCTTGGCGAGCCCGAAGTCGAGAATCTTCGCCTGCCCTCGCGTGGTGATGAAGATGTTGGCCGGCTTCAAGTCGCGATGCACGATGCCTTTGTTGTGCGCAACGTCGAGAGCATCCGTAATCTGAATACCAATATCGATGATCTTGTCGGTCGACAGCGGGTGGCCGTTGATCCTCTCGTTCAGGCTCTGGCCTTCCAGCAGCTCCATGGCAATGAAGTGCTGCCCGTCGCATTCCTCGATAGCATATATGGTGCAAATGTTGGGATGGTTCAAGGCCGAGGCGGCACGCGCCTCCTGTTTAAAACGCTCCAGAGCGTACTCGTCCTGCTCGATGTCCTTGGAGAGAAACTTCAGCGCGACGTGGCGGGCGAGGCGGGTGTCTTCCGCTTCGTAAACTACGCCCATGCCGCCAGCGCCCAGTTTTTTCGCGATTGTGTAATGAAGGATGCTTTTCCCGATGAGGGTTTCCAAGGCTCAAATCTCCGGATAATTTGACTGTATTGCGCTGTGCAGTAGCCGTCAAGGACAGGGGCTATCCGATTGCGATTCGCCACTGTCACAAGGGTAATGTGACGGCTGCGCTTGCGCGGCGAAACGCCCGTACTACACTAGGACTACACGAGGGTCAAACCACCGCAAGGAGGTAGCCCGAATGGCCAACTCTTCACGAGCCAGCACGAGCAATATCGCGAAATCCAACAAGCAACATTACGGGTGAAAAAGCCGTCGACAAAGGCTTGGAACTATCCCGTTGCAGCAACCCTATCTTCCGGGCCGTGGGCCCGCGGAATGTCGCGAGGAGTTCAATATGCATTTCACCAAAGTTAAAGCCTTCCTCGACGGCCATGAAGTGAGATACGTCGTCATCTCTCACTCCAAGGCTTACACCGCCCAGGGGATTGCGGCTGTGTCGCATATCTCAGGCAAATTTCTGGCCAAGACCGTGATTGTGAAACTCGACGGGGCCCTCGCCATGGCGGTGCTGCCGGCATCGTACCAAGTGGACCTGATTGCGCTGAAGCGAGCGGTCGGCGTGAGAGATGCGGAACTGGCCAGCGAACGCGAATTCAAACAGCATTTTCCCGACTGCGAGACCGGGGCAATGCCTCCATTCGGCAACCTCTACGGCATCCCTGTATACGTCGACGAGAGCTTGACGGAAGACGATGAGATCGCCTTCAATGCCGGGTCGCATCATGAGCTGATCAGGATGTTGTACACGGATTTCGACCGGCTGGTGCGGCCGGAAGTGCTCAACTTTTCCTCGGCGCGGGCCGCCGAACTCGCGTCGGTTTGAATCGGCTTTGCTCGAGCGGGGCGGCGTAAAATCTAAGCATCGCCCGCTGGTATGTGCCGATGTTGCGGCGCTCCGCCGATCAGCTGGAATTATTTCATCAAAATCCATGAAAAAGCCCGCCGAAGCGGGCTTTGGTGTTGACCTGTATTCAGCAGTTAACGCTTTACCGTTTGCGCCGTAGGCGTGTCGCCCTGTTCGGCCGTTAGCCGCGCGTTATTACGCTGGGCGATCGTTCGCTTGGCATTGTCGGCCAGCTGCTTCGCCTGGGGAAGCAGATCCAGCGCTTTGGCTATAGCTGGATCGCTCTCGGCGTGCGCCTTCATGCCTTCCTGTTGACCAAATTCGTTGATGAACAATTCGGCCTTGATGTTGGACTTGATCCAATCGCTGTTCTCGGCCAACTCGGCCTCGGTGAAGGGCGTCTTCTGTTCATCCAGAAACTTGCGGAACTCCTGCATCACCGCATCGTCAACCTCAAACTGCTTGGTGACTTTGTGGTTGATGACGTAATGCTTGGCAAAATTGAAGAAGGTGTATTTTTCCAGCAGGGTGTCCTGGAACTGATTGGTTTTCGTCGGCGGGATCTTCACGTCGGGAGTGATGCCTCCGCCACCGTACACGGTCCGGCCACTATCGGTCATCTTGACTTCGTGGTTGGCGTTGTTGGCGTCGTTGTCGCGATCGTTGTAATAGTAGTCATAAAGCGAGATGCTACTGTAGTCGCGCTGGATCAGGCGGCCGCTCGGGGTGTAATACTTCGCCGTAGTGAGCGCCAGGCCGGTGTTCTCCGATAGTGGATACACGGTCTGCACCAGACCCTTGCCGAACGTAGTCTCGCCGACAATCAGACCACGGTCATGGTCTTGAATCGCGCCGGCCACGATCTCCGCTGCCGAAGCCGTTCCACGGTTCACCAGTACGACCAACGGATAATCCTTGCCGCCATTGCCATGGCTGGCTTTGTAAACCTTTTCCGCCGAAGCGCGGCCATGATGGGAAACAATCACCTGCCCCTTCTTCAGGAACTGGTCAGCCACTCCCACGCCCTCGCTCAGCAATCCACCTGGATTCTGCCGCAGGTCGAGGATCAGCCCATGAATATCGCCAAGCTCATCCAAGGCATCGCGTACCTCTTTTTCCGTGGTCTCCTGGAATCCCGAGACATGGATGTAACCGATACCCGGCCGGATCATAAAATGCACGTCAACGCTGTAGCGCGGGATCTCATCACGCACCACGGTAAAGTCGAGCGGTTTGTCCGAGCCCTCGCGCAACATCGTAATCTTGACTGCGGTGCCCTTGGGACCTTTCAGCAAGTCGGCTACGTCGCTGGTGCTCATGTTATCGGTAGGCTTACCGTCCACGGCGATAATGACATCGCCCGGCCGGATACCAGCCCGGTACGCGGGGGCGCCGGTGAAGGGCGCAATCACGATAACTTTGTTGTTGCGGGGACCGACCTGCATGCCCACGCCGTAGTACTTCCCGCGCTGCTCCTCACGCAAGGCGGCGTACGACTTGGGATCGAAGAAGTTGGAGTGCGGATCGAGCACCCGCAGCATCCCCGGAATCGCTCCGTTGTAGATCGCCTTGTCGGGGTTCACCGGTTCGGCATAGTTCTGTTGGACGACTTCGTAAACCTGGGTGAAGCTGCGCAGGCTATCACGAATATCGCCGTCATTGGTAATGGTGGTGGAGGAGGTAAGGCGCTGGCCAAAAACCATGCCTACACAGCCGCAAGCCAGAATAATACTGAGGACGAGAACTGCGGAGCGACGCGGACTACTTGCCATGTATGTTCCTTCGGCTGGCCGGGGATGAATCTTCACGGTATGCGCACCGGAGCAAGACTTTCAGGCAGTATACCATGCAGTTTCGCCCACCCGAGCCGTCCTGATCAGCCACTGTTTTGGATGCTGGTTCGGAAAAGGAAGGTGCGAAATCCGTTTTGTCCCCGCTTTCGTAACAGACGGTAGAGCGGACAGATGGTGAGCAGGGCGGGAGGGTCGCGCGTGAGGACTCGCTTTTCAGTGGGGGTGGGGTGAATTGCACGAATCTAGCCGGCAGGGGGAACAACATTAGCCCGCTAAGCCCTGGGTAAAGTGAGAAGAATTAACGAATCCCTTCGGGAGCGGCACAGTTGTTTCGCACCCTGAGGAGCCAGCCAGTCAGCACCTGGGACGTCGTGTTTCGTACCCCGGCGATGTGTGCCGATAAGGTCGCGGGGAATTCAAGCATTCACCCAAGGAGCTCGCAGTGGCTAATTGCTAAGTGCTAAATGCCAAATGCGACTGTGGTGAAAAACAACCCCCGCATTTATGATGATCCCATGAACCTTGGCATGCCAGAGATGATCTTCATTTTTCTACTGGCACTGGTGGTCGTCGGGCCCAAGCGCCTGCCCGCACTGGCACGCGAACTAGGCAAATGGGTTGCCGAGTTCAAACGCGCCAGCAACGAGTTCAAGAACCAACTCGAAACCGAGATGATGAACATTGAGCTCGACGAGCGCGCCCGGAAGCAAGCGGAAGCAGCCAAGATGTTGCCGCACGAGACGTCGTGGGAGCCTTCCACAGAGCTACCGGCCGGAATCGTCAGCCGTGGCAGCGCTGATGACATCTCCCAACCCGAAGCTGAGCCCATGCCAACGGAACTTCCGGCTGCTCCCCCGGTGAACGACCGTCCCATGCCTGTTAGGTCCACCACCGATGCCTAGTCCCGTCCTGGAAACCGCTCAAAAGCGTGCCTCCGAGGAAATGACCGGCATGAGCTTCCTCGAACATCTCGAGGAGCTCCGACGGCGCATCATCTACAGTTTTCTTTATGTGGTGGCTGGCTTCTGTGTCTGCTGGTGGTTCCACGAGCAGATTTTCGCCATCATGCAGAAGCCCATTATGGCCGCCCTGGCCAACCATCAGATGGAGCAGAAGCTGGTCTATCTGAACCCCACCGATCCCTTCAACATGTACCTGAAGATCGCGTTCCTGGCGGGGATCTTCGTGGCCTCGCCGTTCGTGCTCTATCAGGTATGGGCATTCATTGCACCAGGCCTTTACCGCAATGAGCGCCGCTACGTGTTGCCTTTCATGTTCAGCACGGTGGGACTATTTCTGGCCGGCGGCTGGTTTGGCTACAGGATGGTCTATCCCGCGGCGCTCGATTTCCTGATTGGCTGGAGCGCCCAATTCAAGCCTATGATCACGGTCGGCGAATATACCGACCTGTTCCTCACCATTATCGCCGGACTGGGCATTGTCTTCGAGATGCCAATCCTGGTGTTCTTCCTGTCGCTAATGGGCATCCTGACCGCGGGCTGGATGTGGCGCAACTTCCGCTACTCCATCCTGGTAATCTTCATCATCGCCGCCATCATTACGCCCACCACCGACATCATGAACATGTGCATCTTCGCCGCGCCCATGATTGTGCTGTACCTGGTAAGTATTGCGATCGCGTGGTTTGTCCATCCGACGCAGCGCAAGAAGAGGGCCGCGAAGTCGGCAGCTAACAGTTAGCAACTAGGCCATTCGAAACCCTGGGCGGACGGATGCAAATCGTCTGAATTGCCCCGACAAACGCTTTGCCGAACCCCCGTCCGCCCCTGGTGGCCTGCCGAGAAAGATACCCCCAACCGATTTTCACAGTTGTCAACAGAATGTAAACATTCTGCAGATTTCTCGTCATTAAAAGAGAAGCGGAAGACGGTCGCGCCCTGGTCAACGTTCTTAGGAGAGCTTCTTGCTACGCATATCTCCGATAGCTCGCTCTCAATTCAGCAACAATCTCGTTCGCTGCCTTGCGTGCCTCTTCGAGCATGCCCGGGGGGAAGGAAATAGCGCCTACGCGCGCGTGTCCACCGCCGCCGTAGCGCTCGCAAATCTTGGCGAGGTTTTCCATCGGCTCGACCTTCGACCACGGATTAGAGCCGACTGACACCTTGGTCCGGAAACTGCTCTTGCTGAGTCCCACGCTGTAAACGCAATCGGGGTGCAGGTAATAAGGCACGAACTTGTTGTAGCCCTCAAGCTCACGATCGGTTACGTCGAAGAAGATAGTGCCCTCTTTACACTGGGCACGTTCACGCAAGAGGTCGATTGAACGCAGGTGCCGCTCCTTCAGCGCCGGAATACGTTCGGCGATCATCGGCTCTGCGACGAGTTCGGCCAGCGGCTTGTAAGCCAACATCGGGATCAACGTGGGAATGAATTGCGGGTCCTGGTTCGACTCGATCACCATGGTCAACTTCATCGCCGGCTCTTTCATCTCGACCGCCGATTGCGGATCGCTGTAGAGCGCTCCATCGATGATGTCGGCCCACTCGATCAACTCCGCCACGGGCTCGGGGTTGAAGCCAAATCTTTGCTGGGTCACGGTCGCGATGAACTTTGTGCAGGAACGAAAATCGGGATCGTAGAACTTGGTGTTGCTCAGCTCCTGCTCGAAATGCGAGGCGTCCGCCGGCGTCAAGAAGGCGCTTTGGTGATGGTCGAACCACCAGGTGATGCGCGGCGACGACGAGTATTTGAAATCGACGATGGCGTTCTCGTCGCCCGTGAAATCGTCCTCATTGAAGAGAGACCCGGCACGATGTACTAACCCCATATATTCGAATTCGGCGTCGCGGATGCGCTCGCGGTAAAAACGCGAAAACAGCGCCGCGGAACAAGCGCCATCAAAACATTTGTCGTGGTAAAAGACTCGTACCCTCACAGACCCTTTCGCCTACGTGGGATGGTTGGTTTGAAACAAGCCTCACAGAATATCGCTTCCGCGAAGCAAAAAGTAGGTAGAAATAACAATTTTCGAAGCGCGGAAGCGAGCGGGCGTTCGAGACGGGTCTGCACCTAGTAGACGAGTTCCGCAATCGATGCGTCCATTTTGCACGGATGGTGCGGGCCTTCGGAGACTTTGTCGCGACCTGATATCGATTTGCGGCAGTGGAATTAAGCGACGAAAATCCAGCCCCGCGGACGAATCTAGGGGTCAGGTCACAGCCATCCGATGTGTTCAGGCCAAGCCGGGGAATTATTTACAACCCGACCGGTTGGATCTCCTTGCGTTTCACAAGTGGTAATTAAACGGCCTCATTCTTTACGGGAAACCAGAAACTACGGCGTCCAGCTGCAACCGGTCTCGAAGCACAGGTCGTACGTGTTTTGCAACTCATCCTGAACGATCTTGGCGGTGCCGTTTACCGGTTGAACGGTCAGGTCTTTGTCCAGAGTGACGACGCGATACTTCCAGCCCGGCGCAGGCTTCAGCACGCTGCCGAGTTTCGGAAGCTGTTTGGGCGTGAGTTTGGAGTCCACAATCGCCGCGGAGGCCTGCATGATCCACGGGTGTCCGTCGGGGTCGTCCAGGATAAAAATCTTGCTGCCCTTGAGATACACCCACTGCGTATTCCTGTGAACGATGGTTGGCTGGTAGGCGACGGAGGTCTTGCTTTTGCCAAAATCCGGCGGCAGTATCACATGCCCTGAAAAACGCGCTTTGATGCCGCCAAAGTCGACCGTTTTCGAGAACATGTCTTCACTCCCGCCGAGGATGACGACCGTACGGTCACACACGAAAAACCTGGGCCCATTCTTGAACAATGCATGCGCCCCGAACTTCTCGGCCTCCGCCGGCCCGTCGATCGCTTTCAATTTTTCGGGATCACAGGTATCGAGCCCAAGCGTGTTGTAGAAATCGGCAGAGAGATGGCCCGGCTGACCGCTGATCAGGAAGAGTTCACAATAGCGGGCATCTTTCGTGTCGCAGGTGATGGTATTGCCGTCTTTGGTGCACTTGGCTGGTGCTTCCGCGAACGCCGCGCTGCTTAAAAGAACCACCGCCGAAATGGCGGCCAGAACCGCAAACTTCAGAACTGTCTTTACATGAAATTTCATAAAACACTCCTCTTTGACTTGCGTGAAATCCGGGCCTCCCGGGGTCGATTAAGAACTATGGAAGACGCTTCGCGGCTGGCGGGGTCCAACTGCCGTCCAGGATCGACGGCGGCGTGCTGGTCGGCCAGTATAAGCGCATGACCAAAACAAATTTGCCTTTCGACGCCGGCAGCCAATTCGTTTCTTTCGCCTTACCTGGTGAATCCGTCTGCAGATACATATCTACTGAGCCATCCTTGTTGGTAATGAACTTGTTGCGCTGGCTCAGTTCGTAGCGGTTGATCGAGTTGGGCACGAAAAAAAAGTCAGGATCGTATAAGGTGAGCGACCAGAAGGCTTTCACCGGCGGGAACTGTCCCTTGTCGAAATGGATCACATAGGTGTGGTCGGCTCCGTTGTAATCGTCGCCGTTCGCGTCTTTCTGCGACAACGGATACACGGCGTCCTGCGGGCGGTTCCAGCCCGGCCCCAGCATGTTGCCCATGGCGCGCAGCGGATAATTGGTGCCCCAGTTGCCGACGCCGGAGGTGAAGTACAGCCAGCCATTCGTTGTCTTGTGCTCTTTCAGGAGTGCTGCCATTTTCAGCAGCGCCAGCTTGGGAACTGCCTTGATCGCCTCTTTGTCCAACACACCCAGCTTGCTGGGATCGTAATTCTGCCCCGGCACCAGCCCGATCTTGGCCATCCGCGCCACCAGCGGAGCATCCTCAGGGTGGGGTGGGTTGGTCTTCATCAGCTGCGCGAGGCGGGTGAAATAGGCATCGACGTCGAGTGCGTCAACTTGCTTGCGCACGGCTGTCTTCATGTCGAAGTTGGGATTCAACTGCCCCGGTGGAGGCATGTATGGCTTGCCATACGAGCTGAGCGGAACGAGTCTGAACTTGTCCTGCAACGCGTGTACCGCTTTGTAGTCTTCCGCAGTGCCGGTGCAGCAGACGCGCCCCAGAACCCAAACCATTCCGGTCGGAGACCTGACTTGCGTAACGCCGGGCGGCAGAGTGCCCGTCCAGCCGGGACCGGTTATCGCGTAGGTCTGCGCCTTGTAGCCGGTCGTTGCCGGACTGGCCACGCTGATTACCTCGGAGTAGCCGTCGAGGAAGGGCACAATGTAGTAGCGGTTGCCCGTATCCGGAATACTGAGGACATACGGCTCCCTGGAGACATCGAGCCAGGCTTCGGTGTACAGGGGGTCGGCGTTGGGCGCGGCACAGCAGTGGTTGTCCACCGCCGGATACGTCCGCATCCGGATCATCTGGTCCATCGGAGCATGTTCGGCGTCGGGCACGGCCACATTGGTCTGCTGCTGCCGCGCCACGTCAAACGTGATCAGAGGATAGCCGTACAGGTAGGCATCGATAGCCGTGCTGACCGCTTCTTCTAGGCCGGGGAATGTCGCCTCTTTCCGCATTGACGCCGCTGAAAGTGGCGGTCAAATTCGAATACGCGTATCGGCAGTCAGCAAGAGTGGACTGTTCAGCAAAGGGGTGCGGCTAACCGTAGCGGACTCCGGATCAGGCATTCCCGATGAAGTTCGTTCGCGAATTTTCGAGCCTTTCTTCACGACAAAGAGGGATGTTGGCACAGGACTCGGTTTGTGGATTTGCAAGGGCATTGTCGAGCGATATTCCGGTTCAATCAAGATACGGAGTAGCACAGTTCCAGGTAGAAGCGGAACGATCGTTTCGGTTCTCTTGCCGCTAAGCAATCAAGTGCAGGCCGTAACTGATGCTCTGAAGCAGGCTGTATGAATAGCACAAGTGACAATAACAATACTCCTGTAGCAGAACGACGAATCGTCGTTATCGATGACGAGCAGCGGATTGCCGATACACTGGCCTTGATCTTGCGTTCAGCAGGTTACGTGTCGGAGGTGGCCTACGACGGAAGGTCCGGGCTGGCGCTCTGCAAAGAAATTAGACCGGATCTTGTGATAACCGACGTTGTCATGCCAGGCATGAGCGGCATCGAGGTCGCAATTGAAATCCGCGAAACGTCTCCGACTTGCCATGTCTTGCTGTACTCGGGCCAGGCCGCTACGGCCCAGATGATGGACGAGGCTCGGTCTCGCGGCCACGACTTCGAGCTACTGGCAAAACCGGTCCACCCTGTACTACTCCTTGAAAAGGTCAAATCACTGATCGGAACGCATGGGGACGCGGCGATGCTTCACGTCAACTCGCCGCGCTGAGGAACTGCGAGTTTCCAAACGGACTAGGATTCACCATACGCCTGGCGCGCCCCACTACGCCGCTGATGTTCCTGAATGACAATCCAGAAATACGCGTGAGTGCAGGTCGTGAACAAGGTGTACCTCGGCAGTATCGGAGAACACTGCACTCGGGTACGCGCAGTGTAAATGGAAGGTGTGGTCGTCACGGAACATGTCCTGCCAGAACCGTTCCAATGCCAGAGCAGCCTGCTTTCGTCCTTCATTCCACAGAATCGATACGCACTCCCCATAGACCGTCAGTCCCCGGTTCTGATTGCGCGCATGCTGACGTACCTCTTTGAGTACGTTGCCGAAACTCCTATCGAACAGCTCCCGGTCAGGCTGCCCTTGACGCATGACGGAAGACATTACTTCCGCCGCATCGAGCGCCACGTAACATCTCTGCCTCGTACATGCTTGCACATCAATGCCAAGGCTCTCCAGTTCGCGCGCGATTTGTTCGCGGTGTTCAGGTGTCGCGACAACCAGCACTGAGTCGCCGAACGAAAGACTGGAGGCGAGCATTGCGCCAACGCTCGTGACGAGATCGGCGTCGCGTTCATAGATCTGGACTGAATGGGTACCTGGAAATTGAGTTGACATGGTGTGTACCTCACCGCTGACGCGTGAAGCGCTACTGCACAACGTGGGTGTGCAGGCCGTGAACAGAATCAATATCGCAGGCCGCCCCGAAGCCTTCGCGCGGGTAAGCACAATGCAGATGGAAGGTGACGTCGCGCATCGCCCCGTTCCAGAGTTCTTCCAGTTTCAGAGCCGCAGCCTTGTTGCTGTCGGCCCATAAAAGGGCAACCATCTCGCCGAAGACAATCAATCCTTGGTCTCGGCCTTCTGCGCGGCGGCGTGCATCCAGTAGCACAGCACCGATGGTCTGCCGAAAAAGACCGCCATCGGGCATACCCTCGCGCATGAACGTAGACAGTAACTCTTGTGCATCGAGCATCGTGTAACGCCCATCGCGTGCACAGGCCCGCGCATCTATGCCAACCTGTTGCAAGGCGCTCACCAGCTGGGCGCGATGCTCAGCGGTCGCAACAATGAGAGCCGAATCTCCCAGCCGTAAGCTGGTTGCGATGATGGCGCACAACCGCGTTATGAGCGAATCGTCGTTTTCGTATATGTGAACGGAATGGACAGCTGGCAAATGGGTCCCCATACGCCACCTCACCGATTGTCCGAGACTACCACAAATGGGTGAGTACCAATGATAAATCGCCAATTCCCGCTGCTTTCGCCCGTGTTCGCGCCGGTTGTCACCTCCGGCGGCGAGCACGTCTCTCCCAGCCAAGTTCTTGTTTCGAAACGCTACAATCCCTTTGCACCGCATCGCGTGAAGAAGAAGGATTGGAACTATTCGCAAGGCGACCGGTGGATTGGTTCTGCTCGATTACGCGATGCCAGTATGAACGGCAGTGAAGTGGCCGGCTGCGGATTAAGCCCGATGTCCGCCGCGAATTGTTTTCCGGTGCTTCGATTCCTCAAGTCGGGCGAGTCCACGTTGATGCATTTGTGCAAGAATCAGCAACCAGCCGTTTTGCGCAAGCAAGTTGAGGACCTGTTCCAAGAGTAGGCGGATGCGAGGCGAAATAGATTGCCTTAAATCTCGGGTCGTGGACAGTTGCCCGAAATCGCAAGCTTCTGATGAGGGTGTGTTAGCCTTTCAAAGTGATCCGGTCAGGACGGGAGCAGACTACTTCCGTTTTGCCGACCAGATTTGGTTCTGTCGAGAAGCAAACCCGACGACACTTTTCTGCATCTCACCCTCGCTAGCCAGACATTCTGAAACCGCGGAAGGGGCGCCACATGTCCGAACCGATCACTTTTGCTGGTACTCCGCTCGGCCAGTATCGCCATATCTGTGCGTTCTTCCACACACCCGACGAGATGTATCGCGTGCTGATGCCGTTCATCAAGGAGGGCTTCACGCGTGGAGACCGCGCCTTTCATATCGTCGATTCACGTAATTGGCAAGGGCACGTGGATCGATTGGGCGACGCTGGCATCGATGTTGACTCAACCATGGAGCGCGGACAGCTCGAGGTCCGTAACTGGCACGAGGCCTACCTCCGCGATGGGCACTTCTCACAGGATCGAATGCTGGCGCTCATCGAAGAGGTGCTTCAGGCGGGGCCGAAGCGGGGGTATGAAATAACGCGCCTAGTGGCCCATATGGAGTGGGCGCTGGAAGATATGCCGGGCGTTAACGATCTGGTGGAATACGAGACCCGTCTGAACTACGTGCTGCCACGCTATAAAGATCCTGTGATATGAACGTACGACTGCGCCAAGTTTGGCGCCGGCGTCGTCATGGATATCATGCGAACGCACCCGATGGTGATCATCGGTGGCGTTCTCCAGTCGAACCCGTTTTTTGTTCCACCCGACGAATTTCTGCTTGAGTTGAGGGAACGTGGTGCTTACGGAATCAAAGCAGCACCCACGAATGTCTGAACTTGGTCGCAGCCCTGATAATAATTCGGAGGTGCGCGATGCCATCGTACTTCGCCGAGCGATGCGCGACCTTCTTGCGCTGTGCACGATTCCGGCTGCATGGATCGGGCGAGAACCTGACGCAATAGCAAAAGGCGTGGTGGACGTGCTCGTAAGCGCCCTGCGGGTGGAATGCGGCTATCTCATGCTGGCCGGGGGTGCCGGGATTGAGGTCATGCAGGGACAGGTCCCCGCCGGAGTCATAGGCGCTCTACTTCAGAAATGCTCGGCAGAACTGCCCCGGGCACCCGTAGTGCACGAACTCCCCGAATCCTACCGTGCCGCTATTGTCCCGATCACCGTCGCCTTGCGATCCGGCATGGTGGCGGCGATTTCGTCGCGAACGGACTTTCCCACCGAAACAGAATCCATGCTCATGTCCGTCGCCGCCAACCAGGCTACGGTCTCCCTTGAAGAAGCGCATCTGCTGCTAGGGCAGCGCAAAGCCCAGGAAGCGTTGGAGCAGGCGGCCCAGCGTGAAGCTCAGCTCCGTATGGAAGCGGACTTGGAACGGCGTCGACTCCAAGAGCTTATGGCGCAAGCTCCCGCGGCCATCGGCCTAATGCTTGGCCCGGAGCACCGCTGGACTTATGTGAACGATTACTACGTCCGTGTTACAGGTCGAAATAGTCCGGCTGACTTCATCGGCAAGACCTTAGAGGAGAGCCTTCCAGAAATCGAGACGCAGGTGTTTCGCAAATTGCTCGACGTGGTGTATCGGACAGGCAAGCCTTACTTCGGGCACGAAATGAAGGCGACTCTGAACCGATTGCCGCAACCGTGGGAGGCGTACTTCGATTTTGTTTACCAGCCGATACGGAACGCCGCGGGACAGGTCGAAGGGATTCTGGTACATGCCGTCGAAGTTACCGACAAGGTGCTAGCGCGAAAGGCGATTGCAGAAAGTGAAGAAAGGCTGCGATTAGCTCAGAATGCCGGGCAAATTGGCACATGGGAATGGGATGCGGTGCACGATAAACGGAACCTCTCCCTCGAGCTTCATCAACTGTTTGGTACGGATGCAACTGACCCCAATTACGTGAACGTTTGGGCTGAACGAGTCCACCCGGAAGATTGGGATCAAGTCCAGCGTTTGATGGAAGAAGGCTACCGCCAGGGAGAAATGGAGTTCGAGTACCGTTACCAGAATCCGGACCTCGGAACACGGTGGTTCTATTGCAAAGGCCGCCGAAGCGACGGTGAGACGCGGATGCTCGGAATCGTCCAGGACGTCACCGGACGCAAGTTGGCGGACGAGGCCATACGCGAGAGCGAGGAGGAATTACGAATCCTTCAGAGGATCGGGGCAACTCTCGCGTCACAACTCGAAGTAAAGGCACTTGTCCAGGCAGTCACTGATGCTGGCCGCGAGCTCAGCCAGGCTGAGTTCGGCGCTTTCTTTTACAACGACACCGACGCAGCCGGCGAGAAGTACCTTCTGTATACCCTTTCAGGCGTTCCCTATGAGGCATTCAGCCGCTTCCCTATGCCGAGGAATACTGCGGTTTTCGGCGCCACCTTTAGCGGCGAAGGGACAGTTCGTGTTGCCGATATACGACAAGACCCACGATATGGAAAGAACCCTCCTTATAACGGCATGCCTCCCGGGCACCTTCCGGTGCGCAGTTACTTGGCCGTACCCGTGATATCGAGGTCCGGCGAGGTGATCGGCGGTCTCTTCTACGGCCATTCTCGAGTCGAAGTTTTTACCGAGCGCGCGGAAAGGCTGGTGGAGGGTATCGCCAGACAAGCTGCCATTGCCATCGATAACGCTCGGCTCTATGAAACTGCTCAACGGGAGCGGACCCGTGCGGAGGAGAGTAAAGCACACCTGCGCGCAATTATCGAGACCACTCCTGAATGTGTGAAGTTGGTGGGACCGGACGGTACTCTTCTCGACATGAACTCCGTGGGGCTGTCCCTCGTGGGTGCCGATTGCTTGAATGACGTTGTCGGCAAGAATATTTACGACGTGATCGCGCCCGAGCATCGTGAACGGTTCCGCGAGTTCAACGAAACGGTCTGCCGCGGCGAACAGGGCACGCAAGAGTTTGACATTGTCGGGCTGAAAGGCATTCGCCGGCATATGCAAACTCATGCTGCTCCCCTTCGACTGGAAAACGGGCAGACTGTCCAACTGGCGGTCACGCGCGACATCACCGATCGCAAGCGAGCAGAAGAAGCCCTGCGCCGCAGTGAAGGAGAGTTTCGCGGGCTGGCCAACGCTGTTCCGCAGCTCGTGTGGATGGCCAATCCCGACGGATGGATCTTCTGGTACAACCAGCAATGGTACCAATATACGGGCACCACGCCAGAACAAATGCAGGGGTGGGGATGGCAATCAGTGCATGACCCCCAGGCCTTGCCCTCGGTTGTGAGCCGCTGGAAGCATTCGCTGGCCAGCGGTCAGCCATTCGAAATGACTTTTCCCATTCGCGGCGCGGACGGTTTGTTCAGGCCTTTTCTCACCCGCGTTGTGCCCCTGCATGATCAACACGGGAAGATTACCCGGTGGTTCGGAACAAACACAGATATCAGCGCGGAGGTCAGTGCAAAGGAGGAACTGCGAAGAAATCATGAACGATTGCAGACTGCTCTGATCGCCTCCCAACGCCTGGCGGCCATTGTCGACTCCTCCGATGACGCGATCGTCAGTAAGGACCTGAATGGGATCGTGACGAGCTGGAATGCCTGTGCCGAGAGGACATTCGGCTATACGGCGGAGGAGATGATTGGCAGGTCCATTACTACCATCATTCCTCCTGAGCTGCACGACGACGAGCGGCGCATCCTAGGAACGATCGCGCGTGGCGAGCGTATCGAACATTTTGAAACGGTGCGAATGAAAAAAAGCGGTGAGCTAATCGAGGTGTCACTAACGATTTCACCAGTCAAAGATGAACAGGGTAGGGTCATAGGAGCGGCGAAGATCGCTCGCGACATCACCCATCGAAAGAAAACGGAAAGAGCTCTTCAGTTAACCGAAAAGCTGGCCTCGGTTGGCCGGCTGGCGGCTACCGTTGCACACGAGTTGAATAATCCACTGGAGGCAGTCACCAACTTCATTTTCCTCGCTCAAACTACTGAGGACCTGCCGGCAACTGCGAAAGAGTATCTTACTTTGGCTGATCGGGAACTCGAGCGCGTCAGCCATATCGCACAACAGACACTCGGGTTCTATCGCGACACCTCTGCTGTCACCAGTGTAGATATCCGCGTCTCAATCGACGATGTGCTGCGGGTTTTTGAGGGTAAGCTTCGTTACAAATCACTCAAAACCGACCTCGATATAGAACACGGATTAAAGACCGAAGCACACCAGGGAGAAGTGCGCCAAGTCTTTTCGAATCTTATCTCGAATGCCATCGATGCCTCTCCGACGGGCGGCGTCATCAAGGTACATGGCAAGACTGTGGTTAGGGACGGCGAGCCGTGCGCGCAAATAGCGTTCGCAGATTGCGGATGTGGAATACCCGAACGCCTGAGGCGAAGCATTTTCAACCCGTTCTTCACGACCAAGAGCGATGTGGGAACCGGGCTCGGGCTGTGGGTGTCCAAAAGTTTGGTCGAAAAGCATGGTGGGCGGATTGCGTTTCGAACCGCGGTAGGCAAAGGCACCGTGTTTTGCGTTCAGTTCCCGTTGAGTGTATCTTCCCCGAAGGAGCGCCGACGTGCAACTGCATGAGCATTGGACGGGGAACTGGTGTCCGATAGCTGCTCCGGGGCTGCATCTGTTGGCGGGAAAGGTGCCTGTTCCAGATACTTCTCCAAATCCATCCACGCTTGTTGGTGAAAATTCTCGAAAGCAGCGCGTTCTGGTGGTCGATGACGAACAGTTGATCGCCCAGAGCCTGCGAGACATTCTCTCACGGGCGGGATTCGAGGCAGTCTTCGCACTGAGCGGGAATGAAGCCATCGAGCTTGCAGAGCAAATCTGTCCGGATATTGTGATTAGTGATGTGATCATGCCCGATCTGGACGGGGTACAAACCGCGATTGGTATTCAACGCGCCTGCCCAGAAGCCCGCATCCTGCTATTTTCCGGACAAGCCGCGACCTCCGACATACTCGAAAGAGCAAGAGCAGAGGGACACAATTTTGAACTCCTGCCCAAACCAATACATCCCGCTCGATTACTCGCGGCAATCCGAAAGCTGACGTGAGCTAGCGCCTTAAGCTTCAAAACTCCGTTACAAATTAGCTGTGCAAACGTGCTTTCCGGCGAGCTAACAACAGCAACACGAAGCATAGACCCGTTACTTCAAACTATATCCACGATAGGTGTTTCAAGGCTGAAGACACATAGATTGGGCCATTAGAGCATTTTCTTAGTTACTATAAACCGGAGATCACTTGAAGTAAGCTGCAGATGGCGATCCTCCGCTCAACCTGCATGGCGCAAGCGTATTCGAATGATCTGCGGCGGAAGTTTTTTCAGGCGTATGACGAGGGGGAGGGAACGCTAGAGGAGTTAGCGGAACGATTTCGGGTCAGTGTGGGTTGGGCAAAGAAGATTTCGGCGCGGCGAACGCGGACCGGAGAGAGCGATGCTCCGCAGTGGCGGCATGGACCGGCGAGCCGGGTGACGGAGGCGATGGCCGAGTGGATGCGCGAGCAAGTTCGCCACCAACCGGATATCACGCTGTGGGAACTGGGGGAGCAACTGGCAGAGATCCAGGGCGTGCGCTTGAGTACGACACGGATTTGGTGGGCCTTACGCCGGCTGCAGTTGGCGCTTAAAAAAAATCGCTCTACGCCCAAGAGCAAGACAGCGAGCCAGCGCAACAGCGGCGGCAAGCGTGGCGGGCGGAGATCGGTCAGATCGAAATCGAGCAGTTGATTTTTCTGGAGGAGAGTGGAGCCACCACCCAGAGGACACGAAATTATGCTCGTGCTCCGCGTGGGCAGCGGGTGAAAGAAGCGACCCCGCAAGGCCATTGGCAGATACTGACCATGCTGGCCGCGCTTACCAGCCAAGGTCTGCAGGCGCCCATGACCATTGCCGAGCCCACCGATGGCGACATTTTTCTGGCTTATCTGGAGCAGGTTTTATGTCCTCAGCTGCGGCCCGGTCAGGTGGTGATCATGGACAACCTGTCCGCTCATAAAGTGGCGGGAGTGCGCCAACGGATCGAGGCCACCGGCGCCCGGCTGATGTATCTGCCGCCCTACTCGCCGGACTTGAATCCGATCGAGCAGGCCTGGTCGAAGGTCAAACAGATTCTGCGTTCGCTCAAGGCACGCACCCTCGAGGCTCTGGAAACGGCTGTGGCTGAGGCCCTGCGTTCGATCACTCCGGCGAACGCTATGGCTTGGTTCTCCCATTGCGGTTACGGTCTACACTAACTATGAAAATGCTCTACTATCGCGCATGTCGCCATCGGTCCCCCCGGACGTAAATAGGAGAAATCCGAGCTGCCATCATAGATGCGTCTCGCTGGGCAATTCGGTCGAAGGTGAACGCGATTCCGCTCTGAACCCGAACACGATTCCGTTGTGATTCCGAACAGCATTCCGGTCTGAAGGTGAACGCGATTCCGGTGGCAGCCGGGATCGGTTGGCCGTTGCCGGAGGGCTTGGGTGAAGAAGAACTGGAAGCCAAGCTGTAGTTAACCCAGTCATCTTTCAGCCGAACGGCGACTATATTTGGGCCGAGACTGTTGGCAACGGCTTCCAGAGGACTGCCGTCGAAGCGTTTCGTTTCAGCGAAACAGGAGTCGCGGATCCTGCCTTCACTTCCATCAAGATCACCTTCGGCGGCCAGAACGTAAACGAGCCACAGGCAATCGCTCTCCAAGCGAACGGGCAAATCGTGGTGGGCGGTATGTCTGGCTTGGCACGGCTCAATTCCAACGGCCAGTTGGATACCGCGTTTGGCAGCAGCGGCTCGCTGGCGACTTTCCATGTTACCGGCCTGTTGATACAGACCGATGGAAAGATTGTTGCCGTCGGCTCGAGCGGTGCGGATCTAGCACTGGCACGGTATTTCGCGAATTAGACCTGTTCTTTGGGTCGGCGGACCCACAGACCAGATAGCGCTCGTCGCGAAACAGTTTCGAGCCTATCTTGACCAAGCAAAGGGGGCGCTGATCGCAACCACGGTCAGCGTTTTCTTATGGCGGCTGGGTTTTACAAACCGAATGAATAGGAGTTGAGAGACATGAGCCAAGGGCACACGACTAAAGGTCCTTTGCTTCGTCCTTCAGACCAGGGCGGGAATTACGTCCAGTTTGAGCTGTCTTTAGGAAGTGAAGTTAGCGCAATCTCGCCATTCGTAGATAGCCTTATGGGCTTAATCAGGAAGTCCCGATGGGTACATGGAAACGAGGAGGAAATCGAAATTGCATTACGGGAGGCCTTGGTCAATGCCGTCGTTCACGGCAACCATGAGGACCCTGGGAAGCAAGTTTATGTTAGTTGTCACTCTGGGACTGACGAGGTCTCCCTCGTCATCAGAGACGAAGGACAAGGATATGACCCTGGCGAGCTCCCAGACCCTACCGCTCCGGGAAACATCAGCTCCAGCCACGGCCGTGGCATCTACCTGATGAAAAACCTGATGGATGAAGTTTGCTTTGAACGAGGTGGCGCGGTGGTTTACATGCGAAAGTCCGGCGAGAATTCATCACACGGAGGAAACGGTGATGAAGCCGACGGAACTCAAGGGCCATGACTTGGTGTTGCGAAATGCTGGAGCACGGCGCTCTGTCGGGGCGACCTTTCGCCTCGACATTTTTCTCTTCGACCAGGCTGGTACAGAGCGGCACCTACGATTTCCCCGCCGTCCAAGCCTCTCTAGTTCCACTTCATACGAGCCTTTGTTCCTGGTGGGAATAAATGCGCGGCTTGTCAGTTAGCCATATTGACAAACATCCGAGCGGTACCCAAGGAGCACACCATGAATAAGAATATGAAATCCCTAAGAAGCCTGGTTCTGATACTGGCAGTCGGAGCTTTTCCCGCGTTCCTAAGTGCGCAGGCAAATCCCAATTCATTCAACGTCGGCGTCGCCCAAGTGAACGGAAAGGTATATCTGGTTGTGAGTGACCCAGCAACGTCGCTTGCTGATTTTACTGTTGCTTTGGCTGACACCGAAACACTCAAGACTAAGATCGCCTTCAAGTCGACTCGCACTGTCGTGCGAAACGATGAGGTAGATGTTATTGGAGATCTAACGCTAACCCAGCTCGAACGCAACGCAACCTACACTCCAGGCGAAGATTATGCTGGCCCAGTGTACGGCGAGGCAGTTGCGCACAACGTGACGCGCCAGGTTGTGTTCGTCATCCCGAGGGAAGACCTTGCGAAGCAGATAGCAAATAGCGAGATTTCGGCAACGGCACTCATCGGTCATGAGAACTTCCCTGAATTGCTTTCGGCCATCTATGCACTGAACTGGCCGCCGGTTGTTGAAGATGAACACTGCCAAATGCCACCCAATGTGGGCGAGGACTATGCGGGACCATCCTGCACTGGCACTGTGATCGACACGCACAACACACCTTCAGTTCCCGCGAACGTAAGCGAGGACTATCAAGGCTCCGAAACTGCGGCGTCTGGCGAGAGCGGGCGCAGGTTTTTCAGTGGCTTGAAAGCCTTCCAGAAGTGGGGTGACATCGACGCGGCTTTCCGCTCCTGGGCAAAGAACTTTCGCCAAAGACTCGACAAGGCGCAAGCGTCCTAGAAAGCGGATTTTGCAACTTGGCAACGGCCAGCCTCTGCCACTGCCGATTAGGCCGACGGTGTCAAGCAACTTGGCCTCGAGATCGTGCAGGGCCGTCCAGAGCTGCAAAATGACTTCAGCATGTCCACCAGGCTCTGCTGTCTATAAATTACGTTTCGCGTTCCATTCCCCTAGTAAAGGGTTGAACCAACAACCTGACCAACAAAATGCAATGTCTTGTGTCACCGGTGGTCTACGCACCATATGAGCAAGACGCCGAAGGTGTGGGAGGTTCCCACTGGGGCGTTACTCGCGACGTTCACGTGCGATGGTTTGGAGCTTTGCTGTGCATTAGCAAATGATCGGAAACTTATCGTCGCCGGCGACGGCGGCGCTATCTTCTTCCCTCCGCCAGCAAGTCGTTATTGTCAGGGAAATAGCTGCTAAAGCGTCACTCTTGGCGTATTTGGTGGCTTTTTGCCTGAGTCACAAGCCTCAACCTCGAGCATAGCAGTTTACTTCTGCTTTACTAGCCCACGAACCCTCCAAGTTTTTCTGAACCCCATGGATTGGACTACAGGTCTGGGCTCATCGGCCGAAAGCGAAAAGAGATTGTGCCGAAGTCAGCGCATCAGATTGGCTTGCCAAAGCGGCCGGAAACACGGCGGGGCAACCCTGAATCAAAGTGGCGAACTGCGTCATTTACAGGACGAGCAGACGCGGAATGGTCAACCCCGGCGTGCGAGATAGGCGGTTTGCGGTTAGCATGGAATGCCGACGAATGGAATTCGTCATAACGAAAGGAAACAAAGCATGGCAAATCCCTTTGTACATCTGGAACTCAACACGCCTGATCCCGCCAAGGCGAAAGAATTCTATACCGGCCTTTTCGGGTGGAAGTTCGAAGACGTGGCCATGGGGCCTGGGGGAATCTACAGCACATTCAAGCCGGATACCGGGCCAGGCGGTGGCATGATGTCCATGCCGGGCGGAAATCCCGGCTGGCTTTCTTATGTGGGAGTTGAAGACATAAATGTTGCGACGGAGAAGGCAAAATCGCTCGGAGCAACGGTTTGTATCGGCCCGCAAGAAATCCCCAACGTCGGGTGGTTCACGATGATTACGGACCCTACGGGCTGTACGATTGCAATGTTCCAGCCTAAGTAGGCAGTGAGGACGATGCCTCAGGAACGAAACGGCATCGCCCATTTTTTCCAGACTGACGGGAGAAACGGCGCACGACCCGTGGACTACGATTAAAATGGCCACGTCTTACGTTGCCTCTGATTTCCCCAGGGCGAGTTTTAGGCGGCGCCGACGTTCCGCCGGAAGCCTACAATTCTCTCCGCACGGCCCAAGCGCCTCGCCGTTTAAGCGCGCCACGAACTCCCGCTCGCGCATCATCTGCGCCTGAATTCCCAGACGCCACGAATGGCATCACGAACATCTCGGTGCTTCGTGGTTCTCCCACCGGGCTTCAGGCTCGATGGCCAGTAAGAGGTCGCGGACCTGGCGCTGCTTCACCCAGATTTCGCGCTCGCTGTGGGGAAACTGGGGGAGCCAGTACGTTGCTCGCAACCTGGGAATGTCGTGCTTCGAAAACACGATGCGGTAGACGTAATACGCTGTAGGAATTCTGGCATAAGCTGGGTGATGGTTAAGAGAAACTTTCAGAGACACGATCCCAGCCCTTACACGTTTCTTCCCGGCAAAAGCACCCGCCCGTTATCCGTCAACTTTGCCGGCAGGAGGAACCATGGAACCTTGCCGACTATCGTATAGATTTTAAATTCATGCGATTTCCAACGCCTTTTCAACTAGGGACAACCCTCCATCATGCGCGAGGAAACATTCGTTCACCAATCGCTTGCCGACCGGTGTCGGCGAGAGTCGAAAGGGCGAAGCCTATTCTGTATTCGTGGCCGTCTCACCGCTGCCCACAAGAGCAGCGGGAGATTGGCAATCAAAGTGGCAATCGACAGATCTAAAGAACCGCGGCGATACAGTCCACCTCGATGTCGAAGCCGCCATTCCAAGCAGGAACGTTGATAAAGCTTCGAGCAGGAGGATTCTCCGGGAAGTAACGCCTGTAGACCTCGTTAACAGCAGGAAACATATCTACTGAAGTCACGTAGACATTCAGTTTCAGGATGTTTTCCAAGGACGAACCCGCCGTTTCGACAGAGAGCTTAAGCTGGTCTAAAACGATCTCGGTCTGGCGCTCAATATGCTTTCGGACAATCTCTCCGGTTTTCGGATCGAACGGCGGAGAGCCTGAGACGTAAATAGTGTCGCCGTGTTTAGTCACCGTCGAAGCGGGCGCCTTGTACTTTTCGAGGTAGGTTGCCAGTGGCTCGACCCGAATGATTTCTCGTTTCATAGATTTCCTCCGTTTTGTAGATACGGTTTCGAGCAAGCAAGAGCCGCGAAGTTCGATGGTAGGAGTAAAGCGAGACCCTGGAACAGCTGTCTGCGTGAGGTCATCAGCTAGGCCTCCACCCGAATTGTAGATTCTTCTCGCATCAGCGGTTGATGTGGGTTATGGCTGCGGGAATCCGAACATCAACCACGACTGATTGGCTAACCAATGCGGGTATAGCTCCATCATCTGATCGAACAGCTCTTGGTCGGACGTTGCGGCTTTCTGCACCCGATCGAAGTCCTGCAGGTAACGCTTGGTGTCTTGGATCGCCGAGGGAGAGTCGGGCGCGCCAGGCGACGCCTCTTTCGCCCTCAGAACCGCACTTCGTCGGAAGAACGGAAGAACCTCCCGTGCTAAAGATGAAGTGGCATTGCGGAGTCAGTTATAGAGAGAGGGCATGTGACCTGCCAAGAGAGATGCACTTTCTCGCGGTCATTCGATTGGCAAGTAACCACAACCGTAGTAACCCATCTTGTGAGAGGATGAAGATTCGCGTCCGCCTGTTGCACACTCTTCGCCCGGTGCTCAGCGCTGACCCGAGCCTGCTATCCCAAACAGCGATCAACTGCTCCGTCGGATATCAACAGCCGACGACAACTTGGTGTACTTCCAATAACCGATTTTGGAGGTTTGCGGTGTCTCCAATCCCAAGTTCATCGCTGCCTGATTTCTGTCGGAGGCTCGTCCTAGTAACTGGGCGTCCGAACCGTCCCCTAGGAACCGGGCTGTTGCACCTTCAAACAAAACAGGCCGACCGAAGTCAGCCTGCTGGAGCGAATCTCTTACCTGGCCCGATTAACTCTTTGCTGCTCTTTTCTGCTTGGCCCAGCGCTTCTTCTGCGCAATCGAAATCAGCCTGCGTGCAGCGGCGGACATCGTGCGCCGTTTCTTTAGTGCGCCCATGGAACTTTGCGCAGCTACTCGGTTCGTACTTCCCACTCGGCCGCGGGGCTTGGGCGAGGTGCCATCGCTGACCCCTTCCAGGGCTTGTATCCCGGTGTCTAACCTGCCACGCTCATCCTTCAGTTGCTGGACAATCTCGTTTACGTTCATAGAGTTATCTTAACATCATGAAACCGGCAAGTTGCAGCTTAGGCATACACTGAGTTATGGAAAACAAACCTTACGTCAACGTTTTTCAGGACGTGCACAAGAAGATACGGGGGAAAAAAGACGATCTCCGCAAAGCTAGTGAAGCCCGGACAGGCATTCGCAGGGAAGACGCAGAGAAGGAAGCCGTGGAGCAGCGGTTCGATCGCCCCGCGACGGAAGCCTCTGCACTGGATGATAAAGACATCGTGTAATAGAACGATATCGTCCAGGTTCCTTACACCCTCCGAAGCTTTTTGAGGATCAGGTGCGCTAACTGCCCCGTCTGGACAATTTGTTGCGGTTGTTGGCCCAGTTACCTTGGCCCTCTATCGTCTGCCGAAGAAATGCAGCGGGTGGTGATATGGCTTCAGACGGTGGCTGTTAATAAATCGCGGTTACAAGTAATCTGGTCGGCGTCCCTTTTTGGGATTACTTATGTAATCGCCTGTTTACCGGAGCGATCGTATTTCTGCTGGAATTCCGCCAGGAATCGGGGGTAGAGTTCCAACATCCAAACGGCAACCGTCAACGGTCGCGTTCAGTAAAGGAGACCATTATGACAAGCCCAGCACCATATTCCACATCCATCTTGCGTAGCAGCTTTCAGTGCATTGCGATCGCGCTCACGTTGCTTTGTGGGATGGCGATAATTGCAACGCAACCGGCACAGGCGCAGACCTTCGCCGTGATCCACACCTTTTCCGGTATCGACGGAGCTAACCCGGTAGCCGGGTTGACGATCGATGCCCGAGGCAGACTTTATGGCACCACCCAAGATGGCGGACATCGAAACAGTTTCTGCCCGCAACAAGGGTGCGGCACCGCCTTCCGTCTGGCCGCCCAGGATGGTGGCTGGACACTAACTCCGCTGCACCAGTTTGAGGGCCCCAGCGATGGAGCAACGCCGATGGCCAGACCGGTCTTCGGACCCAACGGCCTGCTCTATGGCACAACCGACGCCGGGGGTGCGCAATTCTGCGAAGGCCCGGGTTGCGGAACAGCCTATAGCTTGCGGCCCGGCCCTGGGGGCCCTGGGGGGTGCACCACGGCTTTATGCCCTTGGTTGGAGAGTGTCGTGTACTCGTTCGGCGGAATCGAGGCCATCTGTGAGGGATTCCAAGACTGGAGTGCCAGGCCGACGAATAATCCAAAGCGCCCGGGAGAACTGGTTCTCGGCAGTTGTCCCACTTTTGGTGAACTTACCTTCGATCATGCGGGGAACATCTACGGGACGGTGCCCTGTTGCCATGGTGCGGTATACGAGCTGTCTCCGGGCGGCACGCCGACTGCCCTCTACTACTTTACCGGCGGAGATGATGGCGATAACCCTCAAAGCGGTGTCATCTTCGACAGCGCAGGAAATCTTTATGGCACGACCGAAGGCGGGGGGACCGGCGGCTGCGGCACAGTCTATGAATTGAGCCCCAGCGGCTCGGGCTGGATGGAGAAGGTTCTCTATAACTTTCAGTGTGGCTCATCGGACGGACAATCTCCCATTGGAGGTTTGATCTTCGACGCCGCCGGCAATCTCTATGGCACCACGAATTTTGGCGGCGCCAACAACGGGGGCACCGTATTTGAGCTGTCTCCTTCGGGTGGGGGCAATTGGACCTTTCACTTGTTGTACAGCCTGCGCTATAACGGGACCTTGGATTTTCTGATCTATGGACCGACGGGAACCCTGGCCATGGACTCCTCCGGTAGCCTGTATGGCACAACGGTTATGGACGGCGCATTCGCAGGTGGTTCGGTCTTCAAGCTAACGCCGTCCACTGGTGGCTGGATCTACACTTCCCTACATGACTTCCAGGGAGGCAGTGATGGCGGTAATTCCTTCGGCAATGTGGTCTTGGACGCGAGTGGAAACGTCTATGGTACGGCCGGCGTGGGCGGACTGAGCGACGGCTGCGAGGGTCTGGGCTGCGGCGTCGTCTGGAAGATCACGCCGTAACTGGATTCGAATGGCTTCTGGTCAATCACCATGTACGAGGTCGAAAGTGACGGCTGGTGGTCTGTTCCCAACCCGCTGAACAAATTTACTGTCAGCCCACGGAACAACTTGAAATCCAACGCCGATGGCTCGGTGACCCTCTACTTCCAGAACAAGTCTCCGGGCAAGGACAAAGAAGCCAACTGGCTGCCCGCACCCGACGGAGAATTCATTCCGATGTTGCGCATGTACTGGCCGAAAGACAAGCCACCTTCGATCCTTGACGGCAGTTGGAAGCCGCCAGCCGTACAACAAGGCACGTCGTCAAAGCCTTAGCAAAGGGGGACGGCACGAGGCCGTCCCATTTTTTTGAATCCAGAGATTCCGCGCGGATTACTAACTTCCCGAATAACGAGTGATAAATCCCCGTTACACAAGTGATCCGGGACGGCGTCCCGTTTTGGGGATTACTTGCGTAATCGCCTGATTACGCTGAGAATAACGCTCCTGTGCCCGCGTGTTAATGATTCGGCAGATGGAAGGCATACAGGTTCTTATCGTAGGACCCGACGTACACCACGCCGTTGGCCACTGCCGGCGAAGACGTCGACAACATTCCCCGTTGTGTACTTCCACAGCAGTGCTCCGGTGCTTGCGTTCAGGGCGTACAGGTTATAGTCCTCAGACCCGACGTACACGACGCCGTTGGCCACGGCCGGCGAAGAGATATAGATGGCGCTTCCCGTCGCGTACTTCCACAGCAGTGCTCCCGTGCTTGCGTTGAAGGCGTACAGGTTATTGTCGTTGGACCCGACGTAAACCACCCCGTTGGCCACCGCCGGCGAAGAAGCGACAAGATTCCCCGTCGCAGCCGCCCACAGTAATGCCCCAGTGCTTGCGTTCAGGGCGTACAGGTTGTCGTCGGCTCCGACGTACACCACGCCGTTGGCCACCGCCGGCGAAGAACCAGGTGGTCCCCGCCGTCGTGTACTTCCACAGCAGTGCTCCGGTGCTGGCGTTCAAGGCGTACAGGTTATTGTCGTCGGACCCGACGTACACCACACCGTTGGCCACCGCCGGCGAAGAATCAACGTAACTCCCCGTCGTGTATTTCCACAGCAGTGCTCCGGTGCTGGCATTCAAGGCGTACAGGTTATTGTCGTCGGACCCGACGTACACCACGCCGTTGGCCACCGCCGGCGAAGAAACGATTTCATTCCCCGACTTGTACTTCCATAGCAGTGCTCCCGTGCTGGCATTAAAGGAGTACAAATTGCCGTCAGGGTACTGAACCCCAACGTACACCACGTCGTTGGCCACCGCCGGCGAAGAAAACAAGATAGAAGATCCCGTTGTGTACTTCCAATCGAGAACGAGGTTTCCAACTGTGGTGGGGCTCAGAACAAACTCATAGGGGTTAAAGCCAGTGTGGCAAAAATCGAAGCGAAACTGCGGCCAATCGATAATCGCTTTTGTGGGCCCGCTGCAGGGTTGTTGTGCCGTGGCTATCGAACCAATCAAAAGAAGTAGTAGCAAAAGGCAGTTGGCCCTTGTTTTCATATCTTCACCGCGTATATTAATCTGGTCTGCAACGCAGCCAGAACTATACACCTGATTTACGTAACATCGCCATTACACAAGTGACCGTCACCTCTCTCACACTCACGTCGCGGGGTCGGCGGCGTAATCGCCTGTCACCGTCCGGTACTTAAGTTCATCATCACGCCTAATGTGCGAAGGTTCTCGCAGATTTCAACCAACTCCTTCACAACCGCGCGACGCCGGAGGTTATATCTATGTCACGCTACTTCTCGTCGAAGATGTACTCATGCTGAGCATCTCGCGTGATCAGCGTCTTCTTCGCGCCGCCGCCGACCACGAACTCGAATCCCGACATTCCGGGCACGATGGTCACGAAAGAGATCGTCCCATCGGGATTCTTTTTGGTGGCAACCTCGCTCTTCCATTCGCCGAAGTCGAAGTACGTCTTCCCACTCGCCATGCTCACATCGATATCTCCTAAGGACGCATTCCAATAATGCCTCGCCAGCTTCGTGCTTTCCGTGGAGTCCGCCGGCACGGTCAGAAGCTTCCGCTCGGCCGCGATGTCAGCGAAATAGCTCTTGGCATCCGCCGCCAGCAGATTGTCGGCCTCCGGATGTCCATCGAAGAGAACCTCCAGCAGCTTGCGGCGGAACCGGCTCCGGATCAGCCACCCGGGGTTGCCATTGGTCAGGATCACGGCTCCGACGTTCTCCTGCGGCAGCCAAATCATGTCGCTGTGATAGCCAATCAGATCTCCACCATGATGGACCACCGGAACTCCGTATGTCTTATCCACCATCAATCCCATGCCGTACGAATCGTCCTTGCTCATGTACACCTGCGGCTTGCGGCGCTCCAGGAGAGGCTCCGAGTCGATGTAAATCTTTCCGTCCGGCAGCTTGCCATCGGCCAGTTCCATCGAAACGTACTTCAGCATGTCGTTAATGCTGCTCCACGCCCCACCTGCCGGACGGAGCGGAATGACCGAGTAATTTGCTGCCATCAGCGCCTTCGCGGGTTTTCCATCGATATCCGGCGCGTGCGGCCCCGCATGATTTGCCTTCTGCGCCTTCTCAAAGTCGAATGTGGTCTCGCTCATCCCCAGCGGATCGAACACCAGCATCTGCATCCCTTTGTCATATGCCTTGCCAACTTCCATGTTGGGATACAGTACGTGTCCGGCTGTGTACCCTGCGGCAGCGGCCATCAGGTTCGAATACTGGAATAGCTCGCCGAATTTCGATGTAGGCTGCATCGTCCCCAGCAGCGTCATGGAGCTCTGCGGAGTCATCTTCCCGTACTCGAAGAGCCACTCCAGGTCTTGCCGGGGCATTCCGGTGCAGGCGCAGATCAGCTGCTTGACGAGCACGCTCTTGGTCGTCGCTGCGTCACCCAGCTTGAAATCGGGATACAGCGTCGTGACCTGCGTATCCCAGTTCATCTTGTGCTCGTCTACCAGTTTTGCCAGCATCAGCGTGGTGAGGGCTTTCGTGTTCGACGCGATCATGAACAGGGTCTCACCATCCGGCTTCGCGGTGCCGCCCAGCTCCTTGACGCCAAAACCATCGGCAAAGATCACCTTCCCGTCCTGTACCAGTCCGACCGCGACTCCAGGAACTCCCGTTTCCCTTTGTCCTTGCTCGATGAAGCGGCCCAGCTCTGCGATCCGTGCCTGGTCCAGCGGGTTCGCCTTCTTGTCGGCGAAGGATTCGCGCGAATAGCCCTTCGGCAACAGCCTTCCCAGCGCCACCCCCAGCTGTCCGCCGCGCTTCTCGGCCACAGCGTCGGCCATGTCTTCGATTACAACCGTCCACGTCGTGCCCGCGTATTCGACGATCGCGGCCACGCTGCGCTTCTCATTCGGCGAGGTCAGGTAGTCATACTGGCGGCGCTTGGTCCAGCCGTCACGGTCGGGAAGATCGTTGCTCACCAGTACCGGCCACTTCGCCTCCGGTCTGTAGGCCTTCCATGCCGCGGCCAGCGCTTCGTCGTCGTCCTTTGCCGCAACGTCCACCAGCGCAACCCACGAACCTCCCTCCGGAGCTTCGAGGATTGTCGCCGGACCTTTCACCGTCACCGTCCAGTCCTTTGGAGCGATGAACGTGTTTCCCATCACCGTCGTCTTCGGAGTGTCGGCCGCAACCCGCTCCGGAGTCTGCGGACCCGCCGGGGTCGCTGCGGATGCCTGACTCTGTAAAAACAGCATGGAAGCACCGAACAGGAGAATGGCGAATAGCTTGGCACGCGTTTTCATAGTGCTGACATGTTACTCCCGGCGACCTTTCCTTAGCGGTGATAGTGGACGGTAAATCGCCATGGCACTCACTGAGCGTTCTCCGGTCTCGCCTCCAGGGTCAGTGAGCGCTACCACCTGATTGCTTCAGCCATGCGCTAAACTGGGGCCGGCAGTATTTCGGTACGAAGAGGAGTCATACGTGGAAATACGTCAGCGCATTGCTGTGATCTTGTGCCTGGGGATAGGCCTGGCGTCGTCGGGGCTCACTGTGGCGCAGTCCTCTCCGGGGTTGGGACAAGAGATGAGTCATGCAGATCGCGAGCCGCCCGGACTGCATGACTTCGATTTTTTATTCGGACGCTGGCAAGTCCATCATCGAAAGCTGAAGCATCGCCTCGTCAACAGTCACGAGTGGATCGAATTCGAAGGGACATTATTCTGCCAGCCACTGATGGGTGGCTACGCTAATGTCGACGACACCGTGTTCGAAGTTCCGGGCGGCACTTACCGCGGCGTAGCTACCCGATCGTTCGACGCCAAGACGGGGCAGTGGTCGATCTGGTGGATGGACAGCAGGACGCCACTTGGTCCGATGGATCCGCCGGTGAGAGGCAGCTTCCACAATGGCGTAGGAACGTTCTATGCGAACGACGATACCGAAGACGGGAAACCAGTCCGCACACGGCTCATATGGTCCGAGATCACACCCACCTCAGGTCACTGGGAGCAGGCAGAATCAACCGACGGTGGTAAAACGTGGGAAACGGATTGGATAATGGACCTCAAACGAGTGCAATAGTTGGTTGAATGGATATTTGCCTTCGAGACCCGGCGCATCGTTAGCCGCAGCAAAATTGACAATGTCGTTGACGACATCGTCAAGCTGCTCGAATACGCGAAAGGTTTTCCGCAAGAACACTTGATGTCGGCGGGTCAACTGTTGCTAAATCGCCATCTTTGGCCGCTCCCCATGACGTCAGATGGTGGCGCAATCTCTCGGAGACGGGTTGCGTGACGGATATGGGCGCCAATGAGGCTGGCGCCAGAAATCGTGGCTCGCTGCTGGCAAACGACGTTTCCAACCCAGCCACACTGTTCGAAGGAGCAGTCCAGTGGATGTCCAGAAGGGAGCTGTTGATTGCTGGTTATCAAACATGGCCACCGGTCCTGTATCCGCTCCCTCTACTTACTTCACAATTAGGCCGCCCGCCGCTCTGGCTCCGTGACGAAAGGATCGCTCATTGCCGGGCTCAGTTCGTCGAACTGAAGAGCAACCTGACGCGCTGGGTCGGCCTTGATTCCTAGCAGACGAGCAATTCCGCCCTTCGTTTTCGAAGGCAAAAACTGAGTCAGCTTGGTTGCGACTTCGTCGCCGAATGCTTTCTTCTTCGCCTCAGTCAGATGATGGGCCATCACTTCGAGCATAAAATCTGCATTGCTCGGAATTGCTGGCTCGTAACCGTCGTCTCCAGTCACCTGAGGCGGCGGGATGAACTGAACTGTTATCCGATTGCGTTCCTCAGGGCGAAGGCGAAGCGTTCGCATCGTAATGTCGATAAGCTTTTGAGCTATTGCGCGCTTCTGCTCGATTGGAATATCTCGCGAGTAAAGGCGTAGGTAGGGCATCGGGCACCTCCGCTACGTTCAAGCTACTAGAAGCACTTCTCGTGCCAAGAGTTGGACACCGGACAAATAGAAAATAAACGGCTTACTCATCCAGGCAGACGAGGACACCGGGAAGAAGTCGCTGCCGACGCGTAATTCTTGCCCGCGAATGCGATCAAGATCCTGCCAAAGGCAGGTTCATCGCGGGGTTATACCCTACCAACGAGTGCCGCTGGATGGCTTCGGTAGTTGCCGTCAGGGGGACCTCTGGATTCGTGAGATGGCGTCGAGAAGGACGAAGGCTTCCGGGTGGTGTTTGCGCGCAGCGAACAGATCCATGAAATGCGGCTCGGGTTCGAGGCGCCAGGGTGGCCAAGAGAAGAATCCGCCTGGGGCACCGGGCCAACCCGCCATAAGCGCAGGCAATCCAACTGAGCTAGATTCGGAGGTCCAAGCCCACAGTAAAGGCGCGCCGCCCCTTTTCGTCGGAACGCCAAGGAGCTGGATTATGCCGCTGTGTCACCATATGCAAATGTTTAAACACTTACTGGTTGCATGCTTGCTCTTGTCCTTCGCCGCAATTTTGTATGCGCAGAGTAGCGAGATTTTAGGGGAGATCGAGCTCATCGGTGCTACGAACGTCGAAAAAAGCTCGGGCGTGTGGATTGACGGACAGTACGTCGGCTATCTGAAAGAGCTCAAAGGCTCGAAGAAGATCCTGTTGTTACCCGGTGAGCACCTCATCGTTGTGCGCCAGGATGGATATCAGGACTTTGCACAAAGAGTCGCAATCCAGCCTAAGGAAAAAAAGATCGTCGAGGTTGCCATGAGCAAAGATCCTGGCAGTCATTTGCCGGTTGTAACTGCGGAAATCAAGTTGCATGTTACTCCGGATCGAGCAGGAGTCTTTGTGGACGGCCTGTTTGTGGGTCACGCGGGTGAATTCGGAGGACCGGGAAAAGCGTTGCTGGTTGCACCTGGAACCCGAAAGATCGCAGTCTTCTTGAGCGGATACAAAACTTTTGAGACGGAAGTAAATCTCGCGCCAAACCAGAAGTTCGAACTCAAAACGGATTTAGTTAAGACCGCCACGCCCGAGGCGAGCCCTGTCCCCAATCAGAGCTAAGATTACAGCTGTCAGTCGTCAGCTAATGAAACATGGGAGGCGTTCAATGCCTTTTCACCTTCAGTGCCGCTCCGGGCCAGGTCTGGCCGGCTGGTTGTGCGGTTGTGGCGCCAACTGCTGTTGCTCCTGCTGGTGACGCTGCTCCATTTGCATCGTCTGTTGCTGGTGCTGTCGCTCCATCTGCTGCATCTGCTCGTTGGTAGCGGGTTGCTGCGCCATCCGCTGATGCTCCTGCTCCTGTTGCTGCGCTAGCTGCTCATGCTCCCGTTGCTCTTGGGCCCTAAGCTGCTCCTGCTGCTGGTATTGCTTGTCTGCTTGAGAGTTCCCTGTATTCCGAGGCGTCGGCGCGGGAGGAGCAGGGACGTCGCGGGCATGAACCGGGGTCTGGGACCGAGACGGGTTGTTCGGCGGACGCGGCACGGACGCGGCCGTCTCATTGGGACGTGGGGCCTCGCCGGCACTCCCTTTTGCGGGAGGATGGTATGGCGCTCCTGCCGCGCTGGCACGTTCGACGCCGTGGCCGCTGAATGCCCCGGGTTTGGCGGTAGCCGCGATCGGTGGTCTGCCCTGATTCGCCTTAGCGCGCAGCTGCGGATTATTGCGGGCGGCTTCCACTTGCTGCGCCTGAGCCGCGACCGGAGCCACATGCCGCTCGCGAGCACCCGTTTCTTCCGCTGCTGTGGGACTCGCTTCGACACCTCCAGGACCGCGGTTGTAGCTGACGCGGTTCACGGTGACGTTGTTGACCGTCACGTTATAGACATTGCGAATATTCGTGACATTGATGTTGTTCACCGCGCGGTTGTAGAAAAACACTCTATTGTTCCAGCGTCCGCCTTCGTAACCGTGGCCGAAGTAGCCGAATCCATAAACGATTCCGCCGTCGCCACGGCGACCGGAGGCCGCTCCCGATGGCGAAGAGCATACGCAAACGAGCCCCGAAAACAGTCCTCAAGCTACCCGATCTTGAGCAATCGAAGTCTGCGGTCTTGAATAGGCTCACGTCGGCGAGTTCAAAACGCTCATACGACCATGCCATTCGTGAATTCATCGACTGGTACTGCTCGGAGCCCAGACTAGCCTTCAACAGGACTGTGGTCACACGCTACCGAATCGCAATCGAACAGCGCCCGTACGCCCCGTCGACGATTAACCTGAGATTGGCGACGATACGCCGGCTGGCCTAGGAAGCCTCCGATTGCGGACTTCTCATGAATCAACTAATCGTCGACAGTCTGTTTTTTTTGGAGGACGACGGTGGCCAGCGATTTGCTAAGGCCCGCCGCGAAAATCGACGACTCTCCTGCTTATGCGCAGACTTGCCTCGGGTGCCACAGAGTCCAGGTTGTTCCTCCGGCTTCTAGTCGACACGAGGCCAATATCGATAGAATGTCATGGTTGGACCGTGTTTATCGATATGAGCTTTCAGCCCATCGAAAATTACGGAGTTATTGGCAACATGCGGTCGATTGCCCTGGTGGGCATGAACGGCTCGATTGATTTCCTCTGCTACCCAGACTTCGATTCGCCGACGGTGTTTGCTGCGTTGCTCGATGACAAAGAGGGTGGCCGCTTTCAGATTGATCCCCAGCTCACGAACGCGCGCATACGCCAGCTCTATCTGCCTGACACCAACATTCTGCTGACGCGATTTCTGGCCGAAGAGGGTGTGGCCGAGCTTATGGACTACATGCCCATCGAGAAGGATGCGGAACAGCCGAATGAGATCATTCGAACCGTTTCCGTTATCCGGGGCAACGTACATTTCAAAATGCGCTGCCAGCCTCGATTTAACTATGCGAGATCGGCACACCGCACGGAAATCTCGGAGAACTGTGCCAAATTTTTTTCGACTGGGAGTGATTGCCCGCCGATGGCCTTGTACTCCACTTGTTCGCTTTCGCTGAAGGCACAATCTCAAGATGTGATCTCGGAATGCACTCTCGCAGCCGGCGACACAGCGACTTTCATCTTCGGTGGACAGCGTCCAGCGGGAAAACGACCAGAGATGGAACTGGTGGGCAAGCGCTTTCAACGGACCTCGCGCTTTTGGAAAGCGTGGATCGCAAAGTCGAAGTACAAGGGTCGCTGGCGGGAGATGGTCAACCGCTCTGCTCTCATGCTGAAGTTGCTCATCAGCCGCGAACACGGCTCATTGATTGCGGCGCCTACCTTCTCGCTGCCGGAGAGCATCGGGGGAGTGCGCAATTGGGACTATCGCTTCACCTGGCTGCGAGATGCGACATTCACGCTCTATGCGCTAATTCGCCTCGGCTTTGTGGATGAAACTGAGGCATTCATCGACTGGCTGAAAGGGCGGCTGGCCGACGATGCGGAGCGGGGACCATTACAAGTAATGTACGGGATCGATGGGCGGCAAAAGCTCGAAGAGATGACTCTGGACCATCTGAGCGGATACGAGAACTCGCGGCCGGTGCGCATCGGAAACGCCGCCTATCAGCAGCTTCAGCTCGACATCTACGGTGAAATGATGGACGCCGTTTACCTGGCCAACAAGTACGGCGATCCCATTTCCTATGCAGGATGGCAAGGCGTACAGCGCATGCTGGAGTGGCTGGGGAAGAATTGGCAGCGCCCGGACGAGGGGATATGGGAGGTCCGCGGCGGGCCGAGAGAATTCCTCCACTCTCGTGTCATGTGCTGGGTGGCATTCGACCGTGCTTTGCGCCTTGCACAGAAGCGCTCGCTATCCGGGCCTCTCGATGTATGGCAGCGCACACGAGACGAAATACGGAACGATATTTTTACAAACTTCTGGGATGAACATCTGCAAGCGTTTGTGCAGGCCAAAGGAACGCAAGAGCTTGACGCTTCGGCGCTGCTGATGCCCTTGGTGAGGTTTATCAGTCCGGTGGATCCGATGTGGCTCTCTACCATGAGGGCGATAGAAACGCGACTCATCGAAGACACGCTGGTCCGTCGCTATGAGGTGGAACGTACACATGTGGACGGCCTTCCCGGCGAAGAGGGCAGCTTCACCGCATGCTCATTTTGGTATGTCGAATGCCTGGCCCGTGCTGGTGACCTGGAAAAGGCGCAGTTATTGTTTGAAAAACTCTTGGGCTACGCCAATCATCTTGGGCTCTATTCAGAGGAATTGGGTGCGAATGGCCAACATCTTGGCAATTTTCCTCAAGCATTCACGCATCTGGCACTGATCAGCGCGGCAACCTATCTGGACCGGGCGCTCTCGGGGACTGGGGAGATAGTGTGGCGCTAGATCCTCGAAAAGCTAGGCGAACATCGGCACTCGGCCCGGTGAGTGATCCAGGCGCTGTCATGGCCCAAGGTATTGAATCCCAAACTGTCGGACAAGGTTATGTATACCAGACAAGAAAACCGCAATCCGCAGCAAAGCACCCCGGCATCGCAGGTGAAGGTCAGCAACGAAGGACATGGGGATTGACGATGTGTCTAGCCACCCCGAGTTGTGTTCAGAAGTTGCAGGCGGCGTCACACGGAACCTCGTGTGTCTCTTTTCCGAGAGCCGGATGCGGGAAATCTGCCTGTCCGGTTCGATGAGCGGGAACAGGAAACAGAGTTACGCCAAACCGGATTGAGGCGGGTCATGCGAAAGCACCCCAACCGCCACCGGGAGGCTAATGCCACTGCGCCTGTTCTCGACTCTACTCGCCATTACACTCATTTAAAATGATAATTCGTCTCACCAAGACGACCAGGGCTAGAAGTAAGCCACAAGCATTAGGGCCGGAGTTCTCTATGGAAAATGCAAAGATTAAACGCGCAGATAGTCATATCGTGTCCTCAGCAACGCTGGCAACCTTCACGTTGACATTGGTTATTTTGCTGGGGCTGACAGTCGTCACGCAAGCGGCCCACGCGCAGACATACAACGTCATTCACAACTTCACCGGTGGGGCACGGGATGGGTCACATCCTTATAGTGGCTTGACCATGATAGAAGGAAATCTGTACGGAACGACTGCTGATGGCGGGGCGAGCTATGGCACGGTCTACCAGTTGGCGCACCAAACCTCCGGCTGGGTATTCAGCCTGATATACAGTTTCCAGGGCGGCAACGACGGAGCCTATCCGATTGCGAGGGTAGTCCCCGGGCCGAACGGCACCTTCTACGGGACCACTATCGAGGGAGGCGCCGGTTATGGAGTGGTTTTCAATTTGAGTCTTCTGCCCATATCCCTCAAGGGGCCGCAAGACATACCCAACTTTTTGGGCAGCTGGAATGAGACCGTGCTTTATCGCTTTACCGGAGGCAGCGATGGATATGGTCCCACATCCGGGGATCTCGTTTTCGACCAAACGGGGAACATTTACGGCATGACGGAGTTCGGCGGCACCTCCGCCCACGGTAATGTTTACGAGTTGACGTCCTCCGGGGCCGTAAACGTCCTCTACAGCTTCGGTGGAGGACAGGACGGTGAGTTTCCTTACGGCGGTGTGGTCTTCGATCAATCCGGTAACCTGGATGGTACGACGCGGCAAGGCGGAGGAACCGGCTGCTTAAGTCATGTAGGCTGCGGAACCGTTTTTCAGCTGGTACCGCCGGGCTCCGGTTGGACGGAAAATCTCCTTCACAGATTCCAGGGAGGCAGCGACGGAGGATTCCCGGAAAGTGGCGTGATCATGGATCCAGCCGGAAACATTTATGGTGCGACTTCTATTTACGGCAACCCCGGCTGCAATTTGGGGGATGGCTGCGGGGCGGTTTATGAGTTGGCGTCATCCGGCGGTAGCTGGATGTTCAACACGCTTTACGACTTTGCCACTGGAGGTGGAGGGCCGGTTGCCCCTCTGACTAGGGACGCGGCGGGCAATCTATATGGCACGACCTTGCTGGACGGCGCTAATCGCTTTGGCAACGTATTTAAGCTGTCACCCTCCGGCGGCGGGTGGATGTACACCGATCTTTATGACTTCACCGGCGGCAGCGACGGTGGAGAGCCGATGAGCGGCGTGGTATTCGACGAGCAGGGCAACCTCTATGGCACCACATACCAAGGTGGAACAAATAACCTCGGCGTGGTATTTGAGATCACACCGTAAACACCAAGCACGTTGAGGGCGGATTAAAGTAGGCTACCGGCGCGGGGCTGGGCCAAGCCAGCCCCCATAAAGAAGAGCACGACCGGCTGCTGAAGACGGGTGGCTACCGAGTCGTGTACAAGGGCAAGTGGCATCTCACCAAGCCGATGAATGGCCAGCTTGGCCATGTTTTGCGCGGTTGCGCTCCAGCAGATATTGCGAAACTCATCGCCCTGGCGGTAATCGCCCGGCGGCTGTTCTGGGTGATACGGCGAGTTGCAGGCCGCCGCCAATGGAGAATCACGAGATGTTCGGCAGCAATAATGATTAAGGATGGCAGAAGCGAGCCTTGGAGCAGCATCAGTCACAAACATAAAAGCGACGAGAAGGGCGTTTCTACGTACCGATGTTCACGGCACGCCGCCGTCCAATTTCTCATTGCCGAACCGTCCTGATGTTTGCTGCTGGGAAGATTAAGAAGCCTTGAAGCGGTGCCGGTTTATGCCCAGCTTCCTTATTTTGGATTCGAGTGTCTGTCGGGGAATGCCCAGCTTAACGGCGGCGCCGGTTGGCCCCCCAACCACGCCTTCGGATTCCCGGAGAGCGGCTTCGAGGATCTCTCTTTCGTGCTCGACAAGGTCAGCAACCAGCGGAGCAGTCGTCGCAGCCAGTTTGGGAGTCACGTGCGTGAGCCAGGTCTCATCTACAAAGAAAGTCTCCCCTTCAGACAGAATCACCGCCCGCTCGACTACATTCTGCAACTCGCGAATGTTGCCCGGCCAATCGTATGAGTGGAAGAGTTCGATCGTCTTCTTGTCTATGTTTCGAATCTTCTTGCCCAATTTTTTGGCGTAGCGGTCGATCAGGTATCCGACCAGCAAGGAAATATCACTAATGCGATCGCGCAACGCCGGCAATCGAATCGGAAAAACGTTGAGCCGGTAAAACAAATCCTGACGAAACCTGCCCTCGGCCACTTCTGAAGTCAAGTCTCGATTCGTGGCCGCTATCACCCGTACGTCAACCGAAACCGATTGAGTGCCGCCGACTCGTTCAAATTCACGCTCCTGAAGAACTCGCAGCAATGCGACCTGCGTCTCTGGCGGAAGATCGCCTACTTCATCGAGGAATATCGTTCCACCGTCGGCCGATTCGAAACGGCCCAGCCGACGCTGAGTGGCCCCTGTAAAGGAACCCCTTTCGTGGCCGAACAATTCGGAAGCAATCAGCGACTGGGGAATCGCCGCGCAATTCACTCGAATGAAAGCACGGTTTGAACGCTTGGACCGGTTATGAATTGCGCGAGCTATCAGTTCCTTTCCTGTTCCGGTCTCACCTAAGACCATGACTGTGGAATCCGTCGGAGCTACCTTGGAAACTTGAACCAGTACACGACGTAATGGTTCGGAGGAACCGACGATTTCTTCGAACATGGATGAGCGTACGATGTCTTCGCGCAACGCAACGTTTTCGTTTCGTGTCCTGTCTTCGGCGCGCTTGCGATCGTCGATGTCGGTTCCGGTCGCATACCAGCGCACCAGACGTTCTTCTTCGTCGCGGAGCGGGTTGTAACGGAGCAGAAGCCAGTGATACTGACCGTCTTTCCGAAGCACTCGTAGCTCGATTTCAAACGGCAGGCCGCGAGCAAAGCCTCCTTCGCGCTCTTCGCTCACCCTCTCGAGATCTTCCGGATGGAACGTTCTGGCGCGAAAGTCCGATGCGAGTACATCTTCCATGGTGAGGCCGGTATAGGCGAGCATTGCCTGGTTCGCATAGAGCGCGTTGCCCTTCGGGTCCAGGACGACAATGGTGTGGGGTATAGCATCGGTAATTCGGCGGAGCTCCCGCTCGTCCTGCCGGAGTTTCTCCTCCGCTCTTTTTCGATCTTCGATGTCGGTATCGCTTCCTAACCACCTGACGACGTTGCCTTCAGCGTCAAATTCTGGAAGGACACGTATAAGGAACCATCGGTATTCTCCGTCATATCGCCGGATGCGAGTTTCCAGTTCGCCTGGTTTGGGGTCATTCAGCAAGGCAAGCCATTCACGAATGAGTCGATCCAAGTCGTCGGGGTGAACGACCACCTTCCAACCCCAACCTTTCCCCTGCTCCAAGGTCAGGCCGGTGTACTCGTACCAACGTCGGTTGAGAAATTCCTTGGATCCATCAGGAAAGCTTGTCCACAAGAAAGACGGAACCGTATCGATGAGGGTCTGGAGCCGGGCAGCCTCCCGGCGGAGCGTTTCGAGGGGATCGCTTAGTTCGTGGCTTTCCGAATAATCTTGGGCCAACTCACTCATGTTCACTCAGTCCGCCGAAATGTCAGAACCGATGTCAATAATTTTAGATCAAGATCGAAAGCCAAGCTCAGCCGGATGCGTTCAAGCTGAATTTTCAGCAAAAGCCGAAATTACAGCCTTAGTTCAAAAGCTAAACACCAACGACTCAATTGGTTACGAGTGGCGCCGGGATTGCCATCTCTTAGGCGTGAATCGTTCAGCAGTCGAGCATGACATTGAAAATTGAGAAGTACTCTGACGGGTACAGCACGACGATTCGACTGATAGGTCGGATGCGCGCGGAGCATTTGCCCGAGTTGGGGGAGCAGATTCGGGGCAGCGGATCAAAGATCGTGCTGGACCTGGAGGAATTGAACTTGGTCGATGTTGAGGCTGTTCGATTTCTCGGGAGCTGTGAAGTAGCAGGTGTCACGCTTGTCAACTGCTCGCCCTACATACGCGACTGGATCGGCAAAGAATGCGATTAGAGCAAAGGTCAGGATCTGCGTGCAGGACCGCTTAACCAAAAAGGAGCATTTATGTCAGACCAAGTAGTTTTGATTACGGGAGCGCTGACCGGAATCGGTCGCGCCGCCGCAATCATCTTTGCGCAAGAAGGGGCACACATCGCCGTGTCTGGCCGTCGAGACAGAGAAGGACAAGCGTTGGTAGCCGAGCTACAAGGGCTCGGAGCAGAGGCCATTTTTGTCCGTACTGACGTCCGCAAGGATGAGGACGTGCGCAACCTCGTGGATCAAACGGTCAAGCATTTCGGACATCTGGATATTGCGGTCAACAATGCTGGAACCGAAGGGACACCCGGCCCGGTGACGGAGCAGACTGCAGAAACCTACGCCGCAACCTTCGACACAAACGTCCTAGGCACACTGCTCAGCATGAAGCACGAATTAAGGGTGATGCTGGCACAGGGGAGCGGGAGCATCGTCAATCTGTCTTCGGCCTATGGAAGCATCGGGGCGGCCGGAGCGGCCGTTTATGTGGCCAGCAAACATGCGATAGAGGGCCTGACAAAATCCGCGGCACTGGAAGTCGCCGGAACCGGAGTTCGGGTAAACGTGGTGGCTCCGGGCACTACGGACACCGGTATGCTCACGCGCTTCACCAGCACAGATGAAAATAAAGCGGCGCTCGTCTCGACGGTACCGGTCAAGCGTATGGCAACGTCGGAGGAGATCGCTTACGTGATCGCCTTTGTTGCTTCGGAAAATGCGTCGTACATGACAGGTTCTTCCATCCCAGTCGATGGGGGCATGATTGCTGGCTAAAGCTCCTTGACTACGGCATCGCTGCTCAAGACAGGTCGCTTTCTGAACGGCGAGTCGTGAGAAGGCTGGCACGACGCTAGCAAACGTGTTCGTTTTGGGATTGTCAGGGTATATGGAATGACTACACTTCAAGGCAAAACTGCCCTGGTGACAGGCGCATCGCGCGGAATTGGGCGGGCCACTGCATCCGTGCTCGCTAACTCCGGTGCGCATGTCCTTGTGCACTACGGTCGTTCCGCGCAGGATGCGGAATCTCTCGTGGCGGGCATCCTTTCAAAAGGCGGACGCGCGAACGCAATCAGGGCCGACTTGGGAACTCCGGAAGGGGCAACGCTGCTGGCGAAGGATGTTCGTACGATCGTCGGCGAGCGATTGGATGTACTTGTGTCGAACGCCGGTATCTCCAAATCTGCAACCTTCAAAGATCATACGGTGGAGGATTTCGACAATCTTTTTGCAACGAATGTGCGAGGTCCGTTTTTCCTGGTACAGCAGCTCCTGCCCATCCTCGGTGACGGCTCGAACATCATCGTGATCTCTTCGATCGGGGCCCGCGCCGTAGTTGGGAAGCCCGGCGTGGACAACGCTTCGCTGCTTGCCTATGCCTCGACCAAAGGAGCATTAGAGACTCTGGTCAGGAACTGGGCGGCCATTCTTGGGCCCCGGGGTATCCGCGTAAATGCAGTCGCACCCGGTGTGATCGACACGGACATGTCAAATTTCACCAAGACCGAGGCTGGTCGGGAGGTGACGCTGGCAATGCAGGCATTGAAGCGAATCGGCAAGCCGGAAGATATTGCGGACGTCATCGCTTTCCTGGCGTCAGACGCGGCCCGCTGGATCACGGGAGCCAGCATCCCCGTCGATGGCGGGTCGAAGCTCTAAGGACCTGACGCCATGCCGGCGTCAGCTGCAATCGATCGGATGAATGAGGAGGGTCTGCAGATGGCAAAAACACAAATGGCAAGTGAGACGATCGAATCCAAGAATAAAGCGCTCGTTCTGGAAGCCTTCGACACACTGTTCAACAAGCGTGACTACGCGGCGGCAGAGCGCTTCTGGTCACCGAACTACATTCAGCACAGCGCACACATAGCACCAGGTCGCGAAGGGCTATTCAATCTCGTCCGCTCAGTGCCGGAAACGTTGCGCTATGAGAACCAGCTCATCGTCGCAGAAGGCGATTACGTCATAGCGCATGGCCGCTTCACGGGGATGGGAAGGCCCGCCGCTTGGATCGCAGCCGACGTTATCCGGTTCGAAGACGGTGTTCTTAAAGAGCATTGGGACGTCCTGCAGGACGAGGCAACCAAGGCCGAATCTGTCAGCGGCCTTCCTATGTTTGGTGACACGTTCCCCAGGTGACAGCCGAAAAGAACGCGATCGTCCCGAGAGCCGTCGACACCCTTCTTAACAGATCATAAGGAGGTACTAGCTATGATTTCACCCGTTGCTTTGAACGCCATGTACGTGATCTTGGGAGCGACCGGGAACACCGGTTCGATCGTTGCCGATACCCTGCTATCGAAGGGCAAGAAGGTACGCGTAGTAGGTCGCGATGCGAGGCGACTGCAGCCCTTTGTGCGTAAAGGTGCGGAGGGCTTCACGGGCGACGTGAGCGATGCGGTTGCGCTCACCAAAGCCTTCAGCGGTGCGCGCGCGGCCTACTTGTTGTTGCCACCGATTACCTCCCGCGAGGACCAGGAGCGAGAGAGCGATGCCATCGCGAAGGCCGTAACGGAGTCCGGCTTGCGTTATGCGGTGTACTTGAGCAGCTACGGCGCGCATGTCGCGGAAGGCACCGGGCCAGTCACGGGACTGCATTCTTCGGAGCAAAAGCTGAACGCGATCAGCGGTTTGAACGTTCTGCACCTGCGTGCCGCGTATTTCATGGAGAACAATCTGGCGGCGATCGGCATGATTCAGGGGATGGGAATCTTCGGACATGCGCTGCTACCCGACCTGAAGATGCCCATGATTGCGACACCCGACGTCGGCGACTACGCCGCGCAGCGCCTTTTGGACCTGGATTTTTCCGGCAAACAAAAGCGAGAACTGCTTGGCGAACGCGACCTGTCGATGACGGAAGCTACCGCAGCGATTGCGCGCGGCATTGGCAAACCGGATCTGCGTTACGAGCAGGTTTCGTACGACCAGATGCAGCAGGGGTTAGAGCAAATGGGCATGCCGCCGAAGAAGGCCGCGGTCTACATCGAGATGTTCAATGCCATCAACACAGGTGTCCTCGCTGCGCAGGAGCTGCGTTCGCCGGAGAACACTACACCGACTTCGTTTGAACAATTTGTGCAGGATGTCTTTGCGCCTGCATATCACGGGAAGGCCCGCATCGCGTAGACCCAAGCGTCCAGGGGCGCCGGTTGCGCCTGTGCCCAAGAGCGGCGAACTAATGGTCGGTGACAAATTTCTACCATGAACGAGTGAATTGCGACCGACCAGCGGCTCCGCAAGACTTCGATCAACAGAATTTAGTGAGCAAGCTAGATGAGCACGACAACAGATGGCACGCAACTTAGCCCGTGCGTCAAACTCTTCATAGAGTTGCTGCTCGACGGAGCTTCCGCAGTCACATCAAGAGGGGTTGCCATTGTCCGTCAGCCTCAAGATGTTGTAACGCATTTTCGGACTGGACTCCCTCCCAACTCTCTAATTCCGGTACTAGAAGGCGATGTTACGCAGCAATCCGTAAGCGTCGCGACCTACGAAGATCGATAGGAAACAGTGCATGAACCTGTTGCACGCGCTCTTTACCCGGAACCTCTTGATGTCGGGAGTAGCAATTGTCCGCTATATTCCTCGGGCCTTTCGGGTGAAGCAGGTGGATGGGAATCTCTTCTTCACGGAGGAGAAGCGGCAGGAGTATCGCCGTCGTGTAGAGAGCGTGACGCCGCACTCCTCGCGTCAGTGGGGGACCATGGAGGTCGACCAGATGCTGCACCACCTCAACCTAGCGTGCGGAGGTTCACTGGGTTTCTACAATCTCCCGGACGAGAGTTACGTGACTTCGCGGACGTTCTTTAAGTGGATTCTCGTCGATTGGTTTCCGGAGCAACCAGTCGGTCTATGGCTTCCAGCGGGCTTCAAAATCCCGCATTCGCAGAGATTTGAGTTCGCGTACGAAAAGGCACAACTGCTGAAAATCTTAGAGGCTGACTGGAACGCGAGAACTGCCGATGCCTGGAAGCCGCATCCTTTGTTCGGCAAGATGACACCAAAGGAGTGGGGCAAGCTCTCCCAGGTTCACGTGGATTATCACCTAAGACAGTTCGCGGCTTAGCGTGAGTGTTCGCAATGACGGTCCTGATTCTCGGAGCAACGGATTGCTGGGTCGAAACGCATTGGCGCAGGCACTCGTGCAGCCAGCCGTGCCATTCTTGAGCTCTGACGTTTGACGTGTGTGTTCTCAATCCACAACGCGATATGCCTCCAACGACACCCTGATCCGAGCCGCCATTCGCGACTTCATCGCCGCCCACCCCATTGCGACTCCCGTCATCAGGCACCGGCTGCGGTCGCAGCATCCGCATCAGCTTCTTGCGCCGAGTTCGTTTCACACTCAGTCCTAGTTTTCGGTATACCCGCTGTACCCTTTTATGGTTCACACTCGCGCCCTCGCGTTGCAGCAGGACCTGCAGCCGGCGATAGCCGAAGCGCGGCTTGTCCCGCGCCAGCCGCAACAACTGCTCCCGCAATTCTCTGTCATCACCCCGACGCTGCTAGCGATGACTCGTCCGCGCAATCTCCATCAGCTCGCAGGCGTGGTGCTCACTGGCTCCGAACTCTGTCGCCAAGCGCCGCACCCTACCCGCCGCTCTACGAGCCCAGGGTTTTCGGACTACCGACTGCAGCATGTCTTTATCCAGGCTCAGATCGGCCACCAGCTTTTTCAGCCGCGCATTCTCCTCGCGCAACTGCTTCATCTCCTGTGCCTCGCTGACCGACATGCCGCCGTACTTCGCCTTCCAGGCATAGATGGTGTGCTTGGACACGCCGTACTCTCGCCCCACATCTTCCATCGTGCGTCCTGCCTCGACCTGCTTCAAGGCCGTGATGATCTGCGCCTCCGTGTGCTTGCTTCGCGACATACCTCTCCCCCTGCCTTTCGCCGGAAATCATATTTGGTTTTGGACGGATTCAGGGGGTCAGGTCACGCCGTCTCCAGCTTCCAGGACAAAACTCTGCGGGTCTGGGATCTCGAGAATGGCAGGCGCTTGACGATATTCACCTGCGACGCCGAGGTCCGCTCCTGCGCCCAACAGCGCCGTAGGTTTGCGAACGGGGCAGGGGCCGGGTGCAACTCTCATGGCATCTAACATAGGCAGCGCGCCTCAGACACGCTTCTTGACACGCCCGCTGTTCGCTCCTAGGCTTGGCAACATGGAAGTAAACCTCACTCCTGACCAAAAAGCCTTTGTCCGCCAGGCCATCGAAAGCGGACGCCTGCGGCGCGAGGAAGATGCTGTGAATGAAGCACTTTCCTTGTGGGAGGAACGCGAACGCACCCGTGCAGAGATCCTCGCCGCCGTCGATGAGGCGGAAGCTTCTCTCGCTCATGGCGAAGGTCGAACCATTACGCAACAGTCGATGCATGAGCTTGCCGAGAGCGTAAAGCGGCGTGGTCGTGCACGCCTTGCTGCGGAGAAGAACACGCCAGCCTAATGGGACATCTGCGCAGTCCCCAAGCCGACTCCGACCTCGACGACATTTGGTATTACGTCGCGACCAGGAGCGGCAGCATTGAGATCGCCGACCGACTGATCGATTCCATCACTGACCGGTTCTTTCTCCTGGCCACCCATCCCAACATCGGACGGGCGCGTGATGAGGACCTACGCCCTGGCTCGAGGAGTTTTCCTACTGGCGAGTACGTCATCATTTATCGCATTCAGGAGGAGGATGTGCTGATTCTTCGCGTTCTGCGCGGCAGCCGGGACATCGCAGCCCTATTCGGCCCTAGGCAATTATGAAGAACTCACCCCATCCTGGAGATTTCATTCGGACGGAGATTATCGTTCCCGTCGACCTGTCGGTCCCGGCGGCGGCAGCAGCGGCGCTTCAGGTTTCGCGGCCCGCCCTCTCCAGACTTCTCAACGGTAACGCCAGCCTCTCCGAAGACATGGCCTTGCGCATCGAGAAAGCTTTTGGAGTGAAGATGGATACGCTTATGCGCATGCAATGCTCTTATGACATTGCCCAGGCGCGCAAACGCGAAAAGCAAATCCATGTGCGGCGAGTTCACCAACCAGCCGACGCTCACGCATGAGGTTTTGGAAGAAGCGGAAGGACTCACTTCGCGCGAATTTGTGAGTGTCACAGCACCCCATAGTCGAAATGAGATCGAACCCCATGCTCTTGGGAGCGGTGACATCGACCAATATCGTTGACTCTCTGTTGGTTAAGCAATACCGTCCAATCCATAAACTTTGGTTCATGGCAACATCGGCCGCGTGAAACTGCTCTCGGTAGAACGGTTATCTAAGAAAGAAACCCAATGCGCGGCTTAGTGCAAAGGGCGCCTCATCCCGGTGATAATGGGCCATTGTCTGACAACGAACACATCGAGTTTTTTTTCACGGATCTTCGCGACACGCATTTGAGCGGCGTGGGCGTCAAAGAACCCTCCTACTATCCATACCTCGCCAACCTCTCCAACGTCATCGGCGAAAACTTAAACCGAGGGTTCGCTGTGTCATTCACCCCCGGAGCATTGGTGCAGGCCTCCCTGACGGAGCGCTGATAACGGCCGACCAGAAGATGGAAACATGCCTTCGCGATCCCGTGCCGCCGGCACAGTTCTCCTGTCTCCATCCCGGCGTCGGATTCCTTCAGGATGGCGATGATCTGCTCTTCGCTGAAGCGACTCTTTCTCACGACTCCTCCTCTGGCCCTGGCGGGCCATCCTAAATGGGAGAAGTCCCTTTTCCTATGGGCTATTTCTCGGGGAGCAGGTCAGGTTAATCTACGAGTTGGAGCACGATACGAATTAGCAGCGCAGCAGACGACAGTGTCGAGAGACTGCCGATGCGGCCCGAGTGCATCAAAGTGCGCGCTCACTCGGCTAATGAAGGTTCTGCGACGGGGGCCACGCGTAGCACTGGCGTGCACTCAGCCTCGAACCAGGACATTTTCTAAGGGGTCGTGAAATGTTTGAAGCTGCACTTCACCCCATCGTCGTTGCGCGAGGCTTCCATCGAATCGACCTTATAGTAGTAGGTGGTCTCAGGCTTCAGTCCGTACAGTCGCACGCGAAAAATAGTGTAGGAATGGTTGCGGTTCAGCCGGATGGGAGAAACTGCGGTCTGGCTAAGGTCCCGAGGATCGGTACCGTAATGCACCACGCCGTAATGCACGGGAGAGCCACCGGGAGTGTTTGTCGTCCACCGGATCACCGTCAAATGATCCTTCGCCACCTCGATTATCGGGCCTTGGACAATCTTTACCCGCGCTTTAGAGGGCGCTGAACTTTGCTGAGCGGGCGGGTTGCCACTTACCGGCTTAGGCCCAGGGACAGGCTCAACGCCACAAATAGCCGACGCGCAGGGCGGCAAACGTGGAGTCGGGATCAGCGACTCGTTACCCTGGGTCGCAGCCGATCCGCCTCTCATGCAAGCACCGGTAAACGTATCGCTGTTCAGGTAAGGCCTCGTGAAACCGTCTGACAATGTTTCGAGGAAGGCGACGATTTGATTCTCCTCCTTATCCGTCAAGCCTAGATTACCGCTGGTCATATCGATATTGTTCGGCACCTCAGGCATAGGCCAGCAGTCTACTTTCTCGGTCGTTCCCGCCGGACAGTGTCCGGAGGTAACGGGGTACGCATACTTGTCGCGCGTATTGTAAAAATGCACGACCTGCTTCAGGCTCTTCAGATAGCCGTTGTGAAAAAACTCCTTCTGGAAGTAGGGGCCGGGAGCTTCGGTCGTGGGGCATTGCGGCGGTGTCAATGCCACGTCACGCAATATAGGAACTTGCATTTGGCCGTCGACAGTCGGCGCATATTGCTTCCAGCTCTTGTTCGGGTTGGGGCCGGAACCGAATCCGCTTCGGAGGAAGGTACCGAGTCCCAAGTCACGGTAGCCAAAGCCGTAGGGATTGGCAATGAATCCGTACGAAGTCCGGCTTCGTCTGGTAGAAAAAGGCGTCTCTGGGATTCAGCGGCAGGCCCTCGTTGGCTGAGCCGAAGCAGGTGAACAGTGGGTTCACCGTGGCGGCCGAACTGGCGTCTGTCTGACCCGGCTTCAGCGTTGTTCCTCTCCCGTCGAGGTGGCATGAATTGCAATTGCCCTTACCGTCAAATAGCTTGAGCCCCGCCATCTCGTCGGATGTGAGCTTGTACTTGCCTGCGAGATAGGCATCGAATTTCGACGAGAAAGCACTGACCTGTACCGACTGTTCGAAGGAGTCAATCGATTGCGCCCAGCGGTCATAGACGGTGTTTGCGCGGGTGCGGTCTTCCGGACTTAGCGCAATTGGGGTGTTGCTCCCGTTGAACACGGCAGCCCCTCCTGGGGTCGCGCAGATCTTCTCGAGTTTCGCGCGGGAACTTTATGTCGAACGAGCCTTTGCCCCATACCTCTTCGAAGAGGGGTCTATATACGGCGGCTGAGAGACGAAACGCGATGCAAGCAGTATCAGGAAAACCCATTTCCTGTGTATCAACGGGAGGACCCTGCGCCTGTTCGGCGTCCGGAACTCGTAGCTTGTATCCGGTCGCACGCGAATCCCAGAAGTTTCCGCCGAAAAATAGACCCTGTACCTGGTTGTATTGCAGTACGGGAAAGAACGGTGAATATGGGTGTCGCTGTGCTGTTCGCTTGCCGGCACGAATGTGAGCGGTTCCGGGATACGCGATCATTGTCAGATTGACCGAAGGAATCGGTCCGCTGAAGCCGGCGTATGGCATGTGACAAGACGCGCATGCCTCATTCCTGTTGGGCGAGATGTTCTTGTCGTAAAGCATGAGCTCGCCCAGCGTTTCGGTTGCTTCGGTTCCGGTATCTTGAAGAATTGGCGGCTGGCCGGCCAGTATCGGCTGTTCTAACGCATGCCATCGCGCTAGCGCTCGGTTTTCGATGACATCCATCTCCCGTAGAACGCGAGCTATCTCAGAGCTTAAGTCGGATGGCAGGATTCCTGGAGGATACGGATTATAGACCGGAGAGGGGTGATCCTTATCCGCGTCCTGCGCTTGGGCTGAGATCGGTCGAGTGCAAACCAGGAGAACGATGATAGCGACTGTAGCCAGGATCAGGACCGCGATCCAAAGTCTTTCTTGTCTCATATGGTCGCTCCGAACGTCTGATTTAGAAGCCTCCACCACCGTCGCAACCTTAACTATGCGCTCCGGGAATGAGTCTCCTCTTGAGCCGTCATACGTTCGATTTCATAGGGCAGAGTGAAATGGAAACTCGCGCCCCGCCCGGAGTCGGAGGTGGCCCACAAGCGCCCTCCATGTGCTTTCGATAATGGATCGACTGATTGGCAGCCCCATACCGGTGCCGTGAGCCTTCGTGGTAAAGAACGCACTGAAAACCTGTTCCGCCTGTTGCGGCGGGCAATCCGATCCCGGTATCGCTGACCGAGATCAGTAGTTGGCCATTCTTAACTTGTTGCGACTTTATCGTAAGTTCGCGTGCGGTAGATATGTCCTTCATGGCGTCGATGCCATTGAGCATCAAGTTCATGAATACCTGCTGCAACTGGATACGGTCGGCCATGACCGGGTGGAGATCCTCGGCCAGTTCGGAGCGGATCGAAATCGAATACCGGCCAGCCTCGTTGCGCAAGAGGACAATCATCTCTCGAATGAGAGCATTTACATCCACCAACTCGTGCTGCACAGCGCCCTTCTTGAACAGCAAGCTGATTCTGCTGATGATCTCCGCCGCGCGGGTTACGTCTGACACGATTCTCGAGGCGGCGTCGCGTGCTTCTGACACGTCGGGTTCGGCGCGCCCGAGCCAGCGCAAGCAGGTCCTGGCGTTGGTGACGGCCGCGGTGATTGGCTGCTTGATCTCGTGCGCCAGTGAAGCAGTGAGCTCGCCCATCGTGGTCACCCGATTGATGTGCGCGAGATCCTGCTGCGCCTGCCGCAATCGTTCGCGCTCTTCACGCGCCAGCTTTCGTTCGATGGCAATGCCGGCGAGGTGAGTGGCCAGATCCAGAGCGCGGATCTCCGGCGGAGCTGGACTACGGGGTTCTCGGTAATACATCGCAAACGAGCCCAAGGGCTTGCCTGAATGCGCAAGTATGGGAGTGGACCAGCAGGCGCGAAAGCCATAGGGTTCGGCCACCGCTCGGTACGGCTCCCAGAGGGGATCCAGCAAGATGTCGGTAACCACAACAGGTTCTCTGCGATACATAGCGGTGCCGCACGATCCCGCTTTTGGTCCGATGGGAAGGCCGTCGATCGCTTCGGAATAGGCCTTGGGGAGATTCGGAGCAGCGCCGTGCCGAGCGTGCTGCCCGTCTTGATCAAGCAGCAAGACCGAGCAAAGCAGACCGGCAAATTGCGCCTCCACAACCAGTACCAGATTTTCCAGTATTTTTTCCAGAGGAGCGTCGCGCGCTATCATTTCCAGAATTCGACTCTCTCCGTCGCGCAGCGCCTCGGCGCGCTTACGATCCGTTACATTCGTGATCGCCCCGACAAATTTGATGTCTCCCGTCTCGGCCGTTCCAGGATGGCCCACTATCCTCAAACATTTGATTGAACCGTCTGGCATCAGCAATCGATGTTCGAAATCAAGGGCAGTTCTCTTCTGAATTGCGTCATCAACAATGCGCCGGACCATCGCCCGGTCTTCGGGATGGGTACGTTCGAATACCAGTTCCACTGTGGGTTGAATTGTCCGATCATACTCCAGAATCCGAAACGTCTCCTCCGACCAGATAATCTTTCCGCCAGATACATCCCAGCCAAAACTGCCCGTGTGGCTGACTCTCTGTGCCTCTGCTAAATAGGCCTCGCTCTCCAATAGGGCGACCTCGGCACGCTGACGTTCGAGTATTTCCTTGGTCAATTCCCGATTGACGGCCGTCAGTTGGCCGGTTCGCTCCACCACACGTTGTTCGAGTTCCTCATTCAGGCGCTTGATTTCGGCCTTCGCTTGTTTGTGCCCGGCCGTTTCTATAACATCCCAACTCCCGCGCCGCTTGGTCACCGCGAACTGATGAGTACGCACTACATCCAGGATTTCAGCAGCACCACAGGCGGCCAGCGGGTATGTGCAGAGAACCGCGAGACGTTGATTCGCGACTGCCTGATTGAGCGATTCTTCGTACTCGCAGAAGCTTCTCCAATCCTTACTTTCGAGCCAGGCAGTATCTCCGGTCACCCTTACACCGTCGTAACCTCTCGCCGATGCGCGCGCGAGTTTCTCGCTCCAACCGCCGATGACTCGATTCAGATCAAACGTGCCGTCGTGCAAGTACCAGTCGCGAGCCGCAACAATCTCTATGCTCTGGTCTGCGAGGTATTGATCGAATTCCGGAACAGCCTGCTTTAATGCATCTGTGGCGTCTGCCATGGTCAACGGTTCGGCAACTACCCACAGGCAGAACTCCCGGTTCTCTAATCCAGCTTTGCAGTAGGAAACCGTCGTCTCCAATAGGTCCATTCTTGTCTCGTAGAAGAGACAAAAGTGCGAACCCCAAGGCATGTCTCCGACGACATCCACTCCAGTCTTCCGCATCTCGGTACTCATTGCGGTGCCTTTCGGTTTTTATTGTTGGGACGGTGGCCCGGGTTAATGAGCCTTCAGTTGCCGCGACTACTATCGAAACGGTTGGGAATCGATTTCTCGCAACTGTTCGCGAGGCTCAACATTGTTGTGCGGCCCAGGACGCGAAATTCCAAGCTTCTTCATCTTCCAAAGCAATGTCGTCCGCTTCACTCCCAGTTGGGCGGCGGCGCCTTTAGCTCCGCCGATCACCCAGCCTACTGATTCCAACGTGTGCAGAATAAGAGCGCGTTCCGAGCCCTGCAGAGTCGTGGGAGCGGGAACATTCGAGCCTGCTGCGGTTTCCACTGGGAGCGGGTTGGGAAGAACACCGTCGTTTGACAGGATCACCGCGCGCTCAACCAGGTTCTGAAGCTCACGGATATTGCCGGGCCAGGAATACGAAGTGAAGGCTGCGAGTGTATCGGAAGGCACCTGATCGATGGTTTTGCCCATGCGACGGCAGCATACCTCGACAAAATGCGTTACCAGGGCGGCTATGTCTTCGCGCCGCTCGCGCAACGGCGGCAGTAGGACCGGAAAGACATTCAGTCGATAGTAGAGATCGCTGCGAAACTCACTCCGCTTGACCATCTCGCCGAGGTCCCTGTGTGTCGCAGCAACCAACCGAACATCGACCTTGTGCGTACGCCCGCTTCCCAGGCGCTCGAACTCCTGTTCCTGTAACACCCTGAGCAGTTTAGGCTGCAACGCCAGTGGAATATCCCCGATCTCGTCGAGGAAAAGGGTGCCACGGTTGGCCATTTCGAAACGGCCTATTTTTTGTGCAATGGCTCCCGTGAAGGCGCCTTTTTCATGGCCAAAGAGTTCGCTTTCCAGCAGGTCGAAAGGAATGGCTGCGCAATTAAGTTTGATGAAGGGGAGTCCGCACCGCGAACTGATGTTATGAATGGCCCGCGCGATGAGTTCCTTGCCAGTACCCGTCTCGCCTTGGACCAACACTGTCGAATCGGTAGAAGCAACACGCGCAACCTGCGCCAGCACCGCTTCGAGCGCGGGGCTGTTGCCTATGATCTGCTCGAATCTGCGCTCGCCACATCCCGAACAGCCCGACCTGATTACTTCAGAAACCGCCACAGGGGATCTCCTGCAAAGACTGCCTGAAAGGCTCGCCCCCTCAAGTTTCGAGTGCCGCTCGAACATTTTCCAGCAACACCTCATCATCGAACGGTTTTGCCAGAAACTCAACGGCGCCGCCGCGCAATGCCTGCAAGCGCATTTTCGCGTCGCCATGCGCGGTAATGAAAATGGTCGGTATTCTGCAGTGCTCCGCATTCAGCTTATTCTGCAAGTCCAACCCTGACATTCCTGGCATGCGGATATCCGCAATCAGGCATGCAGTTTGGTGCTGTAGCCCGGACTTCAGAAAGTCTTCCGCTGACGCAAAGGCTTGTGCCGGCAGACCCACCGACTTCATCATGCCCTTCAGCGCGAACCGAACCGATTCATCATCGTCAACAATTGCGATGATTCTGGTGTTGCCGTCGCGATCCTGCACCGGCTTCACCTCGCTCTGAGTAGCCATACTCACAACCTACCTTTCCACCCGCCGTCGCACAATCATGCTTTGGTATTAGGGCCTAATACTTCCGGGGAGCGCAACTCTCATCCAGAGGGCCCTGCAAAAATCGGAAGTTGTGCCAACCCATTCTGGTCATTGCAAACAAGGGGCCATTGAGCTATTTGTTGGCGGCAGGCAGCTCAAGTTTCGCTGCCATTTTGACTAATTCCGCCAGGGATTCAGCCTGCATCTTCCGCATGACATTGCCGCGATGAATCTTAACCGTGACTTCGCTGTTTCCGAGTTGGTACGCTATTTGCTTGTTCAGAAAGCCGGAAACCACCAATGACATCACTTCGCGCTCGCGTGCCGTAAGCAGCCCATAGCGTTTTCGCAACTCTGCCAGTGCACTCTCCTGCTCACGCGTAACCCGATCGAGATCTAATGCCTGGTAAATCGCATGCAGCAAGTCCTGATCTCGAAACGGCTTAGTCAAAAACTCTACCGCTCCAAGCTTCATGGCCTTGACTGTCATGGGAATGTCTCCATGCCCGGTGATGAAGATGATCGGAATCCGCACCTCCGCGTCAGCCAATTCATGCTGAAAGTCCAGACCATTAACTCCGGGAAGCCGCACGTCGAGAACCAGGCAGCTCGGCCCATCCGGCGGCTTGTTCTGCAAGAATTCTTGTGGCGTCGCGAAGACTTCGGCATGCAGGCCCACCGATTTCAACATGCCACGGATGGCCTCACGCACCGAGAAATCGTCATCAATGACGAATACCGTGGGCGTGGCCACGGCCCTCATGCATGTGCCCCGATGCTGGCAGGCAGGGTGAAGTAAAAACTTGCGCCGCGCGGAGAGGGGTCGTCAACCCACAGACTGCCACCATGCGATTCGATAATAGAGCGGCTAATCCGAAGTCCCATACCGGTTCCCTCGAGCTTAGTGGTAAAAAATGGATCAAATATCCGCTCTGCTTCCTCAACCGGAAGCCCCACACCGGTATCACTTACCGACACCACAACCTGCTCACCTTCGGCTCGCCGCGACTTAATAGTGAGCGTGCGCGTTGCATCCATCTCCTTCATCGCATCGATACCGTTGATCATCAGGTTCATCATGACCTGCTGCAACTGCACGCGATCTCCCATCACCTCCGGAAGCTCCTCCGCCAGTTCCGTCCGGATCGATATGGAATATCGAGTAGCCTCGTTGCTCAAAAGCATGACCATCCCGCGAATCATTTCATTCACATCAACCGGCTCCCATTGTGACGTCCCCTTCTTAAAGATAAGACGGATCCGGTTGATGATTTCCCCCGCACGGGTTGCATCTTTGACGGTCCTCGATGCCGCCTCACGTGCTTCTTCTAAATCAGGATGATCACGCGTAAGCCAACGAATACAAGTTTTGGCGTCGGTGACGGCGGCGGCAATGGGTTGATTCACCTCGTGCGCCAGCGAAGCCGTCAGTTCTCCCATCATGGTTACTCGGTTGATGTGGGCGAGATCCTCCAGCGCCTGGCGCAATCTCTCTCGCTCTCGCTCCGCCTGCCTGCGGTCGGTGACGTCCATCACAGTACCTACAAACTCAAGGATGTCGCCAGAGGGGCTCAGGACTGGGTGACCCACCGTGTGGATGTTCCTAATGTTACCGTCAGGATGAACGATTCGATAATCCTGCTCGTAATGTATCTTTTCACGGAGCGCTCTCTCGGCGATGTCCCTGACCCTGGCTCGATCATCGGGATGGACGCGCTCCAGAAATGTTTCTAGTTGTGCTGGCCCGTCGTGCGGCTCAAAACCCATCACGCGGTAGCATTCTTCGGACCAGTACCTCACCTGTCCGGTGCTGGCGATCCGTGCCCAGGTGCCCGTATGGCTCATTTTCTGCGCTTCCGCTAAGTACGCCTCGCTTTCCTGCAGCTTTTTCTCGGCATCGTTACGCTCGTCGCTCGCTGTCTGCAATGCGTCATTTGCTTTCTGGAGTTCTTGAACGGTTCGCTTCAAGTCATCGCGCGCATGCGTAAGCGATTCTGTCGCCCTTCTCTGCGCCGCGGTCAATAACGCTACAAATAGCGCGGAGAGGAGAAAAAGGAGGCCACGTGGTATCCCGTCGACATTTACAGAAAACGAAGAAGTGGGGGCCAGAAAGTAATAGCTGAAAAGGAGACAAGAGAGGAGGGTCGCGAGCAGCCCCGGTAACAATCCCCCAACCCAGGCGCTCACCATCACAGCGCAAAGAAACAGTGACACGGGAGCACTTTGTAGATGGAACGATGGCGCCCGTGAAACGATCAGTGCTGCTGCCACTGATAGAACCGCAATTGCGAAGCTCCAGATTGCGTGCGGCTTGCGTATCACGACTTGCGCCTCATAAAAGGATTGGAATTCGGCATACTTCCGCTCCGGTGGCGACGGCGTGGGAATGCTTGCGTGCGAGCTGAATCTTAACATCAGAGACTCTTCTTACAGGTTGATAGGGATCGAGGACTGCCGGTCATGCGACGGAACAGACTGTTCTGCCTCGGGCCGCGACGATCGGAGAGCGCGACATGTTTAGCGGATTTTCACCTGTTTAGCATCGTCGTCCACCAGGAGAATTCTCGGACGTGGGAGAAGTTCGAGAGTGCCCATAACCACCTCCGGGTCGTATGAAGCACGAGGGTTGCCAAATCATTCCCAGAGCCTGTTAGCCACGGCGACTATGTGACAAGTCGTACCGGGCAAGGCAGCGAGGCGGGCGCTTGAGTGGCAAGGCAGCGGACTGCGGCGGCAACAATTGCGGGGACTGTCGGGCGAGTGTCGGTGGACGGACATGGTGTCAATGGCGGGACGCGTTCCTTCGCACGGACATGAAGGCTTCGCGAATTGCACAAGGCACGTGGACGATCGGTAGGACCGACTGCACCAGCGCCGATGATCCCAACCTTCATATTCTCCTTCTCCTTTCGCATTTCTCAGCAAGCGCTCGCCTGACCTGAAGCAACGGCGGAATTACGATCGTCAAGAAACATTGAGGGTGCGGACAATGGCTCGATATGAGTTCCGTCCCACTCGTCGTAGCTCTTCCACGCCGATGGTCCGAAGCCGCCCTCCGGCTGGGTGCTACCTTCGGTCTTTGCAATGTAATTAGCTATAGCCATTAGCTCATTGAGTGTCATAACAGGGCGTCCTCACAGGTGATGCGGATCAGGACCGATTGTCTTTCCGCATCGACCAGGGCAACGAGTCGCCGGCTTGCTGGTCATGACACGCTGGATTGCGGCAGCAAGGGTCGTAAGCGCCTCTCCCGCATCTAGATAGGCATCCGCACCCGTCGGCAGGCGATAACTCCGGGACCGCCCCAAAAGCACTATAGGCACATCTGGGCACATCGCACGAACGCTTCGCACATCTAAACTGGCCTGCTCTCTTGCCTGCAAGATCACGGCGGCAACTGAGTGCAGGATATATAGCAGAGCCATGGCCTGACTGAATCTGTTAGTGACCACCACGTCGAAACCAGCTGCATCAAGTGCGTCGGATACCACTTTGCTGTAAGTCCGCTGATCGGATATGTATAAAACCGTTTCATGCTCCATCTTGGAAGACCTCTACCTCGCGCTAACTTGCACGCCGGGCTCCATAGTCTTTCGCCGAAGAGAATGTTGGCTTTGTTGACAGGCTGCTCGAATACAAGGGCAGAAAACAGCCGCATGTACCCGCGTCAACTGCCAGCCCTGTCCAAATCCTGACGCCGTCATGGCCCTGCTGACACTCTGCAACCTCACTCTTACTCTGCCGGGACGAAACAGTCTCGGAAGTCTCGTGCTGGCAACAGCCGGTGCGTTTGGAGACCTGCTTGCAATCTGATTAAGAGTCTCCAGTGCTCAGTGAATGGAGATGCGAACTAACGAAAGGGGGGAATGCTATGAACAACCAGACCAAAAAGTGCGCACACATACCGTGTCTTTGCGATGTGCCAGCCGGACAAAAGTACTGCGGAGAGGCCTGCCGCGACGCGGGAAATGAAGACGTGGAAATAGCGTGTCAATGCGATCATCTGCCATGTCCGCTTATAGCTTAATAAGTCTCGACCAGGGCTTATATCACCGGGCTGTTCTCCTGGGTTGCAAGCGATCACGCTTTTCTTCCCAGGTGGGGCGCTCACAAACATATCAAGGAGAGAAACATATGAAGTACACAGCAATCCTCGCACTGATACTCATGGTTCCGGTGGCGCTGTTGGCAGCGCCGAAGAACTCAGCTAGCGTAACCTTCCCTGAAGCCGTCACCATCAATGGGACCCAGGTGCCTGCGGGCGACTATCGCGTTCACTGGCAAGGGACCGGTCCAGCTGTAGAGGCCAGCATCCTCCACGGGAAACAAGTTGTTGCAACTGCGCCGGCCACACTGGTCAACGCGAAGAACGACTACGACGGCGCCATTGAGACAAGTGATGGACAAAACAACTCGAAAATTCTCGATGCTATCGATTGGAGCAACCGGTCATTGCGCTTTGGCCAGGCAAACACCGCCAGCTCAGCAGGCGCAATGAACTGAATTGAATGCAAAGGGGCGCGGGATAGTTCCGCGCCTTCTAGCCAGAAGCGCACCTGGTTTTCATTCGAGATAACTCTTTAAACCGCCATTGACAGGACAACATCAGAATAAGTACCACCTGCGGCGCTTGCGGCATAGCGCAGAAATTGGAGGAAGCATATGAGTTTACTGAAACGTTCTCTAGGCGCGAGTGGGGTCTCAATTACCCAAACCGGCTTCGGCGCATGGGCGCTCGGTGGCGGCGGTTGGGCTTACGGATGGGGACCGCAAGACGATAACGAGTCCATCGCGACCATTCGCCATGCATTGGAGCAAGGCGTCAATTGGATCGATACCGCAGCCGTCTACGGGTTGGGTCATTCCGAGGAAGTTGTCGGCCGCCTGCTGCGAGAGCTCCCGGCATCCGAGCGACCGCTGGTTTTCACCAAGTGCGGTCTCATCGGGGACCAGAGCAACCCACATGCGGAGCCGCAACGGATGCTAAAGCCGGAATCGATTCGGAAAGAGTGCGAAGCATCGCTGGAACGGCTCGGCGTGGAGCGCATCGACCTTTATCAGTTCCATTGGCCTGATGAAACCGGAACGCCGGTTGAAGATTCCTGGGGAGAGATGGTGCGGTTGGTCGAACAAGGCAAGGTGCGCCTGGCTGGCGTCTCCAACTTCGACGTGTCGCTGCTGGAACGGTGCGAGGCAATCATGCACGTCGATTCCCTGCAACCACCCTTCTCGCTGATTCACCGCGATGCTGCCTCGCGCGAGATTCCCTGGTGTGCCGAGCACGGGACCGGGGTGATCTGCTACAGCCCCATGCAATCCGGGCTGCTCACAGACAGCTTCAGTGCCGACAGGGTAGCAAAGTTGGCCGTGGATGATTGGCGGCGTCGCAATCCCGAGTTCCAGGAGCCAAACTTGAGCCGTAATTTGGCGCTGCGGGACTCCTTGCGTCCTATCGCGACAACGCCACAACACAACCGTATCCGCGGTAGCCGTGGCGTGGGTGAATGCGTGGCCAGGTGTCACCGCAGCCATCGTCGGCGCTCGCTCGCCCCAGCAGGTGGATGGCTGGATCGGCGGCCGCTGGTCTCGAGTTGACCGCAGCGGACCTGGAGGAGATCGCAAACGCCATTGAGCGCACAGGTGCGGGAACCGGTCCGACGAGACTGCCGCAACCGCAGGTTCAAGGCAACAACAGCTTGCGCGTTGCCTAGTTTGCAAACGATAGTGAAGCAATGATCTGAGTAGAAACAATTCTCGAATTATTTAGACCTGTTTTGCTTTCGGTGTTTCCGGGTAGTGCGGCGCTTTATTTAGCGCCGCGTGAACCCAATCCTTCCCTAATTGAGCAGGCTTCATCCGGCGACACGGGTTTGTCGTCGGCTGAAAACTAAGTCGGTGAAGGTACGGCAGCAAAGGCGGCCTTGAAGGCGCGTACTGCCCGGACACAGCAATTTCTAACCGCGGTAATCTCCAGCAAGCATGGCGGGAGGAATCTATGCCTTTGGTTCGGGTTGATGCCCTTGAAGGGCGAAGCAAGAACGAGATCAAATGTCTTCTCGACGCAGTACATCGTGCGGTCTTGTCTGCGTTCAAGGTGCCTCAAGGAGATCGCTATCAGATCTATCAGGGGCACCCCGAATCCAACTTGATCGTTGAAGATACCGGCCTGGGAATTCAGCGGACAAAAAATGTTGTGGTCGTAACCGTATTCAGCAAATCGCGCACCCAGGAGGCGAAGCAGTCTTTTTATAGCGATCTCTGCCGGGAGTTAAAGGCAAGCTGCGACATCGATCCCAGCGATGTGATGGTGTGTGTCGTCTCCAATACCGAGTCCGACTGGAGCTTTGGCAATGGCCGCGCGCAATTTATTACCGGAGAACTGTAACAAACCCGTCGAAAATTGAGAGGCGACGTAAGGGATTGCAGGGGGCTGGCACTCCATCAAGTCTGAGGCAAGAATTCGGGCCACCTATCAACGTGTAGTGAAATGGTTCACAGTGCTCTTGACACCATCGCTTGTGCCATTGGCCGCCATTGAATCCACGGTATAGTAATACGTCGTCTGCGGCGTAAGACCGTCGACACGCACGCGAAAAATTGTAGAGGAATGGTTCTGGTTTAGCCGGATGGGGGATTTTGCCGTTTGGCTAAGTTCCTTGGGATTCACACCGAAGTGCACGACTCCGAAATGCTCGTCCGATCCCCCGGGGTTGTTACTTGTCCACCTGATTATGGCGGACTTGTCGTTTGCTGATTCGAGCTCTGGCCCATGCGTGATCTGGACGCGAGCGGCCTTCGGAGCCGGAGGAAGCACTTTGGGGCTGTAAGCGCTTGTCTGAGCGGCGATCGAGTTGGAGAAGAGCGAGCTGCAGGCCAAAGCCGTAATCGCCAGTTTCAAATGAAGTCTATTCATCTGCGTCGACCTGAAAGAAAATTATCCGATTAATGTGCATCACGCAACCAAGGCGCATGGAGCTGCCCCCATGCGCCATCTTCGCGTCTGCTGATTAATGTCGGTTCATAGACTGTCCTTGGATGGGTCTCTGGCTAGGGGGGGGAATTAGTGTTGAATTACCCTGAGTTGAAGCGTCACCCCCGAACATGCATCTTCCGGTATAGGTATTGATATCAGGGTAGGCTGTCGTGAAGCCGTCGGTAAGAGTTTGCATGAACTTAACGATCTGGTCCTCCTCCTGACTCGTCAAGCCGAGATTCCCGACCGTCATGTCTTGATTTTGCGGGACCTCGGCCGCAGGCCAGCAGTTTACCTTTTCGGTGGTTCCTGGCGGGCACTGTCCAGACGCGACATCCATCCTATACACGTCGCGCGTATTGTAGAAGTGTACGAGTTGCTTCAGGCTTTTGATGTAGCCATTGTGGAAGAACTCCTTCTGGAAGTAAGGGCCTGGGGCCTCGGTGGTTGGACACTGTGGCGGCACCATGGCTACATCGCGTACCGTGGACGTTTGCATCTTGCCGTCGGAAACACCAGAGAATTGTGCCCAACTCGAGTTCGGGTTGGGTGCGGAGCCGAATCCGCTTCTGAGGAAAGTTCCTAATCCGTAATCCGTGTAGGCATAACCTGCAGGATTGGGCGTAAATCCAAGGGCATCGGGCGTGCTTTCATAGTAAAAGGCAACCCTGGGATTCTTGGGTAGACCGAGATTAGCCGAACCGAAGCAGGTGAAAACCGGCGTCGTATCTGCTGCGGTCCCGGTGTCTTCGCCGCTCGGATTGGTTGGTGAAGGGGCCGTTGACCTGCCGTCCAGATGGCATGAGTTGCAATTCGCTTTGCCACGGAACAGGTCGTACCCGGCCTTCTCGTCTGGCGTGAGCGTATAGGCGCCCGCCAGATAGGCGTCGAATTTCGAGGTGAAAGGGCTCACAGACGCGCTGCGCTCGAATGCGTTAAGGGACTGCGCCCAGTGGTCATAATCCGCATTTGAGCGAGTGCGATCAGCCGGACTTAGCGCAACTTGCTCAGCGCTCCCACCGACATTAGGTATGGCGCATATCTGCGCAGTATTGGAAGGAAAGTTGATGTCGAATGAGCCGGCGCCCCATATTTCCTCAAAGAGAGGTCTGTACACAGCCAGTGAAAGTTTGTACGTGATGCAGGCGGTGTCAGAGTTACCCATTTCCAGAGGATCGACAGGAGGAAACTGTGACTGCTCGGCGCTGGGATTCCTAATCAAATATCCGGTTGCGCGTGAATCCCAGAAGTTCCCACCAAAGAAAGCGCCCTGGGTTGGGTTGTACTCAAGCGGAGGGAAGTAGCTCGCATAGGTGTATCTCTGCGCTGTCCGCTTGGCCGCTCGAAAGTGATACGATCCGGGATACGCTATCATCAGAAGATTCACTGACGGGATTGGTCCGCTAAAGCCGGCGTATGGCATGTGGCAAGAGGCGCAGGCTGAATTTTGGAGAGGCGAGATGTTTTTGTCGAAATTCATCAGTTTGCCGAGTACCTCTACTGATGCAACTCCGGTGCCCTTAAGAATGGGCGGGTTACCTGTCAGAATTGGGGGCGTTATGGCGTGCCATTGTACAATCGCTTCGCTCTCGATGCCATCCACCTCCCGCAGGACCCTTGCTACCTCTGAATTCAAATCGATCGGAAGAATCCCCGGGGGGTACGGGTTGTAGGTCGGGAGGGATGGAGCCGAGCCCCCATCCTGGGCCGATACCTTTCGTTCGGTCAGCGACATGCTAAGTGCTACTACGCAGAGTGTAACGGCCGATGTCATGAGAAACGTTCGACGGTTCATAGATACCTCATTTCGGTCCGGTGTCGGGGTGGAAAGTTGGGGGCACACTCAATAACAACAAACCGGAGCTACATTCCAGAGCGCTGGTGCTCACGGCGCACGGACTGACGAAGGGCGACGCCAGCATTTTTGGCTGCGAGGACGGACATATCTGTTTCGCCATCCGAAAGTGGATCCGTCCGAGGTGGACGAAGTTCTCATGGCGTTCACGCAGACTAACAACGCACGGCGTCGTGCTTGCTTCTCCTTCGTTTACGGCCCCTGACGAATAGGAGCCTGATGCTTTGTAGAAGAAGTGGAGGCTGTTTGTAGCCGGAACAAAACAGCGACGTAGGTCAGGGCCCCAAGTCTGGCATACACGCTCCAGACCTTAACACTGGCCAAGGATGTTAAGTTCGGGTAACGCACTAGTCAATCGGGTTCTGTTAGCAGATGTTGCTATTGATTAGCAGATGCTGCTATGCCGCTTGCTCGACGGTAGCAAGCGGGTGACACCCCGAACCGAGTTTTAAAGGCACGCATGAAGCTGGAAGTGTGATGATACCCCGCGTTGTATGCGATCGCCTTGATAGGTACGTCGGTCAACGCCAGCATCACAGCTGACGCCTGTAAGCGGTGTTCTAGACGGTAGTTCTTTAGAGTGATGCCGAGTTCACCTTTGAACAGGTGAGTTAGCCTCGACACGCTGATTTGGCAACCATTTGCAAGTTCTGGAAGTGGGTGAGACGGGTTTGCAGTCAGCAGCTGAACCACTTTTTGGATGCGAAGATCCGTTTGACGACGCCCCGTAGTCATAACCTAAACATCCCAGTAATTGGTCCGAGTAGATTGGGTAGCAGTACGCGGTATAACAACCCTGTTCGAAATGCGCATACCAAATACGCGGTTGTTTTCGCACTTCGGCGCCCGTGATTAATGTTCGGCGCGCCCACGATTAATGGGACGACCGAACGTCGTTCCATCTGCGATGCATGACGCATGTCACCGGTTGCGTTTATTTCCGGTACCACCGCAACCTGGGTCATGCGACACCCGCAACTTGCTCCATTCGGTGCATCACGGCCGAGAAATCCTCTTCTTCGCTGTGCGCCAGCTCCTCTGAATTGACGCGATAGGCAGCTTCCGTGACCGGCATGGAGACGTGCTCTTGTGCCGCCGCGGTCAAAATGAGGTTAAAGTCCTTGTTCATCAGCCGCAGTGGAAACTGCGGACTGTAATCGTTGGTTGCCACCCTCGCCAGCTTACCAACATGGGCTGGTGCGACCACGGCGGTCTTGGATAAGACTTCAAGCAGTCGTTCGCGATCGAGGCCAGCCTTCTCGCCCAGGACAACCGCTTCGGCGATGGCCTGCATGCCAACCCCGAGCAACGTGTTGACCACCAGCTTCATAGTAGTTCCGGAGCCGAAGTCGCCCAGAAGATGGAATTGTTTTGCGATCGCCTGGAAGATGGGTTTAGAGGCGCGGAAGAGTTCCCGGTTACCACCTACCAGCAGTGTCAGGGTGCCTTCTTCTGCGGCAGGAGTGCTGCCGGAGATGGCAACATCCATTACTTCGATGCTGCGTTTGGCGCCGAGCGCGTGCAGTTCGCGGGAGGTTTCAGGAGAGACTGTGCTCATCTCGAGCACCATGGTCCCCGGCCGCGCGCTAGCAAAAATTCCTTCGCGCCCTGTAAAAACGCTGTCGACTGCTTCGTCGTTCGTCAGGCAGGAGAGAAGCACATCGACACTCTCGGCCAGGTCAAAAACGCTTTTCGCGACGGCGCTGCCTTGTGCAGCCGAGGCTTTCATTTTGGCGGCATCGAGATCGTAAACCGTGAGTTGGTAACCATGATCGAGCAGCCGTTTTGCAATCCGGCTTCCCATGTTGCCCAGGCCAATAAATCCGAGTTTTACTTTATCTGCTGTAAGAAGTTTCATACGTTCTCCGTTCTTTTGAATATTGGCGGCATTTGAGTCCTCGACACGAGAGACAGCAACTAAAGTTCCAGTCGCGAGAGCGAGGATAGAGCCCAGTAAATGTGCCGCGAAGTTGATGTTGCCCCCATACCAAAAGCGCCATACGCCGCGATCCGTTCCTTGATTGAGGCGAGGTATGACCGCCCGCCGACATGTCCGGATGAGATATGTCAGTTTTCGCGTGCTCGCTGACAAACATCACTCTTCTATAAAGCAAGAGCCCAACGGATAGAACGGCAATGCCGAAGCCAACCGAGTGCATTGAGGTCCATTCAAGCTGCTCGTGATTGGAACCATACATGCTGCTGTCTCTACGGAGACAGGAGCAATGCAAGCGCAAATATCTACATATCCAGCGTCTTCTTTTGTTCCGATTGCCATAGGTTTCTTCGGAAAGGACTCAACAACTACGCGAGGAAATTATGAAAAAGGTAAAACAAATGAGTTATCTGCTGTTACTGATGGGGCTCGCTACCATCATGGCATTTTCGCAGGCGAACTCAAGCGAGTACGTCACTCCCTCCGAAGCGGTTCCCACAGGCAAAGCGCCCAAGATGCAGGTTCAATTGCTGAATCCTGGAGCAGAAACGAAGCAATATGCGGTCATCTTTTACGAGGGAGATGAGGCGTTTTCCGGGCTGCTGCAGTTCGCCCAGAAGTACCACGTCACCAGCGCACATTTCACGGCCATTGGGGCGGTGAGTGGAGCGACTTTGGCATGGTTTGATCCCCAGCGCAAGATGTACAAGAAAATTCCGATCGTCGGCCAGCACGAAGTCATCGGGATGAGCGGTGACGTCGCACTCTATCAAGGAAAGCCGGTGGTTCATACGCACATGGTCGTGGGTAGCCCCGACGGAACAACGCACGGCGGCCATGTCCTCGATGCGTATGTGTCTCCTACGCTGGAGGTAATGGTCACCGTTGATCCCGTAACCATGCAGAAGCGATTTGATCCGGCAACCGATCTGACGTTGATTGAGCCCGCGGCAAAGTAACGACTGATGTCCGTTCTTTGCATATTGATGTGAGAGAGTGAGGTGGAATGCGATGTCTGAAGTACGTGTAATTGCAAGGTTCGTTGCGAGCAAGGGCAAGAAAGATCAGCTAAGAACCCTGCTGCAGGGCATGTTAACTCCCACCCGAGCCGAGGGTGGGTGCGAACGGTACGAACTCTACGAATCAGACGCGAGAGGGCGCTTCTATCTCTGCGAAACTTGGGAAAGCCAAGCGGCGCTTGATCAACACATAGCGACTCCTCACTTCAGGCACCTGCAGCAAGCTGTCGGGGAATTGTTGACCGAGCCGTTCGAGGTCAACATCTTACGCAGCATTCCGCCCGGCGACTCCCCGGCGTGAACCCTCAGCTGAATAGCCTCGATTTACAGGGTGTCAGTATACGGACACCGTGTCAGCGACGGAACGCGTTATCGAGATTGAAAAGCCTTTGTCCTCGCTTATGCACCTGAAAATACGTCTCCCCGGAAGCCGCGCCTGAGTGGAAAGCGGCGTGCCTTTTGCGATAGGGACTGGGTCTAACCAGACGGAAAAGCAATCTAATGTGGATCGTTCGACTCGCATTACGCCGGCCCTACACGTTTGTCGTTATGGCCATTCTCATTCTGGTCATGGGACTCATCGCGATCTTTCGGACTCCGACCGACATTTTCCCCAATATCAACATTCCCGTGATCAGCATTATCTGGAATTACAACGGCCTGGTTCCGCAGGAGATGAACGACCGCATCATCAGCGTGACCGAGCGCGCGCTCACGACCACCGTCGATAACGTTGAACATATCGAGTCCTTCTCGTTATACGGCGTAGCCGTCGTGAAGGTTTTCCTGCAGCCAACTGCCAATGTTGAGCGCGGCATCGCACAGATTACAGCGATTTCCCAGACGCAGCTGCGGCAGTTGCCTGCCGGAACCACGCCGCCGCTAATTCTGGCCTACAGTGCATCGAGCGTTCCCGTGTTGCAGTTGGCCCTCTCGGGCAAAGGACTCTCCGAGCAGCAATTGAATGACTATGGTCTGAACTTCATTCGTACTCAGCTCATCACCGTACCGGGAACGTCCGTGCCCTATCCCTATGGCGGAAAACAACGGCAGGTGCAGGTTGATCTGAATCCCAGTGCGCTGCAGTCGAAGGGATTGTCCGCCCTGGATGTGGTGAATGCGATTACTTTGCAGAACCTGATCCTGCCGACCGGCACCGCGAAAATCGGCAGCAAGGAATACGACGTCGATGTGCCTAATGCGGCGCCGCAGACGATGCAGGACCTCAACCGGATTCCCATTAAAACGATCGGGGACACGACCATCTATATGAAGGATGTTGCCTGGGTGCGCGACGGGTCGCCACCACAGACCAACATCGTTCGAGTGAACGGCCAGCGCTCCGTCCTGCTAACCATCCAGAAAGCAGGGGACGCTTCTACCTTGTCCGTGATCGCGGGGGTGAAGGCTATGCTGCCCCAGATCGCGACCACTGTCCCGCCGCGGCTCAAGATGGAGCCGCTAGCCGATCAGTCCATTTTTGTTCTAGGCGCAATCAACGGCGTGGTTCGGGAAGCGCTGATCGCAGCCTGTCTGACGGCGTTGATGATCCTGATCTTCCTCGGCAACTGGCGAAGCACGCTCATCATTGCGACTTCGATCCCTCTGGCGATTCTCACCTCTCTGATTGTGCTGAGTGCGATCGGGGAGACCATCAACATCATGACGCTAGGCGGGTTGGCGTTGGCCGTCGGCATCCTGGTCGACGATGCCACGGTAGAAGTGGAGAACATCAATCGAAACTGGGAGGCAGAGCCTGAGAAGAATTTAGACGAGATCGTCCTCGACAGCGCGCAACAGATCGCGACCCCCGCGTTCGTCTCCACGCTTTCTATCTGTATTGTCTTTGCCCCCATGTTCTTGCTGTCCGGGGTGGCGCGCTATCTGTTCTTGCCTCTCGCCGAGGCAGTGGTCTTTGCCATGTTGGCGTCGTACTTTCTTTCGCGGACGATCGTTCCAACCATGGCCAAATATCTCCTACGGCACCAAAAGCCTGGTAAAGAGGCTGTCGGAACCAGCCGCAATCCTCTGGTCAGACTGCAGCAGCGTTTTGAAGCTGCCTTCGAACGTTTTCGTGAACGTTATCACCGCTTGTTGGAACGCTGCCTTCATCACCGAAAGATCTTCCTGGCAAGCTTCTTCGTGGCCTGCCTCGGATCGCTGGCGATTCTGGTTCCGTGGTTAGGACAGGACTTCTTTCCCAGCGTCGATGCCGGCAGTTTCGACCTTCATCTTCGCGCTCCGACCGGCATGCGCATCGAAGACACGGCATTTCTCTGCGACCAGGTGGAGGATTCGATTCGCCGCGAGGTGCCGGCAGCCGAGATATCAAGCATCCTCGATAACATCGGACTGCCTTACAGCGGTATTAACCTTTCCTATAGCAACTCCGCTCCAGTCGGCACTTCGGACGCAGACATCCTGGTGACGCTGAAGGCAAATCACCATCCCACTGCCGGGTACGTTAGCCAACTGCGTCTTAGCCTGGCGAAACAATTTCCCGGAGTGATGTTCGCTTTTCTTCCTTCTGACATGGTCACCCAGATTCTGAATTTCGGGCTGCCTGCGCCCATAGATATTCAGGTCGCGGGCAATGACCTGGAAGGCGATCGGGTCTGGGCAAGCCAACTGTTACAGAAGGTTCGCTATGTTCCCGGGACAGCTGATCTGCGAATTCAGCAGCCCTTCGACGAGCCTTATCTGCACCTCAGAATCGAACGCACCAAGTCCCAGGAGCTAGGCTTCTCGGCCCACGACATTGCACAGAACCTTCTTGTGTCACTCAGCGGCAGCTTCCAGACGTCACCAACATTCTGGGTTGACCCGCGAACCGGGATCAGTTACTCGATCGCCGTGCAGGCTCCGCAATATCGCGAGGACACCCTACAGGATCTGGTAAACATTCCTGTGACGGGGGCGGATCCCACAGCCCCCCCATCCTTGATGGCCAGCCTGGTGTCTATGAAGCAAGGGACCGGCATGGCCGAGGTCTCTCACTACAATATCGCTCCGGTCATTGACATTTACGGTTCGGTGCAGGACCGCGACCTGGGAGGAGTGTCTCGGGACATCAACAAGCTTATCGATCAGGCTCGCGGCAGCCTGCCGCGCGGCTCCCGAGTCGTGGTGCGGGGCCAGGTACAAACCATGCGAGCCTCGTATACCGGCTTGCTGGTCGGACTGGTATTCGCGATTATGCTGGACTACCTGCTGATCGTGGTGAACTTTCAGTCCTGGCTTGACCCCTTCATTATGATATCGGCCTTGCCCGCTGCCTTGGCCGGGATTGCCTGGTTCCTATTCGTCACTCATACACGCTTGAGCGTGCCCGCGCTGATGGGCGCCATCATGTGCATGGGCGTGGCGACCGCCAACAGCATCCTGGTCGTCAGCTTTGCTACCGAACAGATGGCCGACGGTAAGGACCCCATTACCGCCGCTTTGCAGGCGGGATACACACGCTTTCGGCCGGTGCTGATGACCGCTCTGGCCATGATTATCGGCATGGTTCCAATGGCGTTGGGGCTCGGTGATGGCGGCGAGCAGAATGCTCCACTAGGACGCGCCGTAATTGGTGGCCTGCTTTTCGCGACCGTCTCCACACTGTTCTTCGTCCCAACATTTTTCAGCGTCCTGCACAGCTGGAGACGAAATGCCAGCCCAGTGGAAGAGAACCTGCTGCGTCGAGATAAGGACAAAGAAGTATGACCGAAACTGAAGTCGAAAACGATATGGATAGGGCCGCTTGCAATTCGTCGCAACCCTCTCCAGAAAGCACGCCGCGAAAGCGCTGGCTGCTTGCGCTGGTGATCCTCGCAGTCGTCGCTGGCCTTTTGTTTTTTGGTATCCGCTCTCGGATCAACGCCGAGCAAAAGTTGCGCGCGGTGACCGCGCAGATGGCCGAGCCCTCGGTGACAGTAGTGCAGCCCAAACCTTCTACCCCAGCTCAGGAAATTATTCTGCCGGGCAACGTGCAGCCATTCATTTCATCTCCGGTCTACGCCCGGGTCAATGGATACCTGAAGAAGTGGTACTTCGATATCGGAGCGCACGTGAAAGCCGGTCAATTGCTCGCCGTCATCGCAGCTCCGGAAATCGATCAACAGTTGGCTACCGCCAAGAGCAATCTGGCTACGGCGCAGGCGAATTTAGAGCTGGCGCAGATTACGATGACTCGCTACCAGGGTCTGTCAGCGAAACATGCCGTATCTCAACAGGACGTTGACAACGCGGTCGGCACCTATCGTGCTGACCAGGCGACAGTCAATGCCGACAAAGCGACAGTAGGGCAGTACGAAGCAATGGTATCGTTCGAAAACATATACGCCCCCTTCGATGGTGTCATCACGGCCCGCAACACAGACATCGGCGACCTCATTAATAGCGGCAACAGCGGCAATGTGAAGACCGATTTATTTCATATTGCACAGACCGGTATGTTGCGTGTTTACGTGAACGTCCCTCAGGAATATTCGCGAGGCGTAAAACCGGGCGAGACGACTGCGGATATCGTTCTCGCCGAATTTCCCGGCCGCAGATTCCCGGGAAAGCTGGTGACCACAGCCCAGGCGATCAACATGACCACGCGCACGCTGCTGACGGAGATTGACCTTCCTAATCCTGCGGGCACCCTGCTCAGCGGATCCTACGCAGAAGTGCACTTAAAAATCCCTTCCGAGGTGCCTACGTACTTGATTCCCGTCAACACCCTCATTTTTCGCTCCCAAGGATTGCAGGTCGGGGTGGTGCAGGGCGGGAAGGTAGTGCTGAAGACCGTTATGCCCGGTCACGATCTCGGAGAGCAAATGGAGATCGTTGGCGGCTTGAACGCTGATGACCAGGTGATTCTGAATCCGCCTGATTCTCTGGTGACGGGCCAGGCGGTTCACGTCGTTGATGCGATGCTGCCAGGAGACGTTAAATGAGCGGCGCGCGCACCGTCAGGCATCAGCGTCGCTGGGCATTGCCGCTTCTTTTGGCGGGAGTACTTTCATTTGCCGGTTGTGCCGTGGGACCCAAATACAAAGTACCAACGGCACCGGTGCCTCCTGCATACAAGGAGATGGGCGACTGGAAGACCGCGCAGCCCAGCGACCAAAACCTGGGCGGCAACTGGTGGGAGCTCTTCCGCGATCCCCAACTCAATACCCTGGAGCAGCAGATCAACGTATCAAACCAAAATATCAAGGCCGCGGTTGCTCAATATCAGCAGGCCCGGGCTGTGCTGCGCTACTATCGTGCCGACTACTATCCCACAATTACCGCGGGTGCATCGGCCAGCCGGAATCGTTATTCCAACAATCGTCCGCCGGCAACCTCGATTTTCAACGGCGTCACCTACAACGATTTCACCATACCAGTTCAGTTGTCCTACGAGACAAACGCCTTCGGTCGCGTGACCCGCAATGTAGAGTCCTATCGAGCGCAGGCACAAGCCAGTTCAGCCGATCTTGCGGTAGTCAGCCTCAGCATGCACGCCGATCTGGCGGTGGACTATTTTGCGGCCCGCACACTGGATGCAGAAGAAAAGCTATTGCAGGACAACGTTACCCAGTACGAGCAGGCATTCGAATTGAATACCGACCTCTACCAGGGAGGACTGGCTTCGGAAGTAGAAGTCGAGCAGGCGAAGACGATCCTGGAAACCACACGCGCCGAGGCGGTTGATGTTGGCGTCGCCCGTGCGCAATACGAACACGCCGCCGCGGTCCTGCTCGGAAAGCCTCCGGCTGAGTTCACGCTTCCACCATTGCCGCTCATCACACCTCCTCCGCCCATCCCGGTTGGCGTGCCTTCGGAGCTACTGGAACGGCGCCCCGACATTGCCGCCGCTGAGCGACTGGTCGCTTCCGCGAATGCTCAGATCGGGCTAGCGAAGGCGGCGTACTATCCGCTCATCAACATTACCGCCGAGGGAGGGTTGGAGAGCGGAGCCATCACCACTCTTTTTCAAGGGCCTAGTGCCCTATGGTCGGTCGGAGCGGCTGCGGCCCAAACCATCTTCGACGCGGGCCGCCGACGTGCCGCCACCGATGAGGCGATACAAGGACATGACTACGCAGTAGCATCGTATCGTCAAACGGTTCTCACGGCGTTTCAGCAGGTGGAAGACAATCTCGCTGCCTTACGCATCCTTCAACAGGAAGCGGGTATTCAGGATCAGGCTGTGCAAGCTGCGCAACGCTCGCTGGATCTCTCGAACGTTCGCTACCAGGGCGGAGTCACCAGCTATCTTGAAGTCATTGTCGCGCAGAATACAGCGCTGTCCGATGAAGTCACTGCGGTAAATATCTTAGGTCGGCGTATGGCCAGCGCGGTTTACCTGGTTCAGGCTTTGGGTGGCGGATGGGATCGAAGTGAGCTACCTCAAAGGCCGGAATGCTGCGGCAAGTTAGCCAGCAACAATGCGCCCTAGCCGAGGCCAGTGCTCACACGAGCCAACGCTGGTTCTTCCTTAGAGCATTTTCTTAGTTACTATAAACCGGAGATCACTTGAAGTAAGCTGCAGATGGCGATCCTCCGCTCAACCTGCATGGGGCAAGCGTATTCGAATGATCTGCGGCGGAAGTTTTTTCAGGCGTATGACGAGGGGGAGGGAACGCTAGAGGAGTTAGCGGAACGATTTCGGGTCAGTGTGGGTTGGGCAAAGAAGATTTCGGCGCGGCGAACGCGGACCGGAGAGAGCGATGCTCCGCAGTGGCGGCATGGACCGGCGAGCCGGGTGACGGAGGCGATGGCCGAGTGGATGCGCGAGCAAGTTCGCCACCAACCGGATATCACGCTGTGGGAACTGGGGGAGCAACTGGCAGAGATCCAGGGCGTGCGCTTGAGTACGACACGGATTTGGTGGGCCTTACGCCGGCTGCAGTTGGCGCTTAAAAAAAATCGCTCTACGCCCAAGAGCAAGACAGCGAGCCAGCGCAACAGCGGCGGCAAGCGTGGCGGGCGGAGATCGGTCAGATCGAAATCGAGCAGTTGATTTTTCTGGAGGAGAGTGGAGCCACCACCCAGAGGACACGAAATTATGCTCGTGCTCCGCGTGGGCAGCGGGTGAAAGAAGCGACCCCGCAAGGCCATTGGCAGATACTGACCATGCTGGCCGCGCTTACCAGCCAAGGTCTGCAGGCGCCCATGACCATTGCCGAGCCCACCGATGGCGACATTTTTCTGGCTTATCTGGAGCAGGTTTTATGTCCTCAGCTGCGGCCCGGTCAGGTGGTGATCATGGACAACCTGTCCGCTCATAAAGTGGCGGGAGTGCGCCAACGGATCGAGGCCACCGGCGCCCGGCTGATGTATCTGCCGCCCTACTCGCCGGACTTGAATCCGATCGAGCAGGCCTGGTCGAAGGTCAAACAGATTCTGCGTTCGCTCAAGGCACGCACCCTCGAGGCTCTGGAAACGGCTGTGGCTGAGGCCCTGCGTTCGATCACTCCGGCGAACGCTATGGCTTGGTTCTCCCATTGCGGTTACGGTCTACACTAACTATGAAAATGCTCTAATCGCCATCGCCAAGAGCTGTTGACGGCAAATGCCTCCACCATATCTCCTGCGACTTGCCGAGCCTTTTTCAGTTGTAGTCGCGGGCCCAGATGAAATACCCGATCTTCCGGAGGACCGCAAGCGACGATTAACCGAGGATCACACGGATAATTGGTCAGCGATAACTGTGGTCAACGGCAAGCACTACCTGATTACCGTTAACACTGCTAATGCACCAACTCGACGCAACAGCGCCTTGGCTCACGAACTCGCACCCGTGATCCTTGGCCATGAGCCGTCAATGAGATTGACGCGCTTGCCGTACCATCTCGATGAACACCTCTCTGGTCTCTGCCGCCTCGCACACCACCCGCGAGAACGCGACCCGTGTTCCCTTCACGCCATCCTGGGTTTTCAGGCGTAGATGGAAGCCGAGGCGGTCGACCGAGGTCATCTCGGCCTCCTGGGCCTCAATGCCGGCAAAGGTGCGCGCTCGCTCGGCAAACGAAGGCTCAGGGACCGTAGGCTGACCACTGCTGACGCCACCGGCGTGTTTTCCGACGGATGAGGAAGACATCGTTGATCACTCCCCCGGCCTTTCAACCTTTCAACCGACGATCAATGATATCTCCCAACACCGGACTCTCGAATAGTCATCGTCACGGGATGGAAGGCGACGATTAGGACGAACTCCGGAGAGTGCTGTTGAGACCCTGGACTACGCCTTCTCCTTTTTCCTCGCAGTCCAGCGCGCCTTCATCAGGGCAGACAACTTCTTCCTGGCGGCAGCGCTCATGGCGGGACGGGCTTTTGTCTTCTTGGGAGCAAACTTTCCCTTCCACTTTGCCCATCGCTGTTTCATAGCCGCCGAGATTCGCTTGCGGGCTGCAGGCCTCATCGTGCGCCGTCTCTGGCGTGTTGCCGGTGCAGCTTGTGACTTCGGGGGACGCCCGCGGCGAGGAGCGGATGGGCCAGCGAGTCCTTCGAGTGCAGAGATGGCATGATCCATGCGAGCGCGTTCTGACCTAAGTTCTACCAATATGCTGTCTAGATCCACGAGAATCCTTTCAGGAGGATCGACCGTTGGACAGTGTAGCGCACGAGCTGGCTAGAGGTAGAACGGAACGGCTGGGGCAGGAGGAAACATTTAGAATCGCCAGCTGGTCCCGCCTCTGCCGGCCTATGTCCGGCACACAGAAACCGAGTCGGGAGCTAGCGATGGCGCAACGTGTCGGCTAATCGACAGTCAGCCGGAACGTGGCTCAACGGCGATCGAACGCTCAGTTCAGTACGTGATAATCCCGTTTATCACTTAGTCCAGAAGCACGGGGGCCGGGACTACACAATTGTCCCAGATGTCTGAAGTACGGCGCGTAACTTTCCACTTGCCCGAACCTCCACAATATTGACAGTACGGACTTTCACAGTAACCACGCCAAAGCGAGCAGCCAGTGACGAAACATCTCGTTGTTGGGGTGACACCAGCGCCAGTCCAAGGCAACAGATCATTGAGGACACGGGCAGCGACCCACGCGGCTGAAACTAGAAGTAGCGAGCCACGTTTACCACGATGATCCTGCTATTGCCTTTGAGATACAGCATCAGTTTGAGCGCAGCCGCGCGTTGGTTATGCAAGAGGAGGTAGTACCATCGCCGCTCCACCAGTTCGGGAACGAGCACAGCAATCACCCGATTTGGATTCTTACTCGCGATTTCCAGAGTGTACTTCAAGATCGGAGTGATTACCTGGCGATAAGGAGACCGCAGAACCGTCAGCTTCGGAGGCACCCGTCCAGCCTCCACCGCCGGTTTCTCGACGTACTGCTCCCAAATGCCACTCAAGTTATCTTTCTCTCCTTGTTCCTGGTCGGGCACGATATGCAACACCAGCACCTCTTGCGAGAACGTATATGCGAATCGCAATGCTTGCGCCGCCACCTTACCCCACCTTAGCAGCGGAAGCACGACAATGGGCGGAGCGGTACCGCCGAATGTCGCGGCTTTGTCATAGGTCGCATCGCGATCGAGCATTTCATAGTGATGGTGAACCGTGCGCATCAAGAGGACCAGTCCTGGGATGGCAAGCACCGTGACCCACGCTCCCTGGGTGAACTTTGCCACGATCAACGCGCATGTAGTTGCTCCGGTAACAAGTGCGCCCAAACCGTTGATCAACATACTGCGGCGTGCGCCTGGTCCGCCGGTACGCTTCCAGTGTATGACCATGCCCGCTTGCGAAAGCGTGAATGCCGTAAACGCGCCAACCGCGAAGAGCGGAATCAGGCGGTCGGTGACGCCGTCGAATACTATCAGAAGCAAACCAGCAACCAACGCCAGCACGTAAACACCGAAAGAAAATACCAACCGGGGACCACGGGTGGTGAATGGATAGGGAAGATATCCTTTTTCCGCAATGCTTCGACAGACCCGCGGAAAATCGGCGAAGGAAGTGTTGGCTGAGAGCGCCAGCACAACGAAGACGGAGAACATCGTGAGGAAATAGAACGGTCCCCGACCATCCGCCGCTGCAGTGAGCTGCGACAGAACCATTTGATAACCGGGCTGGCCGGGGGGTGTGGCTGCGATCCCGTATACGCGACAAAGATAGGCAATACCGGCGAGCAGCAGAATCAAGATTGCGATGATGGTGGTCAGAGTTGCGCGCGCATTCTTTACTTGAGGCGCGCGAAAGGCCTGCACGCCATTGCTTACGGCTTCGACTCCCGTCATCGCAGTACAACCGCTGGAAAAAGCCTTCACAAGGAGCCAAATCGTAAGCACTCCAGTCGGCGGACTGGGATGCGGAATGGGAGAAGCCGCGAGCGGATGTCCGCCATGAAGAACCGCTTTGAACAGACCTGTCACGATTACCACTCCGAGACACCCGACAAATGCATACGTAGGCGCCATGAATACAAGTCCGGCTTCGCGCACTCCGCGCAAATTAACGATCGTCAAGACCAGCAGGATGGCCAGACAGAGCCCGAGTGTGTGCGGCTGAAGCGCGGGAAGCGCGGAGACAACGGCGCCCAGTCCCGCCGAGATCCCGACACACACATTCAGGATGTAGTCGATCATCAGGGATGCTCCAGCCAGCATTCCAGCCTCTGTACCCAGGTTGTCGCTGGCCACGGTATACGAGCCGCCGCCCGAAGGATAAGCAGCAATCGTTTGCCGATAAGAGAAGTGCACGACGCCGAGCAGGGCGATGATCGCCAGGCTGATCGGCAGAATTTCGGCCGCACCCGCAACGCCGAGAGGAATGAGAATTGCCAGGGCTGCCTCTGGACCATATGCCGCCGAACTCAAGGCGTCTAGACCAAAAACAGGAATTCCCGCCGCTGGTCCGATCCGCTCCTTGACATCCTCCTCGGAAGATAGTGGCCGGCCAAAGAGGAGCGTCACGATCCGCCTTTGTTCAGGGGGAGGCGCGATTCGTTCTGTCAGATTCATACAATTGCGTGGCGTCGTGCTGGACAGCTTATGGGTGAAACCAATTGCCCCTTAGCTAACGCGATGGCGTGGCCGGATCGTCTTCGCTTCTCTCTCAACCGTCGTGTTCACCGGCTCCAGCGCGAAATGTGCATTGCTTCGGCATGCTCATCGACGGAAGAGCTCAAATCAGCGGCATCAAGCGAAGAGCTTCAGACGTTACCCTGCTGATTGTACTCAACAGCTATTACGACTCGGTCCCATTCACGCTCCCTGAATTCGTCGGCGGCAACCAATGGCTCACTTTTGTCGACACCAACGACCCCGAGCGCCCTGAAGCGTCTACTCTAAGGACGGGAGATAAGTACCCGGCCGCGGGCCGTTCGCTGCTTTTGCTTGCAGCCCTGACCAGCGGAGAGCCGGTTAACGTGATCCATCACCTCGCGCTCGATCTACTACACGGAGGCGACTAGAACACCTTGCGTTTTGAGACTGGCTGCCAGGTCCTACCTCGCCGGATCACCCTGGAGCGAGATACCGCTCTTTTCCAGGGTTTGTCCCAGCACCCGGTCCAACTGACTCGCCGCCTTCATCCAAGCAGCTTTGGCCATTACCTCGGTGGTCTGTGACTGCGCCAGATAGGTCTGCTGTTCGATCACGGAGAGGTTTGTCGTATAGCCGGCGGTGAAGCTTTCCTGGGCCGCGTCGAGCAGCTTTGACTGCAACTCTCGCGCTTTGGTAGCGGCATCGGCGGCGGTCTTTGCGGCGTTGAGTGCGATCATCGCGTTCTGTACCTCGGCAGCTACTTGCGCTTCGAATTGAGTGACCCGCAACTGCTGTTGTCTCAGGAGCGCTCTGTCAGCACCGAGGTTTGCCTGAGCGACCCGATTTTGTAAGGGAAGCGCGAATTGTATCCCGGCCTCGTACAGGGTCGAGGAACGGATGCCTCCGGTTGGGATAGGGTCGATAGGCGCATTTCCCGTCAAGCTATCTCCACCTATCCCGGTCAGTCCCGGGATTACGACTCCCCGCAGCTCGTAGGTTCCATAGAGGTCAATCTCAGGCCTTGCGGCATTGGCAGAGCCAGCGACCTGCCGCTCGCCGTTGGTCACCTGCATTCGTGCCGCCTGCATATCGGGGCGTTTGGCCCAGGCACTCTGTACCATTTCGTCGACCGATGTTTGGGGCTCGGCCTGTGGTGGCAAGAGCGGATCTATCGCCACCATTTCCGGTGTCCTGCCCGGGGCGACCGTCAGCGAGCGCGGATCGAGCAGCGTTCGCAGAATTACCTGCTGCTGGTCTCGCAACGCAGCCACCTGCGTGAGCACCAACTGCGTGCTTGTGACAAGTGCCTGGGCCCGCGCCACCTCGATGGGCGGCAGACGGCCCACCTTTAACTGCTCCTGATCGTTGTGCAACAGCAGCTCGGCGGCAGCGAACGCCTGCTCCTGCACTTTGACCGAATCCTGCAGGCTAACCAAGTCGATATACAGGTTGCTCACGCCTGCTATGGTGCTGATCATCTGTTGTTCCAGCACCGCCGCGGAGATCTTTTGATTCGTCTTGGCGATGGCGATATAGCGAGTGTTGTTGGCGCGCCCGGCGCCGCGAAACAGCGGTTGCGCGACAAGCCCATAGGCATTGGGGTGAGTGAATGGAACCGCGCTGGAGCGCCCTGAGTAAAAGGTCTGCACAAAGTTGTTCACGCCAAACTGAATCATCGTTCCCGGGCTGAAACCCTTGGTAAGGATCGTATCTCCGAGCGTATTGTCCGTTATCGCGGTGTCCGCCTGCGTCGTGGATGGGGCGCCGTTGGCTATGGCGACGCCCGGATCGCGCCGCAGCCATCCGTACCGGCCCAGAAGCTGGGCGTCGAAACCGGGGACCGGCGATCCACTCGAATAGGAGCTCGGAACCAAAGATAAGGAATGTGATTCCCCCAGAACGCGACTGGTGTTGTAGGACGAAGACACGGTTGAGGTAATTGGGCTCACGCTTAACGGGGATAGACCCGGAGAGGAAAAGCTGAGCAGGGGCACGGCGACCGGAGCTTCGCCGGCTGGCGTTTCCGCAACTGTGTAGTTGATTGAACGCGGTAGTCCGCCACCCTGGGTCAGCGGCACGCTGAACTCAGCAATCCCTTGGTCGACGCGCTCTAGCTCGATGTCAAGGTTGTTCTTGATCGCCATCTGGAAGGCTTGCTGCAGGGTGAGGTAGAGGCGGCCATCCTGCGAGTCTCGCTGGCGCTGATGCGGCCTGGGGCGTTTGCGACTGCCTCAAGGGGGCCCGGCCTGCGTACGACAGCGCCTCTGGGGCTTGCGGCGTGCTAGCTTGCGACTGCGCTGCCGCCACGCACGCCGATGCGCAGCCAAGCACGAAGAAGCTGAAGGTGAGCCAAACAGCAGCGCGTTTATCGTTGCAACAAAAGAAACACCTCATCTCGAACAGCCCCTCTCCGGCCGGACGTTTACCGTTTCTTAATCTTGCGGGCAGTTCCGTACTTTGCTCCGCTGGGTTTGCATGCTAGTGACTCTGGCCATTCTGGGTCTGTCCAGATTGGCTGCCGCCCTTACCCTCCGCGGTCGGATCGGCATTGACGCCCTGCTGCCCAGCGGGTGCGGGCCGCGTAGTCACCCGGGCACCCTGCTTCACCAGATCGTTGGGGTTTACTACCACGACATCACCATCCTTGAGTCCAGCCGTGACGTACACCTGCGCGCCGAGGTCGCGGCCAACGTGTACGGCCCGCATCTGGATCACGTTGTTCTCCACCACGGGCACAAACTGACCACGCGCCGTCGTCAGCAGGCTATCGCCCGAGATCAGAATGTCCGGATTTGGGGCTTTGTAATGCATTTGCGTGGAAGCGAACATGCCGGCCGCAACCGGTGTCTGGGATCTCCTACCTGAACCTCGACGAGCAAGGTTCGCGTCTGCTGGCTGAGAGAGTCGGTGCTGCGAACCACTTTGCCAGTGAACGTCTCTCCCGGCAGCTCCGAAAAGCTGAGATTCACGGGCTGGCCGATTTGCACGAAGGGCACATCCTGCTCCGGAACGGAGACAAAGACCTCCATAGCCCCGAGGTCCACAACATCAAACAGTTCGCCGCCTTGGGCGCCACCGCTGGGCGGACCGCCCGTGGAGATGGGACTGGGCGTTGGCGTTAGCCCTTGCGCCGAGCCCGAAGCTGACACCAGATTGCCTACCTCGACGTTGCGAGCGGTGACGGTGCCGCTGATGGGCGAACGTACCTGTTGGAAGCTGGCCATAGCCTGGGCGCGGGCCAGCGCCGCCTGCGCTCCCTTCACCGCATTTTCATTTGCCTGCAGATTGGATTGTGCTGTCTGCATCGCCGCAAGGGCCGCATCGTCGTCTTGTTGGGAGAGGATGCCGTGGAGCACCAGCGTGTGTACCCGGTCGTAGGTCGCCTGCTGCAGCTTCAGCGAGGATTGCGCCGTCAATACGCCGTCGCTGCTTTGCTGCACCGCTGCTGCCGCCTGCGCAACCGAGGCGTCCAGATCCGGCGCGGAAATTACGGCTAGCAGCTGCCCTTGGCGCACATTATCGCCCAGGTCAACATAGCGAGCCTTCAGGTATCCTGACGCCTGTGCGTAGATGTGCGCAACCCGAAGCGGGGTCACGGTGCCGGGCAATGTCAGCTCCTGCTCCGAGCTTGCATTATGAACGGTCTGCACCTCGACCGTTAGCACTGCGTTCTGCTGCTGCCTGGCCCTGGCATCCGCTTCCTGGTTGCGCTTGTGATGGGGGAGCCAACCCACCAGCAGAGCTATCACCAGAACCGCTAGCGCCATCAGAATCCACCAGCGCCGGTGTTTTCGCTGCGGTGGCGCCTCAGGCTGCTGACCAAGCGTGTGCGTTGTGACCTCTGCGCTCATGACTGTGCTCGTCCTATCTCGTCGTCGATTCGCTTTTCCCAGTTCACCAGCGGCTCCTTGGCCAGGAGCGAGTAAATCACGGGCACGATGATCAGCGTGCCCACCGTAGCGAACAGGAGCCCGCCGATGACCGCGCGTCCGATCGGCGCGTTCTGCTCGCCACCCTCGCCCAGGGATAGCGCCATGGGAAGCATGCCGATAATCATTGCCAGTGCCGTCATGCACACTGGCCGCAGCCGGGTCGAGCCGGCAATCAGCGCCGTCTCCCTTGCATCCTTTTTGGTCTCACCCTCGCCGCGGGATTCGTTGGCGAAGCTAACGACGAGGATGCTATTCGCAGTGGCAACACCGATGGTCATCAACGCCCCCATGAGTGACGGTACGTTGAAGGTCGTCTGCGTGAGGAACAGTACCCAGATAATGCCCGCGAAGGCTCCAGGCAGCGCCATCAAAATGACGAAGGGGATGGTCCACGACTGAAAGTTCATCGCCATCAGTAAATATACAAACACCACCGCCGCGCCGATTCCGATCTCCAGGTTTGAGAACGAGGTGTTCATAGTGAGCACCTGACCGCTCAGGACGATTTGTACTCCAGTCGGCAGGTGTCGCGAGTTACTCTCCACGATCTTTTGCACATCGCTGGCAACTCCGCCTAGATCGCGCTGCTCCACGTTCGCGAATATGTCCATGATGGGCAGCGCGTTGTAGTGCGAGACGGTCAACGGCGAAACCTGACGTTCGGTCTCCGATACATTTCGCAACAGCTGATCGCTCACCCCAGGCGTAGGCGAGGTCACGACCGTCCGATCCAGCGAGTCGAGGTTGTCCAAGCGATACTGGGGCACCTGCACGATTACTGGGTACTCGATGCCCGTCTTTGGGTCGAGCCAGAAGTTCGGCGCAACCTGCCCGCTACCCGAAAGCGACAGCAACACGTTGTCGGCAACGTCTCTTTCGGTGAGCGCAAACTCCGGCGCCTTCAGGCGATCGACCTTGATATTGAGTTTGGGAGCGTTGACCTCCTGCTGCATGAACACGTCCACCGCACCTGGCACATTCTTGATTTGCTGCCGCAGTGATTCGGCAATCTGCGCCGTGATCGCTGCGTCCTTACCGCGCACCTGGACATCGATCGGTGCGGGCAGTCCGAAGTTTAGCGTTTGATTGGTAATGTCGGCGGGCTCAAAGAAAAATGTGTCCTCCGGGAACTTCTGCGCGAAGTCCTCCCGCAGCACCTGCATCCATTCCTGCGTCGGCCGGTGCTTAGCCGCGAGCAGCACCAGGACGTCTCCATCCCCATTGCTTGTCGTATCACTCGCCGAGTAGGCCAGGTTTATGCCCCCTGGCGGCAGGCCGATGTTGTTCACCACCATCTGAAGTTGCGCAGGAGGAATCACGCGACGAATTTCCTCGTTTACTCGTTTGAATACTTCCTGTGCTGTTTCAATGCGTGTTCCCGCTGGCGGTCGTACATGAAATTCCATCTGCCCAGAATCGACATATGGGAAGAAATCCCGGCCAATCACCGGAACCAACGCCAACGAACCGAGGCACACAGCCGCGAACATCGTAAGCGTGATGGCCCGGTGTCCGAGCGCCCACTCCAGTCCGCCGTGGTAGTTGTTTGCAAACCAGTCGAACCCTCTCTCGAACCTCTGGTGGAAGCGCCAAATCGGGCTCCGGCTCAGCGGCGACTCCTTTTCTTGACCTTGATACAGAGGGACCTCCTTCGGCAGGAGGAAGTGCATCATCGTCGGCACCAACGTTCGCGAAAGCCCGTAGGAAGCGATCAGCGCCAACACAACGTTCAGTGCCAGCGGCGTAAAGATGAACTTCGCCGAACCCGACAGCAACGCTGTCGATCTGGGTGCGTCGTATGTTCCTCGACGGCGTCTGCTCAGCTTCTTTCAGCTCACCGGCGACTACCGCGACGCTGATTTGATGGCCGGTTGGAGTTCATCGAAGCCTCACGCCAACCAGTGGATTGCGCTGGAAATCTCTGTCGGCAACGGCTTCCTGGAGCGGCTCGAGCATCGCCAGCAGTATAAGCTAAACGGCGCGCGCCAGTTCAACTTCGGGCGTCACCAGCTGACCCTGTTCGGCATCGGCTACTACGGATTCTCCTACGTTCCCGGACTGATTCCGATTGCGGTTCCGGTCGCCGGTGACACCATTGATAATCGCCAGCTTGAGTACACGCACAACGCTCTGCTCGTCGCCACTGACAGCTGGAAGCTCGACCAGCAGCGGCAATTTACCTTTTCCGGATTCTTTCGCAACTACGGTTTGACGCTGCGCTCGAATTTTGGCGATGGGTTGATTCAGCAGAGTGAGAATCGCAATGTTTTCGGCGGCGAGGCGACCTACATTCAGAGCGTGCGTCCCTGGCTGGCGTGGCTTGCCGGCGTGGATCTGCGCCGCGATGCTCCGCGCAATCTCGATCTCTATCACATCAGCGATGCGGGCCAGTATCAGCTGACCACCAGCAACAACCTGACGCTATCGTTCATCGAACCTTTCCTCGCTATCGACGGCCCGATCAGAAAGTACTTCCATTACAACCTCGGCGTTCGCCAGGAAGAAGTGTGGATGGACAATCAGGACCTGATCAATCCACAAAACTCCTTCGACAAGCTCGCGACTCTGACGCTGCCGAAAGGGACGTTCACCATCCTTCCACCCGACCGCTGGTACGCACCGACCATCGCTTTCAGCTACGGCGAAGGCTTCCATACCGAAGATCCGCGGATCGGCGACGGCACTGGCATTCCAACTCTGCTGGCGCCTTCACGCGGCTATCAGCTGGTCTTTTCCAAAGTGCTCAAGCAGACGCAGTTTTATCTGACGCTGCGCCGCACTTCGAACTCGCAAGAGCTGGCCAAGATCGATCCCGACACCGGGCTGCAGGAAATCGTCGGCCCATCGACCAACAAGGTCATCGTCGTTTCCGCGCAACGCTACTTCCGCGCCGGCTTCATCTACGCTTCCTACTCTCAGGCCAACGCCCGTGACGCGCAAACCGGCCAGCCCATTCCGGAAGCGCCGCGCTTCATCTGGGACACGGTCGGCTCCCTGACCAAGCTGCCGTTGCGACTGCAACTTCGCGGCGAGTACGAATATGTTCGCGCCAAGCCGCTGGGCGATGGCTTCAACGGCGTGCCGGTGACGGAGTTTCGCGGCGCCGTGCTGCGGACGTTTCGAGAGGACCGCATGTCCGTGGCAGCAAATTTCCTCATCGCCAAAGGCTACACCGGCCAGACCACCGAGGTACTCTCCTAGCCTCCCAACGTCGCCCCGGTCGAGCAGGTGGTGGGCGTTCCCCTGAGGTCCTACATCAGTGCCAGCGTCACCTACTATTTCGGGAAGTGAGCCGTTCTGTTCACTGCTTCGCCTCAGATGGAACGCTAGATTTGTCGTCAACAACAGACGAAGGTTAGGTTCTGAACTATTCAAGTCGCACGTCCCTGCAATTTTCCGTGCCAAGCAGCTAGGCAATAAAGTCGAGTGGAAACTTAGAAACCGGTGCCATTTCCATGTTCGCGGTTTGTTCGCCCCCTAAAATGTAGATAGAAATGTAGCTGCCGGATCCTCGGCGGAGAGCACGTATCATCCGCTGACAGGAAGCCACCTAATAAGGAGGAGCCGGTATGAAGCGGAGTCTACAGGCAGTTCAATCAGCAGCAGGCCCCCACCCTCACGCGGGTAACACCATCGGAATCGACCTCGGCGATCACTGGAGTCGCTACTGCGTGTTGGACGCTAGCGGAACAATAGTCGAAGAAGATCGGGTTCGCATCACGGCAGATGCGATGCGAGAGAAGTTTGGCAAACTCGCTCCGGCTCGCGTCGTCATTGAGGCGGGTATTCGCCGGGATAATTGGCGGTATCCTATCCTTGATTGCATATTCGCTTTTTATTCGCTACGATGCTGCAATGGAACTGCGGCAAGAGCAGCCGGAAGACAGACCGATGCGAGCCGGTGTGGCAGTTTTTCTTGCCGCCGCCATGATTGCTGCAGTCCGCCTAGCCCGCGTGGAGAACCTCTCGCCTTCGCCCAAGGTGATTTTCACGTTGAGCGATTCATTGAGCCTGGCGCGGTGCCTGCTGGACGACACAATGCACAAATTTCCTCAGTTGTTCTGAGCGATAAGGTGGCGGGCGCGTCCTTCGTATGTATTGATATGATCGGAGTCCGCCGCTGACTCGATCTGGCCCGGTCCTTGGTTTGTGAGCGATCTTATTCGTCGCGTTGCCGATTACGCCCAACTCCTCGAAAGTCTGAAGAACCGGATTCGGACGGCGCAACTTCGGGCTGGCCTCGCAGTAAATCGGGAATTGATCCTGCTCTACTGGCAGATTGCGACCCGCAGCAATCGCAGCCGGCGTCTCTATTCAGCCGTCACAGCGGTTCGGGCTTCACAACCTGCGTCACTCGCTCAGCACCTTTCTGGTGAACACCGCCAAGGTCCAGGCGAAAACGGTGCAGCGCATCCTGCGTCATTCGAGGATTCAAACGACCCTCGATCTCTACGCGCAGGGAGACAGCGACGAAACACGGGCCGCGCAAGGGGAGTTCCTGAAGGGCCTCGGCGTGCCGTCAGGAGCAGTGCAATGAAATTGTGGGTTGAGGTTTTTCGGGTCTTTGACGCTAACTCGCTGAAAGAAATGGTAGGCACGAGGAGACTCGAACTCCTGACCTCTACCGTGTCAAATTCGATCTCAACAAGCTAAAACCCTTTGCCTGTCTTGCTTTTCCGTTTGCAGAAAACCGAAAAAGAGCCTGAAAGGGCCTAGTTTTGGTGACGCATTGGTGACGAGTTTTTCTGCTCGTGTCGAAACCAAGTCCTGTTGGCTCAGTTTAAGAGGTTGCCTACGCGTCCGCCCTGCCCCCTGTGGTAGTTGCAAGGACATTTACAGAGAGTAAGCCGCGGGAAAGAGGCAGCCAAACGGACGGCTGCCTTTCCGGGCTGCGCTGTTGACAGGATTACGTTCTTGCTCTCCACCGTTTTCGCCAAAAACCAGGTGAAAGAATGGCCACCCGCCACCCGCCGAATTCTACTTGGTGACGAGGCTGATCACCTCACCCACGCCTGGAAGAAGGAGGCTGGGCAGGAGAGCAGCGCCGTCGACACCCACATTAGCCACGCATTTAAACTGTGCACCGCCGCAACCGAACAGGTCGTTCCAGTATTCACGGAGCTTGGGATTTGGGTTCGGATCGCCGGGTTCGTTCCAGTTGAAATCGCGGCTGCCGGGTTCAAAAGTCCCGGCCGCGTAACCGCTCTGGGTGAGGGGGTAGAGTCTTCTCTGCGAATCGTAGACCCCGCAGGCAACAGCGCAGTTGTAGGCCACCGCGCCAGAGTCGTGAAGACTGCCGGAGAAGGTGCTGGTGCCGTCTTTGAAGAGGCTCACGTGGACGCTCCCGCCGATGGCGACACCGTCGGGAAAGGTAACGACTGCGTCAAAGTGAACCTCCGACGGCATTTGCGTAGCTGGGGGAATTACAAAAGTACCATTGAGGTCATCCCAACCCGTTAGCGCAGGGCTCCAGTGGTCTCCAATCCATGCTTTGTGCAACATCTGATTGTTCGGTCCAAGAGCAAATATATCAAGATGGTTGGCGGAGGTCGCAACCGCGGCCGGAGCACTGTTAAAGATCCCACCCAGCCCTTGCCAGTCAGTCTGTGACGGCTGCCATGAGCGTCCATCCCCCCACTTGTGATACATCTGATCATCCGTTCCAAGTCCGAATATATCCAAGCGGTTCGGACCCCAGGAGACCGCAGCTGGCGGACTATCAAAGACCCCGCCAAGATCTTCCCAATCAATAATCCAACTCCCATTCTCCCAAGCCCGGTGCCACATGCTATGATTTGCACCAAGTCCAAAAATATCAATCCTGTCGCCCTCCAGTACAACCGCTGGCGCGCTGCTGAAGCAGCCGCCAACCGACTCCCAACCCGTCAGGTTAGGCGGCTGCCAGGGCGTAGCTGGTTGCCCCGGGGCGTAAGGAAGCGACGGCACCCACGAACTCGCGTCAACAACCACGTGATACATCTGACTGTCGCCACCAACTCCGAAGATGTGAAGAATGTTGGAAATCGTCCCTGGTCCAAGCAGCGGGACCACTACAGGCTCGTAGATCAATAAACCGCCCAGTGGCAGCCAAGCAGTCGTTTCATAATTCATCGGATAGCTAGGGGATCCGCTATCGGCTAGCATGAGATAGGGGTAGTTGTCAGGACTGATTCCGACAAGGGCCACTTCCGTTTGGTAGACATTGTTTAAGACAGAATCTTGAAAGTAGCCCCTGGCATCAAGAGGGCCATTGAATGCGGCAGGGAGTGGAAGCGACCCTTGCCAAATAAATTCGGGGCCGAACTGCTCCCAACCTTGGAGGGACGGCGGCCATGTGTCATTCGGCAGCAGGACACCACGATATACATGGTCATCGAGGCCGAGGCCGAAAATATGGGAAACTCTTGGGGGACCTAACTGGAAGCCCGGTACTACGGCAGCCGGGATACTGTCAAACTTGCCACCCAAAGGGAGCCATCCCGTCTTTGTAGGTAGCCACTCCTCGCCATCCCATAATTTATAGTACATCCCCTTATCAGTGCCGATTCCAAACACACCTATCTGGTCTTTGGAGTTGGTCTTGTTGGAACCTTGCAGCGGGATAGCGCAAACAGCTTTATTTTTCATGGCGATGTCAACTTTCTTTCATTCACCGTTACCGTTTTAGCTCCCAACGGTCTCAGAGTATAAACCCGTCGAGGGATTGAGGCGCACTTTTTCTTGGTTGCGTGTCCATGGTGTCGCAAGCCCGACCCGTTCTCGTTGAGAGGGTGCGAATTTAGGCGCGAGATTCTCGCTCGTCACCAAAAGCCGTGACGAATCTCGTTTTATATGTGTGGTTTACGGGAGCGTTAGGTGACAAGTTGCGGTAGCGCTCCGGGTAGGGCTCGCTCGAAGGCGCTGAATCTAAAGAAGAAATGGTAGGCACGAGGAGACTCGAACTCCTGACCTCTACCGTGTCAAGGTAGCGCTCTAACCAACTGAGCTACGCGCCTACACAGGTGGGACGACCCTTATTCTAGCGGCCCAGCGCCATGTGGGCAAGCCTTGCGTCTATGACGCTTGGAGGAGCTTCTGCACAGACAAGAAGCTCAGTCCATGGCACAAGTTCGGTTCTGTGAGGCAGCCTCCGGCGAAGGTTGATTCCCTATACCCCAGGGCTCGAAGTTCTCACTGTGATGCTCGATCTCCGCTTTTTCCGTTAGGGCCGCCGAACTCGGCCTCAAGCCGGACTCTCATCATCTTGTTCGCCGCCAGACGTGTCTATCGCGGAAATCTCGGGGCCAGCAGCTTCGTCGCTTATCGGTGTCCCACGAGAAGGCTCCCTTGTGCACCGTGATCTGCGGCTCGTCGGCCTCTCCTTCCAGAATGATGCTGACAATATCGAAGCGGCAAGACGGCGGTACAGCGCTAGGAATGCGACGAACATATCTGCGAGCGACCGATAGAATGTGCCGCCGCTTGCTTCGATCGACTGCGGTCACAGGGGGCGCAAACCCTTCGTTGGTTCGGGTTTTGACCTCGATGAAGCACAGCACGCCATTGTCCCATCCGATCAAATCGATTTCACCGCGGTCAAAGGGGACACGAAAATTTGCGGCAACAATGCGGTAACCCAGGCTGCGCAGGTACAGGTACGCCTCGAGTTCGCCTCGTTTGCCGGTCAGCAGATGTTTCGGCTTGTGAGACGGCAAGTGACGGTTGGCGAATTCCAGACTGCGGATGACGAACTTGGTCAGCCACACCATCGCGCGGGTAACACCTCCGATGACCTTGATTCTAATGGCTTCCGGCTTGTGGCGTTGTGATCAGCATCACCTGAAGCCGTGTTCGGGGGAAACCAGCGGCCTGCCAAAGTCGGGGAATTGCGTTACGTGGTTGCCAGTCGGCGGCAAAGCCGTCAGAATCGAAGAGGCGTCGATCTGACATTCATCTGCATGCCGGTCCATAGTTGTACGCCAGTACTCTCGAGATAAATTCGAAAATCCACAGAAAGGTGCGCGTGGGACATCTGAGAGTAGCAAACATCTTTGCCGGGGTAGGCGCTTGAAGAATCAATTCTGGACTGCGCCGAACCAGATCACGCTGCTGCGTTTGATCTTCATCCCGTTTGTCATCATTACGGTGTTCGATGGGCAGTGGCTTTGGGCGCTGGGACTTCTCGTAGCGGCGGCCTTGAGCGACGCTCTCGACGGACTGCTGGCGCGCACCTTACACCAGCAGACCATGCTTGGACAATATCTCGATCCCATTGCCGACAAACTATTGCTGAGTTCGTTGTTCCTCGTGCTTTCCTTCGTCAGGAAGATTCCCTGGAAGTACACCATCCTGGTATTCAGCCGCGACCTGTGCATTGTCGCTACTGCGGTAGTTTTGTATGCCACCGTCGGATTTCGCGACTTCCGGCCCAGCATTTATGGCAAGGTGAACACAGCTTGCCAGATCGGCGCAGTTTTCTTCGTTGTTCTGGCACAAGTGCTGCGGCTCCCGTGGGTGCTATACCTGGAAACGTTTTTTCTCTACGCAACCTTTACGTTCACGACCCTGTCGGGCGTCCACTATGTTTTGCTGATGGGGCACCGCTTGCGGAAGCAAGATCAAAAGCCGGCCGCTTAGAAACGAGGCTGGACACGCGCACAGCAGGATGACGTGGCCACAGCTATCTCACCTTCATGACCAGCGATCGTAATCACCGTCTGCAAGTCATCGTCGCATTCGCTTTGGTGTACTTGTTCTGGGGCTCGACCTACCTGGCAATCGGAATTGCCGACAGCGAACATCTTCCACCGTACGTGATGTGCGCCTTGCGCTTTGTGATCGCCGGTCCGCTTATGCTGGCCGCGTGTGCTGCGATGGGCCGCAGGATTCGCATCACGTGGGCTGAAGGAGTGCGTCTGGCAACCATCGGATGTTTGTTACTGGTGGGCGGCAACGGAGGTCTGGCCTGGGCGGAACAATGGATCCCCACAGGTCTGGCTGCGCTGATCGTAGCGATTACGCCGATCTGGTTTATGGTCCTGGAAACTTTCGTCTTCCGAGGAGACCGGCTTTCGCGAAGGGGTTTGCTCGGACTGGCGCTGGGTATCGCAGGGATCGTCATCCTTTTCTGGCCGAAGTTTGCAGCTCACAACACCCTTGGCTTTCATGCAACTGATAGCTTCGAGCACGCTGTTGCTCTGTTCAATGAGTTGGGCCGATCGGCTCGGTGCTCTCGCGCAAGTGGCAAATGAAGGTTGACCCCTTCGCGGCAACCGGGTGGGAAATGTCATTCGCGGCGATCGGCAATGCTTTGGTTGCATTGGCTACAGGTCAGTAGCATCGCATTGTGCTGACTTCTCGCGCGCTGATGGCAGTGCTCTACCTGGTGGTTTTCGGCTCGTGGATCGGTTACACAGCTTACATCTGGTTGCTGAAGCATGTGTCCACTCAGAAGGTGGCGACCTACGCCTACGTGAATCCCGTCGATCGCCGTTTTTCTGGGATGGCTGGTGCTGCACGAGCGCTTCGATGGGTACATCTTTGCCGGAAGCGTGGTGGTTATTGCGGCCGTGGTCTTGGTCACTACCGCAAAAGTTCACAGCCGCGAAGCGAGCGAGCAATTGGTAGGATTGCCCGAGGTGGAGTCTGAGGCGTAGTTCCGTGCGGGTTGCTCGCCCGTGCGGGGAGCCGCTAGATATTTCTTCACGCGCCAACGAGAGGCCGGCAGCATGACCGACGTTGCAGATTCTGGCGGATCTGAATGTCGCAATTTTAGGGTGTTGGATATCCATGGAGGGGTGTAGCCTTGTCCAAGCTGCCCTAATGATCTGCCACGGATAGGAGAATCGAAAGCTTTGGGCATTGCTATTCTTTCTGGCGCATTTCTCGTCGTGGGAACTTGCCTCGGCGCATTCCTGAATCAACATTTCTCTAAGTCGGGGCGACGAGAGGAGCGGCTTCGGGATAATAAGAAACAAGAATATAAGGAACTATTGACGGCACTTTCGAATGCTTACCTGACGCTCATTCGATTTGGAACGCCTGGGACAGCATTGCCCGGTGAGATTGAGCGTCAAATTTCGGATACCGAAGCAGAGTCTTACCGCGTGCTCCGGGACCGGCTCTTCATTGCGGTGGAGCTGGAAAGTGAAAATATTTCGCAACTCTGGACAGAAGCTGCCCACAATTTTGCGGTGAACAGGGATGCGAGAAAGTTTGCAGAACGATTTTCTGCTATAAACGACAAACTCGTCCGGATGGCAACAAAGTCCGTCTGAATCGAAACGAAACTCAAGGCTCCCTACTATCGATCTGCTCATACACGTTGGCAACCGATTCCCCATTCGTGTTGCCAGATTCGATGAGCACCCTGCGGTATCCGCACGTAATGAAAACCATATCCAACCTGCCGTCGGGCGATTTATCTTGGTCGTGGACAACGGAACATCCACCGCGCGTTTCCAATTGTCCCAACGCTCCGAGCACGGCATCGAAGGGACTCGCCTTAGATGAATACCAATTGCGCGAGGCGAATGCCAATCGACCATTCTTGAATATCACCCTAAAGATGTGGCCGTCAGTGGTCAGTTTCTCGCTGTCACGGATCTCAAGGTCATCCCCTGGACGATTGGGCATCGAATAGCCAGCGCTTGCGCACCGCTTTACAACCTCCTGTCTGGGCATCCCGAGCCACACGGTCACCGAGCCAAGTTCCAGGCTAATCTTTTCACCTTTGACCTGAGCATTGAGAGCCAAGCCGCCGACGGCCAGAAAAAACAACAGCGTGACTTGAATCATGGACGCGATCCGGTTGAAACTGCTTTGGCACGGCCCGCTTGCTGGCGTGACCTCGTCAATGGTGACTTCCTCGTCGAGCATTGCCATCATCCTCCTCGGCCTACTTCCTTCTCCATCGCACCCCATCCTTTGTGTTCTCCAGGATGATTCCGTTTTCCGCCAGCTGCGCTCGAATAGCGTCCGAGCGGGCAAAATCGCGGCTCTTGCGCGCTTGCGAATGCTCGGCGACGAGTCGCTCAACCTCAGCGTCAGAAAGCGCCGCTGCTTTGGCCAGCTCGGCTGTCTGCGGACTGATCTTGCTCTCCAAGCCTTCTGACTTTGCCCACTCGACGGTCGCGCGCACCTTGGCGGCATCGTCGTCTTTCAACACGGCGAAGATCTGTTCGAATTCTTCCAGAACCCTGAGCAGTTGGGGTACATTGTTTTTCCGGACTTCTCCGGCATCCGCAGCGGCGTTCACATCGCGGACCATATCGAAGACGGCGCCCAAGGCGCGGGCCGTGTTCAAATCGTCGTCCAACCCGGCGCGCATTTCGGCCGAAGTCCTGTCCGCGATTTCGGCAATGATTACATTGCCATCATCGGCGAACTGCGAAGTCTCCAGCCGCAGCTTGAAGTTGCGCAGCCGTTCCACCGAATTCGCTGCCTGCGTCAATCCGTCAAACGTGAAGTTCAGCTGTTTGCGGTAAGGGACCGACATCAGCAGAAAACGGATTGACGATGGCTTATGTCCCATCAGGACCAAGTCGCGGACGGTGAAGAAATTCCCCGCGCTCTTGGCCATCTTTTCGCCCTCCACGAGCAGGAAGCGCGCATGCACCCAGACGTGCACGAATGGTTTGCCGGTCAATGCCTCCGACTGGGCGATCTCGTTTTCGTGATGCGGAAAGATGAGGTCTTCGCCACCAGTATGAATGTCGAAGCTCTCGCCGAGATACTTCATCGACATTTGCGAGCACTCGATGTGCCAGCCCGGCCGTCCGGGGCCGATCTCGGTTTCCCACATCGCCTCACCGGGTTTCGGCGCCTTCCACAGCGCGAAGTCGCGGGCGTTGTCCTTGTCATATTCGTCCAGGTCCACTCGCGCACCGTCGTTCATTCCGGCAAAGTCTCTCTTCGAGAGCTTGCCGTACTCGGGAAATTTTGCAATTCGGAAATAGTAAGAACCGTCGTCCGTACGGTAGGCAAAGCCCTTTTCTTCAAGGCCCTTGATGAAGTGGGCCATCTCTTGAATATGGTCGGTGGCGTTCACCAGGAATTCAGGATGCTGAATGTTGAGCGCGTCGGCATCTTCGAGGAACGCCTGCTTGTATTTCTTGGTGTAGTCCTGGACGCTGATACTATCCCGTGCGGCGTTGCGGATGATCTTGTCGTCCACGTCGGTAATGTTCATCACGTGCTTCAGCTTGTAGCCGGTCTGCTTCAGAAATCGTCGCAGCGTGTCGACCACAATGAAGGTGCGAAAATTGCCAATGTGACCGTAGTCGTAAACCGTGGGGCCGCAGGCGTACATGCGGACCAGGTTGTCTTCCAGTGGATGAAACTCTTCGACTTTTCCAGATAGAGTGTTAAAGAGCTGAAGCGGCATGAATCTTCCCTGTGCAGGTGGAGAATCCTCGATTGTAGGGGGCTGGGAGAAATCTTATCAAGGACGGCACCAAGAAACACAGCGGCTTCGGCGATGTTTCAATATGATGGCAACCTGGTATGTTTCTGTCAGCGGTTTACAGAATAGACCTTACCACGCCACCGTCAGCCCGCAAGGCGGCGCCGTTGGTTGCCGACGAAAGCGGACTGCAAACGAATGCCACCAGCGCGGCAACTTCTTTGGGATCGGCGAAACGTTTCAGCAGCGATGTCGGGCGCCGGTGCGTAAAGAAGTCTCGCTCGATGCTGGCGCGATCAGATTGTTGGTCCGCTGCAAGCTTATCGACGAAGACGTTTACTCCTTCGGAAGCGGTAGGCCCAGCAAGCACGGTGTTGACGGTGACGTCAGTTCCCGCGGTAGTTTCAGCGAGGGCGCGGGAGACAGCGAGTTGGGCCGTCTTGGTCACGCCATAGTGAATCATTTCGGCTGGAGGTTGCACCGCCGATTCGCTCGAGATGAACACGATGCGGCCCCAATTCCCCTGCCTCATTGCGGGCAAATAGTGACGACTCAGCCGGACGCCGCTGAGGACATTTACTTCGAATATATGCAGCCAATCCTCATCCGTGATCTGTTCGAAGGCCTTCGGTTCGAAGATGCCAAGATTGTTGACCAGAATGTCCAAGCGGGGGAATTTGGCGATCGCTTCCGCACAACCATTGGCTGTGCCCAAATCAGCGGCCAGCCCCTCCACCTCCATGCCGGTCGATTTGCGGATGGCGCCGACTGCTTGGTCCACGCGCTGCTGTGTGCGGCCGTTGACCACAACGCGTGCGCCCTCGGCGGCCAGCGCTTCTGCGATAGCGTAGCCAATGCCGGCTGTCGAACCGGTTATAAGCGACAGCTTTCCAGCCAGTTGAAGATCCATGAAAGATAGATGCGGCAGGCTTGGAATCCGACGCGACGTGTTGCGGGACAGGGCGAAGTTCGAGACCTCTCGTTTAACTCCGGGCTAAGCGTTGAAGCGCCAGGCCGGGTAGTAGTAGGTTGCGGAATAAATAAATGCTCACGCCACTTATGTGGCCCTTGAACCTTCCTTGTGCGTTGTAAAATGTCCGCCTGCCCGGGCCCAGGAACCCAACCTCCGGGCGAGGAGTGGAACGCATGAAGAGACATTTTGCACGCCCCTGCCAAGCCATTGGAATGGCCCTCCTGGCATGCTGTTTCTTGTCTGGCCTCATCGTCGCGCAGGACGACAATGACGATGCAGCGCAAGTCAACAGTCAACCAGCTAAACCGATGTATCGGATGCTGCCCGGACGTCTGCGTGCGGACGTGCCCATATTCGCGGCTTCGCTACAGTCGTGGGATGGTTCCTTCACCTACGGCGGACAGCAATACACCTACAACATGGTGGGCACGGCCCCGTCTACCAATAGCCCGACTACGGTTCCGGTTTATATCATCCCGATCAAAATCGTGATCACATCGCGACGGACGCGGTATACCTATGATCCCTCGTATGTGCTACCGAATGGCAAGACGGTAATCAACAACACAATTGCCTCCCCGGTATTCGATTCTTCAACCACCTACATTCAAGGCGGAGTGAATGTGGGGAAAACGCAGTACGTTGACGCCTTCCAGCGAGCCAATTTCTGGGGCACGGTGCAGAGCGCCCCGAACTATCATTTGCTGTTGGGATCGCCGACTGTACTAGCGGAACAAACGCTCACCGTACCGTCGAACTATGGAACGGTTGGCTCGCCATTTGGGTACCAAGTAGGAGAAGTCGACATCAACTACTTCGACGCGCAAGTCCAGAGCATCATCAGCCGTTTCAGCCAGATTCAGCCGAATAGCTTTCCCATCTTCGTAACCTACGACGTTTACCTGACGGAGAGCAGGCAGTGCTGCATTGGCGGGTATCACAGCTCGGAAGGCAGTATCAACAACCCACAGGCCTACGCGCACTTTACCTACATCGATCACTCCGGAACATTTGCGCAGGATGTCTCCGCCTTATCGCACGAGGCAGGCGAGTGGGCTGACGATCCGCTAACCGTGAACTACAACGGCAATAACACCCCGTGCGGCATTCTGGAGGTGGGCGATCCGCTGGAGGGCGAGCCCAACTACGGAGACTATCCGTACACCGTGAACGGCTTCACCTATCACTTGCAGGACCTCGCCTTCCTGCCTTATTTCGGCGCACCTCTGAACACGTCGCTAAACGACTGGTACTCGTTCCAACACGCTTCCCTGTCGGTGTGCTCTAACGGCAGTTAGCTTCGCTCTCTGCTTGCAGCCCGCTTCGCGAGGAGCGGGCTTTTTCTACTGATGCGTCTCGGGACGCCACACCAGACCTTCGGTGCGGGAGCCAGGAATCAGGAGCCGTTAATTAAGTCGGGGCTTCACGCGCAGTGATCATTTGCGGCCCAGTGCGCGCCTTCCCTCCTCGATGCGTTTCTTGGCTTGGGCCGGCCCTTTTACTCCAACAATCTTGTATTTCTCCTCAGACAGCTCATGGTAGTTCACAAAAAATTCCTCCAGTTCGCGGAGGAAACGCTTACCGAGGTCATCAACGTGCTTAATATCGGCAAAGCTGTGATTGCCTTTTTCGACCGCAACCACGCGGTCGTTTCGTATCTTGTTTTTCTTGTCGCCCTGCTCGCCCTCGATAATACCGACGAGCCGGCATCCTAGAACACAACCTGCAAATGCAGGTTCATCCATCAGCACCAAGACGTCTACCGGGTCGCCGTCCTCGGCTTTTGTAGATGGAACAAACCCGAAATCGTAGGGAAAGGTCATGCCAGCAGGCAGGACTTTCTTGAGTTCAAACACTTTCTGCTCGTCGTTGAATGCGTACTTATTGCGGCTGCCTTTTGGCGTCTCAATCACCACGCGAAAGATCTGCTTATCGTCTTCATCCATGGATCGCAGCCGCGAAGGATCGGCGAGAGACCTGCTGCTGATTCCGTTCTTACTCATCTGACCTCCTGTTTCGTGATGGCTCTTGAAAAGTCTTCATGGCTGAGGTTGGTTTCGCGCGCCTGAAGAGTACTACGCGTAACCTTCTGTAAGGGTGCTCGTGAACTTCCCATGTCAATATCGCGACCAGCAACCACGCCAATGTAGCAATACACAGAACAATGGCAGAGGAGTGGCTGGGAATCCACAGCCAGACAACGACCGCAAATGCCAGCAGACCGACGCTACCCATGGCGGCTCCGGCGGCATCGAGCCCAGCCTTCGCTTTCGCACGTGAGGTCCCCTGTTTTCCAGTGCGCTGTTTCTTTTGCTTTTCGTGCTTCTCAACCAGAGTCGCGGTGGCCGGCAGGATAGCGGGAAATGCCAGGAACAGGCCGCCAATCTCAGGTCCCCAACGTTTTGCGATGATGCCTGTGAGCGCAGTAACGATGCCGCCGAAGACGAAGCGAATGGCATACTCGTACCACTTCGAGCGTTTCAGAGCAGCGGTGTTTACCTGGATTTTCACGATCTAGCTCAGTAGCCCATACCACAAACCCAGAGCAGCCCCCCCCCAAAGCACTAAAGACACCATCGTCGCAGGCAACGCAGCCCATTTGTTGCGAATTAGCAGCCGGCTAGCCAGGGATGCGTAGAGGAAGAACGCAACGGCTCCCAAGATCATCGACCGAGCTTCAACGCTAGCGTAGCCTTTGCCATGTTGGATCAATGCCAAGCTCAAGGTTGCGAGCGCTACCGACGGGGCGGCGCCAAACAGCCCGGCAAAGCTTTTCGGCTTCACCACTTCGCCCACTATGGCAAAAGCGGAGACGATTAATCCCCCTAGCACTATCCTGATAAGGATTTCTTGCACCGTCACTCCAGTTGCGTATTGAGGCGATTACAGGTCGCCATCCCGTCGACCGGGAGAAGGGGCGAGAATCGGGCGGCCGCCCCTTCTGTGGACAACGCACTGCCTACGCGGCGCGGCGAGGCTTGCGTTTCTCGACGTGCTGATCTTTGGAAGTCCCCTCATTGGCCTGAACGTTAATCTGCTCTGAAAGCTGGGTAAGTTTCTGATCGGTTTCTTTCTCCTCCTCAAGCGTTTGCCGCAGCAGGGAGGCGTGTTCGGACTCCCCGAGCAGATCAGCATATGCGCTCACTGTGCCGTAAGCGGCGATTTCGTAGTGTTCCACGCGTTGCGCGGCGGAAATGAGAGCTGCATCCATTACCTCGTCTGCAAAATCTTCGCCCATGGTCTCCGCGCCCTCTTTGATAAGGCCTTCCATACCGACGCACTTCTTCCCGGCCGCCTTTGCACCCAGCGCGGTGAAGATTTCCTCCAGCCGTTGGACATGCCCTTTGGTCTGTTCCAGGTGTTCCTCAAATCCATCGCGCAGTTCGGTTGATGATGCTGCCTTGGCCATTTTTGGTAGCGCTTTGGTCAACTGCTTCTCGGCGCTGTATAGGTCCTTGAGTTCGTCTACATAAAGTTCTCGTAAAGAGTCTTTTGTCATTGGATTACCTCCGCATAATTTGTCCGCTAGATATAGTTCGACGAAGAACTCAACGCCGTCCTCGAATGTTAGATTTGTCCGGCGAAAGACCGGGGACAGACGAAGCCGAGTTCCTAGGTGTCTTAGTTGCGTGCCCTCCTCCCAAGGATGTTCCAAGTTCACCCTGTGCCATTGCGGGCGGGTCTCTCTTTCCATCCTGCACGGGAGAGTGGCCTCCCATGCGTGGAGTCGGCGATTCGGAAGTCAAGGAGGCGTGCCTGTCTCGTGGCCGAGGTGTAATCTGTTACAATCAAGGGCGTTCGGCTGAGAACGATATAGCTGCGATTAGCCGAGCAGATTTGGACGGATTTGCTTGCTGTCCATGCGGTCCATCCAACAGCAAAGGGCGTATATCCGGTAAAATGGACCAGCCTGGCGCAACGATTGAAGAAGTCGCGTAGCCAGCGTTTACAAGGGTTTCCGCTAACCCGATCCAACCAATAGCGGGGTCGTAGTTCAGTTGGTTAGAACGCTGCCCTGTCACGGCAGAGGCCGCGGGTTCGAGTCCCGTCGACCCCGCCATTTCCTTTCAAGCACTTACAAGGAAATGGCAATCAAGGCTTATGGTCCAGTTAGGCCAGTGCTTTCCCCTTTCGTAAAACGACCTGCACGACCTTGCTCTGCCCCTGTCGTTTTACCGGCATGCTAGCCTGGGCGTACAGTTCTAGGGTAATCCTGCTGTTGGCGTGATTTTTCTTCGGCTCGCGTGACAACGCATGTTTCGAAGCAGAGGCACCGGTGCGCACGGAAGCACGGTCGGGTTTACGTAAGGTCTGTAATCTCCTTCTTGTTTCGGACGAAGAGCCGGACGTCCGCCCCTTTTTATTGCCGCCTTGTATGCATCACGTCGTCGACGAGTCGATCCATGCTGTGTTGCTGGACACGGATCAGGCCTGTATGAGGGCTATCCAGGTCGGCGACTAATGCCATCACCACGGCTACCACCAACGGCGTGACCACGAGAGGTAGCCAGAATCTACGCTTCAAACTATATCCGGTAATAAAGCTTTGGAAGGCCGCGACAATGAAGATGATCAGCCACACTGTCGTCGGAACGCGGCTTTCAAACGCAGCCAGTCGCTTCTCCGCAACGTCAATCATATTACTTAGAGACTGCAAATAGGTTGCGATAACCGCGGTCTGACTCTGGGGTTCCGGCAGAACATCTGCCCGCAACATGCCCATCCTGATCGCGCGCGCTTCTTCGTTGACAAGGTCCCCTTCTCTCGTCGAATCGAGGCAGCACCATTGCAACGGTGAATCCCAGGAGCAGGCCCAAGAGAACGAATAGACCTTCGCGCAAACCGGTAATGTGCTCGTGGCGATGGCTGTCTTCATTGACGCGGGTAGCCAAAGCCACCCGGTAACCGAGTACCCGATGACACGAGTAGTGCGATGAAAACGGCAAAGAAAAGAACCCGAGGTTCGTCAAGAAGAAAAGTCATAAGAAGCGACTCCGTTATTACGAAAACCCGCCGTGTGTGACGCTCAGTGGGGGCACCAACGTGATAGCCATCGAGATACATTCCGGGACCTGCAGTAGCGAGACGGGTCAAAGGGGAAAAGCATGGTCGAGCGCACCCTAAGGAAGTCGATTGGGTACATAGTCACTCGCTTCGGCTTGGTGGAGGAACTAAATCCGCACTGAGTTCCGGTTTCACGGTCCCCGCCAATACCGCCGCCAAAGCCACCACCGCTAAATCTGCCACAGTCAGCCCATCCACCTCACCAAAACCACCACCTAAGCCACCAGAATGAACATTTCCCACAACTCTAGCCGATGCTCGTCGCCGCTTGGCCTGTAAATTGAGATGGGACATAGCCTCCAAAATTTACTTGTTGCGAACTGCCCAACCGAGCATCAAGAGGCCGCTGGCGGCGATCCAGCTTCCGGCCACACGCACTGCGACGCGTGCCCAGTGTGCGCGTAGGTGAACCACGAACGCGGCAGCGAGAGCGATCAGAACAAATATGGCGAAGACCAGGCCGACGATTGCGACCGACGCAGTTTCGAACTGACCCATACCAGCCCCGTTCAAGTAGCCGTGATAGACACCCAGCAAGGAGGCGAGCGCTGTAGTCACGCGCAATGAAACTTTCGCGTCAGTGGCCAGCAGCGCTCCGAGAATGAGAAACCAGGCTGCCGCGATAAATGGATGAGGCGTCGTAGTCGTTGCGCTCAATCCGGCAAGACCGCCGAGCAACCATGCAACGGGAAGAGTAAACAATGCCCTCCGCCCGTAACGAGCGCCGCGTAGTCCAGCTAGTAAAGCCAGAGCGAGTACCGGAACAATGTCCTCAGGGCTCATTAGGAAATGCATCAGCCCGTCGTAGAAAGGCCCCATTCCAGTCGAGTTGAGGTGCGCCTCGGAGGGAAGAGCGAACATGACAAATGCGAAGACCACGAATGCGTACAGTGGCAGACGAGATTGGCTCGTGCTCTTCATGCGAACGCCTTCCACATGAAAAACGTGCCACCGACGGCGACCAATCCTCCGGCGACGCGAAGTAATTTCTGTCCCCACGACCAGCGATGCACTGTCCCGATACCGATTCCCAGAGCGTGCAGGCAGCCGGTTGCAATGACGAAACCCATGCTGTAGAGCAGCGCACTTTGGCCTGGTGGCAATTCAGTTCCATGCGCATAGCCGTGGAATATCGCGAAAATCCCGACCAACGCCGCAGCGAAAGCAAGAGGCGGGCGCACTTCAAACAGTACGGCAGCACCCAGAAGAATTGCTGAGAGAGCGATTCCGTATTCGGTTCCTGGCAAGGGCACTCCCATGAGCCCCAACATCCCACCGAACGCCATTACCATTGGAAATGCAACCGGCAGAACCCAAATCGCAGGAGCACCGAGTTGCGCACCCCAGAGGCCTACCGCAACCATCGCCAACACGTGATCGAGTCCGGAGATCGGATGGCGAAAGCCGGTGAGGAACCCAACAGCTTCGCCCTTCTGTGGATGGGCGAAGGCCATCTGGGCATACAGAAACACGAAACCAGCCAGCACCATTACCCGGACCGCAGGATTGCGTTGTGGTGTGTTCATCGCCCGCCCCCGAAGAGCAATGCCACTCTTTGCACCGTCCAGAACGCGCCGAGAGAGCCAACCGTATATCCGGGAAGCGCTTCCATCCAACGCGGCCAACGCACTTCGAGTATGCGGAAGGAGCGTTCGAGCGCCAGAATCAGCCCAATGAAGCCAAGCTGCCCGAGTTCAACGCCGACGTTGAAGCTGACTAGCGCCAATGGAAGCTCATGTCGCGGCAGCCCGGCGCTGGTTAGAGCGCTGGCGAAGCCAAATCCATGGAGCAAGCCAAACGCAAACGCGACCACCCATGGATGGCGAATGGTGAAGCTGGTCTCGCCGCGCCATGAGCGGACGATTTCCGGCCCCAAGAAGAGGATGCTCAGAGCGATCGCGGCGTTCAGCGGCAGAACCGGAACCTCCGCATAGCCGAGAGTTGCAATCGCAAGGGTAATGCTGTGCGCAACCGTGAACGCGGTCACGGTTTTCAGAAGCATCCAGCGATCTTCGACGATCAGCAGCAGCCCCAGCACGAACAGCATGTGGTCCGCTCCGAAAAGAATGTGCCGGATGCCCTGCACGATGTACGTGCCCGCCACTCCCATCCAAGTCTGGGAGGCGGCTATCTCCACCCACGGTTGCGACGGATGGATGATGGAGGTCCACTTCCTGCCGTCAAGCAGCTCCACGCGCACGAGCACGTCGGTGATGGTGAATTGCAGTCCAGGGAACTCGATGCGCTTGCCCGCCAGACCGTTTGGCCCGGCGTCGATCCATCGGCGCTCCACGAAGGAGTCGGCCAATTCCTGCACGTTGGGCTCTCGTACGTTCTTCACGTCGTGCGGAAGTTTGAGCGCTATGGGAAGCCGCATCCCAGCGAGTACCGGGGTGCGCCAGAGGACGCTGAACTGACCGGGCGCGGTCTCTTTGATCTCAAGATAGGCAGGACGAGCCTCATGCGCCGACGCAACCGAAACGGCAAGCAGCAAGCAGGCCGTGAGCCAAGCGAAGCGGGCACGGAAGCTGGTCACAGCGGCCCCTCACCGGAAGCGGAGGGAACTTGTTTCTTTGGGGCTGGGGCCGGGCTTTGCGGCGACGTCGGAAGGAGCAGGCAACAAAACGGCGTACTTAGCGCGCATCTCCTGGTAAGCCTTCTGCCAAGCCTGCCGCTTCTGTTCGCCCAGCCACGCGGTCTTCACATCCGGCTCCATTTCCTCGAACGCCGGAATCCGACCGGGAATCACAGTATCGACGAACACCAGGTGCCAACCGTAACCGGACTCGATGGGGCCCTGCCACGAGCCCGGCTTGAGCTTCTCGATGGCAACTGCGAATTGCGGTCCGAACTCCTTGGCTATCGCCTCGGTAGCTTGGTCGCCATAGTAGTCCTGGAACATGAACTGGTCGGCGAGAGAAGCAGCAACTGCGGAATCCTCTGGCTGGCCGGAGATTTTAGTCAGTGCCTTCGCGGCATCCTGTTGGGCGTTCTTGCCCCGCTTATCGGGAGAGAAATAAAGATGGCGGAAGCTGTAGCGGCTGGGCAAGGCGAACTGATTGCTGTTTTTCTCGAACCAGGCTTTGAGCTCTGCCGTCGATGGCTCGTGAGCAGCGGCGACGTCTTCGGCGAGGAACTGCATCTTCTGCGCCATGCGGCGCTTTACGATGGTGTCGTCTTTATCGAGGCCCATCGCCAGCGCCTCGCGGTAGAGGACCTCCTCGCGAACCTTGTCTTCCACCATGGCTTGAAACTCGGCGGGGGTTGGCTGGCGATGCCATTGAGAAACGAAGTACGTGTCCATCTGCTGGAGTTCATCGAGGCTCAGTGTGATCTGCCGCGACGATTCGAACCCGCCGCGACCACGGTGCATGTAACCGTAGACACCGAACAGCGCGACACCCAGCAGCAGAAAGTGCAGTAGCGGTTCGCGCAGCCAGCGCAGGAGGACCGTCCCCGCAGACGCCTGGCGCTCCTCCGCAACCTCGCAGGGAGCTGGTTTGGATAAGACTACGTCCACTTTCCTACACCTCGCTTCTTCTCAGTACGTCACTGATTGCCTGATTCTTCAACTTTTTCGAGCTCGTAGTTGGCGTAGCCAAATTCATTACTGCGTGCGCCCCAGTATTTGTCGCCCATTTTGTAAACGGTCACGGCGAACGGCGTCTCTCCAATCGTGGTACTGATTTGTCCGCCGCTGATCTGATACCGCGCTATCGAACCCACAGCGCCCGTGCCCGTCACGTCCCATACTTCACCCGGCTGCGGTGGCTTCCCGTCTACGCTGAGAATCAGGCGTCGTCCTGAGTTGCCGTACGCAATCTTGTACTGCTGGCCGGTAGCCAGATTGCGGACCGTCAGGGTCTTTCCCACCAACAACTGCGTTAACTGTGCGTCGTCGAGTGGCTCAGCGCCCTTCTCCTTCAGATTGGCAACCGTGACACTATGCGCTTCGCCTTTGCGCGCTTCTTCTTCCGTTGGGGTATACCAGATAGGAGAAGTCCAGGCCCGCTCCTGGACGGTAGCGGGAACCCAAGGCGGCGGTGGAACCTCCAGCTTCTTGGCGTCGTAGGTGGTCCAGCGCGGGGTCGGGATCTGCAAAACCCGCACGTAATAGAACGCATCCAGGGTCGGATCGAACTCGGGGTCTCTCCACACCTTCTTGAGTTCGACAGCGCCGATGCTGTTCGTGTAGGTCGCGGCCGTGACATCAACTGTGTTGCCTACCGCGGGGACTTTGCCGGTAACCGGATCGGGCTTGCGATTGCCGGACCATGCCACGTCATAAATCTTTTCGAAGATCTGGCCGCTCTTAGTCCAACCCTTGATAATTTGAATGCGATCGAGATTGCCGTCGTCAGGGTCTTTGACGGCCCACACGATGAACATTGGCGCCTGCCCGGCTTTCGGCCGAAGATCGCCTCCCATGGGCACACCTTTGGCATAACCGCTCTTTACCCAATCTTTTTGATTCAGTACCTCAGGCTTGTAGTCCCAGCCCCCGAAGAAGCGCACTCTAATGCGGACGCCGCTGGTACCGAAGGTTTCCTTGCGCTGCATCGCGGCAAAGATCGATTCACGCGTGTTCTCTTCCGCCCACACGCCCCCCAGACCGCCGGTGCTGAGCAACGCCATATTTAGGCCCGCCTCTTTCTTGCCACTCAGACGCTCCTGAGGACTGGCGTCCAGCAGTCCGTGCCCGCCAAAATAGTCGCTCTGGCTATAACCGGCAGCCGTGTCGTGCGAGTCGCTGGCACCCACCACTCCCATCTTGTACGGGTTGTACCCTCGGGTATCTTGCATCGCCAGGCCGTTCTGCCAGGCCTCGCGGACGTAGCTGCCGTGGATTTTTGGGATTCGGTCCGATACGCCGCCCAGAAGGTATGTTAGTAACTCGTAGTTGGCGAACTCATCATTGGGGGAAAGCTGTGGAGTGGTTTCTGAAGTTCCCTTGAGCTGATGCATTTCTGTCAGCGGCTCATTGTTCACCCGCTCCTGTGCCCAAGCGGCATCGATTGGCCGGTTTTTACTGTCAACCTCAAGTGGAAACATGATGCCATCGCTCAGGTTGGCGTTATGCGAGATCGCCAGCAACTCATTGCCTGCCTTGCGTTGGTCATCCATCCACTTCCACAGGTCCTCCGGATGGTCCGAGTCCATGGAAGTAAAGGGGTATGCCGGTACCTTCTTGGAATCTTTGAAGATGATGTTGCGGTGCATGTTGCGATTGTCTGGCGTCGAGGTCCACTCATAGGCCACGAAGGTCGTGAACTTCCCCGGCTGATAATATTTGTCCGCGGCGGCGATAATCTGCTTCCAGACCTCACTCGCAACTTGTGGGCTCGTTAGCTCCGGTATAGGCTGATTCTTGGTAATTGAATCACCTAGAAACCCGTATATCTTCAGGATGTCCTCTTTGCTGCGGACCTTCAGCTTTTCTGCAATGGGCAATTTGCTGATGTCCGAGTTGGGAGCGTTCGCCAGCGGAAGAATGCCCACATACTCGGCATGGTCAGTCACCGCCATGAAATCGAGCGGACGAGTGATCTGGATTTTGTAGCCGGCAGGATGCTCGATGGGCTGGCCCACGGCGAACTTGTAGGCGTCTTCGGGGCCGGTCTTCATGTTGCCAAAAACGAAGGCGTCGAACGACCAAGCGGTGTGAATGTGGGTTTCACCGAAGTACGCGTTGCGCTCTGGATTCTTCTCCTGGGCAAAGGCAGACGCAACTGGCAGGCTCGCGGACATCGCGAATGTCAAAATCACGGATGCGGCAGTTCTGAGCTTCATAGCAGACTCCCCTGCGCTGCGTCGAATGACGACGCTGTAAAATCGAAGCTGTCGGGCGCATGTCGGGCTGGAACAATCTGCGTCGGATTTTAGCCGCGCAGCGGAGCCTGCGCAAGTCAGACTCCCAAATCTTCAATCGTAAGTTGTAGCTAACGCCAATCCATGTATGTGTCGTATGTGGCCTGACTCTTTCGTTGCTTCAACCACGCGCCTCCGAGAAGAACGATCAGGATGGCGTGGATGGCAACCCCGGGCCACAAGAGCAGTCCGACCGCTTCACCTTGAACGCCGACGACGGTGAGGTACAGCATCGCCAACGTGCTGTAGCTCAGCATTCCATTGAGCGACTGAAACGCGAGTTGCCCGGCCAGCAGGACACGCCCAGGCCGATCAGAGCAATGCCGGCGGGGCGACTCATGATGAAGGCGGCGCCATTGGTCTCTGCGCCAGACAGCAGGCGCACCACAATCGGCGGCCAGGCGAGCAGAATCAGGCCTGTACCCGCTTCTGCAGCTGCCGACAATGCGAGGATGTTCTTCTTCATCGTGCTTTCCCGACCGGCGAATTCTGACCTGACTCTACATCACCTGCTGTACCATAGCCTCCGCTTTGTCAATCGCCGCGTTCCCCATCTTCTCGAACAGTTCCCGCCGCTTCTCTTCTCGGATGGCCTGGAACTTCTGCTGCTGCTGCTGATCCAGGAGAGGCATGATTTTGGCATCGATGGCACCGCCGATTTGCTTCAACTGCTCTAGCTTCTGCAGAGGCTTGAGCGAGGTATTCTTCTTGAGCGCTCCCAGTTGCTCTACCTCGTCCTGCAGGAAGGGGAGAATCTGCTGTTTCTGCTGTTCGTTCAGGCCCAGTTCGATTGAAAAGGTGTTGAGCGTAGCCGTGACCGGATTGAGCACGAACTGTGGGCTCGGAATGATCTCGTAGTTGGCGTAGCCGAATTCGTTGCTGCGGGCGCCGTAATACGTATCACCTAGTTTGTAGATGGTAACCGCAAATGGATCCTGGGAAATGGTGGTCACCACTTTGCCGCCTTCGATCTTGTACGGGGTGGTGGTTCCCTGGTAACCGTCGCGGACGGGGTTGCCAACCCAGCTAGGAGTCGGTACGTTCTTGCCGATATGCCAGACGTTGCTCTGGCCTTCGGCAGTGTAGGCGACGCTAAACTTGTCACCGTTGGCATTGTTTCGCACCCAGAAGGCCTTGCCCACGATCAGCGCCTTCAGTTGTGCATCGCCCAACTGGGTTGCACCTTTTGCCTTCAGATCGGTCACCGTCATACCGGCGGGCGCATTCTTGCGCGCCTCGGCGCTCGGGGTGTACCAGATAGGCGAAGTCCATGCGCGTTCCTGTCCGGTGAGCGGCACCACGTCCGGCGGTGTCAAACCGGCCTTGACTGCCTGGATGAGAGTCCAGCGCGGCGTGGGGATTTCCAGCACGCGGGCGTAGTAGAACGCATGCCGGCTGGAGTCGAATTCGGGATCGGTCCAGACGGTTTTCAGTTCCGTCGAACCGACGGTGTTGGTGTAGGTGGCCTTCTCCAGGTCCACGGTGTTCTGTATCGCGGGAACCCGGCCCGACCACTTGTCAGGCTTGCGGTCGCCCGACCAGGCCACGTCGAAGATCTTTTCAAAGCTTTGGCCGTCCTTCGTCCAGCCCTTGATGATCTGGATGCGGTCGAGATTGGCCGAGGTTGGGTCCTTCAGCGCCCAGACAACAAATGTCGGAGCCGTGCCTTCAAGGGAGGCAGGTCGGCGCCCATTGGGACGCCCTTGGCATAGGACTGGTGCACCCAGTCGCCGGCGTTCAGGATGTCTTTGTTGTAGCCCCATCCACCGAAGAAGCGAACCTTAATGTGCGGACCGCTGACGCCAAAGGTTTCCTTGCGATACATCGCATCCCAGATGGAAGCGCGTGTGTTTTCCTCCGCCCAAACTCCGGTCAGTCCGCCCGGATTCTCCAGGCGGACATCAATCGTGCCAAACGCCATCACACCGGCCATGCGCCGGTCGACGGTCCCGTCAATCTGAGCGTGACCGCCGTAGAAATTGTCTTGGCGGTAAGGACTGCCAGTATTGTGCGAATCGGAGCCGCCAGCCATGCCGAATTTGTAAGGATTGTAGCCGCGCACGTCCTGCATGGTGATGCCGTCTTTCAGCGCCTGGCGGCCGAAGCTTCCTTGAATATGATCGATCCGGCCAACAGTCGGTGGAGCACCGAGCAGGCCGGTGAAGATCTCGTAGCTGGCGGAACTCGTCATTGGGCGAGAGCAAGGGATGGGTCTCCGACTGACCCTTGATCTGCTTGATCTCGACCAGACGTTCGTTGCGGTCGCGGGCGGCTGCCCAGGCCGCATCAATGGGGCGTCCGAAGCTGTCGACGTCGGTGGGGTACATCCAGCCGTCGCTCAAGTTGGCGTTATGCGAGATGGCCAGCAGTTCGTTGCCCGCCTTGCGCTGGGCATCCATCCACTTCCACAGGTCTTCGGGATGCCAGGAGTCTAGAGCGCTGTAGGGCATCACCGGGACGTGTGCGCAATCACGGAAAAAGATATTGCGGTGCAGGTTCCGGTTGTCAGGGGCGGAGGTGTATTCGTACGAGCAGAAAGCAGTGAATTTACCGGGATGGTTGTTCTGGTCGGCGATCTTTACATTTTCTTTCCAGATCGAGCCGGCCACCTCGGGGCTCATCAGAGCTTTCACCGGAGCTCCCGCGAGCATATTCACGAGGTACGTGAACACCTTCTGAACATCCACGTTGTTATTGGGGTCCTTGAGGATAAGAGGCTGTGCTGCGGGCAGCTTACTTGTGGCCGATCCCGGCGTGTTGGCTTCTTTCGTTACCCCCACGTATTCCGAGTGGTCGGTCACACCCATGAAATCCATGGGCGTGTCGATCTTGATGTCATAGCCCAAGGGATGCTTGATGGTTTGGCCCTGCGCATACTTCAAAGCGTCATCCGGCCCCGTGAGACGGTTGCCCATGAGCCAGGCGTCCACCGACCAACTGGTATGGATGTGTTCATCACCAAAGTAGGCGTTGCGATCGGGGTTGGGTTTCGGAGGTTGCTCCGCAGTCGAACTCTGTGCAGTCTCACCAGCTGATTGTGCGGGTTGTGCTGTCTGGGACTTCTTGCACGAAACCACGGCGCCGAAACTAAGAAGCCCTAACGCCAAAGCCGCAGCTGCCACAAATCTCGCCTTCATAAATACCTCCGTCTTGCTGAAGGGTTGGCCCTTGTTGGGTTTGACTGTGGTTCTTTACTGAGCAGAAGGGCGGTCGGATAGCGTCCGCCGTGGTTGGCGGCGTGGTAGCAGCCACGTCGGCGGGACCCTGCGATGTTAACTCAGGGCTGCGATAAAAATGGGTGGGGACAAAAGCCCAAGGGTAGTCACCGGCGGCCTGCCAAACGGTGGAGTGATCGACATCTAGAAATTCGCAAATTCTGTGCTGGGCGTCCTCGATGAGACGGTATACCCGGTCAGCGGGGACATTGATAAAGTGAGACGACAGGACGGCTATCAGTCTCTCAAACTTCAAGTTCTCCTCAAGTTTGGCGTGGAGGTCAATCTCGGCAAAAGCCCTCATCTCCCTACTCTCACTTTCCGGGCATGCCGCAGGTCCGGGTGCCTCAGAGCGCGGCTCAAGTACTTGCGTCTGTCTGTATCGGTGAAATCAGGATACTGTAAATGCTGGGAACCCGCGTTCTTATTGCGCGGATTGCGATACCACTTTGGTAGAAAGCAGCCCGCGCCGAAAACTGCATGTCACTGCCAACTTTTGACCAGTCCCCAGACAAAGTTGGTGGTTCCGCAACAATCGACGGCGTGATTAGTCTTGGTAGCGTGTAGAAATACGCCTGGATACGCGTCGCGGGAGAGCGCTTTGAATTCTCGACTGGGCACAGAACGCTTCCATCCTGCATTCGAGGGCGAACTGGCGGCTGTCCTTCTTGCTTATATGCTCGCGCCCCTGACATAGGTGTCGATCTCGGGAAGGAATTGTGTTACCTGGGCTCGAACAGGTGGAACGGTTATATGCAGGACAGCATTCTGCATCTCGGCTTTGGGCCTGCTCGGCATCCGCCCCTTCGGGCAAAGGCCCTGCAACCTTTCTGCGGCAAAAGCATTTAATGAATAGCAGGCTCGGGGACAGTTTGGCGCTATGACGACATGAAGGAGGAAACGGGATGCCTGTTATTCGAACTTGTAAAAATTGCGCACGCAAGAACCGTATTCCGGCGGCCCACTTGGCAGACACCGGACATTGCGGAGCTTGCAAGGCGCCTTTGCCGCCGGTGAACGAACCCTTGGAAGCCGATCCTCAGCTTTTCGACGAAGTTCTGCGCGATGCCCGCGTTCCCGTGTTGGTAGACTTCTGGGCGACCTGGTGCGGACCTTGCCGAATGGCGGCCCCGGAGGTCGCGCGAGCTGCTGCGGACATGGCGGGTCGGGCGGTGGTGCTTAAGGTTGATACCGAACACTATCCTGAACTCGCGGCACGGTTCAACATTCGCGGTATTCCCTACTTTGCGGTGTTCTATGCAGGTAAGCCCGTTGTTCAACAGGCGGGTGTTGTCGACCATCAGCAGTTGGAGACCTGGCTGAGGTCGGCTGTTCCGGTTTCTGCACTCTGAGACGCGTATGTCGACATACGACCGGTTGCCGACATTTGGAACAATCACCGGATTTTGACGCGATCCGTATGCTTTCCGATCGCGGCGACGAGGTTGCTGAAATCGAAAGAACCATCGTGACGCTGGCCATCGATGAAGAAGGTCGGCGTGCCATTCACTCCAGAACGCACCCCTCCAATGAAATCCGCCTTGATACGTGCCTTGTAAGTTTCTTCTTCGAGAGTCTCCCGGAGTCCGTCACCAGGCAGGCGAAGCTGTTCGGCAAGGCGTAATAGCGAATCATCTTCCAGGTTCTCCTGATTCTCAAAGAGTAGATCGTGCATTTCCCAGAATCGACCATTAGCGGCCGCGAATTCGGCGGTTTCGGCTGCGTGCTCGGCATGCTCATGTATTTCGCCCAGAGGAAAGTTGCGAAACACAAACAGCAGTTCATCTCCAAAGTGCTTCTGCAGGCGCTTGACGATTGGATATGCTTGGCCGCAATACGGACATTCGTAATCTCCGTACTCCACTAGCGTGCAGGGCGCATTCAAGTTCCCTTGTACGTGGTCCTTTTCGGTCACCGGTATCGAAAGTTTGCTCATCGAATCTCCTCATTTCGGCAATGCTTCCAAGGCTTGCAGGATGCCGTCGGCTCCGGGGTTGACGGCCACCGGCGAACGATAGCTCCAGGAAATGACGCCATTCTTGTCGAGCACGAAAAGGGCGCGCTCAGAGGTGCCGTCCTCTTCGCGATAAGCGCCATAGAGCCGCGCGACTTGGCCCTTCGGCTCAAAATCAGCTAATAACGGAAAGTGAAGATGGCGATTGGCAGAGAAAGCGCGGTGGCACCACGCGCCATCCACGGAGATTCCCAGAAGCGACGCCCCGTATTTTGCGAACTCAGGAAGTATCTCGTTGTACAGAGCCATCTGGTCTCCGCAAACCGGACTCCAGTCAGCCGGATAGAAGGCGAGAATGACTGGCTTGCCCCGCAACTCGCTGAGAGAAAGCTTCTGATCCGGTGTCACATGCAAACTAAACTCCGGGGCCGGAGTGCCGGTCGCCAAAATATCAGCCATAGTTTTTCTCCTCTGCTTGCCTTGCGGTCGTCGTGACTCCGCAGCCAGCCAACTGGTGACGGGTCTCTTGGCGAGTTCCGGCAGTCCCCATTCAACTCACAGAATACATAAGTTGAGTGGGGGATGGCTGTCTTTCGGCGAACTTTGCTGGCTAACACCGTCTTAGCAAAAAACGGCTCGCCGGTAAACCCATTGCGAATATGTAACTCTCGCCACCACCACAAGAGATTCGGGTTTGGGCAATCATCGTTTTCCCTTCGAAAATCTTGCGCCACTGCGTGGTCGCAACTGCTGTCCGTTCTCCCCGGACTTTGCTTTTCTCTGCCTTGCTCTTTGCTGATCCAATCGCTGATATAAGGGGATCACCGGCGCCTGTACGTTGACGGTGGCGCGGCATAAGTCTGACCTGACGGAGATCACTATGAGTGCATACATGATTTTTACGCGCGACAAGACGCTCGATAAGCACGAGCTGGCCACGTACTTAACGGAGGCCCCAGCGACTCTCGCGGGACATGATGTTAAGGTTCTCGCTTTTTACGGCCCGCATCAAGACCTAGAGGGAGCTTCGACGGAAGGTACTGTGATCGTCGAGTTTCCAAGTATCGAGGCAGCAAAGGCCTGGTACAACGGTGCGCCCTATCGAAAGGTGCGCGAGCATCGTTTCAAAGGGGCGACATATCGAGTCACATTAGTAGAAGGCGTCTCCAAATAACGATGAAAAATCTCTGCTAGTGGCGTGAGTGTTTCGATCCTCAAGGATGCCGCATCCAATCGGCATCCAGGCGGGCGAACGAGCATTGGGCAGGAGCACTTCAGTTCGTCTGGATTGTGGGGCATAACGAAACGGCTGCTCTTAAAGGCAAAACAGCGCTGGCGACTGGATCGTCACGGGGCATTGGCCGCACCAGGGCATCCGCACTTGCCGATGCATATGACCCCGAGCGTCATCATAGAGAAATGGAGGAAACGACATGCAGAACAAAAAGTCCGTGCCTCAGCAAGGGCAAACTCTCGCCGCCAAGGCTGGCGAATTCCTGATTGGAAATGATCTCCGGGTCACCCGACTCGGTTTCGGCGCGATGCGAATCACGGGAGATGGAATTTGGGGCGAACCCGCAGATCGGGCTGAGGCCGTCCGGGTGCTGCGGCGCGCTGTGGAGTTGGGAATTAATTTCATCGACACCGCCGACTCCTATGGTCCCAACGTGAGCGAAGAAATCATCGCCGAGGCGCTGCACCCGTATCCGGCAGACCTGGTAATTGCCACCAAGGGCGGCTACGTCCGGCCGGGTCCCAACCAATGGGTGGAAAACGGCAGGCCGGAACACCTGAGATCCGCCTGCGAAGGCAGCTTGCGCCGCCTTCGCCTGGACCGAATTGACCTTTATCAGTTGCATCGGATTGATCCAAAGGTCCCGGCCGAAGACCAACTCGGCACTCTGAAAGAGCTGCAGGCAGAAGGAAAAATCAAACACATCGGTCTATCGGAAGTGAGCGTGAAGCAGATTCAGCATGCGCAGAAGATTGTTCCCATCGTGAGCGTGCAGAATCGTTACAGCGTGGCCGACCGGGGATCGGAAGATGTTCTGGAGTATTGCGAAAAGCAGAAGATGGGCTTTATTCCCTGGTTCCCACTCGCGGCCGGTCAGATATCCAGCGCAGATAACCCAATCCGTCGTGTGGCTGCGCGGTGGAAGGCGACGCCATCACAGGTGGCTCTGGCATGGCTGCTCTCACGATCTCCAGTCATGCTGCCAATTCCAGGGACATCGAAGGTTGCACACCTTGAAGAGAACGTGGCGGCCGCCGGCTTGAAGATTGACGAAAACAAGATGCAGGAATTGGGTCTTACGGCATAGACGCACTTGGGAAAATTCTGATTAATTCAGGCCAAAGTCCCTCCGGGGCTAAAGCCCGGTCTAATATCAGGCATTTGCGGACGGCCTGAAGGCCGTCCCCTTCAAGTACGAGACCTAATCAGGGTTTCCTTAGATGGAGATGCAGCATGGCAACCAAAGAAATCAAAGTGCAGCGATTCAGTGTGATTTCTTCCAAAGCTTTCGACGATGTCGTGGCTGGGTTGGAGGCGGCGATTGGGCATCCCGACATGAACTCATTTATCAAGAATGTCGGCGCGGCAAAAACCTTCGCCGAGGTGGAAAAGATTGTCGATGCCGCGACTGGCCCCTCGGAATTGATGGAGTTCGCACGCATGGACCTTGGCGCCATACTGCGCAAGCGCAACGGAGCGGCAGCCCACCAGAGTCTGCGTTTCGTTGTAGGCAATCCCGTCACCATGAGTTCAATGGTGCAATATGTGCCCGATGCGGGCTCGTACGCGCCGGTAACGATTCTCATCGACGAGCGTCCCGATGGAGTTCATCTTTCCTACGACAGAATGGCCAGCTTTCTCACCGCGTACGGAAGCCCCGAAGCTATGAAAGTCGCTCACGATCTGGATGCGAAGGTCGAGGCGTTGCTAGTGGCAGCGGCCGATTGAACGGTTCGCATGGTGCTGGGCAATCGGCGAATTTCGGCCCTCAGGACCAGGGAGCCGTTTCCTCTAAGGGCGGGTGCCCCTTCTCCTGCACCGCTGACTTGGCGCGGAAGATGCCCCCAGCCGGGGCATTCGGCGAAATACGCTCCACATCCTTAAACCCGACGTGTTGCAGCATCGCAATGCAGCCGGCAATATTCGGGAACCAGAAACATGTCGGATCGCAACTGGGATTGTCCTTGGGCCCACTGGTGATGCCGAAGGGGTGAAATTCCGCCATCGGCGTGTCGCCGCGATCGCCGCACGTGGAGGTTTGCATCAGAAGTGTGCCTGTGCAAACCGAATGAATTTTTTCCAGCGCCAGCAGTGGATGTCGCAGGTGGTAGAGAACACCGAAGAACATTATCAGATCAAAGGTGCCAAAAGCTTTGGGATTGAGGTCGTACACGCTGGCCAGGTGCGAGCGCACACGCGACCCATAGGCCGCCCGGCAAATCTCAAATTTGCGCGCCATCGGCGGATAATTTTCGACGCCGATAACTTCCGCCGCTCCCCTGCGCTCCGCCTCAAAACTGAAAAACCCTTCGGCGTGGCCTATATCGAGAACCCGTGCTCCCCTCAGGTCCTCGGGCAAACCGTAATGCGGCAATTTTTCCAGCTTTGGATCACTCCACCCGGGAGTGACCAATCCTCCTGGCAACTCCATTTTGAGAAACCAGTAAGGCTCGTCTTGAATCCTCGCCCGCAACCATTCGTCCAAGGTCACATTTTGCGGGTCGATCTTCGACTCCACCGGGGATACTTTGGACACCGGCGAGGGTTTCTCGGCTGTATTTCCGATACTCGGTGATTTGCTGCTTTGCTTACGCTTGAAAAACATCGGTATCCAAAGTCTCCTTCCGCGCTTGCAGGACAGCTGGGCTGGTTATTCGGGGCGCTCTCATCATAGTCTGCCCCTAGGGGCCACGACCACAAGCACAGGACACTGTAACGAATGAAAGACTAAAGCAGTGTCACATCGGGTGTATAGGTCACGCGCGGAGTATGAGATAGGGCGTAATCATCGACCCGCGCCCTGCATCATGCGTCACAGACAAGCCGCTGCTCGAAGCGGGAACATTAGCTTAGCAGCCGGCTCTTCCGCTGAAGGCGTATAGGCAGAGCGATAACGGTCGTCCGCCGGAGTCCACCGGAATATGAGCCTACGCGAATGAACTCTTTAAATGAGGAGGCCAAGCCCATGCGAAACGTGTTCATTGTTTTCTGGCTCTTTGGGCTGTTGCTCGCATGTCAGATGATGGCGCAGGAAAAGTCCACCATCTCTGTAAAAGGCAGCGAAGTGAACAACGGCGTGGTGATCGTCACGGCGCATCAAGCGGCGACGCCGGAGCAAGCAGCCGCGTCTTTCGCCCTGCATTGCAATAAGGAAATGGCGGCCTGCAAGGCCATCGAGGCGGGGACATACTTGATGGTTCGCCTCCCAAAAAATTGGGGAATGTACGACTGCGTCAATGTCGATCTCTATCCGGCCACGGCTGATCCCGCCAGCAGCGAGAAAATCGGCGAGTATTGCTTGCTGGATAAGTAGGACCAGGCGGAGAGATGGTGGATCGTCATCGGCTCTGCATTTCAGCTTGCTCAGCCGCGTCGTTCCACGTCGTGCCCGATGCTGGAGGGATGAAACTCATCGCGCGCTCTGTTAGAGCGGCAATGGTCAGGCTGGGATTGACGCCAAGATTGGCTGCGACCACGGAACCGTCGCAGATATACAGGTTCTTATATCCAAAAACGCGGTTGCGATAATCCACCACGCCACTCTCAGGCGAGCTGCCGATTACACAACCGCCCAGACAGTGGGCCGTGCCGGGAACATCAAATAGGATCTCCGGTAACATGCTCACCGCTGTACCTCCAGCAATCTGAGCAAATTTCTGCGCAAACTCATTCGCCTGGGGAATGAACGTAGGTACCCGCTGCCCACGGCTAACTAGAAATTTCCTGAACGGCCAATAGATGTGCCGCTCCCATCGCATGTCAAGGTGCCCGTCGAGCGCCTGCATACAAAGTAGGATTACGCATTCTCGCGCAAAGCCCACGGGCTGAAGAATGCGTAAGGTTTTGAAGGGGTGGCGCAGCAATGAACCTGCGAGATTCCTGATCCACAGTCCGATCCGTCCCGGGCCGGGACGGCCGCCCGTCAGAATCGTGGCTAGCAGGCTCATCGTGTCCGAGCCGGCAGGATAACGAACGGCTTCAATGTGGGTGTGCTCATCGATGTACACCCCCGAACCGATGGCAATACCTTTGGACAAGTCTTCTCTGGAACCGGGCACACGCACCCCGATAAGCGACTCGGAATTGGTGCGCACCCGCCTGCCCAACTGATCGCTGATCGCCGGCAGCGAGCCTTTTTCTTTCAGATGAAAGAGCAATTCCATGGTGCCCAGCGATGATGCCGAAAACACAACACCGCGGCAGGTGAAGCGCCTGCGCTGCCGGTCGAACACGGCCGTGGACTTCACCGTGAAGACTTCATAGCCACGGCTCCCGTCGGCGACTCCATCGAGGGGCTTAACGTCCACCACTCGTGTCTCGGGAAAAACTTTGGCGCCGTGCTTCTCCGCCAGGTACAGATAGTTCTGGTCAAGCGTGTTCTTGGCGCCGTGGCGACAGCCCATCATGCAACCGCCGCAAGCCATGCAGGTCGTGCGCTCCGGTCCTTCTCCGCCGAAATATGGATCGGGAAACGTCTGGCCACCAGGTTCTCCTTCAGGGGATTGAAAGATGGCGACGTTCGTCCGGTAGAATGTCTCTCCGATTCCCGCAGCGTTGGCGACCTTCTTCAGCAGACGGTCCGCAGGTCCGAGGATGTTGTTCTCCCTGACGCCCAACATCCGCGAGGCGGTCGCGTAATGCTGGGGCATCTCCGACTTCCAGTCTGCTAAACCTTTCCACGATCCGTAATCCCAAACTTTGTCCGGAGGTTGAAGCAGCGTACAGGCGTACGTAATCGATCCGCCTCCGACCGCACAGCCGTGCAGAATGGTGACATGCCTGAAAAACCGCATGTTGAAGAAGCCGCGCAACGCAAGATTGGGACGCCAGAACCAGCGATGAATCGACCAGTTCGTATGCGGCAGGTTCTCCGGTGTCCATCGGCGGCCCATCTCCATGACCGCAACCCGGTAGCCCTTCTCGACTAGCCGGTGCGCGGAAACGCTGCCTCCGAAACCTGAGCCGATGACGATGAAGTCGAAATCGTATTCGCCGCTGGGAGACGTCATTGCGGGTCCTTGGCTGCCGGGATCAATGTTGCCGTTGTCGTTCACGGACCTCGATCAACAGCGAATTATCTCACCGTTCTTCAGCCTGAGTTTCACTTCGAGCGGTTGATTCGTTACGGCTCGTGCCGAATCGGACCCGCAGGCATTCCCGTAACAGGAATCACACCTAACAGGTTCGCTCGTCACTGCATCCCGGGTCTTAGGTACCGCATTATGAAGAAGTTCCCGCTTCTCATTTTGGGAACTTCAGATTCCGTCACCGCCGCTGAAATGCTAGGAATCCCCAGGAGAAGTTGAAAGGACGTAGAAGTATGGCAGAGCTTGTTGCAAGCCTCAGTGAAGAACGGATTGCTTACCTGGAAGGACTCGTCAGTCAAGCCCGGACCGCCGCTGCCGTCTTTACGCAATACACGCAAGAGGACGTCGATCGCATTGTCAAACCGATGGTCCTGGCTGGATTGGAACAAGCGCAATATCTCGCCCGACTTGCGATTGAGGAGACCAGGCTCGGGGTTGTGGAAGATAAGGCCCTCAAGAACATGGTGGCCACGGAGTTTGTCTACAACTACATCAAGGACAAACGAACCGTTGGCACCATTCGCGAGTTTCCCGAACGCGGCGTAGTAGAGGTGGCTGAACCCATCGGGGTCATCTTTTCTCTTACCCCGATTACCAACCCCACTTCGACGGTGCTCTTCAAGTGCATCATGGCGATCAAGACGCGGAATGCAGTCATTTTCAGTCCGCATCCCAGCGCGGGGCACTGTTGCTACGAAGCGGTACGGATCATGTATGAGGCGGCGGTGAAGCATGGCGCGCCCGAAGGCGTTTTCACATGTCTCGAGTCGCAGACCCTGCAGGACAATGCCTACCTGATGCACCACAAGGATGTCGGCCTGATCGATGCCACAGGTGGACCTGGAATGGTGAAAGCCGCTTATGGCTCCGGCAAACCAGCGTTGGGCGTAGGACCCGGGAACACGCCGGTTTATCTGGATAAAACAGCAGACCTGAACATGGCCGTGGTGGACATCATCACTTCCAAAACGTTCGACAACGGAACCATCTGCTCCTCCGAACAGACGGTGGTAATTGACGACGAGATTTATGACTCGGTGCTGCAAAAATTTTCGGAGCTGGGCGCGCACATCTGCAATGAGAAAGAGACGGAACTGCTGGGACGCACGGTGATCGATCCCAACACCGGATACATGCAACCTATGGCCGTCGGTCAGAAAGCCACCGACATCGCGCGCATGATCGGCCTACCAGTCAAGCCCAACACCAAGCTGCTCATCGCGCCAATTCAAGGCGTCGGTCGGGAATATCCGCTATCCGTCGAGAAGCTGTTTCCCGTGCTCGCCGTCTACCGAGCGAAATCAGTCAACGAGGCGCTCACCGTATGCGTGGACGTGAATCATGCTGGCGGAATCGGACATACGGCGGTCGTTTTCTCACGCAACGATGAGGTCATTCAGAAGTTCGGTGAAGTGATCAACGCGGGCCGGATCATTGTGAATTCGCCGGGATCGATCGGAGCGTTGGGTGGGATTTACAACGATATGGTGCCCACCTTCTCTTTCGGATGCGGAACCGGTGGAGGCAACAGCACCACCGACAACGTCAATGTGTACAACTACCTCAACATCAAACGCGTGGCCCGAAGGACACAAGCGCATATGTGGTTTCGAGTTCCCAATCAGATTTACTTCAACATAAACGCTGTGGAGAATCTGCGCCGCTTGCCATCGCGCTCCACCGTCATCGTCACCAATCCATCCATGGAACAGATCGGCCATGTAGACACTGTCCGTCGTCACATTCCACTGGAAACCCACGTCCATGTCTCGGTCATTCCCGACGCGGAGCCGGAAGTCAAGGTTGTGATGCAAGGAGTAGAGGCGCTCAATTTCTACAAAGCGGACCAAATCATTGCGTTGGGCGGAGGGTCCGTGATCGACGCAGCGAAGATCATGAAGTTGAAGTACGAATCGCCGGAAGCAGATTTAGAAGAATTGGCTGCGCCGTTTCTCGATCTGCGCAAACGCGTGGTCGAGTATCCGACCGAAAAGGTTACCCGGGCGCGATTGATTGCCATCTCCACGACCAGCGGAACGGGAAGCGAAGTCACTCCATTCGCCGTATTGACGGACAAACAGCGTGGACGCAAAGTGACACTTGCCGATTACTCGCTGACACCGGATGTGGCCATCGTCGATCCACAGTTCGTCATGTCTATGCCGAAAGGCCTTACGGCAGATACCGGCATCGACTGTTTGACCCACGCACTGGAAGCTGGAGTCTCGATTTACGCCTCCCCCTACACCGACTCCAACGCGATGCAAGCGATTCGAATGGTGTTCAAGTACCTGCCCATCGCATATGAACACCCGAATGATGAGGAGGCGCGGTGCATGATGCACAATGCCGCCTGCATTGCGGCAATTGCATTTGCCAATGCCTCGGTGGGCGTGAATCACGCGCTGGCTCATGCCTTCGGCGCAAGGTTTGGGGTGCCGCATGGTCGAGCCAATGCGCTGATGCTGCCACATGTGATTGCCTACAACGCGGCCGTGCCCGCCAAGTTCATGCCGTCGCCGAACCAGCGGGGGTACACCGCGCACAAGAAATATGCCATGGTCGCGGATCTGCTAGGTCTGGGCGGTCAGACCATCGATGAAAAGGTGTATAACCTGGTGGCTGCAACCGAGCAGTTACTCGACCGGTTGGCAGTTCCGCGTTCCATCGCCGACTTGGGAATTTCGAAAGAAGAATTCGAGCGGGCGATGCCCGACCTCGTCAAGAACGCTTTTGACGACCCTTCAGGTCGGTCGAACCCTCGCATGCCCCTGCTAACCGAATTGAGTGATCTGTTCTGGAGCGCTTATCGGGGACGAAGTCTGCCGACAGTGGCAAAGGCTGCGCAACAACAAACCGCTGAGGAATGGTCGTGCGTATGACAATGAATGCGGAATGGCTTGAAATTGATGGCGAGCGTGTGGGCGATGGTTTGCAAACGGCCATCGAAGACTTGGACCGAGCCGCGGGCGATGTGGTTCTGGATTTCTCTGCGGTGCGCCGAATTGATCCGAGCGCACTCAGAGCGATGGAAACGTTAGCCGGCATAGCCGACGAGAAAGCCGTCAAGGTCGTCTTGCGCGGCGTTAATGTCGATATTTACAAAGTGCTCAAGCTGGTAAAGCTGACGTCTCGATTCTCCTTCTTGGCTTGAGTGCCTCACACGGAGCAAAACGAGGGGCGGAGCGTCACGGGTTGAACGGTTTCGCTCTGGTCGCAATTGTAAGCAAGCTGGTATGAGGTAACTGCTATGTCGAATGGGGCCGAGAATAATACATTTTCCTGGGGAGACGCTTTTTTTCTGCATATCGAACGCCCCGGCCAGCCGCTCAATATCGCGGGGGTCAGCGTATTCGAAGGGGAGATAAAGCTCGCGGACTGCCGCGCATACGTTGCATCGAAGCTCCCGCTGATTCCCCGCTATCGTCAGCGTGTAGTGCCCGCTTCTTTCGACCTGGGTCTTCCGAGTTGGGAATTCGATCCGCAATTCGACATTAAGAACCACGTTCGCGAGGCAACCCTCAAACACGGGACGGAGAAAGAACTCAAGGCGCTTGCCGGAAAGATCGTGAGCGAAAGCCTGGACCGCCAGCGGCCGCTGTGGGACTTCACTCTGGTGCCGCTGAAAGGCGGCCGCACCGGACTCATCGTCCGAATCCATCACTGCATGGCGGACGGAATTGCCGGCGTTGGCGCGATGAATGTCATTATGGATACATCGCCAACCTCGCCACCGATCTCCAAGAAGAAATCGCGCGTAGAACCTCCGCCGCCAGCCAAGGATGCAGGAGCAGCCCTGCTGGATGGGCTCGTCAAATCCTACCTCTCGCTGTTCAACGGGGCGCTGACCCTGCATTCGGGATTGTTGAACATGGCACAGCAGGCGGTGGCCAATCCCGCAGATGTTCCTGCCGAGCTACTGGGCGTAATGTCTGAACTGGCCGCGCCCGTGGAACGGCTGCCGTTCAACGTGATCTGCAATGGGCCACAGAAGTTCGCTTGGACCGAGGTTCCACTCGCCGACATCAAGGCAATTAAGAACATCTGCGGAGGGACGGTGAACGATGTCGTCCTCACTGCGGTCACGCTGGCTTTTGGCCGCTATGCCGCGCATCGTGGCGTTGACCTGGCAGGGCGGTCGCTGCGAATTGTGGTCCCGGTAAACGTGCGCGGCAACGGTGACGCCACGGAACTGGGAAATCAAATCTCATTCGTGCCAGTGCCGCTCCCGCTGGACATGCGCGAACCCCTGAAGCTGCTGGCCGTGGTAATTGAACGAGTGGAGGTTCTCAAGCGTACTCGCGCGGCCGAATTTGTCGGACTACTGGGCGACCTGTTGTCAACCCTGCCGAACGCTTTCTGGAAAAACGTCGGACCGGTTGCCAGCCAACTTCCGCTGAGCCTGTGCAATATCATCTGCACCAACATCCCTGGCCCGCAGGTCCCGCTCTACCTGATGGGACACAAGATGCTGTCCTGGTATCCCTGGGTGCCAATCGGCGGACTGATGGGAATTAATTGCGCCATCCTGACCTACAACGGCACAGCATATTTCGGCTTCACTGGTGATGTAAAAGCGGCGCCTGATCTGGAGCGCCTGGAGAAGCTCGTGGATCAGAGTTTTGCTGAGTTGAGGGCAGATGCCGGCGCCAGAGCTGAGGCCAACGTAAACGCACCACGGAAGAAGCGCGTGCGGCCGAATGGAAAGATTTCGGTGGCGACTGTGAAGCCTGTTGTTCCAAAAAAGAGGACGGTCCAGGAGAAGTCACAGCCATTGGCTTCAAGCAAAGTCGGTCAACGTCTTTTATCGTCAGAGCACACAGCGGAACCGGACAAACTGTTAGGTCTGGGATAATGAAGCAACCGTCCGATATTGTCTAAGCGTGACTGCCGAAGAGGAAAACAGAAGGCAAAATGTCTAGTAGCGCGGTAAGGGCTACTGCTCCTCTTTTTCTTGGTGTATCCGGATTCGGGCGCGCTCCACGATCCACAGTTTGCCGCGGAGTTGCTCCACTGCCATTCCGCCAATAAGCGTTCGACAAAGAGCCTCCAGGTCATGATGAGATACCGGTTCGGAAGGCCGCAAAACGGCGATACCGGGGTATTGGGACGGCCGAAATAGCAAGGGATTGCCAAAGTCCAAGTCCAGGGTAACCAGCGCGCGGCCTTCGTCGCGACACCGCGTAATGAGGTCGGAGTCGGCGACCCCAGACATGTGCTGGCCGACCACTGTTGCTGTGTCGTGCCCCGCCACCTGAAACAAATCAGCCAGGCGTTTGCTGAGATTTTCGTCTAGCTTGAGTTTCAAGGCGTTGCTTCAATAGGGATTTCAACGAAACGCTCACGCGCCATCTCAGCCCCATAAGCGAGGCAGGCCATTATGTCGGCTTCGTCAAGTTGTGGATAGTCGTCCAGAATCTCCATATGGGTGGCGCCTTGCGCAAGCAAGTCCAGCACCAGGGACACCCAAATGCGATGGCCGCGAATGCATGGCTTTCCGAAACACACTTTCGGATCAATCGTGATTCGTTCAAGCAGCTGTTCGTTCGTCATAGCTCACGCGTGCTCTAAAGCATAGCATTAAGAAGGAAGAATAGACCGATCGATGGAGTGCGGTTGAGAAGCCTCATTTCAGGCCTTCTGGCTGGCGGAAAGGCTCAAGAATATTCCGCAAGTGGGAAATCACGCGTCATGCGTCCTGACCTTCGCCTGTCGTATTCCGCGCGGTTTGTTTAGAATTGCGCACGGATGTCCGTTTCGTCTGAAAGAACGCTCGTATTCCTTGAGGAGGGCTCCCGTGACTCGTCTATTGCGCTACTTCTGTGCCCTTGCTATCACCATAGTTTGTTTTTCCTCGCTGGCATCAGCTGACATTAAGATCAAGACCCGCACCACGGTGATGGGTCACACCACCGAGAGCACGGTGTATATCAAGGGAGCGCGCGAGCGCAACGAGACGAGCTACGGAGGTCACGGTGGCACTGTCAGCATCATCCAGTGCGACCAGAAGCGCATGATCACCATCAGCGGCGACCAATGCATGATCATGTCGATGGGCGGGGAGGCATCTTGTCCTACCACGCCAAACATGGGAGCCATGGCACGGGAGGCCGCAGGAGAGGAACCCGCGCTTCCGCGCAAGGGTGGCGTTGTGACCATCACTCGCACTTCCGCCGATACGGGCGAGCGCCAGGACATGTTTGGCTACAAGGCGCGTCACATCAAAACGTCCATGATGATGGAGTCCAGTCCCGATGCCTGCAATCAGTCGCACATGAAGATGGAAACAGACGGCTGGTATGCCGATCTGTCGGCAGGATTTTCCTGTCCCGACGAGTCGTACCGGGCATTGGCCTGCGGCGGCCGTGGCGGAAAGCGCGGTTGCAGCGATCGCATCGTGGTGAAGGGTGGCGGAGGCGCGACGGGCTATCCTCTTAAGCAGACCATGACCATGACGTCGGACCAGAGAACATTCACTACCACGACGGAGGTGGTGGAGCTGACCAACACAAGCCTGGATGCGCCGTTGTTCGACATGCCGCCGGGCTGCAAGGTCATGGACATGTCCGCCATGATAGGCGGCGCGCCCACGACTCACTTGGAGACGGCGCCTGAGCCAGCGGCAGCTCCGGCTACGGCTGCCCCGACCGCACCTGCGGCACCTGCGGCGCCGGTCGTTACGCCTAAAGCTGCGGGCGTGGTGCGCATCGGCGTGGTCAAGATTAAGGACATGAGCGGCCAATCCCTGCCCACCGACAGCCTCCGCCTGAACCTCATGAGCGAGATCGGCCGCCATCAACATGAAGCCGTCGCGCTGGACGCCGAAGGCCCGCATTCGGAAGTCGAGACCGAGGCCCTCTCTAAGCAGTGCGACTATATCCTCTACACCGTCTCCACTCAGGTGAAGGACCCTAATAGCGGCGGGCTGCCACCCGCTTCTCTGCCCAAAGGCGTAGTACTGGATCCGGCCAAATATGAGGCTTTGACGAATGTGACTTTGTACAGGGTGGGCAAACCGCTAGCCGAGCTTAAGGACGTACCTTTGGCGGCCGACGCCAACCAGTTCGCCGTCGACGCAGTTACGACGACGTTCGTAATGGAGTCGGACCGGGTCGATCAGCAGATCACAGAAGACGCCCATCCCAAGCCGGCTGCGAAGCCTTCCAAAGCGCCGGCGAAGCATGGGACAGCTGGCACTAAGCCAAACTAAGTCCTGCGGCATTCGTCATCTTCACGCCTTAACTGCCTGATGCTCAGGCGCAGCGTCGCCAAGCGCTGCAATCTTTCGTTCGTAAAGGCTGATGCCCGGCATCGCGCTCAGCCCGTGAGCGAAGATGCTAAGCAGCACAGTCGCCACAACCGCCTGCTTGATGGTTGACTCTCCGGGCAAATGTAATTCCTGCTCCAGATACACCAGGCCGAGAACAATCGAAGCCAGACCGCGCGGGCCAAACCAGCCCATGAAAACGAGGCTGGCCGCGCTTAGGCGCGTACCGATGAGCGCAATCGCCACCGGCAGCATGCGCACCACCGTCAGGCTGAGGACGGCATACAACCACGCCGCCCAACTGAATTGCGCCCAATTGCGCATCACCACTACGCCGAACAGGAAGAACACCGAGAGGTTGAGCAGTTCTCCCCATTCCTCGGCAAACTCAACACTGTGTTTACCGGCTTCCTGGAATCCGATCTGCACCGTCAGGCCGGCGACAAAAGCCGCGATGAACATACTCGCGCCAAACATCTCGGAGATCGCCAGGCAGAGCAGCGGCAGCGCGACCAAGCCGATCTGCTGGAACGTTTCCGCCATCCAACCCTTCCGACGCGCGAGGGCCAGCAGCCAACCACCACCGAGGCCAATCGTGACGCCAACAACGGCGCCAATTCCCAGCTGTTCCAGGATGAACCGCGGCAGGTGGGTGACGTAACCCTCAGTTGTCCTGGCCGCCGCGATGGCGAGGAAGAAAAGGAGAAAGGGGATGGACAGTCCATCGTTCAAACCTGCTTCGACGTTGAGCGCCTGCCGAATGCGCATGGGCACACGCGGGCTATTCACGATGATCTGCCCCAAACCGGCGTCGGTCGGTGCGAGGATGGCCGCCAGAATTCCTGCTTCCCAAAAGGAGAGCTGTGGAAATACGAGGTGCGCGGCCACCGCGCCCAAAAGGATGGTCAGCAGCAATCCGGTGCTCAACAATCGCGCCGGCAAGTTTCGAATGCTGCGCAAGAAATTCAGGTCGGTGCGGCTGGCATCGGTAAAGAGCAGCATGACCAAGCCAACTTCGGCCAGGCCTAGAAAGACCGCAGAAGTTAACCCTGTGCTGACAATCCCTTTAAGGGCACGAAACATCAGCATCCCCGCGGCGGTGAATACGATGGGAGCAGTAATGGCGGTCCGCTCCACGCGTCGCGAAAAGAGGCTATAGACGAAAAGAAGTGAGACGAAGAGGGCGAGCGGCATCATCTCGTTGACGCTGATTCAAAAATTAAAATGCGAACAGGTGATTGTATGCCCCAGACCGAATACAGAAGAGTAGAGGGCCGTTGTCGACAACCAGGCGCGTTTGCAACCCCGCCTGACAAACAATTCTTGCACGCTGCTACGCCGCGGTGAGTGCGTCGCGTGTGGCTCTCAGCGTGTTGACCAGCGATTCCTTCGGCAGCTTACGGATGATCGGCTCGATCACCCATCCCAGTCCAATAGGAATGTCGCGTGTCAACGAAATGGCCCGGCACTCCATGCACACGCCGCCGTCGCGCTCCTGAAGACGCCAATAGGAATACAGACGCCACAAAAAACCGTAACCTGTGTCGGGCGCCAGCACCGTTTCCTTGTCCGTACCGGCATCCTCCACTTCGGCGATTCGCGTGGTGTAGGAGCGACAGCACCAGCGAGTATCGTCCACCCGCGAGTAATGCACGTCGTGGTAGGTGTCGAGCACCACGGTAATGATTTTCTTCTTCAACAGCCGCAAGAAGATCTTGAAATCATTGCCGTCGTGTGCGATCAGCTTCGAATCCATCACGTCGGGCTGGTAAACATTCTTGTGGTTGTCGTAGTTCTGAATCAGCGCCAGGCTATCAGCCACCGTCACGCCCGGAATAAATGCGGCCGCAATCCAATCGTGAACCAGGCCGTTCGGCACTTTAACGGAGGCATCTCCCGACCACAGTTGCGCCACGATGTCCCCCCGCCGCACTTGCTGTGCGACCTGGGGATCAGTGTCGGACCAGAGGAATGCGCCATGGCCATGCAACGACGGATCCATTGCCGCTTCGGCCTCGCGGATGTACGCTTCGAAAGCCGCCAGCGTACGAGGCTTCAGCTGCACGATATTTGCAGACTGCGCCATAAGTGTGGGCCTCTTGCGAAGAGTGAGCCCGCCCGCCCAGATTCGATTATCAAGGACGGGCGTGAACATCGGAACAATTCGCTTAGCAAATCGTTTATGCGGTAGCGCGGCGACGCCTTTTCGGCCGCTTCGGTTTCTCGGATTTCCGGTGACCGGCTTCCATCTCGGCGATGCGCTCGCGCAGTTCTTGCAGTTCTATACCCGACTCAATTCCCTTTTCCGGCGCCGATCCCGGGATGAACTTCTTCATCATTTGCAGTGGAGAAAGGGCTACGGATTGCACATCGCTCAATCGGCTTTCCAGCGTATTTTGCACTTTTTTGTACGCATCGAACGCCGACTTCAGATACCACATGATAAACTCCTGCCCAACGCGGTCCGAAGCGACAATGAGTTGCCGCAACAGTTCCAGCGGCAACCCGGTAGGTTGCTCCTTCGCGTCTTCCACGATGATCTGAGTCAGGGTCACCCGGGTCAGGTCCTGGCCGGTCTTGGCATCAACAACTTGCAAGTCCTTCCCATTTCGGACTAAGGCGGCGATATCTTCCAAGTTGATGTAGCGGCTCCCAGAAGTGTCATAGAGTCTGCGGTTTGCGTACTTCTTGATGACCACTTTGTCGGGATCCATAGGCTCGCCTCTCTGTTGCACCGCACAATAAGTGTACTTTTAGATTGACAAGGAACGCAAGGAATACTAGGTTTAAGTTGATGCTGCAATGCAGCAAAAACGGAGGTCATTATGCCTAGAACAGATAAGCACGAGCCCACGATGGCCCACTCTCGGGAGTCGTCCTTTGTTTCCCTGTTGACCGGTTGGATGCAGCAGGGTGTCGAGAACTTCTTTGCCACGCAACGAATCCTGGTTGATCTAGTCACCCGTCAGAATGCGGATGTAATGCACATGCTGCGGGAGCGGTTGAACGATCCCGCATATTGTCCGGCCGAGATTTTTACCGACCTGACCGGAGAGGGAGTGACAAACCTCATTGAAGGGCAGAGGTTGCTGCTCAACTTGGCGCAGCAGGAATATGAGCTCGTCACCAACGCAATGAAGGAGCGGGTTGGCGGCTTGCCGGCAGCTGCGGCGGCGACCGATTTCGTGCGTCGTGGTTTCGATACGTTTGTGGAGATGCAGCAAGATATTCTTAAGATCGCCAACAAACAGATACACAACTGGCTGACGGCGGTGAAGGCCGGCAAGCCCTACGACAGCGAAGGTCTGGTCGAGGCTGCTCGCGAAAGCTTCGACACTTTCGTCCACGCGCAGAAGAAATTCCTCGACGTCATTAAGGAAGAAGCCGACAAGGCCACTGAAGGCAAAAACGGTGGAAGCAAAAAAGTAACAGAGATCACCGACTTGGCGCGCCACGCCACCGAGACTTTTATCGAGGCACAAAAGAAGCTGATGGACGTAGCCGGCCGTCAGGTGAACGCCAGCCTCAAAGCCACTAACCGTACACTCAACATGGTTTCACCAAATGCATTCACGACATGGCCGGATTTTACCCGCGAAAACGTGAAGCATTTCGTGAATGCAGAAAAGGCCTTGATCGACACCGTTATTAACCGTCCTCCGGCGCACAAAACTACAAGCAAAACTGCGCACCGCAGACGGCCGCGGACGATCAAGGTAAAAACGGCCCACGCCACAGCCTGAAATCTGACCTGATCGGTTAATGGTGTACCGGTTGGGTGTGTAACTTGTAGGAAGCTGTCCGGCATGCCGCGGCCAACCCGTCGCGGCACGCCGTTTTCCCTCCGAACGCGCCTAGCTAGGATCTCAGTCCAGTCGTGGCGTTCCCTTTTTCAAAAACTCTACAAATTTCTGGCAACTCTTGACTGCCCCGGATACACTAACTGTCCGGAGATGGCGTGTGACTGTCCGCCTTAGTTGGGCGCCCACAGCCTCCGGTCATCTTGGAGGTCGCAGGTGGAAACTGAAAGCCAAAGGAAGAGCGCCTAATCGCCTATGGCCACGTCCAAGAATGGCTACCAACAAGACTATGCAGAGGCTGACGTTACAATTTGGAAGGAAGCATTGTTTGGAGCAGAGGTGCTCTTGCTGCATTCCTCCCCCGTCTACTATGGCTTAGGGATACCGCACGGCGATGGCGCGGGGGTTGTCGTGGTGCCGGGCTTCCTGGGCACAGACACTTATCTGAAGCGGTTGCATTCGTGGCTCGGGCGCATTGGATACCGTCCTTATTTTTCGGGCATCGGCCTCAATGCTGAATGTCCGAACCTGCTCATCCAGCATCGTCTCAATGAGAACATCACCAAGGCTCTCCGCGAAACCGGACGCAAGATTCATCTCATAGGCCATAGTCTCGGCGGTATCATCGCCCGCTCGATTGCCAATCAAAGGCCTGACGAGATCGCATCCGTAATCACCTTGGGTTCACCCTTCCGTGGAACCGTCGCTCATCGCACCGTTCTCAATGTGGCGGAGTCGGTCCGCAGGCAAATCTTGAAAGAGCACGGCCCGGGAGTGCTGCCCACGTGCTACACCGGACGCTGCACCTGTAACTTCCTGGCTTCCCTGCGCCGTAAGATGCCGCGCTCGATGTTCGAAACTGCGATCTACACCCGGCAGGACGGCGTGGTCGATTGGCGGTATTGCATTACCGGCAACGCCGCCAGCGATTACGAAGTTTCAGGCACCCACATCGGATTGGCATTTAATGCGTCCGTTTACACCATCATTGCCAACCGCCTGTCCGAAGCCCAGACGGAGTAGGTTCCCTTTAAGGCCAGGGCCCGTGCAATGCGTCTTGCGCCCTACCCTTCCAGTCCCCACCGCGACCTGACCAGTAGTCGAGCGCCGAATGTATCGTCGCCGCCAGATAAAATACCGCACTGAGCGGTAGGGTCAAAGCCCAGGCACCGTTCAACCCATAGAAGCGGACCATGGGCAAATAAGTTACCCACATGAGGAGGTACGCAACCGCGCCGATCAAAGTCAGGGTCGGCGAGGCGCTCAACACCAGCACTACCGGCAAAAGATAAATCAGTAGCAAACCCCCCGTCGCTCCGAGCAGCAGCCATACCGAATGCCGTAACTGATTGAAAGCGGTTCGCGCGATCATGCCTTCAATCGCACCAAACGATTTGTAATCACGCAGGCTGTATGTATCCGGCGTCAACCCCAGCCACACTTTCCCCCCGCTCTGCTTTACCGTGCGAGCCAGAGCGCAATCGTCGATAATCTCGCCTCGGATGGCGGCGACTCCGCCGGCACGCACCAACGCTTCCGGACGAATCAAGATGCAGCCGCCAGCAGCGCCTGCGATCTTGCGTCGCGAATTTCGAATCCACTCTGGTGGATACAGCATGAGGAAGAAGAAAACAAACGCCGGAATGAGCAGCTTCTCGGCCAGGCCGCGGCAGTGCAGCTTCACCATGAATGACGCCAGATCGTAGCCTCCACCTTCGGCAGCGGCAACAAGCGTTGCCAGGTTTTCTGGCGAGTGCTTAATGTCGGCGTCGGTAAGCAGCAGAAATTGAGGATAGAGCCGCCGCGCTTGCTCGATACCTTGCTGCATCGCCCATAGCTTGCCGGTCCAGCCATCGGGCAGAGGCTGGCCATGAATGATGGTTAGTGCTTCCGGATGCGAACTATTCGAGGCAGCTTCACGTGCTACTGCCGCAGTCTCATCCGCGCTATTGTCGTCCACGAGGAAAATGTGAAGCACGCCAGCGCAGCTCTGCCGCAGAAGAGAATGAATCGCGCCGCCAATGACGTCGGCCTCATTACGAGCAGGAATGACTACCGCGATAGGGCCAGCGATCGCCGTCAAAGGTGCAGCCTTCGCACGCAGGCGCTGCACCATCCAAAAGCGGCCATGGCCCAGCAGGAGATAGAGCCACAGAATAATGCAAACACATCCGGCGACTAGAGCAGACAAGTGCATGAAGAGTCAGACTAGAGCGTAATGCACGGCCTAAACGGAGTTGGCCGTGATCATCGACTTGCCAATCCGCCAGCGGTCTCGGCACCGTCGATCACGTACACGTGTCCACTCAGGTATGTGGCATCGTCGGAGGCCAGGAACGCGAACAGGGCAGCAACCTCTTCGGCCCGGGCGTGCCGACGTAATGGGATCTTCTGGTTTACCGCCTCCAGCATTTCGTCAGAGTATTCGGAGCGCTGCATCGGGGTCAGGACGTATCCGGGCGCAACCGCGTTCACTCGAACTTTTGGCGCTAACTCCAGCGCCATGGAGCGCGTCAGCTCAATCACTCCGGCCTTGGATGCGTTGTAGTCTGCGTAGTAGGGATAACCCATGATGCCGTTGGTGGACGCGGTATTCAGAATGACGCCGCCGGCGTGTTTCATCATGTAGCGGGCGACGGTTTGCGCGACATTGAAGACGCCGGTCAGGTTCACCGCGAGCACCTGGCTCCAGTCTTCGGGCGTGATATCGAGGAACTGGTGACGAATACTGATGCCGGCATTGTTGATGACGACATCCAAGCCGCCCAGATCGCCTACTATGGCCGCAACGGAGCTCTGCACTTGCTTGTGATCGGCAACGTCGGCAACAAACGCCCCAGCGATACCGGGCTGTTCCGCGCGGATCTTTTCGCACGCGGCAGGATCGCGGTCCAGAACCGCGACTACTGAGCCCTCCTCCAGGAACCTCGCGGCCGTCGCCGCACCAATACCACTGGCGCCTCCGGTGATGAGGACACGCTTGCCTTTGAGTCCACGCATAGGTTCTCGAGTGGCTGATATTCGTCAGACAGAATAACAAACGCTGCTCTGTTTGTTACCGGCTCCTGTATGAGCGAATACCTGTTAGACTTTTGCGCACGCAGTATGGCAACGCAAGCGGAAGGTCGTCGCACCCGGCTCTACGACAATCCCGAGGGCAGGTTTGTCCACGATGTCGTACTCGATTCCTGCCGCCAGCACGGGCAGAAGATCGCCATGGTGGACACTTCCTGCACGCCCGCGAGGCGAATCACCTATGCAGCGTACGGCGCACTGGTCGAGCGGGCCGCACGCGGCCTGGTCGCAGCTGGCATTCGCCCCGGAGAGATGATTGCCATTTATCTACCGAATTGCTGGGAGTTCGGCGTTGCCTACCACGCTGCGACCTTGGCCGGTGCGGTACCCACAACGATGAACCCAACCTACCGCGAGCGTGAGGTCCGCTATCAACTGGAGACGGCGGAGGCGGTCGCTCTCATTAGCGACGGCGCGCTGCTCGCGGGCATTGATCTTTCGGGGCTTCCCGCATTACGCAAGGTTTACACCATACGCAATCCTGGGCCAAGCGGCTCGGAACCATGGGAGTCTTTGTTCGAGGCGAACCTCAGCGTGCGCTTGCATGAGCCGCAGCACGATTCCCGCGTGGCCTTGGCCACGCTTCCCTTCTCCAGCGGGACCACCGGGTTACCCAAAGGCGTGATGCTGTCGCATTTCAACCTGGTCGCCAACGTCTATCAGACGCTCACCCCGGGGGAGTTTGGCGCCATCAGCGAATCGGATGTGCTGTTATGCTTTCTTCCGCTCTATCACATCTACGGTCTGACCGTCGGCTTGAATCTCACCTTGATGTGCGGCTGCACCCTGGTATTGATGCCGCGTTTCAACTGCGAACGTTCGCTGGAGACGATTGTGCAGGATGGAGTGACGATCACTCTGTGTGTGCCGCCAACGCTGCTGGCGTACTGCCAAGCCGCGGAGCAGGGGAAATTTCCGCGCGAACATCGCATGCGCTGGGTGAAGTCGGGAGCCGCTCCGCTGGCGCCAGAACTGGCCCGCCGCTTTTCCCAGAGCACCGGCATTCCCATTCGCCAGGGCTACGGAATGACTGAAGCGTCACCGGTCACGCATTTGGGGTTTCTTCTTCCTGAGCTGTACAAACCCGATTCCGTTGGGGCTCCAGTCGCACAAACCGAATGCCGGGTTGTGGATGAAAAGGAGAACGACGTAGCACCAGGAGAAATTGGCGAGTTGGTAATGCGCGGACCACAATTCATGCTGGGCTATTGGAAGTCTCGCGATGCTAGTGCCGCGGTGCTGCGCGACGGATGGTACTGGTCTGGCGACATCGTACGTGTCGACGACAGCGGCCAATACTACGTGGTCGATCGGCGCAAGGAGATGATGAAATACAAGGGCTTCTCGATTGCGCCGGCCGAAGTGGAAAGCGTGCTGCTTGAACATCCAGCGGTGCGCGATTGCGGCGTGGTTTCGAGAGTCGACAGCGCGGGAGAGGAGATTCCATGCGCCTTCGTCGTGTTGCGTGAAGGAGAGGTAGCCAGCAAGCAAAGCGAATGCTCACTGCAGAGCTTCGTCGCTGACCGTCTCACCCCTTACAAAATGCCGCGCGAAATCTATTTCGTGCAAGCGCTGCCGCGTACCGCCTCCGGCAAAATCCTGCGTCGAGAACTTCGCAAACTCCTCTGAGAAACCACGGCCGGCAACTCACATCACTTTGTGACTGGCAGCACACCACTTTTCGGGGATTCTATCTACACTAATGTTGGATTCTTACGGCCCACTATATTTATGGGCTCTCATTGGAGGCTTATGCATACGCGCAAAATTATGTTCGCCGTCCTTATCGGACTCGTCTTGGTGCTGATCGGCAGCATGGCGGCAAAAGACAATCCCATGGGCATTGCTACAAAACAAACCATCAACTTTACGGAGCCGACAGTTGTTGCGGGAAGCTTGCTGCCGGCAGGTGATTACAACATCACGCATGAGATGCAAGGCCAAACACACATCATGATCTTCAAGCAGATCAATGGAAATGCCGAGGCCAAAGCAAAGTGCACGCTGGTGCCACTCACCGCGAAAGCGCAGCGCACCGAGCAGACTTACAAACAGAATGCGAAGAACCAGCGAGTATTGGTCGAAATGACCTTCTACGGAGATAAAGCAACTCACGTGCTTGAGCCGTAGCATCCTCAACAATCACGAAAACAATGGCGGCCGAAGGGCCGCTATTGTTGTCACTCTCAACTCTTAAGCTTTGGATTTTGCGACAGTATGTTGACCGACTATCGAGCGAAATTCGTCGTCGCTGAGCAGGCCCCCCTTTTCGATGGCCTTGCGCTTTACCAGTTCCAGGATGGTCGCGCGATTGGACTCGGGTACGTCAACTCCGAGTTCTTCTGCCTTCAGCCGGATGCTGTCGAGTCCACTCTTCTTACCCAGCACAATGCCACGGTGAGCGCCGACTAGCTCCGCGGCATACGGCTCGATGGCTTGTGGCATGTGAAATTGAGTGGCCACCGCGCCACTCTCGCGCAGAAACAGATTGTCGCCAATCAATGGCTTCCAAGCTTCCAGTTGGTACTTTCCCGCCCGGCAAACCACCTCCGACACTTCTCGAATTCTTTCGAGATTCATTTCGACGGGCACGTCGTATAGGCACTTCAAGGCGAGCGCCACTTCGGCGATATCGGTGTTTCCGGCGCGCTCGCCCATTCCGTTGATGGTGCCTTGAATCCAGCTTGCGCCACCGCGAACTGCCGCGATGGCCGCGGCCGTTCCGAGTCCGAAGTCATTGTGGCCATGCCAGTGGATCGGAATATCCGGACCAATCCACTCACTCATCCAGCGCACCAGAAACTCGACAGCTTCGGGCGTACACGCCCCAATGGTGTCCACCACAACCACTTCTTGGGCTCCCGCTTCCAGCGCTGCGGAGTAGACGCGCCGGAGAAACTCGAGGTCGGCGCGCGTACCGTCTACTCCGAAGAAGGCGACTCGAATACCATGTTCCGAGGCGTAACCGATTGCCTCAGTCGCACGCCGAACCGCCTCATCGCGGGAAATGCCGTAAGCCTTCAGTTTGATCTCGCTGATAGGCACTTCAATCACCGCGGCTTGCAGCCCCAGTCGAACTAACTCGTCCACGTCGCCACGGGTAGCACGAGCAAAACCCCACACCTGAGAGTGTTTCAGGCCCGCTCGCAAGATCATCGAGATGGCTTCGCCGTCTTCCTTCGACACCTTGGGAAAACCCGCTTCGATGCGACTTACCCCAAGTTCGTCCAGTTTCTTCGCGATTTCGAGTTTCTGCTGCGGACTGAAAACCACGCCAACGGTCTGTTCGCCGTCACGTAATGTGGTGTCGTAGAAACGTACGGTACGCGAGCGATCGAAAATGGGTTTCACACCGGGTCGCGCGTTCAATTCGCTGGTCCAGATTTTGCCGGCGACGTCGCTCATGTTAGCGCTCCCTGGCTTTCTGGTGCTTTTACACCGTAGGCCTGCTCCCACGAAATGACCGGGTTGCGAAGGATGCCGATCTGCTCAATCTCGCACTCCATAACATCGCCCGGCTTGAGAAACCATGCTTTGGGATCAGCGCTGAAGGCGGCGACGCCGGAGACGGTTCCGGTGGACACCACATCACCTGCGCTATATCCCATTGCTGAATAGTGCGCGAGGATTTCGGGAATAGTGACCGACATCTTGCTGGTGTGCGAGCGCTGCCGCGGTTCGCCATTCACGCGTAACTCCATCGCCAGGTTATGCGGATCGGCGATCTCGTCGGCAGTGACGATGTGCGGCCCCAATGGACAGAACGAATCGATACCCTTGCAAAAACTGAAGACACCCGACTTCATCTCGTTGCGTTGAATGTCGCGAGCGGTTATGTCGTTGAAGATCACATACCCGCCACTGTACTGCTCGGCCTCCTTGGCTGTGAAATGTTTGCCGGCCCGCTTGAGGACGACTGCGAGCTCAAGTTCGTAGTCGAGTTCCTGAGTGAGGTGTGGCGGAAAGATCACTGGCTCATCGGGTCCGATGATGGCGTCTACGTTCTGGAAGAAGACGATCCATGGAAGCACCGGATGTGAGAAGCCTGCCTGCTGAGCTTCATGATGATGTTCGCGAAAGTTGCCGGCCGTGTGGAAGAACTTTTTCGGAATGATCGGCGCTTTGATGTGAATCTCGTCGCGCGAGTATAAGACCGGTTCGCCGTCAACCCCAGCTTCGGGGTTTTGCGACGTTACGTAGTCGAGCGCTGCACGGGCTGCATCCAGGCTGCGATCCCCGCCCTCGAAGAGCGACCGCATGTCGGTAGGTACCCGGGCATCGGCCATGCCCTCTTCAGCGTCGCCGTCTTCCTTTTCACGACGATAAAATTTATAAGCAGCATTGAGGTCGGCAATGCGGCCGTCTAAGGTAAGCGCGCCAATATGCTGGCGCGCGAGATTGTCGTGAAAGGTGACCAGTTTCATTCAGCCCTACGGTGCGAAGGTTTTCTCCCGCTGCACGTAGTGTTTCTGGAAGTAGTCGCGATACTGACCGGTGCGCACGTCATCGAGCCATGACAGGTTCTCGCGGTACCACGCGATCGTCTCCGCCAGTCCCTGATCGAAACCAATTGCAGCCCGCCACCCCAGCTCGCGTTCCAGCTTCTCGCAGTTGATTGCATAACGCAGATCGTGTCCCTTACGATCGCTCACGAACTCAATGAGCGCTTCGGAGCGGCCCAAGGCAGCGAGAATCAATTTCGCAACCTCGAGATTTCGCATTTCGCAACCGCCGCCGATGTTGTAAACCTCGCCTTCGCGCCCCCGCTGCAAAACTGCGTCTAGCGCCATGCAGTGGTCGTTGACGTGAATCCAGTCGCGCACATTGCTGCCTTTGCCGTACACTGGCAGCGGCTGGCCCGCCATCGCCTGCGCGATCATCAGCGGAATGAACTTCTCCGGAAATTGATACGGCCCGTAATTATTGGAGCAGCGGGTTACTACCGCGGCAAACTTGTGGGTGCGTACGTAGGCCAGGACAAGCAAATCCGAGGCTGCTTTGGTCGCGGCGTACGGACTGTTCGGCTGCAGCGGAGATTCTTCCGTAAACTCGCCTTCTTCACCCAGGCTGCCATATACTTCGTCGGTACTGACGTGCAAGAATCGCGGCACGCCTGCTTCTCGACAAGCCTGGATCAGGTTGTGCGTTCCATCCACGTTGGTGCGGACGAATGCTGCGGCGTCCTCGATGCTGCGATCCACATGACTCTCGGCGGCAAAGTGGATGACGGCATCACATCCGCGCACCGCATCCAACACCTCGCGGTCACAAATGTCCAGCTGCACAAACTCGCACTTGCCGTGCCGCAATGCCGGCTCCAGATTCTTCAAGTTACCCGCATAGGTGAGCTTGTCGAGCACCACCAGCTTCCGTTCCGGATGCCTGGCCAGTGTGTAATGGACGAAGTTGGAGCCTATGAATCCAGCGCCTCCGGTGACTAGCAGCTTCATAGGCTACGCACCGTCGCGGGCTCTTCCGCATTGCGCTGCACCTTGTCGCGCACCATGTTGCTGGCGTGCCACAGCGATTCAAAGGTGCCGGCGTCGGTCCACCAGCCTTCCAACAGTGTGTGCTGAAGGGTGCCTTCGGCAATATAACTGTTGTTGATATCGGTAATCTCGTATTCCCCGCGGCCCGATGGCTTCAGCCTGCGGATGCGATCGAAGACTGTAGCGTCGTAAAAGTAGATGCCGATAACCGCGTACGACGAGAGCGGCTTCTTGGGCTTCTCCTCAATCCGCACGATGCGGCCCTGTTCAAACACCGGCACTCCGAAGCGCTCAGGATCAGGCACATCCTTCAGCATGACCATGGCGCCTTTATCAAGTTGCTCGAAACTCCTGGCCGCCTCGCGCATGTCACCCTCAATGATGTTGTCGCCCAGAACGACACAAATCTTGTCGCCTTTGGCCCAGGGCTCGGCCAGGCGAAGCGCATCGGCGATTCCGCCTTCTCCCTCCTGGTAGGCGAAGCTGAGTTGTTGCAGACCGAACTCCTTGCCGTTCTGCAGCAGCCGGAGAAAATCGCCGGCGTTCTGTCCGCCGGTCACGATCAGGATGTCGCGAATGCCAGCATCGACCAGCGTCTGCAGAGGGTAGAAGATCATCGGTTTGTCGTACACGGGCAGGAGGTGCTTATTGGTAACGCGGGTCAGCGGATACAGACGAGTACCGATGCCGCCCGCCAGGACTATTCCTTTCATTGGTTCTCCGTCCTTGTGCCGCAGACAGCGCAGGCGCGCACCGCAACTGCGGACGACTCCTACGACCAAAACCCTGCGTAAGCACGCTGCCATGGCGTGCGAAACGATAGAACTGTTCAGCGACTGTGTACACAGCGATTATCAGCGAATCGCGTCCTGCATGGCAAGCCGCAGCTGGCTTCGCCAATCCGGCAGCATAACTCCAAAGGTAGCCTGCACCTTAGCATTGGAGAGGACGGAATTGCGCGGTCGCCGGGCAGGTGCCTGGAATTGCTCGCTGGTGATGGGCACAACACGCTTGGCCTTCAGGGGTCCGCCGAACTCACCTGTGTCGGCGGGCCAATCGAGAAGCGTTTCGTAGTCCTCAAGGATAGCTCGCGCGAACCCTACCCAAGACGTTTGTTCCGCAGCCGTAAGATGAAAAAGCCCACTTTGCCAAGTGCCGGTTTCGCTGTTGCGCGCCAGCGATCGAGCCAGAACGATCGCGGTTGCTTCTGCGATCGTCCGCGCCCATGTGGGTGCGCCATACTGGTCGCCGACCATGCGCAGCTCTTCCCTTTCGCGAGCCAGACGCAAAACGGTACGCAGAAAATTCTTGCCGCGAGTGTCGTACACCCAAGTAGTTCGCAGGATGATGTACGGGCACCCAGCCGCGGCGATCAACTGCTCGCCTTCCAGCTTGGTCTGACCATAGACGTTGAGCGGTCCAGTCGCGTCGTTCTCTCGATAGGCCTGCGCCGTGGGCTTGTTGCCGTCAAAGACGTAGTCGGTGGAGTAATGGATCAACAAGCCAGTGCTTGCCAACTCCTCTGCCATGCGCGCGGGGGCCAGAGCGTTGATGGTCCGCGCCAGGTCGGGCTCGCTCTCCGCTTTGTCTACCGCCGTATAGGCGGCGGCGTTCACCAGGACGTCAGGCTCAAATTCGCGTACCGCTCGTGTCACGGCATCCAGGTCAGACAGATCCAGTTGATCGCGCGTGAGGGCGGTTACGTCGCCCAAGGGCGCCAGGGTACGCTGCAAATGCCAGCCTATCTGGCCGGTGGCGCCGGTGACGAGAAGTCGCAGGCTCATGGTTGGTATCGCGGCAACTGGTCGAGTGCGATCTGCGAAAGTGGAAGATAACTATTGTCCTTTTCAGACAGGATAGGCGAGGGCGTTTCCCAATCAATGCCGATGGCAGGATCGTTCCAGAGCACGCCGCGGTCATCGCTGCCATTGTAATAGTCGCTGCATTTGTAGAGGAAGTCCGCGGTTTCGGACTGGACCACGAAGCCATGCGCAAATCCCTTCGGCACGTAGAGCTCTACATGGTTTTCCGCCGAGAGCAATACACTGACCCACTGTCCGAAGTTCGGGGAACCGACGCGAATATCCACTGCGACGTCCAGCACTTCACCCTGCACCACGCGGCATAGCTTAGCCTGCGGGTTCCGGAGTTGGTAATGCAATCCGCGCAACACGCCACGCGATGAGTGCGAATGATTGTCTTGTACGAACTGCTCGTGGATGCCGGCGCCTGCCAGTACGTTCTCGCGATAGGTTTCCATGAAGAAGCCGCGTGGGTCTTCGTGGACTCGCGGCCTCACCACGAACACGCCGGGCAGCCGGGTTTCAATAATTTCCAAGTTGTCTCCAGCCGCGCCACTGTGTGATCTGTGCGCCCTTCCGAAGAATAAACGAAGCGACGATTATAATGCGTGCTTCCTTCCCTATGTTGCGCTGCTCCGCCATGATCGTGACCCATAACTCAGCCGCCAGCATTGAGGGCTGCCTGGAGTCGCTGGCGCGCGAAGATTGCGAGATCATAGTGGTGGACAACGCTTCGCGCGACGAAACCGTGCAACGGGTGGAGGAGTTCGTCGCCTGGCATGCCGTGCACCTAATTGCAAATTCAGAGAACCTTGGCTTTGCCGCCGCCGTGAATCAAGCGGCAAAGGAGGCCTCCGGAGATGTTCTGCTGGTGCTCAATCCCGACACCATCGCCGAGCCGGGAGCGGTCAAAGTACTGTTGCAGTGTCTCGAAACCACCGGTGCAGTCGCAGCTGGCGGTGCACTCCTGGCAGACGACGGACGACCAGCACGCGGCTTCACGTTTCGACAGCTGCCAACTCTCGCAACCCTACTGTGCGAGGCGATGCTGGTAAACCAACTGTGGCCGCGCAATCCGCTAAACCGACGTTATCGCTGCCTCGACGCCGACTATTCGCAGGCGCAGGAGGTCCGACAGCCGGCGGGGGCGTGCCTCGCAATCACGCGAGCGGCATGGGAATCCGTCGGCGGCTTTGACGAGCAGTTCTTTCCGGTGTGGTTCGAGGATGTCGATCTCTGCCAGCGGCTGGGGGAGAACAGTGGCAAGATCGTCTACTGCCCGGCGGCGCGTTTCCGCCACAGCGGCGCGCACAGTGTGGGCCAGCTGAAGTTTCGCGACAAGCAGATGTTCTGGTATGGAAACATGCTCCGCTACGCACGCAAGCACTTTTCCAACGGCCAAGTAGCGACATTGCGCTGCGGAATCATCGCGGGAATGTTGTTGCGCTCGCTTGCTGCCGTATTCGGCGCTCGCCAAGCTCCACTTGGCGAAACACTATCGGGATACTGGGCGGTGATACGAAGAGTGAGATAGTTCATGAGGGATTGGGTAGTGGTGTTTTATGACACCACTACCAGCGATTGAGAGCACGGGGACCTTTGTTAAATTTGAGGTAGAGGACACCGCGATAAGATAACGACTGTTGGACGTAACGGTTGCAAAAGCAGGCAAGAATCACGCCCAGGGGACAGATTACGGCGCCGCACGAGATCCGTCGTGTGCAGGGTGTGAGAATGGGCGACCGGTTGATCTTTGAAAGTGATGAAGCGGGTGTCCGGATCCGGCCCGTCAGGACGGAGAGCACATTCGCAAAATATTGGCGAATCGGAAATCCGGGGATCCCCCTAGTCCCTAACCCCTAGTCCTTGATCCTGCCTTCCCCGCCAGCTCCCCGCGATAGTTCAGCGCCTTTAGTCCCAGGAACCGCGCCGCTGGGCCGAGTTCTTCCTCTATGCGCAGCAACTGGTTGTACTTGGCAATACGATCGGTGCGCGAAGCCGAACCCGTCTTAATCTGTCCTGCTCCCGTAGCAACGGCAAGATCGGCGATGAAGGTGTCTTCCGTCTCGCCCGAGCGGTGCGAGATCACCGCCGTGTAGCCATTTTGGCGCGCCAGATTGATGGCGTCGATGGTCTCGCTGACTGAACCAATCTGATTCAGCTTGATGAGGATCGAGTTCGCCACGCCGGCGTCGATGCCGCGCTGGAAAATCTCGATGTTGGTCACGAAGATGTCGTCGCCAACGAGCTGAATCGTGCCACCGAGTTCGTCCGTCACCAACTTCCAACCATCCCAGTCATCCTCTGCGAAGCCGTCTTCCAGGGACACGATGGGATACTGCCGCACCCAATCGGCCCAGAATTTCACCATGTCTTCGCTGGAATGCTCGCTCTTGTCGGACTTCTTGAAGACGTACTTCTTCTTGGTGCTGTCGTAGAACTCGCTGGCCGCGGGGTCGAGAGCGATGGCGATCTGCTCGCCCGGCTTGTAACCGGCTTGCGTGATGGCTTCGAGTATTACTTCTATGGCCTCGGTGTTCGACTTGACCGATGGCGCAAATCCACCTTCATCGCCGACTGCGGTGTTGTAGCCGCGCTTTTTCAGTACGCCCTTCAGCACATGGAAAGTTTCGACGCCCCAGCGCAGAGCTTCGCAGAACGACTTTGCGCCCACCGGCATGACCATGAACTCCTGAAAGTCCACGTTGTTGTCGGCATGGGCTCCGCCATTAAGGATGTTCATCATCGGCGTGGGCAGCAGACCGGTCGTGAAACCGCCAAGATATCGGTAGAGTTCAATTCCCAAGTGGTCAGCCATGGCGCGCGCCGCCGCCATGGACACGGCCAGAATCGCATTCGCGCCCAGCTTGCTCTTCGTCGGCGTACCGTCGAGCACCAGCATGGCATTGTCAAGGTCGCGCTGTTCGCTGGCATCCATGCCTTCAAGTTCAGGCGAAATCACCTCGTTGATGTTCTCGACGGCCTTCAGAACGCCCTTGCCCGCATAGCGGCCCTTGTCGCCATCGCGCAGCTCCAGCGCTTCATGCTCGCCGGTGGAGGCGCCGCTGGGAACCGCCGCTCGCCCGCGTGCCCCGCTCTCCAGAATGACGTCAGCTTCGACCGTGGGATTACCGCGCGAATCCAGAATTTCGCGGGCCAGAATCAGCTCAATTTGAGTCATGGGAATAAGTCCTAAGTCTCTCGCCGGTGGATTTGCTTGCGCGTCGGCGAGAGGTACGAAACCTGCAATTATACGGGAGCCGTAATCGGAAGACGGTGACGGCTAACCAGAGGGTAGTGTCCTAATTTGGATTTTGGGGCTAGTCGGCCTCATTGTATGTTTCACAGCCGGAAGCAATGGCACTCAAATCCTGGTGGGCGAAACCGCAAAATGTTGTGTGGTGAATTCAGTTGAAAACATCTCGATATTCTACCCGCCCATAAACGTAGAGCCTAAAAGTCCCGTTCCTGATTACCTCCATTCGTTCCTTGGTGAACAGGAATTTTGAATCAGGGGGATTACTAATCGTCACCTTTTGTTGGGGTTGAATCGCTACCTTGCTACCGACTCCCAAGGGTTCATCATAAGAGGGTTCAAAGGGTACATTGGCGGGCAGCATTCTAACCGCCATCTCCATAGACACTCCCAGCGCGGGGGTTTTGCCAGAATTTACGATGTCAGCCGTCGCGGTGGGGGTTTCGGTTTCGCTGAATTTGTTCCAGTTAACGCCGGTATCACCCACCCACGCCCTCTGATCCAATCGAGCTTGTTCTACCGCGTAATCGAACGAATTCTTGGCTTGCCTTACGGAATCCTCCGACGATCTAGCCATCCGCTGGAATGCACCAACAGCGTCCGAAATCTTACGGTTGATTTCTTCCGCGCTATCAGCAAAGTTATTCGCCGCGTCAACTTGGTCGCCAGCGGCGTCGGCCATTGTGCTAGCGGCATCGGACTGCTTGCCTGCCGCTGCAGCAAGATTGTGGGTATCAACCCCTTGGTTTTCACTGGAACGCCATTGGAGAATAGCGGTTCCGAGGGATGCGAGCGAAGCCGCAACCAGCGCGGCGGTCAGCCGAACCATCCACTTTTCAGCCCATCGAATGTGCTCAAGCCCCTCGCTCTGATCATTGCTAGCTGTGTCTCTTACTGGCTGACCCTGATCGCGTTGCAGATGGTCTGGAATAATTGGAGTATCCTCCGCATGAGCTGCGGATTGTTCATCTAGCTTGTCGTCGGCATTGTCTTGTTTCATACGATTCGTAGCGTCTTCGCAATTAAATAGATAAAATTGTAACACAAAAACACTTGACAAGCTGATATTTGTGTAATACGGTAATAAGCATTGCAAACGTACTCAGCATCGACAAGCAGATTGCGGCGATAAGCGCATTAGCCGAGGGTTCCAGTATTCGCTCAATAGAGCGCATGACCGGCGTTCACCGCGGTCCAGCCAGTCACGTCGGCTGTACTCGCAGTGAAAGCGACAATTTTACAGGAGTTTAAGAGTGGCGAACCTGAAGAAGCGTAAACCCGGAAGGCCGAAGTTGCCGAAGGGCGCAGCAAAGGGCAAGATCGTGCCGGTGCGATTCACCGTTGACGGAATCAGGGCGGTAGAGGCGGCGGCAAAATCGCAGAAGCAGACGGTTTCGCAGTGGGTGCGTAGCACGATTGATGCCGCGCTCGGAGCCTGAGATGGGCAAATTAGGACACTACCAACCAGAGATCGCAGTCTTGGTACGGAGCCATCCTGGGAGTCGCCCGAAAGTCACCGTAATTTTGCGGATACCTGGCAAAATGGTTTGCGGCTGCGCTTAGGGTTGGGTATGCTCTTGCCAGCGGTTTAGGCGCTCCCAACGAGGGGCGCCGCGGACGCCTGCTGGTCGGCGCTGCAACCGTATGGAGCTCAAGAGTATGTGGAAGCGCAAAGAAGAAGACGAACACACCGCACCAGTTTCGAATGCAGGCCCACCAGTCTCAGCTTTTAATCCGCCTCTGAGTACGCCACCTCGTTCGGCCGAACCCGCCCGCAGCGAGAGCTTGCGCAGCAGCGAGGTTGCGACCATCGGCAAGTCGGTGGTGGTGAAGGGCGAACTTTCTGGAAGTGAAGATTTAGTCATCGACGGCGAAGTCGAGGGCTCTATCTCGTTGCGTGGTCAAAGCCTTACGGTCGGTCCCAATGGACGGGTACGGGCCAACATCGAAGCCCGCAATGTAATTTTGCATGGCCGGGTGGATGGCGACGTACATGCTACGGAGCGCGTCGAATTGCGCAAAACGGCATCGTTGACTGGAGACATTTCCACCTCACGAATCTCCATCGAAGATGGCGCTTTCTTCAAAGGCACGATTGACATTCAGAAGCCAGAACCGGCTGGGAGGCTGGACACGAAGCCGCCAGCCACTGCACTGGCCGCCGCGGCTCCCGTAACGGCCAACTCGGCACAAGGGTCGCTTCTGGAGCCTAAGAAATTCTAAGAAGCCGAAGTTTTTCGTTCATGGGCGCTGCGCGCCAGGCGCCCTAATGTAGTCGTCCCCGGCCCATTGCCAAACCCTTGCCCGCTGCTTTCAGCGCGAAAAGATTGATGGTTGCGGCGTTCTCCCCATACAATGGTCGCAGTGGCTCCTGGCATCTTCAGCAGACTATTCGGCAGTCCTGTCCGGCAGGGCTCGGATGACGACATTGTGCCCGGACAAAGGGTGAGTCGTCGCTCCACTGGTTTCAACGAATTTATCCGGTCGATCTCTCGTGAAGAAGGCCTGAAAGTTCTCGACTTAGGCTCTACCTCGCCTGCCAACATCACCTTCATGACGGGCCTGGGGCATAAGTTTCATCAGGAAGATGTACTGCGAACGGCGACCGACAAGACCCTGATCATCCCCAACGGCGATGGCGGCACTACCGTGGATGTCGACCGCTTTCTGCATGAAAACCTGGCCTTCGTTAGAGAAGAGTTTGATGCGGTCATGTTTTGGGACCTCGCCGACTTCTTGCCTGAACCCTTGGTGAAGCCCGTGATCGAGCGCATACAGATCGCCATGAAACCCGGCGGTATCATGCTGGCCTTCTTTCACACCAAGGATGCCGGCCCGGACGCCCCGTTTTACCGCTACAACATTGCCTCCAAGGACACTTTGGAGCTGCAGCCGGCGCGCGCCTACAAACTGCAACGCATCTTCAACAACCGCCATGTTGAGAATCTGTTTCGCGAATATTCCTCGATCAAATTTTTCCTTGGCCGCGACAACATTCGTGAAGTGCTGGTGATTCGGTAAAGGTCCTGCTTCAGCCTGCTGCCGCTGCCCCTTTGCCGCGCGTTATTCCCTCCGCGTCCAGGGAAGTCTTGCTTAAGAACTGCGTAGGCCTGCCGGCGATATGTTCTGGCCTGGCGAGCAGCGGGTTCAACCACTCAATGACGGCCGCATATCCCAGACTTTCAGGATCGTCGCTCAGATAGTGAGGAACCACCGCAAGAACGTGAAACCCTTCCTGTAATTGGAAACTGAGCGTTGGATCGTGGCGGACGCCTTCCACCACTTCCGTTACGTACTCTGCCGGTTTCACGCGGTCGGCGCATTGATGATATCCCCGCAGTCGTGATCCCGCGCGAATCCGTCTCAGTTGAAGCGTTTCCGTCAATCCACGGCGGGCCTCGTAGAGTTTGTCGCCAATACCATGATGCTGCAGGTTTGGATCGACGATCACTTCAGCACCGTATAGTGTGCGTCCCCGCTGCGGATCGTGATTGATGAACATGCCATCCGCGGTGAATCGCTCCCAATTGTCCAGCATCTGGTAGTCATCCCAATCCACGATCAGGCTGGCTGCCATCCCGACCACGGTTTCGTCCAACCCATACACCGCCACGAATTGGCCTTGGGGGAAAAGTCGCAAGTGCGACGAAAGCTGCTCTGCATTCCATGGCGCGGTGTCGGGATAAATTCTTTTGCACAGCTGGGTGATGCCTTTGAAATCGCCTGGCATGGTGTTGCGAACAGATACTTGCGGTGTCGGATCGGCCATTCCTTTTGTCCCCAATTCGGCTTGCGAGGTCAGGTGATGGGAGAAGTTTAGCTCGAACCCCAGGCCTCATCCAGCACGACGTGTCTTGCGGATCAGGAAGGGTAGCAAACCAGGGAAGCGGAACAATTCGAACACGGCGAATTGGGCGAAATCTGGCAACGACAGCAGAGGGCGCACCCTCGAAGCAGCCGCTATCAGCGGAGCGAACTGCATGGCATATTCTTGCTCGTATCCGGCAGCCGCTGCGGCCAGCGAATTTCTGCCCAGAAAGAACTCACTGCAGATGCACTGCGCCGCCACTCGTCCGCTACGCAAGGCGATGGAAATACCGTCGCCGGCAAACGGATCGATAAACGCGGCTGCGTCGCCGATGAAGATGGTGTTTCCTCGCACCGGCTGCGGTTGCCGATAGATCAGTGGCGCAGTGCTCACGGGTTGCATGATCGGCCGCCACCTCGCCGCACGGCGTGCCAATCGGGGATGAAGTTCGCAGACCTGCTCCAAAGAAGTCGCCCGATCGGAGCGCACCATCGCACAAGCATTCACCACATGCTGGGCAACTGGTTGTACGCCGCAGTAGCCATCGGAGAAAAAATACAGATCTGTGCATGGCTCCGTCCACGATTCCTGGAAATGCGCCTTTAGTCCGATCCACTTGGGGCCGGAAGGGACCGTTCGGTCAACGGTGAACTGTGACCACCTTCCAGCTGCGACAACCAGCGCTTTCGCCGTGAATTTTCTAGATGACGTCTCCAGCACGAACGGACCGTCACCATTACTGCCGACTATCTCGCAGTTGGGATGGACCTCTGCACCGGTTCGGCGCGCAGCTTCCCACAGCAATGCATCCAGGTCATATCTCGAAACGCTTAGCGCCGGAGGAGTGACTGGCGCTTCGATTATTCGCTCGCCCAGAAGAAAACGCGTACGCCTGATCAGAGGCGCTACCTGGAAGAGGGTCTCGGCCGTGGATTCATCCCGCAGTAAGTCGGCCAGGACATCCAGCGATTCCGCCGAAACAAATTCTCCGCAAACTCGATGCCGCGGAAAATCTTTCGCCTCGAACAATCCGACTCTTGCACCTAGCCGCGCCGCGGTAATCGCGCAGGAACTTCCCGCGGGCCCACCTCCCACGATCGCGAGGTCGAATTGGGGATCAGTATTTAGCATTTAGCAGTTAGCAATTAGCAATTAGCTCTTAGGATTCAGCCCTTAGCATTTAGTAGCAACCACTGCGATTCGCAGAATGTCGTGAGGGTTATTGAGCTTTTATCACGAGCCCAGATGAAGAGCGCCGGCATTGCCGCCAAATACTGCGTGCCGAATGCTAAGGACTAAAAGCCAATCGCTAATTGCTAGTTCCCGCTTTCCTCACTTCCACAGCAACACACCCATGCGGAACAGATAATGCCGTGAAACTTGAATTTTTCTGGCTCCTACGTTCGCCAGCACGCCACTCATCTCCTCGCAAGTGTAAGCCCGGCAGACCGAGGCGGGTGCGTCATGCCAGGTGATGCGACTGCGGAAGAGCGGCAATCCAAGATAAACCAGCAACAGGTGCGACCGGCTACGGATCAGATCATTGATAAGCACTGCCTGTCGGGCTACGCGCAGTGATTCAGCAGCGAACTTTACTAACGCCTCAGGCTCAAAATGATGGGCCAGGAGCGAGCAGCTGACGACATCGAACGTGTCATCCCGAAAGGGCAGCCGCAAGGCGTCGCCCGCAACCGAAGCCGCGCTTCCACGTGGCAGATGCGAGCACACCCGATCCAGAAGGGTTACCTGCAGCCCAATACCGCGCTCCGCCAGAATTCGTTGCGCCGCAAAAGGCAAGTCTCCGTTTCCAGCGCCCACTTCCAGTAGCGAGAGTTTCCGGCAGCCAATCTTGCTCGCGACTTCGCGAAGTAACTCGGTAGTTGTGCGCATTCCGCCGAACCACCGATTAATGTGGCGCAAGTCAATCAGACTTTCCGCAATCTCCGCGGCTGTGCCGAGATCGTCGTCGAGTAACTCGGGAATGGCAGTTCGTCGCATCAAAGCCGTCGATGCCGATCTAAAATTCTTTTTCGCACGATATCGCGCCTCTCGGCATGGCGCACACGTCTCACAAATCTATACCCGCGGGCGTGGATTTTACCGGCTCCCCAAGAATCAATAGGCGTCAAGAACCGATTTCTGACCAGAGAATCAAGCTAAATCGCAGAGAGATATTTTGGGCGACGGGAACTCAGCTACTCATGGATGGAACCGCGGGTGCCACAATTGGAAGGGGACAGTTACCTTTCCGGTATCTTAACCACTTGATTAACGACGACTTGAGGGTGTCTGGCGTCAAACGCCCTTGTTTAAGCACATCCTCGAGTTTGGCCCTAGGGTTGCTTACTGAATGAGGTGTCGGCCCGATTAGAATGTCGGCCGGACGGATAAAACCGGCAACCAGGGGAACAACGGTTTTCTTCGTACGGACCCGGCCAAAAACCCAATGGGACTGCCTTTTTCTAATTGGGCCGACGCATTTGAGCCCATTCCAACCTCCTCCTTCAGCGACGGCCAGCCTTAACGCTGGCTTTTGTTTTTTCTGACCGCCTTCCGCGCCGCGTCAAGAGGTACTTGCCGAAGTGCTTCGTCAAGAGAGACACTCAACAGGAAAGTGCTTGTGCGGGAGTTTTTCGGCGCCTGTACTGCAGCCGTTTCTCAGCGCCTACGGCAGCCGCCTTGTCGAAAAAGCAACTAAGATACGACAGGTCTCGTCTAACTGTCAGGATTAGTTTGCACTTTAACTTAGGGGTACGGGTGGATTTACCGAGAATGCGTACGAGTCAAACCGTAGCCGCGGTGATGGTCGCTCTGATCGTCAGCGTGCTGGGTCACGCCCAGCAGAAGGGGAACATCGACCCGCTTGAGCTGGTGCGACAAGCCTCCAAGAATGAGATCAGGGCCAGCAATGTTCAGTTTTATAAAATGTTTAGGGACACTACGGAGTACAAAGATCACTCCATAACCAAAGAAATTGTCCGTACCAAACAGGGTGGCTTGACCACCACGCTGCTCATCAATGGTCGGCCGTTGACCGCCGAGGAGCGGCAGAAAGAAAACGAAAGACTGGACAAATTCGCCCACGATGCGGACGCCCGGAGCAAGCGGCGGGAGTCCAACAAAGCAGACGACAAGCGCGCTGAGGCGATGTTGAGCAGCCTTCCGGATGCATTCCTCTATACCTATGCCGGTACTGATCATGGCCCTAATGGCGAGGAGCTGGTCCATTTGAAATTTAGACCGAATCCCAATTTCAATCCTCCGAACCATGAAACGGCGGTCTATCAGGGCATGGAGGGCGATTTGATCATCGATCGCAAGGCGATGCGCATTGCTAAGATCGACGGCACGCTGTTCAAAGACGTTGATTTCGGCTGGGGGATTCTGGGCCGTCTGGACAAGGGCGGCAGATTCATCATCGTACAGCGCGACGTTGGTGGCGGCGACTGGGAAGAGGTGCAGGAAACGCTGCAGTTTCATGGGAAAATTCTTCTCTTCAAGCCGCTGACTATCTGGTCAACCGAGACCATGACGGACTTCCGGCCGGTGCCCCCAGACATCACGACTGCCCAAGCGCTTGATTTACTGCAGAAGAGCACCGAAGCTGTCGCCCAAAATAGCCCAAGTGGCGTCAATCAAGCGGAAAACACTCACAAGTAGTGGCGGACCATTCTGACCGAGGCTGTCTAAAGCAGATTCCCCATCGGTGCAGCAAAAAACAAAACCGCTCCAAATCTTATGCCTGCAATAGCCGTTTTCTTACAGTCAGCTTTTCGATAAGATCCTTCCGCAGTTCATAGCCACGTCCCGGCTTGTCACTGACTGCAATTGTTCCCGCCAGAGAGACCTCAACCTCAGGCTCAATAATGTCTTCCTTCCAATATCGCTTTGACGCCGACACATCGCCCGGCAGCTTGAAGTTGGGCAGTGTGGAAAGTGCCACATTGTGGGAGCGGCCAATTCCCGACTCCAGCATGCCTCCGCACCAGACAGGAACGTTGAAAGCCTGCGCCACATCGTGCACCAGGATCGCCTCGGAGAAGCCGCCTATCCGCCCGACCTTGATGTTGATGATGCGGCAAGCAGCAAGTTCTAAAGCAGCTTCAGCATCACGAGCGCTGCGGATGGCTTCGTCGAGGCAGATCGCTGTCAGCAATTGCTTCTGCAATCGCGCGTGAAAGTAGAAATCGTCGCTCCACAGCGGTTGTTCAATCATCAGCAAATTGAAACCGTCGAAGCCCTTCAGATGGTCGATATCTGCTAGCGTGTAGGCGGAATTGGCATCGCAGCTCAGCAGAATCGTAGGCCAGCGTACGCGGATCTTCTCCAGTACTTTAACGTCCCATCCCGGCTTGACCTTGATCTTGATACGCTGGTACCCAGCGGCCAGCTCAGTTTCGATCTTTTGCAATAGTTGCTCGTGTGAATCCTGGATACCGATGCTCACACCGCAAGCGATTTCGCGCTGCGTGCCACCGAGCAACTTCCACAGCGGAGTTCCCTTCTGCTGCGCCTCGGCGTCCCAGACGGCATTTTCCAGCGCCGCCTTGGCCATGCGATGTTCGCGAACGCGCGAGAGCAAAGCGGGCACCTCGGATCCCGACTGCAGCGTCTTGCCCAGTAGCGCTGGGGCCAGGTATCGCGCACTAACATCCCATGCGTCCTCGATGTACTCTTCGCTGTAATACGGGGCTTCGCCGGCAACGCACTCGCCCCAGCCTTCGAGTCCGTCGGCATGCACCGTGATTAGCAGGATGCGACGGGTAGTGGTGCGTCCAAAGCTGGTCTCAAAAAAATGGACGAGCGGCATTTGCAACTCGCGTAGGGTGATGGCTTCAATTTTCATCGATTACTTGCTCGCGTACGACCAATCCTCATCCCATCGTCCCAGCAGGAAGCAACCATTGCCTTGCGCGTCGCGCTCGTAGCCCAGGCAAGCCAGTCCACGTGAGAATGCCGACAGAAATGCCTCGCGATTGCGCAGTTGTACTGCCGCCGCCTTCTGCCGCGTCTCTGGTTCTTTCTTCCACTCGTAAATCTCGGCAGGAATCTCCACGCGCGCTTCCTCGACGAATTCCGGATGCTTACCCGTCGAGAGGAGAGTCGCAACTCGCTTCGACGTCAGCCACCACTCGGCCACCAGCCGGTCGGTGGGAAGAAAACCTTGCAGCGGCGACGACGTAATCCCATACTGATTGAGGTTGTAACGGCGAGCAATTGCGCCCAGGCGCTCCAAATTGAGATAAGCGTTCTTGATCTCCAGCGGATCAAAGGTCCACTCCAACAACTCGTAGCCGTGTGCGATGGCGTCCTCACGCTGAAACAACTTGATACGGCGCCCCAGTCCGCTGTTGCGATAGCCCTCCTTCACCGCGAGCATATGCGAGTGCAAATAGGGATGGCCGGTGCGTGTTCCCGGAATCGAGAAGGCAAAGCCTGCCAGCGTTTCGCCTTCCCACGCGCCGATCACCTGCCCGCCAATTTTGGGCGCCAGGGAAAAAATGCGCAGCGGCACTAACTCGTTATCCGCAAACCCCCAGACCTCTTTCTGCAGGGCCACGCAGGCATGAAACTCCTCCAGCTCGGTACAATTGCGGAGCACGAGCGAGTCTGCTGTCACACTTTTTCCTGGCGCTTCGATTCCTGCCACAGCGACTCCATTTCGTCGAGAGATGCTCCGGATGGTTTCCGCCCCTGCTCGCGAAGCCTGTCTTCAAGATACTCGAAGCGCCGGCGGAACTTGCGGTTGGTCTTGCGCAGCGCTGACTCGGGATCGAGTGCGAGGTAACGTGCGATGTTTACGACTACGAACAGCAGGTCGCCGACCTCGTCTTCCAATCGCGAGCGCAGTTCCGGTGAAATCTTGACGCTGCGTGCCCCAGCTACTCCCGCCGCCGACTCCGGACGCGGACCTGGCGCGGGATACTCCTCCAAATTCTTGCGAAGCTCCTGGGTTTCCTCGTTCAGCTTCTCAAAGAGATCTTCGATGTTCGGCCAATCAAAGCCGACATTGGCGACGCGGGAGCTGATCTTGTGCGCCTCCATCAGCGACGGCATCTTCGACGACACGCCCGCCAGGACGGAATCGGAACGATCCGGCGCTGTGGCGCGCCTCTCCTCGCCGGTCCACGGCTGGCGCTTCTTTTTCTCCTCCGCCTTCAGTGCCTGCCAGTTACGCAGCACGTCGCTCGGCGTATCGGCCTTCACGTCACCAAAGACGTGAGGATGGCGATCGACCAGCTTGGTAGAGAGCCGGTCAAGCACATCGTCAATAGAGAAGCGCTTCTCCTCCGCCGCCATCTCCGAGTAGAACAGCACCTGCAACAGCAGGTCGCCGAGCTCGCCCGTCAGTTCATCCCAGTCGCGGCCGTCGATGGCTTCCACCACCTCGTAGGCTTCTTCCAGCGTGTAGGGTTTGATTGTGTCGAAGGTCTGTTCGCGGTCCCACGGGCATCCGCCGGGCCCGCGCAGCCGGGCCATGATGGATACGGCGCGCTCGAATCGCTCACCTGTTGTCATTCTTCACAATCTAAATGACGGCGGACGGTGGGCGCAAAGCGGCCTCTCCAGCGTTCATGCTGATTTCACAAAAATCCGACGTAGCAACTTCGGATCATCGGAGATCAAACCATCAACGCCCCAGTTGGCGAGGCGCACCAGGTCGCGCTGGTGATTTACGGTCCAGGTAAAGATCTTCAGTCCGGCGAGATGAACTTCATCCACGACAGCTTGCGAGAGCAGCTTGTAATGCGGGATGAAGATCGAGACCGGCAGCCTCGTCCATTGCCGCGCAATTTCTGCATGTTTGCAGACAAAGCCCAATGGCAGCGAAGCATCGAGTTCGTGCAACCGCAGTAACACCTCGGGCAAAAACGAAGACACCACAAAACCGTACATGGGCAGGTGGGCCTTGATCGCGGCCACAATCGTCTCCTCCTGGCCGGCGACCTTTAGTTCGATATCCAAATACGACATGCTTCCGAAACGTGCCAGCACATCTTCCAGACAGGCCATTGGCGCACGGCGGCGCTCAAAGGGGTGACGGCGATCCAGGCCGGAGTACTCGGTTCTGGCAACCTCTCGACGTCCGAATTTCGGATCGTGACAAAGCGCGCTGCGGCGATCGCTGGTGAAGCGCACATCGAATTCGACGCCATCGCAGCCGTGGGCGAGAGCGTACTCAAACGCGGCGAGGCTGTTCTCAGCGGGTGCACCGGGCCAGCGTAGGCCGAGACGAGGGAGCCGCGGGCGGGCGCCACGGTGGCCGAGAAGCAGTGGACGTGACTTGTGGTTCACCACAGAGGCACAGAGGCACAGAGGCACAGAGGCACAGAGGCACAGAGGCACAGAGGCACAGAGGCACAGAGGCACAGAGGCACAGAGGCACAGAGGCACAGAGACACAGAAAAAACGTACTTGCTTGTTATTTTAGCTTGATGTTGAAATCAAAATGTGTTGCTGCGAAAACAAACGAAAATAAAAACCTCTGTGTCTCCGTGCCTCTGTGGTGACCTAATCCAAATCAAAGTCCCGAATCGGCTTGCCCGTGTCTGGCGTTTCCTTGGCGCGTTTGAGAGCTTCCTGAAACTTTTTCTCCAGCAGGTCGCCCGAATGTTTCTGTGCCTCCACCGATTGCCGGAAGATGGACTCCTTGCGGGTGTCCTGGTCTTTCATGGCGCGGGCCGCCGATTCCAGGTCCTCGAAGGTTTTGGGGACAGCCTTGGGCGTATGCGCGATCACAGCCTTCGTGTCACTATCGATCTTCAGCAATGCACCACAGCAGGGACAGGCGACCTCGAACGGCGTGGAAGTCTTGGGCATGACAAAATCTTACTCCAGCTCGCCCAGGGCCTGCCAGCGGCAGGACAAGCGAGCCCTATGCGGACCCAGTGCTGGAGGCAGAAGCGGCCGGGCGTTTAAGCAGCAATATGGTGACATCGTCCTCATTGAATTTCGGGTCAACTAAGGACTTGAGGCTGGACATTGTCTTCCCTGAACGGTCCGCCAAAGCCTCGCACAATCGGTTTTCGGGATTTTGTCCGGCAATCGAGTCGGTCAGTCCATCGGTGAACAGGAGGAGGGCGCAACCAAACCGAATAGTGGCCGTACCCGCTTCATACTCCGCGTCGGCAAACAACCCAAGTGGCATTCCCGTGGCTTTCAGAAAGGTAGTTGATTCGGGACAAAACACAATCGGGGCGTTATGACCGGCATTCACATAGGTCAATTCTCCCGAATCGCGGTTCAGCACGACGAATACTGCCGTCGCGAAGCGGTCCTGCGGGGTGTAACGCGTCAGGTGCTGGTTGATCTGTTTAGCCAAGGTCACCGGATCCGAAGCAACGTTCGCAATACTCCGCACTAGTGCCTGTATGTTTGCCGACAGCAGGGCCGCCGGCATCCCTTTCCCACAGACATCCGCTACCGACAGCAGCGTTCGGTTGCCGGCAAGTTCGATAACGTCAAAGTAGTCGCCGCCGACCTCACGAAGGGGTTTGTAGAACGTCTCTACCTCGTAGCCGTGCAGTTCCCCCAATTTCTCGGGATGGAGCATCTGCTGGATTTGTCGCGCGGCGATCTGGTCGGCTTCCAGTTGCGTCTTCCGGACAAATTCCGAAGTTAGCGTCCCGTTCATTAGCGCGCCACCCAGTGCGTAAAGCAACAACACGCATAGATAGAAAAGGTCGTCTTTCGGCCACATCCAGGGCCACACCAAAGAGCGCGTCCAAAGTGAATATATGGCGTAGCCCTGTATCAAAATCCCGCCCCAGGCGACAAAGCGTTTGGACTTCGGCATCTCGCGGGTCCAGTCGTACACGGAATACTGGAGCGCGCGACGAATAGGGCCGGCCGATTTGTCGAGCTTCGCCCGCTGGACGCCAGAGAGCATAGCCGGAGTCTAGCAAAGGAGAGTGCAGTTTGAAACGGCTGCGAGTATCGGAGAAACAGGAATGGGACCGGTTCGGGATCGTCCCTGGCAGACGTGCTCAATCTCCGCCTCTTCCGCTTCTGCCTGCGTCTGGCGTCGGCTCATGGTTAGGAAACAGGTCATGCAGATGGATTCGATGATGCCTTTGGCAGCGATGCGGTGCGCGAATGTCCTGTCGGGTTGCACGTTTCACTCCCGATACAACTTCAGCCACTGGGAGCAGGTGTGATCGAGTTCTGCGCGTAGCAAGAAGTAGGGCTCGGAACTTGCGCCATGAACAGGCCGCAGAGGCGGCAATGGGACTCGATGACGATTGGTCTTTGCGGCACGGGGAGATGCTCAAAGCCCGGAGACGGTGTATTGTCTGCCATGCTTTGGCCTCCCTGGAAAACAGCCCGTAGACACCTCGACTTACTGAGCGATTTTGGCGTGGCTCTACGGACAGATTACAATTTCACTGAGTAATTAGAGATAGAGTAGGAGGGTGGGCACATGTTGGTCGGTCTGGAAGCAGACCGGATGGCTACCGATTTGTGAAGGGAGAATGCGTGTCTCATGCGCGAGCGAAATTAAGCCCGCATTACTTGCCGGAATCTTGTCGCCTGAAATTGACTCAAAGATGTGACTGATGGCGGCGCAGGGAATCTAATAGCGGATAAAGAGCTTGCCCGCCAATGCAGGCAGCGATTCCTCGCCTTCTTGGTTTCTGTGAATTCATCGAAAGAAAGGAACCTAATCATGGCAAATGCTGATGTTCTTACTGCCGAGACCGCCGTAAAGCAACAACGACGCATAAAAACAACTGGTTACGCAGCCCATTCATCTACTT
>CAVREJ010000008.1:0-230247 GCA_963720135.1 uncultured Acidobacteriaceae bacterium
GAACACCACGGACCGCGGCGAATCAATCACCGCTGCCGCGACTTCATCTCCACGATGGGCCGGAAGACAGTGCATGAAGAGCGCATGCTTCGCGGCATAAGAAAACAGCTTCTGGTTCACCTGGAAGGGCAGAAATATCTCGCGCCGCTCGGTAGCCTCGTCTTCTTGACCCATGCTGGCCCACACGTCGGTGTATACCGCGTCGGCCCCGGCGACCGCCTCAATGGGATCGTTGACGACCTGCACTTGGCCACCGGAGGCTGCCGCCAACTCTTGCGCCGCGCTCAATCTGCCTTCGCCTGGTTCGTATCCTTTAGGAGTTCCCACGGAGATGGTTGCTCCCAAACTTGCTGCCGCGAGCATCAGCGAGTGCGCGACATCTCATCGCCAAGGTAAGCAAGATACACATTGCGCAGGTCGCCGAAACGTTCCTGCAGTGTCAGCATGTCAGCCAGTGCCTGGCAGGGATGCTCCAATTCGCTGAGCGCGTTGATCACCGGGATCGACGCGTGCGTAGCCATGGTCGTAACGGTCTCGTGCGCGAACGTTCGCAGCACCACACCATCGACCCAGCGCTCGAGGTTATGCGCCACGTCGCTGAGGCTTTCACGTGCGCCCAGCCGCGACTGCGTCTGGTCGACGAAAAACGACACTCCACCCAGACTGTTGATGCCGGCCTCAAACGTCAAGCGGGTGCGCAGCGAAGGCTTCTCGAAGAACAGAACAATCTGCTTGCCGGCCAGAGTGCCTGGATGACCAGGCCGGAGCGCGCCTTCATCGCCGCTGCCAACTCCAGCGTGCAGGCGAGTTCGTCGGGCGTGAAATCTTGAATCGAGATCAGGTCGCGTCCGGAAACGCTCCGCTGTGGATAAGTCTTGGGACTTAGACCCGCGGGAATTGAAGTAGCAATCATCTCGTACCTCCGGTGAATAGCAATTAGCAATTAGCAATTAGCAATCAGCAACTAGAGAGTCTGATCAGAACTCGTTTCAAGTTAGCTTGGTGGAACGAGCGCACCAAATCCAGCCGCGCAGGGGCGACATTTGTTTTAGCCCCGGGCATAAGCCCGGGGTAAAGTCGAAAATTAATCCCAAGTCCCTTTCAGGGACGACACAGCTCTCACGCATCCGACCTTTCTTTGCGCTTCTATCCGCACGACTTCCGTCACGTTGCAATCACCTCGGTCCCGCATTCGATCAGGTCACTAAAGAAACCGGGCAACACCTCGGCGTGGTCGGCGGGCAGGATGCGGACCCTTGCTACGCCCCGCTTCAGTGCCTTGGTGCAAGCTTCCAGTTTGGGCAACATGCCCCCACTGACCGCATCGCTTGTTGGACCATTTCAGCTATCGCTTTTACATCCAGCCAGCGAATCACGGCGCCTTCGGCATCCTTCACTCCCGCTACATCGGTGAGATAGATCAGCGCATCGGCACCACAAGCCACCGCGCATGCCGATGCCATGTGATCTGCATTGATGTTGTAGTACTCACCGTCAACCCCAAGCGCCAGGCTCGAAATCACCGGAACGATGCCCGCGCTCCACAGTCGCTCGATCCACTGCGCGTCCACGGAACAGATTTCGCCCACATAGCCCAGGTCCGGCTGCTTCTTCTTCGCTGCACGAAACATTTGCAAATCGCCGCCGCACATGCCCAGCGAGGGCTGTCCCGCCGCGCCGATCGACGCCACCAACTGCTTGTTGAGCTGTCCCGCCAGCACCATCACGGCCACATCGCGCGTCTGCGCATCGGTAACGCGCAAGCCGTCGACGAAGGTCGTCTCACAGCCCAGTTGCTTCAAGGTGCGGCTGATCGCAGCTCCTCCCCCATGCACAATCACCAGCTTGTGACCTTCGCGACACAAGCTGGGGATTGTCTTGGCAAACTTTTTGACCAGCTCTTTGTCGTCAAGCGCCGCGCCACCAATCTTGATCACCAGTTTCATTGCAATCCTTCTTTCTCGTCGAAGCCGAACATCAGGTTCATGTTCTGCACGGCTTGGCCGGCGGCGCCCTTCAACAGGTTGTCGATGCACGACACCACGACCGCCCGTTTACCGTCGGGCGATAGCGAAAAGCCGATGTCACAGAAATTGGTGTTGCGTGAGAATTTGATCTGCGGCAGCCGCGCCGCGCCGAAGATACGAACCCACGGCTTGCCTGCGTAGAACTCGCGCAGACATTGCTCCAATTCCTCCTGCGGCGCAACCTTCGTCAGCTTCACATAGATGGTGGAGAGAATGCCGCGCGGAATCGGCAGCAGATGTGGCGTGAACTGAAGCGATCCTGACTCGAGTCCAAGTTGCTCCAGCATCTCGCCGGTGTGCCGATGTCCGAAGACGTTGTAGGCGCTGAAGTCCCCCTCAACTTCCACAAAATGCGTCTTAACCGACGGCGTCTTGCCCGCTCCGGAAACTCCTGACTTTGAGTCGCATATGATGCCGTGCTCCACATCCACGTACCCAGCGCGAATCCACGGCGCCAGCGCCAAAATGATCGACGTCGGATAGCATCCCGGATTCGCCAGCAAAGCAGCGTCCTTTATTGCTTCGGCATGGAGCTCGGGCAATCCGTAAACCGCGGCTTCATCGAGGAGCGACGCGTCGTGTGCATTGGCATCGCTGAATCCGTACACTTCGCGATTCGCCGATTGCTTCAGACGCCATGCTCCGCTGAGATCGATCACACGCAAACCGCGGCCGATCGCCTGCGGGACCCACTCGCGCGAGAACTCGTGCGGAGTCGCCAGGAATACGACATCCACTCCGGCATCTTTCATCCGCTGCCACGAGAAAGTTTCAAACGGAAATCCGCCGTTGCCCGCCAACTGTGGATACGCTTCGCTCAAATCGGCGTACCCGCCACTCTCCCCGTTGCGCTGGAACAGCAGAGGCTTTTTAACCGCAGGGTGGCGCGCGAGCAAACGCACCAGCTCTAAGCCGGAGTAACCGGTGGCGCCGAAGACAGCGGGTTGTAGAGTGGCGTTCATCTTTGTCGAAGGCTTTATCGAGGGCCGATGTCTCCTAGGCAAAATATTTCTGAATACGCCTGGCCAGCTTCTCCGCGATTCTGGCGTCATGGGCGATGACCAGAATCGTGTCATCTCCCCCGATGGTGCCCACAACTTCCTCCCACTCCTCGGTGTCGATGGCGGCCGACACCGGCTGCGCGCTGCCTGCGCTGGTCTTCACCACCACCAGGTTTTGCGCGGTCTTCACGTCGTAAACAAACTCGTGAATCAGCCGCTCGATGGAAGGCAAAAACGCCTCGGCGACCTCGCCTTGGGGCAGCTTGTAGCCTTCCGCCGTCTTCACCAGCCGCAACTCATGGATGTCGCGCGACAGCGTCGCCTGGGTCACCTGGTGTCCGCGCTTATACAGCCGCCGCCGCAACTCTTCCTGGCTGGCAACCTCCTGGCTGGCAACCAGGTCGCAAATGACGGTGTGGCGCGAGAGTTTCGACATAGCATAAATATACAGCCATACGTATACTTATACTACAAAAAAACGCATTGCGGAGGAGAGGCCATCGCCCCGCAGCGGAAACGCTGGTTTCGCCAGAAGCGGGCCGATCCTGGTTCGAGGAATGGCAACAGGAGGCCTTCGGCATGGTCCGATTGGGCATAGGCTTATTGGCTCCCCTAACCGCGTCGAAAAGTCCTGGGAACGTTGCCAACTTAATACCCTGTAGATCATCCAATAGAGTGCAGCTCATCTGAACCGAAGAAAGAGAGCCTTATTTGACCAGACCTGCCTTTATCGTTGCCGAACCCGAGCCCGAACAGGCCCTATCGACCCGCAAACTCATCCTGGAGACTTTCAAGTTCAACGTGATAACCGCGCACTCGGTCTCCGAAACACTCGAGCTGGTGCGTCTTTTCCCCAATATTCAGGCGCTCATCATTCACTGCGGAATCCCGAATTTCGATGCGGATGCGCTCATCCGGTCGGTAAAGGAGTCCACCCCCAAACTGCCAATCATTGCGCTTACGCCCACGGAACGTGAGTTGAAATGGGCTGATCACATCGTTCACAGCCACCGTCCGCAAGAATTGCTGAGCCTTGTGCAAGAACTGTTCGGCGATCCCCGAAAGAACGACGGCGTGTCGGCTGATGGGCTACGCGACCAGGACTTGGACTGACGGCAAGATAATGGGAATTGTCAGAAACGCATGGCGGGAATCGCAGTACGGCAAACCTGCTGGCGCGTGATGTCTGACCTCAGAATTGGCATTCCCCGGCTGGCAACCCAACCCTTGCGGTCGGGCTCTTACAGTTATGGATCCTGAACAACCCAAGGGGCTGTGTTCCAACTGCAATCGCGCCGTCGAATTAGATGCCGAGGTTTGTCCCTACTGCAACGCGCCGCTCACTAATCGCCCGGCTGTATCCCCGGACGAACCGCTCAGCCAATAGAGCCTGAGCGAGAACAGGTTTTCTGCTACCCTCGCTCTATGCCGAAGTTCCTCTTCTGGAATCTCAATCGGCGCGAACTGCACGGCTTCGTCGCTCGTCTTGCCCGGCAGGAGGAAGTCGACGTCCTCATCCTCGCCGAATGTCCGACGAAGTCGGCGCGAATGCTGGAGGAACTCAACGCCCACTCGTCCGACTACCAATACGCTCCCGGCAACTGCGGCCACCTACTTTTCTTCACTCGCTTCGATTCCGATTTCCTCACGCCTCTGTTTGAGAGCCACCGCATCTCGATTCGCCGTCTTGCGCTGCCTCCGCACCAAAACATCCTGGTCGCCGCCGCGCATCTTCCCGCGAAGATGAACTTCTCTGAGGAGAGCCTGGTGGTTGAGTCCGTGCACCTGGCCCAAGCCATCGACGAGGTCGAGAACAAGGAAGGACATCAGCGCACCATTCTGCTGGGCGATCTCAATATGAATCCTTTCGAATCCGGCATGGTCATCGCCGGCGGCCTGCATGCCGTCATGAGCCGGCGCGTCGCGGCTCGCAATATCCGCACCGTCCAGCGCCAGAAATACAAGTTCTTCTACAATCCCATGTGGAACTACCTCGGCGACAATGGCGAGGCCTGCGGAACGCACTACTTTGAGAATAGCGAGCACCTTTGCTACTACTGGAACCTGTTCGACCAGGTACTGCTGCGCCCCGATTTGCTGAAGGGCTTCGCCCCCGGGGGCGTGCGCATTCCTACTTCGATCGGTAAAGATTCGCTGTTGCAAGACGACGGACAGCCCGACAAAGAGATGGCGTCGGACCATCTGCCGGTAATGTTGGATCTGAAATTTTGATGTTGCTGCAAGCCATCTGGTTAGTACTGGAGAGGCCAAGGAGAAATACCGCAGGGGCTAAAGTCCCCTTGCAAGAGAGCCGGCCACGGCATGGCTAAAGAGGTTGTTGAAAAAGTCGAAAAAGCAGGTCTCTCGCGGGCTGAAGCCCGCTCGAGATGACAAGAATAAAGAGCTTAACGGCACATCCTTCGACAAGCTCAGGACAAGCTCTAAAGGTGTGCCCTTTCAAAACGCCAGCTCAAACCGACTTTTTTCAGCAGCCTCTGAAGCCATGCCCTTTCAAGGCCGAATTGATGAGATGACGGTTTACCAGTAACTCTGAACCGCGGTTTCTTTGGGAGGTATCATGCCTGACAATCTTTGGCCCGAAAACATTGCCGACTCCAACCTGACCACGCCGGTGACCATCCTGAAAGAGCAAGCCGCATTGCTGGGCGAAAAAACGCGCCAGTTGGTGAAGGGAGAAGTTGTAACTCAGGCCACCGGCAACCTATTCGTCCACTACTTCTATATCAATGCGCCCACGCTAAGCTACAAGTTCGAGTTGTTTACTCTATCTCACGGCATTAACTTCTATCCTTTGGTTATGAAGTATCTCAACAACACAACCTCGCTCATCTCCGAGAGCGCATTTAAGGACAAGCTAAAAGAAATCTTCGCCGCACAGCACACGCTCAACGTCGTGCATTCGATTCTTGCGCAGGTTCGCTCGTGAGGTAAAGAACAGTAGCCAGCAGCCAGTAGTCAGAAGCCAGCGGTCGGGTACCCAACTCATTCCTGACGTTGGAATGAGTGGGAATGATTTGTTGTGACCGCCAGTCTCGGCGAGGTCGCCTCCAGTTGATCCATGGTCTCCCACACATTCGAAACCCGCGAATGGGTGGGGCACCCGGCGCTTGACAACCCCTTCTCTCTTATCGAGGGGCACCCGGCGGATCGAAGAAATAGAGAAACTCCTCTAGCGGTCCGACTGCATCTGCAGTAGTAGGAACCAAAATGGTCAGCAGACCGCCGCCTGCATCCAAGGCAAGCGCGGCCGTGGGATTGATGGAGTAAGAGTATTCCGTCATCTTGCGGCGTCCGTTTTCGGGCAGGTTCTGAAGCCGCCTACCGTATGGCAAGTAAAAATATGCTGCGTTGGCTTCTGGATCATAGGTCACTTTGAGCTTCTGTGTATCACGGCCCTCCCCCACAACGGGAACTCTTGGATTAAACGGACCTACTGCCTCTTGGAGAGAGAAGTCGAGTAGCCCTCCCAAGATTTCGACACCGCCTATCCAATTTCCTTGAGCGTTCAAGTCCAGAATCACTTGTGCACGCTTCTGGATCGCAGCTGCACCTTCGCGAAGCTGGATTAGAACATTCCCAGATTGATCAACCCGTATTTTCATCCTCGTCTCACAACCTTTGTAACAACAGTCATGGCTTGCTTCCCGTCTGATAAACAGTGATCACCTTGCCTGCGTTTCTGCCTTCTGCTTCGACCACTACAGAGATCCCATTCGTGCCGTGGTAAGTATGTTGGATTGTTCCGTATTTCCCGATGTCACTGCTGATGGTGCCTGTCCGCTCAGCGGTCTTCACAGCTTCATCGATCATAGCTTGCGAGATTCCTCGCTCTGCGAACCGTACGGCCCCATGGTCCGTGAGCAGAATTTTAGTCACCGCTGCGGCGCTCTCAGCGGCCGGGGCCAGCTCCGGCTTCATCCCCTTTAGTAGAAGGTTTTCGTAGAACCGGCGAAAAGCTCCGTTACTGCCACTGGCGGTGGTGGCCGCACTCTTAAACAGGTTCTTCAGATCGTGGTTGTGGTTGAGGTTTAATCCACGGATGAACACCGGTTTCTGGCGGCGCTGCAGTTGCCCATTCACTATTTGATAGTCCGCACTGCTGCGCGTCTCCAGCGCCAGCCCGCAGTAGGCCCAGAACTGCCGCTTCGTACGGAAGCGATGCGGGGTCTGCACTCGCCCGATCAGCAGGGCAACGCGAATCGGACCCAGCCACGGAATGGTGCGCAGCAACTTGGTCTCGCTATGTTGGCGACACTCCAGAATCAGATCGCGGCGGGCCTCGCGCCGCAGCTCTTGCAGCAGGTCCAGCTGCTGGTAGAGTCGCCGGGCGCGGCGCTGCAACCCGCTTTCGCTCAATTTCGTTAACCACTCTTCCCGATGCCGTGCTGCATACGGCTTCTGCCCGGCACAGGCAATGGCCTGGCTACGGTAGAGCGCTTTCAACCGGCCCATGGTGCGGGTGGTGTCTTCCGTCAGCGCGCTGTAGCTGCGCACCAGTTGCTTCACGGTCTGCGTACTGTTCTGTCCGTGATAGACCGGGGACAGAAGTCCGGCGCGCAACAGCTCGGCCAGCTTGCGGGCATCGATCTGGTCGCTCTTGTTGCCCGCCTTCAACAGCGCGTTCTTGCGCGGATTGCAGACCACCAGCTTGCTGACACGCCGCACTAGCAGATCGTACAGCCAGGCGGAATGCGTTCCCTCTTCGAAGGTCACGTGCAGCTCGCCGCGCACTCCGGCGAAGAAGTCGAGCAGGGCGCTGGCCTGCGTGGCCAGGATGGTTTGCTGGATCAGGTTGCCTTCGCCATCCAGCACCGCGGCGGAGATGGTGCTCTGGTGGACATCCAGCGCAATATACTTGATGCTGTTCATCAGGGTGTTCCTTTCGTCCGGCTTGGTTTACTGCTTCATCACAGCAACCAAATCCTACTGCGAAAGGGGCGCCCTTTTATAATGCGTGCCCCACTCATTCGCGGTTTTCGAATGAGTGGGTGCGCGCAGGGGAATAACGTATCGTCAGCGGCCACTCCTGACAATTGACTCGTACCGGCGCGACTTGCTGGAAGGCGTACCACCGGAAGCTGCTCCACTCCCACTCTTCAGGTTTTTCCGCCAGACCTCGCTTCACTGGGTTCCGATGCATGTAGCGCAATTTTTCAATCCGCTTCTTCGAAGTGCAGACGTTGAAATCATAGAAGCGCTTTTGCCAGATCGGGGCCGTGCGGATGCCGCCATGGTGAAGCAGCTTCGTGAATCGCTCCTTGATGACTTTCATTACGACGGAAGGATCGCCCACATCCGGTTCGGTGATCAAGAGATGAAAGTGCTCGGGCATGACGACGTAGCCGATCACCACAAATCGATATTTCTGCCTTGCACGCTCCAAAACGCGCAGGAAGAGATCGCGGCGCGCGCCGGTTCCCAGCTCGGGCCGCCGTTTGTAGCAGCTACAGGTTATGAAATGGAGATCGTGCCCGCCGTACCAGCGTTCCAGACCTTTCGTCACACTCTGAGCTTAGTTGTCGGTCAGATGTGTGGTCGGTGATGAAACACACGGAGCCTCGTGATCTCCGAATCCCACTCATTCGAAAACCGCGAATGAGTGGGATGAATTGTCATAACGGCCAGTCTCGGCGAGGTCGCCTCCAGTTGATCCATGGTCTCCCACACATTCGAAACCCGCGAATGTGTGGGGCACGCATTATAAAAGGGCGCCCCTTTCGCAGTAGGATTTGGTTGCTGTGATGAAGCAGTAAACCAAGCCGGACGAAAGGAACACCCTGATGAACAGCATCAAGTATATTGCGCTGGATGTCCACCAGAGCACCATCTCCGCCGCGGTGCTGGATGGCGAAGGCAACCTGATCCAGCAAACCATCCTGGCCACGCAGGCCAGCGCCCTGCTCGACTTCTTCGCCGGAGTGCGCGGCGAGCTGCACGTGACCTTCGAAGAGGGAACGCATTCCGCCTGGCTGTACGATCTGCTAGTGCGGCGTGTCAGCAAGCTGGTGGTCTGCAATCCGCGCAAGAACGCGCTGTTGAAGGCGGGCAACAAGAGCGACCAGATCGATGCCCGCAAGCTGGCCGAGCTGTTGCGCGCCGGACTTCTGTCCCCGGTCTATCACGGACAGAACAGTACGCAGACCGTGAAGCAACTGGTGCGCAGCTACAGCGCGCTGACGGAAGACACCACCCGCACCATGGGCCGGTTGAAAGCGCTCTACCGTAGCCAGGCCATTGCCTGTGCCGGGCAGAAGCCGTATGCAGCACGGCATCGGGAAGAGTGGTTAACGAAATTGAGCGAAAGCGGGTTGCAGCGCCGCGCCCGGCGACTCTACCAGCAGCTGGACCTGCTGCAAGAGCTGCGGCGCGAGGCCCGCCGCGATCTGATTCTGGAGTGTCGCCAACATAGCGAGACCAAGTTGCTGCGCACCATTCCGTGGCTGGGTCCGATTCGCGTTGCCCTGCTGATCGGGCGAGTGCAGACCCCGCATCGCTTCCGTACGAAGCGGCAGTTCTGGGCCTACTGCGGGCTGGCGCTGGAGACGCGCAGCAGTGCGGACTATCAAATAGTGAATGGGCAACTGCAGCGCCGCCAGAAACCGGTGTTCATCCGTGGATTAAACCTCAACCACAACCACGATCTGAAGAACCTGTTTAAGAGTGCGGCCACCACCGCCAGTGGCAGCAACGGAGCTTTTCGCCGGTTCTACGAAAACCTTCTACTAAAGGGGATGAAGCCGGAGCTGGCGCGCCTGACCCTGGCGCGCAAGATCGCCGCCATCACCTTGCATGTCTGGAAGAAAGGAGAACCCTTCGACGCCGAATATGTGAAGCCACAAGCCGCTTGAGCGCGCCGCTCCGAAAGACTAGACCGGAATCACTTCCACCCTAGTCGATGGGTTCTGCGGGCTCGGGTTCGAGGGCAAGTATCCTGGCCGGGTTAGGCTGCGTGCGCCGCTGGCGCCAAGTCTCACGGGGCACCATATGCTCCCTCGGACAACCCAACAAAGCCATAGTGCCGCGCCTCGGCGCGAGTCTCCGATAGAACCATGGTTGGCACATCGCCACCGCTCGGCTTGTGTAGCTTCAGCACCCGAACGACGCCGTAGGATGGAAGTGAAAACGACTAGCGAACCACGGATCTACGCCACTCGGCAACACCCAGGGGCTGGATGTCAGAGAACTTCCCTTCCTCCAGTCGAAGGAGAAGTATTTTCTCTTGACATCCCCTTTTATAGAACCCGGCAGTCATTAACCCCAGCCCGAAGGGCGTCACAATCGTAGCCCAGCACGTGAGTGCTGGGAATGTGTTCAATCGAAATCCCCGAGTCCCTTCAGGGACGACACCTCTTCGTCAATAAGATGAAACCCTGTGTGTCGTCCTACCGGACTCGTCCGCGTTACAACGTCAACCCAGGACTTACGTCCTGGGCTACGATTATGTCGCCCTGCGGGCTCTGGCATGACCCTCGTTTCATCATGACAAGCACCCACTCTAAACACCTCACCTCCCAAAATTGCGGCTAGGTCGGGGTGCCGACTGATCACTCGCACATGTGATCGACAATACTGCAATGAAATTATGGGTGAAATCATACTAGACAATGGCGGGCGGCCCGTCCTAACAGCTGACCTTCCCGAACTTCGGATGCCCCACTCATTCCTGGTTTCGAATGAGATGGGATGAGAAGGCGCTAGCGTGCAGCTTCGTGCTAAGACGCTGGCGAGGAGGCATCCCATGGCAAAGAATGGCACCCTGGCCGCATGCCCCACTCATTCCTGGTTTCGAATGAGATGGGATGAGAAGGCGCTAGCGTGCAGCTTCGTGCTAAGACGCTGGCGAGGAGGCATCCCATGGCAAAGAATGGCACCCTGGCCGCATGCCCCACTCATTCCTGCCTTTGGAATGAGTGGGAATCGATTTCGCTTGCAGTACTCGTCTCGTAAGAATTGACTATCAATTTCCCACACATTCGAAAACCGCGAATGTGTGGGGCACCGGGTAGAGCGGTGAGTGGGCTGTTTGCGAAACCCTGCATCCAGCCGAACTCAGCAGCATGTGGCTCTTGGGAGATTCTGGTTACCTTCGTTCTGCGGAATGCGTTTTCTGCTCGGCCCTGCTTCGATCCACAAAATAGAATGGTGGCGCTGGAGTCAGACTCCAGCGCTGCACATGCCCGTCTGCGCTATATAGCGGTGATAGTGAAACGGCTTGCGGGCCGCAGCAGCGATCTTTGAAAATCAGCGGCCCAACCACTGGCCAAGGGCCAAGCCACGATAAGTCTTTTGTTCGAAATACTTTGCGTGTATCTGCTTTCGATAGAATACTTTGGCTGGAATCGCGCAACGTATTCAGCAGCAAGGACTTACGGAATCAAGCAAATCGCGTGTTATGAATACTTTGCAGGCAAAGTATTGAAAACAAAGATGCGGAGATGCGGGGGGAGGGGGTCTTAGCGTGGATTTCCCACCCACGGATACCGCCGGGTGGCCCACTCATTCCTGCCCTTGGAATGAGTGGGAGGTGATTCCGCCTACAGCGCTCGTCTCGTAAGAATTGACTGTCGATTTCCGTCGGTTCCGCGCAAGCCTCAGCCCGAAGGGCGTCACAATCGTAGCCCAGCACGTGAGTGCTGGGAATGCGTTGTAAATCGTCCCAAGTCCCTTCAGGGACGACACCTCTTCGCTAAAACCCGTGTGCCGTCCTGTCGGACTCGCCCCGCCGATAACGTCAACCCAGGACTTACGTCCTGGGCTACGATTATTTCGCCCTGCGGGCTCCGGACCACACGCGTCGTCGAACCTCGACGATGCCGTCCTATCGGACTCGTCTCACCAGATAACGTTGACCCAGGACTTACGTCCTGGGCTACGATTATTTCACCCTTCGGGCTCTCGTATCATCCTTGCATCACGCGCACGTGTGATCACCAATACCGCCTAAACATCGACCGCAGCCTGATACTTACTGCGTGGCCCACACCTACAGTTCAACTTTCTTCCACATTGTCTTCTCTGCCAAGGAACGCCGCGCGGCGACTAAGGAGCCAGCAAAACTCTGGGCCTATGTTGCCGGGATAGCTCGCAACATTGGCTACGAGGCACGGGCGATCGGTGGAACAGAAAATCATATCCATATGCTGCTTTGCCTTCCCGCGCATGTCCCGGTCGCTGAGGCGACGCAGAAGTTGAAGTCGAATTCGTCGCGGTGGCTTCGCGAACACGGCTCCTGGCCCGGATGGCAGGAAGGCTATGGTGCGTTCTCGGTCAGTCCCTCGAAAGTGGACGCCGTGAGGCACTACATTCAAAATCAGCCGGAACATCACCAGCGACAAAGTTTTGAAGAAGAGTTCCTTGACCTGCTGGAAAAAGCGGGCATTGAGTTTAACAAGGCCGAGGTATTTCAATGACGTGCGGTCGCTGCGGGACTCGCGCCGCATAATGATGTCAACCCAGGACTCACGTCCTGGGCTACGATTATGTCGCCCTGTGGGCTCTGGAGTACATCCGTCGTCGAACCCAAACGCCCGGCTCATCTCCCCAACTTACCGGCGAGCCAGGCATCGACGCTGAATTTGCCCGGCCCGGAGCAGATCAGCCAGACGAAGAAGAGTACGTACAGGACCTCGGGAAGGTAGAGGAAATTGTCGAGCCAGTTAAAAGGCGAAAGTCCTTTGGGCATGGCGGAAAGTTTTGTGGTGAGAATGGCGACCAGCATGTCGATCAGCAGAGCGACGCAGGCCAGGCTGGAAAGCAAGCCCACGGCCAGCAGGCATCCGCCGGCGAACTCGACGGCCGAGACGAAATAGGTCGTCGCGTGTGGAAACGGGACCTTGGCCTCGAGCAGGGTTTCATACATGGCCTGCGTTCGGCTGGCGACGAAGAGCTTGTTCGCGCCGGAGATGGCGAAGAACAGTCCCAGCGATACTCGCACCAGCAGGATCGCGTATTGTTCCAGGTCCCCACTTCCCAGCAGCACAAACCGTGCAAACCGTTCCCATTCCATCGTTGGATTCCCCCCGTAAGGATGTTGTGTGATGATAACGTGAAGCCATGCGTTCGACCGTCTTGCGGACATTTCTTTTGCAGGAGTCAATAGGCATCTGTTTAGCATTTGCACAGACACATGGTTGACATCCACTGCCACATCCTTCCCGGCATCGACGATGGGCCCAGCTCCTGGGAGCTGACCGCCGAGATGTGCCGCATAGCCACCCTCGACGGCATTACGCACATTGTGGCAACGCCGCATTGCAACGATAAGTTCAGCTACGATCGCGAGCGCTACACCGACATGTTGGGCGAGCTCAGCGACGCGGCTAACGGAAAGCTGACCTTCAGCTTGGGCTGTGACTTTCATTTCTCCTACGACAACATTCAAGATGCCCTCGACCATCCGCGTCGATATACCATCGGCGACTCGCAGTATCTGCTGGTTGAGTTCAGCGACTTCGGCCTCGCGGCCGAGATAAAGCAGGGCCTGTTGTTCCTCTCCAGCAATGGCATGGTTCCTATCATTACGCATCCGGAACGCAACCAGCCGCTGCTGAAGAAACCGGAAATGGTTCTGGAATTCGTGGAGCAAGGCTGCCTCGTGCAGGTGACCGCTAACGCCTTTACCGGACATTGGGGAAGCCGCTCAAAGGACATGGCCGAATGGCTGCTCAAGCGGCAAGCCATTCACGCCATCGCCAGCGATGCACACGATTCCACGCGCCGCCGGCCGGTGCTATCGGAAGCTCGCAGAGCAGTCACGGAACTGGCGGGCACAGAAGTGGCTGACGCGTTATTTGTGCAAAATCCGGCAGCTATCGTGGAGGGAGAATGCCTGCCTGGTCCTACGGGCGCAGGTAAGTCGGACGGCGACGCCTAGCTGCCGCAGTGGCATCACCAGCGAACGTGATGGCCGTCACGGGCATGGCACTCATTGCAATGCTTTAATGAACACACCTCTCAGAACCGGTAGGTGGAGGCACCATGCCACCTTACAAGGTCTTATTTCTATGTGACGACTGTGTTGCCAGCGCTCCGGTCCTGGAAGCGTTGCGTATGGGCGGATTTCGGCTGCACATTGCGCACAGCTTTTATCAGGTCAGCGCGCATCGCAGCGAGCGGGCCGACGTTGTCGTTATCTTGAGCCCGCGTCACGCCAACGCTTGGATTGCCAGGGTGAAGTTGCTTGCCGGTACTCCCGCTCCCGTCATTCTTCTGTGCAGCGGAACGGAATCTCTAACCACCATGCCGCCTCCTGTGGATGCGGTCTGTCACATCGAGTCGCTTGCGTCTGTGCTAAGCGCCGTGCAATTAGCGGCCGCGTCTTCCTCGGCACCGGTCCAAATGCTTTATCCGCCGGCTATCAAGAGATACCAAACCAGCTGAAGCGTCAGTCATCCTGTTTCAGAAAAACATGGTCAATCATCTGTCGCATGAAGTGGCCGCCGAAGCCGCCCGCGCTCGCGGCCAGCAACTGTAGAAAAGCTCCATACACCTGGCCGCGATCGTGTGGCCACTTCACGATGAACTGATAATAGGCAAGCACAAGCGGGACGCCTACCCACACCACCAGCACCCAGCGCCACGGACGCCGCGACTTCCACACGCCTAGCATCATCGTGAAGGCGAGCACGCAAAGGGCGGTGAGCAGAGCGTCATCAACCTTCTCATTGACCCAACCGGAAAACAAGCCAAGCAGGATGGCGATTGCATAGGCCGCAAAGCTCGTGGCCGAGGCCGATTTGAGACCTGGTTGTCTGGCAGGCTTAGAGGGAGTGTACAAAACATTTGAGTGTAGCAGAGCAGATGACGCAGTTCATGCCATCACAACAAGAAGATCAGCTTTTGCTCTATTGGTCGTCACTCGGCTTTCTGCTTTCGCACCCGGATAAGGACGCACGTGGCGTTGTCTTCGCCGCCGCCTTCATTGGCTGCATCGATCAGGGTTTGGCAGGCCGCCTGTAACGATGGAATCTGCAGCAGAATATTGCTCATCTCCTCGTCGGCGACGTGCCGCATTACGCCATCGGTGGTGAGCAACAAGACGTCGCCATCTTGGGCCGGAAACTCGCCAAGATCGGGAAGAGTACTTTCGTCGGTACCCAAGGCACGAGTGATGATGTTCTGCGCCGATGAGCGCTTGGCTTCTTCCAAGGTGAGCATCCCGCGGCGCACCTGCTCCATCACCAGGGAGTGGTCCTCGGTCAATTGCAGCAATTGTCCTTCGCGAAACAGGTAGATCCGGCTGTCGCCCACGTTGGCAATGCTGAAAACACCATCCGAGAAGCGTGCCGCCACCAGCGTGGTTCCCATGCCGGTCGTGTTCTTGTGTTCCTCGGCATAATCCAGAATGGCATCGTTGGCCTTCTTGACGGCTTCTGCGAGCAGCCGCGCGCCGACCGGCGCGTCGTCCAGGAAAGCGTTGTTCTCGACTCTGGGCGCGTGCTCCCGAAAGTACGCCAGAATGGTATCGACTGCGATCTGGCTGGCGATTTCGCCCGCGGCATGACCGCCCATGCCATCGCATACCACAAAAATGCCCAGCCGCTGGTCGTACCCGAAATTGTCTTCGTTCGACGGGCGCACCCGTCCCACATCGCTGCGGCCAGCGACCTCTAATGTTAATGACATTCGGGCAACAGTTTACGCTGTATGGCAAAATCGCGCGAGCACCGAAGGTGCCATGACTAGTACGTAAACCCAGCAGGCACAAAGGCGCTAGTAGTCAGTAGCCAGTTGTCAGTTCTAACGAAAGTTCCGCTTGGACTCCAGAACTAACTGGCGATCAGTCTGTGCCAAAGAGGTTCTGGTCAGAAAGGGTCGCATCAATCTGTTTGTTAGAGGACGCTGACGAGAAATAACTACAACTGCCTACTGACAACTGCCCTACGGTCTGGTCTTGGCGATCTCCGGTTGCTTCTCGCGCGCGTTCCACTGGTCCATGTGATGGGTGGTCAGATCTTTCCGCAGATACTCGAAAGCTTCCTCGGGCGTATTGGCCCAGTAAAACAACTCCAGGTCCTTCGGCGAGATGGTACCCGCATCCACCAGTGCCTGGAAGTTGATCACGCGGTCCCAATAATCCTTGCCATAGACCACGATGCAGATGCGCTTGGCCAGCTTCTCGGTCTGGGCCAGGGTAAGCAACTCAAACAGCTCATCGAAGGTGCCGAACCCTCCCGGAAACACGACCAGGGCCTTCGACAGGTAGGCGAACCACAGCTTGCGCATGAAAAAGTAGTGGAACTCAAAGTTCAGCTCCGGGGAAATGTACGGGTTCGGCATTTGTTCGAAGGGTAAATTGATATTGAGCCCAATCGTCTTGCCACCCGCTTCGGAAGCACCCAGGTTGGCCGCTTCCATAATTCCCGGGCCACCACCAGTGGTAATCACGAAACGATGCCGCGGTTGATTGATGGTCTTCGTCCACTGGGTCACGAGAAAGGCTAGCTTACGAGCGTCCTCGTAATAGCGCGCCATCTCGACATCGGCCCGCGCGCGGCGAATGCGCAGCTGCTCCTCCTCAGGAGCAAACTTGGCCGAGCCCGGCTTGTCCAACAGGTGTAGAGCTTGTTCCGCTTGTGACCGGCTATGAAAGCGCGCCGAGCCAAAGAACACGATGGTGTCCTGAATGCGTTCGCGGCGAAACCGCGTCAGTGGTTCCTGGTATTCAGCAAGAATGCGGAGGATGCGACCCTCTGGCCCGTTGAGGAATTTCTTGTTCTCATAGGCCAGCGGCGATCGATTATGGCGAAGATGCTCTTCGGTCTTGTCAGTCATCGAATTGGTGGATCAATCCATCGAAAATTTCGACGAGATGCATGTTGGATGCGAAAACATGTATGCAAGTAGCTGAGGATGAACCAGCGCATTCCCGGCTTTTGGTGAGTCCTTTCCTAGGCCCTCACTGGCTACCGCTGCCCTTACCGGCCAATCCATTCCACTCGCAGCGCCTTTTCTGCGGTGGCCATGACTTTGAGTTCGGGATCGCCGGTCATCAATGGTACCTCCCGCAGGATTGCGGTAGCCGCAGCGAAAGCATCCGCGTAGGAGATCGCGTTTCGCGACTTGAGCGTCGCTGCCAGCATGACCAACTCGTCACTGGCCGAAATCTTCATCACCCGGGGACGCAGTGTCTCGAGCACACGCTGTCCGTAGGCGTGGTTTTTCGCCTTAACGCGACAGGTAGAAAACCTCACCTAGATTGACGATGTTCATCGCGAGCTTGCGCCGTCGATCCCCGGCCTCTTCCAACAATGCGCGCACCCGATCGGCTGCCGGTTGCTGACCCTTCAGCCACGCCATGATTGCCCAGGCGTCGAGCACCAGATCGTGCATCAGGACCAGCGCCGATCTTTGACGCGTTCGGCTTTGCGCTCCTGGCGCCTCAGTTTCTCCCAATCAACGCCGGCTAGCGAGCCCTGCAGTGCATCGAGAGGCGGCAATGCTCTCGGGAGCTGCGCCGACCAGGCTTCGAGCGCCTCCTGCACGGCTTCTTGCAGGCTCACCCCACGATTCGCAGCCAGGCTCTTAATGCGGCGCAGTTCGGGCTCGGGCAATCGGACCGAAAGCATCCTCGATTGTTTGCTTGCTGGCATGTCAACATTCTAGCATAAAAAAATATAGCGAGAGTCAAAGAAACCCTTTTGCCGCCAGCGATCTTAAAACCTATTGCTGCGCCATGCGGCCACACGGTGATTTCTCGGAGTCACAGGGCTCCTTCGACTCCGCGCCCCCCGACAACAGAGGCTAGTCGGAAAACCTTTGCGGGCGCTGCGCTCAGGATGACATCTCACGTTCATGAATAATCCAGGTTTCAGGGCTTGGGGGTAGCCACCTGCGTCTTGTTCACTGCCTCAGTCTTCACCGCGACACCGCTTCCTTCCTTCACCTCATTGATCTTGTCCACCGGCAGATTGTCGAAGCGCTCAGTCAGGCCACTGGGCCAGCGCACTTCCACGGAGTCAACCTTGGTCTCTTTGCCGAGACCGAAGTGCACGCGCATATCGCTGTTGGAAACGTAGCTCGAGCCGCTACGCACTTCATCGACAAGCAGCCGCTTCCCAGCCTTGACGGTGATGCGCGCGCCGATGCCGTCGCGATTGGAAGTGGTGCCGATGGTCTTAAAGGCGATCCAGTGGTTCGCGTACTTGATCTGGTTCTCCAGCAAGCTTGGCCGCGCGTTCATGTTGCTGATCACCGCCGACATGCGTCCATCGTTCCACAGATCGCCCACGGCCAGCCCGCGCGACGATGCTCGCGTGGTGATGCCGGTTCCTGCTGAATCCGAAATGTCGGTGAACGTGCCATTGCCGTTGTTGTGATACAGCAGTCGGGGCTCCTGAAAATCGCTGCCCAGGTGAAACTTGTCCACTTCGGGATAGACGTGGCCGTTCACCAGCAGCAGGTCGGGCCAGCCATCGTTGTCGAAGTCGAAGAACATGGTGCCCCAGCCAAGATACTTGGTGTTCAGGCCGAGACCTGCGGCGGTCGTCGCATCGGTGAAGGTCCCCGCCTTGTCGTTGTGCAGCAGCGTCGAAGTATCGTCGGAAAAGTTTGTCTTGAAGATGTCGAGGCGGCCGTCGCCGTCGTAGTCGGCCACGGTCGAGCCCATGCCCGCCTGCGAGCGGCCGTCTTCATTGAACGCGGCGCCAGCGGTAACAGCAACGTCGGTAAAAGTTCCATCACGATTGTTGTGATACAGAATGCTGGCGGTGCTGTCGCAGGCGACGAAGATGTCGGGCCAGCCGTCGTCGTCGTAGTCGAGCGTGGAGACGCTGAGCGAATAATGGCCATTCGTCTGGTCGATGTGGGCTTTCGTGGTCACGTCTTCGAAGGTGCCGTCGCCGCGATTGTGGTACAGAATGTTTTTCGCAGGCGTCAGGCCTCTGGGGCCACACATCACCGGCGCGCCCTTCCAGATGCACGACGGACGATCGCCGGGAGCCGGCGCCGTCGAGAGATCGAAGTCAACGTAATCCGCGACGATCAGATCGAGCTTGCCGTCGCGATCGTAGTCAACAAACGCGCAACCGCTGCCCCACGCCTTTCCCGATCCGCCGACTCCAGCCTTGTCGGTCACGTCGGTGAAGACGCCGTGATCGTTGTGGTAGAGGCGGTTCTTGCCGTAATAGGTGACGTACAGGTCTTCCCATCCGTCGTTGTCGTAGTCGCCGACGCAAACCCCTTGTCCCCAACCAGTCGCGTCCGCAAGCCCTGCCTGCTTGGTCACGTCAGTGAATGTGCCGTCATGATTGTTGCGATAAAGGCGATTCGTCGGCCCTTTGCCGGTCTTTGCCGCCTCCAAAGTTGTGCCGTTCACAATGAAGATGTCAGGCCAGCCATCATTGTCGTAGTCGAAGATGGCAACGCCCGTGCCGGTAGTCTCGATGATGTACTTCTTGCTGTCGACGCCGCCGAAGATCTCCGACATTGTGAGACCGGCCTTCTCGGCGATATCGACGAAGTTAGCGATGGGCTGCTTTGGCGGTGGGGCGAGCTTGGCGGCCGGCTGGGCAAACACGACATTCGCCAGAGGCAGGAGAAAGAGAAAAGTGGCTGTCCGGGCGGTGAGCTGCCAGAAAGCACGATGACCTGGGACCGAAGACATGCTGACTTCGGATACTAGGGCGCGGCCCCATGAGAGTCAAGGAAGCGGGCCACCCTGGTTCCCGCCCGCCAAGACCGGGGGCGGGTCCGATAAGATTCGGGTTCCCACATCTCGTTTCCCGGAGTTACAATCCGGCTTTGCCGAGCAGGATGTTCCGGCACAGTCGTGATGGTTGCGATTGCGGCTCGACTTGAAAGTCCTTTCCCCAGCGAGGCGACTATGAAAGCTGCTGCGCAGTGTACGCTCCTGACGTCAATCGTTGTGACGATGTCTCTTCTTCTGGGTTGTTCGCGCCATGACAACTCGGAACGCTACATTCTGGTCACGGTAAATTCCAAATTACCCTATTGGCAGACCGCCGCCGCCGGCCTTTCCAAGGCCGCTGCGCAGTACGGCGTGAAGTGGGATGTCCGCGGCCCTGAGACCTATGATCCGCAGGCCGAGGCTGCCGAATTCCGCGGCGCTGTCGCCCTAAAACCCGCGGGCATTCTGGTGTCGGTGGCCGACGCCGGAATAATGAAGCCGGAAATCAACGCCGCCATGAATGCCGGGATTCCGGTGATCACCATCGACTCGGATGCACCTGACAGCCAACGGCTGTACTTCATCGGCACCAACAATCTGGAAGCCGGACGCCTGGGCGGGGCGCGCGTCGTCGACAAGCTGCATGGTAAAGGCAATGTTGTGTTCTACACCATGCCGCAAACGAACATGGAGCAGCGTCTCAAAGGCTACAAGGACGTGTTCGCCGACCACGAAGGGATCAAGATTGTCGAAGTCTTCAACATCAAAGGAGACTCGGGCAACGCTTTCGATCGAACCACCCACTACCTGCGCGACAAGAGCGCCGAAAAAGTTGACGCGTTCATCTGCCTGGAAGCTTCTTCAGGAAAGGACGTTGCCGAGGCGGTAAAGCGAGAGAAGGCGACCGACCGGCTGATTGTCGCGATGGATGTAGATGAGGCGACGCTGAACCTGATCAAGGATGGCGTGATTGACTCCACTATCTCGCAGAAGCCCTATACGATGGCGTACTACGGATTGAAGGCGCTGGATGATATCCATCATTATCCGATCGATCTAAAGACCAATTACGCGTGGAATTCCTTTGCACCGGTCCCGGCTTTCGTGGATACCGGTGTGTCCTTGGTGGACAAGAGTAACGTCGATGTTTTCCTGAAGTCGCGCGCCGAGGCGCAGTCTAAGTAGGACACGAAGCAATGCCCACCGTTCTTGGGCGGATCACCGCGGAGGGGGCGGCGGGTTTTGCGGCTGCTGAGCGCTACTCGAGCTTGAAGGTCGTGTTCCGCCATCTCCTGAAGGAGGAGCGATTCCGTGCTCTGGCTGAGTCGCGCCGGCAGGAACACTTGGCGGCCGCATGGGGCTGAAGTAGGCTTCATTCAGCACGGGTGTGACTGAGTTCTGAATCTGCTGGATTCGGTCAGCGACCATTTGCTTTTGCAGCGCGGCACTAATACTCGCTTTCACTTCGCTGAGCGGCACTTGCCGCACCGAAACAGCCTTATAGATGTAAAACGCAGCGGGGTCAGAAAACAATTCGGAAATCTCGCCGGCCTTCAGATTGAATACCGATTCATGCGCTTCGGGCAGCGAGCCGGGGCGACGCGCACCCATTTGCGTAGCCGGAGGAGCACCGGGCGACGCAGCATGTTCGGACGCTTCCTTCTGCAGCTTGTCGGCATCTTCACCGGCGATCCAGCGCTCCCTGATCTTCTCCGCATAAGCCTGCTCTTCGGCTGCGCTTGGCGCCGGCTTGTCAGATTTCGCGGTAAGACGCGGTATGATGATCCGCTCGAGCGTTACTTCCAAATACTTCCTGCTGTTCTGGTTGTAGTAATCCGTAATCTGCTGGTCAGTCGGATGAGAATATTCTTCTGTGATCTTCTGATTGAGCGCTTCGGTGAGGATCTGGTTTTTGGCGAACTCAAAGATCTCCTGCACCCGCGGATCGTCCTGCAAACCCATAACGCGCGCGGCATCCGCAAATGTCAAAAGTTTCGCATACTGCGTAGCGAACATGCGCCGCTTATCCGGAGGCATCGGCGGCCGGTCGGGCGGAGTCAGCGAAGCGATCAGCTTTTCGAATTGCTCGCGGGTGAGCGAGCTTACGCATCCCGGAGGCGATGCTGCAGCGCCTGTCTCCGGCTTGCAAGCGCCCTGCAGCCTGAGAACAGCCGCCGTCATCGGCACCGCGGTGGTACTGGGAAGCATCGCAGCAGGGCTTTGTGCGCTGGCACCCGACGCCGAAGGCGCGGAGGGCTGCTGGGGTGAGCCATAACCGACGCCGCTCAGCGCACACCCAATCGCAAGTGCCAGAAGGCCAAAGCGTGACATCAAGTTGTGTTCCTCCGGAGGTCGAACCCGGTAAACAGTGTACACTGCCTCGCAGTCATCCCTGTCCTACTGGCTCAGCAAGCCATAGATGTCCACTTCGCTTCCGGTCCCAACGTACACATGTCCATCGGCGACAGTTGGCACCGTGAATTTTACCGCAGGGCCCGCTTTATCGCGGCTGCCTGCCTGCTGGCTGTTGTACAACTCATCGGCCAAGTTGGTGGCGTCATAGGCATGCAAGATCGCGGGGCCACCGGTATGGACGTTCGTACTTTCAATTTCCCATAGGATCCCATCGGAGGTGCCGTTGGCCGATAGCGAAGAAATCGCTCCATGGGTGCCGTAAGTTATGGTTCCGTGCGAAATTGGGTCAGTCGAAAGCAGGCCGGTACTTGCATCCCAGCTATACGCCTTCACCACATCATTCTCGCAGTGATAGTAGATGATGCCATTCCATAGAGTTGGCGTTGAGAAAATGTTGTCGAATTCCTGTGTGCCGGTCTGAACTACCTGGATCACATGGTCGGTAGTTTGGTACTGACCCATGTTGTCGCGGTTGATGACGAAGATTCGTCCATCCTTCCCGCCGCCAATCAGTTCATGCGGGTACTGCGACGTGTTGTCCGGCATGATAATGGGCGATCCGCTACCGAAGTCGGCATCGTTGTCGCGCAGGAAGCTCTCGTTGGAGGGCTTGAAATAATCGAGGACCGACAGATCGCTTGCCTGCAGGCGCATAGCCGAATCGTTATAGTCCGGCGCAGGATCGCCGAGATCGACACCCGTGATGAGGTAGAGGTCCCCGGTACTATCGTCGATGGCCGGAGTTCCTCCCCATAGTCCGCCGCCAGCGCCGTCGGGCGTCATGTTTTGGATCGCAGTCTGTTGCAGGGTTGCTTTGTCGTAGGCCAGAATCCATCCGTGACTGCAATGTCCAAAGGTTATGTAAATCGCATTACTCGCAGGATCAAGCGCGAGACCGTTGCGTTGATAACAGCTACTTTCCAGCGTAATTTGGCCGTCATCGCTGTCCCAGCCGCTGCCCGGCACCGTGCCGGTGACCACCACCGGGCCGCCAAACTTCTCGTTGCCTGTGGTGACGTCAAGAGCATGCAGGCGGTAAACTTTGTGCCCGCTTTCCATGCCGTCGGTCAACACGTAAATCGTGCCGGTGACGTTGTCGATCACCGGGGTTGCGGTAATTCCCAAGAGCGGGTCAATTCCTTCCTGATCCTGTACCGGGACGGGAGTTGCAAGATGTTGCCTCCAGAGCGGCGAATCAGAGAGACCATCGCCGTCGTAGGCATACACCGTGTCGTTCTCCGTAGCCACGAATACGACGTTGTGCTGAACTCCGCCAATGTTCAGGTTCGGCAAGTACAGGGGCTGGGCATAAACTTGCCCGTCCACCGGCAACGCCGACAACTTGCCGAACTGCTGAGAGTTTACGTTGGAGGTGTTCAGGATGGTCTCGCTGAGGTTGGCGCCGTCGCGCACGTCATCATTGTGGTAGGTGAGAACGGAGACCATTCCAGCCGTTGTCGTTACTGTAACCGAAGCATTAGCGCTATAGGTTGGCAGCGCGGAACTGGTCACGGTCACGGTATGCATTCCCGGATTAGCGGGGGCCGTGTAGAGTCCGGTATTGCTGATGGTCCCGACGCTGCTGTTGCCCCCCATCACTCCGTCCACCGACCAGGTCACGTCATTGTTGCTGGTTCCCTCGACCGTGGCTGTAAACTGTTTCGTTCCCAACGGAGCCACGTTGGCGGTTAGCGGAGATATAGTAAGCAGCATGACGGTAACCGCGGCACTCGCGCTCTTGGTGCCATCGGCCACGCTGGTAGCCGTCACCGTGTGAGCAGTAGGAGTCGCCGGCGCTGTGTACAGCCCGCTCGTGCTGACGGTGCCCACCGTCGCGTTCCCGCCGTTGACACCGTCTACTGACCAAGTCACCGCCGTATTGCTGCTTCCAGTGACGGTCGCGGTGAACTGCTGGGTCGTGGAGACCGCCAAAAGTGCCGTGGTCGGCGAGATGGTAACCATGACGGCAGATGGTGGTGGGGGCGGTGGAGGCGCTGGAACCGGATTGATGGTCACAGTTGCGCTAGCCGTCTTGGTTGTGTCAGCAATGGCTACTGCCGTTACTGTAACCTGCAGCGGGACACCGCTGGCCGGAGCAGTGTAGAGCCCATTGGTGGAAATAGTGCCGTACTGTGAATTCCCTCCGGCTATATGGTTCACTTGCCACTGCACGGAGGTATTGCTGGATCCTGTCACCGTTGCCTGGAACTGCTGCGTTCCCCCGGCGGCAACTGTTGCCGAAGTTGGTGAGATTGTGATCGCGACTGTGCCTGAGGGCGAACTGCCCGCCCCACCACTTTCGCTGCTGCTGTGACCTCCACACCCAGCTATCGACAAAAGCATACAGGTAACGATTGACAAACGAAGTGGAGTGAGGCGTAGAGACATGCAGGGTCCCCTATTGAACAGTGAAGCTTCGTACCAAGCCGCTGAGTAGATGACGCACAGCACTTATGTGTTGCCTGCGCATGCCAAATCATTGCTTCCGTTTTCAAGGGAAGGGTGGAGTGGTTGTTTTCTACGCCGGGGGACTTTGAACTAGAGCGGTTTCAAGGAGTAGGCTTTAGTCCGCTGCACCGCAGCGGACTGAAAGCCTCTTCAAGAGAGCAGCCTTGACGCGGCGCTTAAAAGAGGTTGTTACGAAACTCGCGAGCATAAGAGCGGTAAGAGCGACGGTCGCCGACTTCTTAGTTCGGTTGGACGGTAATAGGGGGTAGGTACAGAGGGGCGGCTGTACTTTAACCAACCAGCAGCGACTGCAGTTGCCTTCCGCCCAGCACCTTCAGCATGCGTTTCAGGTTGTAGGCCAAGGTGGCCAGGCTCATTTCGGTCTGCGCTCCCATCCGTCCGCGTAGCAGGAATCGTGGATGGCCGAAGATATGGTACTTGAGCGCGGCGAAGGGGTGTTCCGCCAGACAACGGCGCCATCGCATGATCTCTGCCTTTGCGCGCTGCTGCATGCGCTGCAAGGCCTCCTCGTAGAGGTGACGCTGCACGGAACGTTGTGGCGCGTTGGTGCATTGCGACTTCAGCGGACAGCTCCCACAGATTTGCGGCGAGGCCACATAGACCACCCGCTTTTTGTGGGGTTGTACTTGTTTGCGGCGCAGGATTTGCTGAGCCGGACAGCGAAGGGTGTCGCTGTTTTCGTCATACGTAAACTGGCTGCGGTCGAATAAGCTGCCATCTCCCCGATTGTTCACGCTGCGCTGCACCGGCACATGGGGCACGATGCCTTGGGCTTCGCAGGCTTGGGCCTGCTCCCCGTTGGAATAGCCGGCATCGGCCACCACGTTCAGCGATGCCGGATCGCCCACGGCGTGTTTGGCGGCTTCGGCCATAGGCAGCAGGCTGCGCTCATCGTTGCTTTCCGTCGTGACCTGCTGCGCCACGATCAGCCCGTGTTCCGCATCCACCGCTAACTGCACGTTGTAGGCTGGCCGTTCTCCGTCGGTGGTACGCATGAAGCGGGCTTCCGGCTCGGGATCCTGCTTCAGTTTCTCCAGCGCCGCTGCCACCGCGCTGGAGTCAATCACCCATTCTTCCTGCTCGTCGGCCCGATCCAGTTGCTCCAGATAGCGCTTCACCGCATCGCGCTCGCGCACCCGCGGTGCACTGCTCACGGCGCGAAACTTGGAACCATCGATGGCCACGGTCTCACCCCGCACCAGTCCTACGCGGTGCGCGAAAGCCACCAATTGGCTGCCCGCTTCGCTCACCGCTGCACTATGCATCCGCCGGAACTCGGCGATGCTCTTATAGTCCGGCTGCAGCCGTCCCAACAGCCACATCACCTCCACATTGCGCTGGCATTCGGCTTCCAACCGCCGCGACGAACGCACCTGGTTCAGGTACCCATCCAGGTACAACTTCAGCAGATCGCGCGGATCGTAGCCCGGCCGCCCCGTCTCTGCCGGCTCCGCACGCACGAATCCCAACTGCGCCATCGCCAGTCGATCGACGAAGGCCTCGATCACCCGGCACAGGTGGTCCGCCGGAATCAACTCCTCCAAGGTCACGGGAAACATCGTCACCTGTTCCCGCGCTTCTCCCCGAATGTAAGCCATGCAAATGCCCCCACTCTCGTGAGGGCAATCTTCTCATTGCTTCCAGTTTTCGCCTAGAGTCTTGCTGGATTCCCGCGCGAGTTTCGTAACAGCCTCTTAAAAGCGCCGCTCTACCCGAACTTCGCGGGAGACTCTGATTGGGAATCTGCTTTAGTGAGCCGTGGGTCTGACCGATAGAATTCCGACTACTATATTTCTACTGGATAAATATTGCTGCGAGACTATTGCCAGCAGTACAACTTCCTGTACACTACTGCTCATCCCTTATTGATAGCTAGAACCCGGAGTGTGTTATGCGTTCTGCATTCAATATCTCGCGAACTCGCCAATGTCCACAATGCGCCAGCCACGCAGTGGTCGCCACTCGCAAAAAAGCTGATGACTTCGAATTGTTTGTGCTGCCGCTTCTTTTCATGAAGCCATATCGCTGCACCCGCTGCGGAAGCCGGCATTACAATCTCTCGTGGGCTCGGAGGTCACCAAGTGCAAGACCAGCCGGCGGAGAACAGGTTCAGGCCTGGAGCGGCAGTTAACGCTTTCGAATTGCCGCGAAATATAGATGGTACGCATATCGGAAGCGTAGTAGCCTTTGCTTCCTGGCATAGATTCACCAATTGAGGTACCTACCGTCCTGCGGACTTGCATCTAAACCTGGCAGGTGAGTACCTTCTTGCGGATCACAAGTTTAACAATGTTATTGATAGCGAGCTTTCTGGCGGTTCGCACTGACCATGCGCAACAGACCAAGCCTGCGCCCCCGACTCCCATCGACGTAAAGAAAGCCGACTTAGGCGGCAAGGTATGGAATCCTGACTGGGACCTTATCGTTGAGAAAGCCATTCCCCCGGAAATGCTATCCCCCGGGATAGCCCATGATGTGGCGCGCTTCTGTCCGCGTTTTTCCTCGATGAACGATACCGACAAGCGCGCCTTCTGGGCGTACTTCTTCCAGGCGCTCGCCGGCGCCGAAGCTGGACTGAATCCACGTACGCGCGTTCACCACACCGATCCGGAAGTGGCCAAGATCGATAAGGTCACAGGCAAGGCCGTGCGCAGCGAAGGTCTGCTGCAACTTTCGTACGGAGACGGAAAGCTATACGGCTGCGACTTCAACTGGGAAGCTGATCGCAAGCTACCGGCCAACAGTCCGGAGAAGACCATTCTTCAGCCCAGGAACAACCTGGAGTGTGGGGTGAAGATCCTCTCCAACCAGATCATCGACCAGCATAAACCGCTGTTCACGCGCACCTCCTACTGGTCCACTCTGCAGCCTGGGCGGAAAAGCTATCGCATCTTTGCCAGGCAAATGACAAATCCCCCGGCAGCCTGCGGACTACATGTGCGGACCCCCATCAATAAGGCCGCAACCACACAGACCGTAAAGCAACACGCGGACGAGACGGCGGCAGCGCATTAAGGTTGGAATCCGTCTTTGGTAAACCTTAGAAAGAAAAATTGATCCCCATGTTTTGCGCGATCTCTTTGGTGGCTTGGCGGAATTGCCGGGGACCGCTAACGAATTCCGACCGCCCCCCAGTGCTCGAGGAGAGCGCCTGCAGACGATAACGGCCGCCGAGTTCACTCACTTCCATGCCGATGCAGTAGATGCGGACTCCTGCGGCGTTGATCTCGGCCGAGGTCCGCAGCGGAGAGTCGTGGCTGTCCACATTGCGGCCATCGGAGATGACCAACAACACGCGGTTGGGATATTTTGCGATCCGAGCGAGGTGACCCGACGCGAAGGCAACAGCCTCATCAAGGACTGCGCCCTTTTCCGGCTTGATGTTTTCCATGGCCTCGTCAAGCTGTTGCGGATCTGTGGTTAGGTCCTGCTCAAATACAAGATGGTTATCGTAGGTGAGGATGAAGGCCTCATCGTCGTCACTCATATGGCGCAGCATGTCGGTGAGGGTGCCGACTACCGCGCTGCGGCTCTCTTTTTGGGTCAGGGATGTTTCAATGAGGATGCCGAGCGAAATTGGGCCGCTCGAAACTCGATGCTGGCGAATGATGGGTTGCGTGCGGATGCTGCTGTCGGTGACCGTTGGGTTCGAGTTCGACGTCGTTCCGCCGTTATTCAACGGAGGATTCGACGCTTTCGCAATGGACGAGCTCTTCAGGGTTTTGGGCGGCTGTTGGACCGCGGTCGCCCGCGCCTGTGTTGTCCGCGAGTTCGCAGAGGCATTGGTTGTCACATAGCTTTTGGGAACCATGTCCCGATTAGCCGACGCAGCAGCTAATAGGAATTGGTCCCACCCGGCATTCGTACCACCATTGTTCACATACCGACTGCGGGCATATTGCGCGATTTCGGCACCCTGCGGGGTGCCGCGCCACAACTGCACCGCACGTGCCAAATTCCAATACCCGTCCTTCACGTCTGGATTCTTGCCATCGAGATCGGCGAGCGCCAAGGCGTACACGTCGGATGTCCGACCAGGATCGAGCGCCAAGGCCTCGTGCAAATCGCTGCGGGCGGCGACATTATTCTTGCGCTGCAGTTCGGCATACCCGGCTGCACCTTTCAGCATGGCAAGAGTTTGTCGCTGCAACCGGGCGAAATCGGACTCATTCATGCCCAGCGGGCGCCGGAGCTGCGGAAGCGCATTGGTCCCTTGCTTGGCGGTGTCGAGCAACCGGTCCGTATTCGTTTTGCTGCGTGTCTGATTTCGCATCTCGTCGCAAATTACCGCCAGTGCGAGCGCATTCTCCTTGTCGGCCGCTTGAAGTTCGTTGGCCCACGTCAAGGCATGGGTCCGGTGACCGGCGCGCAGATATTCCCCGACGATGAATTCCAGGGCGTCCACTCGTAACCGGCCCGATGCGTTCCTGGCAAACCTCTGCAGATCGCGTATGCGATCGGCCGGCTGCGCACGCGCCACTGCACTGGTGTACTCAGACAGAGTGCTGCTTGTAGATGTTTGACCTACGACCTGTGACGCAGACAGCGCCAATGCAATCGAGACGAACAAAGCTGCACCGAATCGCCGCAGTCCATGCCGACGCGAATGTCCGGCGAACGCTCGGCAGAGACGCCGGTTGTTGTGAAAAGTAGGCAAAGGCCCTCCGGATCAGCCCAACGAACAGGAATACGACGTGGCGAGTTAGTTATCAATTGGATGGCGCCACGCGAATTTGGGGTGGCCGCACCCGGCTGAGAACGCGTGGCCGATAGGCGTTGTTGGAAAGCGGACAGTTGCTAACGATTAGGCGTAAGGACAATTCGTCATCCTGTAGAGGCCCTACCGTATCGTTCGAGATATTTCACGCAACATGCGATACTGCCATCATGTCTGAGACCGAGCCGACACGGGTGCCGCAGCTCCCGAAACACAAAGTGAAGTACAAGAAGCCGCTGCAGCGCGCCTGCAACGAGCCCAATGAAAAAGGGAAGCTCTGCGGGGGACATTTAAAGCGCTGGTTCTACCTGGCTGACGTGCTGGAGCAAGCTTGTGGCGATGTGCGGCAAACCTTCGGCGATCAAATGGAGATCTATCGTTGCGAGCATTGCAAGACTTTGTACCTGCCGGGCCCGGAAGAGCCGCGCGGCCGCAATGTCGCCGGGGTGGGCAGCCAATCGATCTTCGGATTGACTCTTACCGCCAAGCCGGGTGAGGAAAAAGAGAAGCAATAGCTCGGGTTTGCGAGATAATTGAAAGGTGCGGCTGCTTCCGCAAGGTGGTCTGGTGCTGTGGGGCGCCGGAAGTGGGGACTAACGAAACGTGTCTGCGAAAGTTTCTGATCTGATCTACGACTGGAACACGATTTATGCCCGGTCGATGGTGCCGGCCGGCAGAGTGTTGTTGAACGACGAGTCGCTGCGCGATGGACTCCAGTCGCCGTCGGTGCGCGATCCTTCCATCGAGGAGAAGATCGAGATCCTCCATTTGATGGAAAGGGTCGGCATCAATATGCTGAACCTCGGCCTGCCTGGCGCCGGTCCCCGCGCCGTGGCGCATTGTGAAGCCTTGGCCCGAGAGATTGGGCGGGCGAAATTGAAGATCAAGCCGAACTGCGCTGCCCGCACCCACCAGAACGACATTCGTCCGATAGCTGAGATCGTGCAGAAGACGGGTGTCCCCATCGAAGCCGCGACGTTCATCGGCTCCAGTCCGATTCGGCGTTACACCGAAGATTGGAGCGACGACTTCCTGCTGCGCACTACGGAGAACGCGGTGAAGTATGCGGTGTCGCAGGGCCTGGAAGTCATGTACGTGACCGAGGACACCACACGCTGCGACCCCGAGACCATTCAGCGGCTGTATAGCACCGCCATCGCTTGCGGCGCGAAATCAATCGTAATCTGCGATACCTGCGGACACGCCACTCCTATGGGCGTGGTCGCGCTCATGCACTTTGTCATCAACGAGGTGGTGAAACCGTCGGGGGAAAACATTCGTGTCGACTGGCACGGGCACTGCGACCGCGGCCTCGCCGTTGCCAATGCCATCGCGGCGCTGGTGGCTGGCGCCGAAGTTGTTCACGCGACTGCATGCGGCATTGGCGAGCGCGTGGGCAACACCCAGATGGACCAGATGCTGGTGAACTTGAAGCTTCTCGGCATCGAGCCGTGGAAGAGCCAGGACCTCACGAAGCTGAAGGATTACTGCGAAGCGGTGTCGAAAGCGACCGGAGTTCCCATCCCCAAAAATTACCCTGTCGTTGGCGAGGATGCTTTCCGCACTGGTACCGGCGTCCACGCGGCTGCGGTCATCAAAGCTTACAAGAAGAACGACGTACTGCTGGCCAACAGCATTTATTCCGGCGTGCCCGCCCATCACTTCGGTATGGAGCAAATCATCGAGGTTGGCCCCATGAGCGGCAAGTCGAACGTCGTGTTTTGGTTGGAGCGTCACGGCATCGCCGCCAGCGATGAACTGGTGGAGCGCATCTATCAGCGGGCCAAGGGTTCCGACAGGATGCTGACCGACCCCGAGATCATGGAATGCGTCCAGGCGGCGCCGGGTGTGCAGTCGAGCTTGGCGTCGTAAGACCGGATCGTGTGTCTCGATCCTGCATTGGGTCTATGGATCGCTTTCGTGGTGCCCCTGATTCAGTTCTTCCATATTTATGGCAAACGTGAAATAATCCTTCCATGAAGCAGGAATCGATCCGCACTACGGTCGACATCCCAGAACCTCTATACCGAAAGCTGAAAGAACAAGCGGCGGCCCGGGGCGAATCTATTCGCGAGCTTGTTTTGGCGGGCGTCAAGAGTGTTCTATTGCAAGGCCAGCGCCCCCGTGCGCGGAGAGTGCGCTTCCCGCTCATCGTTTCGGAAGGCCCAAAGGTACAACTGACCAACGAAAAAATCTATGAACACGTTGAATTTCCTTGATGCCAACGTTTGGCTGGCGCTTCTATGGAGCCGGCACGCGCACTCCGATAAGGCCAGGCTTTGGTTCGAGCAGGCAAGCGACCAACAATTCTTTTTCTGTCGTTTCACTCAGCTCACGGTCTTGAGGCTCCTGACCACGGAACGGGTCATGGGAAAAGATACCAAGACGATGCCTCAAGCATGGGGATTGTGGGACCGAGTCTGGGCCGACAATCGAATAGCATTTCTTCCCGAGCCGAATGATTTTGAGAGAGAGTTTCGCTCCCGCTCACGACTGTCCAGTCGATCGCCGAAGGTTTGGGCTGACGCTTACCTTGCCGCCTTCGCTGCGATTTCAGGCTTGAGTCTCGTCACCTTTGACCGAGGGTTACGGTCCCAAGGGGCTTTCGTGCTTGTACTTGAAGGGGAATTGACGTGAGACATACTGGGAAGGCTATTTCCGGCTCGTGGCTGTAAGACTCAAGATCGCTTTCGCTCCTTCCAACCGCCGTATTAGTATTGGGCATCCGTCATGGCCCCCGGTCCTCCAGTGCGTGCGTCTTCCGAAGCGTTGTCCTTCAGTGAATCCCAGTCGTCGCGCTCGGCCCAACAACAGGTAGCGCGAGCGGCCGAAATGCGCGCGGTCCATGAGGCCTTTGCCTGGTTCCGTTCGCACGCTCGCGAATTGGAAGACTTGCAACTGGAAGTAACCTCGATCGCCGCGCCTCCGTGGGGGGAAGCTGCACGTAGTGCGTGGCTTCAAGAGCGCTTCAGCCAGTTGGGCCTTTTCGATGTGCATCAAGATGAGTTAGGGAACGTCTTCGCCATCCGGCCGGGCAGCGATCCTAACGCTCCCTACATCGCGTTGAGCGCACATATTGATACGGTGTTTCCCGCGGGGACGCCAATCGAAGCGCGCCGTGACGCCGGCAAACTCTATGGCCCTGGCGTCTCCGACAATTCCTCGGGAATCGTCGCCCTGCTGGCAATTGCCGGCGCCATGCAGGCGGCCAACCTGCCCACTGGCGCTCCGGTCCTCTTTATCGGAGACGTGGGAGAAGAAGGTGAAGGCGACCTGCGCGGCATGCGTCACATTTTTCAGCAGCCGAAGTGGTCGGCAACCATAGCATCATTGCTGGTGCTCGATGGCGCCGGGACTGACACCATCATTGCAGAAGGCCTTGGCAGCCGGCGTTATGAAGTCACGGTACGCGGCCACGGTGGACACTCTTGGAGCGACTTCGGCGTCGCCAATCCCATCATTGCGCTGGCGCGGATCATCGATCGCTTTACCCGAACGCCGCTACCCAGCCTGCCGAAGACCACCTACAACATCGGCATGATCAGCGGGGGGACGTCGGTCAACTCCATTCCTGAAGCGGCGACCATGAAGGTAGATACCCGATCGGCGTCCGTAGAACAGCTCGACCGGCTGGAGAGCGCTCTGCACGAAGCGGTGGACGCCGTCATCTCCGACAGCCGAGGCCGCAAGAAACAAGAGCTGCTGACGGCAGACGTCCGCCTGATCGGCAATCGACCGGCAGCTGATTTGCCGGTAGAGTCGCAGTTGCTGAAAGCCATCCGCGCGGTGGACACGCAGCTAAACAACACAGCGCGCATCCAGCGAGCCTCCACCGATGCCAACATCCCGCTGTCGCTCGGCCGGGAGGCAATCGCCATAGGCGCCGGAGGCAGCGGGGGCGGCGCCCATACCATCGGCGAATGGTATGACCCGATTGGCCGAGATTTCGGACTGAAGCGCATCTTGTTGCTCCTACTCACACTCGCCGGGGTGGCGGACGAATGAAATTGGCTCTGTTGATGGTTCTCGCCGTGATGGCTATAACCACAAATTCATCCGCAAACTCCGAGCCGCCTTCAGATAAGGCGTCCAGCAGCGAGCCACCCGACACTATCTTCCTCAATGGCGACATTTACACGCAGGCAACGCCACCACGAGCGCAGGCGATGGCGGTGCGCGATGGCCGCATCCTTGCCGTCGGAAGGAACGATGATATCCGCAAGCTGAAAGGCGCTCACACGCAAGTTGTCGATCTTGGCGGCCACTTTGTGATGCCGGGCTTCAATGATGCCCACGTACATCTGGCTGCGGGAGGCTTTCGCCACTTCGAGGTCGACCTGACGGGTGTTAAGTCGCTTCAGGAGATGCAGCAGCGGATCGCCGCACACATGAAGACCCTGGAGCCTGGAGAGTGGGTGGTTGGCGGTGGTTGGGACCATACGGTTTGGGTAGGGCAGCAGCTGCCCAAGAGACAGGACCTCGATCTTGTGACCGGCGATCACCCTGCATTTCTTAGCCGGGTGGATGGTCATATCTCCGTCGGCAACACAGCCGCTCTGAAGGCGGCGCGTATTACCGCGCAAACTTCCGATCCGCCCGGCGGGAAAATCGATCACGATGCCAAGGGCGAGCCGACAGGAATCATCCGCGAAGAGCCAGCGGAAATCCTGGTCTGGTCAAAAATTCCGCCTCCCACACTGTCGCAACGGCGACGCGCCGCCGAATATGCGATCGCCAACGCCGCGCAGTGGGGCGTCACTTCGGCGCAGGATTACTCAGCATGGGAAGACTTTCTCACCTACGAAGATATGGAGCGCGAAGGCAAGCTCACGTTGCGCATCAGTGAATGGCTCGACTTTAACGACTCGGTCGATTTGCTGGAGAAGCACCGCGTACTTCATTCCCCAGACGATCCCATACTGCACACCGCCATGCTGAAGGGCTTCATGGATGGGTCCTTGGGTTCGCGCACCGCCGCGTTGCTGGCGCCGTATTCCGATGATCCCGGCAATTCCGGTCTGCCGCGCTATGAGCAGGGAAAATTAAATCGCATGACCATCGAACGGACTCTGGCCGGCTTCCAGATCGGTTTTCATGCCATCGGAGATCGCGCAGTACAAATGGCGCTCGACGCTTTCGCTGAGGCCGAGCGCAGTGCCAAGGAGAATGACAAGATGCGCGACTTCCGCTTCCGTATCGAGCACAGTCAGGTTCTTACTCCAGACCAGTTCGCGCAGTACAAGAAGCTCGGAGTCATCGCTTCCATGCAGCCCTGCCATCTGCTCACCGACATGAACTGGGTGATTGAGCGCATCGGCCCCGCGCGCGCTAAGACCTCATATGCTTGGAAACAGTTTCTTGATGCTGGCGTGCCGTTGGCGTTTGGCACAGATTACCCTGTGGAGCCGATCACGCCGTTTCGCGGAATCTATGCGGCAGTGACCCGCCAAAACGAAGCCGGCACCAAATCCTATTTTCCCGAGCAGAAACTAACCATCGATCAGGCCATTGCCGCCTACACCACAGGCTCGGCTTACGCCCAATTCGCAGAGAAGGATAAGGGAACGCTGGCGACGGGCCTGCTGGCCGACTTCGTGGTCCTGGATTGCGATCTAACCACGGTGACGCCGCCAGATATCCTGAAGGCGCGCGTCCTTAGGACCGTGGTCGGAGGTAAGACGGTATACGAATCAACTCGATGACTAGAGCATTTTCATAGTTGCTGTATCCCGTACCCGCAGTGGCGGAAGAATGCTTGTGCGTTTTGAGCCGTGATGGCAGCCAAGGCCTGGGCGATCGCTGGTTCGAGCTGTTCCAGGACTCGGGCCTTCACCCCCCGCAACAGTTGTTTTACTTTGGACCAGGCTTGCTCGATGGGGTTAAAGTCAGGCGAGTACGGCGGCAGATAGAGCAGCTGCGCGCCGTGGCTTTCGATGAGCTGGCGCACGCCCTCGACTTTGTGGGCAGCCAAGTTGTCGAGGATGACGACGTGCCCTGGTTCCAGCCGTGGCCCCAGTACCTGCTCCACGAAAGCGAGAAAGACATCACCATCAGTAGGCGACTCAATGGTCATGCTGGCCAGCACGCCGGCCGTGGTGAGCGCGGCCAACACGGTCAGGGTGCGCCAGTGGCCGGCGGGCACCGCTTCCGAGACGCGTTCGGGTCGGGGTGCCCAAGCATAGCGGCGGGTCATCTCCGTAGTCACGCCGCTTTCGTCGAGAAACACCAGCGCGGTGGGATCCACACTCGCTTACCTGCTCCCACCACGCGCTGGCGAGCGCCAAAGGCTGTCGCCGACTATGGCCGTGCTCCTGCGCCGGAGACGATTTTTCTTATGCCGTAAGCCCAGTCGCTGCAGCGCACGCTGACAATGCGGCGATCGACTGATGCCGACACCAAGGTTTGCTGGCAGCCATGTCGCGGTCGCAGTTCCGCCAAGGTCCGATCGGAGCTGTCTGCCGGAGCCGATCTGGACCACAGCTGCTGCTGCACCCCAGCAGTCCAACCGGACAGGTGGTCATCATGGACCATGCTGGCTGCTGCACCGAGCCGCTGGCTTGCGGCAGCTCGTCGACGCAACTGCTGGGCGCGAATGCTGTACTTGCTGCCCTATTCCCCCAACTTCGACGCCGAACTGAGTAGCTGGCCGAAGTTCCGGCAAGCTGCGCACGGCCAAGGCCACGTACGCTTCCAGAAGCTTGCAGAACGCAAATCGTGCGAATAGGCTCGTGGCATCGACGCTTTACTGCAGAGATCGCCATCCCCACACTATCGCCAATTAACTCTATCTGCGGATATAGCTACTAAGGAACTGCTCTAGTATTCAATCCCCAGTTTGTGCTGCATCTGCTCCAGCGTAACGCCCTTGGTCTCGGGAAAGGTGAAGAGCACGACGAAAAACATCAGCGCCATCATGGCGGCGAAGAATACAAAGGGATAGCCGCCACCGAAACGGACCGCAAAATAGGGAAAGACGAGCGAGATGATGAAGTTCATAATCCAGTGGGTCGAACTGCCCAGGCTCTGCCCTTTCGAACGGACCCGATTGGGAAACACTTCGCTGATGTAAACCCAGATGACTGCGCCTTCGGAAATCGCGAAGAATGCAATATAGGCGACAAGGAACCACACCAGCAGACCCTGGTGCTGATGGCTGAAGAAGATTACAGCTACCCCGGTCAGGCAGAATGTCATTCCCACGGCGCCGATCAGTAAGAGCGTCTTGCGGCCAAGCTTGTCGATGAGCGACATGCCCAGCAACGTCGCCAGCAGGTTCATCGCGCCCACGGCCACAGCCTGGAGATCGCCCGAAACCTTGCTGAACCCCGCCATCGTGAAAATATAGTTCAGGTAATACAGGATGGCGTTGATTCCAGCCAGCTGGTTGAACGCTGCGACGGTGAACGCCAAATAAATCGGAAGCCAATATTTTCGCTGGAAGAGCGGCTCGGAGTGGGGCGCATCCTCCACGTGAACCGACGCGACAATCTCGTCCAGTTCTCCCTGCGGATTATCCGACCCCAGCTTCTCCAATACCTGGCGGGCCTCGGGGATGCGATATTGGGTCACCAGCCAGCGTGCGCTCCGGGGAATGCCGAACAGCATGATTAGGAACAAGATGGCCGGAGCGGCGGCGATACCAAGCTGCCAGCGCCACTCGTTCATGCCGAAACTCCCTAGCTCGATCAGGTAGTTGCTGAGATAAGCGACCAGGATTCCGATCACGATGTTGATCTGGAACGAGCCCACCAGCAAGCCTCGCCATCGGGCGGGAGCGATCTCAGCGATATAAACTGGCCCAAGCACCGAAGAGCCGCCGATCCCGAGTCCGCCGATGAAACGGAAGATCAGCAGCGATGGCCAGTTCCAGGCGAAGGCGCACCCGAGAGCGGAGATGATGTAGAAGCCAGCCAGAATGCGCAGGCTCTCGCGCCCGCCTAACCGGTCGCCCAGAATGCCGGAGAACATGGCCCCGATGATCGTCCCTAGCAGCGCGATCGACACGGTAAAGCCCAGCTCTTTCGGCGTCAGGTGGAAAACCTGGCTGAGCTGTTGCGTCGTGCCGGCGATGACCGCGGTGTCGAACCCGAAGAGCAAACCGCCCAGGGCGCCGACTACGATGCTCCGGATCAGCAAAGCATTGAGTCGGGGGTTACCGCTGGGCCGAGTTGCAGTTTGCTGGCCGGGGCTCACCGTCAATTTACTCGCTCCAGACCGCCAACTCGTTGCCGTTCGGATCGGCGAAGTGGAAGCGCTTGCCGCCGGGAAACTCGAAGATCTCGCGCACGATCTTGCCGCCGGCGGCGATCACCGTGCCGCGGGTGTCGTCGAGCGAAGTCGCGTAGAGGACGACCAGCGCGCCGCGCGTCTTTGCCCCATCGGCTCCTGCCGGTTGCGACTCGCTGTTGAAGCCTCCGCCGAGACGACCGTCATTAAAGCTGGTGTAACCCGGACCGTAGTCGGTGAACTCCCAGCCAAACACCTGGTGATAAAACCGTTTGGTCGCCTCAATATTGGTTGCCGGAAATTCGATGTAGTCGATACGGAAGTTCTGTTCTCGCTGGCTCATAGCACCTCGCTTCGGTTTGGCTGAAGTTCGAAGAATGGAGATTAGCACAACGGAGTTTTGGCGGTTCGGCGATCTGGATGAACGGGGTCACTTGCCAGGACGACGCTCACAGCTTGGCATCGTTGATGTCTCGGGCGCAGACACTTAAAAAGCGAAAGGCGCGGAGTCTCCGCGCCTTCTCGCCTAATACCTGCCCACTTACTGCTGGTCGGTCGAACCGCCGGGCTGGGTTTCGCTGTCCACGCCGAGTTCATGCGGCGAAGCGATATTCGCCGTCTCGGGGTTCAACAGGCCTTTGTGATCCGGTCCCAGACCCAGCTTGATCAGCGCCCTGGAATCGGGGGTCAGCTTGGTCTGCCAGCCGTTGGCCGCCTGGTAGCGGGTCATGGCGTCGCGGGTAGCGGCGTCCCAAGTGCCGGAAGGTTCACCGGTAAGGTAATGCTCCTTAATCAAGGCGTTCTGGATTTCCAAGGTGCGTTGTTCGTCGATTCCCCGTTGACCGTGGGACCGTGAAGCGCTTTTTGTCGTCTTGGATTTGCCAGAATGGTGACTATAGGAATGTGTCTTGGTGACTTGTGCGTGCTTGGTTTTTGTCTTGGTGGTTGTGGTCGCTGAAGCGATGCTGGCCACCAGCATCAGCACCAATAGCACACCGCCGAATTGAAATGTACGATTTCCGATAGGCAACGACCACCTCAGGGACAAATCTATGAATTCCAGTATGCGCCTCATTGTAATGAAGCTTTAACCTCATGGGAACAAAAAAAGTGGCCAGAATCCCAAAGTGAAACAGCAGCGGCATTGGCCACTTTTGGTTCGATGCGCCAATGCCGCCGGTTGGGTTGCTTAACTGCGAACAGGCCACTGCCAATAAGCGTTACCTGGCAGTTACTGTTACTGGAGAGTCCCTCCCATGAAGACCGTGGTGTTATCTCGCGTACCGCGCGGTCGAACCAGGAAGACGACGTCCTGTCCGCTCTTCACCTGCGACTCAGCCTTCTGGAAATCTTCTTCGCTGTTCACCGGCTGCTTATTGATCTCCAGGATGACGTCGCCGCGGCTCAATCCAACCGTGTCGCCGAAGCCATCGGGTTTCAGGTCTTGAACCATGACCCCTTTGGTATTCGGCAGCTGAGCACGGCTGGCTATGTCTGGTGTGATATTACGAACCGTAATGCCGAACTTACTTTCCTGCGGCTGTGACTGTTCACCGCCTTCTTCTTGATCGCCGAGGCGAGCAGCAAAGAGCTTGGACCGGTCAGCAATAGTGACGTCGGTCGAAGCGGTCTTGCCATTGCGGATGTAGCCGATTTTGGCGGTGCTTCCCGGCTTGATAGCGGAAATTTCCGCCACCAGCTCGTCACCCGTCTTCACCTGCTTGCCGTCGACGGACACGATTGTGTCGCCGGTTTTCAGACCAGCCTTGTCGGCCGGGCCGTTGGCAGTAACGTGAGCAATGGTGACGCCACTGGTGACTCCATAAACGCGGGCCACCGCTGGATTCGGGACGGCGTTAAACTCCACACCAATCGAACCACGCGAGACTTTGTGTTCCGGCCCGATCAGCTGGTTGTAAACCTGTACCACAGTATTAGACGGCATCGCGAATCCGACGCCCTGGTATCCTCCCCCACTGGTATAGATGGCGGTGTTGATGCCGATGACCTCGCCAGCCATATTCACCAGTGGGCCGCCCGAGTTGCCGGGATTGATGGCAGCATCCGTTTGGATGAACGATTCGAACTGCCGATTGGGAACGATGTTGCGGCCCTTGGCGGAAACGATACCTGCAGTGACCGTCTCATCGAGACCGAATGGACTTCCTACTGCAAGAACCCAGTCGCCAACCGCCATGCTGTCAGAATTACCAAGTTTCGCCGCGGGCAGCGCCTTCTTGGCGTCAATCTTGATGACTGCGAGATCGGTTTCTTTGTCCACGCCAACCACGGTGGCATCGTAGGTCACGGTCGCGGGATCGTCCATCAGCTTGACCCGAATTTTATCGGCTTTCTCGACCACGTGATTGTTGGTCACAATGTAGCCCTTGGGATCGACAATCACGCCAGAACCCAGGGAGCGCTCGCGAAGGTCGTCCGGGCCAAAGCCCTGATCAGGGCCGCCTTGTCCACCTTGGCCGCCCTGGCCACCAAAAAAGCGGTTGAAGAAGTCCTGGAACGGATTGTCTTCATCGCCACCACCGGGTCCTTCATCGCCGGGAGGCATGCCACGGCCACCGCGATGCGGGTTCTTAATCGTAGATTCGGTGCTGATGTTCACCACCGAGGGCTCCATCTGGCGAGCGATCTGAGAAAACTGACTCGACAACTGTACCGGCGAGGGAATCTGCAGGGGAGTCGCGTCGGCAGAAGAATTCTTCTCCTTGCCCTTCACGCCTCCAGAGACAACCGTGCCAATCAGAATGCCCAGCGTCAAGGTCGCCAAAACTACCAAGGTTGAGGCAAAACGCTTGCCCTTAAACCTTTGCCCAAAACCTGAAACTTGCGGATCCATTACGTCTCCTCCGGCTAACAAGCCAAATAAAAATTATACAGTTGTCGCGACTTTGCGGCTGAATTGTGAGGGGAATCACAGGCGGTTCTCGCATTATTAGACGCAGGGAATAGGAAATTGGTCATCCCACCCTGGTTTTCTGCAGCAACTCCAAGTGTCACTTGGAGCAGCCCCAGAGTTACTCGTCCCGCGAAACCGTGGACCGCGACGGGTCTGTTAACGGCGAACGCCGCCACGGGAGATAGACCTTATCGCCTCGTAGTGAGGCGCTGCGCAAGCGAGCTGCTGCTTCGCCGGGCGTTGGCAGGGACTCTCTCGGCAAATGCTAAGTTGCGTCACTCCAGTGCTTTATTCTCACCAACATCTTTCCAACATATTTCTAAGCTTCTCTTAAAGACTCTGGGGCGCCACCCAGGCTATCTTCGCCGGCATGGTGATCTGCTGCATGAGGCCCGGCGCGGGATTCGGTAAAAGCAATCCCGCCCGGGATCGGCAGAGGGATCCAAGAACACCCGGGAGGGCAAGATGCAGATGAAGCTGCAACCTGTCGTTCGAGAAACCCCTTGGCCCGAGATTCGCAACGCCATGATCGCTTTTTTCTGGCAGCGCAGGACACACGTCATCCAGGGTACGACCGAGGTGGACGTCACTGACAGTCTGGCAACGATTCGACAGCGAGAGAAAGAGCTGCGGATTGCCGTATCGTTTCATGCCTTTGTCGTTTACTGCGTGGTGCAGGCGGTTATGCAGCATCCCGTCATGCATACCTATCGCTACGGCAAGAAGCTGCTTACCTTCGAGGACATCGACATCCTCTCGCCGATCGACAAGCGGCTTCCCAGTGGAGTTCGAATTCCGGTCGGCCATATCATTCGCGCCGCGCAGAACAGGACACTGGCGCAAATCAATTGGGAGATACGTCAGGGGGTGCGCGCCACCGATCTCAACCAAGACGAAGCTGTGAAAGCACGCCGGAAGCTGGCCCGCTCGCCATGGTGGATACGGCGCATCCTAGCCTGGCAATGCAAACGCAATCCGTATTGGCTGAAGCGAATGGCGGGAACACTGCTGATAACGAATGTCCAAAGCCACGCTGCCACCAACCCTATGTTCGCGTTAGCCGGTACCGTGCACACCTTTTCGGTCGCTATCGGCAACATCACGCCACGCCTGCAGCTGAACCGCGAAGGGAACATCGCGTCGCGGAAAATGCTTTGCCTTTCAGCCGCGGCCGATCACGACATTGTCGACGGCATGGGCATCGCCCACTGCGCTCATATGGTCGCGCGTCTGCTAGAAACCGGCGCCGGACTCGACGAAAACTTTGTGCAAGAAACTCGAGAGCTGATGAAGGAGACTAGCTTTGAGCGCCATCCTGTCCCAGTCAATTCCTAGAGCAGACGCGCCCCAGTCGCTTGCAGGTGTGGTCTGGTCAATCCCCAGCGCGGATGCCCATTGGCTGTTGGGAAGCGCCCGTGAGTTTGCGCACGCTCCACATCTGTTCGTCGCCGAGCATGGCAGACGGAACGGAGGCTTGACCCAGTTTCGAATTCTGCACAAGCGGTTTCTGGCGACCGCCAGCCCAGACGTGGCCCACCAAATTCTGGTTACGCATCGCGGGCACTACGAAAGAAGCGCCCACTACAAGCGGCTGGCGGTGGTGATCGGGAACGGCCTGGCAGCCAGCGAGGGTTCTACGTGGCGTAAGCGGCGGGCCCTGATCAATCCGCTAATGCGCGGTGATCACGTGAAGCAACTGGTTCCAACCGTGTGCGATTCGGTTGGCGAAGTGCTGCGAGACTGGGAAGACAAGCGGGTCAACGGAACTCCGGTTGAATTGGTTAGGGAGACCCATCGGCTGGCCATGGGAGCAATCAGCCGCATGCTCCTCTCCACCGACATCGGTCAAGACACGTCGTATCGTCTGGGAACCGCCATGCGCGAGGCGATGCGGCTATTGCGGGAGTACAACACCTCGTTATTTCCGATTCCGCTCTCTTGTCCCGTTCACCGGAATCGCAAGTTAAACGGGCACCGGGAAATATTGGACAGTTTCATCGCTTCGCACATCAAGTTACGGCTAGCGAACGGCCAGCCCGAGAAGCCCGACTTCCTTAGCGTGCTGATGTCGGCGAGGGATGCCGATATCGGAGAGCGGTTGTCGCAGCAGGCGCTCATCGACGAAACCAAGACCCTCTTCATCGCAGGCTTTGAGACCACCGCAAGCGTGATGGCATGGGCGTTGTATCTCCTGGCTTCGCATCCTGAGTGTGCGGCCAGGTGGCACGAAGAAGTCGATCGCGTGCTGCAAGGCCGCGCGCCGCAGGTGGATGACCTGCCCAAGCTCTCTTACATTAGCCAGGTCCTCAAAGAAACCATGCGCCTGTACCCACCCGCATACACGCTCGCGCGGCAGTGTGTCCGGGAAGACAGGATCGCCGGCTACGGGATTCCAAAGTCAGCGCTCATCCTGATCTCGGTGTACGGAATCCATCGCGACCCAATATGGGGCCACGACCCGGAGGAGTTTCGGCCGGACCGCTTCGCCCAAAAGGCGACTGTTCCCTGGTCGGCGTATATGCCCTTTGCAACCGGCAAACATATCTGCGTGGGAAATGACTTCGCGATGACCGAAATGATCACCACGCTTGCGGTACTCGGCCAACGCTACCAATTAATACGCGCCGACTGCGAACCGGTAAAAGCCAAAGCACAACTCGGGCTGGTCCCGGCGCGAGAGATCCCGATTTATTTAGAGGTTAGAAAATGAAAGACTACAAGTTTGAACTGCTTGACACGTCAGATCCCGCTAGTGTGGAGGAATACGAAGCGGCGTTTCACCAGTCGTTTTCGAAGGTCGGCACCAACCAGCTGGTGCGAAAGCTGTGGGTGTGGGATGACGAGGCCGAAAGGCTCAAGACGCGAGTCCCTTATGAGGATCAACTGATCTGCGTCTTGCGCGACCCATCCGGCAGCTTACATTCGGCGATGGCCTTCAATGTGGCGCTTCGTCAATTCCAGGCAGCGACCTATGACTTTGCTGCTCCCCAGACCAAAGTAGGGGGCTTCGAGGTGCTGACCTTTTTCTCCGTCGTCGCCGAGACGCTGCGGGTGCGGGCCGACTTCTGGGCGCGCTGCGTCGCTTTACTCACCGCATGCGGCTTCTACGCCGGCTATGCGACTTCGGCGTGGCGGCCGCTCTCGATGTATCAACGGGCCGGCTGGCGCGTATTGGAAGAGCGGGAAATCGAATCTGAGAAGCGTTATTTCCTTCACTATCAGATCCCACGATCCGAGCGCAGAGACGACACGATCCGCCAGATGCTGGGGCTACTGCTCGACATGCATCTTTTGGGACAGACTTCTAACTTCCCGTCTGCTGATCAACGGCAAGGCATCTAGAGCACCTCTGAAAACGGCCTGCCGCAGCTGCCACCGATCAATCCGTTGGGAAAGTTCCAATGGATGTAGTCGGCGACAAAGGTGGTAATGCGGTCACATTTTCCAGTGGCGTTCGCGGCGTGTCGTGCAACAGGAAGTCACAAACCACGCGGTTGAACTCGTCGGGCATCTCTTCGTAGGGAACATGGCCCACGCCATCAAGCATCACCAACGCACTGTTCTTGAGGCGGCGCTGCAGCTCATAAGCTGACGACGGATACACCGCCCTGTCGCGCGAGCCCCAGAGCAGCAGCGTGGGGAGTTCGCGGATCAGCGGCAAAGACTCCTCGATGAGTGCCAGGTCGCGATGCCACGAGCGCACAATCCGCAGGATGTGCTCGAAGCTTCCAGGCACGTTCAATCCCGCAGCGTAACCTTCGACGCTGCCGGGCGCAATACGTCTCGGATCGCCGTACAGTTTGCGAAAGTAACGGAGGATCAGCCAGTGTTGCCTGGGTAGGATTTGTGTAACCGCGAGGCCGCCAAGCGCAGTGGAAAGCACGCAAGTCAAGAATCGTCCGTAGCTGGACCAAGGATTGATCGCGGAATTGAGTATCAGCCGGCGGATGCGGTGCGCCATCGACCGTTGTGCGGCCATGGCAGCCAGGACAATCGCCAGCCCGCCGCCGCGCGAGGTGCCAAGCACGTCCGCCTGCTCCATCTCGAAATGTTCCATGAAGTGCAGAACGCCTTCGGCATCGCCGGCCAGCGAGCATTCGGGTGCATCGGTGCGCTGGGAGAAACCACAGCCCGGCAAGTCAACCGCATATACCGAGAAATGCCGGGACAGCACCTCCATGCTGAAGCGCCAGGAAAACGAATAGGCCATTAGCCCATGGATGAGGAGCAACGGTGGACCGGATCCGGCATGCAGATAGCGCCACCGCACACCGTCAAGGGTCACACTGCACTCTTCGGTTCCGGGAATTTTGGCCACTTTCGGAATCGCTCCGACCTGCTCGGTGGTGTCTAGTTCTGGCATGTCGTGCAACCAATCTGTTCGGTCACAGAATCATAGAAATCGATATCGCCTCTGTCGCACTGGGGAGAGTAAGGACTCTCCCCGTTTTTTGTTCTAGGTGAATTCTAGACCTTAATGCGTTGTTGTCGAAGTGAGGTCTTGCCAGTTCGGAACTTCGCTACGGCAGCCGCGTAATGCCGGGAAAGGAGTCGAACCCCGAATCAAAACTCAGGATCCTCTCAATGCCATGCTGTTCCATGATCGAGAGATGAACGGCGTCGCGGGCGGACAGGCGACGATATTCCAGAACGATCTGCTTGGCGCGTTCGACCGCCGCGCTATTGACCGGCAGAACCTCATCAACCACGGCCAGCAGCGCACCGAAGGCTGGTTGGATTGCGTCCCTGCGATCAACCGCCACGTAGCGGTGCAGAATTTCCTGCAACACCTCAGCGTCGGTCACCAGACGGTGCCGATCTCGCACCAGTTTCTCCAGACTCCGCTGAGCATCTATTTTGTGCAGATGGGGCGCGCCAACCAGGTACATCGGGACATTCGAATCGACCAGGATCACGAGCGCATATCGGCGCTATAGCCCGCTTCGATCTCCGCCAGCATTCGGTCAATGTCGCCAGCAGGAAATTCGTATTGCGCCGCCATGCGGATGGACTCCAGCTTTTTGCCGATGCTGCCTGTGGGTTCCTGTCGGCGCGCCGACTGCAGCGCCTGCCGGACCCACTCGGCGATAGACATCTGGCGTGATCGCGCCGCCCGCTGGATCTCCCGATATTCCGGGTCCTGGACAATCACTTGCAGTCGTTTAGCCATGACATGAGTTTATTCGACTCATAGGTATGAGTCAATATCCTGCTCTTCGCAGAATCGGAGGAGGGCGATCGTACGGCTTGAATATCCACGATCGCTATCGCGGTTGTCAATGACTGCCGAATTGTACCTTCACCGTCCTGATCTCATAAGGGTTTGTCGGGATGGTCAGCATTTTGCCAGTCGAGTCCAGCGAGAGAGGACTCTGCACGACTTCCATCAGATTCGTTTCCCACGCCGCCACCCCCGGCTGCGGCAATTGGAGATGGATGTCGCCTTTCTTTCCTGCCCACTCATAGAAGCGGATCATCAGCGCATTGTCGTCGGCGGCCTTCTTTACGGCTGTGATTACCACGTTGTCTTCGGTCGTGCCGAAGAATGATTTCTCTGCCGGCAGCGGACCGGGGTGCTGCGTCGTCGTCACCGCCATCAGCGGATAATTAAGCTCATAGCCCTGATGCACGGTGAGCGCCTCGCGCCATGTCCCGCCGTGCGGATACAGCGAGTAGGTGAACTCGTGGTGACCCTGGTCGGTTTCGGGATCGGGCCAGGTTGGCGAACGCAGCAATGACAGCCGCAACACGTTGTCCTTGGCGTCATATCCGTACTTGCTGTCGTTCAGCAGGCTGAAGCCATGCGTAGAGTCAGAGATATCGGCCCAACGCAGCGCCGGAACCTCAAACTGCGCTTTTTCGGCTGGAGTGTCACGCGTGGTGGGACGCTCGACGGTGCCGTACGGGAATCTCGAAGGTCGCTTTGTCGCTGCGCGCGCTGACGGGAAACGCGACTTTCAGCAGAATGTGCTGCTCGTGCCAGTCGGCCTGCATGTGGACGTCGACCCGCGGCACGGCGGGATACATCGTGATGTCCTGCACGAAGCTCGACTTCTGAAAGTGATGGCGCACGCGAATAACGGCGCGCAGCGGCGTGTTCTGTTCCAGTTTCACCTCGTCGGCCTGCATCAGGTCCCAGTGCTGCTTGACGAAGTCGGCGTCGATGTTCCACGCGTCCCATTTCTTTGGCTTGTCAACAAAGGTCTGGAGCAGGTTACCGCACGGCAACCCATCGGGAGACGCCGCGGGCGAGCCTTCGCTCTTCACCGGCAACGCAAGCGCTTCCGTGTTACTGCGCTTGTCGAAGAGGCTGGTGATGCAACCGGTCTTGGGATCGACCTTGAGTCGGATGAACTCGTTCTCCAGCGAATCGGCAGTGGCGATCAAAGTGGTTTTTGCCGCGGATGACCTTGGCTCCGCCACCAGTCGGATCAGCTTGTAGCCGGTCGGGGGAATATTTTCCGCCAGCAGACGCAATCTGATACGGCCGGTCTGTGGATCAGTGCTCAGCACTTCCAGCGGCATGCCTTTGCCGTCAGGCCCAACCGCGCCGACCTCTTTCACGGGCGTCGGGAACTGCGCGTCGAATTGAACCTCATCCGTTCGTGTCCACGACAGCGGATTGAACACCAACACGCTCACCCCATCCGACTTCACCCGCGAGGCGATGTCGGCCAAGCCGGAGTCGATGATGTCGCGATCGATGCGCGAAGCTATGGCATACTTGCGCGCCGCGTCCACGTAGTTGATGTGGATGCCCGAGCCCGGCAAGATGTCGTGAAACTGGTTGAACAGGATGTATTTCCACGCAGTGTCCAGGTTCTGCTGCGGCCACGCTGCCCCGAACAGCGTCTCGATCGACGCCACCTTCTCCGCATTCAGCACCAGTTCTTCATTCTGTCGATTGCCGCGTTTCTCCTCCGATTGCGTGGTTTGCACACCGCGATGGTATTGGAAGTACAGCTCGCCATCCCACGTCGGAATCTTCAGCTCGCTCTTGCTCTTCTCCAGGTCGGCAAAGTACTGCGCCGCGGTAGAAAAGCTGATCTGCGGATAGACCAGGTCGCCTTTCTGCCAGCGCAGCGCGGTGTCGAGATCCTCACGCGTCGGCCCGCCGCCATGGTCGCCGACGCCGTACAGGTACATCGTGTCCAGGCCACCGGCGGGCGCGGAATCGGTGCCGCCGTTGTACTTCCACATCATCGGGCCGTAGATGGACGCGTCACGTGCCATCTTCTGCGGATCGATCTGGTTGGCGTAGTCGCTGGGGAAGTAGGTCAGCAGACGGCTGCCGTCGGGTGCCTCCCACCAGAACAGGCGATAAGGGAACGTGGTGTACTCGTGCGCCCACAACAATTTCTGCGTGACGAAGTAATCGATTCCTGCGCGTTTGTAAATTTGCGGCAGTTGCCAGTTGTAGCCAAACGAGTCGGGGTTCCATCCGATGTTGATGTCCACCCCGAACTTCTGTTGGAAGTAGCGCTTGCCGTAGAGAATCTGGCGCACCAGCGATTCGCCATCGGGCATGTTGAGGTCGGGCTCGACCCACATCCCACCAATGACCTCCCAGCGGCCTTGCTTCACCCGCTGCTGGATTTCCCGGAACATCGCCGGATATTTCTCTTCAATCCATACGTACGCCTGCGCCGTACTGGCGGTGAATTTGAAATCGGGATATTCGCGCATGAGTTGCAACGCGGTGCCGAAGGTATTGCGGACGACTTCGACCGTCTCAGTCCACGGCCACAGCCAGGCCATGTCGATGTGGCTGTTGCCGACGGCTGCGATGCTGAACTGCTTCATGTACGGGCGCAGCACATCAAGTTTGCTCTGTGCTTCTCGCAGAGAAGTGTCGAACCCATTCTGGTCGCCGTGATCGAGTGCAGCGACATTGATGGCCTTCACGGCTGCGTCTAGTTGCTGCTGACGCTCGGCTTTGCCGTCTGGATATGCGGCAATGACCGGCTCGGCCGAGAGAATTTGCAGCCGCATCAGTGCGGGATCGGGACGGCTTGCTGGAGGCCGGATCTGAACCTCGGCATGCTCGATGCGAGTCGAGTCACCTCCACAGCAGCCACCACCGCCGGAGTCTAAGACGCGAACAGCCAGCACCAACTTCTGGCCCGGCTGAGCGTTCTCGATGAGCGCGATTGGAACCTGCCCGTCTTCGTCGGTACGCGCCACCATGTTGCCGTTGGAGAAGACGCTAACCTGGATGGCGTCGTCACTGCTAACGTGTAGGTCGAGAGAGATGCTCGCACCGTGCAGGCCGTAGCCGTTCAATTGCGCTGGAATCGCGAAGGTCAGGCGTAGCCAGCGGGAGCCCTTCCAGTCTTCCTTCAGCTTCACCGGCTGCCAGTCGAAAGTGGTCAAGGCCGGGTCTTCCCCGTGCGGGAGGTCGGCGGCATGGGTTTGCCAGCTCGGCAGGGGAATCACCGTGATGGATTGCAGGCGATCGAGGACCGGCTTGTAGGGATCGGTTGAAGGGGAGGGCGATTGGGCTGATGCCGGAGTAGCTACGAGAACACAGGCAAAGAGAGCAGAAATGAGGTTCATGGCAAAGTGCGTTCCTCCAGGCCTGACCTGCAGAGTCTCAGCAGTCCCCAAGAGAGCGATACATTTCCCCGCCCACGAGCGCTTACGATCTTGGCTGTGGTGTCTCAACTGGTTGTTCCGCTCACGACGGGGGCGAGTGATCGGGCAGCACAGTTGAGACTAGCATGCGAACTGTGGTGGTTGTAGTGAGGCAGCCAGATCGGAGGCCGGGTATGTTTGTTGGGAGCTTTGCCAAAACCCCGTCACCTAGTCCGCAGCGGAATTATCCGCTTGGTCAGCCTGGTCCGGGGAATGGCGAGTCGGTAGCCACGCCGCCAGTCCAGCTCCCAGATACATGGCGGCCACGATCCAGAAGCCATAGGTCAGTCCTTCGCGATGAGCGGCCTCACCCGCCAGCAGCGAGGTTGCAATTTGCAGGGCGCTGGCAGCGAAGTAGAAAGTGTTTTGCACCCTGCCCATGAAGTGACGCGGCACCATCTCCATCATCTCGCTGGAGAGAGCAATGCCGCCCACTCCGCGGCTGGAGCCCATCATGAAGTAAATCGGCACCGCCAGCGCCAGCCAACGCGAGACTGGCAGCAGGAAGAGCGACAAGGCGATGATGGACATCGTCAGCGATACCGAGCGGTTGGCGCCGTGCCGCCGGATAAACGTCGCGGCATAGAACACGCTGACGAAAGCCCCGACTGCCCAGCCGGCATTCAGCCATCCATAGCCGACGGCTCCGCCATGCAGGATCCGCTCGCTCAACGGCGCGGACAGTACGCCCTGGGTCATCATCGCTGCAACAAACAACGCCCAGGCGATGCCGATCAGCAGCACGCGACGATTCTCCCGAACGTAGCGATAGCCTTCCCGAAGTTCATGAAGATAGCGCGCGACCGTACCGGCGGGCGAAACCAACGCCCCAGTCTCCGCTATCGGACGCGAAACCGTCACTCTGCCCTTACGCACCTGCAGGATGCACGCCAGAGACACCGCGTAACTGGCGCAGTCAATGAGGAGTACGCCGCCAAGCCCAACGTGGTTGTACATGAAGCCGACCATGGCGCCCGCCATCAGCCAGCCGCCCTGTAAGGCGGCGAGAAGCAGGGAGTTCGAATCCAGCATTTTGCTGTCCGGCGTCAGCTCCTGGATGAGCGCATTCACCGTCGGGAAGAACATCCAGAAACCGATGGCGACCAGGACATTCATAGCGTAGAGGTGCCACAACCGCACATGATGGGTAAACACCAGCATGGCGACGCAGAATATGATCGCCCCGCGTGCGGAGTCGAGCCACAACATCAGGTGGCGACGGTCTTCACGGTCGATGAGCACACCGGTAAAGGGCAACAGGAGCAGCGAGGGCAAGGTCTGCAATGCAACTAAAGTCCCCAGTGACACTTCGGAATGCGTGGCCTGCAAGATGTACCAGATCACGGCGGCGGCGTTCATACCGCTGCCGATCATGGAAATGAGATTGGCTATGAAGATCAGCCGCATCCCACGGTGCTGGAACATCTCCCTCATCCCTCAACTGTAACCCAGTCGCGGCGCAGCACGACCGTCCGATATAGTGAAGCAGCGAACAATGCAGTTGAAAGCGCGCATCGCATAGGTGAATGGCGATTGATGCGCAAGGTACAAGCACTTAGGGAGCGCAGGGAGGACCGTGCTGGTGGGGACGCATAAGGTACGCATCGCCTTGATAGGCGACTACGATCCGGAGGTAACGGCGCACCAAGCCATTCCGAAGGCACTAGCCTTGGCAGCAGATGGAAAGCCGGTCGAGCCGGTGTGGCTCGCCACCGAACGCGTCCTGGGTGCTGATCTGGAGGCGTACGCTGGCCTCTGGTGTGTACCGGCAAGCCCTTATCGTTCGATGGAGGGAGCGCTTCACGCTATTCGCTTCGCGCGCGAGACAGGGCGGCCTTTCCTTGGAACTTGCGGCGGATGTCAGCACGCTATTGTGGAGTTTGCGAGGAACGTGTTGCACATCACTGGGGCAGGACACGCCGAATGCGATCCTTCCAGCGCGGAGCCGGTGATCGCCAAGCTAACTTGTTCTCTGGTTGAGGTTGACGAAACCCTGCATCTGATGCCGGGAAGCCAGCTTCGTCAGATCTACGGTGCCGACGAGATTCGCGAGACCTATCGTTGCAGCTTCGGTCCGAATCCCGCCTACGTGGCGCGCCTGACGGATGGCAGATTGAAGGTTGGAGCCACGGGACCTGACGGAGAGGTACGCGCCATCGAACTGTCCGGCCACCGATTTTTCTTCGGAACCTTGTTTCAGCCTGAACGATCTGCCCTCAAAGGGAACAGTCATCCTATGATCGCCGCCCTTGTCGCAGCCGCCTCTTCCGCGGTGGCCGCTGCGGCCGGTCACTGACCTATTTCTTGACCAGTGCATCCGAGAGCAGGCGGGCTTTTGTCGCCAGGTTATAAGCGCGCTCGAAGTCATTATCCGATGTGGCCTTACGCGATTGATCAATATAGGTTTTGATCTGCGAAACCATGCCTTGCTCGTCGTGGCTCAGTTTGCCATTCAGGCTCTTCAGATTCTTCTCGGCGGCGGCAAGCAAGTCAGCAGTTGTCTGTTTCTGTTGACTCACCTGCTGGCTGCTGACGTCAGCGGCGATCGCAGTGTCGGGTGCGCCCTCAGCCAGAGCTGCTGGGGGATGGGCAGCGGCAATTGTAGTGTTGCCGTTGCCATTCGCTGGAGTGCTTTCCGGGGTGGTCGCCGGAGGAGGCGTCGGTTTCTTCCGATGATGGGGTTGAGCCTTCGGCTTCTGCGGGGCCGGAGCCGGAGCTTCATGTTTGGGCGGAGGAAGAGGAGGAGGAGCCGTTTCGGAAATTTCATCGGGTAATGGGACCGAGACGGTTGGGGCCTGAGCCTGCGGCGGGAGCTGTGGCTTTTTCTTTTTGCACGCCACGCTCAGCAATAACAACAAGACCAGCACCGAAGCAGCGAATTGGCGCCAAATGTTCATGCGAAGTTCTGCAATATCGCTGCCGCGCTAGTCTCTAGCATGGACGACGCTCAAGAGCGAGCGAGCAGAACAGCTATCCTCCATCATAAACCTCAGAACACGATACCTGACACCATAGTGTTACGGACTTCAGCGGATTCTTGGCATCAGGTCCGGGCCGCGATCTCGGCGTCTTTCAGCTCCGGCGCACCCGCCAAAGGGAGCACCAGGCGAAATGTGGTTCCTTTGCCCATCTCGGTCACGAAATGAAGCGCACCGTTGTGTAGCTGCAGCACGCGGTAGCTCATGGCCAGGCCGATGCCACTGCCAGCCTTCTTGGTGGTGAAATACAGGTTGAAAATTTTGTCCCGAATCTCAGGGCGAATCCCGGTGCCCTGATCGCGGACCTCGATGATGGCTGCGGTTTCGTCGCGAGATGCCGCCATGTTGAGAACGCCGCCGTCGCTCATGGCCTGTACTCCATTAAGCACGACATTCAGGAGCGCCTGTTTGATCAGGTCGGCGTCGGCCCTCACGGGCAACACCTCGTTGCCCAGGTGGGTTTCGATTTTTACGCCTTGGCGCGCCGACTCGGGCGCCGCCAGCAGCGCAACCTCCTCCATCACCCGGCGCAAATCGAAGTCGGCAAGGCGCAACTCTAATGGGCGATTGAAGTCCACCAACGTCTGCACTACACGGTCCAAACGGTGAATCTCGCGTCCGATGATATCCATGTGGCGGCGCGTGTCGGGATCGACCTCGCGCATCTTTTCGCGTAGCAGCTCCAGGTGAACCACGATGGCGTTGATGGGATTTTTTACTTCGTGGGCCACACCTGAAGTAAGCCTGCCAATGGCCGCCAGCCGACGGGACAGTTCAATTTCGTTCTCGATGCGGCGCACCGACTCGGAATCGCGCATAGTGAGAAGCGCCCCAATACGCTCGCCACGCTCGGCGATGAAATCGAGCGCAATCTGTATACGCTGTCCGTTTTCCAGTTCGATTTCACGTTGCGGAATCGGCCTGTGCAGGGCGAAGGCATCCAGTACAATGCGGCCTAGCTTGTTGGCGTCGCTAAAGACTTCCTCGACAACGTTCCCCAGTATCTCTCCCCGTGGGCGGCCTACGAACCGTTCGGCCGAGGCGCTCACCAGTACGACCCGGGTATCACGCGTAAACAGAACGAGTCCGTCTTGCAGCGTGCCCATAATCTGGTCCAGGTTTTCTTTAAGCGCGCTAAAAACTTCTTTTACGTCGCGGATCTGACGGCCCAAGCGATCGATCTTGGTACTGACCAGCCCATACTCGTCGGTTTGGCGAGGATCCGGCTCGGGCGTAATGTCGGGAACGCCTGCGGTCATCTGGTCCAGGCGGCGGCCAATCGCCTCCAGCGGGCGCAGTGCAATGTTCGATACGCCCGCTGCCAACGCGAGCGACATCAGGATGGCAATTGCAGAAAAGAACAGAGCCCGCGTGAGCTGCGGTTTGATCTCGCTCTTCAGCAGGACGGTGGATATACCGACGCGAATATCGCCGAACGGTTGACCCTCACGCTGGATGGGCAGGTAAACGTCGTAAACCTTAGGAGCACCGTATACGACGTCGAGTTGGCGTCGGAAACTGCCATTACGCACATCCTCAAAATCCTCACGTGACTCCAGTTGAGTGCCAATCGCGGAGGGGTCGGTATGGACGATGGCTCGTCCGTTCACGTCAGTAATAGCAGCGTCGGCAATGGTCGGCGAATAGCCAACGATGGATTGCAGTAAAGTGTTCAGCCCAGGATCCGTTTGCAAAGCTTCGTCCAGCACAGCATCGACCTGCTTAGGATCATTCGTATTTACAAAGGCGCCACTGAGGTCGACTTGTGAGGCTTCGCGTGCGCTCTCCCGGATCTCCTTGGCTACGAAGGAGGCATTGTCATAAGCCTGCGCCGTACGCTGTCGAACTACATGCGAGACGTACAAATACGAAAACGCCGCGACCAGCGCGAATACCATACCGCTGATGGCAAGGACGAGCTTGGTTTTCAGACGGATTTGAGTCATGGAGACACTCGGGGTGCGCGGCTTATTGCCGGAATGATATCAGCCCCAGCGGACACGGCAAAGTTTGCCATCCATTGAGTATCCTTATCCTGGGTAAGCGACACATTTGCAAGGCGTTAGTGAAACGGCAGGTAAGGACTGATGTTATCGGCATGATAAGGTTGCAAGAGAGTTGCAACAGCTGAACAACGGAAACCCTCAGATTTGCATCCACCCCCCTTAGCCCACTCTCGGGTGGCACGGGCGGCGTGTGGTTGTAAGGTAAAGCAGGAGAGGACAAGTGGCTCAACCGGCAATGGAACAGAGCAAGAACGTACAAAGCGAAACAGTCACAAAACTGCGTGTCTTGTCGCACGACCTCAGCAATTACATCGAAACCATTATGCAGGCTTCCTATCTTCTGGCTCAGGCCAAACTCGACGACAACAGTAAGAAGTGGCTCGGCTTAATCGACAAAGCCGTGCAGGATGCGGCCCGGGTCAACCGCGAGATTCGCGAGATACTACGTTCGCAAAACTGACTATCGTCGTTTATCCGGCGAAGTTGGCCCTGTCAACTCTAGAGGGCAAAACGCCGGTAGTGCGTCAGAATTTTCCTACACGCTACCCTGACACGCGTGACCCCACCAGATCGTTGCTGGCAGTCGCGCCCTCATGCTTGCAAGTCGGCGCGGGTGCTTTCGCGCCAGCTCGCTGGCTGGCCCACCCTGTAGGGTGGGAGTTGGCATGAATGGCAGCCGCGTCGACCTAGCCTGGATTCAAGGAAACGTTTGGGCCCGCACATCCAGACGTGGTACTGCCCACCAGGCCGGCGGAGACGAGACGTCTCCGCCGAGCTTATATGGGGCTCGTTTCCTAATTGCTACTTTTTGCCGGCTTTGCTGTTGAGCAGGGAAACCAGTTGCTCGCCAGCGGGCGTCGGCTTAACCGCAGTGCCGCCCACGATCTCCCGGGCGCTGACTGTTTTATCGTAAAGCCGCTGGTTAGCATCTTTGTCGGGCTCGAGAGAGGCGCCGTCGAGCGACACGCCAGCGAAAAGTCCGGAAGTCCGGGAATAGGTCAGCATGTCAGCAGTACCCGTACTCGCGCTGGCTCCGGAACCGGCCGCTGCGGTCGCGTCGCTGCCGACCTTGACTTTGCCGTCCAGCAACTTGTTTGCCGCCGTCGGCGTCATGACCAGGACGATATAGTCCTTAGCCGTGCCGCCGATCTGAAGGCCGGCACTGGCGCCACCGATGCTGTACATGGCGGGCGGTCCCCACTTGCCAGTGAAGTCCGCGCCCTCACGGCAAGTCATCGGACCGCGACCTCCGGTTCCACCAATGCCCACGGCGAACTTCTTCACACTGGGCAGAATGACGATGCAATCAGCCTTCGCAACTACGCTGGCTGGAATGTCCTTGCTGCCGACCATTGCCCGTAACACGGTGTCGGCATTTCTAATGGTCTCCTCGTCTTTCGAATTGCTGGCGCCCCACGCGGGCAGGGCCAACCATACAATCCCTAGTACAAGCAGAATAGGTACGGATCTCTTGGCTAAAATTTCCATTTTGTTCTCCTAGGTGCTTAATTGTCCACAATGCTCTTCGGCATGTCCTGCTTACCGAGGATGGTTTTCAGAACGGTGGTCGACTCGGACAAACGTTTCGACATTTTGTTCTGGGCGAAAGGGGCAGCGCAACTGCGAAGCACACCATCAGTAAAACAATCTTCTTTCAGTGAGACAATCTCCTTTGTCATGGAAATCCTTCGTTGACACCCGATAGAACTTTAAAGCAGCGGCACCATTTGCACAACCGGGAAACGGGAATACTACCTGCAGTTCAGCAGAATATCCCACTATTTTAAATCGAGAAATACATCTCTTACAGCAATATCCAAATTTTCAGCCAGCGTCGCTGACGTGGTGATGGCAACGGGTTCGAGCCGGCGGCTTTGGAAAAGATCAGGAAATTAGCTTCGCATCCATAGTAATCTCGGCATTGAGCACTCGGGAGACCGGGCATCCTTTCTTGGCACCTAAGGCGGCTTCATCAAATTTAGCCTGGTCCCCTCCGGGAATTCTTGCCTCCACATCGAGGTGCACCTTGGTTATGGAAAAGCCGGCATCGGTTTTGTCGAGGGTCAAAGTCGCCTTGGTATCGATGCTCTCCGCGGTCATACCCGCGTTTCCCACCTGCGCCGACAATGCCATCGAAAAACAACCGGCGTGGGCGGCCGCGATCAGTTCTTCCGGATTGGTTCCGACCCCGTTTTCAAAACGCGTGCTGAAGGAATACTGCGCTTGCTTCAGGACGCCGCTCTGTGTAGAAACGGTGCCCTTTCCATCTTTCAAACCACCTGACCAATGGGCAGTGGCTGTGCGTTGCATGCGGTCCTCCTTGGAACCAGTCAATTGTATCTCCACGCTCGGCCCTCAGTTTAATTAATACTGAGTGAGGGAAGGTGGAGGTCAGATTGCAATGAAATCAGTAGAAGTCGGAACAACTGAGGAAATATCCGCATCGCGGACAAACTGATTTGCAGCGATTTTGCCGCAAGGTGACAGAGCAGTTGGGACAAACTTCCGACGGCTGCACCGGGGCAGTCCGGGCGTTCCTCGTTGCAGATTCGGCGCGCGACTTAGGATTCAGATTCTGATCTGCGGCGTTCGGCATAGGTGGACGTTTAGCTGGTCCCAGAATAAAGGAAAATCTTACCCGGCGGCGGTACAAATTGCCTCAAGGGGAGTAACTTGGGAATATCCACTACCCTATTAGTACATGTACCTCTGTCATTAAACGACCGCCGTAAATTCTGTAGGATTTTACACAGCAGTCTCTATAATGCGAAGCGTGGCAACAGGTCCACGAAGCCTCACACGCGCGACCGAAAAAGCCCTACAGAACTCAAAAAAAGCGCGTGCGGACGTGAGGAGATGCAGAAGAGCTTGGTTTACTAAAACAGTAATATCTAATGTGTTACTAAAGCCGCGCTGCATTAGCGGAGAGCGTTTGCCCCAGGCAAGGACCAGCCACAGGGACTGAACTCGGTAATGCTGAAAAGAGATTCGATTCAGGAGGTTGTAATACACCCATGAAGCAAGCAACGATCGTAGCCTTAGCCGCCTTGATGTTAGCAGGAGCTCTCAGTGCCGTGAGTGGTGCGACCTCCGTAAGTTCTCTGAATACCGTCGTGGTCATTGGAGAAGGTTCTGCACCCATGCCTGCGACTTTGCCCCCCTGCGATGAAGGGAAATGACTCGGCATCGCCCCCATATCTTTTAAAGAACTCAGGTCGAAAGAGACCTAAGGAGAAATTTTATGAAAACTATTCTGACTGTCGTCATTGGCACGCTGCTGTTCGCAGGTATTCCGTGCGCCGCCAAAAACCCAAATTCCATCGCTGCCTCGGCACAACCGCCTATGGCGAGTGAAGGTGTTCGGTCGACATTATCCTGTGACGCAGGCGGTTTCTGCGCCACTAATCACGCCTTATTAGTTCCAGGCGATGGTTCGCCGATGCCGAGCTGCCGTCCAGGTACGCAGGGCTGCAATGACGATCAGCTGAAGCTGCGGGCAGGCGATGGTTCGCCGATGCCGAGCTGTCGTCCGGGCACCCAGGGCTGCAATGACGATCAGCTGAAGCTGCGGGCAGGCGATGGTTCGCCGATGCCGAGCTGCCGCCCCGGTACCCAGGGATGCAATGACACCCAGCTGAAGCTGCGGGCAGGGGATGGTTCGCCGATGCCGAGCTGTCGTCCGGGCACCCAGGGCTGCAATGACACCCAGCTGAAGCTGCGGGCAGGCGATGGCTCGCCGATGCCGAGCTGCCGTCCGGGCACGCAGGGCTGCAATGACGATCAGCTGAAGCTGCGGGCTGGGGATGGTTCGCCGATGCCGAGCTGTCGTCCAGGTACGCAGGGCTGCAATGTCGATCAGCTGAAGCTGCGGGCTGGGGATGGTTCGCCGATGCCGAGCTGCCGTCCGGGTACGCAGGGCTGCAATGACACCCAGCTGAAGCTGCGGGCAGGGGATGGTTCGCCGATGCCGAGCTGTCGTCCGGGTACGCAGGGCTGCAATGACGATCAGCTGAAGCTGCGGGCAGGCGATGGCTCGCCGATGCCGAGCTGCCGTCCGGGCACGCAGGGCTGCAATGACGATCAGCTGAAGCTGCGGGCAGGCGATGGCTCGCCGATGCCGAGCTGCCGTCCGGGCACGGGGGGCTGCAATGACGATCAGCTGAAGCTGCGGGCTGGGGATGGTTCGCCGATGCCGAGCTGCCGTCCGGGCACGGGGGGCTGCAATGACGATCAGCTGAAGCTGCGGGCTGGGGATGGTTCGCCGATGCCGAGCTGCCGTCCGGGCACGCAGGGCTGCAATGACGATCAGCTGAAGCTGCGGGCAGGCGATGGTTCGCCGATGCCGAGCTGCCGTCCGGGCACCCAGGGCTGCAATGATGACCAGAAAAGGGCGATCGTTGGCAATCTAATTTACAGTTCCGCAATGGGGTGGACTCCTAACCGCAGCCAAACACTGGGTTATTCGGCACGGCAAAATCCAGCTTGTCTATAAGGGCATTCAGAGATATGCTTCTGAAGTTGCCATGCATTTCAGTTTGATCGACTACATCCTGTGGCTGCCGTCCGCCCTTTTCCAGGTGGGGGTGGCAATCTCTTTGTTCAGGCGTGGCTTGCACCGGGAATACCCGTATTTCTTTAATTACACGATTCTCCAGGTGCTGACTGTAATCTTTCTCTTGTGTGTAAAGGGCTCGCCATACCTTTATTACTACGGCTACTGGGGTATCTCCGCAATCAGTGTGCTGATCTCGTTTGCTGTCTTGCAGGAAATTTTCAAGGACGCATTTCGACCCTACGAAGCGTTGCGTGACCTAAGCGTCATCCTCTTCCGTTGGTCTATTTTGGTTCTTCTTCTTGTCGGTGGGATGTGGGCTGTCAATAGTCCCCATGCGGACCACGCCGACTTCTTCAATGCAGTGGTTTTGCTGGCCGACCGTAGCGTGCGCTTGATGCAATGCGGGCTGGTCTTTTTTCTGCTGTTCTTCAGTGAATACCTAGGTATTTCGCGGCGTCACGTGTTGTTCGGTATCGCCCTGGGATTTGGGTTGTTCGCGTCTGTAAACATGCTGACGGCGACTGGCATGTCGCATGCGGGCCACGGCTTGCTTTTGCGCCGAATCAATTGCGCTGCCTACGATATAGCTGCCCTCCTCTGGCTTGGCTATACGGCGCTGGCGCCGGTACGCAGCAGCGCGCTCGCTGCAACTCGCTCCCCTGAGTGGAATTCTGCCCTGGAGGATGCCAGGTTCCAGCCCGCAACCGATAGCCTGTTGGACACGATGGATCGTACAGTCGAACGGCTGCTTTATCCTAACGGTGAAGTGAAGGTAAGCGCGTCGGCTGGCACTAGATCCTAGTCTGACAATTTGCGCGGTAGTAGCCGGATCCGCCGCAGCCTCAGCAGCTTTTTGGTCTGCGCTGGTTGCAATAGGATCTGTGCGACCGGTTTACACCGGTGTTTTGGTTTTTCGCGGTGGGCTAAAGAACGGCAAGGAACGGACGGTAGCTGACACTTTGTGTCGGACCGCCTCCACGGTCATTTCCATCTGCACTTTGACGCCGGGGATTGCGTGCTGAGGTTGCAGGCTTGCCAATGCGATCAGTTGCTTCAGTAACGGCGACCACGTAGTCGAGGTTGCTTTCCCTATCTGATCGCGCCCCTTGTACACCGGCACATGCACGCGCGAAGCGGTAGCCGGCGTCTGCGGCGCGAGTCCCATCCGGTCAAACAGGCCCTCAACCTCGCTCCAAGCGATTTCCAGCCCCATCAAAAGCCGCCGAGGTCCGGTTTGCTTTTCTTCTAGAAGCGCTTGCCGGCCGATGAAATTTTCCTTCTCATAGTGAACGAGCTTGCCCAGGCCAACTTCAGCAGGAGTGTATTTTTGCGACGCGATAAGCGCCTTCTTGCTGCTGATGTAATCCACGTCGGCGAGAATCAGCCCGGCTTCGATGCGGGCCACATCGAGAGCCAGCATCCCCGTGGGATGTATGTCGAATCTGCGACCTGCCTCCATTAGCGTGTCCCACACCTTGACCGCGTCTTGCCATGAGATCCAGATTTCATAACCCAGATCGCCGGTATACCCGGTGCGCGAGATATCCACTGGCACGCCACCGATCCTGCCGCTGGTCTTACGGAAATACCTCAGGTTCTCGATATCGGCATCAGCAACGCTCTTCAGCAATTTTCCTGAGGTTGGCCCTTGCAACGCCAGGGCTGCGACTTGCTCTGTTATCTCCTCGACTTGCACCTCCATTCCAAAGGCGTTCTGGCGGAACCAGCGCAGATTGGGATCGGCGGCGGTCCAACGATAGCGGTTCTCCTCCAACCGCGTAATGGTGCCGTCGTCGATTATTTTGCCTTCTTCGTCGCACCAGCAGCAGTAGATCACCTGGTCGACGGCGACCTTGTTGATGTCGCGAGCGATGATGCGATTGACGAATCGGGTGGCGTCGCGTCCCGAGATCATGTATTTGAACAGCGGAGTCACATCGATGAGAGCAGCCGCATTGCGAATGGCGTTGTACTCATGTTCGTGATGAGTTTCGTAAACGCTGACCGCATAGAACCCCGACCATTCACGGTAGTTCAGGCTCTGGCAGAGTCGGAAGGTTCGCTCGTGAACTGCCGTTCCTATGGGCACACAGACTCCCGGGTTCGCTTCGACGTGCGCGGATTATAGCTATCGCGAGCGCCGCGCGGCAAGCGCGTTACTGGCCCCGCCGCCGAGCGATACATGCATTGTTCTGCCTCCAAGGAAACTAAAGGACGAACGGCTGCGAAGTTAAGTAGTCCAAGGAATGGTAAAGGCGCGGTCCGTTTTGCGGCGGTCAATACACTCCGCCGTGTCCCGTAGCGTGGTCGGCGTTGACTCGCGAGGTTATCTCATTACGAACATCCCAGAGCGCCCGGTACAGCGGATATTCCATCCTCTGCTTAAGGACTTCCACCGGCGTCCCCATTGTGCCCACTACGCCGCCACCGATGATCCGCTGTGCCAGCTTGAGATGGGCATAACGGAAGAGCTGCATGTGTTCGTCGTAGTCAACTAACTCCTCGGCGATATCGTGTAGCTCGAAGAACTCGGTGTGACGGCGATACAGCTCTTCCAGCGTCAGCCCGGTATTCTTCACCTGCTCGAAGAAAGCATCGGCAAGCCGAGGCGCGATGTGCAGGAGAGCTAGAAATCCTGGCGAATCGAGACCGCTGCCGTGACCAAGTCCGGCACGGATGATGTGATACTCATACGGTGTGATGCTCTCGAGCAAGCTGAGCATGCGCAGTGGATGATCGAGCATCTTGTTGGCCCGCCGCAGCAGCCGCGCTGCATTCCTGAGGTCTCCTTCGTGAATACATTGCCGGGAACGATCGAGTTCCCATGCCGCTCCCTTCATCAGCAATTCCGATGCCTGGTGCGTAACCTGAAAGGTCAGCTCGTCAGGGTGCAGCATCTCCTGCGGCGGTTTTTGCAGCGCCAGTAACTCATCGGTGCGAAGGTAGCGTTCGTAATCGGAGGCGCCCTTTCCGGGCAGGATGGGAGAACGAAGATCTTCAGTCATGGGCTAGGCTCCATTGCGGGTCCTTCTCGGGTGGCACGATGGAACCATCGCGCATATGAACGATGCGGTCCCCATAGGACGCAGCTTCGGGATTGTGGGTGATCATCAATACCGTCTGCCCCAACTCCTGATTGGATTGCCGCAGCATTTTCAAAACAATCTCGGAATTCTCCGAATCGAGGTTGCCGGTAGGCTCGTCGGCCAGCACGATGGCAGGTTGATTCACCAGCGCGCGCGCCAGCGCAACTCGCTGTTGCTCGCCACCGCTTAGCTCGGAAGGGCGATGGTCGAGACGGTTGTCAATTCCCAGCAGTTGCGTGATTCGATCGATGTATTCGTGGCGGCCGTTGCCTTTGCCGGCGATATCCCGGGCAATCTCGATGTTGCCTTGCGCCGTCAGCGTCGGCAGCAGGTTGAATTTCTGGAAGACGAAGCCAATTTTCGATTTGCGCATTCGCGTGCGCGCCGAGTCTGACAAGGCTGTGAAATCTATATTGTCGATGAGGACCCGTCCGGAGTCGGCGTGCGTCAGCCCGCCCAGGATGTAGAACAGTGTGGACTTCCCGCTTCCCGACGGACCGACAATGCTGATGAATTCGCCCTTCTCGACCTGCAAAGAAATGCCACGCAACGCGGGCACATCCACTTTGCCGATGTGGTAAGTTTTGCGAACACTCTCAGCTTGGATCATCCACGCCATGCGAATCCTTGATATTACACGAAACGATTTGTTCTCCGGGGACAGCGGCACGCGCCAGCCAGCCACTCCTCCGATACTACCCAAGCTGCGGAATTCGGGTTACAACAGCAGCATGCCGAGAGCACCGTCCGAGGGGAAGCATGCGCAGCTGGTGAAGCGGGCCGTGCACTGGCTGCGCTACACGTACAGATGCGGCATCATCCTCTCGGAGCAGTACTGTGCCAGCGGCGAAGTGCCTGACGTGATCGGCTGGAAAGGGTCCTGTCAGTCCGTGGTTGTGGAATGCAAGGTGTCGCGCAGCGACTTTCTCGCCGATGCGAACAAGCCGTTTCGCCTGAGGCCGGAAGACGGTCTGGGTAGTCGCCGGTTTTATATGGCTCCAGTCGGCCTGATTGCACGTGAGGAATTACCCAGGTATTGGGGTCTGCTCGAATGCAAAGGCCGGGATGTGCAGGTATCGGTAAAACCAGGAAAGCAGGACCTGAGAAGTTCTGTGGGTCTAATGAAAGAAATGAATCTCTTGCTGGCGAGCCTGCGGCGGGTAGAAGTGCGCATCGAGCCGCAGACGATCACGGACTTCTTAAAGTGGAAGAACCGCCTCGCCGAATACAATGGTGGCCGCTTGCCTGAGGAAATTACCGCGCCGGACGAGGAACGGAACTCTTACCTGGTCTCGTGATTGAGGCCTACTCCTGTCCGTCCGCCAGCCGCCGTGCCGGAACTTTAGCACAACAATCGCCGTCGCGACCGGTTGGCCAGCCAGCCCGAAAGGCACGTCCGTGCTCGCTATTTTGGTAGCTGCAAAGTCCACACCACAATCTAGTCAGACGGTGGCCTTCCGCGACCCGGCTATCAGCAATACAACTCCAGCGGCACACAACACGCCACCGATTGCGGGTGAGAGTTTTTCGTCATGATGAGTGGTAACGCCCACGGAAGCGTCTCCGACTGTGACGCCATGGGAATGGCTGGTGGGAAATGGCACAACGAATGACAGAATTCCCAGTACGAGTACCACAATTCCGATCAGAGCTAAAGAACGCATTAATCCTCCCTGAACTCGATAGGATGCGTTTGTCACCGCTCCGTATGCCTGGGCCATTTCGCTCTGCTGATGCCCTTCCTAAACGCCTTGCGGCGAAATAATACGCTATCCTTCGGAGATGGATTATTTTCGCACTCACTCGGAAGCTGATCGATATCGAGTCCACCACCGGCGAGGAAGCCGCGGTTGCCGAGGTACTCGCGAGTGAACTGACGCAGCTTGGCTACGAGGTCGAGCGCATGAAGGTCGAAGGCGATCGCTGCAACCTTTGGGCGACCCATCCCGGTCATCCCCGGCCGGAGCTGGTTTTTTCCACCCACATGGACACAGTGCCGCCATTCGTGCCTTCGTCGGGGACTGGCGATCGCATCTACGGACGCGGCTCCTGCGATGCCAAGGGCATCATCGTGGCGCAGATCGCGGCTGCTGAAAGGCTAAAGGCTGAAAATATTCATGTGGGCCTGCTCTTCCTAGTCGGCGAAGAGCGCGATAGCCAAGGTGCACAGATCGCAAACCAGCAGCCTCGCGGGGCGAAATTCCTCATTAATGGCGAGCCTACGGAGAACCAGCTGGCGGTGGCGTCGAAAGGCACGCTGCGCGTGGAACTAGTTGCACGTGGCAAGATGGCGCATTCCGCCTACCCCGAGTTGGGCGAGTCGGCCATTGAAAAGCTGCTCGATGCCCTGGAGAGCCTTCGTAAGCTGAATCTGCCTAACAATCCCAAGGCCGGCCCGTGCACCATGAACATCGGTCTGATTGAAGGTGGCCGTGCGCCCAACGTTATTCCCGATTATGCGGTTGCACAGTTGCTCTTTCGACTCGTCGGTCCGGCGCAAGAATTGCGCCGACAAATCACAAACGCAGTAGCCGGAAAAGCCGATGCGGAATTCAAGCTCGAGATCCCCTACATGGAGTTCACCACCGTGCCCGGTATCGAGACCATGGTCGCCGCCTTCACCACCGATATCCCCGCGCTCACGAATTGGGGCAAGCCGCTACTCATCGGTCCTGGCTCAATTCACGTAGCTCACACCGAAGGCGAGTACATCGAGAAGCAACAGTTGCTCGACGCCATTGATCTGTACGCCCGCATTGCACGCGAGCTTCTGTCACGTGACTGAAACGGTCGAAGGCACGCACTACCCGCATCGGCGGGTACATCAATGATGGAACCTGTCCTACATTTTTTGCTATGCCGATCTTCCTTCATAGCGCACAATGGGCGACGCCACTATGCCGACCAAACCGCTTACCCGAAGTCAGCCTCGAGAATCTTCCGCGACTTCGGTCGCCGCCTATCGCGTCAACCGTGGAGTTGCGCTTCCGTTGGGCGCAACGCTGCGCCGCACGGGAGTCAACTTAGCCATTTTTTCGAAACACGCGACGTCGTGCACGCTGGTTCTGTTGCAGCCAGGAGCCGAGCGTCCCTTGGCCGAGTATCTTCTCGATCCCCACTCCAATCGCACCGGGCAAGTGTGGCATGCCTTTGTCAAAGGCCTCGATGCCGGGATGCAGTATGGCTTCCGCTTCGACATGCAACCCAATCCCAATCCGAACGTGCATCGCTTTGACCCGTCGCATGTGCTGCTTGACCCCTACGCCCGCGTGCTCTCCAATGGTGGTGCATGGGGACAATATCCGCCGGGAAACCGCCCTTATCGCAACAGTGTCGTGGTGGAGCACGATTTCGATTGGGGCGACGATCAGCCACTCAACATTCCGCTGGTCGACAGCATCATCTACGAAGCGCACGTCCGCAGCTTCACCCAACATCCGTCTTCAGCAGTCGAGCATCGTGGGACCTACGCCGGGCTCATCGAGAAGATTCCCTACCTGAAACGATTGGGAGTGACGGCGGTCGAGCTTCTTCCCGTCAACGAGTTCGAGGAAAGCGACACCAATCGCGTCAATCCCTTTACCGGCGAGCCTCTGCTGAATCTCTGGGGGTACCAGCCGACAGCACTTTTTGCGCCTAACGCCGCCTACTCATTCAACCGCGCCGATGGCGAACAGATTCGAGAGTTCAAGCAACTGGTGTGCGACCTGCATAAAGCCGGTATCGAGGTCATTCTGGATATGGTGTTCAACCACACCGCCGAAGGTGACGAAACCGGGCCGACATGGTCCTTCCGCGGCATCGACAATTCCACCTATTACATCCTCGATCCCGAAACCGGCAAGTATGTGGACTTCACCGGGTGTGGCAACACCGTTAATTGCAACAATCCTGTGGTGCGCGACTTCATCGTCGATTGCCTACGTTATTGGGTTATGGAAATGCACGTGGACGGCTTCCGCTTCGATCTCGCTTCCGTCCTGGGTCGCGGAATGGATGGCCGGGTGCTGAAGAACCCGCCGCTCTTGGAGAGTCTGGCCTATGATCCCGTGCTCGCCAATACCAAACTCATCGCCGAAGCCTGGGATGCCGCCGGATTGTACCAGGTCGGCACGCTTCCTTCCTGGGGACGATGGGCAGAGTGGAACGGCGTCTTTCGTGACGATGTGCGCAAGTTCGTGAAGGGCGATGCAGGCATGACTTCGGCGGTTGCGACCCGCTTGCTGGGAAGTCCCGACCTCTATGAGACTAGCGCTCGCGAACCTTACCACAGCATTAACTTCGTCACGTGCCACGATGGCTTCACGCTCAACGATCTCGTTTCCTACAACGAGAAGCACAATCTCGCCAACGGCGACAACAACACCGATGGATCCAATGCCAACTATAGTTGGAACTGCGGCGTTGAAGGTCCGACCGACGACCCCGCCATCAATGAGCTGCGCAACCGTCAACGCAAAAACTTCGCCGCCATTCTGCTGTTCTCGCACGGCGTCCCCATGATTCTGGCGGGCGACGAAATTGCGCGCACGCAGCAGGGCAACAACAATGCCTATTGCCAGGACAACGAAGTTAGCTGGGTGGACTGGCGCATGACCGAAAGTCATGCCGATCTGCTGCGCTTCTTCCAGCAGATGATCGCCTTCCGCAAGCGCTGTCCGTTACTGCGGCGCGACAGCTTTCAGCTTCATGGCGAAGGCGGCTTCCACATTACCTGGCACGGCGTGAAACGTTTGCAACCGGACTGGGGACCAGATATCGCGCACCATCGCGATGCAGTTGACGCAATTGCACGACGATGGTTCGCGCGACGACGTGCATTTTATCGCCAACGCGTATTCCGGCGATCTCGAGTTCGAACTGCCACAGATCGGCGAGCATGAGTGGTTCCGTTTTGCCGACACCGCCCTGGTTTCTCCGCAAGACATTGCCGAAGAGGGCCTGGAGTTCCCGCTTTTGTCCCAGGAACAATATCTGGTGCACGCCCACAGCGTGGCGATTTTCGTGGCGAAATAGACTTGGCCCTACCGACTGGATTCTTCTCCGATTCTTGCGAATCGCCCGGTTTCGGGTTCAGCCGCCCAGATTGAGCCATCGCCAATGTCATAGACCCAACCGCGAATGTCCACCTCTCCGCTGATGACTCGCGAGCGCACACTGGGATGGCTCTTCAAATTCTCCATTTGTGCGAGCACGTTGTACTCCGTGATCAGGCGCAGCTTCTCTTGCTCGCCCGCATCACGATGATCGCGCATGATTCGGTGCTGGGCCTCCGACGCGTAGCGCATCCATCGCTGCATCGCCGGCAGCCCGTTCGTCTGTTCCGAGTGGAGCAGGCTCTTCATGACTCCGCAGTCGGTGTGTCCACAGATGATGACCAGCGGCACCTTCAGCACCAGCATTGCGTACTCGACACCTGCCGAAACGCCACCTACAAATTCGCTGTAATGAGGCACAAGACTTCCCGGGTTACGCTCGATGAAGAAATCGCCCGGCCCGGTCTGCGTGAACAGATTGGGAACAACGCGCGAATCGGCGCAGGTGATGAACATCGCGATGGGCTGCTGCCTGCTCTTCAGGCTCGCGAACTTCTCGCGTTGAGCCGGATAGACCTCGGCTTGAAACTTCTTCACACCTTCCACGACTTTCGCTAAGGCTTCCTGACTCTTCACAACCCGCTCCATTACGCCAACTGCGTTCGACCACGCGGTACGTTCATCCCTGCTAGACTCAAAGTTTATGCCTGAGCTGGCCAACTCACTGTCGCAAGCGTCCTCCGCGTACCTGCGCTCGGCAATGCATCAGCCCATCCAATGGCACGAGTGGGGTGAGGAAGCGTTTGCGACGGCGCAACGCGAGAACAAGCCCATCCTGCTCGACATTGGCGCGGTGTGGTGCCACTGGTGTCATGTCATGGATCGCGAATCGTACGAGAGCGCTGACACCGCTGAGATCATCAATCAGGAATTCGTCGCCGTCAAGGTGGATCGGGATGAGCGCCCCGACGTGGACAGCCGCTATCAACTGGCGGTATCGGCGATTTCCGGCACAGGTGGCTGGCCTCTCACCGTGTTTCTCACGCCCGACGGCCATCCCTTTTACGGTGGCACGTACTTTCCGCCCGATGACCGTTGGGGCCGGCCCAGTTTCAAAAAGATCCTGCTGGCCATCGCCGACGCCTATCGTGAGCGCCGCGATGAGGTACTGAAATCTGCCGACGAGACGATGAGCATGCTGGCGGCCGCAGAAGGTTATGCCGGGCGACAGGCCGAACTTTCCCCACGACTGGTCGGCGTCATGGTGCAGTCGGCGCTGCCCATCTTCGACGAGAAGAACGGGGGCTTCGGCAGCGCGCCAAAGTTTCCCCATCCGGCATCGCTCGATCTGCTGATGGATTGGTACGTGCGCACCCGTGAAGAGCGCGTCGCCACCGTCGTGACCACGACGCTCACCAAGATGGCACAAGGCGGAGTGTACGACCAGCTTGCGGGCGGCTTCCATCGCTACTCGGTCGACGAGCGTTGGATTGTGCCGCATTTCGAGAAAATGTCGTACGACAATTCCGAGTTGTTGAAGAACTATGTTCACGCTTACCAGGTGTTTGGTTATGAGTTCTACGCGCACGTGGCCCGCGACATTATCCGGTGGATGAACGAGTGGCTCAGCGACCGCGAGCGCGGCGGCTTCTACGCCTCGCAGGACGCCGACATTAATCTCGATGACGATGGCGACTACTTCACCTGGACCGTCGAGGAGGCCAAAGCGGTCCTCAGCGACGAAGAATTCCAGGCTGCCGCACTGCATTTCGACATTGGGGAAACGGGCGAGATGCATCACAATCCGGCAAAGAATGTGTTGTGGATGCAAGCCCTGCCAGAGCAAGTTGCGTCTCACATGGGCATCGACATCACCAGGGCGCTTGACCTGCTTGCTTCGGCGAAGACCAATCTCTATGCCGCGCGCCTCAAACGGCCCACGCCCTTCGTTGACAAGACCGTGTATGTGAACTGGAACGCGATGTGCGTTTCCGCTTATTTGCAAGCCGCGCAAGTCCTCGATCTCGATGACGCCCGCAAGTTTGCACTGCGTTCGCTGGACCGTATTTTGTCGGAAGGTTGGGACACGGAACGTGGCCTGGCGCACGTCATCGCCTACGGCGACGTCAAATCTGTCCCGCGCTTCATGCGCGGCCTGCTCGACGATTATGCCTTCACAGCCTTAGCTTGCCTTGACGCGTATGAAGTCACCGGCGCCATAAGCTATTTCAAGTTCGCGCAACAGATCGCTGATGAGATGGTCCGCCGTTTTGGCGATGCCACCTCGGGCGGCTTCTTCGACACCGAGGCCACGCTGGAAGACAAGCTAAAGCTGGGAGCGCTGTCGGCGCGGCGCAAGCCCTTTCAGGATGCGCCCACGCCAGCTGGCAATCCCAGTGCGGCGATTGCGTTGCTGCGCTTGCATGCCTATACCAACGATCCGAAGTATCGCAATAAAGCAGAAGACACGCTGCAGGTTTTTGCCGGGATGGCCGAGCAGTTCGGTATATACGCAGGAACCTATGGAATCGCAGCGACCTGGATGTCGCGGCCGCACACCCAAGTAGCCGTCGTCGGCGAAGACCAGGAGGCAGCGGAACTATTGAAGGCGGCGATCGCACCGTTCGCGGTCAACAAGTCGGTGGTCCATTTGACCGACAGCGAAGCGGTGGTGCAAAACTTGCCGCCGGTTCTGGCGGGAACCATCCCCAATCTCCCCGCTTTGAAGGCCAAACGGTCGGTGGCGATTGTGTGCACGAACTTTGCCTGCCGCCCGCCGGTGGGCAGCGCGGAAGAATTAGCAGGGATGTTACGGGACGCAATCTCGGGAACCTAAAGATGTGGGCAGAATTGCCGATAAAGAAAGCAACGGTGAGAGAGCGGTCAGCCGGGAGCGGATACAACCGCCCACGGCTGAGTCAAAGCGAGCGGGCGGCGCAAAACGGCGTCGCCCGTGCATATCTATTGGAATCCTTATGCCAGTTTCAGGACAATCATCTTGCCTCGCAAACTAAAAAATAAGAGACCTTCGAAAACGATCGGCGCGGTTAAGAAACTGCGGAAGTCTTTAATCGCTAGCGACACCACCGGAAAGCGGCCGCCTAAAACCCAGAAGAGGCATCTTACATCCGCGAAAACCAGCCATGGGAGAAAAGCCAATGGCTTTCACGGCGGCACTTACGTCACACCAAAAGGAAATGTATCCATCGGGATTCCCGCCTTCTGGACGTTGCGCCAAACCAATGACGACTTGGAGGTAGAAAGTCCATCACGCAAGACGTCGGTGATTGTGACCGCCTTTCAGCGAGAGAATGGTGTGGCAAAACTCGATGCGCGCGCATACCTGGAGCACTTTCTCCAGAGCGCGTCGATGAAAGGTCGGGCGCAGGCCGGAGAGAGCGGTCCGTCGCGTGCCCAATCGCGCTTCCGCGACCTCGAAGGCGATCACTGGCGGATCGAAGTGCTTACCAATGGAGACACACTGCTATTGGCCACCCTGAACAGCAGCCTGCCGCCGCGCTCGCAAGAGCTGCAAGTAGGGGCTGAAATTTTGCGCGCCCTTACGATTAATGGGAAGTTCAAGATTGTTTAGAGCGTGTTACACTGCGGCGATCCAAATGCCGTCCGATGCAGGAGCTCGGGCAAACTAAGGACATATCCGATCGTGCGGAGGCGAAACATGAAGCACTTGGTTCTTCTTTTGATCGCAGTTCTGATATGCACGCCCGCCTTGCCGCAGGGTAAAGGCGTGAAGCTCGCGTCGGCCACCGTCATGACCGCCTCGACCGAGGGCTATATGGCCGCCATGCGGAAAATGGATAAGGGCATGAATTTCCAATATACCGGCGACGCGGATATCGATCTCGTGCGCGGCATGATCCCACATCACCAGGGTGCCGTCGATATGTGCAAAGTGGAATTGCAGTACGGCAAGAACCCGGAAATCCGGAAACTGTGCGAAAGTATCGTGTCCTCGCAGGAAAGCCAGATCGTCGAAATGAAGGCATGGCTGCAACGGCATGCGAAATAAAGCCGCTCGCGACACTGGCTAAGGGAGAGGCCATACAAGTCTTGCTTGTCTAATACGCCTCGTCCAGCAATTCCACCACGTGCACCACTCGGCTCTTCAAGCCTTTGCGCTTTGCTCCTGTGCTGAGCTGTAACATGCATCCGACATTCGCGGTGGCTACGATCTCGGGTTTGACGCTAGCGATATATTCCATCTTCTCGTCGAGGACCTTCATCGAGATCTCGTTCTGCGTAATGTTGTAAACCCCTGCGCTGCCACAACACGAGTCGGGCCGCGGCGATTCCACCACCTCGGCACCGATGAATTTCAGCAATTGCCGCGGCGCACTGCGCACGCCTTGCGCGTGCGCCAGGTGGCATGGGTCCTGATAGGTGACGCGCGCCTTCAGCTTGTGCACTGGTTCGACCAGGCCAACCTGCGCAAGATACTCGCTAATGTCGCGGACCTTGACGACGAACTGCTGGGCGCGCTCCGCATACTCCGGATCGTGCGCCAGCAGCGCAGCATATTCCTTCATGGTCGAGCCACAGCCGGCAGCGTTGGTTACGATGGCATCAAACTCGGGCTTGAGCATGGCGTCAACGTTGCGGCGTGCTTGGGCGCGTGATTGCTCGAGGTAGCCGGCATGTAAGTGCAACGCTCCGCAACAACTCTGACTGCTTGGGATGTGGACTTCGATTCCATTTCTGGTGAGCACGCGAATCGTGGCGCGATTTAGTCCGGCGAACGCGATGCTGCCGATACAGCCGATAAGCAACGCCACGCGCCCACGCTGCTCACCTTCGGCGGGATACACGCGACCGAGATCGGCGAATGAGAAGTCGCTATCGACCCGCGGCGAGAGCGCATCGAGCTCTGCGACGCCCAGCAACTTCAGCAATCCGCTGCCGCGTGCCAGGCTTTGTAATCCAGAGCGTTGATAAAAACGCATCAGTCGCGCATTCCGTGCCAGGCTGCTGAACGACGGCAACACCTTCCCGTAAAAGTATGACCGAACTCTCCGCTGCAGCAAGGGACGCGGGTAATTTTCTTCGATCTGCGAACGGGTACGCTCCAGCAGGCTTCCGTAGGGGACGCCCGAGGGACAAGCCGTTTGGCAATTCAGGCAGCCCAGGCAGCGGTCAATGTGGGTGACGAAGGACTCGCCGAGCGCCAACCTGCCCTGGTCAACCTGCACCATCTGGTAGATGCGTCCGCGCGGTGAATCCATCTCGGTTCCCAGCACTCGGTAGGTGGGGCACTGATCCAGGCACAGTCCGCAGTGAACGCACTTCGAGTAGAGGTCCCAGGTGGGCTTCTCGCCCGAGGAGAAATTGGAGACCGGCTTTTCCGCTACTGAAGTCGCGACTGTCAGAAGAGAAATCTCCCGCGATTCAGAATGTCGTTAGGATCGAGTACCGTTTTGACCGCGCGCATGCTTTGGAGACCAGACGGGGCGACCGGCCAAGGGTTTGTACTCCCGCTCACACAGAAACTGATATCAGAGTTTACCTGCTGGTGCAGGTGGTCGATAATGCCCTGCGGTTGGTTGGGACCGCCAACCTCGCCGAATCCTGCGCGCACCTGTACATGCCCTATCCCGACGCGCCCGAGCACGGCGAACTCAAACAGGCGCTGTTTTAGCCCGTCCAGCGATTCAAGGACGTCCGCCACTCCGCTGGGTGGAACCATGATGTCAAGGCGGGAAACGTCGCTGCAGTTCTCGATTTTCCGCCACAACTCTTTTTCATCTTTCCCTTCCAGTTCTCGCGTCACCGCCGATCCTAACTCTTTACGGTAGCGTGCAAGCACGGCATCACTACCGGACGCACGGATATAAATTTTCCATGACTCGGACTTGGCCTCGAAGCCCATCAACTGGCTTGCGTTGGGTGAGACCAGTTCCAGACACATCGGCGACAGCGGCGAGCGCAGAACCGCGTCTCGAAACTTCAGCGCCTCTTGCCAGGTTTTGAATTCAGCAAGAAACGTCCGCGTCTGCCGCGGAGCGGGAAACAGTTTGAAGCTGGCTGAGGTGATGACCGCCAGTGTGCCGTGGCTGCCGATCAGGAGCTTCATCATGTCGTATCCGGCGACGTTTTTGACGACGCGGCCGCCGCCCTTCGACTTGTGCCCGTCTCCGGTCACAAAGCGCACGCCGAGACAGAAGTCGCGCAGTGCGCCATACCCGTGTCGCATTGGGCCATGGCTAGCCGCAGCGAGAACGCCGCCAATCGTCGCCTGCTCCGGAAAAGGCGGATCAAGGGCAAACAGCAAGCGATCGACTCCGACCATCGCGTTCAGTTGAGCGACCGTCATACCCGCGCCGACGCCGACGGTGAGATCGGCAGGATCGTAATGTTCCACTACGCTTAGACGGGTGGTGTACAGCACCACATCTCCACTGAACGGAGGACCTCCTGCGGAGCCGGCCGGAAACACACTGAATCCATGCCGATTCGCAAGGCGCAGAATCGCTGCTACCTCATCCACGCAACCAGGAGTCACGGCGATTGGCAGAGGTTTATCAAGTGAGCGCGTGAACGCTTGGACAGCCGGGTTGTCAAAGCTCGGTTGTACCGACTCGGCTGTCTCCTCCGCCACATACTCTGCACCGCAGATTGCCCGCAGTTCCGGGACAAGACGCGAGGCAGTAGTGGTCGCGCTCACATTCCCTCCTGCATCAGCACCGGATTCTGCGACGGGCCCATGATCTCGCGGCACATGCGCGGGGTGGGAAAGATTTTTTGCGGATTCAGTATGCCGCTTCCATTGAACGCATTACGCAGGCTGATCATGACATCGAGATCTTCTTCGGTGAACAGCCGCGACATCAGGTCGCGTTTCTCCATCCCGACGCCGTGTTCCCCCGTAATGGAGCCGCCACATTGAATACAGAACTCGAGGATGTCCCGGCTCGCCGCTAATACGCGCTCGAACTGCTCCGCGTTTCGCATATCGAAAAGGATCAAGGGATGCAGATTGCCGTCTCCCGCATGGAAGATGTTGCCGATAGTCAGGTCGTATTTCTTGGCGACATTTCCAATGTGTCGCATTACCGCAGGTATCTGGCTGCGTGGCACAACCCCATCTTGCGTGTAATAGGATGGGCTGACCCGCCCGAGCGCCGCGAAGGCCATCTTGCGTCCTTTCCATAGCAGCGCGCGCTCGTCTTCGTCCTTCGCGCGCCGCACCTCGCGCGCCTTCTGAGCGAAACATACCTCCGTCACCGCGATGGCTTGCTCTTCTACCACCTCGCGCAATCCTTCCAGTTCAATCAGCAGGACCGCGCCCGCGTCCAGAGGATAACCCGCGTGGCAGAAAGCTTCCACGGTGCGCAACGTCCATCCATCCAGCATCTCCAGCGCGGCGGGAGTAATGCCCGCAGCAGTAATGGCAGACACCGTAAGCGCGGCGTCGTCCACCGACTCGAAGACGCCGAGCAAGGTGGCGATCTTTTCCGCCTTGCGCAACAGTTTCACCGTTATCGCAGTAGCGATGCCGACGGTCCCTTCCGTCCCGACGAAGAAGCCGGTCATGTCGTAGCCGTAGGACTCGGCAGCTTTGCCTCCGAACTGCACGATCTCGCCGCTGGGCAATACCACTTCCACGCCGGTGACGTGGTTCACGGTGACACCATGCATCAGGGTGTGCGGTCCGCCGGAGTTTTCGGCGACGTTGCCACCGATGGTGCAAGCTTTTTGGCTGGAAGGGTCGGGCGCGAAGTACAGCCCAAGGTGCGCGACGTGCTCCGACAGCTGGAGGTTCACCACGCCCGGCTGCACCACGGCGCGCTGGTTCTCGACGTCGACTTCGAGAATACGGTTCATGCGCGAGAAGGCGATCACGATGCCACCCTCTTGCGGAATCGAGCCACCGCTAAGTCCGGTTCCGGCGCCACGTGCTACCACGGCAATATTTTCGGCGGTGGCGAGCCTCATGATTTGGGAAACCTGTTCGGTCTTTTGCGGAAAGACTACAGCTCCGGGCGTGCACTTTCGGATGCCCGCGTCGTACTCGTACAGCATGAGGTCTTCGGGGCGGTCCAGGACGGCATCGCGTCCGGCGATCTTGCGGAGATGATCGACAAGGCCGGCCAAGTTCACAGGCAAGGCAGCACCGCCTTCGAGGGCTTTTACGATGTTACTCTCAACTCGAGTAAGTCTGAATATAGGCGCGCATCGCATCGGCCTCAACGGATTTCTCGTCAAGATGACAGCGCAGCAGATCGCGCAGCGAGAGAAAGCCGACCAGCATAGGGCCATCGCATACCGGCAGATGACGAATTCCGTAAGTCTGCATCAGGCACAGGGCTTCGTCGGAAGTACTACTGGGAACAACCGTATGCAGATCGGTGCTCATCACTTCGGCGATATAGGTAAACAGGGGATCGCGTCCCTCCGTCACCACACGTCGCATAAGATCGCGTTCGGAGAAGATGCCGACCAGTTGCGTGCCGTCGAGGACGGGAACGGCTCCCACATTACACTCCACCATATAGTGGGCGGCCTCGAACACGGTCTGGTCGGGTTGGACGTAATGAATCGTGCGACTGCTCAGCAGCTCCCGGATGGTTGCCATCGTGCCCTCCATGCAAGGCCATGTTCCGCCGAGCGCTACCTCCGCGTGCTCGGGCGGACCCATACTTTGGCTCTCCGACGCCGGTGACTTTGCAAGTGGCGACTTCCGGTTCCCTGGGCGAGCCTAACCCTCGGGAGCGTGGGCGGAAGCGAGTATATTCCCAATGCTAAGCCGATGTGAAGCGGAATTTCCGGGCACGCGAGCAGAAAATTCGGCCACTTTCGCAGGCTCTTTTACTGCGCTTTTAGGGCTGGCACGCTCTTCCGTCGGCTGCGATTCTAGATCGTGCTCTCGCGCAATTTACAATCGAGTGCATACCGGAAAACCGGAATCCAACCAGGCAGGACGTGAAAGCGTGTCCGAAACTCGCGTCGCTATTCTTGGACTGGGCAAAATGGGCAGCATTCTCATGCAGGCGTTTTGTCGTCAGAAGGTACTGCAACCCGCGAACATCGCCGCCACTGTAAATCATGCGGAAAGGGGTGCGTCACTTTCCTCGAAGTACGGCATCGAAGTCACCACCGACAACCGTGCTGCCATTCGCAACGCCGATGTGATTTTGCTCTGCGTCAAGCCGCAGACTCTGGGCGACGTGGTACACGAGATTGAGTATGACCTGCGTCCTGAACAACTGGTGATCTCCATCGCAGCCTCTGTTCCTACTTCCTACATCGAGCAGCGCGTACCCGCCGGCATCGCGGTGATTCGTGCTATGCCCAATACGCCGTCGATGGTCGGAGCCGGCATGACCGCCTTTTGCTGCGGCAAGGCGGTGAAACCCGCCGATCTGGAAGTGGTTCGCAAACTCTTTGCGACAGTCGGGGAAACGGTGCGGGTTGACGAGAAGCACATGGACGCGGTCACCGGTTTGTCGGCGAGCGGGCCAGCGTACGTCTTTATGATCCTGGAATCACTGGCCGAGGGTGGCGTAAAGATGGGGCTGCCGCGCGACATCGCCATGAAGCTCGCCGGCCAGACAGTGATGGGCTCAGCCAAGATGATGCTGGAAACCGGCGATCATCCCGCGTTGCTGAAGGACGCCGTCGCCACGCCTGCCGGTTGCACCGTGGACGGCATTCTGGAACTGGAGGAGGGCGGCCTCCGTGTGACCCTCATCAAGGCGGTGGTCAAGGCTTCGCAGCGCGCCAAAGAATTGCTGTTTAGTTAAGCGGGGCAATGCGAGACATCCCGTGCGGTGGCTGATATCCTCAAGCGTTTGGCGTTATTGCGGAGGAATAGCATCGAATGTCGAATAGTTTAGAGGGCCGCACCGTGGTGGTGTTCGGCGTCGCCAACAAACGCAGCATCGCGTGGGCCATTGCCCAGCAAATGCAGCAGGCCGGGGCCCAACTGGCCATCACCTACCAGAATGAGCGCCTGAAGCAGGAAGCCGATCACCTGATCGGGGCACTGCCCAACTCGCAAGCGTTCCAGTGCGATGTGAGCCGCGACGAAGAAATCGCGAATCTGTTCGAGCAGTTGAAGTCGCGCTACGGCAAACTCGACGCGCTGGTGCATAGCGTCGCATTTGCGCCCGCCGAAGAGCTGAAGGGCGAGTTCGCCGACACCAGTCGCGAAGGCTTCCGCATCGCGCTCGACATCAGCGTCTATTCGTTGGTGACACTCGCCCGTGCCGCACGCCCGCTGATGACCGATGGCGGCAGCATCATGACCCTCACCTATTACGGCGCCGAGAAAGTCGTACCACGATACAACGTGATGGGCGTGGCCAAAGCCGCGCTGGAGGCGAGCGTCCGTTACCTTGCCTATGACTTGGGCAAGAACAAGATTCGCGTCAACGCTATTTCCGCCGGCCCTATCAAGACCCTTGCCGCGCGTGGCATCTCTGGCTTCGGCGATATGCTGAGCGCTCAAGCCGAGCGCGCTCCCCTGCAACGGAACGTGGACGTGAAAGAAGTAGCTTCAACCGCCGTCTTCCTCGCCAGCGACGCCGCCACCGGAATCACCGGTGAAACCATCTACGTCGATTGCGGATACAACATAATGGGGTTTTGAGAAGCAGTTGTCAGTGGTCAGTTGCCAGTTTTGGGCTTCCAAACCAAATCCAATAGATGTATTGACATGTGTACGTACAAACTGGTAAGCTGATTATAGGCAAGCATGCCATTCGAATGGGATGAGGACAAGAACCGAAACAACCGCCGGAAGCATGACATAGGTTTCGAAACGGCTACGCTGGTATTTGATGATCCGTACGCCCTCACGAAACGGGATTTGGAACATGACGAGGAGGAGCGGTTCGTCACCCTCGGAGCGATTGGTCCGGCTCAATTCTGTTCGTAGTACACGTGAACCATGAGAGCGTCGAGAAAGCGGAAGTGATCCGGATTATCTCCGCCCGCGCCGCAACATCTCGTGAGAGGAAAAGTTATGAAGAGGCTTACAAAAGAACAGAAACGCGAAATCGCGGTTATCGCGGCAAAGAAAGACGAAGACATTGATCTTTCTGATATGCCGGAGGTCATCGACTGGAGCGATGCCGAGATGGGCAAGTTCTATCGCCCTCCGAAGAGACCAGTTACCATGCGCCTGGATGCCGACGTGGTCGAATGGCTGAAGAGTTACGGACCCGGTTACCAGACGAAGGCCAATCTGCTTCTGAGACATGCTATGAGAAGCACTCGATCGTCAAAGGTGGCCAGAAAACGTCGCAGGGCGTAGTCGCTTCGTCGGCGTTCCGGCCAGCTTTCCCCGCTACTTTCTCTTCACCACAATCTTCCGCTCCTGGTCGCCTTTGCGCTCGAGGCAGATTTCCACATCACGCTCTTTCTCGAAGCGGGCGAACTTTTCTCCCCACTCCAGCAGCACCAGATTGCCGGGCTCGGCGAAGAGTTCGTCCAGACCAAGCGTGTCGAGCTCGCGCGGCGTGTCGATGCGGTAAAGATCGACGTGGAACAGGTTCACCTCGGGACCGCGGTACTCGTGGATGAGGGTGAACGTGGGGCTGGTGACGTCGTCCTGCGAAGCGGCGTGCAGACCTTCAGCGATGCCTTTCACCAGCGTGGTCTTGCCGGTGCCAAGATCGCCACGCAGGATGACCATGCGCGCCGCCTTCAGCGTGGGCGCAAGTTTGCGGCCGAGCGCCATGGTTTCCTCGGCCGAGTGCGTGATGTGCTCGTGGATGCTCATCGCGGAGTGAACGCCAATTTTAGCAGGCACGACATCGCTGCAGATTGCGTCGTCCGCGGCGCCTCGAGTTGAAGCAACTCAACGAGAATCCGGCAGCCAGGAAGACGGTCCGTCCCTTGACGATGTGATGAAGGCTCGTGACCACTGGCAGGAGCTGCGGGGCCGCTTGCCAATTGCACGGGCTGCGGAGAAGTCGAAAAAGCAGGCCTCTCGCGGGCTGAAGCCCGCTCGAGATGACAAAAATAAAGGGCTTAACGGCGCACCTAAAGGTGCGCCCCTTTCCGTTGGAGTAATTTCTCCGCAGCCGGTATAGGCGCTGAGTTACTAAGTTAGAACCCGCCGCAGAAATCCCCGCAGGCCGACATATCCAAGAACGGCTAGACAGATGGTGAGAGCCAGAAACGATGTCCACGCCGGCATATGCGGCAGGCTAGGAGTCAGCGTGGAACGTAGGCCTTCGCTCATATAAACCAAGGGGTTGATCAAGATCAGTATTTGCAGCCAGCGTACATGCGCCAGCATTGCCCAGGGGTAATAGACGCAACCTAGAAACGTAATGGGCACGACGACGATGCCGAACATCAGCGCGATCTGCTCGGGTCGCACGACCGTTCCGATGGTAAGACCGACCGCTCCGGAGACCAGGCTGGCCAGCAGCAAAATGCCAATGAGCGTGGGCCAGCTGGAAACATGGACCTGTACTGGCGACACGGGAATGAAGTAAACCATCGGGAAGATAACCAGCGCTGCGACGATGCTCTGCAGGGCGCTGAAGAAAATCTTCTCTACCGCAACCCAGGTAACGGGAAGTGGCGACATGACGCGATCATGAATCTCGCGCGTGGCGCCGATCTCCATGGAAAGGGGCAAGGCCGTGGCCATAATGCCCTGAATGAAGATGCCAACCGCCAACAGTCCCGGCAGCACCAACGTACCGAAGCTGGCCCCCGCCGAACTCTGAAAGCCCTGTCCGACCTTGGGAAACAGATAGGTGAAGACGAACACAAAGAATAGCGGGTTCATCACCGTGCGAATCAGGAAGGCGACGAATTCCCGTCGCAACACGCTAATATCGCGCAGGAACAATCCCCAGAAGGCCCGCCAATACAAGACAGAATTAGTCACGCAGCTCCCTTCCCGTCAACTTGATGAACACCGTTTCCAGACTGGTCTCGCTGACTGACATGTCGCGCAAGTTATCTCCGGCGAGCGCCACAATCTCTGGCAGCAAGCCACTTCTTCCGTCGGTAAACACTCGCAGTCCAGAAGTCTGGCCCTCCACCGCAGTCACGCCCGGCAAGCCACGCAAACGAGCTGGCAAACTGTCCGCTTGCGCATCCTGAAGGTGCAGCTCGAAAATTTTCTGCGCGCCTACGCTGCTCTTTAGCCGGTCAGGCGTATCACACACCAGGATATTGCCGTGGTCAATGATGGCCACGCGTTCGCATAGTTCGTCGGCCTCTTCCATGTAATGCGTGGTCAATACAATCGTGATGCCCTTCTCGCGAAGCCCGCGAATGACGTCCCACAATGCCAGACGCGTCTGAGGGTCCAGGCCTGCGCTGGGTTCGTCAAGAAAGAGAACCAGCGGCTCGTGCGCAATGGCGCGGGCGATCTGTACGCGCTGTGCCAAACCTCCGGACAGTTCGCGGGGAAACGCTTTGCTGCGCTCGTTGAGCTTGAACAGCTCCAGCAGTTCCGCCGTCTTCTGCGAAGAATGCGCATGGCTCAATCCGAAATAGCGGCAGTGAAAGTACAGGTTCTCCCAAACCGTGCATTGCCGGTCTAGGGTATTGAATTGCGTGACCACCCCCATGAAGCGGCGGGCTTCCGCGGGGTGAGCTACGACATCTATGCCCGCAATCGTCACGTGGCCGCTGGTAGGAAGCGCGCGGGTGGTGCAAACACTGATGGTCGTGGTTTTGCCGGCGCCATTCGGACCCAGCAGTCCGAACAGCTCTCCGCGGGTAACGGAGAGATCGATTCCCTTGACCGCCTCAACCGGCGTTTTACCGGGATACGTCTTGACCAGTTCTCGAATGTTGACAATCAGGTCTGCTGGCGTGCTCACGGCTCTCCGCTGTCGAATGGGGTTGTGGATTCCCAAGACCGTTGAAACAGTTTACCAATGTTGCAAGGATGACAAAGAACAGCGGCATCCTGGCTTGTGGTCAAGGGGAGAGCGGCCTTCATCTTGATTACTTTCTTGTCTCTGAAACTGGAGCAGGAGCTTGGTAGGGGCACGGCTTCCACCTGTGCTGTTATGTGCATGAAAGCTAGGCTTCAGCCTCCGAGGGACTCCGAACCTCGTCTCAAACACCGAAGTCCCTCCGTGGCTGAAGCCATCCCAAGGAGAGTAGCTTACGGCACGGCTGAAGCCGTGCCCCTTCAAGACCGTTTGCGAATACCAGGCTGCTAGGCCGCTTGTCCGGCACAGAATCCCGAGGCCCAGGCCCATTGGAAGTTATGACCACCGAGATGGCCGGTCACATCGACCACCTCGCCGATGAAGAACAATCCGGATACTTTGCGGCTCTCCATGGTTCTTGCCGAAAGCTCATCTGTGTCGATCCCGCCGGCGGTGACCTCGGCTTTTTCATAGCCCTCCGTCCCGTCTGGCAGAACTTGCCAGCGATGGACCTGGCGCTCCATATCGTCGAGAGCGGAATTGGTCCACCGCTCAGGCGGATGCAGTTCGAGCCAGCGCTCTGCCAGTCGAATGGGCAATGCTGCGTGCAGTGCGGATTTGGCCGTCGCAAGGTCGCGGCGGGCGCCGGCGGGCCGCAATCCAGCCGTGACCTTTAGCCCAGGAGCCAAGTCAATCGCGATCGGCTCGGAGCGATTCCAATAGGAGGAGATCTGCAGGATGGCGGGTCCACTCAATCCGCGATGGGTAATCAACAATTTCTCGCGGAACTGCTGAGCTCCGGCTGACGCAACCACTTCCGTAGCGACTCCTGCCAGATCGCAATAGGCCTGCTTATCTTCTGCATTGAAGGTCAGGGGAACAAGGGCGGGCCGGCATTCGCGAATCTTGATCCCGAATTGCTGCGCGATTTCATATCCCAAAGGAGTTGCGCCGATCTTCGGTATCGACAATCCGCCGGTCGCGACCACCAACGCGGGCGCATGGAATTCGCCAGTCTCGGATCGCACGACAAACCCGTCGCGCTGCTGAACTTCCAGCGGCTTCGTCTTTACGAAAATCTGCACTCCAGCAGCACGGCATTCGGCGTCAAGCATTCCCACGATCTCCTGCGCCGAGCCATCGCAGAAGAGTTGACCCAGCTTTTTCTCGTGGTAAGAGATTCCGTGCTTCTCGACGAGTCGGATAAAATCTGCTGGCGTGTATCGGGCCAAGGCCGATTTGCAGAAGCGTGGGTTCTCTGACAGGAAGTTTTCTGGCTGGCAATACAGATTGGTGAAATTGCAGCGCCCGCCGCCCGAGATGAGGATCTTCTTGCCGATGCGATCGGCATGTTCCAGCACGGCCATCCGGCGGCCTCGCTTACCGGCTTCGATAGCGCACATCAGGCCGGCTGCACCGCCACCGAGAATAATCACGTCGAAAGTTTGCTTGATCAATCCACGAGTCTCAGGTTTCGAGTTACAAGTTTCAAGCCCAAATTTCTCTCCAGGCCCGGCTCTCTTATAATGGACTTCTGTCGAACCAAGAATGCACTCTTCTCTAGTCCGAACAGCAGTTGCCAATTCAAATTTGATCGAAGCTCCCACTTACTCGCCCTCGTCACGACACCAGTGGATCTGGATCGTGCTGCTTTGGGCCATCGTTTACGTCCCGGGCCTGTTTTCGCCGCCGCTACTGGACGATGCTGATTCGATCCACGCCGAGGCAGCGCGCGAATTGATTGTCCGCCACGACTGGACCACGCTCTACATTGACGGCGTACGCTACCTGGAAAAGGCGCCCCTGATGTATTGGGGAATGGCATCCAGCTACGTTATTCTTGGGGCGAAGGACTGGGCGGCCAGATTGCCGCTTGCACTTGGTGTGCTGGCACTGCTGCTGGTTACCTACTCGCTGGGCAAGCGAACGCTGGGAGCGCGCGCGGGTTTCTGGGCGGCGGTGGTACTCACCGTTTCGATCGGGCCATACATCTTCACTCGCTTCATCATTCCCGACCTGCTGGTGGGCTTATGGCTCACGCTCGGCCTCGATTTTTTCCTGCGAACCTTGGACGAAGAACCTCCCTCGATTCTGTCGTGCTGGGGACTGGCGGCGACGGTAGCCCTGAATGTACTCACCAAAGGTCTGATCGGCCTGGTATTTCCAGCGGCAATTATCGGTCTGTACCTGATCCTGACCGGAAATCTCAAGCACCTGATGCGAATGAGGCTGCTCTCGAGCTTTGCCGTATTGTTGGTGATTGCGGCGCCATGGCATATCGCGGCCGCACTGGAGAATCCGCCCGTCGGACAATCGCGAGGTTTCCTTTGGTTCTACTTCATCAATGAGCAATTTCTCCGTTACCTTAACAAGCGCATTCCGCCCGATTACGACACCGTCCCGCTGATAGTTTTTTGGGGACTGATGCTAGTGTGGCTGTTTCCCTGGTCGGCGTTCGTCTTCCAGTCGCTGACGCAGGTCCCGCATCGCTGGAGCGAGTGGCACAGCGGCATGAACCGGCGACGACGCGCAATGCTGCTCTACGCGGTCTGGGCGGCAGTAATACTGGTATTCTTCAGCTTCTCGACTCGCCAAGAGTACTATGCCATCCCCGCGTTGCCAGGGCTCGCGTTGCTGATCGGTGGCTGGCTGCAAAAGGAGGATGCATCGCCCGCAACCTCCAATTCGCGGCGCAGTGGCCGAATCGGCTCGCTGGTATTGCTGGTCGTGTCGGTTGTTGTCTTTGTGACCGCGATGTTCCTGCTGGTGCAGAGCAAGAGCATGCCAGCCGATAGGGATCTGGCTGACTTACTCAAGAAGAACCCGAACGAATACGCCCTTGCTCTTGGACACATTTTCGACCTGACTCCTTGGGCCTTGGGGCTTTTTCGCGAGCCGCTGATGATATTTTCGATTGCGTTGTTCGTGGGCACTGCGCTGAATCTGTTGTACCGGCGGCGCAATTTCGCCCAAGCCGGCAACTGGGTGTTGACCATCATGATGGTATTCGTGCTGTTCGCCGTGCATCAGGGTTTGGTGATATTCTCTCCCATCCTTTCCTCGAAGAAACTGGCGGATGCGATCGAGCAGGAATATCGGCCGGGGGATGTGCTAGTGGTCAATGGAACTTACGAGGACGCCTCCACATTAAACTTTTATACACGCCAGCCGATCCACATTGTGAACTCACGCGATGAAGGCAACATGTATTATGGAGCGCTGTTTCCGGATGCTCCGGCGATTTTCGAAGACGACGCATCACTGCAGACCTTGTGGAAAGGCCCCAGGCGCATTTTTCTGTGGGTAGAAGAGGACAATATTCCACTGTTTATTAAGCAGAGCGGCGGCTATCACCTGGCACGCAGCGGGGGAAAACTGATTCTCATGAACGAGGCGCTGCCGCGGAATCAGTAGCCTTAGCCGGCAAATTGAGAGATACTGACAAGCACTCGTTACAATTAGGCTCCGGCGGGAACGTCACCTTCAGTTCGAGCCGGACGCGAATCGGCTTTCGTCCCGGTGTGGTCGTTTGGGAACGGAGACCTAGCGGCCTGAGAAAGCAGCCTTGATACCTATAGCCCCAGTCTTGTTTGCGATAGCGGGCGCCGCTCCTACCTGGCACCTGTTGCGACAAGTACTCTGGTGTGTCGCCCTGCTGGGCTCGCTGACCTCGACCGTCTTTCTTGGCATGGTCTTGTTCGCCGCCCTCCGTTACGTCATGACGTGCCGGGGCCTGCGGAAGCGAGCACTCAGCGTCGCGCTGAGTGAACTGCCTCCTGTGACTATCCTCAAGCCGCTTCACGGCATGGAACCGCGCCTCGAGGAGAACCTGGAGAGCTTCTTTCGCCAGGATTACCCCGACTTCACAATTGTCTTCGGCGCCCGCAGCTGTGAAGATCGCGCGCTCGCGGTCGTCGATCGCCTGCAGGCCAAGTACCCGCAGGTCAGGACGCGAATCGTTGTCTCGGGTAACCCTTCGTGGCCTAACGCCAAGGTTTACTCGCTGAGCAAGATGATCGCTTCTGCCACCGATGAGTTTTTTGTCATCAGCGACAGCGACATCCTGGTTCGCCCCGACTTCTTACGCAATGTAATCCCGCCCTTGTTGAATCCGAAGGTGGGATTAGTGACATGTCTTTACGAGGGCATCCCTGCTCACGGTCTCTGGTCGCAGCTTGAGGCGCTGGGAATGTCGATCGAGATGCCGGCGGGCGTGCTTGTGGCTGAGATGGTGGACGGCATGAAATTTGCCTTGGGCGCCGTGATGGCGGTGCGGCGGGACGCGGTAGAAGCCATCGGTGGCATTCGCGAGACTGCCCACTTTTATTCCGATGACTTTGTCCTCGGCAACCGCGTAGCGGAGGCCGGATACGAAGTCGTGCTATCGCATTACAAAGTAGGGCATGTGCTGGCCAGTCGATCGCTGCCGAGAACGCTCGGCGACCAATTGCGCTGGATGAAGAGTACGCGTTTCTCACGTCCGCTGGGACATGTTGGGTCGGGCCTCACGTATGCGGTTCCGTTCGGCCTGCTGGCGTTGTTGTTGGGTTCGGGTAGCCGTCATCGTCTCGATGCCGGATTCGAACTGTTCCTCATGGCTTGGCTGAATCGCATGATACTGGCCCTGGCGGTGGGATGGGGCATTATGCGCGACCGCCGTTCTCTGTGGCTGTGCTGGTTATACCCTCTACGCGACTTACTGGGATTTGGGGTGTGGGCGGCCAGCTTTTACGGCAAGACATTTTTCTGGCGCGGCGAAACCTACCAGTTTGGCGACCAAGGCAGAATTATGCCGGAGCAGCGTCCTGTCAGTTTGCTTGGTCAGAGCTTGCCGCAAGGCCGTGACTAAATGTCACTAAGATCGCTCGAGTTTTCCGTCGTGCAGTCTGAAGTGCAGGCCGCGCCATTCCACTTCATCTCCGAAGTAGCTGGTCAGCCAAATTGCCAGCCCCACCGCGTCGCGCAGCGGTAGAAGCCATAGTTGCGTCAAAACCTGAGGGTCTGCAAGCACTCCCCGGCCGACCACGATGGCTGATATCATGCGCAGAGCCGCAGCAAACGCAAGGACCAGCCACGACCACCATGTATCAGGTGCAAGCGCCGCAGCAAGCATCGACCAAACCAGCCCGAATGTCACGATCAAGCCAAAGTATTGCCCGGGACGCCGGTCTCTGACGTTACGCGCCCAACGCAACTGGTGCACCCAGAAATCACGAAAGCTGTAATCGGGCAATGCGGTCTCAACTACGATGTCGGCGAGGCGCACCTGATATCCCGCGGCGGCGGCACGCGCGCCAAGCTCGTAATCGTCGCCCAAGTAGTCTGCCAGCGGTTCGAAGCCGCCGATTTCGCGCAGCACAGTTTTCGTGGTCGCGATGGTTGCCCCTAGGCCGAAACGAAGGCCGCCTTCCATGGCCCGCGCCACTAGCACGCCGCCGCTGAAGTCGGTGCTGAGCCCCAGCGCTTCGAGCTTCGAGCCCAGCGTCTTGCCCGCCAGTCCGCGATAGAGTGTCGTCACCACGCCGACTTCAGGCTGCGCCAACGGAGCAACCACGCGGCGCAGATAATCGCGCGGGACCAGAATGTCGCTGTCATTGATGATGATGTACTCGTGGTGAGCCTGCGGCAGCATCTGAGCAAGATTACTGACTTTGCCGTTGAGGCCCAGCACGTTAGGACAATGCACGACTCGCAGCTTCGCCTGGGGAAATTCCTCGCATAGTTTCTCTACCAGCGTTAACGCCGGCTCGTTAGGGTCGCTTACTCCGAACAACACTTCGTATTCGGGATAGTCGAGCAAGCAATGGCTGCGAAAAGCTGCGTACATGTGGGGATCAAGCCCCTTTAGAGACCTGAGAATACTAACCGGAGGAGTGAAATGCGTTTCGCTGGGGTGGGAGCGCTCGCGCTGAAAACGCTTCGCCGCGAAAATACACATCGTGAAATATGCCGCGCCAGCCAGAGCCAGCAGCGCGGATAGCGCGGCAACAGCGGTGAGCGCGGAATGCATCGAGGCTTTTCAGATTAGCAGAAGAAGGAAAAGGCCCTCGCCCCAGTCACTTAAGAATTGTCGTGAGCAGCGCGTGGGTTTGGGCGCGAGCGATCTGCTGTTCGGCGGAAAAGGCAAAAAAACGGACCTCTCGCTCCTCCATACCCGCGATAAGGTGACAGAAGCGGGAGCGTTCGGAACCGGGGTTTCCGGCGGCTATTACGCAATGTACACGAAGGTTGCTTTTCTGTACATACTGGTATACTTAGCCGGGGGTAATTCGATGACTACTGCCAGCAAACGAACTCACAAACATTTTCAGTTGGACGCCTCCAAGATCAAGCGTGCGCAAAAAGCGTTGCACGCCAAGACGGAAACCGAAGCCATCGAGCGTGCTCTGGACTTCGCGATTGCGGAACACCAGAAGGACCGGTTGGTGCTTCAAGCCACAGAGCGTTTTATCAAGAGTGGTATTGAGATTAAGGACGTCTACGGCACTCTGGTTGGTTAGATGCAGCCAGCCCTCTTCGACACTTCCATCTATATAGCCGCTTTGCGTCGGGGAGATGATGCGGCCCTCGCCCTAAGGCGCCTGGCTGCTGGCGCACCATTGTGGTTGAGCGCGGTAGTGCTCGAAGAACTCTACGCTGGGGCTGGTGACCGGGAGTGGCGCCTGGTCGAGCGACTGGAACGAGATTTTGAACGCGTGAAGCGACTGTTAGTACCCAGTCTCAGCGACTGGACCCAGGCCGGTCGAGTGCTGGCTCGCTTGGCGATTAAGTACGATTACGAACAAATCGGACAGGGGCGGCTAACCAACGACGCACTGATCGCGATGAGCGCCGGGCGGTTGGGCATCCGGGTGTTCACAGCCAATGAGCGGGACTACCGTCGGCTCGCCGAATTTCGCGCATTTCAGTGGCAGGTGACCACTGGTTAAGCGCGGTATGATGTACAAGAATTGCTGGAAGCCTGCTTAGAGACATCCGATGATCAACGGGAAGCGCGTCGCCGTCGTAATGCCCGCCTACAACGCGGAGCACACCTTGGAAGCGACGGTGAGGGAGATACCCGAACTGGTCGACATCCGCATCCTGGTGGACGATTACAGCTCTGACAAAACCGTTGAACTGGCTCATAGGCTGGGGCTTCAGGTGTTCGTGCATGACCGGAACTACGGCTATGGCCGCAACCAACAGACATGTTATCGCGAGGCCCTCGCCGCCGGGGCCGACGTCGTCATCATGGTGCACCCCGATTACCAGTACACTCCGCTGCTCACCACGGCCATGGCGAGTATGGTGGCTTACGATGTGTACGACGTGGTGCTGGGCTCGCGCATCATAGGCGGCCAGGCGTTGCATGGCGGCATGCCGCTGTACAAGTACATCTCCAACCGCTTTCTAACCGCTTTCGAAAACCTCTTTTTGCGCGTAAAGCTCTCCGAGTATCACACCGGCTATCGTGCTTTCAGCCGCAAAGTCTTGACCGAACTGCCGCTTCTGGAGAATTCCCCGGACTTCGTGTTCGACAACCAGATGCTGGCACAGTGTGTGCACTTCGGGTTTCGCATCGGCGAAGTCTCCTGCCCAACCAAATATTTTGAAGAGGCTTCTTCCATCAATTTTCGCCGCAGCGTGACGTATGGCCTGGGAGTCATGGCTACGACCCTGCAGTTCGCCCTCAACAAGTGGGGGCTGATGAGTCTTCCCCGGTTCAGCCCCGAGGGAAGAAAACTGGAGGTTGGACGGCAGGATGCGCTCGCGGCCCCCGCAATGGAGGCCCGCATGGGCGGAGCCGGGCGGAACTAGGGCTGGCTGCCTCACCAAGCTTGCCCGGGGCTATCGATTGTCCTTCTGCGCGGTCTAAAGATTAAACTGTTTCCGCTGAAACAAGTTTCCCGGACTTCACGTATCTAGGAATGCGTTCCCGTTGGCGTGAGACGCAAAAGACCCAACGCTGTGGTTTGGTGCATGGATTCTTCGACATCTAAGCGCACGCTTCGTCACGGCGGCTTCTTCCGCGAGCCGACGCTGATTGCGCTGCAAAACATGCGCGCACACAAGCTGCGCTCGTTCCTCATGTTGCTGGGCATTATCTCTGTCGGTCTCCACGCTCATTCTGGTGGTCGCTCTCATCAGCGGGATGAATGGCTATTTCGCCAGCCGCGTCGCCAACCTGGGGGCGAACGTCTTCCTCATCCACAAGTTTCCCATCATCAGCGATTCCAAGGAACTGCTGAAAGCGACCCGGCGCAATCGCGACATTACCTGGGAAGACTACGAGGCATTGCGCGACAATCTCAAGCTCGCGCAGGCTGTCGGCGTGGAAGTGCGGCGCACGGCAAAAGTCCGTGCTGAACGCCAAAATCTGGACGACGTCGATATCCGGGGAGTGACGGCCAACATTGGCGATATGGACGTGGAAGAGGTCGCGACTGGCCGGTATATCACCGATAGCGACAATCAGCATCGCGACATGGTTTGCATGATCGGCGCCGACGTGGCTGACAAGCTCTTTGCCAATACCGATCCCATAGGCAAAACCATCGCCGTCGATGGGGAAGAGTTCCAGGTGGTCGGGGTTGCCAAAAAAATCGGCAATACCTTCGGACAATCGCAGGACAACTTCGTCTATATACCCATCGAGACCTGGCTGAAGATGTACGGGCGCAACAATACCTTGAGCGTCAACGTGCAAGCTCGCGGGCCGGAGTGGATGGCACGCACCAAGGAAGAAGCCCGGGTATTGATGCGGGCCCGGCGCCATCTCGGACCTAACGATGAGGACAATTTTGGCATCCTGGCCAGCGACAGTTTGATGGGCCTATGGCAGAGTCTTACGGGCACGCTGGCTTCCGGCATGGTAGGGCTGGTTTCCATTTTCCTGGTGATTGGCGGAGTGGTGATCATGAACGTGATGCTGGCGTCGGTCACCGAACGGACTCGCGAGATCGGCATACGCAAGTCGCTGGGAGCGAAGAAGCGCGACATTTTGCTGCAGTTCCTGGTTGAGTCCACGGTAATGGCGGTGGTGGGCGGCGCCATCGGCGTGCTGATTGCCTGGGTGCTGTCGGCCATCGTGCGCAGCACAACTCCGGTGCCGATGGCGGTGCCCATCTCGGCGGTGATCGTGGCGATCGTGATCTCGTCGGCCGTGGGAATATTTTTTGGCGTCTATCCCGCGCGCAAGGCGGCGCGACTGGACCCCATTGAGGCGTTGCGGTACGAGAATTAGTGGATATTGGATAGGGGTTACTGGATAGTAGGAATCGACGAGGCGACAAAACTCTTTTTCCACGATGGGCTGCTGATGCTGTGAAGGACCCAGAATTAAAGTCGATTTACTATCCACTATCCACTATCCACTGACGCCTGCTTTATGCTGCACTTTGGTGAAAATTCGCGGATGGCCCTGCAGACGGTGCGCGAGCACAAGACTCGCTCGCTGTTGACCGTGCTCGGCGTGGTGATCGGTGTCGCCGCCATGATCTTTGTCGCCTCCATTCTGGTTGGCGTCAGCCGCGACGTGTCGGGCTACCTCGACGACTACGGAACGAACACGCTCTTCATCTTTCGCTGGGACATGGGCATTTCATTCGGCCGTATGAGCGCGGAACAGCGCATGCGCAAGCCGCTGACTCTGGAAGACGCCAAGGCCATCCAGCAGGAGTGCCCACACGTCAAGTATGTGACCGCGGAAATCTTTCCCCGCATCGATCCCGACCAACGTGGAGGGCCGGGGGCTTTACAAGTCGCGCGCTACGGCTCCAAGGAAATCTCTAACCTCGATTACAGCGGCGCCACCCCTTCTTATCCTGATGTATACAACGCGCACGTGTCGCAGGGCCGGTTCTTTACCGAGTTTGAAGACTCCCACAGCATGGACGTCGCGGTCATCGGCGACGAAATTGACAAGAACTTTTTCCCCGCTCACGACGGTCTCGGCAAAACCATTTTGGTGGAAGGCATTCCTTATAAGGTGATCGGTGTGCTGGAGAAACGTAAAGGCGAGCTCTTCAAGGACGAGACTGCCGATCGCGTGGTTAAGGTTCCTTACAACGCCTATAAGAAGCATTACCCGGCAGCCGACGAGCACTTCCTGGGAGCAGAGGCCTATTCCGGCTACAAGGATGAAGCGGAAGACGAGGTCCGTGGCCTGTTGCGCCGCCGGCGCAATGTGCCCTTCGACAAGCCCGACAATTTCGGTCTGAGCAGCGCCGAAGCCATCGCCGACAACTTTCGCCAGATCATGAGCACGGTAGCGCTGATGACCATCGTGGTCAGCTCGATCGGCTTGCTGGTCGGCGGGGTCGGCGTGATGAACATCATGTTGATGTCAGTAACCGAACGCACCCACGAAATTGGCATACGTAAAGCGATTGGCGCGCGGCGGGGCGACGTGATCCGTCAGTTCCTCACTGAAGCCGTGGTACTGACCGGATTGGGCGGGTTGGTGGGAGTCTTGTTCGGCATCGCTGCCTCTGCCACGCTGCCTCTGATCTTCCCTTCCATGCCGACCTCGGTACCCGTCTGGGCAGTGGTGGCCGCGGTGCTGATGGCAATGAGCGTGGGACTGTTCTTCGGAATCTATCCTGCAGTGAAAGCCTCTCGTCTCGATCCCGTCGAGGCGTTGCGGTACGAGTAGCGGCTGAACCTGAATTGTTCATGAGGCTCACGCTTTGAAGGGGCACGGCTTCAGAGGCTACTGAAAAACTCTGGTGAACGCTCTGGGTGGGGCCCCCTGCTTCAGCAGGGGGAAGCTGGACTTCAGTCCAGCGGAAAAGCGTTCCATCTCAAAATGGGCTTTAGCCCTGGGCTTTTTGATGCACAGCGCTAAAGCGCGATCAAAAGCCCAACTTCATCCCGGAGCGCTGAAGCGCTCCTTCCCCCGCATAAATGCGGAGGCTCCCACCAAAATTACACTCCACAATTACGCTCCCGGTTTCTCAGCGACCTCTTCAGCCGCGCCGTATGCGGCTCTTATTGACAGCGGCTTCAGCCGTGCCGTTACGTGTACGTGGAGAGTTGGGCTTCAGCCCCTGAGGGAATTCGATGAGAGCAGCTTACGACACGGCTGAAGCCGTGCCCCTTCAAACCCTGCTGTCCTCTGCTACCGAAGCTGATGAATAATCCCGCTAAAGCAGTGCTCCACCCTATATAGCCAAGGTGAAACTGCTCAAGGATGGGTTCGATGCCCGTATGTTGCATGACCGTGCCGACTTTATTATGATTTGCCGCTGGAAGGGGATAAGCGATGAATCGTCACTGGCGGGCTTTCCGAAGAAAATATGCTGTTCTTTTGATGTTACTCGGCATCTCGTCAATGGCGCTGGCAGACACCGCAACCGTCAGTATTGTGAATAGCCAAGCCGTTGCGATCTATGTCAGCTTCACCACGCTGAACCAATCGCCGGGCATTATCACGTGGAATCCATCCGGGAGCGGATGTGTCAACCCCGGCAAGGGTGCAAACGCTGCCTACACTCAAATTAACGCTGGACAGACCTGTACCGCATCCGTTGACACGTCCAGTAGTTCGTCACGCTTTTGTGCTGCCTTGGGCAAAGCCCCTGCGAATTGCATGAGCGCCCAGACGCAACACCTGACCATGGTCGAAACCAATTTTGAGGCGGCCAGCAATCCCGGCTGTTTCAGTTCCGGCGCTGCCTGTGTTTGGTATGACACTAGCGTCATCCCCTCAACCTGCACCGACACTCTTTGGAAACAAAATCAGTGTGCCAACACCGGGGGTGCTTCCTACAATCTGCCAGTGACCCTCGCTTGTAGTGGCAATGCGTCAGAGCCGGTTTATACCTGCCAGGGACCAACAAGCAGCACATACGGTCCGGAAAATTACCCCAGCAAGTGTGGAAATCCGAATGCAACCTGTGCAACCGGCACACCTAATTGCACGAACGGAGTCAGCGCCTATTTCTATCCCATGTTTGATCCGCCGGAAAACACCTATCAGCCGAACGCCGTTTGTGTAAAAGGCAGTCTGTCGATCAGCTTTCTTTCCGGATCTTGACTGGCCGCAACTACGCGCTGAGCGCCTTCATAGGGCTAAGTACTGGAGCTCCATTCCTGGTGAGTTAAGTATCTGTCGGTTCCCGCATTCTCTCGGTTTGTGTCTGAATCATTGCTGAGCCTTCTAAATGGCGTCCCCTCAGGATGGCACATTTCCCTCCCAAGTCTGCATTTGATCACCGAACCTTCCGACGTTCGCCCTTCGTGATCTAATACCCCTTTAACCACGGAGCCCCATGAAATCATCATCCAAAATGCTGTCTCGACTCGTGCAGTCGCTTATGTTGCTGTGCCTCCTCACCGGCGGCGCGCGGGCGCAAAAAATCAAGGTCGAATACAACAAGGACCTCGACTTCTCCAAATTCAAGACGTTCGCGTGGGGCCATCATGACGCAGTCTCGCGCCCCACATTGGCCCTTGCCATCGCAGGCGCCATCGAAGAGGAACTGACGAAGCGGGGACTGCACAAAGTGGAGAGCAATCCCGATCTCTTCATTCAGATGTATGGAGCTGTTGATTCCGACATGAATGTCAGCTACAGCGACCCGCTGTATATGGGTATGGGTGGTATCCCTCCATTTGGCACCGCCTTCGTGATGTGGGGCTACATGCCGGGAGGAACCACCGCGGTGACCGTCCATAAAGGCCAACTCGTGGTTGACGTCATCGATGCCAACCAGAAGAAGCTGGTGTGGCGTGGCATGGCGACCGAGAAGCTCAGCGACAAGAAAGAGAAGTTGATCAAGCAGGTGAATACTGCTGTCGAAAAGATGTTTCAGCAGTATCCCGCGGCAAAGTAATAGCGTCAAACTTTCTGCGGACATCTTCTCGTCTGCCCTGAATTGACATGTCTGCTCTCATCGAGGACTACGCCCTGATTGGCGACTGCGAAACCGCAGCACTGGTCAGCCGTCACGGCTCAATTGACTGGCTCTGCCTGCCACACTTCGCCTCACCGGCATGTTTCGCCGCTCTGCTAGGCACCGAAGACGACGGGCATTGGTCAATTGCCCCGAAGGAGAAGGCGCGCTGCACGCGGCGCTATCTCGATCACACGCTGGTCGTTGAAACCACGTTTGAGACCGACGGGGGTTGCGCTGTCCTGCTCGACTTCATGCCGCTCCGCAATGGCAGTCCGCACCTGGCCCGCATCGTGCGCGGCATTCGCGGCAGCGTTGCCATGTGCATGGAACTGGTCTTGCGCTTCGATTATGGGCGCTCCGTTCCATGGGTAACTCGCCTGCAGGATGGCAAGCTCCGGGCAATTGCCGGCCCCGATATGACGGTTCTGAATACCAGCGTACCGTTGCGCGGCGAGAACCTGAAGACTCTGAGCGAATTCACGGTTGGCGCGGGAGAGTCGTTGACCTTCGTGCTCACTTACGGGACGTCCTATGACGAACTCCCCGAGCCCATCGATCCCGAAAAGGCGCTGCACGAGACCATCGGCTTTTGGGAGGAGTGGGCCAGCCGCGCCAAGCTGCACGGCGAGTACGCCGATGCGGTGGAACGATCGTTGATCACGCTGAAGGCGCTCACCTACCGTCACACGGGAGGAATCGTGGCTGCTCCTACCACGTCCCTGCCGGAACAATCAGGCGGGCCACGAAACTGGGACTACCGCTACTGCTGGCTCCGCGACGCCACCGCGACACTGCTCGCCTTGATGAATGCTGGTTACTTCGAGGAGGCCTGCGCCTGGCGCGATTGGCTGTTGCGGGCCGCGGCGGGGAGTCCCGATCAAGTGCAGATCATGTACGGCATTCGCGGCGAACGGAATCTGCTGGAGTGGGAAGTCGGCTGGCTGGCCGGATATGAGGGTTCCAAGCCGGTTCGTGTGGGAAACGCAGCCGCCGAGCAACTCCAGTTGGACGTTTATGGCGAGGTTGCCGACGCGTTGCTGCACGCTCACCTGGGCGGCATACCTCCCAGCGACCCCGATATGGCGTTGCAGACATCCTTAACCGGTCATCTGGCAACGATCTGGCAGCAGCCCGATCGAGGAATGTGGGAGGTGCGCGGCCAGCCACAACACTTCACTTATTCCAAGGTCATGGCCTGGGTGGCCTTCGACCGGGCGGTCAAGTCGGCGGAAAGATTCGGCGTGCAAGGCGTGGTGGAACGGTGGAGTACGGTACGCGACAAGATCCATGCGGAGGTATGCCAAAAATCCTACGACGCCGGACTCGGCTGCTTTACCCAGGCATACGGTTCCAAGGAACTCGACGCGTCTTTGCTACTGATCCCGCAGGTTGGCTTTCTGCCTTGTACCGATCCACGTGTCCGTCGCACGATCGAGGCGATCGAGAAACATCTGATGTTCGATTGCTTTGTTATGCGTTATCGCACGGAGCGCGTGGATGATGGGCTGCCGGCCGGGGAAGGGGCCTTTCTTGCCTGCAGCTTCTGGATGGTGACCGCCCTCAGAATGCTGGGACGGAACGATGATGCCCGGCACCTGTTTGAGCGTCTGCTGAACCTGCGCAACGATGTTGGGCTACTTGCCGAGGAGTATGATCCCAAGGCGAAACGTCAATTGGGAAATTTCCCCCAGGCCCTCTCCCATATCGCTCTGATCAGTGCCGCGTTCGGCTTCGACAGCACCAACAGTCCCAAACAGCAGCGTTCGGAATCCTCGGCTGGGCCGCCAACAAACAGTGTCTTGGAGGAGTAACGCCGCAAGGCGCAAGGTCGCTGATCTTTTCCGTGAAAGCATCCCGCCAGTACTACGCTTCCACGCCCGCCGGCTGAGCATTGCGTCGCGGACGACGGTTCTCTTGGAGGATCTTCTTGCGCAGGCGTAATGATTTCGGCGTGATCTCGACCAGTTCGTCGTCGGCAATGAATTCGATCGCTTGCTCCAGATTCAGGTTCTTGAACGGCACCAGGCGGATGGCATCGTCGGCCGTAGAAGATCGCATGTTGGTCAACTTCTTTTCGCGGACAATGTTCACCACCAGATCGTTATCGCGGGAATTCTCGCCCACCACCATGCCTTCGTAAACTTCTACGCCAGGACCAACGAACATTTCGCCGCGCTCCTGCAGACCCCATAGCGCGTATGCAGTTGTGTGTCCCGCACGGTCGGCAACCAGCGCGCCGGTCACACGATGTGGGATATCGCCTTGCCACTCGGTGTAGCCGTCGAACAGCGAGTTCATCACGATGGTGCCGCGCGTGTCGGTCAGCAACTCGCTGCGCAGCCCAATCAGCCCGCGACTGGGAATCACGAACTCCATGCGGACGCGGCCGTAGCCGTGGTTGTGCATCTTCTGCATCTGGGCCTTGCGCGCGCCCAGCTTCTCGATCACCACGCCGACAAACGACTCGGGCACATCGATGGTCAGCCGTTCCACCGGCTCCATCAGCTTGCCGTCAACGTGCTTGGTCACGATCTCGGGTTTACCGACCGCCAGCTCGAAGCCTTCGCGCCGCATCATCTCGATCAGAATCGCCAGTTGCAGTTCACCCCGCCCCATCACTTTGAATGAGTCGGTGCTTTCGGCATCTTCCACTCGAAGCGAAACGTTGGTCAGCAACTCTTTCTCCAGGCGCTCGCGCAAATTGCGCGAGGTGACGTACTGGCCTTCGCGCCCGGCGAACGGCGAAGTGTTCACCATGAACTGGATGGCGATGGTCGGCTCGTCGATGGTCGTCACCGGCAACGGCGCGGGGTTCTCGATGTCGGTGATGGTCTCGCCGATGTTGATGCCGGTCACCCCGGCAACTGCAACGATGTCGCCCAACTCAGTGGCGACGATGTCCGTCCGCTTGAGGCCGGAGAACGAGAACAGCTTGGTGATTTTGATCTTCTCCATCGATCCGTCGCGCTTGGCAATAGCAACGTCTTCGCCGGTGCGCAGCGTCCCATTGAATACGCGCGCGATGGCCAGGCGGCCTAAATAGTCGCTGTAGTCGAGATTGGCAACCAGCACTTGTAGCGGTCCGTCCGCATCGCCCGTCGGCAAGGGAATGGTGTCAACGATGGCGTCAAACAACGGACGCAGATTCTCCCCGGGACAATCTATGTCGGTGGTGGCCGTGCCCACTCTGGCGTTGGTATAGAGCACGGGAAAATCGAGCTGGTCCTCCGCGGCGTCCAGGTCAATGAAGAGGTCGTACACCTCGTTCAGCACTTCTTGCGAACGTGCGTCGGGGCGGTCGATTTTGTTGATCACCAGAATCGGCGGCAGCTTGGCTTCCAGCGCCTTGCTCAGGACATAACGCGTCTGCGGCAGCGGACCTTCGCTCGCGTCAACCAGCAGCATCACGCCGTCCACCATCTTCAGTGCGCGTTCAACTTCACCGCCGAAATCGCTGTGGCCGGGCGTGTCTACGATGTTGATTTTGATGTCGTGGTAGAAAATGGCGGTGTTCTTGGCCAGGATGGTGATGCCGCGCTCGCGCTCCAATTCGTTGGAGTCCATCACGCGTTCGACATGGGTCTCGTTGGCGCGGAAGGTGCCACTCTGGTTCAGCATGGCGTCAACCAGGGTGGTCTTTCCGTGGTCCACGTGCGCGATGATGGCGATGTTGCGAAGACTCTTGCTCAAACTGACGTCCTTCCTGTTGGGAAAAACCGCGTGCGATGAGGCAAACGGAGGGTTTCGGAACCGGTACCTTCAGTTTACAATACGAGCCGACAATGATGAATGAAACCGAGTGTAAGACAAGACGAAGTGCTGAATGGATCGCCCTCCTGATCCGACATTTTGTCGCACTGCTGGAAGTTTCCGTGCTGAGCTTTACGTCAGCGATCCTCCTACCCCTGCACGCCGGCGCCTCGCAGCCGTTGACGCAATCCCAAGAATCGCCTCAGACTGCTTCGACACCCAGCCCTCCGTCCACCCAAAAGCCGTCTGATTGGAAGCGTTATCTAAAGGCGAGCGCGTCCATTCAACCGCCGCAAGTTTTGCAATCCCCCGAGCCTCCGGCTCCTGCCCCTGCAGGACAGAGCAGCAACCAGTTTCACTACAGTCATTCACGGCTCAGAGTAGGAATCAACGAACAGGGCGCCGTCGACAAAGTGGAAGTGGTGAAGAAAGTTGGATCTGGCCTCGATGAGAAGGCGGTCGAAGCAGTAAAGACATGGAAGTTTAGACCTGCGATGCAAGATGGTAGGCCAGTACCTGTGCAGATCTACGTAGACATCAAGTTCAAACTCTACGGTACGCCACCGAAATGACTCAATCCGATCGCCTATTTCGTGAAAGGACGGATGAGAAGACCTCTCCACGCGCGTCCGCTTGCTCCCTCCATTTAAGATGGTGGTAAGACTCGGCAATTCTCAGGGACCTTGATGCGCCTTCTCACACTGATCGCTCTGTCGATCTCGCTGTCACTTCTCGCTGCCACGGCCGCGGCGCAGTCGGGTAATGCACGGCCCGAGTCGTCATCGACCCTCTCTACTTCCTCAGCCGACTTTTCCGGCGACCAGACTTTCTCGCAGTTTCAGCGGGTCACCAAGGGCATGAAGCCGCCGAAAGCCACCCATGCGCCTGATCCAGCGTTTCCTGATTTGCCTCCCGACGCGGAGCAGCGCGGCACGGTTGTCATGCTGGTAGGCATAAACGCAAAAGGTCGCGTCGAGGCAGTTCGCGTGCTTCGCAGTGACGAACATGCTTTCGAGACGAGCGCGGTGAACACCGTGAAGAAATGGAAATTTCGTCCCGCGGAAAAGGACGGACATACTGTACCGGTGCAGGTGACGGTGGAGATGAAGTTCGAGAAGTGAATTTGGGGCTAGAGGTTAGGGATTAGGGGCTGGGGGCTGGGGGCTAGGGATCAGGGGCCAGGCTAGGGGCTAGGTTGAAAGCGAAGCCGCCAGATGAGGAAGATCGGGCAGTAAGAGCCGACATCGAAAAAGCGGCCGTCGAATCGTTCGAAACTAACCACTACCACCTACTCCCTAGCCGCTAATCCCTGACCCTAGCCCCTGCTTTCTGCGCGATAATGGAACTACGATGTTGAATCAGATTACGTCTCAGAATTCCGCCCAGCAGTCCAAGACCGAGGACGCTGTCGATCTGCTCACCGGATGCCATCAGCGCATTCGTCACTTCACCGGCGTGGCCGTCAAGCTGGCGCATGCACAAGGGGCCGCTGCCGAAGAAATCGTGCAAGCCGCGGCCGGTGTTCATCGTTACTACAGCGTCTCGTTACCGCTGCACGAAGCCGATGAGGACCACACTCTACAACCTCGCCTTCGCCCCGTGGCCGACGAGCAGGTTCGCCACGCACTGCTGGCGATGGGCGATCAGCATCAGGCAATCGATGAATTGATCGAGCGCCTGCTGCCATTGCTGGTGTTGGTGAGGAACAACCCTCATGCTTTGGCTGACGTTGGCGGCGAGATGTGCTGCATCACGAACGCCCTGGAAGAAATCTTGCGAGCGCATCTGCAGATGGAAGAAGAGGTGATCTTTCCGGCGATTCGCAAGGCTTTGCCCGAGAGCACTCTTGCGGAGATATTGCACGAAATGCAGGAGCGAAGGAAGCAGTAGATAGTAGCCGGTCGTCAGTTGCCCATTTCTTCGGTAGAATCTGTCGCGATATCTTTCTGGCATCTAACGCTGCCGGACGCTGATAGCCACAATCTGGCGGCCCTTCTGGAACGTATTACGATATGGAGCCGATCGAAAAGAGCGCATTGACTCGCGATTCGGGGGACGAAATGCGGCTGGTGGCGCGCATCCGTGCCGGAGATCAGCAAGCCATGTCCGAGCTTTACGACCGGTATTCCAAGGTGGTGTATGCCGTTGCGCTGCGCGTACTCCAGGATGCTGCGGGAGCGGAGGATGTGCTCCAGGACGTTTTTCTGCAGCTGTGGCGAAATCCAGATGCCTTCGATGCCAGCCGGGGAAGCTTGGCCGCCTGGCTGGCGGTGATCGCCCGCCATCGCTCGATCGACCGGTTGCGCAAGCGGCGCCCAGAGACTGACATTGAGGATTGCGTTATCGCCAGCGGTCCCGATTTGCGCGATGAGACCGAGCGGGCCTTGATCATCGAAAAAGTGCGCGGCGCACTGGAAGGAATGAGTCCCGAGCAACGCCAAGCCATGGAGTTGGCCTTTTTTCAGGGCCTGACGCACACGGAAATAGCGGAGAAAACGGGCGAGCCTTTGGGTACGATTAAGACGCGCATTCGCAGTGGACTGCAGCAGTTGCGCGCCAAGTTTGCATGATGAAGGGAAACCGCTTTACGCTTTTTGCTGTTCGCCTTTCGGGAGGCGGGAATAGCGCACTCAGGCGAAGAGGTAAGGCCTAATAGCGAAAGGCGAATAGCGAGCGTTGCACCTGTGAAGACACACGACCAATTCGCGGAAGACCTGGCCCTGTACGCGTTGGATGAGTTGACCGGCAGCGAGCGCCAGGAGTTGGAAGCGCACCTGGACACGTGTGCCGCATGCCGTCGCGAACTGCAGGCACTGCGCGGCGACTTGGGACTGCTCGGCTTGTCGAGTAGCGGGCCGCAGCCGCCCACCCGAAGCAAGGACCGTTTGATGCGGTCCATTGCCGCTGAACCGCGTGGGGTGTCGGCGCCAGATCCTGCGCCTCGGCGAAGTCTATGGGCTACTTTAATTCCGGCGTTCGCGGCGTTGGGCCTATTGCTAGTCGTCTTCGTGCTGGGGCGCAACAACAGCTACATGCACGATCAACTCGCCGAACTGGCCGGTCACAGCCAGGACCAGGCGATCCAGCTCGACCGCCTAAACGAAGAAATGAGGTTGCTCACTGCGCCCGACGCAGTTCACGTCTCGCTGAATCCGCAAAAGTCGCCCAAGCAGCCGAATGGCACCGCTATCTTCAGCCCCTCCCGGAACCGAATGATGTTCATGGCGAGCAACATGCCTCAAGTACCGGCAGGCAAGGCTTACGAGCTGTGGATCATTCCCATGAACGGCGCTCCGATGCCGGCGGGCGTCTTCAAGCCTGATGAGCACGGCAATGCCATGATGATGGACCACAAGATGCCCGCTGGAGTTGAAGCGAAAGCCTTCGCTATCACCGTGGAGAACGAGGAGGGTTCCGACAAGCCGACCTCACCGATCATGCTGATGGGCGAGGTATCTGCGGGGGCGTAACCCACCGCGGCCCGAGCACCGTAGTGCGGGGCGAAATAGTCTAGCCCAGTGCGAAGCGCTGGGTACGATTGCCCAACGCCCCCGGAGTGCTGTAGGCACGGCAGCTCTCATCCAAAAACAAATGGCTGATTATAGGGGTATCCCTGCGTTCTGGAGCATCGCGGTGAACTCCTGTTCGAAGGTTCGAGTGCGATGATGCTCGCTTTGATTCGCGATGTACTCCGTCACCGTGTCTCTTTGCGACTGGCTGACACCAAACGCGCCGTATCCCTCCTGCCACTGAAACCTTCTCTCCGTCTCGCGCAGCCATCGAGAGCTGTCAGCCTTCAAATTCTGCATTGCTTTGGCCAACGTCATCGTCTGCGGTAATAAGATCAGCAAGTGAAGATGATCTGCCGTCCCGGCAGCCGCCACCACATGGATGTTCTTCGCATGAGCCAGGACGGCGACGTAACGCCAAAGGTCCTCGGGTTTGTGAATCAGGTTTAGGCGTTCCTTTGTGCTGAAGACGCAGTGCAGGAGATTGTGCGAATACGTATGCGACATAGACGTTGAGCCTAGTCGGTATCGGGTTAACCGTCGGTGACCCCGCTCACCCCAAGAGGTCTGTGCGGCGCCCCTACGGGCCCCCTCATAGCAAATCATCTACCCGCCGCGAAGCGCTGGGTAGGATCGCGCGTTGATCATGGAGTGCCGTAGCCACGATATGCTCTCACCCAGAAGCAAACCAAGAATCGCACTGGGTTCCAGATCGTCGCTCCTACGGAGCTCGACATCGAGATGGCACCCTACCCAGCGCTTCCGCGCTGGGCTAGACTATCGCGTCCGCTACGCGGACTCGCACCCTCGAAAACATGGAAGACCGTGGTGATGACGCCTGCCCGTGTTCAATCCCCTGCGGGTGACCCACTTCACCCCGTCGGCGAACGGCCCCCGTTTTCCACCTCCTTCAACCGATCCACCCCGCTTTCCCACAGTTTTTCCACGCTACCCTGGCAATTACGCTCGAGAAGCTGGAGCCGAGTTGACGCCAATTCGACTACCATGAGACAGCCCCTTTTCCCTTTGCACTGACATATCATGGCCAACCCCGGCGATTTTGCGTATCTCGTTAAGCAGCAGGCCGACATCGTCCGCATAGTGGGCGAGTACATGACGCTGCGCAAAAGCGGGGCGCAGAATTTCCAGGGTCTGTGCCCATTTCACCAGGAAAAAACACCGTCGTTCTCCGTTCATGTCTCGCGGCAATTCTTTCACTGCTTTGGCTGCGGAGCCTCGGGCGACGTCTTCAATTTCGTACAGAAGATCGAGAACATCAGCTTTCCGGAAGCGGTCCGCCTGATCGCCGAGAAACTCAAGATTCCACTGCCTAAGATGAGCTACTCGTCGCCTGAAGAGGGGCGCCAGGCCGGCATGCGTGTCGGCCTCATCGAAATTCACGAGCGCGCGTGCAAGTTTTTTCAGGAGCAACTGCGCCGTCCGGAGGCTGCTCACGCACGCGAGTATCTTGCTTCGCGCGGAATCACTGCCGAGATCATCGCCGAGTTTCGCATGGGTTACGCGCCCGAGTCGGGCTTTCTGCTGCGTGATGCTCTACGCGGACAATATGACGAATCACTGTTACGCGAGTCGGGTCTGTTCTCATGGAAAGACAAAGAGCAGTTGTCAGTTGCCAGTAGTCAGTCGCCAGAAAGTTCCGACGCAACCGTCCCCCCGACAACTGACAACCGGCAACTGGCAACCATGTATTCCCGCTTTCGCAACCGGGTCATGTTCCCCATCACCAACGAGTCGGGAAAGGTGATCGCCTTCACCGGACGAACGTTATCCAACGACGAGAAGGCTGGCCCTAAATATCTCAACTCGCCGGAGACGCCGATCTACTCGAAGTCGCGGGTGCTGTTTAACCTTGACAAGGCCAAGGAGCCGATCCGCAAGCTGGAGTACGCCATCCTCGTGGAAGGCCAGATGGATTGCATCTCGGTCTATACGGCGGGGTTTCGCAACGTAATCGCCAGTTCAGGCACGGCCTTTACCGAACTGCAAGCCCGGCTGCTGGGACGATTCAGTAAGAACATCGTGGTGAACTTCGATCCGGATACCGCCGGCGCAGCGGCGGCCGAACGTTCGCTGGCGCTGCTGGTGAGCGAAGAGTTTCAGATCAAGGTTCTTACCCTCGAGGCGGGATTCGACCCCGACCTGTACATTCGGCGCAAGGGGACGGCAGCGTATGGCGAGGCGCTGGCACATTCGCAGAAATACTTCGATTACCTGATTGAGCGCTCGCGCGCGCTGTTCCCCGCTCGCACTCCCGAAGACAAAGTGAAGGCGCTGAATTACCTGCTGCCGCACATTCAGCGTGTGCCCAGCCGCATCGTGCGCGACGAGTGGGCAAACGAGATCTCGCACCGGCTTGGAATCGAATCGGCGGTACTGCGCCAGGAACTGCGCCACGCCGCGGGCACGCGTTCAGCTTCGCGAGTGAATGCTCCCGGCGCGACGGTACTGACGGATGCCGAGCGGGTTTTGATCCGAGCACTGGCGAGCCAGGAGTTGTCTCGTAGTCCGGTAAGCAACCGCGATGGTCAGGACCTCGACTTTGAGCCGGCGCGGCAGGCGCACTTTGCGCTTTCCCGTGAGCGGCTGCACAGCGGAACCGCGGCGGAAGGTTTGCTTGATTCCCTCTTGCTGGCGCACAAACAGGGCCTCGATCCAATGTCACTGCCGCTAGAGGAACACGCTCGCAGCTTGCTGGCGTCTGTCCTGATGGATGAGCACGAAGAACTCACGCCCGAGTTGTTGGAGAGTTCAATCCGGTCGTTGCGCCGCCGAGTTTTCCTGCGGCAATTGGAAGACCTTCAAGTGCAGCTGAAAGAGGCGGAGCGGCAACAGGATTCGGCATGCGCCGCGAGACTATTGCAAGAACGGGTAAAGCTCCGGCGTGCGATGAGCGCAACAGCGGAAGGCGGGTAGTGGTTATCGACACGCCGACGCTGGGCAAAGATCTCTCAGCGGTAAGCGGCGATTACTTTTAAGCAACTGATTCAAAAGGATGAAGCTAACTGCCTGGAGCCAACATCTAATTTTTAGGGTACTTTCCGACCTCTGAAACGCGGTCCAATTCAGGGTCGAGTGGTTACCAGGGTTTTGTGATTTGCAAAATAAGGCTAGGAAGCGGGCCCAGCCTATGATAAAATCTGAAAGTTTGTGCGCATGTCGGTACTGCAGTGCCGTTCCCGCCGTGGTGTGCATGGAAGAGGCGCGCCGCCTAACCGGCGCCATTTAGAGGAAACTCCGCTTTGGCTCTTGATGATAAGTTCGAAGACATTAAAAAATTGATCGATGCCGGAAAAGAAAAGGGCTACCTCACTTACAACGAGGTCAACGATCTTATCCCGCGCGAGATGCATTCGCCCGATGACCTCGAGGACTTGCTGACCACCATCGGCACGCAAGGCATCGACGTGCTCGAAGGCCCGAAGATCTCCGGCTCGCTTGACAAGAAGTTCGATGCCGAGCTCGAGGCCGGCGAGGACGTTGAACTGGATCTCACACCCGGCGCGCTGGAGAAAACCAATGATCCCGTCCGCATGTACCTTCGCGAGATGGGCACGGTTCCGCTGCTCACCCGCGAAGGCGAAGTCGAGATCGCTAAGCGGATCGAACGCGGCCAGTTGCGTGTCCTGAAGGCCCTGTCACGCTCGCCCATCGTCATTCACGAGATCGTGGGCATCGGCGAGGACTTGAAGCGCGGTGTACGCTCCATCAAGGAAATCGTGCTCTTCGACGAGGAGGAGATCACGGAAGAAGTGGTCCTCAATCGCCTGAAAGAGATCACGGGCAGGATCGATGAGCTCGCCAAGCACCACAAGAAGTCGATGCAGCTCTTCGAGCGGCTGTCTGAAATTCCGCAGAAGAAGCGGCCCAAAGAGTACCGTCGTTACCGTTGGGCATTGGGGCGGCAGCAAGTTGCGGTGTCGCGAGTCATTCGCCGGCTAGGCTTCACCAACGCCGAGCGTAAGCGCCTGATCGACCGCGTCAACAAGACCGTCGACAGCATGCGCGGTCTCGACAAGCAAGCGACGAACTTCGAGAAGCGGGTCGATCAGACACGCGCCGAGGAAGCCAAGAAGGAACTGCGCAAGCAGGCGCGCCAGATTCGCGTCGACCTGGAGCGCATGGAGCACGATGCCGGCGCCAACTTCGCCGAACTGAAGCGCACCCAGCGCGAAATTGTCCAGGGCGACGTGGACGCCGAGTACGCCAAGCGGGAGCTGATCGAAGCCAACCTGCGACTGGTGGTCTCTATTGCCAAGAAGTACACCAATCGCGGCTTGCAATTCCTCGACCTGATTCAGGAGGGCAACATCGGCCTGATGAAGGCGGTGGACAAGTTTGAATATCGTCGAGGCTACAAGTTCTCGACTTACGCGACGTGGTGGATCCGTCAGGCCATCACCCGCGCCATCGCCGACCAGGCGCGCACCATCCGCATTCCGGTGCACATGATCGAGACCATCAACAAGCTGATCCGCACCTCGCGGCAGTTGGTGCAGGAGCTTGGTCGCGAGCCTACTTCGGAAGAGATTGCCAAGCGCATGGACATCCCGGTGGCCAAGGTGCGCAAGGTGCTCAAGATTGCGCAGGAACCGATCTCGCTGGAGACGCCCATCGGCGAAGAAGAAGATTCGCATCTGGGCGATTTCATCGAAGATCGCGCCGTGGTTTCGCCGGCGGAAGCGGTGATCAACGTCAACCTCAAGGAGCAGACGGCGCAGGTGCTGCGCACGCTCACGCCCCGCGAGGAGAAGGTGATCAAGATGCGCTTCGGTCTGGAAGACGGCTCGGAGCACACGCTTGAAGAAGTGGGTCAGTCGTTCGCGGTCACTCGCGAACGTATCCGCCAAATCGAAGCCAAGGCGCTGCGCAAGCTGCGGCATCCGTCGCGCTCGCGCAAGCTGCGCGCGTTTATGGACGGCGTGCACGACTAAAGGCAGTTGCCAGTGGCCGGTTGTCAGTTGTCAGTCGGTGGTAGAGCGGGCAGTTGCCAGTAGCCGGTTGTCAGCCGGTGGTAGAGCGGGCCTTCAGGCCCGCGTTGCGCGGAACAACAAGAACAAGGGGCTTCAGCCCCCGCGGGTAGTGCGGGCCTTCAGGCCCGCGTCAACGACCTTCATTATGTGTCATCCCGACGAGGCCTTCAGGCCGAGGAGGGATCTGCGGTTCGACTTTTTCAGCAGGGTGTTTAACCCGGCGGGACGCGACCAGCGTCCCGTTCTTCTTTTTGAGCGACCCATGCGACGTGAGCGACTCATCCGACGTGAGCTTTGTATCAGGGCACGACTTTCAGTCGTGCCGATAAGGCCCTCCACTCCTCCCCATGCCGAGCGGGCTTTAGCCCGCGAGGGACTTCAGGCGGTAGAGCGAACCTTCAAAGCCTGCCCTGAGCGGAGTCGAAGGAGCCTGGCCTGAGTCCGCCGAAGGAGCCTGCCCTGAGCTTGCCGAAGGGACCTGCGGGTGCCCCGGAGCCTGCCCTGAGCTTGTCGAAGGAGCCTGCCCTGAGCGAAGTCGAAGGGTCTCGCGACGTTCGAGACCCGGGTGAGGAAGGAGCCTTCACTTTGGGAGAGCCATCAGATCCAGAAGCTTCAGTTTCTGTTCATTCCATAAATCGGTGCAGCCCCGAATATCCCCCAAGTCCCGACCCCCGCGAGACCTGGGCCACCCGGCGCCAAACATGGCGCAAAGGATGGGGCAGTCGGCGCCTCCTTGGCGACGAATCCAATTGACAATCTGCCGCTCCAGCCCCATTAACGCATTGACCTGCTATCGCAATAATGCGATAATCTAAGGGCGCGTGAATGGCGAATTCACTATTGAGTATGTGGAGTTGCCGAACGGGCGGATGCCCGCGCGCGAGTTCGTGGATTCGCTGGATGACAAAGCGTCTGCCAGGATCGACGCCTTTATCGAGCGCCTGCGCGTCTATGGGAACCGGATGCAAGGCAAGTTCGCAAAGAACTCACGGATGACATATTCGAGCTAAGGGTCAAGCAATTCGACCGGATTTTTCGAATCTTATTTTTCTACCAGCCGGAAATGTTGATCGTGATTACGTCAGGATTTCAGAAAGAAGACGCAAGAGACTCCACCGGCCGAGATTACGAGGGCAGAGCAGCTAAGAAAGCTCTGGATGAAGTACCGAAACCGTTACACGGGATCGCAAAAGGAAAGAGCAGCTATCCTGAAGGAGTTGGGCCTATGAGGCAAACCGCCAAGCTTGACAGACACAGCCAGATTGTCGAACAGCGTGCGCGAAACAGCGCCACCTACCGCAAGACTTTCGAGCGTACCCTGCATCAAGTTGACCTCGCTCTCCTGGTCCGCGAGATGCGAGAGGATGCGGCCCTGACGCAAGCCGAACTTGCCAGGAAGGTCGGCACCTCGCAGTCCGTGATCGCGCGTCTGGAGGATGCCGAGTACGCCGGACACTCGCTTACGATGCTGGAGCGCATCGCAATGGCCTGTGGCGTAGCTCTCAAACTCCATGCCGAAAAGAAGCCTCATTTCGACCGTGAAGTCGCCCTTGTTTAAGCGAGCCCGCTGACCCAGATTCGCCCTTCTCTTTTCGGAGTGGACGGGAAGAGATCGCGAGCTCAAAGTGACGGGCGGCCAGCCCCGCGTGTTCCTCTGCCCGGGTTAGGCCGAGGCTCAGAGCCTGCCCTGAGCCTGCCGAAGGGTTAGCGTCCAAATGATGGACGCGAACCTGGGCACCAGGCTTGTGCCGCGGCTCCGGTTCCAGAAAGGGCTTGGCTCCCCCTATGCCCGTGGCCGATAATTATGCTCGGGGTGGATACGTCCGATGGTTTGAAGTATATTGCTTGCACTATGGCGCGGCATGTCCTGGAAGTTAATGCGGCCTCTGTGGTTTTGGTTGGCTCATTCAATCCGACGATTTTCCAGCCGCAGTGGTTTGTGAGACAGAACTTGTTGCCGCCAGAGGAAGGTGAAAAGGCAGAGGTCAAGGTGATCTCGCCTGAAGTATGCCAGTTCGAGACGGAGAGGTTTATAATCCAAGTAACAAGGGACCGATTCGCAGCCATCTCGCAGCCCGACGCCAATCCTGCCCCCTTGCGCGATCTGGTTGCTGGCACGTTTTTTACTTTGGAGCACACCCCCCTCAAGGCCCTTGGCTTGAATCGTGAGATGCACTTTGCTATGCCGTCCGAAGAGGCGTGGAACCAAGTCGGCGACAGACTTGTTCCGAAGGAATGTTGGAATGAAATTCTGCCCGGCCACGTTGGGATGTGCTCGCTCCTCGTTCGAGGCGAAGTGCCGGGATTTAGCGATCCAAAACAGGAAATAACAAGACTGAACGTTAGAGTAGAACCTTCGGCCCGTGTGAAGCTCGGCGTATTCATTCAAACTAATGAGAATTTTGATGTCCCCAAAGATGGACCATCCGATTATTTAAGGGAACGCATCCACACCAGATGGGAGGGCGCATACAACTATGCCGCCGAAATCGCAGAGCACATACTCGCTTGGGCCACCAAATAAAACCTCCAGCGACCAGATTAGGGACACGCAACTATTGTTCGAGTTTGGCAGCGTCCCATCGCTCTACGGAAACAGAGCGGAATCGCAGAACACTGTGGTAGCCGACCAGATTGAGAGTCCGCCACCAACATCTCCGACGGGCGAGGGGGACGGCGCTCAGGTTCCCCGTAGCGTGCGAGTCAAACCGAGCGTTCCTGACCCCAAACAAAAGGGGCCAAGTCTGCTGATAAAGCAGCTTTGGGAAGGCACGGTAACAGAGGTGCATGGCGAAACCTTCGTGGCGGTGCTTAATGATAGGTCGCGGCTAGACAGCCCGGAGGAACGGGTCGAATTTGAGTCTATTGAACTCCGTGAAGATGACCTGCCACTGGTTGTGCCGGGTTCTGTGTTCTATTGGATGATCGGCACAGAGCGTACGCCCGCAGGCCAAGTACGAAATATTTCGAATATTGAGTTTTCCCGTTTGCCTGTTTGGACTCGTGGTTCCGTCAAGGCTGCCTCGGAGAAAGGATCGCGCGCGCAGCAATGGTTCCACGCCAATGGAAACCACACCTCCTAAGGCTGACGAATTCGAGATTTCCATCTTCGGTCCCGGCAAAGGGGAATGCATCCTCATACACCTTGGGGGCAACGAGTGGTGCGTAATCGATTCCTGCATTAGCCGAGGTAAGACCGAGCCCGTCGCGGTAGAGTATTTGAGAGGCTTTAACAATGATGCCCTGGCGAATGTGAAACTGGTTGTTGCGACACACTGGCACGATGACCACATTGGCGGCATGGCGTCCCTCTTATCTCACGCCCCCCATGCCGAGTTTTGCTGCTCCATGGCCTTGAGAGATGAGGAATTCACGACCCTGATCTCCTCTGCACGACAGATGATTACGGGACGCTCTGGAGTAGATGAGTTCGGCGCGATTCTTGACGAACTTGAAGCTAGAGGGCGAAGGGCTCCAAAATTTGCGGTTGAAAATAAGCCGCTGCTTACTCTCTCTGGGTCTGATAGATCATTTCCAGTCAGCCTAGAGAGTCTGAGCCCCTCCGACCCCACCATACGGTTAGCTCTGGCTCAAATAAAGAACCTCTTACCGCAAGTTGGTGAACCGCAGAGGCGCATCGTAAGCCCCAAGCCAAACCACACGTCGGTCGTTGTTTGGGTCAAGGCCGGGCCCATACGCGTGCTTCTCGGTGCCGACCTAGAAGACGCAGTGCACGCCGATCAAGGCTGGACAGCTGTTCTGACGTGTCACCGTGACGACGTCCCTGCTCAACTTTTCAAGGTGCCTCACCACGGCTCCCCGACTTTTGACAACGCTGACGTCTGGGACCAGATGCTCGACGACAATCCGGTCGCGGTTGTTACGCCTTTTGCAGCGGGTAGTGTCCGCCTCCCGCGGGATTCAGACTTAGAAAGAATTTCAGGCCGAACGGCAAGGCTGTATTGTACGGTGCGTGGTTTAGGAAAACCGCCCAATCGAGATCCACTCGTCGAGAGGGAAATGAAACAGCAACTGTCTGACCGTCGAGTTATTGCTGGACAGCCTGGCCAAGTGCGTGTTCGCTGGTCCGCAACTGGGTGTGACACTTCTGCTGCTCCTTACGTCGAGACGTTCAACGGTGCATACCACGTCAATCCAACAATAAGCTGACAAACCTGACAGCCACGAACGCATGCGCTGGGTGCCGCACTCATTCGCGGGTTCCGAATAAGTTGGACGGCGAGGCGGAATACGTTTATCTTCAACGGCCATTCTGACAATTCACCTTCACCAAGCCTGGCGCCCCAGGTTCGCCCTTCGACTGCGCTCAGAGCAGGCACTGGGCATCGGGCTGACTACGCCGCCGATTGCACGGCTCTCTTATATGCGGGGGCGAACACCTCCCGGGCAAATTGCGCGAATGTAACTTTGCCGGTGCGTTTTTGGTCGCCTTTGAATTGCTGTATTTTGGGGTATGCCTCTTCCATTTCAACCAGCAGCGCTGCCATCTCCGGCGACACTCCGCTCTGGCTCATTGCCGCCTTCAACTTGTCGCCCGGGATGGTGACCACCCGGATTTGTTTCCCGATGGCCTGTCCGGCGATGCGAGCCCACTCGTCCAACGAAATCTCCTGCGGGCCCACGATATCGACCACGTGATGGCCGTCGATCGGTTTGAGCAGAAACTCAGCGGCAACCTCAGCGATGTCCTGCGTGGCAATGATCGGCGCTTTCGCGGATCCCGGGAGCGAAGTGTAGATGCTGTCTTGTCCGATGATCGTCGGCAGCGAGAAAAACACGTTCTCCATGAACTCGTTTGGGCGCAGCGAGACGATGTTCTTCCCGGCAGCGCGGAACTTCTCTTCCGTCTCGTAGTGTCCAACAATCGGCCCTGTGCCACTCGGCAGGAATGCTCCTGCACTCGAAAGCAGGACCACGTGCAGATCGGGATGGTTGCGGATCACGCTGGCTCCCGCCTCGGCCATGCGGCGGGCCGCGCCCAACGGATCGTGCGAGGTCATCTCCGCAGGCGTCAGCCAGAACAGCGCGTCGGCGCCACGCACCGCCTGCTCAACAATCGCGGGATCGCTGTGCTCACCGGCGATGACCTTTGCACCGCGGCTGGCTAGATCTTTCACTTTTTCGGGATGTCGGGCTATCAGCGTGACATCCGACTTGCGGTCAAGAAGTATGTTGGCGAGTTTGCTGCCGATGTGGCCCGTAGGAGTGGTAACTGTAATCTTCATGGAATTTTCTCCTTACTAATTTGGGATGTGCAGAGTTTGTCTCGCGCTTCAGGAAAAGGCAGCTAGCTTACCTGTCAGACGGTCCAGAACCGCCGATTTGTTTTGGTCGTGATCAGGAGAACTTTTCGGTTAGGACGCGCACAATCTCCGCTTGTATTGCGGCATCGGCGGACGTGCTGGCTGACACTTGGTCTCGCTCAGGCGCAAAGCTTTGCCAACAATTCCGCCGGATGGATGGGCTTCGTCAGTAATTCGAAATCATGTCCACTTCGCCGAGCTTCCTCGGGAAGGTTGGCCGTGGCGGCCTGCCCTGAGAACAGCAAAATCTTGCAAGCAGGGTAACGCTGCTTCACCCGGATGGCCATTTCGACCCCGCTCATACCCGGCATTACAACATCGGTGACAACGATGTCTGGACGGAAAGACTCGCATTGCGCTAAAGCACTGGATCCCTCATACGCGGCGACAGCTTCGTAGCCCGCATTACGGAATATTGCGGTCAGCGTGTCGGCAATACAAGCTTCATCGTCAACCACCAATACTCGCTTCGGGTGTGCTTCCATCTTCATAGCCGTTTTGGACTGCCGTTCGAGGGGCGCATTCTCCGACTGAATTTTCAATTGGGTTCCTCTCTCATCGGTGCTCGCGCACAGCATTGGCGCTGACAACTTTGGGGACTGAGTAAGGCTCATCTTTCTTGGTCGTTTTCTCAACCTTTTCTCGGCCGTTCACTTCAATCGCCTTCTCGAACACTTCCGCGAGCGGAACCGTCTCAAATCGCCGTGTAGCTTTTTTCACGAGTGACCTCATAGAGAAAGGCTAGCGCATGGGGATCGATACGGGGACTTTTTCTTAGCAGGAGAATCAATGAAACCTCAACGGCAGAACAACTTATGGGCAGAACAATTTTAGCTTGCCAACTTGCTGAAGTTTGTGTAATTTTAGCATGTCGTTAGCGATACTTTAGCGCGAGGATTACGATGCCCAACAACGCCAAGCGAACTCCGCACCGTAAGTTCAAAGTTTCGGATCGCGCTAACGTCCCCACCGGGCGCAACGGGAAGCACAAGGAAATCGTTACGCAAATCCTGAGCGACTTGGAAGGGCTGGATAGCGGACAATGCTTGAAAATTCCTCTCTCTCAGTTGCCCGACTCAAAAGTCAATATCCGGTCCGCCCTTAACCGTGCTACGCGCAAATTGCATCACGCGGTGGCGACGGCGGCCGATGAGGAGTTCCTGTACGTCTGGACTTCCTAGGCCGCAATGGCTTCTTGCTTAAAGCCGCCTCCACCTCGGTGGGCAGAGTGAGCTATAGTGCGGCACAATCTCTGAAGGCCTCCACGCTTCGCACATCCCTTTTCTGCTGCCTCCGAACGCCGATCGGCAGCAGGGAACCCGCGATCAGTATGTAGACCGGTAGTGTCCTAAAGTCTTAGGGAACTGCTGGCCTAATCACACCAAAGCGTCACACCCATAGTGATGGGCGTCACCGTGCAACAGAACTGCACCGCTAGACAATACAGGCAGAGTGACGCAATCCAAAAAATGCCCCGTCTGCGGCAACGACGAAATCGCCGAGCGTTCAGCAGTAAACAGCCTGGTAGCTCAAGAGCACGCCCCAAGACGCAATAGCTACCGTTGCGCCAAAGGTCATATTTTCTTCATTGACGACGAGCGTCCACCAGACAAGAAAGCCGACAGAGGAGTCCTTCCCTAGTTTTTCCAGTCAAGGCAAGTTTAGGACACTACCTATAGTCCCCGTTTCGGCCAAGCTTGGGCCCTGGAGTGGATAGCCAGGGCGCGTTGGTGCCGCAGAAGTTTCCTTGCGGCAAGATGCCCGCGTACAGACACGAACCCGGGTTCTGCGTGGGGTTCGAAAACTTCACGTTCCAATTGGTAACGACGAAGTACGTTACTAAGGCCGAAAGGCTAATGCCGCACCGGTAGCGGTCTTTGAGATAGGACGACCCGTTCCGATCCCGGAGTGATGCGAGAAAAGTGTGGTCTAAGGCAAGATGTAGGTTGCGGATTCCGGCTTCCAAGGCTTAGGATAGGGATGTTGGAGATGGCTCCCGTCCATCTTCTTCGATCAGCCAGACCCTTTAGTCCCACGTTCGCAAGTCAGCATTCCCTCGTGCATAGCGTATGAAGCTGTGTGCGAGCACTCCCAGGAGAGACTGAGATGGCGTGGTACGCGTACTGTATTACTGAGCAACAGGGCCTCCAAGGCAGTATTCGAGCCCGCCGCCCGGTGGCGATTGAAAATCTCCGAGGCGTGAATGACGCACCGGTGTTCGCCTGTCCCAGCGGAGAGTTCGCCGTCATTGTGAGCGAGCATTCCGCCTCCCAACCCCTCACCCAACAAGCCGTTCTGGATCACGCTCACGTGGTTAGTGAGTGCTTCCGTACTCTGACGGTCCTGCCATTTCGCTTCGGCACCATCTTCGATTCCGACGAAGCCTTGCGCCGCGCGGTACGAGCGAATCGCAAGACTTTTCTGGAGTCAGTGGATCGTCTACGAGGAAAAGCTGAAATGCATTTCAAGCTTGTCCTCAAGGATGGGACGTTGCAGGAGGCGATTGCCGGGCTACCCAACGGAGTAGGTGGCGAGTACCTTCGCCAATTGCGGGAGCGGGCTACACGCGACCGCGAGCGACAAACCAAAGCCCGCGCACTTTCCATGCAGGTACACAAGCTGTTTTCACCGCTGGAAGAAGACGTGATCTGCAAACGCACGGACTCCGGCGGCATGCTGATTGACTTTGCCCACCTCATCGAATCTGGATCCGTGGTCAAATATCAGAACCGCTACAGCGCGGCGACCAGGCATTTCAAGGATTGCCATATCACGATTACGGGACCATGGCCACCCTATCACTTCATGCCCGGAAAACTGCGGACGGTCAACGGCGGAAATTAGATCTAGAAAGTCAAGGCAGTTGGCAACAGGGCGGCCCGCGGGCCGCCTTTGCCGTTGGATCTCGCTATCGCGTGATGAACAGGACGCGTCATGCCCCGCCGAAACAAGAAAATATTCGTTGTCGGCTATCGCAACAGCCAGTCCGGCGTTACAATCGGCTAAACCAATTCTAGGAAATTCAGCGACAGTGCCTCTTCCTGGGCCACCCGAGGGGTCGCATTTTGCAAGCGCGACACTCAAGGTGCAACCCTGAAGTGGTATCGCGATTCTCATAGTGGTACGCCAGTTTCCCTGGGTGGGGCCGGGGGAACCTATTTTCTTCGTTGGAGCTCAATGATTCCGGACAAAAAGGTGCGGGCGCTGGTTGTTGACGACGACCCCAACATGGGGAGGTTCCTGACCTCCTACCTGGCGCGCCGGGGCCTTGACGTCGGCAACGCCGCCACCGGCGAAGAAGCCATCCGGGTGCTCAGAGTTTACGATCCTCAGCTGGTCCTGCTCGATCTGTCGGCCCCCGGCACGGGTGCTCTGGACATACTGGAGAGGATCAAACAAATCAAGCCGGAGATTGGAGTTTTGGTGCTGTCGGCGCAACACGATCCGGAGTTGATCTTCAGGGCTTCCAAGCTAGGCGCCGATGACTATTTGAACAAACCATTCGAGCCCAAGGAGCTCGGTCTCCGCATCAACAAGATTCTGGATAAGCAGCGACTGCCGACCGAGGTCCCTCAGCTTCGCGACCAGGTGCGGCGCAACAGCGACTTCATGGGCCTGTTCGGCACCAGCCCGAGAATGGAAGAGGTAAAGCACACTGTCGAGCAAGTGGCCGACACCACCGCCACGGTGCTCATTCGTGGCGAAAGCGGTACGGGCAAAGAAGTGGTGGCGCGCATGATCTATGCGCAATCGAGCCGGGTCGACAAACCCTTCGTCAAAGTTAATTGTGCGGCCATCCCGTACGAACTGCTAGAGAGCGAGCTGTTTGGCTACGAACAGGGCGCGTTTACCGGGGCCAATCGGCAGAAGCTGGGCAAGTTCGATTTGGCCAACGCCGGCACGATCTTCCTGGACGAAATCAGCGAGATGCATCCGGCATTGCAGGCCAAGCTGCTGCACGTGCTGCAAGGCGGAGAATTCTCGCGGCTGGGCGGCAAGCGGGATATTTCGGTCGATGTTCGAGTCTTGGCCGCCACCAACAAACCTTTAGAGCGCGCCGTCGAGGAAGGACTCTTTCGCGAAGATCTCTTCTACCGCCTGAACGTGATCACCGTTCACATCCCCCCGTTGCGCGAGCGCCGGGAAGAGATTTTGGTGTTTCTGGAGTACTTCCTGCGGAAGTACAGCGAGTTCTACGGCAAGCGGCCGGCTCCCTTCGGAGACTATGCCCTTAACCGCATGCTGGAATATAGCTGGCCGGGAAACATCCGAGAGTTGGAGAACCTGGTCAAGCGCTATGTCATCGTAGGCAATGAGGCGCAGATCATTCGTGAGCTTTCGACGCACAAGCCGATCATGAGCTCCACGTCCGGCAATAGCCCACTTTGGGGCCTGAGGAATAGCAAGTCCAATGGCGACCGGCCCGAAAGCGATGCGCCGGCATCGGCTGCGATCCCCATCGACGGGACCAAAGCGGACGGCGCGGACGCCGACGCGCCTTCCCTGTTGGAAATTGGGCGGCGTGCGGCCATGTCAGCTGAGCGCGAAGCCATCGAGCGTGTGCTGACCCAAACCCGCTGGAACCGTCGCCAGGCCGCCAAGATCTTGAAAATCAGTTACAAGGCCTTACTGAATAAATTGAAGATCATTGAGGGCGAAAAGGGAGCGAATAATGAGAACCTCAGCGCTTAGGTTTGGCATAGGGGTGCTACTAATAACCCTCGACCGGCACCGCAAAACCGGGCTGAATTGGCCTGCCACTTAGAAAATTATCCGTCCTGTTATTAGACACTTTAACGACATTTCCACAGCCACTGTAACCTCTAAGAACTGCTGTGGCGTTAAAAGTGCTGCGATAAATACAGCCAAAGAGGCTCAAGACATTGACTTCAACCCTCTTCCATCAATCCCGATATCTCTCTGCTTGTCTCCATGATAGAGACAGGTTCCCGCGGTTCCTTCCCTGAAGTTCCTCCTTCGCCTCTTTTGAAAAGAGCGGCCCGCATTGGGCCGCTTTTTTGCGTCTCGTGACGCGAATCATCGCCGGTTGGCATGCATCCAACCTCCGAATGCCGATTTCTATAGAGCAGTAAGGAGAGCTCCAGTTGACCATGGGTGCTGGCGACGCATATCATTCCGGTTTCGCGCACCCAATTTTTCGCCAGCGGACCTGAGTCCGCAACGGAGAGATCGGCAGGGATACGAACCTATGGATAAGAAAAAGCTTGAAGTCTTCAGAAAACGATTGGAGGAACGTCAGCGCGAATTGCGCCAGACCATGACGCGGACCGCTCAGGATGGGCGAGAAGCCGACGTGGAGTCGGCACAGGACATCGCCGATCGGGCGGCAAATTCATACAACAAGGAATTCTTGTTTCACCAGAGCAATAACGAACGGCAGCTCCTGCAAATGGTGGACGGCGCTCTCGATCGCATCCGCGAAGGCACCTTTGGCGAATGCATCTCGTGCGGCGCCGAGATCAATCCCAAGCGTCTGGAAGCTGTACCGTGGACGCGGCACTGCATTGAGTGCCAGGAGAAGCTGGAGAAGGGCATTCTGGAGCACAGCAGCACGTAGGGCTCACTGCCATGCCCTGAGAAGGAAGCCGCCCGCAGTGGGCGGCTTCTGTGTCTGCGCCGACAGGGATGAGGACGGTGTGCCAGAGACGACTTTTCATGCCTGGGCTTCGGACGGGATTGACTCATCAGGGTCGCTTCTTCTGGTCCATAGCTTCCGAGTTGCCCGTGACTCGGGCGCAACTCCATGAGGTGCCGGAAACCGGCTGTGGCGGGGTCACTTCGACGAGTAGCCGACTACCCGCTCAAGTGGATTTCCGCCGCGAAATGCTCCCAATAACATTCGTAGACCCTGAGGCGTTTGTTGTTACTAATCCAACGGACGAGTGGATAACTTTCGAGTTGCCCATGATCTGGCCACAGTGGCCCGATCAGCTTCCCAGAACCGGAGTTTTGTCCAGCTAGGTGTCCTATAGCAACTAGGGTGTGGGTTAGCGAAGCAATTTGGGCGCTGCCTGAAAAAGTTCAATTCGGGCGGGTACGGGTCGTACCCGGCTGACGGGCTCCCCGGGCGATTCGTGCAAACGCACCCGGCGCGCAGCCTGATTGTCTGCGAAACGCGGTGCTGAACGCGCTGGCGGATTCGTAGCCGACTTCTTCTGCCAGTTGATCCAGCGACTTTCCTCCCCGGCTCAACGCATCCTGGGCCAGACTCATTCGCCACCGGGAAAGATATTTCATCGGCGCACATCCGATGGTCGTAACGAAACGGGCCGCAAACGCCGACCGTGACATACCGGCGCGCTTCGCTAATTCGGCCACCGTCCATGCGTGTCGCACATCGGAATGCATGGCTCGAAGTGCGCCTGAAATGGGTGCATCGCGCAATCCGGCGATCAGACCCGGAGGCAAAGATCCTTGGCCAAGACTGGGCCAGCGTAGCGCTTCGACGAGCATCGCTTCTAGGAAACGCTGTAAGATCGCGTCGCGCCCCGGCCTCTCGGCCGCATACTCGTCCATGATCAGGTCAATAATGCGTGTGAGGCGGCTCGTATCGAACTCCGCCGCTCGAATATGAATCTTTTGGGACATCAGTTCGAGCAGCGCAGCGTTTACCAACTCAATCTGGAACGTTCCCCCAATCATGCGGAAGTCAGGAGCCCCTCTCGAATCGCCATGCCGTACTCCTTTCCGCGATGGACGGCCAGGAATACACTCGGCTCCCAACTCGCTGACGAGGGAAAAAGCGGGCGTAAACGGTAACAGCAGAAAATCCCCACGTTCCAGCAACCGGGGTGCGTCGCCCTCCGTGATGAACCAGCTCATCCCTTCCAGCACGATACCAAAGCTCGGCGAGGGCTGGGCATCATAGCGGACGCCCCACTTTCCGCGGCCGGTAATGGGTTTCGAGAACGCACCGTGCGGACGCAGCAAAGTGACGATATCAGTGAGCGGATCCATTCTGGACGACCGATAAGGATAAGCGGTGTTTTGATTATAGACTCACCAAGCCGACGCCGTCTATTCTATCGATGTAGAGAAGAAAAGGAGACTTCGATGAATCAGACAGTCCTCATAACTGGCACTTCTTCCGGCTACGGCAAAGCGACAGCGGTGCTGTTCCTCGACCGCGGCTGGAATGTCGTAGCAACCATGCGTCAACCGAAGCCGGAGATCTTCGGCTCGCAGAGCGATCGCCTCAAAGTGCTCCCGCTCGACGTCACCAATTCCGGCAGCGTCAGCAAAGCCATCGCCGAAGCCATCTCCACATTCGGGACAATCGATGTGCTCGTCAACAACGCGGGGATCGGTCTGGTCGGCGCCTTCGAGGCCACCCCGATAGCGACCGTGCGTGAAGTGTTCGAAACCAACACTTTCGGTGTGATGACGATGACACATGCGATGCTGCCCCTGTTTCGCAAACGGAGGTGTGGTGCGGTCGTCAATGTGACCTCAAGCGTAACCTTGGCCCGGATGCCGCTGGCCGCTGCGTACACCGCGAGCAAAGCAGCCATCGAAGGATTCACCGGGTCGCTGGCGTTCGAGGCGGAGTGGTTCAATGTGCGCGTGAAACTAGTTGAGCCGGGCTATGCCCCGTCGACGCGGTTTACGAGTAATGGCGCATCCCGCATGCAAGGATTGATCCCCGAGGCATATGCCCCGTTCGCGGAACCGATTTTCGCGGCATTCGCGCGGCCGACTGCGGTGACAACCGAGTCCGACGTGGCCGAGGCGGTGTGGCGGGCTGCGAACGACACGACGGGACAACTCCGATTCCCAGCGGGTGCCGACGCGCTGGCGCTGGCTCAGTCGAGATGAGAAACCCAAAGTCCGGCTCAATCGTTTTTGCCCGGCTGGCCCTTTGAGGCTCTCGCTCCTGCAACGCTGAGGGGCTAGCAGCGGCCCCTCTCGATGGCAGACCGATAATGGCCTGAACCCGAATACTCGAAGCACGAATAGCGCGCGATCTGACGAATGAGGGCGTTTCGGCGTGTTCACGTCAGCCTCGCCGTGCTGCCTCGATGGCGGCGATGTCGATCTTCGTCATCGTCATCATCGCCTCAAAGGCACGCTTCGCCTCAGCGCCACCAGCCGCAAGCGCATCGGCTAGCGCGCGTGGTGTGATCTGCCAGGATAGGCCCCAGCGGTCCTTGCACCAACCGCACTGGCACCGCCGCTTGGACGTAAAACGCCCGACCCGTAGAAATAACCCATTTGCGTTCAGATTCGAAGAGATCGCTTGTGGATTGTCTGCCACCCGGAACTTGGGAACTCGAGCCCGAAATGCCACCGGATGTGACCACGGACGGCGCATTGCACCGTTGGTGATGTCGAGGTCAACTATTACAAGTCAAGGTTTCTTCTTGCCGCCCATTAGCTGATTCAGCGCGTCGCCTAGAGGGTTGGCCTGTTTCTGTTGCTGCTTTGCCGGCTGGCCGGGTTTGGCCGGTTGCTGCTGGCCGCCCAGCAAGCCGCCCACCAGTCCGCCGACATTGTTCCCACCACTGCCGTTCAGCAGTCCACCCGCCGTTGGCAACAGATTCTTCAACTTCATCTGCGCGATCTGTTGCACGTCGGGAGCGACAATCGGGTGGTTCATGTTGCCGGTGATGATGACCGGCAGGACTAACTCGCCGTTCTTGTTCGCCAGCGCGGTGTTGAGATAGCCTCCGACCCCAGTGCCTCCCACCGACTGGCTGAAGCCTTTATTGAGGACGGCGGTGACGTGCATGTTGAGGCCCTGGTTGACCAGGTTCACCGTCCCGTTGGCCGCCATGGTGCCCACATCCAGCGCGGCCTTCAGATCGTTGGTCTGGGCAACGCCACTGTGCACGGTGAATGTTCCGCTCATCTGCGAGATTGCGGTATAGCCCTTGGCCGCGCCACCTCCGAACTTGCCGATCTTCGACAGTTCGTTCAGCAGGTCGAGCTTAGTTATCTTTCCGTTGGCTAGGTTCATGGCGATGACGCCATTCAAAGTCTGAACCACATCACCCGATGGTGGAGTGGAGAAGGTGATGTTGGCATTCGACCCGAGCGTGCCGTATACCGTGTCCTTCACCGAAGAGATTGACGACAGCAGCCGGTTGGCATCCACCCCAGTGAGCTTGGCATTCACCGCGAACGCCATGTTTGCCGGCCGGGTATCTACGGTGATGCTGCCGTTCTCTTGTCCACCATCAATCTGCGCGGTCAGCGGATTGAGCTGAATGACCCCGTGATTGAGGGTCACGTTGGAGTGAACGTTGGTCAACTGGATTTGCTGATAGAGAATGGTGCCCACTGCGATGCTGCCCGTCCCAGTCGCGGTGGCGAGCAGACCGGGCTGCGCCGCCGGAGCGGGCGCTGCATCAGCGCTGGGAACCAGACTCCAGGTGGCTTGGGCCTTTTTCTTGGCAGGAGCTGGCGCGGGACTACCCGTTATTTTCTGTAGTTCATCGACGTTTAATTTGTCGGCTGACAGTGCAAACGTTAGCCGCGGAGCCTGGAAGTTGGCCACACTGAGATTGCCGCTTGCATTCGTGGAACCCAGCGATGCCGCCAGATTGGTCAGGTTCACAGAATTCTGCGTGAACTGCATGTTCACGTTGCGAATATTCATGGGTTGGGTGAGCGATGGCATCTTCAGCGACGCATTCTGTAGGGCGCCGCTGCCGGTGAAGGTCATGGCGTCGGTATTCTTGATGGGACCAAGAGCGTGGACATCGAGCGTGATGTTGCCCGTGCCGGTAAAGCCTTCGACGGCGGTAACGCCGTAGGCTTTAGCAATGCCTAGTAGCTCATTCACTTTGCCGTTGACGGTCTTGAGCGCGGCATCGACATTCGGCGAATTGCCGGTATATTGCGATACCGTCATCTGCGCGGCCAGCGTGGTCGCGCCAGAGGTTGCTGTGAAGTTGTTGGACTGAATCTGCTGCGGGTTCATCGTCAGGTCGATCGAAGGCACGCGCACCGGTTGGGGGATGTCGCTACCGGTGACTTCAAGGTTGCGTCCATTGACGTTGCCGTTGAGCGCCAAATGATCGGTTGGCCCCTGGGCATGAATGTTGAGCGTCAACTGTCCGGCAATTTTGGTGTTGGGGCTGAAGGCCAGGCCGAACGCTGACGCCAGCTTTGCCGCCTCTTCAATGGAAGCATTCGACGTGCTCACGTTTACGTCGACTACCGACGGATTGGGCCGGGTGTTCAACGTTCCACTCAATGCGAACGGGGTCGAACCCAGCTTAAGCGATCCCTTCCTGATCTGGATCACGTCGTTGGTAAGATCGTCGGTCACATCGAAATCGGCTGCGATGGGATAGCCGGGCTTAACTCCATGAATGACAGCGTTCTCCAGCTTCAACGAGCCATCGGCGGTCATCTTTCCATTGGAATTGGTGAGGTTGGTGGAACCGGAGATCACCGCGTCCGTGCCTTCCAGGGCGGCGGCGTTCAAGAACTTCTGTGCTCCTGAGAGCGAAACCTGATCCAACTTCAGGGTGCCTTTGAAAGGCGTACTAAGGAAGTCGGCATTATTAACGGGGCCACCGTCTCCAGTGAGGCGGAAGGTTTGCGAGCCGTTGCCCGGCAAATGCGCCGTAGCGTCAATGGAGAACGGCTTGCCTGGCGCATAGTCCTTGAGGGTTATATCGATGTGGTCATAAACCGCGCGCGACTGGTGCTTCTGATAGTCCGTGACCGCGATTTGGCCGTCGGTGATCTTTAATTCACCGAGGGTGAATTGCTTCTCCTGAGCGGGAGCACTCGGGGCAGCCTGCTTGGCAGGCTGTGATGGCGGCGCTGTGGTGGCTGGAGGAGCGGCCGCCGGAGCATTCCCGACCGTCGAGAAATTCCACACGCCCTGGGCGTTGCGGATCAACTCTATCTTCGCCTGCTTCAGATTCAGGCTGTTCACCTCGACATTGCCGCTCAGCAGCGGGAACAGGCTTACGCTGACATCGAGTTCACCGACCTGAGCGAATGGCACATTGCTGTGGAAATTAGGATCGTCCCCGATGACGACATTATTCACATCCACCCTGATAGGGAAAACTCCCAGCGACATTTCTCCCAGTTGTACGGGACGGTTGAGCCGTTGCTGCAGCTGGGACTGAACTTGACCGCGATACTTGTTGACATCGATGAGGTGAGGCAACGCCAAAAGCAGGACAATTACGATAACGACGATGACTCCGATTACGATAACGAGCTTTCGCATGGGTCCTCCTCGGTTCGAAGTGGCGGATTGGGTTAATTGTAGTGAAATTCTCCTACCGTAGATAGAAGGCGAGCGGCGAGGACCAGTTGCATCGCTTATGGGCTTGTCAGTACTTCGGCATCTTAGGATCGACGCGCTCGGCCCAGGCGTTGATTCCACCAGTCAGGTTATGCACCTTTGAGAAGCCCGACTGCCGCAGAAAGTCTACGGCCTTGGCGCTGCGTCCACCCAGTTTGCAATGGACGACGATCTCCCGGCTGGCATCCAGCTCGGTGACGCGCTTAGGTAAATCGTTCAGCGGGATCAGGTGTCCGCCGAGGTTGCAGATCTGGTATTCGTGAGGCTCGCGCACATCGAGCACAAACAATTTCTCGCCGGCGTCGAGCCGGCGCTTCAGTTCTTCAGGTGTCATCTCTGGCATGGTAGTGGTCGCAGCTTTTTCCTCTCTGCCAATTCCGCAGAACTGATCATAGTCGATTAGTTTGGTAACAGTTGGGTGATCGCCGCAGACGGGGCAATCAGCGTTCTTGCGCAGTTTGAGCTCGCGGAAGCGCATCGTTAGCGCGTCCACCAGCAGCAGGCGGCCGATCAGCGGCTCGCCAACTCCGAGAATAAGTTTGATCGTCTCGGTCGCCTGGATCATTCCCACCAGTCCCGGCAGAATACCGAGCACCCCGCCCTCAGCGCACGAGGGAACCAAACCCGGCGGCGGCGGCTCGGGATAGAGGCAGCGGTAGCATGGGCCCTCCTTGCCGGCGAAGACGCTGGCCTGACCTTCGAAGCGGAAGATTGAGCCGTAAACATTCGGCTTCCCACTGAACACGCAGGCGTCGTTGACCAGGTAGCGGGTGGGAAAGTTGTCCGTGCCATCAACCACAATATCGAAGTTGCGAAACAGCTCCATCGCGTTGGCACTGGTCAGCCGGGTTTCGAACTTGCGGACATGAACATTAGGATTGATTGCTGTGATGCGTTCCGCGGCCGAGTCGAGCTTCTTGCGGCCGACGTCGTCGCTGCCGTGCAGGATTTGCCGCTGCAGGTTAGTAACATCGACAGTATCGAAGTCGACGATACCGATTGTGCCTACACCGGCGGCGGACAAATAGAGAGCGACCGGCGAACCCAGACCTCCGGCCCCGATGCACAGCACACGGGCCCGCTTAAGCTTGAGCTGTCCCTCGACGCCGACTTCGGGCAGGATGAGATGGCGCGAGTAACGCAGCGTCTCATCGTTCGTAAGCGCGGCGGCCGGTGCGGCGGATTTTTCTGCTGTGGTCATGACCTTCGTTCTCAGTGCTGAAGCCCGCTCATGATGACAAATATCTAAAGACTTCTGACGGCGTACCCTTCGGCAAGCTCACTCAGGGCAGGCTCTGAAGGTTTGCCCCTCCAAATGCCGTCATGCCGCAGCATAGCAAGGATCGGCTCGCCTGGAGATACCTATATACATAATGGCCAATAGCGAGAGCACTAATGACTATTTTATAAGCGAGAAAACTGATACGATATTGAATAATTTCGGTGGTAACGCGTTAATCAGGTAGTACTGCCATCCTGCCGTAAGTTCCACCGCATCAACATCTTTGTTAGCCAAGGAGCCTAATGTCTCCGCTGCTGCCCATGAAAGAAACTTCGCGCGAGCTGGTGGTCGAGGTAACTCGTAGCCTGCAGCCGTATTTTCCAGAGATTACTGCGGCATGGCGGCAGCAGATGTTCGCCGAATTCGATTGCGACGGACGGGCCATGGCGGCGTTGGAACGACTGACCATCGGCACCGGTTTCTCTATTTTTTCGCAGACAGATTTTGCCGCCTTTTATGACAGCTTGCAGCATTTCGGAAAACGCCTGGCCAAACTGAGAGTGAATGCACGGACGGTATTGCGTTCGCTGCAGATTTACCAGGAGCTGATCGATCCTTACTTGGAAAAGATCTTCCCTCCGCAACGATTGGGAGAAACGCTGGCCGCGATGGAAACCCTTTCGTGGGCCAGTTACGTCGCGACGTCGGCGGCCTACTTCGACGCCCAGCAAAATGAGTCGGAAGCGCTGTTGGCGGTCCTCGATGCTGAGCTTTCGGCGCGCAACTTGAATGCCTTGCTGGATCGGGTGTTGGAGATCGCCTCCCACACCTTTAGCGCCACGGTGGGATTGATCCTGCTGAAAGAACCGGAGCAGCAGATTCTGCGAGTGCAAGCTCAGGTGGGCTTTGGCGACGATCTTGATGATCCCACGCTGGCCATTGCCGTCGGACAGGGATTCTCCGGCAAGATTGCCGAGACCGGTGAGCCGGGGATTTTGCCCGACTTGAGCGTATCGCACGGCACATTGCATCCCATACTGCAGGGCAGAGCAAGAGCGCTTTGGGGAGTACCACTGAAGTCCACGGATACCGTGATTGGGGTGCTGCTGATTGGATTTTCCGATCCCCATGATTGGCTCCCCACCGAACGGGAGTTGCTGCGGGCAATTGCCGACCGTTCGGCGCTAGCGATTGATCGCGCCGGTATGACCGATGCCCTGCGCGAACGCGAGATGCGCATCGCTGAACTTTCCGGCCACCTGTTGCGGGTGCAGGAGGAAGAGCGCAAGCGCATCAGCCGTGAGTTGCACGACGAAACCGGACAGGCGCTGATGGTGATCCGGCTTTACCTCGGCATGCTCGAGGGTAGTGTGGGTACGCGCTCCGCGCGCGCGAAAATTCGCGAAACGCTGGACGTGGTGGATCGGACGATCGAAGGTATCCGCCGCATCATTGGCCGGCTGTCGCCCCTGGTGTTGCAAGAACTGGGACTGATCGCGGCGGTCCGCAAAGAAGCCAAAGATTTGGCCAAGAGCAGTGGGGTGAAAGCGCGAGTCACGGTTTCTCCGGAGTTCGGCCGGCTGTCTCCGATTGTGGAGACTGCGGTCTATCGCGTGGTGCAGGAGGCATTGCATAACGTCGCGCAACACGCCGCCGCCAACACGGTGAACATCGAGATGAGACGTGAGGGAGACTCGGTTCGCCTGGTGGTGGAGGACGATGGCGTGGGCATGATAATCAGGCCAAACCCCGGCCGGCAGACTTTTGGCCTTGCTGGAATGCGCGAGCGCATTGGAAATATCGGAGGAAAGGTGAAGGTGACCTCCGCGCGGGGGAAGGGTACGCGCATCGAAGTTAATACGCCCGTAACCGGCAGCGGATTTGGACAGGACCGGGGGCTAGCGATCAACGGCGAAACTGCCGGCGCCGTGGTAGCGCGAGGGGCCTGAGGAGCGAAAGCCACAAACGAGTGTGGTAACCCCAAGCAACTGCCTCAGAACGCGACTTTTGGAATGAAGGTTTGGCCGCTGTGAGAGGACGGGCGAGCGCGGCCTGGGTGAAATTGAAACATGCCGAAAATCAGATGTGTATTGGTGGATGATCATACGTTGTTCCGGCAGGGAGTTCGTCGCCTGCTGGAGAGCGAAAGCGATTTTGATGTGGTGGGTGAGTCGCCCGACGCAGGCGAAGCGGTGGAGAAGGCCTACGAACTGCGTCCGGATGTTGTGCTGATGGATATTGGAATGCCCGGGCTGTCTCCATTTGAGGCCGCGCGGCAGATCAAGAAGAACCGTCCTGAGACCAAGATCATTTTCCTGACGATGTACGAGGACGAAGACTATCTGGTGCAATGCCTGGAGGTGGGGGCTGCGGGATACGTGTTGAAGGACACCCCGGCGCAACAGTTGGTGAGTGCTGTCCGCGACGTATACAAGGGCGGCAAGTATTTGAGCTCGCGCGTGCTGGGCAAGCTGGTGGAAGATTTCCGCGCCCGGGTGAAAGATGCCAGGATGCGCCCGCGGATGTCCACGCTTACCCCGCGCGAACGTGAAATCCTGAAGCTGCTGGCGGAAGGCAACTCGGTAAAAGAGATTGCCGTGCTGCTGGGGCTGAGCGTGAAAACGGTCGAGGCGCACAAGTTCAACCTGATGCGCAAGCTCGACATCCACAACAAAGCGCAACTCGTTACTTACGCGATCCAGAAGAAGATCATAAAAATCCCTATGGCGCAGTAGGTCACAGGCTCTGGAAATTCAGATGGACGGGCCCTTTGGGGCGGCAAGTGCCGACTGCGGAACGGAAGCGGGCGTTGGACTCGAATCGAGGGACCGCTTGCGTGGCTCGTCAGCGCCAACGACCACCCAAGTTCCATCCTTAGTTCGGCCAGTGGTCGAGCGACCGAAGGCACACCAGGCTCGGAAGGCGTTCGAGAAGTAGGGAGTCGGCCAGTTAACACTGTAAAACTGTTCTGCCCAGACAGTGGGTTCAACCGACAACGGTCCAGCGGCGACTGCGGCCTCGTCAACCAGTGGATTGAAAGGCGTCATCTTCGCGGGATCATAATCCGGCAGTCGATCCGCTCTCTTCACCATGCCCCGTCGCTCAATGTTTCTTTCACCCTCGATCACAATGTCGCCCGCCTGAAACTTGACGGTGGCCCGATATAGGACCTCGCCGTTCAATTGGTCGGGCCGGAACCACAAGAACGGCCCGTCTAATCGAGTCCAGTCGTGTTCGTACTTTCGGGCCACAAGGCTGGTGTCGTTGGCCTCATCTGAGGGTTCAATCCACGACGGGTCCCATCCCTTCCGGTCGGCGGTCAGATACACGGGAAACTGCTCCACCTGGAAGGTTGTTCCCCTCCGCTTCATGATGACGACATCGGCCCTTTCTTCGTTCTCTTCCTTGGCAAGAGGCTGGCCGAGGTCGGCCGGAAGATACAGAAGAAGGGCGGAGGTTTCGCCGTCTGCCATCTGTAGAGGCAATTGATGCTTAAGCCGATTGGTAAAGTCCACCATGTTCGGCGGCGGGGAATCGGCTTTTGCGGCCCACTTGGTTTCCGCTCGAACCAAGGCCAGCGTCATGGCATAGAGTTGCAGTGCTTCCTTAAAGGACAAACGCGTCTTCGGTGTTCGATACTTCACACTCTTGATAGTGCTCGTGGTTTCCGTCAAAGCGGCGGTCGCCTTGCGTAGGTCGTCCAGCTTCCAGGTGGAGTAGTCCTCAAGCCTCATGGCGGCCACCAATTCGTCGTGCAAATTCTTCAGCGGACCAGACAGCTGGGATTCAGGAAGCGACCAAATCATGCAGAGCAATGGCATGGGGCTAAGAGAGGGATCTTCGTTGGTATAGTTTCCAAAGAATCGCCGATCGGCGGCGTCGTCGGGATGAACCTTCTTTTCGGTTTCTACCGAGCTAACGCCCAGGGTCGGGAAATATTTGTGGATCAGCTGCCAGCCAGTTTGATTCATTTTCAGAAGTGCTTCGGTCACTCTAGCGACCGGCTCGGCCTTGCTGTCGTATGCGTCAATGTCCTCGCGATGAAGGCCCAGCATGCTATAGGGAAGCTTTGGCCGGTCGGGGTCTTGTTTCTTCTGCGCGGGAAGTCCCCAGACCATGCCCGGCAACAAGACGAGGACGAGCGATTCCACGACGTGAATTTTCGGCCAGCCAACCATCCGGTCGATCCCTCACTCGCTGGTCAGCGGATAACCCTTCTCTCGCCACTCGCGAATGCCGCCGTCCATGGAGGTGACATTCGTGTATCCCATTTTTTGCAAGGCGTCGGCCGCCAACGCAGATCGGAATCCCCCGCCGCAGTACAAAACCATGCGCGTGCTCGTGTCAGGTATGCGCTGCTCCACGTCGCGCTCCAGGATTCCCTTGCCAAGATGCACGGCTGCCGGCAGATGGTCTTTCGTCCACTCATTATCTTCGCGGACGTCGACGAGCACAAAATCTGACTTGCGGTCCAGCATTTGCTTGACGTCGTCCACAGTCACTTCGTGAACACGCTGCTTGGCGTCGTTAACGGCGTCGAGGAATCGGGGCGAATGATGAGGTGCCATGCGGAACATGATAGCGCGAAAAGGAAGCCAACAGCTTTCGGTTATCGCACGATGCCTATGAAACGTCCCCGCCCTAGCCAAAGCCGGGCTAGAACGGGGCCCCTATGTCTCTGGGGAAGCGGCTAGTTTGGCCCGCCTTCGGCGCGGCCAAACGCGGTTTTTCTTGCGCTCGATCCGGACCCGCCCTCGGGTTAGTACTACGGTGGATCGTTTTCTCTATGGTATTTAAGCAGGCCCACTTAGGGGTTTGTCCGTATTGAGTGATCCCTTCCCAGAGGAGATAGTGCCAATAGCGTGGGGCAAACCGCAACGAGACGCAGTTGGCCCCGGCGACTCCCCTTAAGGAAGCAATGTGAAAACTTTTCTGTTTGTTGTAATCGCACTTACCGTATCGACTTCATTTGCGCAAGGAGCCTTTGGCAGCGATTTACCAACTCCGCCGCGAGGTGCAATCGTCTTTCACCAAATCAATCAGATGTCCGGGTGGGGTTCGTGTCACGATCCTGGCTGCTCCGGCGGCAGCGGCCACGGAACTTACTGGATGGCCCAGTTCCAGCGCCAGCCTTCCCTGTCGGGCGCCAGCGCCGAACTTTACAACTCCGGCGTTTGGGATAATGCTCTCTGGTACAAAAAGCTTGGCAGCCACGATGGCGTCAGCAATCTGCTGTGGGATTTCTACGTTCAGTTGAACTCGAGCGCCACCTCCGCGGCACAAGCCCTGGAATACGACTCCTTCCAGTTCGTCGGCGGATACAACTATATGATTGGCAGCCAGTGCAACGTCGCCGCAGGCGTATGGGACACCTGGGATGAATACAACGGCCATTGGAGGCACACCACTATTTCGTGCCATGGCTTCAGCCCTAACACTTGGCATCACATTCAGTGGTACGTGCAGACCAATCATAGCAATCACACCTACCACTACGTCACGCTGGTTGTGGACGGCGTGCCTCATAACGTCAATCAAACCTACTCTTCAAAAAATCTTCATTGGGGCGACAACATCGGGGTCCAGTACCAACTCGATGTGAACGCCAGTGGTCAGGGCTACCACGAATGGTTCGACAATTCCACGCTGACAATCTGGTAGGACGCAAATAGGCAGGTGAACCAAGGCCGGCATTCCTCGAGGAACGCCGGCCTTTTTGCTATTGTCGGAGGTATTGGAAACAGTTCACCACAGAGACACAGAGAAAATTTCTCAGTCACAGGTTTCGAGCTTCGAGCAAGTCCCGAGCCCGGGCAGAGTAACAAACGGAGAAACTGGCGGCCGGTCCGTTACAGTCAGGCATTACTCGAAACTCGAAACCTCTGAAACTAATTCCTAGCCCCCTAACCCCTAGCCTCTAACCCCTAGCCCCTGCCCCTGCCCTACTGCCTGGGTGCGTAATATCCCTTGCGGGCGCGCACCTTGTATTTCTTGTTGTCGGCGATGATATCGATCTTGCGGTACTTGCCGTCGGCCAGGAAATCCGCAGGCTTATACGAAACCGCGTATTGGCTACGTAGCTCGTCTTGAATTTGCGAAAAGGCGTCGGCTACGTCCTGGATCTTGAAAGGAAAAAACGCCTTGCCGCCGGTTTCTTCAGCGAAGTGTTCCAGGATTTTATCGCCGCGCAATTTCAATCCGCTGGTGTTCGTCGAAATGGTATAGATGACGACCTCGGCGCGCTGCGCCATTTCCACGGCTTCCTCGCGCGAGACCCGGCTCTGGTTGTCCTCGCCATCGCTCAGCAGGATGATGGCGCGCCGGGTTGCCGTCTGGCTTTTGTCTTCCTTCATCAGCTTATCGCGGCAGGCATAGTAAATGGCGTCGTACATCGCGGTGCCACCGCCCGGCCGCAACATGCGCACACCGTGTGACAGCGCCTCGGTATCGTCCGTGAAGTCCTGCGTGACTTCGGGCGTGGTGTCGAAGCCGATGACGAATGCCTCGTCATACTTAGTCCGGATGATCTGGTTCAGGAACTCGATGGCCGCTTCCTGCTCGAATTTGAAACGATCGCGCACCGAGTTGCTGGCATCGATGAGCAATCCGACGCGCAGTGGCAGATTCGTTTCTCTACCAAAGAAGCGGATAGTCGCGGGCTTGTTGTCGTCAAGAACTTTGAAATCGTTCTGCGTAAGATCTTTTACGAAATGGCCACGCTTGTCGGTGACGGTAAAGACTACGTTGACCTCGTCCACGCGCTTCCGGATGACGGTGAGGTTCTCGTCCGGATTGTCGCCGCCTCCGGCGGAGCCGACGCCAGAGGCTGCGGAAGAATTACTGGATTTATCCGATCCGGCGGAAGTGACTGCGTGCGAAGAGTTGGCCGGCTGAACTGGAGGAGATTGCGCGGAAGGACTCGGGTTGGCATTGGCCGGCGCACTTGGGGCAGAAGCAGGTGCCACGGGCGCCGGCGACTGCGCCGCAGTTCCGGATTGGCCAGCTCCGGAGGATTGCGGCGGGTCCGCTTGCGGCGGGGGAAACTTCGTCGCCGACGGCGCGTTAGGAAGCTGCTGCTGCGTGGAGTCTTGGGCGGCGAGCCCCCACGACAGTGCCGCCATCAAAACCAGGAGTAACCAAGTTTTCATTCGAAATTCCATTATAGCCGTTGGCGAGGATCGCCACTGCCACCCGTCTTCACCACGGAGAACACGGAGGGCACGGAGAAGAAATAAATAGAAACCCCGTGATCTCGGTGTCCTCCGTGGTAAAAAAATCGTGGGTAGAGCCGGTCTTCAGGCCGGCAGCGAGAGCTCGCGCTCGAACTTCCTGCTCATCTTCGAAGCTGTTCCAGAAACTGCGCCAATTCCGGAGGCAGGGGAGCGCTAAACGAAAGCGGGTGACCGCTTCGGGGATGCGTGAACTCGAGTGCGGCTGCGTGCAAGAAGTTGCGGCCGAGAGTGAGGACGCTGGGCGTCGGCGCGACCTCCGAGTGGCTTGCATCTCGGGGTGCAGTCTTACTTGACGCCTTTCGCATCGCGGTTGGTCGGCGCAGTTCTTTGGGCGCCCGGTAGAGCGAGTCGCCCACCACCGGATGGCCAATCGACGACATGTGTACCCGGATCTGATGGGTGCGGCCGGTCTCAATACGGACATCCACCAGCGCGAACTTGCCGAATTGCGAGGCTATGCGCTCGCGAACTTCATAGTGCGTGATCGCCGCGCGGCCTCCGCTGCCGCGGGTGGTCATACGGATCCGCCGCACCACATCGCGGCCGATCTCAGCATTCACGGTACCACGGTCTTTCGTCGGCCAGCCATGTACCAGCGCCACGTAGCGCTTCTTCACCTGGCGCGCGGAGAATTGCTGGCCCAACTTGCGGTGCGTGAGGTCATTCTTGGCGACAATGATGAGCCCGCTGGTTTCCTTGTCGAGCCGGTGCACAATTCCCGGGCGTAGCGCCCCGCCCACGTCTGACAGTTTGCCAAAGCGATGCAGCAGCGCGTTGACCAGCGTTCCGCGATTGCGTTCGCTCTCGGTGGCGCCTGCTCCGGCGTGTACCATCATTCCCGCTGGCTTGTTGATGACAGCCAGGTCGTCATCTTCATAGACAATGTCGAGGGGGATGTCTTCTGCAATTGCCCGCAGCGGTGGTGGTTCAGGGTCTCCAACGATGGTAATCTGTTCGCCGCCGCGAAGTCGAAGCGACGGCTTGGAAACGCTGCCGTTGACCAGGGCTTTCTGCTCCGCCAGCAACTGCTGCACACGCGCGCGGCTGATATCGGGGATGTGCGCGGTGAGAAATTGATCGAGCCGTTGGCCAGCCGCATCAGGAGAGACGGAGATTGTGACAGGGAACAAGTTTCGAGTTTCCAATTTCGAGTTTCCAGTTTGCGGATCAGGGGGAAGTCCGTCAAGACCAGACTTCGACCGGAAGTTCCAGGAGGCAAGCGAGCCCATCAGTTGCGGGCCGCTTGAAATCCGAAATTTGAAACTCGAAACTGATTATCTTGTGGCTTTGACCGGAACCGGTGAAGCCAGCGTCGCCCGGCGCATCCACAGCAGGCCACCGAAGGCAACCAGGCAAATGGCAATGACCTGCGTCCCGCTCATGAATCCAAGGAAGTTGTTGCCGCGACCAGGATCGCCGCGGAAGAACTCGATGAAATAGCGAGCCACTCCGTAGATGATCATGTAGGTGCCAATGATCTCGCCTTCGAACTTCTTGCGCCGGAGGAGCCACACCAGGAACAGGCAGTTGGCCAGCTCGACGACCATCTCGTAAAGCTGCGTGGGATGCAGGGGCACGTTGAGCGGGGTTCCAACGATCTCGTTGGCCAAAGGATTGTGGAAAGTGACGGCCCAAGGCACGTGGGTTTCGCGGCCCCAGCAACAACCAGCGGCGAAGCAACCGACACGGCCGAAGGCGTGTCCCAACGCCAGCCCTGGAGCAAACACGTCGCAAGTCCGCAGCACTGGCAGATTGTGGCGGCGCATGTACCAGATGCACATCGCGAGCGCCAGCACGAAGCCGCCGGACCACACCCCACCAGCCTGGAAGGTCGACAGGCTGAAAATCTCCGCTGGGTGCTCGCGATAGTAACCGAGGTCGACCAGGATCATCAGGATCTTGGCGCCGGCAATGCCAGAGAGGATAGCAATGATGCCCAGGTTCCAAAGCTTGTCGGGATCGAGACCCTGCTCGCGACCAAGCTTGACGATGAGCATGAGGCCAAAGATCAGGCCGAGAGCGGCCATCAACCCATAGGTTGGGAGGCCAAAGTTGCCAATGTGAAATAAACGGGGAAACACAGTTCTATTTTAGATGCAAAGTGGCGATTTACGCTTCAGGACAAGTTCGCTGTCAGCCGTCTGTTATCGGCTATCTGCCGCGAGCCAAAGAGCATTGGCTTTTAGCCGTTAGCTCTTAGCTTTTAGCAGGCACAGCCCCGAGGATTCTTGACCTCTCCAAGAACATGCTGAATCAGATTGGTCTTCGCTTCCTAAGAGCTAGAGGCTAAGAGCCAGGGGTCGGAAGCTAGGAACCAGAGGCTGACGCTCAGGGCTGACGGCTATAGCTGACAGCTAGCAAAAAGCCGACCCACGGGGCCGTGTTCAGTGGGCCGTCAATGAACCCGTCCTATACGGTGGGAACCCTCCGCAGCTCTTTAGGCATTTCCGCATGGCGGAACGTCGCACACCGAGCCGAATACGAGTAGAGTCCCCTGTTCATTGAGCATTGGTTCAAAAAACGGTTGCCACCAACACCAACTTTGCAGGCCGGCTTTCTGCTCAGATGCTATGGAAAAGTCGAAGGGATGACAAGAGCTGGGCGGTAAATAGTTGGCGAATAACGTGCAAAAACACAAGTGGCAGCCGGGACGGGTCTCCCCGTTACAAGCTCTCGTCATTGGGCAAGGGACTGCGTTATTCTGCACATCTGAGGGCAACGACTCTCGTGGCAGATGACAGACAACTCGCTTCAGCGGTGCTCGGCATTTATTTTTCCTGCTGGGCGATCCGCTACAAGGCTGGGCTGGATTACAAGCTCAGTCGACGTGCCCAGGTTATTCGTTGGTCGCTGGTTGCGCTTGCGTATGCAATGATCCACCTGCCGGGACCGGGCATGGCGTTTGCGCGAGTCACCGCGGGGTTCGTTGGACTTGCCTTTCTCTGCTGGCCAAATTTGGCGTATCGCCTAGACAGGTTGCTATTTCGAGATTGGCCGCGCACGCGCGGAATCGTTGAAGCCAGCCAAATCGATTCGGCCGGGAACTGGAGAATCCAGTATTCGTTTGATTGCAACGGAGAACGTCGAGGTGGGACGGATCGAGTACGGCTAAGCTCTGAAGTTGGAGATGAAGGTAAGGTTCACGTCGGCAGCAGCATTGCGATCCGATACGACCCGCTGAACCCGACTGAGTCGAGGGTCACATTTTCGACAGGTGCACGCAGTGCCGCAGGAACTGCGTAATAAATCTCTACCCCACTCGTCGCGGCTCAGCGAGAACCTCATCCAGCGCCCCCGCCAGTTGCTCCGCTCGCTCGTTGTAGTCGGTCGCGATGGAGTCGTACTTCCGTTTCAGCATGTGGAATTCATCAGCGATGTTCAGAGCGGCCAGCACCGCGACCCGCAGAGAATCGACGGTGGCTGCCTGCTTCGAGATCAGTCGCATCTTGGTGTCTACGTAGTCGGCCAGCTCGCCAATGTATTCCGGATCGGAACCCCGCAGATGGTAGGTCTGGTCGTAAATCTCGACACGGACACTGCCCGCGCCATTTCCGTTGCCGTTACCGTTAGACTGACTCAAGCGCCGCCTCCTCTACGAGTGGCTAGTGGTCAGTGGATAGTGGTTAGAAAACCCAAGTTGAGTCCCGTTCTATCCACTATCCACTAATCACTGTCCTTGATTATCCTGCCGATTCTTCCGTGTTCAAAGCTTCAATTTGGTCTAGCATCTTTTCTACTCGGGTACGTACCTCGTCGCGCTCGCGGCGCAGGCCGACCAGTTCGTGGCGCATGGTCTCGACTTCCTCTTCACGCTCATTCAACTGTTCGCGCAGGCGAGCGGCATCGCGCTCAGCGGTGGCCTTGGCTTCGCGGGCCGATTTCAACAGCTCGATAGTGCGCAGGATTTTTTCTTCCAGAGACTTGAAGTCAGCATTAGACGGGGCGGCGGTTTCGACTGCATTCGCTGGCATATAAGAACTGGACCTCGAAAAAATTTGATCTCGCGAGCGCAGTATATCGCAGAAATTTGGGTGCGCGACGGTGCAATGTACGATTCCGTCGCGATTCGTCGTCGGCGAACCTGAATGTGCAACGTTGGCGGTGCAGATGGTTCAGAGTTTGCTTATTCGAGGCTCGGCTGAGCGCCAACTCGGCCCGGTGAAAGCAACTAAACTGCTACCTAGGGTTTGTTTTGCTGGAAGGCGAATTGATGCCACGGCGCTGGAAAACGCTCCTCCTATTCGGGATCGCGCTCTCCTTCTTGCTCTTGCTGCCGGTCGGACTTGCAGATGGCCAGGAGCAACCGACCTTCCGCACGCAGTCGAACGTGGTGTTGGTGCCGGCTCTGGTTCGCGACAAGAGCGGTGAGGTTATCTATGGATTACAGGCTAAGGACTTCATCATCGAGGATGACGGCGTCGCCCAGGCCGTTCGTCTGGACGAAGCGGCGGAGTCCGAACCAGTGTCGATGGTTGTCGCCGTCCAGTGTGGGCGACGGGCCGACTACGAACTCCCGCGCATGCAAGGACTGGGCTCAATGCTACAGCCGTTGATGGCACAACCGCAGACCAAGGTCGCAATCGTCGCATTCGACAGCCAGGTGCATGCGTTGGAGAACTTCACCGGTGACCAGAATGCAATCGAGCGGGATCTGCGAAGCCTGCAGCCCGGCGATGATGGCGCTGCGATTCTGGATGCGGTGAATTATTCGGTACGGTTGCTTGACTCAGCGCCCAAGGACCGCAAGCGAGTGCTGTTGCTGATCAGCGAAACTCGCGATCACGGCAGCCACTCGGCCAGCATCGATGACGTTATCAAAGCGATTGGCAACAGCAACGTGGTGGTTTACACTCTCGCTTTTTCGCCGTCAAAGTCGAACATCCTGGATACCCTAAGAGGCAATAACAATCCCGATTTGCATCCCGAACAGACGGAGGTCCATGAGGGCCCAGACTTGTTAGCGCCTTTTGTGCTGGCGGCGCAGGCCATGCGCAAGAACACTGCCAAGACGATTGCTTCTCTCAGTGGAGGCGAATACGCCATGTTCGAATCGGGCAAGGGCTTCGACGCGCGTATGACGAACTTCGACAACCACCTGCACAGCGGGTATCTGCTAAGTTTTCAGCCGGCGCAACCTCATCCCGGACTACATCGGCTAAGTGTGCGTCTCAAAGAGCCGGGAGACGCGATCGTGCTGGCTCGCAGCAGCTATTGGGCGCAGTCGCAACAGTGAACTTTTGCCTGGGCGGTGCGGTTCATTCCGGCTTGCGCGCAAGAATGTAGGCGCGCCGGCTTTGATACTCGAAGTCGTAGGGCTCGCGATCGATACTTTCTTCCACCAGGAAGCCTGCGTCTTCAAGAAAGCCCTCGAGCTCTTCGATGCCGAAGAACGATGCGTGAAACGAAACCGCGTGACCGTGAAAATCTTCGCGGTGAACTTCGCCCTCGCCGGCGTGAAACGCTGCAAGCAGCCGACCGCCCTTCGTCAGCACGCGGAACAGCTCGTTCAACGCCGCTGGCACTCGGGGACGATCAATGTGGATCAGGGAATAGAAAGCGGCAATGCCGGCGAAGCTTTCGTCAGCAAATTGCAGAGCAAGCATGTCACCCTGCTCGAATTGCAGCTCAGGATTCAGCTTTCGCGCCACCGCCACCATGGACTGCGAAATATCCACGCCCAGCGGATTGAGTCCGAGGCCGGCAAGATAGCGCGCGACGTGGCCCGGACCGCAGCCCATGTCGCATACTCTGCCTCCCGGCGGGATCAGTTCTACGAATTTGGCCAGCAACTCGCGGTCGAACGGCTTGCGGGCCAGCTCATCAAAGTAGTCGGCGGCATACTGTTCCGCAACGGTGTCATAGGTGGTGACAATATCGCCGTACCAGTCAGGCCGGCGATCGTCTTGCGGCATAGGCTCTCCTACTGCGCGCGCAGCACGCCACCCAGCGCTTGTAGCTTCGCGATGATCTTCTCCGACCATTGCGCGACTTCATCGTCGCGCAACGTGCGCTCCTTCGATTGGAACTCTGCGTGGAGGAGCACGGAGTACTTGCCCGCACCAACCTTCTTGCCGCGAAAGATTTCTGCAGGGACGAATGTCTGTAGCTCGCTCAACTGCAACTCATCGATGGCGGACCGGATGCGCTCGAAGCTGACCTCTTCATCGAAGATGAACGAGAAATCGCGCTCGACTGCCGGGAACTTCGAGATGCGCTGATAACGCGGCTCGCGCAACGGATGACCATACAGGCGATCGACCATCAGCTCTGCGACGTAAACTTCCTGGCGCAACTTGCGCGCCGTCGCCAGGTTAGGATGCAGCTGCCCAAAGTATGCGACCATCTCACCGTCTATCATTGCGCGCGCCGAGCGGCCGGGGTGGAAGTACGGCGGCGTCTGATCGTCGAACTGCAGGCTCTGATGGGCAAAGGCCGCAAGCAGCTCTTCGATGTCGCCCTTCACGTGAAAGAATGTGTAAGGCTGCGCCGGTGAATGGACGTTCTTCGTGATGGCATCGCCGGTTGCGACGAAGCCCAGGTGGCGGCGCTCGTCGTGGCGGTCGCCCAGCTTCTCGAACACCTCGCCCGCCTCAAAGAGCCGCACGTTCGAGGTGCCTCGATTCAGGTTGTAACCCACCATGTTCAGCAGGCCGGGCAGCAGCGACGTTCGCATGTATCCCGCCTCGTCGCTCAGTGGATTGGCGATGGCAAGCGGCTCGGCTGGTCCCAGGTTAGCGTCCAAAGGAGGGACGCGAACCTGGGGCACCTCGGCCCCATCTAAACTGGGTGCCCCACTCAAGCCGGTGTTGCTTGAGTGGGTCTTTCCGAATATCCGAGCTTCCCCTTCCGAGATGAAAGTGATCGAGATGCTCTCGTCGTAACCGAGCGCGAGCATGATGTCGCGGACCTTGGCGTTCTTCGTTTCATCAGGCAGCGTGACCACCGCGCCGACAAACGCCGGCAGCGTGTTGGGAAACTTGTTGTAGCCGTAGATGCGCGCTAGCTCTTCCAGCAGGTCGATCTCGCGTTCCACGTCGAGACGCCACGTGGGAACCTGGATCGTGAAATCATCTCCCGTCGTGCGGGCGATGCCAAAGCCGAGCCGCCGCAGAATGCGCTCGATCTCATCGGTTGCGATATCAATACCCAAGATTGCGCCTGACTTCCGATCGACGCAGAGTAAGAGGCGGGCGCTCCAGCTTGCGGGCGACAGCATCGATCTGTGCGCCGTACAGCTCGCCGCCGGCGCTCGCGAGAATCAGCTCGGCCACGCGATCGCAAGCCAGCGGGGTGATGCCATAATCGGCGCCGCGTTCGAAGCGATGCGAGGCGTCGGTGTGCATGCCGTGACGCTTGGCCATGCTGCGAACCGTCGCCGGATCGAACCATGCCGACTCGATCAGCACGTTCTTCGTCTGCTCGGTGATCATCGTGTCGAAGCCGCCCATGACACCCGCCAGCGCGACCGGCTTCTTCCCATCAGCAATGACGAGGTCGTCGGGCGCGAGCTTGCGGTCGACACCGTCGAGGGTCTTCAGCATCTCGCCTTCACGGGCTCGGCGGACGATGATCGTCGCACCTTCCAGCAAGTCAAGATCGAAGGCGTGCGTGGGATGCCCTAGCTCGTTGATCGCATAGTTCGTCGCATCGGCGGCGTTGTTGATGGAGCGCGAGCCGAGCAGTTCCAGTCGATCGACGACTTGCTGGGGAGATGGCCCAATCTTCACATCGCGAATGATGCGCGCGGTGTAACGCGCGCAGCCCTCGGCATCGTCGATAACTATAGGAAAGCTGGCACCCCCGGTTGATTTCGGAAGCTGTGGCGCGACCTTCTTCAGTTCGACGTTGTAGATCGCCGAGGCCTCGCGAGCCACGCCGTAATGATTCATCGCATCCACTCGGTTGGTGGTCAGGTCCATCTCGTAAACGGTCGCGCCGTTCTCTTCGTGGACAGACTCCACCGCGATGCCGGCCGATGTCAGATCGTCGGCGAGTTGGCGGTCGTCGGCCGCAACATTAACGAACTCACGCAGCCATGTGGGAAGGATTCTCACGCGAACTGCTCCAAAAACCGTACGTCGCCCTCGTAGAACAACTGGATCTCTTCCACTTCATACTTCAGAATTGCGATGCGCTCCACACCCATGCCGAAGGCGAAGCCCGAGATCTTCGACGAGTCGTAGCCGTTCTGCTTCACGAAGTCAAAGACGTTCGGATCGACCATGCCGCAGCCCAGCAGTTCGATCCAGCCGCTGAATTTGCACTTGCGGCAGCCTTTGCCGCCGCAGAAGATGCAGCTCACCTGCATGTCGGCGCTGGGCTCGGTGAAGGGAAAGAACGACGGATAGAAGCGCGTCTTCACCGACGAGCCGAACAGCGCCTTCATGGCGTGGTCGAGCGTGCCCTTCAGATCGCAGAAGGTAATGTTGGTGTCCACGGCCAGCCCCTCGACCTGGTGGAACACCGGCGAGTGCGTGGCGTCGAGCGGATCGTTGCGATGCACCTTGCCGGGGATGACGATGCGCACCGGCGGAGGCTGCTTCTCCATGGTGCGAATCTGCACCGGCGAGGTGTGCGTGCGCAGCAGCAGGCGATCGCGCGCGGGCTTGCTCTCCTGGCCGGCGATGAACAGTGTGTCCTGCGTGTCGCGCGCAGGATGGTTCGGCGGAAAGTTGAGCGACTCGAAGTTGTAGTAGTCGGTCTCGACCTCGGGGCCTTCGCCGACGGAGTAGCCCATCGCCTTGAAGACGGCGACGATCTCGTCCATGCACGCGCAGCACGGGATGCTTGACGCCGATGGGGCGCTGGATGCCGGGAAGAGTGATGTCGAGGCGGTCGGCGGCGAGCGATATCTTTAGCAGGAGAACCTAAGACGGTCGAATGTCCTCTGACCCGGCCGCCCATTCATTACAAAGTGTTCTATCGTTCCGCGTTACGCATTGCGTTGATACCTGTCCGACAGCTCGTCTTCAGATCGGCCGGAGAGGGCTTAGCCAGTCAGTCGTTGAGCTGAGTGAGGATTCCATTCTTGCGAGCGCAGCCATCGATCACGGAATGCCTTCCATTCAGATTGAGAGGAATTCGAAGCTTCCTCTCTAGAAAGCGCCTGGCGGAGGTCCATCACCGCGCGATCCAGCGCGTGCCGGTGAGTAAATCCGTAGCGAGTTTGAGGAACGGTGTACCGAATGTTATTTATCGCGCGGCTGAATCCGCGCTCGTTGTGTGCCGCCCCTGAAGGGGCTCGGAATCAAAATTGCTAGTACACAGCGATGAAGAGCTATGCCCGCCCTGAGGGGCTCATTAATAGCTACCCAGCGCTGAAGCGCTGGGCTAAGCTGTTCCGTCCCGCAAGCGGGACTGCCGTTGTACCGCTCCGAGGTCGTTGCTACAAAGGCCGATTCTTCGAATCTGCCCACGAAGATCAATGCTGCTTACTGCACGAGGACGGGATACAAACAAAATTGAATTTTCTCTGTGCTCTCCGTGCCTCTGTGGTGATTATTCATTTACCTCAGAAGCACAACGGGCGGCCACGCGGGCCGCCCATCGGAAGTCACTGCAATGTTTCTGGGATGGGCGGACTATGCGGCGACGGCGGATTGCGCCTGTTTGCACAGCGCCGTAAATCCAGACGGCATCGTTGACCGCCAGATCCGCAAGAATCTTGCGATCCAACTCGATGCCGGCTTTCTTCAGGCCGTTGATGAACTGGCTGTAGCTGGTGCCGTTCAACTTGGCAGCGGCGCCGATGCGCACGATCCAGATGGAGCGGTACTGGCGCTTCTTCTGCTTGCGGCCGCTGTAGGCGAACTTCAGGCCGCGTTCGACCGACTCTTTCGCCGAACGGTACAGTTTGGATTTTGTTAAGTAATAACCACTGGCGCGCTCAAGAATCTTTTTGCGGCGCGCGCGGCGCTTGGTACCACGTTTAACGCGAGGCATGTTGCTCCTTTTTTGAGTTGCTGGAACCCATCGCAAGAACGCCAGAAGGTTAGAACCGAGTTACCTCAGGGGCTAAAGCCCTGTGTTGAGACGACCCTTTCCGGCACGGCTGAAGCCGTGCCCCTTCAAAGACTAACTTGCTAAACGGCTTCCTAGCGGCTGGAGGCAAGGACTTCGACCACGCTCGCCTAATCGGCAGAGGGGCCAAGGATAGCCTCTTCACACGCTGTTGCCCGTCAACTCCCACCCTGGCTTCGCCAGGATCGGACACCCACTGGGTGATGTGCCGGGTGCCGCACCATGCGGCAGTTGGGGATCAGGCGTAGGGAATCATGCGCGCGATGCGCTTCTGGTCGGCCTTATCCACCATGGTATCGGTATCGAGCTGGCGCTTGCGCTTGGTTGCTTTGGAAGTCAGGATGTGGCGCTTCATCGAATGGCCACGCTTGATCTTGCCCGTTCCTGTCTTCTTGAAGCGCTTCGCCGCTCCACTATGGGTCTTCATCTTTGGCATAACGTCTTTCTATTACAACATAAATGCGCGTACTCGGCCAGAGGAAGTGCTTTTATCACAGAGGCACAGAGGTCACAGAGAAGAGCAAGGATCTTTGGACCACGGATCCTCGGGATAAATGGATCGAACAAATCACAAAGACAATCCGGTTTATCCGTGTTCATCTGCGGTTAGCGAAGCTACTGCGGTTGTTGCTGTTGCGATGCTTGAGCCTTGTCTTGTTTAGGCGGGTGTGGCTTGTCAGCTTTCGGCGGCTTCGCGGGCGCTTGCACTTTCGGCGGCGCCAGGATCAGGTGCAGCGTGTTGCCTTCCTGCCGCGGACGAAACTCCACGATGGCCTTGTCGCCGAGGTCCTGAATCAGGCGATCCAGAATTCCGCGTCCCAAACTCTGGCGCGTCATCTCGCGTCCACGGAAGAAGATGGTGGCCTTCACCTTGTCGCCTTCGGCAAGAAAGCGCAGCACGTGGTTCTTCTTGGTGTCGTAGTCGTGATCGTCCACGTTGATGCGGAACTTCACTTCCTTGACCACGATCTGGTGCTGATGTTTCTTGGCTTCGCGCTCGCGCTTTTCCTGCTGGTACAGGTATTTCCCGTAATCCATGATGCGACAAACAGGAGGTTGGGCGGTGGGCGAGACTTCTACCAGGTCCAGGGTTTTCTCGCGGGCAATCTTGAGCGCGTCGAAGGGGGTCATGATGCCTAACTGGTTGCCTTCGTCGTCGATCACGCGAACTTCACGGACACGAATGCGTTCATTCGTGCGGATAAAACGTTTATCGATACAGTCCTCCGCAGTAACTGTTGTTCTTCAAAAGTATAGCATGGGAGCTAGGCGGGAATGGCCAACGCTTGGGATGCAAGCGAGCCTAGCAGCGCATCGGAATGTGCCGCTTGTACGATTCCCTTGACGCTCTGATTCGCCTGATGCTCACCGCTCAGGCGGAGCTTCAGGTAGTTATCGGTAAGCGCTTCTGTGAACTCGCCGTCGTAATGCGTGAGCGTGATCGCTTCCAGTTCGCGGCCGACGAACGACTGCATGAACTCGCGCTTCTTTTGCGCGGCCAACTCGCGCAGCACGCGATTGCGTTCGCGAGCAACGTGAACTGGAATCTGGTCTGACATCTCGGCGGACGGCGTTCCTGGCCGCGATGAGTATGTGAAGACGTGCAGATAAGTGAACGGCAGGCGCTCGATGAGCGCGCGCGTCTGCTCGAAGTCGTTGTCGGTTTCGCCGGGGAAGCCGACCATCACGTCGGCACCGATCGCCGCGTCGGGCATGGCACGCCGAATGCGTTCGATGCGATCGGCGTAATGCCACGGGCGATACTTGCGGTGCATCTTCCGCAGAATGCGATCACTGCCCGATTGTAGCGGCACATGGGCGTGCTTACAGATTCGCGGGGACGATGCGACAAGTTCGATCACTTCGTTCGTCCAGTCCATAGGCTCGACCGAGCTGATGCGAATTTTCTCGACTGCCGTGTGCTCGAGAATGGCGCGCAACATAGCGGCGAAATTCATTTGCGGCGTCAGCTCGCGGCCCCAGCGGCCCAGGTTGATGCCCGATAGCACAATCTCGCGATAGCCATTGGCGGACAGCGCATCGACTTCGCGGAGTACTTCGTCAAGCTTCAACGAGCGGCTACGGCCGCGCACCGACGGGATGATGCAGAACGAGCAGCGATTATTGCAGCCATCCTGCACTTTGAGGTTGGGACGCGTCTTCTCGAACGAGTTGGCCTCGAAGACTGGAGCGGCCATTAACTCCGTGTGGGCGAAGATGTCGCCGACGATGACATTCGCGTCAACGTGCACGGCAATATCGGCCAGCGGCACGAAATCTCCCGCCCACTCATCCGAAAACCGCGGATGAGGGGGGCACCCAGTGTCGCTCGCCAGCGGAGCGACGTAGCTGGCCAGTTCGTGTTTGTGCGAATTTCCGACGACCAGGCTGACGCCAGGCAGCGCCGATATTTCTTCAGGCGCGCGCTGAGCGTAGCAACCGGTAACCAGAATTCGCGCACCGGGGTTTTCCCGATGGATGCGGCGGATGGCGGCACGCGCGTCCTGATCGGCAGATGCGGTAACAGTGCAGGTATTCAGGATGACGACTTCGGCTTCCACGGCGGCAGACCCCCGCTGCATCCCGCGGCCGAGCAACTGGCGCTCGATGGCAGCGCCATCGGCCTGGGTCGCACGGCATCCGAAGTTCTCGACATGATAAGTCGCCACGAACGTATTATACTGGGCTGGCTTCTTAAGGCTGGCAGTGCGGATTCGCGCCAGGAATGGACGGCGCAACAGAATGAGATTACGGTTCTCAGCAACTGAGCGGCAGGAATCTGCATCACACCAGCCGCACGTCGAGACGAGGCTTTCCCCTGGAGTTCAAGATGAAACGTCGCATCCTGTTAGTCGATGACGAACTTGCAATTCTGCTCACCCTGCGCGCAATCCTCGAGATGAACGACTTCGAAGTCGAGACTGCCTCCTCCGCCAAGGAAGCTGCACAGAAGTTAAAGAATGGCGTCTTCGAGATGGTGATTACCGATATGCGCATGGAAACGGAGACCGCTGGTTACGATGTGATTCGAGCGGCTCGTGAACTGCCTTACAACCCGGCCACGGCGATTCTGACCGCTTACCCCTCCCTGGGCAATGAATGGAGGAACCATGGGGCGCAGTCGTTGCTGGTGAAGCCGGTGAACACCGCCGAACTGCTACGCCAGATTGAAGCGCTTTTGATTACTCATCAGGACCACAAGACGCTGGGAGTGAGTGCCAATGCCATGAAGGCGGCCAGCCTTAACAATCCCAAGAAAGAGCGTCCCGCTGCGGCGGGTGAAAAGGCCATGTAGAGTTAGCGGGGAAGTTCGACTTCAGTCCAGAAGCGCTCCTTCTCCGGATGAACGCGGGAGCTTCCCCGGCCTGTTTAGCCGTTGCTTTCCAATCCGAACTGCCCTTCTGACGCAATGATTCAGCTTGTCTGCCGAGCGTAAAACGTGAAGATAGAAAGTCCCTCAGCGTTCACGGCACGTCGTGGCGGCGCTATGAGATGGCTGAAGTTGGCAGATCAGGCAGTGGCAGCGGTGGTGCGCCTTTGCTGGAAGCACTCCCGGCAGAAGACTGGCCGTCCTTGCGTGGGTTTGAATGGGACCGTGGTTTCCTTGCCACAGCCCGAACAATTGGTCCGCGTTTCCACCTTGGGATAATTGCCCGCGGGCGCGGCGGTCCCCACTGAGGACGCTCGCTTGGCCTTGCAGGCTTTGCAACGTTTGGGTTCGTTCTTGAATTGTTTGTCGTGGAAGAACAGCTGTTCTCCAGCTGTGAACACGAAGTCGGCGCCGCAGTCAATACACTTGAGAACCTTATCCTGGAATTCCATGGAGAGTTGCTCCCTTCAGTCCGCGATCCAGAGCCATGGACAAGGGTCAAGTTGCAACCGGCGAGAGAACCGGACTGTGCATTCTCCTAGCCGGTGGCAAATTTCCAAAGCTCGGGCACATCCCCCGGGGTTCGGCCCACCATGCAACGCATGGTTTACAACTAGTAAGACTGCGGTACCTGTGAACTAAGAATTCCTAACCAGGATAGGAAAAAAGTAAGGGCCGCCATCGAAACGGCGGCCCTACGTTGAATTAGTCCTGCTCTTTGCGAGCCTTCTTGCGGCTACGCTTGCGCGCCAAAGCTTCTTTTACGCGCTTTTTTTCGCCCGGCTTGAGGTAAAAGGAGTGACGCTTCACTTCCTTGATGATGTCCTCTTGCTGGACCTTGCGCTTAAACCGCCGCAGAGCGTTCTCTAATGATTCGCCCTCTTGAATGCGAACTTCCGCCAAACAGGAAACACCCCCAAACTCGTCCAGAGGGACAGTAGTAGTTATGTCAATGTTTGTAGGGGAAGTCAAGGAAAGACTCGCGACAAGGCCTTCGCTGAAGTGATGGGCTCCGGACACCACTAACGTGCTTCATCTTCATGTTGCTCAAAAATTTAGCCTTAGGGCGAGCTGGATCTGCCGGGGCGCATAAGAGTTGGTTGGAATCAGAAATGTCTTATTGACCTGATACTGGCCGGGATAGTACTTCCCGTTCGCCTGGATCAAGGTCGAGTAGGCGACGAATTGGCCGGCGGAATTGAAGAAGCCATCGTCGCTGATCTGCACGCGTTTGTTGGTGCGATTGGTTACGTTGAACGACTCGACGAGAAGGTCCAGCTTCACTCGTCCGCTGAGTTTCAAGTTGCGAGTAATGCGAAGATCAGTGCTGAAGAAATCGGTGCCTGTGAATGCATTCCTGCTATTGGTTGGCAGGCGGTCGTTGTAAGTGTTGCCGTCACCATTAGGATCGCCGGCAACGGTGGCATTGAGCCGCCGCCCCGATCCAAACGTGAGGATGCTCGACGCCTTCCAGTGATTGACCAGCGCACTCAGCCACGGTTGGCTCAATTCGAACTTCCTGGGCTCAGCCACCCATGCGGCAACGAAGCGGTGTCGCTGGTCGTCGGCACTAAAGCCGCGTTCCGCGCTGGTATCGTAGGAATTTTGCACATTTCCGGGACGGCCGACCACGAGCGCGTCCGGGCCGTCGTCCAGGGCCTTCGATAATGTGTAGCCCACCCGGAAATACATGCCATGGCCGATTTGCCTCTTCAGCGAAACGGTCATGCCGTTGTAGACGCTGCCTGATGCGCTTTCGAAAGAGTTGATTGTGCCTAGTTGCGGAATCGGCCTTACGACAGGGTTAATGCAGGGTGGATAAGGACAGCTGACCGAACGCGTAGTCTGCCATGTCGCAAAGGATGCGACATCATAATACGTACCCAGAAAGACGGAGCCACCGTCGTTGTAAACCGGATATTCGGTGATGGTTGGCGCCGGAAGATTGGCGTCGAGCGAACGCAGCAGATGCACGCCGTGAACGTAGAGATAGCTGACGGAGCCGAGTACCTTGGAGCCAAACTCTCGCTCCAGGCTTAGGTTTGCTTGCTCAGTATAGGGTGTCTGGAAATTCGGCGCGAAAGCCGAAACCTGCGTGGTCACGAAACTCGCTATCGATGCCGGCGGCGTGCAAACCATCGCGCCCGAAGCACAATTCACCAGCGGGGCCGGGTACTTGGGGAAAACCGCCGCCTGCGCCGGAATCGTGTTGTCGAGGAAGACTTGGCCGCCGGAAATTCCATTGTCGGTCGCCACCTGTGACGCGTACATGGACGGAATCTGCATATAAAAGACTCCGAAGCCTCCGTGAACCACCAGCGACCGATGCTCCCCGGCGGCGTAGGCGAAACCGATCCTGGGCGAGACGTTGTTGCTGACGGTCGGAATCTTCCCCGAAGGTAGATACAGCGGATTCGTTACCAGGTTACCGACCTCAAACGTCTGTAAGTCGTAGCGAACCCCGACATTCAGTGTCAGCCGGGCGCTCACACGAATAGCATCTTGCATGAACGCAGCGTAAGAACGGGAGTTGGGATGAGACACGGGGTTGCCAAAGTCCTGCATGTAATAACGGGGCACGTCGTGGGCAAAGGCGCGCAACGGCGTCAGCGGCTCACCGTGCGTCATTGGTGCATACGTCCAAGGATTAACCTTAAGATCGTCGAAGTAGTATTCTCCGCCGAACATGGAAGGAAAATCGTTGTAAATCCAGGCTTGGATAAAATCGCCACCGAACTTCCAATGGATCCGCCGGGTATCGTGGCTCAAGGTATCGGCGATGTGCAGTTTGTGCTCGTCGGTGTCGCGCGGCAGTATGCTGGAGCGCCCGAAGCCGGCAATCACGTTGTAAATTTTGGTCAAGGGTTCGTCGGTGTTTGAGTACGACTGCTGCACGTCGCGCGAGAATTGGACTCGCAGGGTGGTAGCCAGATTGTTGGTCCAAGTACTGGTAAGCGACGCGGCAAGGCTTTCCGTCTTGACGTCTTCGGTTCCGTTGGCGCTTTCCGCATAGGTGGTGATGGGACTGGAGGGATCGAAGAACACGTTGTTGGTGCCGCTGTAGCGCGAGGTGCTGAGCCGCAGGAATGCCAATTGCTTCGGCGAGAGGGTGAAATCTAACTTGGCGAATCCCGCATTGCCCTGCATCGTGGTGGGATAAGCGCCGCCCATCGCGTTCAGTTGCTGTGCAGCAGCGGTGACGAGTTGCTGATCGGTGTAATCGTAGTCGGCGGGCGTCACAACGACGGAGCTGGCGCCATTGGCAAACTGCATCACCGAAGGCATGGTGAGCAAATGCTGGTCGAATCCCGCATAAAAGAACACGTGGTCTTTGCGAATCGGGCCGCCAATGGTGCCGCCAAATTGCTGCTGGCGATCGTCAGGCTCGCTGGTGACGTAAGCCTGGCTGGCGTCGAATATGCGATCGCGCAGATAGTAGAAGCTGCTGCCGTGCCAGTCGTTGGTGCCTGATTTGGTGACCACGTTGAACACCGCGCCACCAGCCTTCCCCAGCTCCGCGCTGTAGGCATTGGAGGAAACGCGGAACTCTTTGACCACCTCGTTGCTGAATTGATAGGGCGCGCGATAGCGGCCGCGGGCCTGGGCAAAGAATGAATTGTTGTTGTCTGTGCCATCGACTAGAAAGCTGTTTTGAAATCCCCGCGTTCCGCCGAACGACAGATCGCCGTTCGAGTCGGAGGTAAGCCCACGCGGGTCCTGGGTGACTCCGGGAGTGAGCAGCGCCAGATCGGTAAAGCGTCGTCCGTTCAATGGCAAGCTTTGAATAGCTTGCTGGGTGATGACCTGCGAGACATCGCCGACCTGCGACTCCACCGCCTCGGGCTGTTCGCGCACCGTGACCGTCTCGGTGACTCCGGCGAGCGGCAGCCGCACCTGCACCACTGACACTCCCCCGACGTAAAGCTCCACCCCATGGGTCGTTTTGGTGATCATTCCAGGCGCCGAAGCGCTCACGTCGTAGCGGCCTGGCGACAGCATGCCAAAGTTGAATTGGCCTTGTGCGTCGGCGACGCTTTCCAGCCGAAAGCCTTTCGCAGGATCGACGACCGTGATTACGGCGGCGGCAATGCGCGCGCCGCTGATGTCTTCGACCACACCTTGCAGCGAGGTGGATCCGTCCTGAGCGAGTGCGGGGTGCTGCAGCATCAGCGCCAGTAGAGCCAAGAGCACTGCCCAGAGGTGGAGGCGGCGGGAGGAGAAGAGCGGCGGGCGGGTTCCCGGATCGGGCAGCATTCCCATAGCAGTACGACTCAGCTACAGGTATAGCGGTGTGGGAAGGAGGAGTCTGTGATTTGGGACTCACGAAAGTGCAATCCCGAAAAGGGAAGGGGTTGTACTTTCGTTTTCGAAAGAAAATTTTCAGGATGAAAAAACCTGGCTGGCGGGTCGGCAGCCAGCGTGCTTAGTGTGGGGCGCAGGTGGGAATCTTGTGCAGGCGAAAAAATCGAGTCGTGCAGCGTAAGAAGGACCGTGTTACGTTAGTGACACCCCATAAAGTGTGAGAAATCATGACCAACGTCTCGGAGGGCGGTTCGGCTAATTGTGATCCAACCTTGGAAGATACCTGCCTAGACTCGGCGCGTGGACTATTCAGCGCAGTCGAGTGCTTCTGCGAAGTAGGCGTTGTACAGCGTAGCAACACATAGAGGAGAAGAATTTTGAAACGAAGCAGCTTGGTAGCAATTGCATTCGCCTTAACCGTATCTCTGACAGCACTTCTGCTTTGCAGCGCCGCCGCCGCTCAGTCGGCCAAAGCGCAAGGCCTGATTACCGGACGCAGCGGGGACACCATGACGATACAAACTCCGGATTCGTCGAAGGTCGTCGTGGTGCTTACCGACACGACAAAAGTGGCCCAGATACAGGGAGTATTCAAAGCACGGCACAAGCAAATGTCGATGGCAGCGCTGGTGCCGGGTCTGCAGGTCCAAGTCGAGGGCAGTTACAACGCGCAGAACCAACTGGTAGCGACCTCCGTCAAGTTCAAGGGTAACGACCTGCAGGACGCGCAAGCTATCCAAGCCGGTCTGCAACCGACGAAGGAACAGATGGAGCAGAGCCAGCAGGAGTTGGAGGCGCAGAAAGCGGCCCTGGCGCGACAGCAGCAGGAAATGCAGGAGCAACAACAGAAAATGGCGGAGGCGCAGGCCAAGATTGATGCCAACAAAGCCGCCATCGAGGAGGCGAACAAGCGCTTCGGGCAATTGGACGATTACAACATACTCGACGAGGTGACGGTGTACTTTGCCAACGGCAAGGTCACCATCGATCCCAAGTACAAGCCGCAGCTGCTGCAATTGGCGGAGAAGGCCAAGACGATCACGGCTTACACGATCCAGGTGAAAGGCTATGCCTCAGCGGTGGGCAATGCGGCGTTGAATCAGAAGCTGAGCGAAGACCGGGCCAACAAAGTGACTCAGTTTCTGCAGCAGCAGGGTCATATTCCACTGACTAACATGCTGGCGCCTGGCGCAATGGGCGAAAGCCGGCAGGTAGAAAGCAATAAGACGGCCGAGGGCCAGGCCCAAAACCGGCGCGTCGTGGTCCGGGTGCTGCAGAATAAAGGCATCGCGGGAACATAGCGGCAACGTCAGGCACCGCGAAACCGTAGTCAGGCGATAGATGAGCCGCTCAACAGGAAGGCACAAACGATCAAGGAAGGTCCGTTTCCTGGCGAAGACCCGCTCCATGTACGCGCCTAAGGGCTTCACCAGGAGGGTGACGATGGCCGCAAACAACACGTATTGCAATACGCTGTAGAGATCCACCAGCCCTACTTCATATGCCCGCACTGGAGGGGAAGTCAAGCGGGCCACAGGTTTCTCAGAACGAGCAATTGCGCTGTCCCCAGAGGCGGTAGGGATTTCACGAGCTTCATCGTTTCCGGGCTGACGGAGATGACCTGGCGGCTGAGGCAGACTAATCAGAGGTCTACCACTAACTCCTCGCGAGGTTGGCAGCAGCAGATCAGCACATGGCCGTCGGCTGGCGCCTGAAGCGGTTCGGGTTGGTAGTTCACCCTGCCAGAGATCAGGCCGCTTTCGCATGTGTGACAGACCCCCGTCCGGCACGACCATCGCACGGGAACATCGCAGGCCTCAGCCAACTCGAGCAAACTTTGATATTTCGGATCCCACGCGACAGCGATGCTACTGCGAGCGAAGGAGACTCGCGGTCCCGCGCCAACAGGTCCTTCAGGTTGGTGAGGCGATCGAGAGTCCGCAGCGGCTACTCCGGGTGTTATCGGCTCTCCAGGGCCAAAGATTTCCTTGTGCACTCGATCGGCGTCTACGCCCCAAGTCGAGAGTCCCGCAGCTAGGTCGCGCAGAAATGTCGAGGGGCCGCACAGGTAGAAATCAGCCTCACACGGCACCTTAAGCTGCTGGATCACGGCCACGTCAAGGTGCCCCTGAGCATCGAAATCCGAACCCATTCGATCAGTTGGCCGAGGCCTGCTGTACCGAATGTGGCTCCGGCCATGTTGCAGACGTTGAAGCAGGCCGCGTGCCTCCTCAAAGAACGGATGGTCTTCCCGATTGCGTGCCCCATACATCCACCAGACGTCGCGCGTCGAAGACTCGGCAGCCAGAGCGTGCAACATCGCCAACACCGGTGTCGCGCCCACGCCCGCGCTAAGCAGAACCACGGGGCCGTCGCCGGGTCGCAGTGTGAAGGTGCCTCTGGGAGCGCTGACATCCACTAAGTCACCGCGCCGGACTTGAGTGTGCAGATAGCTGCTGGCTGCACCATCCACTTCATGCTTCACGCTGACGCGGTAATGATCGGCACTGGGAGCGTCTGATAGCGAATAGTTCCGCAGCAGGGGTGGCGCGTCCGGCTTCGGGCGCAGTCGCAGGATCACGAACTGACCCGGCAAAGCGGCACTGAGTGGGGCCCTGTCTGCCGCCTCCAATACGAACGAGAGCACGCTACTACTCTCTCGTTTGATCTCCGCCACCCTCAGTGGCCGGAACCCTGGCCATGCCGGTGGGGGCTCGCTCGCCGGCCCCAAGCCAGCATTTCCCGTCGTAAGCTGTCCCTGTTCCTCTTCTTGAAGAATGGCTGCAAAGGAACCTTTCCACCCGGGGCTCAAGACTGGGACGCTCAGGGCACGTTGCAGTTGATCACGGGAATGGCCAGGCAGATATAGCAATGCATCCGCCCCGGCTACAGTCAAGCGCACCGGATCCTCGGCGATCTTGACAATTTCATCCCCGCTTCCCACTTCGCCTTCCTCCAGCACCCGGAAGTAGAATCCCGGTCTGTGATGCGACACAAGCAGGCTCGCCATGCGAGGTTCACTCATCCGAATGCCAACTCGGTAGCAGGTAACGCGCGGCTGCGTTACTTCGAACAGTGCACCCCCGATTTGATACCGATCACCAATGCAAACCTCGTCATCCGCAAGGCCATCGATGGTGAAGTTCTCGCCGAACTGCCCAAAGGTGAAGTCGCTTCGTCCGAGCTGCTTTTCCCAATAGCGATAGGAGTCCGTTTGATAGACGAAGACTGCTCGGTGCTCACCCCCGTGGCCGGCCAGATCACCTTGGCCATCGCCGTCAATGTTAAGGCGTCGTACCATGCGTCGGCCCTGGACTGCACTCTTCCACACAGCCGTGTATATAGTCTTTCCATTCCAAAAGATGTCGCGCGGGAGGCCAACGTTAACTGACAACAACCGAGCCATGACTTACACCTCTCTAGATGCGGCGTGATGACAAGACTTACGTACCGCCGTACGGGTCGGACAATAGACCGTTATAACCCGTAAGGCGCAAAACGGGCTACCGAGCAACCTAGACTCCTTCTCGTTGGGCGAAGGAGTGCCGCTTCGTTCGAAAAGCTAGAGGGGGAAATTGGCTACAACTCGCATACGGCCCATAGGCTTCAGACCCTCCTGAATTTAACTGCTGAAAAATCACGATTCGCGCACCCCCGTACCTGCGTTGACCGCCCAAATCGCGCATGGTACCGTACTTAGTTACACCAACCTCATTTGCGCGATCTGTGCGCCAAAGGATTCCCGCTTGTCCTCTGAGACCGTGGCGGCCACGCCCATCCGCAAGACTGCCTTGAATGCCGTCCATCGCCAGATGGGCGCAAAGATGGTCGATTTCAACGGCTGGGACATGCCGGTGGAATACCCTCCGGTGGGCGGACTGATGAAGGAGCACCTGGCGGTCCGCAACGGCGTGGGAGTTTTCGATGTCAGCCACATGGGCGACATCAGGATCTCGGGGCCGCAATCGCTCGCCGCTGTGCAGCACATCACCATGAACGACGCGGCGGGGATGGGCATCGGCCAGTGCCGGTATTCGGCCATGCTGTATCCGCAAGGAACGTTCGTTGACGACGTGATTGTGCATCGGCTGGGCGAAGACGATTACATGCTGGTGATCAACGCCGGCACGCGCGAGAAAGACGTCAACTGGGTGACTGACAACACGCGACAGTTCGACGTCAAGGTCGAGAACCTGAGCGACAACTACACGCAGATCGCGATCCAGGGGCCGAAAGGCGTTGACACGCTGCAGAAGCTGACGGACGCCGACCTGTCGAAGGTAAAGTTTTACTGGTTCACCCATGGGACGGTTTGCGGGTTGCCGAACATCCTGATTGCGCGCACTGGCTACACCGCCGAAGACGGCTTCGAGATTTACGTTCCCACCGACGAGGCGACCAGCACACGCGTCTGGCACGCGGTACTGGAGGCGGGCAAGGAATTCGGCATCGTGCCCTGCGGGCTGGGCGCGCGCAACACGCTTCGTCTGGAAGGCAGGCTGCCGCTCTATGGGCATGAGATTTCCGACGAGATCAATGTGTGGGAGGCGGGCCTGGAGCGCTTTCTCAAAATGGAGAAGGGCGACTTCACCGGTCGCGCCGCGCTGGAGCGCGCGAAAGCCGACGGCATCAAACGTACATTGGTTGGGCTGGAGTCGGTGGATCGCGGCATACCGCGCGATGGTTACAAGGTGCTCGATCTGAATGGCAAGGAGATTGGCTACGTCACCAGCGGTTCGTACGCGCCGTTCCTGAAGAAGAACATCGCCCTGGCCTACGTGCCTATCGAACATTCTGCGATCGGCAGCGAGGTGGCCGTGGAAATCCGCAACCAGCCAGTGAAGTGCAAGGTAGTGCCGACGCCGTTTTACAAGCGTCCAAAGAAACAGGCGTGATACAAGGTGACACATGGCTATCAACGACCTTTTGTTGGTCGAGTTTGATGAAGAGATGAAGAAGACGCGCGCCGCGTTGGAGCGCGTTCCAGCAGGCAAGCCGGACTTTGCGCCGCATCCCAGGTCTATGCCGCTGGGACGACTCGCGCCTCTGGTGGCGCAGCTCCCCAGCTTCGGCCTGAGCGTGTTGACGACTCCGGAGTTCGACTTCGCGCAGGGCACCTACAAGCCGGTGACGCTGGAATCGGCGGCGCAGCTCGTCGGCGTTCTCGAGGAAGGTGCAGCGAAGACCCGCGCCGCACTGGTCGCCTTCCGCGAAGACGGATGGAATGATAACTGGAAACTTTCGACGCAGGGGAAGACCTTGTTCGCAGGCTCCAGGTTTCTTGCGTACCGCCAGATGTTCCTGAATCACCTGGTGCATCATCGCGCGCAACTTGGAGTTTATCTGCGCATGAACGAGGAAAAAGTTCCGGCGGTTTACGGACCTTCGGCGGACGACACGGGTGGTTTCTAGGTTGGCTATTTAATTTTCGCCGAGGCAGACGCTCGGTGCGAGGAGGCAGTCATCATGGCTTATCCCGCGGATTACAAGTACACCAAGGAACACGAGTGGTTGAAGGTGGAAGGCAACACCGGCACGATCGGCATTACCGATCACGCACAGGAATCGCTGGGAGACATTGTGTTCGTCGAGTTGCCGAAGGTAGGAAGCGAGCTCACGGCTGGCAAGACTTTCGGAACGGTTGAATCGGTGAAGGCGGTGTCGGACTTGTTCGCGCCGGTTTCCGGTACCGTAACCGCAGTGAACGAAGATCTCAATGCCTCGCCTGAGCAGGTCAACAAAGATGCCCACAAGGCGTGGATGGTGAAAGTCACTCTCAAAGATCCGAACGAAGCGAGCCATTTGTTGTCGGCTGGCGATTATGCGAAGTTTGTCGCCGAAGAGGGCGGGCACTGAAGGGCAGGATAACTCACTATGGAGTTCGCTAACTTTGAAGAGTTCTGGAAGGCGTCGGGCCGACTGTACGACGATACCTTACGGATCAACGAAGCGATCGACAAACTCAGAGAGGAACAGCGAGAGTCGGCGAAAGAGTTTCGCGAGGCCGACAGGGAGCTGCGTGAGTCCGTGAAAGACCTCCGTGACGCTACTGGACACCTGCTCAGTGTCGTCGAAAAGCACCAGGTGGTTGTTGAATCTCACGAACGCCGGCTAGACCGGACCGAGATCACCGTGGAAGCGGTTTTTAGAAGATCTGCGACGGCACCGAGAGGGCCGCTCCCCGCAATGAATTTCAGCGTCGTTAGCGACGGGAATTTGGACATAAACTGAATTCTGTTTTAGCCTCACCACCCGCTGTCGGTGGTTTCCTTCATACATTCGCCCAGAGAACATACAGGTACCCATGCGCTATCTTCCTAAGTCTGAATCCGACCGCGAAGTCATGTTGCACCAGATCGGCGCCAGGTCCATCGACGATCTGTTCGCCGCCATTCCTCCCGAGTATCGCCTGAAGGGCGATCTAAACATCCCGCGCGCTTATGCGGAAAGCGAAATCGTGGAATTCTTTCGCGATTGTGCTACCGGCAGTGCGCAAGGTTATGCAACGTTCCTCGGAGCGGGTGCGTACTCGCACTATCGCCCAGTGGTGATCGACTCGCTGGTGTCGCGCGGCGAGTTTTTCACCGCATACACCCCATACCAGCCGGAGATCGCGCAGGGCACGCTGCAATCCATCTTTGAATTTCAGTCGATGATCTGCGAGCTCACCGGTATGGATGTGGCCAACGCCTCCATGTACGACGGTTCGACCGGTGCGGCCGAAGCGTTGATGATGGCGGCCCGCCTGACCGGCCGGCACAAGTCGGTGATTGCCACCAGCGTGCATCCGGAGTACCGCGAGGTCATCGCAACGTATGCGCGCTATCAGGGCATGCCGATTTCAACCGTCGGCTATCAGGAGAACGGCCGCGTTGATCTGCGAGCCTTGCATCAGGCGATCGACAACGAAACCGCTGGGGTGTTGATCCAGTCCCCGAACTTCTTCGGCACCATCGAAGACGTTGCCGCGATAGCGGACATCGTCCACAAAAAGGGCGCACTGCTGATTGTGTCCGTCGCGGAAGCGGTTTCGCTGGGCATCGTAAAGCCTCCCGTCGAGGCCGATATCGTCAGCATGGAGGCGCAGTCGTTCGGCGTGCCTCTCGGATTTGGCGGGCCCTACTGCGGCGTAATGGCCACGCGCGAGAAGTTTGTGCGGCAGATTCCCGGCCGGTTAGTCGGCCAGACTAACGACCGCAACGGCAAGCGCGGGTTCGTGCTCACGCTTTCCACGCGCGAGCAGCACATCCGCCGCGAGAAGGCGACGTCGAACATCTGCACCAACCAGGGGCTGGTCGCGCTCATGGTCGGCATCTTCATGACCGTGTACGGCAAGGAAGGCCTGAAGGATTTGGCGAAGTACAACCTGGCGAAGGCACATTACGCGGCGGCGCAGTTCAAGAAAAGCGGCGCGAAGCTTTTGTTCGAAGGCGCGCCGCGATTCAACGAGTTCGTCATCCAGACGAAAACCGACCCGTACGCCATCAACGACAAGCTGCTGGGGCAACGAATTATCGGAGGCTTCCCACTGAAGAAATTTTATCCCGACTTGGGTAACGCTTCGCTGTGGTGTTGCACCGAGACCACAGCCAAGGCGTCGATCGACGCGGCGGCGAAGGAGGTGGCGCTGTGAACTTGAACGCGAAGATCCGCAGAGCCACTACCCATATCAGCCAGAACGAAGGACTCATCTTCGAGAAGTCGTCGCCGGGGAAGAAGGCCTACAAGCTGCCGCCCCTCGACGTGCCTGAAGTCGATGCGGCGAAATTGCTGGGCAAACAGGCGCGCGAAGACCTGGGCGAAATGCCCGAGGTGAGCGAGATCGAAATCATCCGCCACTACACGCGCATTTCCACCTGGAACTATGCAGTGGACCACGGCATGTATCCGCTAGGATCGTGCACCATGAAGTACAACGCACGCGTGAACGAGGCGGTAGCGCGACTGACCGGCTTGGCGGAGGCGCATCCGTATCAGCCGGAGCGCATTTCGCAAGGCGCGCTGCGCATCCTGAAGATGCTGAGTGAACAGCTCATCGAAATCACCGGCATGGATGCGATCACCCTGCAGCCTGCTGCCGGCGCGCATGGCGAACTTACCGGCATCCTGCTGGTGCGGGCTTATCTGGAGTCGCAGGGAAATCCGCGCAAGAAGGTGCTTATTCCGGATTCAGCGCACGGCACCAATCCGGCGACGGCAGCGACGGCCGGCTATTCGGTAGAGAACTTGAAGTCGAATGCCGCTGGCATGGTCGATATGGCATCGCTGGAGGCGCAGGTCAACGAAGACGTAGCTGCGCTGATGTTGACCAACCCCAACACGCTGGGCGTCTTCGAGCAGGAGATCCACAAGATTGCGGATGTGCTGCACGCCAAAGGCGCACTGCTTTACATGGACGGCGCCAACATGAACGCGCTGGTGGGTAAGGTGCGCCCGGGCGATTTCGGCGCCGACGTGATGCACCTGAACCTGCACAAAACTTTCTCGACGCCGCACGGCGGAGGTGGACCGGGTTCTGGGCCGGTGGCATGCAAGAGGATTCTCGAACCGTTCCTGCCGAGCCCGGTGGTGGTCACCAAGCCCGATGGTCTCCTGGGCTTCGACTACAACCGTCCGCAGTCGATTGGCCGGGTGCGCATGTTCTACGGCAATTTTGGCATGCATGTACGCGCGCTGGCGTACATCATGGCCAACGGGCCCGATGGCCTGCGGCAGACCACCGAAGACGCGGTGCTGAACGCGAACTATATTCGCAAGGGCCTGGAAGGCGTTTACGATCTGCCGTACAAGACGCCGACCATGCACGAGGTGGTGTTCAGCGACCGCTTGCAGGCGCCCAAGGGCATCAAGACCGGAGACATTGCCAAGCGTCTGATCGATTACGGGTTCCATCCGTACACAGTGAGCTTTCCTCTAGTGGTTGCGGGGGCCCTGATGATCGAGCCGACGGAGAGCGAGTCGAAGGAATCGCTCGACCTGTTCATCGAGGCGATGAAGGACATCGCCGAAGAAGTCGAGGAGCACCCGGAGATCGTGCTCGAAGCGCCACACAACACCCGCATCTCGCGCCTGGACGAAACCATGGCGGCGCGCAAACCAATCCTGCGCTGGAAGCCGCAGAGTGAGGCGGTTGGGAAGTAATTTATTTCACCACGGAGGCACGGAGAGCACGGAGGTTTCAAAAGTCCTTGAATTCCGGGCTGACCTTCGGAGCCTCCGTCAGATCGGTAGGCTTTGATTTTGAGTGTAATCGCCTGATAACGCCAACTATCGCTCAGCCCACTAACTGGGTACCATAGTGAATGGCGAATCGCCGCCCTGTATTGATGCTTAACAGTCTCAAAACCAAATGGTTACGTGTTCGCGCCGACTGGATGCTGCGACATAAGCGCCATGCAGCCGCAGTGGCGGCTTACAAATTGTTATTGGAGTCTGGAGGGCCAAGTCCATACGTTTTTGCAATGCTTGGGTACTGTCATTCTGCCCTGGGTGAATATGCCTCCGCGATTGAAGCTTACGACCATGCTTTGACGTTGAAGCCTGATTATGCTGGTGTTCACGCTGAGCTTGGGGCTGTGCTGTCAAGTTGCAACCAGTTCCAGAGTGCACGAGAGTCGCTTGAGCGTGCGTTCCGCATCGGTCTTAAACCGACGCCCAAGATTCCATACTGGCAGCGGGAGCTTGGATTCGTCTGCGCTCGTCTTGGGGATTGGGAAGGCGCTGCGCAGAACTATAAAGTCGCGGCCAATGCACAGCCGAGCGCAGATGTAATGTGTAATCTGGCTACTGCGCTCTGGCACACAAAGAAAACAGACGATTCCATCGCAGCTTACTTAGGGGCGCTCCAAATCGATCCGCGCCACGTCGTATCCCTATACGGCCTCGGATATGTGTATTACGTTTTGGGAAGATACGCCGATGCAATTGAGCCTCTAAAGAAAGCTACGGAAGTAGACTCCCAACATGCAGCCGCATTGCGCCACCTAGGACTGGCGTATGCGAACATTGGGGACTACCCCGAAGCTCTGAATTACCTAAACGAAGCCGCAATCCTCAGGCCGGAAGATGGGAATACAGCGGACGATGTCCAAGAGGTTAAGGCTAGACTACCTGGCGGGGAAACTGACAGTTAACCAAGTCATCGGATCATTGTTGATAAATCGCCGTTACACTCATTGACCGCTGGCGGGGCGTTGTTTACGCTATCGCCTGTTATTGCCAGTAGACTGCAACGAGATAATCTGACCATGGGAGTTATAGGAGCGAGAACGGGCCGCGAGCGATTCAATTGGAAGCTGCCACTCTATGCCGCAGTGGGCGCAACAATTGTGATGCTCTGGCTGTTCGTATACGCCGGCGATCCCGTCCTAATGTACTTCCTGATCGTTCCTATCGTCTGCCTGTGCTCCCTGTGTTGTCTGGTCCTTTTTGTGCTTGCCGCCCTTCGCAAGAGGCCAAGCCGAAGCTCTCACGTCCTGCTTGCACTGATCGCCTTCCTTGTCGTGTCGGGAGCATTACTCAAGACTCAGAACGTACTCCGCCCTTCGCTGAGATGGCTGCTGTGGGCGCACCGTTTCAAGGCTGAAGTTCTGGCGCAGCCGACACCCGCGAATGGAGGGTTCAGGCACATTGAATGGGACGGTTCCGGCGGGGCTCCCGTCGGCGACTGGACGGTCTACGTCGTCTTTGACCCATCGGATTCCCTTGCAGCGGCGGCCAAGAACGGATGGACGGGAAGCTACAGCAAGTACAAAGGCATACCTTGCGACGTTGGCTATGTACGTCGTCTAGAGAGCCATTGGTACTCTGTTGAGCTAGGAGTGAACGAATGGTGGGAGCGGTGCGGCTGAAGCATTGTCGTTGGCGATAAATCGCCTTATCGTAATCGTACATAATGCGTTGATTCGGCTGCTAACCCTCCGTTGATTCTTTCACGACACGCACATTTGACCTGAGAAAGTCCTCAGGCGTGCGCTGCTTCGTCAGCGGATGGTTTTCGCACAGATGTTTGTCGAGCGCCTCTATTAAAGCCTTCTCGACAGCCTCAGGATTGAGTCCGCTGGCCCCCTGTGCCGAGGGATTTTGGGGGGCAAAGCGGCAGGAATCACACACCCACCCGGATAAGGTTTGAGTCTCAAACGACAGCAAGCGTCGCGGCATCAAACACAAAAAGGCGGGCTCATGGCCCGCCTTCAATCTTGGGATGAAAATCGAACTACTTCGCTGCGCCGACAGCTTTTACCCGCTTGCTGAGGCGGGACTTGTAGCGGCTGGCGGTATTCTTGTGCAGGATGCCCTTCTGGACGCCCTTGTCCACGACGGAAACGGTCTCGCGATAGGCCTTCTGGGCGGCTTCTTTCTCGCCCTTGGCAATGGCCTCGCGCAGGGAGCGTAACGCGCTGCGTAGGCGCGACTTATTGGCGCGATTGCGCGTAGTTTTGGTCTCAGTTTGACGCGCACGCTTGAGCGCCGAAAAATGGTCTGCCATAACTTTGCTGTGATCCTTGTAGGAAATCTCGACGTGAGCCGGATAGATGATTCTACCGGAAGCCGCCCCATCGAGCAAACCTTTGCAGATAAACTAACGAATGCCGAAGAAAGGTGAACCGCCAATGTGGATGGTCAAACGCTCGTGGAGTAGTTTGAGTTTGTGCCTTGCAATTTTGTTGACGTGCGGCTGGAGCGCTCGCGATGCGAACGGTCAAGCCATGACTAACAGCCATTCAACTCAGCCTCCGCAAGCGATTTCCATTGGAGGCGAACCGGTGGTGGTACTGCAACGGCCGAGTCCCAGCAACAAGACCGAGCCGCAATTTCTGGAAGCCACGATACTGCCCGGCCGCGGAATGGCGGTCTTGCAGATCAAGGCGTACCTGCCGGGCAAGGGAGAGATCAGCCTGTTGAACTCGCCGCCACTGCCGGAATCGGAACAATTGCTCGACAAAGGCGATGACGCGTTTGGCAATCAGGTATTCAAGATGGGTGGCGCCATTCTCTTGCCATTCGCCAATCGCATTCGCGGCAAGCTTTCGCCGGATGGTAAAACCATCACTGCGGATGTAGCTGGAAAAACCGTCACCCTGCGGGCGAACTGGAGCGGCAACAATCCGGGGGCCGAGAAGCATGCGATTCACGGATTGATGCGACGCTCGAAGTTCGAAGATGTTACCCAGAAGAATGGAGCCACCGATTCAAGCGTTGCCGCCGTTCTGCATGCGGGCAACTTCGATGGGCATTGGCTCTCCGACACGGATGTTCGCGTCGAGACGACTTTGGCGAATAATGCCTTCGAGATGACGGTGATCGCCAAGAATGTCGGGCATGAGCCGCTGCCCATGGGGATCGGCTGGCATCCCTATTTCGTGCTTCCCAGCGGCGACCGGCAACAAATCAAGCTGCATCTGCCCAGCGAAACTCGCGCTGTTATGAACAACTACGATGATTCGTTCACCACCGGCCAGCGCGTTCCGGTCAAAGGGACACCATATGACTTCAGCGCGCCCGGTGGACGCCCACTCGGCTCGCAATACCTTGATGATAATTTCTCCGAACTGAACTATCGCCCCAACGGGAGCACGGTTTCCGAGATCATCGACCCTGCGGCCAAGTACGGTTTGCGGTTGATTACGCTTTCGCCCCAGATCAAGTCAATCCAGGTGTACGCACCGCTGCAGAAAAACTTTGTCGCTATCGAACCGCAGTTCAATCTGCCTGACCCCTACAACAAAAATTGGGGAGGCACCGATACCGGCATGGTGCTGCTGCAACCTGGGCAATCTGTGTCGTGGCGCGTGCGATTAGAATTGTTCACGCCTGGTCAGTAGGTGAGTCATGCATCGGCTTGTGGTCAAAACTCACAAGAAGCGCGAGATCGTCGATATCACCAAGCACCTTGAATCGCTGGTGTGGAAGCAGTATGGCGACAAGACTGGCATGTGCCAATTGAGCGTGCTTCACACCACGGCCGCATTGACCACAGCCGATCTCGATCCCGGGACCGATCTCGACATGCTCGACGCCTTCGAGCACCTCATTCCCAAGCTTCCATATCGCCATCCCCACAATCCGGAGCACGCGCCCGACCACATTCTCTCCACGCTGATCGGAACTTCGTTGGCGCTGATGGTCGATCGCGGTTTGCTGTTGTTAGGGACCTGGCAGAGGGTCATTCTGGTCGAACTTGATGGCCCGCGCGAGCGGGAAATGGTGATGGCATTTGTGGAAACGACATAGCCACAGGATTTACCCGGAACGCATCTCCCGAAATATTCGCGCGTGTTCGGAGAGGATTTGGGCCTTGGCCTGAAGGTCGGGTTCGAGCGACCACACCCCAGCCTGGTGTGTGCCGCCCAACAAAATGCCGTCATTGCGCGGAAACATGTAAAGATCTTCTGGAAGCGTGCAGTATTGAATTTCCGGTTGCGGTAGAAGGATGGTTAGCTGGCCTTTTATCGGGGTCAATTCGTCGTCCTGAAACAGCGCCTTCGCGCCCAGACCGGTGCAGTTCACGATCACCGTTTGAGGCAAATCCTGCAGATCAGCAATACTTCTAAGCTCGCGAACCTCGATCTGGCCGCCCGCGATGCGGAAGTCTTCCATCACCGCAGGCAGGTACGTGTTCGGCTCGATCATCATCGTCTGGAACTGGCGGACAGCGGGGAAAGGAAACGGATTCTCGGCAGGCAGCAAGTCGCGCATCTCGGGCAGCAGGTCGCGAATGGGGCTGTCGAGACTAATCATCCCGCCGTTCGGGATTGGAGCCTGCCTCATTGCGTAGTTGGGCAGCCAGCGAATTCCGTAGCGCGGTCCCACCATGACCTGATAGCGCGCATTCGCAAGATGTGAAGCCTCGACAAACTTCGCCATGAAATCAGGCGCTTCATCTCCTCGGTGAAAGACCATGAATGGTAACCACTGCGCACCAGCTATGTTGGATGTTGTGTGTGGCGGAATACTTTTGGCGTAGATGGTGACTGTACATCCGCGCTCCTGCAGCAATCGTGCGCTGGCCAGGCCGACGGCGCCGCATCCCACTACTGCAACGTTCTTTTCCCCGGTACGGTCTACTTCGCGGCAAGCGAGTTCGCCAGTTCCCCACGAGAGCGTGACACCTCCGCCACCGTGTCCGTAGTTGTGCACCACCACCTTGTTGTCGAACTTTTGTGCGTTGACCACGAATCCGGAAGGGCGAAATGGCCGCAGTTCGACGATGGTCCGTATCTCGCGATCGGGTTGGACGTTGACCTTCGGCAGCTTCAGAAGCGGTGATGTTGGGAGCGGGAGAGTCGCAGCCTGACCAAGGTGCCGGGCGGCGCAGCCTTCCAGCACAGCGGTGCTGGCAAGCAATCCAAGCGCTTTTAGTGCGGAACGCCGATCCATAGGTACGCGAGTATAGCGCGGTCGAATCGGGGGAAATTGGTCAGAGCTTCATTAGGTATCTACCGACGTGGTTCGCCAGTCAGTGACCGGGCGCGGCGGCCTCGGTCGAGATGACAGTTTGAGGAGAACGCTGGAGCCTAGAGCTGAACTTGGGTGACGGCCGACGGCTGATAGCTCACAGCTGACAGCCGACCGCTCCTCACAACATCTGCGTGCCCCACAGATCATGCAGGTGCAGCACGCCCAGCAGCTGGCCGGAGGGGTCCACCACGGGAAGGGAAGTGATCTTCTTCTGCTCCATGATGTCGAGTGCGGCGATGGCGAACACGTCCGGCGCCGACGGTGCGCGGCGAGCGCGTCATACATTCTGCCGCTGAGAGGTCGAAGACCTTCTTGCCGTGCTGTTGCAGCAGACGGCGCAGATCGCCATCGCTGATCAGTCCCACAAGTTTTTCGCCTTCGACCACGGTTGTCATTCCCAGACCCTTACGCGACATTTCGTAGATGACGTCGGTCATATGAGTCGAGGGACCCACGCTGGGAACTGCATCCCCGCTGTGCATGAGCGAGGAGACCCGCGCGAATCGCTTGCCCAGCTTGCCTCCGGGATGCAGGCTGGCGAAGTCCTCTTCCTTGAATCCGCGACGTTGCGAGAGCGCGACCGCCAGCGCATCTCCCAGGGCGAGCATTGTGGTGGTCGAGGCGGTGGGCGCAAGTCCGAGGGAACAGGCTTCGTGTGCCACCGAGCAGTCGAGCGCGATGTCGGCCGCTTGCACCAGGGTTGACATATTCTGCGGCTGTTCTGAGGGAGAATGCAGATCATCGCAGGTCATGGTGATGAGCGGAACGCCGAGCCGCTTCACGGTGGCCAGTAGTTGCAGGATTTCGTCGGTCTCTCCGCTGGCCGAGAGCGCGAGAACCACATCGCCGCGAACCACCATTCCGAGATCGCCGTGCAGGGCTTCGGCGGGATGAAGAAACAATGCCGGGCTTCCGGTCGAGGTAAACGTGGCTGCGATCTTGCGCGCGATCAGTCCGCTTTTGCCCATGCCGGTAACGACGATGCGGCCGGCGCAGCCGTAGAGCAGCTCCACGGCACGCTCAAAGTCTGGCAACATCGGTCCCGGCAAGACGGTCGGCGAGTGCGCGCAGGGCTTCGGCCTCAATACGTACAACGTTTTCACCAATGTTCTTCGTGGTGTGAGGGGATGAAGGTGGAATGCCCGGCCGCATCATTCGGGCGCCGCGCTCGACAGCAGGCCATGGGAATTGAAGACAAGCACACGCTCGTCGTTTGCGCCTCCGCTTAGAGGAACGTTCTTGCCGTTAAACGAGACTTCCACGGCGCCGGCATTGCCGGTAAAAAAGACTACCTCGCTAGTGGCGTGGATGGTCTTGACATCCGGTGGCTTAATGATGCCACGAACCACAAATTGGCCGTCGGACTTGATTGAAACCCAGGCGCGATCTTTGGGGCGAACCGTGAGTTCGAATTGAGCGCCTGATTCAGAATTGGCCGTGCTCTTGGAAGCGGTTGTTCCCGCTGCATTCTCGTGCGCGGCCCGCTGCTGCGGAACATTGATGTTCTTGCCGGAAACGGTCTGCGGAGCAGAAGCAGTGGCGGGAGTGCTGGCGTTGGGAGCGATGGCGCTGGAATCCTTCGCCGCGGCAGCGGGCGTACTCGCGGTTTGCGATTGCCGATCAAGCCGTCGCTCGCGGTAAATGCGCCAGCCGCCTATGGCACCCGCGATAAGTGCGAGAACTATAAGTACGGTAACAAAGGGAAATGTAGGTCCCTGAGGATCGCCGGGTGGCTCGCCAGCAACCCTGTCGAATCGGCTAGAGCTGTTCTGTTCGGCATTCCCATGCACGTCAAGCGGGGCTTCCTGCACGGCTTGCAAATAGTCGGCGACCGCCTGTTCCTCGTCGATGCCGACGAACTTGGCGTAGGCTCGAACATAGCCCTTATTGAAGATGCCGCCAGGAAGTTGATCGAATTGTTCGTCTTCCAATGCGCGCAGCAACCGGGTGCCAACCTTGGTGGTAGCAGCGATCTCGTCGAGCGAGATGTTCCTCATTTCCCGTTCGCGACGCAACCGTTCGCCGAAAGTGCTCATCTCAGCCTCGGCCTGTTCCAATGAGTGTCGCAATTGAATTTACTGAGCGTCCCTGCCGATCATAGAAAGTGGTGCAGACAGTGTCAAACTGCCCCGCCGACAGGTGGCCCCCGCCCGCTGGAGATTGGTGGGGATAGGAAGCATATGTGCTTTCCGGTAAAATATCGGCCAGGCGTTTGTGAATTTGAGCCTGAACATTTTGGGGTCAGTGACCGCCGGCCGAGGGTCGCTTTCCCGAAGCCGGGGACGAGTTTGCGCCAGGTTCTTGCATGTCGCATCCAACTGCGGACGATCGGCAGTTTTACGAGCTGAAAATCTTTCACGACGTCGCCAAAGCCCTGACGTCGTCGCTTGATCTCGACACCATTCTGCAAACCATCATGGAAAAAATGGCCGCCTATTTTGAGCCCGCGACCTGGTCGCTGCTCATGCGGGATGACGCCACGGACGAGCTTTATTATGCCGCGGCGGTGGGTAAAGGTTGCGAGAATCTCAATGGCCTGGAAATGGCGTCGGGTGAAAGCCTTCCCCGATGGGTGATCAACCATGGCGCGCCACTGGTTTTCCCTGACGTGATGACGGACCCACGCGTCCGCCAGACTAAGGAGAACGATTTCTTCGTGCCAGGATGTTCGGCGGTCTGTATACCAGTGCGGACGGGAGGCAAAGTCCTGGGCATCATTGAGATGGTAAATATCGACATGGGGGTTTACACCCGCAACGAGCTGCTGTTGCGGACCTTGGCCGATTACGCCGCCATCGCCATCGAGAATGCGCGCGCCGTTCACCGCATCCAGGAACTCAGTATCACCGATGACTGTACTGGCTTGTTCAACGCACGGCATTTATTCAGCATGCTCTCCGAAGAGGTGCACCGCTCGCGACGTTTTGGGTACGAGTTCAGCCTGCTGTTTCTTGACCTCGACCACTTCAAGCGGGTGAACGATGAGCATGGACACCTGGTTGGCAGCAAGCTTTTGGCGCAGGTCGGCCAGGCCTTACGCGAGAACCTTCGCCTGGTAGATGCGGCGTTTCGCTATGGCGGCGACGAGTTCGCCATTCTACTTCCCCAGACTTCAAAGGACGCGGCCCTTCTGGTGGCGCAGCGATTGATGACCGTCTTTCATTCGCGGCAATGGCTCACTGGGGAGGGCGTGGCGCTGTCGCTTCGGGCCAGCATCGGGATTGCGAGTTTTCCAGACGACGCCACCTCTCCCCAGGCCATTGTGCAACGCGCGGACGAAATGATGTATCAGGTGAAGCAGTCGGGACGTGACAACGTAGCCTTGGCCGGCATTGGGATCGTTGGACCACAGGAAGGACCATCCCAGTCTTAGCTCGCGTCAGGGTTCCTTATTTCGGTTGCGTTTCCGGATTGGTTTTGTCAGCTTGCACTATGCTCGGATTTGCCGGTGCGCTGGGATTGACTCCGAAGTCCCACACGTAAAGGTTCATCTCCTGCGGGCCGAGCATCTCTACGATTGCATATTCACCTGGGGCCAGGTCCTGTGCCGGAGTCACCTTTACCCATTCTCCCGTACCCAGCTTTTCAACGCTTGCGGGAACTGAGTTGTTTTGCTCGCTCACCTTTCCGGTAAAGCTGACTTTCAAGCTGGCGACGACGCGTTTGTCTTTCTTGATCTCGGTGCGAACCAGCCGGAAGCGGTCAGCGACGCTGGTGGGATTCTGTGTTCCCTCGTCGATGTCAATGTAGATGGTAGGACGCGGCACGTGTGACTGAATCTTCGCGTGTTCGCCCTTTAGCTCAAATGGCTGTTTGGAGCTGGCTATGGGGTTGATGGTGGCACGCAACACGCTCTTGCCAGGGTTCTTGTTTAGCTCGCTGCCATTTTGTACGATCTCCGCCAGTTCCGGTTTCCCCTGGTACTGGTCCAAGAGGAACACCCCACCGGTTCCGGGCAGATGCAGACTTGGTGCGACCTGGGGCGAGTTGGCTTCCTCTTTCTCGCGTTCCTCTTTTTCCTCGGGAGTCTCTTCGTGTACGTTGTGGATCTTGCCGCTGCTGAGGGCAGCTTCGTACTTTTTGGTTGCGTCCCAGTCGATGAGCGATACCGGAATATCTTCCCACTCGTACCGTTCCGCACTGAGATAGTGCACCCGGTCACCCTGGATCTCATATTTCACCACGGACTGGTAGGAGCCATCTTTCAGGATGAGGCGCAAGGTCCGCTGCTGTGCTTGCACGCTGACCGGGTGTTGCATAAGCAGCAGCGCCGCTCCTGCCAGCAAGCATAGGGAGATGACCGTATTCGCAAAAAAACGAGGCACTGCCATTAGTTTAGCGCCAGATGGTTCACTGCGTTTTGTGACCTCAATCACCGCGCGTTGTACCGTCGGCTGCGGGATAATAGCTAGTACGTTGTTCCCACCGCCGTAGCACGCGGCACAACGCCGCGCCATCTCCGGGAGCGGCGTCTTCCTACCGAGGGTCCATGCATGGATAGCGCAATCTTAATTCACCGCCTGCATTTCGCTTTTACCGTTACCTATCACTACTTATTTCCACAGCTGACGATGGGATTGGCGCTGTTAATCGTGATCTTGAAAACCCTGGCGCTCAAGACCAAGAACGAAAGTTACGACCGGGCCGCTCGCTTCTGGGCCAAGATTTTCGGCATCAATTTTGTGATCGGCGTAGTGACCGGAATTCCCATGGAATTTCAGTTCGGCACCAACTGGTCACATTTTTCACGTTACGCCGGCGGCATCATCGGACAAACCCTGGCCATGGAGGGTCTGTTCTCCTTTTTCCTGGAGTCCACATTCCTGGGTCTATTTCTGTATGGCGAAAAGCGGCTGACCAGGATCCAGCATTGGTTCACCGCGCTCATGGTTTTTGTTGGTTCATGGCTATCGGGATACTTCATTATTGCGACGGATGCCTGGATGCAGCACCCGGTGGGCTATCAGCGAGCGGCTGACGGTTCCCTCCAACTGAGCAGCTTCTGGCAGCTGGTGCTGAATCCCTGGGCCTGGTGGCAGTATGCGCACAATATGAGCGGCGCGGTCATCACTGGGGCGTTCGTGATGTCGGCGGTCGGTGCCTTCTACTTGCTCAGCCGGAAACACGTGCAGCAGGGGCGCATCTTCGTCCGCGTCGGCGTGATCGCGGCATTGATTGCGAGCCTTGTTCAGCTCTTCCCGACCGGCGACGCCCAAGGCCGCATGGTGGCCTTCCACCAGCCGGTGACCCTGGCCGCAATGGAGGCGCTATGGGAGACCCAACCCGGAGCGCCGCTGGTCATTCTCGGCCAACCCGATGTCCAGGCGCAGAAGATCGACAACCCAATCATTATTCCCAAGATGCTGAGCTTTCTAACCTGGCGCCGATGGAATGCCGAGGTTAAAGGCCTCAACGAGGTGCCGAAGCAAGACTGGCCCGACAGCATTCCTCTGTTGTATTACGCGTACCACGTCATGGTTGGTCTGGGGACAATCTTCATCGCGGTCTCCGTAATCGCAGCCTTTCTGCTATGGCGGCGCCAGTTGTTCGACGCTCGCTGGATGCTCTGGATTTTGCTGTTGCTGTTCCCCTTGCCTTACATCGCGAACACCGCCGGCTGGATGACAGCCGAGCTCGGCCGGCAACCGTGGCTGGTCTATGGTTTGATGCGTACCGTGGACGGCTATTCCAAGATGGTGTCCGCCGGTAACGCCTGGTTCAGCTTCCTTGGGTTTCTGGGGATGTACACCGTGCTTTCGATTCTGTTCCTCTTCTTGGTGTACCGCGAAATCGAACATGGGCCGGATCCAGATCCTGAGCCAGTAGTGGGGAAACCAAGCGTAACTGCGGTAGATCCCGTGGAGGTGCGATAGCCATGTCAACCTTATGGTTCATGATCGTTGCGGTAATGGTGGCCGCGTATGTGCTGTTGGACGGATTCGACATCGGAGCAGGCGCAGTCCACCTCTTCATCGCGAAAAATGACGCGGAGCGCCGCACCGTGCTGCGCGCTATCGGACCGGTGTGGGACGGCAATGAAGTTTGGCTGCTGGCTGCCGGCGGAACTCTCTACTTCGCCTTTCCTCTGTTGTACGCGTCCAGCTTCAGCGGATTTTACCTGCCGCTGATGATGGTGCTGTGGCTGCTGATGCTGCGCGGCATCGGTATTGAGTTTCGCACCCATATTGCGGAGCCGGTGTGGAAGAGCTTCTTCGACGTCATCTTTGGAATTTCGAGCATCCTGCTGGCCATCTTCTTGGGCGCCGCCCTGGGCAATGTGGTGCGCGGTGTTCCGTTGCAAGCCGATGGCTATTTTTTCGAGCCGCTTTGGACGAATTGGCGCGTAGGCACCCAGAACGGCATTCTCGATTGGTACACCGTAATCTGCGGCGTGGTCGCGCTGCTCACGCTCGTCGTTCACGGATCTCTTTACCTTGCCATCAAGACCGAAGGTGAACTGAACTCGCGCGCCCGCAAGGTTGCGAGCTTTTTCTGGCCGGTGCAGGTGCTGATCACGGTGGCCAGCCTGATCGCCACCGTGTTGGTTGTGCCGCACGTGCTGGACAATTACAGCAAGTGGCCCATTGGATACCTGGTTCCAGTGCTGGTGATCGGCAGCCTGATCTATCTGTACTATGCGCACGCGAAGGGAAACGAGAAAGGCGCGTTTCTGGCGTCGTGTGTCTACATTGTGGCCATGCTGGTGGGAGCAGCCTTCGCGCTCTATCCCAACGTGCTGCCCGCGAGCACCGGTACCAACCTGAGCCTCACGATCTTCAATACTGCCGCAGGTGCGCACGGGTTGGGCGTCGGCTTGGTGTGGTGGACGATCGGCATGATCCTCGCACTCGGATACTTCGTCTTCGTCTATCGCATGTTCCGGGGCAAGGTGGACCTGGGCGACGGTAGCGGACACGGATACTGATCCAGCCGACGATTGCTGGTCGAGTCAGCCCCTAGCTTCGAGGCCCTTCGATGAGGCTTTTGGTGTCGAGGTCAACGCGATAAAAAGCATGAGCCTTTAGCGGCGCGCCGTGATAATGCAGCACGTCGTGAACGCCACCTACTGAACCGGCCGCCCTCAAAGCGATTTGCTCCATCGACGCCTTACTCGGAGGCTCACCGTATCCGAAATGGACGAATTGGTGCGTGTGGGCGATGCGCCCTGTCTTGCGCTCGTAAACAACCACCGTTCCGATGAGTTTCGGCTCTTCTTTCAAACCAACGGAGCCGAAATTGGACGATGCATGCTGATGTGGCATTCACTGCTCCCAAAATTCTACAGATGCGACCGCCGACGAGTCCGCGTTGCGAACTCGCAAGGCGAAAGTCACCTGAACGAAGTTAGCGCCCCAAATTGAATACGACCAGGAAGTGTAATCCGATAGAGAATTTTCCTCCTCCTCGGCTATCGCTCCGGTAGTGGGATCCACGGTAATCCAGCCGCTCACCCCCGCGAATGAAAATGAATCGCTTGGGCAGCTAATAAACTGAAGCAGAGGCGTCGCGGCGATCCAAGACGGAGCAAAGCCACTTATTGTAATAGCGGCCGTGGTCGCAGTATTGCCGCTTCCCGTCCCATATGTGTTCCACCATCTGCCTACCATGGACATGCGATATGTCTCCTCGTGGACCGAAATCCTACCACAAAGGGTCGGGACTCGCATTGGGCCACACCAGACCCTGCGTCGCGCCCTAGGTCCGGCCAGAGAATAATTACGTCTTGCAACCCCAGGGAGAGTATATAGTTCGTTCGGAGGAACGACACCAATGCCAACTCCAATTGAACCCACTCATGCCGGCCACAGTGAAGGTACAGCCGGAAGAGACGAGGATTTGTGGCTAAGTATAACCATCACCCGTGGCCGACGATTCTACGGAGATAGAAAACATTCAACGAATTTAGAGATCGCAGAGATTCTCGAGGATTATGCCAGACGGTCTCCTCCGGGGCTCCTACGCGAAGTCTATACGACACTCGCAAAATTTCATCTCAAGGCAGATGAGCAAGTTCCGGGTTTTGCGGCAAGCGCGACGGGGTCGTTCCCTGTTACGTTCAACACCAACGGGTGCAATACCTGTCCCCTTCCAAATGGAACCCAAGGACAGCTCGTGACGGCGACGATTAATAACTATACGGCCCCCGGCGACTGTTACCCTTGCTCGCCACCTTCGTCCAAGTGAGGCGCGAAAGGGGAGTTGAAACGACTGAGGATAGCGGACGGGAACGAAAATAACCGATATATACATCCGGGCCGGATGGCCTCGTTATAGTCCTTCAGCTCCCCTCCACATCGTCTTGGGAGAAGTGCGCACTTCCCCGGTTGTAGAAGGTCTTGGCATGGTTCTCGGCCGACCGCGGAGGCTGGGTAGCAGCTACGCGCCGACTCCGACTTCTGCCGCAACCGGCAGCTTTGCCTGCTCCCACGCATCGAATCCGCCGATCACGTTGATGACGTTGTAGCCCGCCTTTTGCAGCAGACTGCAGGCGATCATGCTGCGATAGCCGCTCTTGCAGTGGACCGCAATAGGCCCAGTCCGTTCCAGTTGCGGCAGCGCTGCTTTGAAGCGGTCCAGTGGATACCAGTCCACGCCGTCGATGTGCCCAGCTTGCCATTCACCTTCTCTGCGGACATCCAGCACTTGCAGCCCGCCGCTTTGCAGCCGTGTGCTAAGTTCCTGCACCGTAATCTGCGTCAACTGCGCGACGGGAAACCACGCTCGCCTCCATCCTTCGATGCCGCCATCGAGATAACCCGGCAGCTCCTCGATCCCTACCCGTGCCAGACGCATGCGTGCCTCACTGATCTGCTCGGACGCCTCACCGATGAGCACCGGGTGCACCCTGGTACCGAGAACAGCTCCTGCCCATGAAGCAAATTGTCCCGCGAGCGCAATGTTGATGGATCCGGGCACATGGGCCGCGGCGAACTGCTCGGCAGGACGGACATCGAGCGCGATCGCGCCGCGCTCCAGCATGCTCTTTAGTTCGGTCGCGGAGACCGCAGTAAGTTCGGGCAGGTCCGCGAGCGCCGCGGCTCCAGCACGATTGATAGCTGCGTCTTCAAGGAAATATTCAGGACGCGTTGGCAGGTTGGTCGTCAGTTGCCGAATAAACTCGTCGCGACTTTTGATCTGCAGGGCGTAGTTGGTCAGTCGTTCCGTGCCGATCGTGGAGGAGCGCTCGGCCCGCATGTTGCGTCCGCACAGCGAGCCAGCGCCGTGCGCGGGATACACCTGCACCGCGTCGGGCAAGGCGAGAAGCTTGGTGTGCAGAGAATCGTAAAGCAAGCCCGCGAGTTGCTGCGGCGTATGCGTAGGCGAGAGGTCCGGCCTCCCCACGTCGCCGATGAACAGCGTGTCGCCGGTGAGCACAGCGTATGGCGTCGGTGACTTCTCTTCATCGGTAACAACCAGGCAGATGCTTTCCGGCGTATGGCCCGGGGTCGAGAGAACGTTGATGCGCAGTTTGCCCACGCGCAATTCGAAGCCATCGCTCACAGCGACATGGGGGAACGTCGCGCCTGCTGCTTCACCGATGTAGATCGTAGCGCCTGTTCGTGCGGCTAGCTCTTTATGTCCCGAGACGAAGTCGGCGTGCAGATGGGTCTCGAAGATGTGACGAATCTGAAGCTGCTGCTTGTGCGCCGCCTCCAGGTAGATTTCAATATCGCGCTGGGGGTCGACGACGACGGCTTCGCCTTCCGATCCGAAAAGATACGAGGCATGCGCCAGACAACCCAGGTAGAACTGCTCGAAGTACATGTGTCTCCACTCCGCGGAGGACATGATACAGGGCAGACCGCGAATCAGCTAGAAAGACTTTGAGACTACCTGTACCGGCGGGTGGAACGGCTTAGCGGCTCGGACCGGGTGCAGGCAGGATGCTAGCTGGACTCCTTTCAAAAACGGACGGTAGGCAGCTCCTCCATTCAACCGGTCCAGACTGCTGTTGAACGTATAAGTTCGCATGTTCGTTGGGTTGCGCGCGACCGCGAAGCATTCGCCTCGGTATAGTTTTGGTAGATGCGAGAAAGTTACCGCCGCTGGATGCACGACTGGGAAGCGCGAATGACGTCGCGCGATAACAATCGCGTGGTGCGTCCATTCGAATGGGGATCGGAGTGGGCGGGCGGCTGGCCTACCCTGGGGAACTTCCCTCCGCCGCAGGAGCAGAGCGATAAAGCCGCGATGCTGGCCTACTGGACGGCAACCAACGACCACATCGTCGCCAACAGCGACCAGTTCTATGCCTACAACGTCCCATCGGATTTCCGGCTGGAGAAGCGTAAGGTCGAACTCTTCCACACCGGTAGTGATGCTCCCAAGAAGCAGCCGAAGGACGAACTGGGGACGTTCCTGCGCTTCACCTCTCCCGTGGAGTCGCCGTATCCCGAAAATAATTGCATGAATGCGCGCTGGTTCCCGGCACGAGGACACCGCGCGGTGATCGTGATTCCACAGTGGAACGCCGATGGCGTAAGCCAGAACGCGCTGTGCCGCCTTTTCAATTTGCTGGGCATCTCGGCGCTGCGCATGAGCATGCCATACCACGACATTCGCCGCCCGGCAGGGATCACGCGCGCCGACTACGCGGTTTCCGCCAACATCGGGCGTACCATTGACGCCACGCGGCAAGGCATCGTCGACATCCGTTGCTGCCTCGACTGGCTGCAGCAGCGCGGCTACTCGCGGCTTGGTTTGGTGGGAACCAGCCTCGGCTCCTGCTACGCATTTATCGCAGCAGCCCACGACCCGCGCATCAGCGTCAATGTCTTCAACCACGCTTCGACGTCGTTTGGCGATGTCACCTGGACGGGACAATCGACCCGCCACATCCGGCAAGGAATCGAGAGCGTCTTGACGCAGGACGAACTACGCCAGGTCTGGCTGTCGATCAGCCCGATTGTGTACTTCGACAAGTTTGAGCGCTGGCCGAAAAAGTCGCTGATGATCTATGGCCGCTACGACCTGACGTTCCTGCCGGAATTTTCGGCCCAGGCGGCGGGCGAATTTCTGCGGCGCGGCCTCGATACCACGATCAAGGCGCTGCCGTGCGGACACTACTCCCTCGGCGAAAGCCCTTATAAATACATGGACGCCTGGCACATCTCGCGCTTCTTGGCGAAGGCGTTTGGCGGGTAGGGGTTCTTTTCACCACGGAGAACACGGAGAAGACTAAGATTTTCTCTTACTGCCTTTCGTTCTATGGTCGAGTCTGACCGTGTCCTTCACTCCTGTCTCGCTTTCCCGTGCGCTTCGTGTTCTCCGTGGTAACTAAGCCTCTCACGTGTTTGGTTGACCGCCTGCGCGCTACAATGATTGCGATGTCGACGTACCTCTTCAAGACCGGATTTATAAGATTCTTTATAGAGGGAAGGACGCAATCATGAAAACAAATCCAATGGAACGGCCGCTGGCTGAAGTAGATCCAGAGATCGCGCAGGCGATCGAGAATGAAGAATGCCGTCAGCACGAAGGCCTGGAGTTGATCGCCTCCGAGAACTTTGTAAGCGAAGCCGTGCTGGAAGCGGCTGGCTCGGTCTTCACTAACAAGTACGCCGAAGGCTATCCCGGCAAGCGCTATTACGGCGGATGCGAATTTACCGACGTGGTGGAGAACCTCGCGCGCGACCGCGCCAAGCAGCTTTTCGGCGCGGAGCATGCCAACGTGCAGCCGCATTCGGGATCGACCGCCAACATGGCGGCTTACGCAGCTGTCATTAAGCCCGGGGACACTATTCTCGGATTGAACCTGGCGCACGGCGGACATCTCACACACGGCCACCCGCTGAACTTTTCCGGCAAGACATACAAGATCGTTCCTTACGGCGTGACCAAGGAAACCGAGACCATCGACTACGACGATCTGGAGAAGATTGCCGAGCGCGAGCAGCCGAAGCTCATCATCGGTGGGGGCAGCGCCTATCCGCGGTTTATCGATTTCGCGCGCATGCGCCAGATCGCCGACAAAGTTGGCGCGCTCTACCTGGTTGACATGGCCCACTTCGCCGGACTGGTTGCCGGAGGCGCGCATCCTTCACCCGTGCCGCACGCGCAAATCGTCACCAGCACCACCCACAAGACGCTGCGCGGTCCGCGCGCTGGACTGATTCTGTCGAAGGCGGAATATGCCGCGCCGATTGATAAGGTTGTCTTCCCCGGAGTGCAAGGTGGGCCGCTGGTGCACATCATCGCTGCCAAAGCAGTTTGCTTTCGCGAGGCGCTGCAGCCCAGCTTCAAAGAGTATGCATGCCAGGTTGTGGCCAACGCGAAGGTCCTGGCGCAAACGCTGGCGGACGAGGGCTTCCACATTATTTCCGGCGGCACCGATACTCACCTTATGCTGGTGGACGTCTTCGCCAAAGGCATGCTGGGCAGCGAGGCCGAGAATGCGCTACACGAGGCCGGCATCACCGTGAACAAGAATGCCATTCCGTTCGACACCAATCCGCCAATGAAGCCGAGCGGCATCCGCATTGGGAGCCCGGCGCTCACCACGCGCGGTATGAAAGAACCCGAGATGCGACAGGTCGGCAAGTGGATCTCCGAGGCGCTGCACAATCGCACCGACAAGAATGTGCTGACGCGCATTCGCCGCGAAGTGCTGGAACTGGCAGAGGCATTCCCTCTGTACGCCTCGCGGCGGACGAAGCACGCGGAGGCGGTGAAGGCGTAAGGGTGGGGACCTTATCGACTATCTTTGCGGTTCCGGCGGTCTCGCTGCAGGCGAACCTTGCGGAGCATTCTATTCGTGTCGGCGGCAGACAGCTTCTTCCCGGAGCGAAATATCCATACGCCGCGCTCGTTCTTAAGTGCTGACCTAGTTGATACTGTGGGGCCCATGTTTGAAATTTAAAACCTGGGCACCTCACATATCAAGCGGGATTTATGGCAGGTTGGAGCAGCTTTATTTCCGGCGTCGCGGGTGGAGCACCGCTTTAGCGGTGCATTATCGATGCCGACCCTCAGCCGACTTCAGCCGCTGAGGTAACTCGTCCATCTCAAAATTCGGATTCGTCGAGGAATAGACAAAGTCTTCAGCCTTGCCTACCAATCCAGCCGCAACAGGATTTTGGTGAATGTAATTCCGATACTTTTCACATTCGGCGGCGTCCCGTACTCTCCGATCGAGAAAACTCTTCTGCCAAAATGGAGTGCGGATACTAAGGAGTTTTCCAGCCTCAAATGAAAATCCACCTTTTACGAGTTGCATTGCCCGCTCAAGAGTCAAGCCCTCGGGTACAGTGAGCAACAAGTGGATGTGATTAGGCAATACCACAAAGGCATGCAGTCGAAGCTTGCCTGCGTCCCGATAGCGCAACAGCGTGCGGCAGAACAAGTCCGCCATTCGATCTGACTGCAGAATATTGATCTTGTTGTACGTTCCCGCCGTGAGAAAGTAAGTTGAACTGCTGGTTGTGCCTCGATATGGTATCGCCATAATTACCGCAGCGGCTGAAGCCGAAATTTGAAAGCCCTTGTTCGATGCACCGCTGAAGCGATGCTCCACCCATTGTGTTCGACAACGCATGTCGCCGTCTGTGACTCTTGACTCTGATACCTGTTCGGAACCCCCCAGGTTTACACTACTCTGTGCGAATTGCCATCGACATCCGGCGCATTAACGAGTTCGGCATTGGGACTTACACCCGCAATGCCATTCGCACCCTTGCCCGGCTGGACCACGAGAACGAATATTTTCTCATCGGCATTCCTGGGAAGCTGCCCGGCACCGACGGATTGCCGGCGAACTTCAAGACACTGCCGGCGCAGCCGAACGAATTCTCGGTCTCCAGCTACTTTGAACTACATCGGCTACTGAAGCGTTTCCGCTGCAACCTGCTGCATGTGCCGCATCTTTTCTGGAAGCCGCAGGGAATACCGTGTCCCTACGTGGTTACGGTGCACGATCTGTTCGATCACCTCTACCGGGTGAATAGCCATTCCACGGTAAAACGGAGCCTGCATTTTGAGTTCACCCGGCGGGTGCTGCGTCATGCGGCGCGCATCTTCGCCGTCTCCAACTTTTCCAAGAAAGATACCGAGCGCCTGTTTCAAATTCCACCGCAGAAAATAGAGGTTATCTACAACGCCATCGACGAACGTTTTCGCCTGGGACATGCCAGTGTGGCCGAGCGCGAGTTCATCGCCGAGCGTTACCAGGTGAACTATCCTTTCCTGCTTTACGCCGGGCGCATCAGCCCGCACAAGAACGTGGTGCGCATCATCGAGGCGTTTTCCGCGCTCAAGACCGAGTTGGCCAAAGAGAACCTATTCGAGGACCTAAAGCTGATCATCATTGGGGATGAAGTCTCCAAGCATCCCGACCTGCGGCGCGCGGTGGTGAAGGGGCGGGTGCAGAACGATGTGCGCTTTCTCGGCTTCGTGCCTATCGAAGTATTGCGCATCTTTTACGATCAGGCGAAAATCTTCGTGTTTCCGTCACTGTATGAAGGATTTGGCCTGCCGCCTCTGGAAGCAATGGCGCACGGCACTCCCGTGGTCACCAGCAACACCTCCTCCATTCCCGAAGTCGTGGGCAATGCCGCGGTCATGGTAAACCCGGAAAACGTATTCGAGATCATGAAGGCCCTGCATCGCGTTCTGCTTGACCAGAGCGTGCGCGACAAGTTAAAAGCGCGCGGACTACAGCAGTGCGAAAAGTTTTCCTGGGAAGAAAGCGTGCGCCGTATGCTCCAGGTGTACCGCGAAGTTGCACGGCCGGCGTAATTGCCGTCGCGTGTAATCTCGGAATTGCGAACAACTTCCCGGTCGACACGGTTATTCACCTGACTTCCGTGGTTCGAGGGCGTGCTTGAAGGGGCACGGCTTCACAGGCTGCGGAAAAACTCTGGTGAACGCTCTGGGTGTCAAGGGCGTACGAACGCGCCGACGCCCACGGTTTCAAAGTAGCGCCCTTCGCCTAGATGGAAAAAACTCGACATGGGACCAAGGCTCGCGCTCTTGCTGAATCACGGCTGGCAGCCTTCGCTCCACCAAAACTGCCTGCGAAATAAATTGCACGAATCGAGACACACTCTCTTGCCGCCCGCCCAATAATTCGTTGAGTGACTCCCGTCACATTTGCAAGTGATAGCAATCACGGCTTGCGGGGCTCTCGAAAGGCGACACTTACATGTAAGAGTGAGGGGCCGGAGCCGAAAATGTCGCACCCTGCCTTATGTGACCCTTGGCCCCGGTGAGAGAGGTCCGCCATGTTGCTTGCATACCGTCTAGTAAAGCTGATCGAGAGCCATTCCGATGGGTTGGCCCGCAGCCTGCACAACCGTTATCGCCAATGCGAAAAGTGCTCGGCATACGTTAACGTGCCTGACAGTGAGCTCACGGAAAAAGTGTATGAGGTGTATCGCCACCTCGGCGAATGGTTGCTGGGCAAGACCGAGGCGGATATTGAACGGCGTTACCTTGAAGTCGGCGCGCAGCGCGCGGCGCAAGGTGTGCCCGCCAGCCAAGTGGTGTGGATGGTTTGCCTGGTCCGCGAGAACCTTTGGGACTACATGCAAAAACATGCCGAACTGGAGCATCCGGTCGAGATCTTCGGCGAACTGCAACTGTTGGACATGCTGGACAAGTTCTTCAATCTCGCCATTTACTACTCCGCGCTGGGGCATGAGCGCGCCACCGCCGGCTACTCCGTGAAGTCTGAAGCCGTACCTGCTTAGACGAGGAAGCCTGTCTATGTCCTGGATAGATCAATACCGCAGCAAGCTTGTGAGTGCGCGCGAGGCGGTAGCTTGCGTGGAGTCGGGAATGCGGGTGTATATCCATCCCGGTTGTGCCGAGCCGGAAGCGTTGGTCGAGGCACTGATGGGGCGCGCGCGCTTTGTGAAGGATGTCGAGGTTATGCACCTGCTCACCATGGGTGCGTCGCCATACTGCGCGCCCGAAATGGCAGAACACTTTCGCCACAACGCCCTGTTCGTCGGCGGCAACGTGCGTGAGGCGGTAAACGACGGCCGAGCTGATTACACCCCGGTCTTCCTGGGTGAGGTTGAGGCGCTATTTGAAAGCGGCGAGATGCCGATTGATGTTGCCTTTATCCAGGTGTCGCCCCCTGATTCCCACGGCTATTGCAGCTTTGGTGTTGGCGTAGAGTGCACGCTGACCGCCGCCAAATGCGCTCACTATGTCGTTGCCCAGGTAAATGCCGACATGCCTCGCACCTATGGCGACAGCTTCATCCATGTCAGCGAAATTGATGCCATCGTAGAACTCTCGCGCCCATTATGCGAACTAAAGAAGCAACCAGGCTCGGAGTTGTTCCGGCTAATCGGGACGCGGGTGGCAGCGTTGATCGAAGACGGCGCAGTCCTACAATGTGGGATAGGCGGTATCCCCGACGCGGTTTTGCCCAACCTGATGGACCGCAAGGACCTCGGCATCCATACTGAACTGCTCTCCGATAACATTATTCCGCTGATCGAAGCGGGCGTCGTCAATGGTCAACGCAAGAACTGGAAGCCGCGAAAAGTCATTCTCAGCTTCGTGCTGGGCACAAAGAAGCTGTTCGAGTTTCTCGACGAGAATCCTATCTTCGAGTTTCATCCCTCGGCCTACACCAACGATCCCTTCCGTATTGCGCAAAACGACCGGATGGTGGCTATCAACTCGGCCATCGAGGTGGATCTGACAGGGCAGGTGTGCGCCGAGTCGATCGGGTCGCAATTCTACAGCGGCTTCGGTGGGCAGCTGGATTTCATTCGCGGGGCGGCACGCTCGAAATACGGTAAACCGATCATCGCGCTACCCTCGACGGCTAAGAACGACACGATATCGCGAATTGTGCCGCGGCTGACCAATGGGGCGGGCGTTCTCACGACCCGGGCCGACGTGCACTACGTGGTCACGGAATACGGCATCGCCTATTTGCACGGGCGGACCATCCGTCAGCGGGCTGAGTCGCTAATCCAGATTGCACATCCCAAGTTTCGCGACGAGCTGTACGACTATTGCGAGCGTCAACGCTGGTTTCAGCGCAACGCTTGCGCAGCAGAAGTGAGAGGGTAAGGAGCGCAACAATGTCATCGCAACCGCGCGGCAATGTGATCATCGATCCGGAAGAATGTAAAGGATGTGGCTTGTGCGTGGAGTCGTGTCCGCCCGAGTGTCTTGAACTGGCGCCCGAGCTTAGCAAGTACGGGGTGCATCCGGCGCAATATACCGGCGAGGACTGCACCGGCTGCGGGGCCTGTTTCTACTGCTGCCCTGAGCCGGGAGCCATCACGGTGGAGCGACTGATTCCAGCGAAAGCGGCAGCCGCCGCCGTTCCAAAAAATCAGGAGGTGACCCGTGAGGCAACTCTGTAAAGGAAATGTCGCCATCGTCAAAGGCGCGGTGCTGGCGGGCTGCCGGTCTTTTTATGGATATCCCATCACCCCTGCCAGTGAAATCGCGGAATACGCCGCCCTGCTAATACCGGAAGTGGGCGGCACTTTTTTGCAGGCAGAGAGCGAAGTCTCGGCGATCAACATGGTGTACGGCGCGTCGTCTGCGGGCATGCGGGTGATGACGGCTTCTTCCGGGCCCGGGCTGAGCCTGATGCAGGAAGGCATCTCGTATATCGCGGGCGCCGAATTACCGGCGGTGATTGTTGATGTGGTGCGCGGAGGACCTGGGCTGGGGAACATCGCGCCCGAGCAGAGCGACTACTTCGCGATGGTGAAGGGCGGTGGCCACGGTTGCTATCGCAACATTGTGCTTGCGCCGTCCTCGGTGCAGGAGATGTTCGACCTTACCGTGTTGGCGTTCGACCTTGCCGACCGCTATCGCAATCCAGTCGTCATCATGACCGATGGCTACGTCGGCCAGATGATGGAACCGCTGGACATCAAGTTGCGCGAGATTGAGCAGCCGGAAAAAGATTGGGCAGTCAAGGGAACCGCCGAGAGCAAAAAGAACCTGATCACCTCTATCCAGCTCGAGCCCGATGCGCTGGAAGCGCTGGTGCGCAAGCTCGAAGCCAAGTACACGCTGGCACAGGAACTGGAAACTCGCTGCGAGAATTACCTCACCGAAGACGCCGACGTGCTGCTCGTCGGTCACGGCATCGTCTCCCGGATTTTGCGCTCGACTGTAGACCAACTGCGCGCGCAGGGATTGAAGGCCGGCCTCTTCCGTCCAATCACGTTGTGGCCGTTCCCAGCGCGCGAGTTACGCGAGACGGCGAAGCAGGTGAAGTCGGTAATGGTGGTGGAGTTGAGTACCGGCATGATGGTCGAAGACGTGAAGCTAACGCTCAACGGCTCGCTGCCGGTCGAGTTCTATGGACGCGCGGGCGGCAATGTTCCCTCTGCGGAAGAAATTACCGCACAGGTGTTTGCGCGCATGTCGGCCTTAGTTTAGGACGGTGACACCATCCTTTCGCCGTGGTTGCGAAAAAGTGGGTACCAGGAGGAATTGTGAACGGCTACGAAGTTATCCATGAAAAATCGCCGGCGTTCTACGATAAGTACGAGCGCAAGTCGGAGCTTCAACAGCAGACACATTACTGCCCGGGTTGCGGACACGGCATCGTACACAAGCTGATCGCCGAAGCGCTCACCGATCTTGGTCTTCAGGACCGCACCATCCTGGTGAGTCCCGTAGGCTGTTCGGTCTTCGCTTACTACTATTTCGACGTAGGCAACGTGCAGGTCGCCCACGGACGCGCGCCCGCGGCGGCCACTGCGCTGAAGCGTTCGCATCCCGAGTCGATCGTGATGGCCTACCAGGGCGACGGCGATCTGGCGGCTATTGGCACCGCGGAAATCGTCCATGCGGCCAATCGCGGCGAGAACATCTCCGTGTTCTTCATCAACAATTCGGTCTATGGCATGACCGGCGGGCAGATGGCACCGACATCGCTGATGGGCGAGGTGACCACGACTTCTCCCTTCGGCCGCCGCGCCAGCAATGAAGGTCTGCCGCTGCATGTTTGCGAGCTGCTGGCCGCGTTGGAGACACCGACTTACATCGAACGCGTCGCGCTGAACGACATGAAGAACATCATGAAGGCCAAGCGGGCCGTGAAGAAGGCGCTTGGAGATCCAGAAGAACGGCGGCGGCTTCTCGCTGGTGGAAATTCTATCGCCATGCCCGACCATCATGAAGATGGATCCGGTGGTCGCGCGACATTGGGTTGGCGACACGCTGGTGAAGGCTTTTCCGCTGGGCGTATTCCGCGATCGCAAACCAGAGTTGCCCGCCGGTCCAAAAATCCCGGTGAAGACGGTCGCTGAAGTGCTTGGCGCGGAGTACGGCGAAGCTAAAGAGCCTAGCCATGGACGTCATCGTCACACTCGAGAGTTAACGGTGAAGATTGCCGGCTTCGGCGGTCAGGGTATTCTGCTGATGGGACAGTTGCTGGCTGAAATGGGCCTGCGCGAGCACATGGAAGTGAGTTGGTTGCCGTCGTATGGTCCGGAGATGCGCAGCGGCAGCGCGCATTGTCACGTATCACTGTCACACGAGCGCATCGGCTCACCGCTCATCTCGCAACCGGAAGTACTGATTGCGATGAACGAACTGTCCCTTCATAAGTTCGCGTCTAGCGTGGTTTCCGGTGGATTGATCCTGTACAACCAGACAAAACTGCCGGCAGGTTTTGAGGCGCCTCAGGCGCGGGTAGTATGCGTGCCGGCGTCGGAGATTGCCGACCGTTTGGGTTCGGCAAAAGTGGCCAATGTGGTCATGCTGGCGGCGCTGCTGGAAGAGACCGAGTGCTTGCCTGCCGAGTCAGCTCTTGCCGTGCTGGAAGCGACGGTGAAGAATCCGAAGCTGCTCGAGCTCGACCGCCAAGCCATGAAAGCAGGACGCGATTACGTGGACAACGAAGTTGAAGTAGGCGCCGTATCGCAGCCCGATGGGTATTCGTACTGAAAGCCGGGAGCAGTTTCAAAGGTTGCCCTAGGAACGGGTGGAGCACGCCTTTTCAGGCGTGCAAATCTCCGACAGTTCGAGATTGCGCTTTAGCGCCTGAGATAATGTCTTATTACCTCAGCGGCTGAAGCTGATTTTCAAACCGGATCCTTACACGCACCTCTGAAAGCGGTGCTCCACCACTCGCTGGTCAAACTCAACGACTCAGCGTAGAAGCCCTATCAGGAAAACAGCAAGCAGGATCAGCACCAGGACGACGCGCCAGCGCCTCCCTTCGGGCAAGGAATGCCCCCCGGAAACACGAGGCGGGACCCAAAACAGGGCCAGAGCTGCCATGATCAGAGCTGGTACGAACAGAAAAGCCAGCAACGCGTATTGTGGGCCGCCTTGCGCAAATAATCTGCCTTGACGCAAAGGCGACGCCAGAGTACTTCCCAGAAACCAACACAATACGGCGCTGCCCAATCCTGCGACCGCGCCAAGTATGCGCAAAATTGGAGGCGTCATTGTGGTTGCTAGCAGTTTACCAGTTCGAGTGAGCAGGCTGAATTCAGAACACACCACGTGGCGACGGTGTTCGGACCCCACGCGGCGGATGGTCACGACGCTGGCTGATTTCGGCTGTCGCGAGTAACGGAGCAGTCTCTAATGCGCTGCCGGGGCGCTGGATGCAGCTGTCCTCGTTAGCTTCCAGGGCTGAAGCTTTGGCATCCCCGGAGGCATGGACATGGCGCTCATTTTGATTTCGGCCGTGGTTTCGCTCGTCAGCCACATGGTGAACTGATCGGTCTGGTTCGTCTCCGGATTCTTCGCCTTCAATAACAGGCCATCGCCATTGAGGGTCGCGTCTTCTATGACCTCGGTGACCTGAGTGTCACCGACACTCTTGAGTTCGCCCGCATCGTTGAACTTGAGATCGTGCGCACGACTCAAGGACCCGGAAAGCCGTTGGCCCTGAAGTGTCATCTGTACCGTGAGCCACGGGCGCTGCTCAAACGTGTCGACCCAGGTGCCGGCATAGCCGGCCAACGGCGACTTCTTGACCGGCTGGTTTGGCGCCGGTTGCTTCGAGGACGTCTGTGACCAGCCGGCACTCCCGAACGCAAGTACTGATATCAGGACTATCGCAAAACGCCTCATCGATATTCTCTCCAGGTCCGCTTCGGATTGTACTCTCAACTTACCAACGCGGTGCCGATCAGTGGGCTGGCGAGGCATTTGCAACGGAGTAGCGCCAAAGCTGCTAGTAAGAACAAAAAGGGGAACGGGAGCGCGTTCCCCTTACTGACGAGTGGCGCTGCGGCGTTAAGCTACAGCGCCGCCTACCACAACTAAATCTCAAGTCATCACTCCCCGGCGGCGGAAGCCAGGCGGTGACGATCGCCCTTGAAAGTGCGCGCGGGAGTGGCTTGCCGGGCGCGTTCTTCCTGATGACAGTTCCAGCAGAGAGGGCGCATGTGTTGCAGCGTCACTTGCAGCTCATCGAGATGCATGTGGCGCAACTCGAAGAGTTTGTGTTGCTCATTGAGAAGTGCCAGACGGCTCCGTCTCCAATCCGACGGAGAGAGGCTGCGCTCACAAATTGCGCAGGTCCTGCCTTCGTACCACTTCGTGAGAAGGCGGTCCACATTCTCCGGAGAAGGATCGACCTGGGCCAGGCATTCCTGGCCGCAACCACCTTTTTCTGGCCAACTCGAGCACGACTTCAGGCGCGAATGCTCCTGGCCGCGCAAAGCGGTCCAGAATGCATATTCATTATCGACTTCAATGTCGACCGGCTGTCCCGAGTCCGGACAGATCGCCGATTGCCGGCCGCGGTTCTGGTAGTAACTCTGAAGACTTAGCGCCACCGGTAGTCCGGTAACAAGAACTGCACCAAGAAAGAACAGCACGATGGGAAATAAGGCAAAAGTCAACATAACTCACCTGCGCCCCGGAACGGGTTTCGACAAGATAGTTGTAAGCCGCCTTATCACCAGGATTCAGTGACGCGGCGCACATGCAGGTGTGACGCGCCGGGAATGGAGGACACCGAGGTCTGCCAAAACCCTCGATGGTTTTTGCCATTCTGCAACTCTTTTCCGCAACCTGTGGCCTCGGTTTGCGTAACGTTGGCTGCCCGAGCAACTTCCGACGTACTCGCGGGTTCATAAGCATTCCGTCAAGCTGGTTTTCATCGCAATTCCTGGAAGCGAGTTATCTTGCCGACTCAGTCGCGCGCGAATGCGCCAAGACGCTGGATTTTATTGGCGACGCTGACGTGTCTCCTGGCGCCTTATCAGCTACTTCGCGGCCAGGAGACGCCGACCTTTTCTTCCAACGTCAAAGTCGTGAATGTGCTGGCGACCGTGCGCGACAAACACGGCCAGATCGTAAACAACCTGAGCAAAGACGACTTCAAGCTGGAGGAAGACGGCCGTCCGCAGACCATTCGCTATTTTGCCAAAGATACCGACCTGCCACTCACGCTGGGCTTGCTGGTAGATACCAGCATGAGCCAGCGGCGTGTTCTGGAGCAGGAGCGCGTCGCCAGCTACGCCTTTCTGGAACACCTGATGCGCGAGGACAAGGACAAAGCATTCGTCATTCACTTCGACTGGGAGATAGAACTACTGCAGGACCTGACTTCTTCGCGGCAGAAGCTGAACGTCGCATTGGAGAAGCTAGACAATCCTGAATTCGAGCAGAGCGGTGGAGGCGGGTCAGGCGGCAGCCATCACCGGGGCGGAGGTACCACACTGTATGACGCCGTATTCCTTGCCTCCGACGAGTTGATGCAGAAGCAGCAGGGCCGCAAGGCGCTTATCATCCTGTCCGATGGTGTGGATACGGGTAGCAAGGTGACCCTGACGCGAGCCATCGAATCGGCCCAGCGCGCGAACACGCTGGTTTATTCCATTCTGTTCTCCGACAAGGATGCGTATGGCGGCGGCTACGGCGGACACATGGGTGGAATGGGCGGAGGAATGGGTCGTCACGGCGGAGGTGGCATGGGGCGCGGTGGTCCCCAGGGGTATCCTCAGCAATCCCATCCCGACGGCAAGAAAGTTCTGGAGCAGATTTCACGGGAGACCGGCGGGCGCTTCTTTGAGGTCTCCAAGAAGCAATCGATCGATCAAATCTACGCCAGCATTGAAGAAGAGCTGCGCAATCAGTATAGCCTGGGCTACACGCCCGACAAGGCCGACGCGGCGCCGGGCTATCACAAGATCCACCTGACCACTACCCAGAAAGACCTCGTCGTGCAGACCAGAGACGGATACTACAGCGCGGGCACTGCGGCCCAGCCTTAGCTTTATGCCGCGGAGCTAACACCCGCGCTAGGTTCGAGCACCGGACCTCGCCAGCGCGATTCCGGTTACTTGTGAAATGGCTGTTATCGCCAACCATCTTAGAACATTCAGCCTAGTGCTTTCCTTTCATCTCGTTGGGCAGAAATCGTACTTTGTTGCCTTTCGCCAGACTCGGAGCAATCAGGCCGTAGGCGGTCGACGTTGTAGCGTCTCCGAAGTGATGATCGCTCACGTGGGCTCGAAAACCGCGAGAACTCGGGCGCCCCGGCAAAGTAAGGCCAAAAGAAGGCTCAAACCTGGGCACGGGGATCGTTCAGGGTTCCGTCGTCACGCAGTGAACGCAGGAAGGTGGCGTCAACTCGTAGGCCACGCCTGAGTAGTAAGCACCCCCCAACCCCGTCACGCCATAAAGATCTCCGGAGCGGTCCATGATCAGCCCGCTCATGGGCTCAGCTCCGCAACATATTTGATCGAAACTGTACAGCAGGGTCTCTGTCCAGCCACCATGCCTCAGCGATATTTCGAAGACGGTTCCAGCATTTTCATTCCCTCCCTGAGACGTCGTGCCGTAGAGGTTTCCGGCAGCGTCCAGAATCAGGGGGGCGTCAGGACCGGCTCCGTCGGGCTGGCCTTGGAAGTTGTACAAGGTCGTTTCCGTCCACCGGCCGCCCCCGCTGGGCGACAGCTCAAATACTGTTCCGCAACCAAAGGGTGCGCAGTAAGGACCGCCTTGGATCGTCGTACCATACAGGTGCCCGGCAGCGTCCATGACCAGGCCCGCCCTGGGTTGATTCCCGTCGCCGCCATTAAAACTGTGCAACACGGTTTCCGTCCAGCCGCCCACGATGGGCGACAACTCGAACACTGTTCCGCAGCCATGGTTCCCACAAATAACCCCCCCGCCGCCCTGGCCGCCCTCCATCGTCGTGCCATAGAGATTACCGGCAGCATCCATAATTAAATTACCAACGGGGAAGGCTGCGTCGGTGCCGTGGCCAAAGTTGTACAGCACCGTTTCCTCCCAGCTTCCGCCCTGGCCGGGCGACAGCTCGAAGACGGTACCTTCGGCATAAATACCGCCGTCCGACGTCATGCCGTAGAGGTTTCCGGCAGCGTCCATGATCAGGCCACCATTGGGAGCGCCTCCGTCATTGACGCCGCCGCTGCCAAAGTTGTACAGCACCGTTTCCTCCCAGCTCCCGCCTTGGCTGGGCGACAACTTGAAGACCGTTCCGCGGTTATCAACCCCGCCCAAGTTCGTCGTGCCATAGAGATTACCGGCGGCGTCCATGATTAAGCTGCCATTAGGGTAGACTCCGTCGTTGCCGTTGCCGAAGTTGTACAACACCGTTTCCGTCCACCCGCCGGCTTCCGTGCGCGTTAATTCGAACACGGTCCCGCAGCCCACGGGACAGTAAATGCCGCCCTGGAGGGTCGCGCCATAGAGATTACCGGCAGCGTCCATGATTAGGCTGCCATCGGGACCGGAGCCGTCAGGAAAGTTGCCGAAGGTGTGCAACACGGTTTGGTGGTCGGCGGCCCAGGCGCTCGTCAGGAAAAGGACGGCAGCAAGAACGAGGGAGACAGCACGTAACCGGATAAAAACACTCTTGAGCTGCATAAGATTCTCCTGGTCATTAAAGATTGCGACAGGGCCGATGGCGGGGTGCAATTCTAACCCAACTTCAGGCTGGGTGGACCGACTTTTATAACGATTTTCTAAGCGCCGAGGTGAGCTACCGGTCTGGCTGATCGCCTAGTTGGCGTAACACCGCCTTATCACTCACAATCCCAGGACCCCATCGGTCACGGCGAGCGGTCCCGCACCACCAGAACGTTGAAGAACAATTTGGAGATGCGGGCTGGAATCGAACCCACGCATAAAGGTTTATGCAGACCTCTCCCCTACACTTGGGAACGGCGACGTACGGATACTCTAGCGTAAAGTGTTCGTCGCCTGAAATCCCAATGTGATCGCCGCTGCTGGACGAAGCCTGCCCTCCATTTACAATCCATACACTCTCCCGTGGTCAAGGGATTCGAAAGCTGCCGTCACAAGTCTTACACAAGTGCATGAACATTCTTGAATTCAGCATGCTGATCGGGTTCGGTTCGTTGCTCGCCGGATTTCTGGGAGCGCTGACCGGCTTGGGCGGCGGAGTGGTGGTGGTGCCTATGCTGGCGCTGCTGTTCCACGTGGACATCCGCTACGCTATTGGCGCGTCGCTGGTTTCCGTGATCGCGACGTCGTCGGGCGCGGCCGCGGCGTATGTGCGCGAGGGCTACTCCAACATTCGCATTGGCATGTTTCTGGAAACCGCAACCACGGCGGGCGCGATCGCCGGAGCCGCCCTCGTTCTCTACGTTTCCACGAACGCAATCGCGATTGTGTTTGGGGTTGTGCTCCTGTTCTCCGCGTATCTGTCGAGCCGCCACTGGGTTGAATATAGCGCTCATCCCTCCTCGAAGCTGGCCGAGCGCTTGCGCCTGAACGGCTCCTATCCCGGACCAGACGGGAAGAAGCTGTCCTACAACGTCACAGGTGTTCCTGCTGGATACGGACTGATGTTCGTGGCAGGGGTACTCTCGGGATTGCTGGGCATCGGCTCGGGCGCGGTCAAAGTGCTGGCCATGGACCAGGCGATGAAGATTCCGTTCAAAGTTTCGACCACCACCAGCAACTTCATGATCGGCGTGACCGCAGCCGCGAGTGCAGGACTCTATCTTCACCGCGGATACATTGCCCCGGGATTAGCGATGCCAGTGATGCTGGGTGTACTGACAGGTTCGCTCATTGGAGCACGTGTGCTGGTAAAAGCCCGAGTCAAGGTGTTGCGATACTTGTTCGCGGCCGCGATCGTGGCGCTGGGATTCGAAATGATCTACAACGGAATAAAAGGGCGAGTATGAGCGTGCAAGGCTGGAACGATCAACGCATTGAAGTCATCATCGGCGGGTTGCTGCGGACGGGAGTGATTCTTGCTGCTGCCGTCGTTCTATTCGGCGCGGTCGTATACCTGGCGCGCCACGGAAGCGAGGTGCCGAACTATGCGGTGTTCCGCGGCGAGCCTGCAAGTCTGAAAAGCGGGAGCGACATTGTTCGCGGGGCGCTAGGCATGAACGGCCGGGCGATTATTCAGCTCGGATTGCTGCTGCTGATTGCGACCCCGGTCGCGCGAGTTCTATTTTCGGCGATAGCTTTTGCCATCGAGCGCGATTACATGTACGTCGTCATCACCTTGATCGTCCTGGCAATTCTGTTATACAGCCTCTTTGGATGGAGCGGGTGAAGCCGGCTGGGGTGCGCTTGCCAAAGACGCTGTGACCCGTTATCGTCGAAAGCCTCTATCGTTGCGATACATCAGTCATAACACATTGTGGAGGAAAAATGGCGGGAGTAAACCTTGCAGATGCGCGTCGCGTGATTACGGCTGCCGAAAAGAAGGCGCAGGAAATCGGTCAACCCATGAACATCGCAGTGGCTGACGAGGGCGGTAACATTGTGGCGCACGTGCGCATGGATGGCGCGTGGATCGGCAGCATCGATATTTCCATGAAGAAGGCCTATACCGCGCGCGCCTTCGATATCACCACCAAGGACCTGGCGACGCATTCCCAATCGGGCGGCCAGTTCTTCGGCATTCATGTCTCCAACGATTGCAAGATCATGATCTTTGCCGGAGGTATTCCACTGAAACGCGACGGAAAAGTCGTGGGCGCGATTGGCGTGAGCGGTGGTTCGGGCGAGCAGGACCACGCCGTAGCCGAAGCGGGCGCCGCCGCGTTCTAAGTAGGAGGTCAAGATGGATGACATATTCGCCGCGATTACCGCCAATACCAAGGAACGCGTTGCCCAGTTGATTGCGGCAGATCCTGCGGTTGCGCATGCTCGTAACTCCGCTGGCATTTCGGCGCTGATGCAGGCACGTTACGAAAACCGGCTCGATATCGTTGAGCTGCTGCGGCCGGCAGCGGGCGAACTCGACATCTTCGAGTCCTCCGCCTTAGGCCATGCGGCGCAGCTAAACAAACTGCTGGCCAATGATGCTGACCTGGTCAAAGCTCGCGGAGCGGATGGCTTCACGCCGTTGCATCTGGCATGCTTTTTCGGACAGTTCGAAGCGGCAGAAACCCTCGTCCGCCACGGCGCCGATACTAATGCGGTCTCCCCCAGTCGTATTGCGGTGATCCACAGTGCGGCTGCGTCGCGAAATGTAGACCTGCTGAAGCTGGTGTTAGACGCCGGAGCAAATCCCGACAGCCAGCAGCAGCGCGGCTACACTGCGTTGCATGAGGCGGCTATGCACAACAGTGTAGAGAGGGCGCAGGCACTGTTGCGGGCGGGTGCTGACCCAGCTATGAAGAGCGATGAGGGGCAGACTGCGGCCGACATGGCAGCACAGAACGGCAACCATGAAGTGCTGGAGATCTTGCAGTTATTTATCCGCAGCGCCGCCAGCGGATAACTATCGCGCCTCGGCTTTGTCTGTCACAGGAACCGCGGAGTGCCCGCGCAGGATGGCGGTGCCGATCAGTACGGCGCCGGCCAAAAAAAGTACGCGCAGAACGTTGGCATGTAACACCGGATCGCCAAGCAAGATGCGCGCCAGCCCAAAGGCGGCACTGGCGGCGCAGAGCGCGAAGTAGAGCTTTTCCTTGGCGCAATGGGAGAAGCGCAACAGCACCAGAAGCACCGTCGTCACGATCACATAGATGGTTAGCAGAACAATGTTGCCGGCGATCTTCTCCCGGTGAATCGAAAATGCCTCGGCGTGGGAAATCGCCAGTTGCATTCCGGCCACAATCAGAAAAAAGATGGAATGCACTAGCGCGATGATGGCGCGCTTGCGATTGGTGATGATGGCAAATCGATCCATAAACACCTTATAAGTGTGCTGCCTCGCCAAACATCTGGCTGTGATTCAGATCACAGAAGGGCTGGTTTTTGTGTGGAAAAGAACCAGCGCCTCGCTGTCTCCAACGGCGTGCTGCAAGCCGGGCCGTTACGTCCGGTGCCGACGGCTACCCGACCATTGCAAGGCGTCGGCGAGCAGCCGTTTTTTCAACAATCACAGTCCTGGCTTTGGATACGACCAGCTTGCTGCCGCGAAGTTTGGATTCGCTGGCGATATTCCAGAGATACATGGCTGCGTAGGCTCGCCAGGGCCGCCAAGCTTCGGCGCGGCGCTCAAGTTCGCGAGAATTGTCTAGCTCAAGGGCGCGCAGAAGTCCGAGGTCACTGGACGGGAACGCATCCGGCTCGCCAAGCGCTCGCATGGCGACGTATTGCGCTGTCCACTGTCCAATGCCCGGAATTTCACAGAGCCGAGCGAGCAATTCATCCGATTCCGTGACCCCCTCAAAGCTGATTCGCCCATCGCAAGTCGCACGGGCAAGAGCCTGAATCGTCTCGGCGCGGGCGCCAGTGAGGCCTACTCGGGTAAGCTTGGCGTCGGCGAGGACCGCCGGGGAGGGGAAGAGATGAGTCAGACCGCCTGGCGCGGAGAAAGGCCGTCCGAACGTAGTTACGATCCGGCCCGCGAGGACGGTCGCACCTTTCACGGTTATCTGCTGGCCAAGAATCGCCCGCGTAGCCAGTTCGAAACCATTCCAGCAGCCCGGTACGCGTAGGCCCGGAACAACCTCAATCCGTCCAGCCAGTTTCGGGTCAGTTCTTAGTCTTGTGGCTATGGTTTGCCAATCTGCGCTCAGATCAAACATCCTTCGTATGCGCTCGATAATCAGGAAAAGTGCCCGCGAATCCTCAAACTGAATATGCACGGAAAGTGCTTCATGCTTTTGGTCGAGCGAGACCTCAAAATAACCATCGCTGCCGTTCAAAGAAATGGACCGGCGGTAACGGCCCATCTCGACCGTTTCAACACCGGGAGTGGCGCGAGCGGCCAGGAATGCCAACATGCTCTCCCATTGGTAGGGTGGGCGATAGCGAAGGCGGAACAAGTATTGATTCTCCGGCAATGTGTTCTTCTGGTGCGCGAGCCGGCGAATCTGGGTTGGCGTTCGATGGTAAGTGTTGCTGATGGCAGCGTTGAACCGGCGTACGCACCCGAATCCCGAAGCCGTGGCCACGTGACTCATCGGCAAGCTGGTTTCGTCGATCAACTTCTTCGCAAAGTGGAGGCGCCGAGTGTGAGCTACAGCGCTGGGCGTCGCTCCCAGGTGCTGCAGGAACAGGCGGCGAAGATGGCGCGAGCCCACTCCGAGACGTTCCGCGAGGACCTCTACTCCGCCATCCTCCAAACCACTTTCACCGATCAGTCGCAAAGCCCTTGAAACGGTGTTGGAGGTTCCCAGCCAAGCCGGAGTTCCCGGGGAGCATTCCGGACGGCAACGAAGACAGGGGCGAAAACCAGCCTCTGCTGCCGCTGCTGCGCTAGGGAAGTAACGACAATTTTTTTCTTTGGCTGTAGGTGCAGGGCAAATCGGACGGCAGTAGACTCGGCTGCCCAGCACACCAATGAAGAACTTGCCGTCGAAGCGCGCGTCGCGCGACAGCCTGGCTCGTGAGCAGACCTGCCAATCCAATTTCATATCCTTCATGAGCCTAGGTTAATCGATCCAACCCTGCGAAGTAGACGTTTTCGGACTTTGCTCTGGGTGCGACAAATTCTAACGACGGAGCCACGGAGGCTCACGGAGAAAGATAGAAAGAAGCTAAACTCCGTGCGCTCGGCGTCTCCGTGGTGAATGGTTTTCTGGGGGGCGCCCGCATTGAAATTTCCAACCTGCTGCTCTTTGCCTCGCCGGCAGCAACGTCCGGAAACGTCCACTCTCACGGAGAGCAACGTCCGTAAGTGTCCAATCTGGTTCTGTCACTCGACCTATCTTGATTGCAATGGGGCGCAACAACACGGGGCGAGCGAGCGCGGACGGCAATCGATCCCGCGCGTAATAGATAAATCAAAAGGGAGACAACATGAAATCCAGGACATCGACATGCATGAGTGCGATCGCTTTATTTGTTGCGCTGACGGTCCCGCTTCGACTTGCCGCGCAAGACCAGCCCGAACACCGCGGACAGACCCATTACCGCGTCGTGAGTCTGGGCGTGCCGCTCGGCGGACCTGCCAGCGGAGCCGCTGCCATTAACAATCTCGGCTGGGTCGCCGGCGATTCCACACTCACGGGCAACACCACCGAACACGCCGAACTCTGGGTGTTCGGACACCCGATAGATCTGGGTACACTCGGAGGTCCCAACAGCGCCGTGCTTTGGCCAGGACTAAACATTTGGGGCGAAGCTGCGGGCATATCCGACACTCCCGATACTGATCCCTTGAATGAAGGTTGGAGTTGCGGAGCGTTTTTTCCGGCCTCCCACGCCGGCCATATTTGTCTCGGATTCACGTGGCAGTGGGGCGGGGGAATGACGAAGCTACCTACGCTCGGCGGCAATAATGACTTCGCCACCAGCGTTAATGACTTTGGCCAGGTGGTCGGCTGGGCGGAGAATTCGGTTCACGACCCGACTTGTGTCTATCCCCAGGTCCTTCAATTCGAGGCGGTCGTGTGGGGGCCAAATCCCACCCAGATTAAACAGCTGCCAAATTATCACGGCGACCTGGATGGCGCCGCGACGGGAATTAATGACAAGGGCCAGGTCATTGGTATCTCGGGCATTTGTCAGAATGCCGTAGGGAACCAGAGCGCAATACACGCGCTGCTCTGGCAAAACGGCACGGCGACCGATCTTGGCAATCTCGGAGGCTTCGCTTGGAACACTCCCATGGCTCTCAATAACCGCGGTCAGGTCGTTGGCTTTTCCGACAGGGCGGGCGACGACAATGGGGCCAATCCGAATTTTCACGCTTTTCTATGGACGTCACCAGGTCCGATGCAAGACCTTCAAACGCTTCCCGGAGACGCCATCAGCGAAGCCTTGGGCATTAACAATGGAGGCCAGATTGTAGGCACGTCGATCGATGCAGACGGCAACCAGCACGCCTTCATCTGGCAAAATGGGCAACTCACAAACCTGAACAGCTTGCTGCTGGGTAACTCGCCGCTTTACCTGCAGGCGGCCCAAGAGATCAATGATTCCGGCGTCATTGTCGGTCAGGGATGTGTTCCGGGGAACTGTTCGCCATCTAGTCCCAGTATTGCCTTCATGGCGATTCCGGCCGATGACGGAGATGGTATCCCGCCTGCTTCCGCGATCACGGATACCGGAAACAATACACCGCAGGCTAAACTCACGGACGCCGCACGCCAGCAACTTCTGCAACGGATGGTTATGGGCCGGATTGTTGCAAGTCGATAACACCGCAATGACCAGCTGAACCCAATCGCTGGTGTTGTATAGACTCGACAACTCGGATGGCACGAGCCGCGAATTGGCGAGGGTAGGGCAAATCCTTACCCTCGTCTCTTAAGCCACAACAAAGTCGGAGGCTCGCCGCCAAACGGGGTCACCATAATGAGTTCAATTGCTGAACGGCTGAAGGTCGGCGTTGTTTGCGTTGTTGCGTTCCTCTTCGTGACGATTGAAGGTCAAGGTGCTGGCCTCGCAGCTTCAGAAGCGGTCCCCAAACCCGCACCCTGCACCGCTTTCGAATACCACCAATTTGACTTCTGGATTGGCGACTGGGACGCGTTCGATTTCGATAATTCAGCCACCAAGGTCGCCCGCACCAAAGTTGATCGCATCCTCGCCGGCTGCGTCTTGCGCGAGGACTATGAGGGTGCGGATGGACATCAAGGTCAGAGTTTCAGCATCTACGACGCTTCCAGAAAAGTTTGGCACCAGAGTTGGGTGACCAATCGAGGCGAGCTACTCGTCATCGAGGGCACATTCCAGAACGGTGAAATGGTTCTAAGCGGCGCCGATCATGCAAAGCATACTCTCGTTCGCGGTACCTGGAAGCCCGTGAATGGCGGCGTCTGCGAGACCGCGGTGACTTCGACAGATGGCGGCAAGACATGCAAGCCGTGGTTCGATCTCGTATTCCGCCCGCACAAGCCGTGATCTGTGAAAGGAATGGTGCGGGGTTTTCTCATCTGGTACCCTGCAAGATTGAAAATCTTCATTTTCGACTGGAGTATTTCGCTCGATGCCATATCGATACCCGCGTGTTTTCCTCGTCCTCTCTATTAGTTTGACTCTCAGCCTTCCCTCCGCCGCTGCCGACAAATCCAAATCCGCCACCGCGAACGCGAACCAGCCATCCTATGAACTGCCTCAACCGCAACGTGAGACGCTTGATTACAGCATGTATCAGCGGATTCGCGACGAAGGCCTGGCCCATTCGCATGTGATGGAGTATGCCTCTGCGCTGGACGACGACATCGGACCGCGCCTGACCGGCTCGGCCAACCTGAAACACGCCAATGAGTGGACGCGCGATCAGTTCACCGCCATGGGCTGCAGCAACGCGCACCTGGAGGACTGGGGCGAGTTCGGCATGGGATGGCAGCAACTCAACACCTGGGTGCGTATGACTGCGCCTGACACCGCGGTCTTCATCGCCCAGGCAGCCCCGTGGTCTCCGGCGACGAACGGCGCAATCAATGCGCCGGCGATCTGGATCGATGCAAAAGACGCGAAGGACCTCGACCAGTACAAGGGCAAACTGGCCCGAAAGATTGTGTTGTTTGGCGAGATGCGAGATGTGTCTCCTGTCGATAAGCCCCTCTTCGTGCGATTGGACGATGCGGAGCTGAAAAAGCTCACCGAGTACCCGCTCAAGCCGCGCGATCGGGAAAAGTTCCTCCAGGAGTACATGAAGCGTTTGGAGTTGCGGCAGAAGGTGGGACAGTTTCTAGCGGACGAGCACGCGCTGGCGGTTATTACCCCGAGCCGCGACGGCCGTGACGGTGGAGGCTCGGGTGGCACCATCTTCGACGACAGCGGCGCCGGCTTTGGTTGGGAGGTGTACAAGCGCGAGCACGCAAATCCGTTGCCGGTCGTGGTAATGGCCATCGAGAATTATGGACGCGTGTATCGCCTGCTGAAGGCGCACGTCCCTGTCACGATGGAGATGAACGTCGATACCAAATTTACCGGCGACCACGAACACGGGTATGACACGATTGCTGAAATTCCCGGCACCGATCCGAAATTGAAGGACGAACTTGTGATGGTCGGCGGACATCTGGATTCGTGGGCTTCTGCTACCGGCGCGACCGACAATGGAGCAGGCACCGTTGTTGCCATGGAAGTAATGCGCATCCTCAACACTCTGCAGGTGAAACCGCGTCGCACGATCCGCGTTGCGCTATGGACGGGGGAAGAAGAAGGAGAGTTTGGTTCCTACGGCTACGTCAAGCAGCATTTCGGGTACGTGCCGCTCTCCACTGCGCCCGATCAACTCAAGCTGCCGGAGTGGGTACGCAAACCCGGCGGTCCGGTGCAGCTAAAACCCGATCAGCAGAAGATTTCGGCGTACTTCAATGTGGACAACGGCAGCGGAAAGATACGCGGCGTTTATCTGCAAGAGAACGCAGCTATCGCGCCAATCTTTGCCCAGTGGATTGAGCCTCTCAAAGACCTCGGTGTCACGACGCTAACCATACGCAACACGGGCGGCACCGATCACGAAGCCTTTGACGCTGTCGGCATTCCGGGATTCCAGTTTATTCAGGATCCGCTGGATTATGGTTCGCGCACGCACCACTCGAACATGGACACCTACGAGCGCCTGCAACCGGGAGACCTGGCACAGGCTGCGACCGTAGAAGCCATTTTTGTGTACAACGCTGCGATGCGCGACCAGATGCTGCCGCGGAAACCATTGCCGCATCCTGAGCTGGAAGAACTGCGTCAAGCGCCGCTGAAAAACATCATGCCCGGGGCCGAAGCAGCGGAAAAGGACGCAAAAGAAAAGGCGGATCAAACGCCGCCCGAAGAGTAGGTACGCCTGCCTGGCTGCCAGTACATACTACTTTGACTCTGGTTTGGAATATTCATACACCCCACGCCCCGCTTTGCGGCCGAGGCGGCCGGCCTTGACGTACTGCACCAACAGCGGCGCGGGACGAAACTTTTCGCCCAGGGTTTTGTGCAGGTATTCGAGGATGTGCAGGCGAGTATCCAGCCCAACCAGATCGACCATCTCGAATGGACCCATGGGATGATTCAAACCGAGCTTGAGCGCCTTGTCGATGTCCTGGGCGGAAGCAACACCCTCCTGCAACATGTAAAACGCTTCGTTGCCGATTATGGCGTTGATACGGCTGGTGATGAAGCCCGGCGATTCCTTGATCACCACGACCTCTTTCCCCATGCGCTTGCCGACGTCGACGGCAGCAGCCAGAGTGTCGTCATCAGTTTCCAGTGCGCGCACCACTTCAAGCAGCTTCATCTTGTGGACCGGATTGAAGAAGTGCATGCCAACACACTTCGGGGCGCGATAAGTTACCGAAGAGATTTCTGTGACGCTAAGGGACGACGTGTTGGAGGCCAGAATGGTGCCCGGGCGGCTGACTTTGTCGAGCAAGGTGAATATCTCGATCTTCGATTCCATTTCTTCCGGCACCGCTTCAATCACCAGGTCAGCTTCACGCGCGGCCTGTTCCACCGACGAGGCATATTCCAGGCGCTCAAACGCTTCGTCCGCGGCATCTTTGGTCACCTTCCCGATTTCGACCGCTTTATCGAGATTCGCGCGAATTTCCGTCTCGGCCTTGCGCAAGGCGGTAGGGAGAATATCTTCCAGAATGGTGCGATAGCCGCCCAGGGCAGCGGCATGAGCGATACCGCGGCCCATAATGCCGGCGCCAATTACGGCGATGATGCGGACCTCAGCCATCGGGCTAGTCCCCCTTCTCCAGCATCTCGATGACGTTTACAAAGTTGGGATCAGCCTTACGCATATATTCTGCAAGGCGCTTCTTCTCTTCACCGTTGAGCAGATAAAAGCTGCTGTTGATGCGACGCAGGGTTGCCGCGATGTCGTCCACGAAATTCATCATGCGAATCAGTTCACCAGTGGCGGACATACCAATCCTTTCAAGAGCAGGCAGTAAAATTGGGCAGTATTGCGTTTTGGATTCCGGTCCAGCGATGTTCACTAACCTGGCCGGCACGGGACTCAACCTAAAGACGGGCAAGCTCTTATTCTCGCCGCCGGTTGCGATTAAGTAAAGGACGTGGGTTGCGCCCGAGCGCGACTCGCGCTGCTTGCATCTAATTTCAAGCGTCTTCGCCGGGCACGGGATTTGTGTGTCCCACCAGAGCAATATGGCATGAGTGCAAGTTTGCCAGTCCTGATCAAGCCGGTATCTGAGCTCGCGGAGTGCTTCGAACGCTTGAGCGCCGAGAAGCGCGATCTCAGTCCACTGTCGACTTACCGCCTGCAATTCAACCGCAATTTCCGCTTCGAGGACGCACGCAAGCTGGTGCCGTATCTCTATCGCCTGGGGGCGAGCCACTGTTATGCGTCACCGCTGTTGATGGCGCGTCCAAGCAGTGAGCATGGCTACGACATCGTCGACCACAACCAGCTCAACCCCGAGATCGGCAGTGAGGAGGAGTTCCGAAACCTTGTGTCTGAGTTGAAGGCACGAAGTATGGGCTTGATCCTCGATATCGTGCCGAATCACATGGGAGTCGGCTACGGCACGAATCCGTGGTGGCAAGACGTGCTTCAAAATGGTCGTACTTCAGCCTACGCTGATTTTTTCGACATTGACTGGGAGCCGTTGAAAGCTGAACTGCGCAACAAAGTCCTTATTCCGATCCTGGGAAAACCCTACGGTGAAGATCTCGAGCAAGGCAACATACAATTAGCGTTCGAAGATGGCCGCTTCACTGTGAAATACGCCGACAGGGTGCTGCCCCTCGATCCGCAGACCATTCCCCTGATCTTCGGAGCAGGAGAAGGTCTCCACAAGCACAGCGTCGATGGGGACGGAGGCGAGCTGCTCTCTCTTCTGGAAGCATTTCGGCAGCTTCCGGCAAACCATGTAACCGACTCGGAGCGGGTTGCACGCCGCCAGGGCCAGATTCCACCACTGCTGGAGCGATTGCAGAAACTGGCTCAGAATTCCAGCGTGGTTCGGGGCGAGATTGCGGAAGCCGTGCGCATGCTGAATGGGACGCCGGGTGACAGCCAAAGCTTCGACGCTCTTCATGAATTGCTCGAGGCACAGGTGTACCGGTTGGCATTCTGGCGGGTGTCGGGCGAGGAAATCAACTATCGCCGCTTCTTCGATATCAATGACCTGGTCGGCCTGCGTATGGAGAATCCGCGGGTCTTCGCTGAAACCCACAAGCTGATTCGCAAGCTGCTCAGCGAAGGTCTTATCTCGGGACTGCGCATCGACCATCCTGACGGGCTGCTGAATCCTTGCCAGTACTTCGCCCGCTTGCAGATGCTCTATGCCGCAAGCCAGTGCGAGGGCGGCGACTCGAGATCGCCATTTGCTGAGGACGGTATCGAGGAAGAAATTCACGCTGCCTTCGAACAGCCCGGCCAGATGAACGACCAGCCCTTTCTTTACGTGCTGGTCGAGAAGATTCTAGAGCCCGGTGAAAACTTGCCGGGCGACTGGCCGGTGGATGGAACGGTCGGCTATGACTTTGCCAATTTGGTGAACGGCGTGCTGATTGACTCTCGGAATGAGCGCCAATTCACCAGTCTGTACCATCGCATAATCGAGGGCAATGTTGTTGCCGAACGGCTGGTCTACGAAAGCAAGAAGCTCATCATGCGCCGGGCCCTCGCAAGTGAAGTCCATGTGCTTACGGACATGCTCAGCGAGATCTCTGGTCAGGATCGCCGCGCGCGCGACTTTACCTACAGCGTGTTGCGCGATGCCATCCGTGAAACTATCGCCAGCTTTCCGGTATACCGCACCTACGTTGACGAGCGCGGAAACGTGAACGAGCGCGACCGGCGCTACATTCAACAGGCGATCGCTCGCGCCAAACGGCGCAACGAGATGATGGCCTCCGCAGTCTTCGACTTCCTGCAGAGCATTTTGTTGCTGAAGGGGAATGACACAGGCGCGACGATCTACGGCTACAGCAAGCAACTGTACTTCACGCTTAAGTTTCAGCAGCTCACCGGGCCGGTGATGGCGAAGGGGCTGGAAGATACCGCCTGCTATGTTTATACGCGTTTCGTTTCCGTGAATGAGGTGGGCGGTTCACCTGGCAAGTTCGGAATCCCCGTGGCGGAATTTCATCACGCCAACCAGTTGCGCGCCGAGTATTGGCCGAACTCCATGCTGGGGACGTCGACCCACGACAGCAAGCGCAGTGAAGACGCGCGCGCGCGTCTCGACGTGCTCTCCGAGATGCCGCGCAATTGGGCTGCGCAGGTGATGAAGTGGCGGCGCATCAACCGCAGTCGCAAGGTCGAAATACCCGACGAACGAAAGGTGCCTGACAACAATGAAGAGTATTTGCTGTACCAGACGCTGGTGGGTGCCTGGCCGCTGCGCATGGAGAGCGAGGAGGAGCGTCTCGATTTCGTACGGCGGATAGGGCAGTACATGGAAAAGGCCGTTCACGAAGCCAAAGTCAATGTGAGTTGGCTGAGTCCCAATCCTGAGTACGTCGCCGGTCTCCACACGTTTGTCGAGGCCGTCTTGTCGCCCACCTACCGGGGAAAGACGAACTTGTTCTGGGATTCGATGCAGAAGTTTCTGCCGGCCGTGCAATACTTCGGCGCCATCAATTCATTGACGCAGGTTTTGCTAAAGCTAACCTCTCCGGGCGTTCCCGACATTTATCAGGGTCAGGAACTTTGGGACTTTAGCCTGGTCGATCCCGACAACCGGCGGCCCGTCAATTTCGATTTGCGTGAGCGCGCTCTCGAACAGCTGGGCGACAGCCTAAAATCCGGCGATCTGGTTGGACTCTGTCAGCAACTTTTGCGTAACTATCAAGATGGACGGATCAAGCTTTGGGTCACTCGGCAAGGCTTGAACTTGCGGCGAGAACATCCCGACCTGTTCCGGACCGGCAAGTATATCCCGCTACAGGCAAACCGCGGCAAAGAGGACTTCGTGGTGGCCTTCGCGCGGGTGCGCTTGGGAGAAGCCGTCATAGTAGCGGCCCCGCGACTGAGCTACACGCTGATGAAGGGTAACGCGGAACCACCATTGGGCGCGGCTTGGAACGATTCGGAGTTGGTATTGCCGCCGGAGCTGAAGCATACTCGGTGGCATAACGTCTTTACTGGCGAAGAATTAACGGTGGCAGAGCGAGCCCCGTTATGCCGCGAAATCTTCGCTCACTTTCCCGTCGCTCTTTTCACCTTGGGCTGACGGCTGCTTGGCGCACTCGTCGCGGTCGGTGACTTCCACCAGCGCCGCCAGCTTTTCCGCCAGCGGAGCGGTCAACGCGCCGCGTCGCAATCGCCACGACCAGTTGCCAACCGTCTTGCTGGGAACATTCATGCGCGCATCGTTGCCGAGTCCCAGCACGTCTTGAACGGGTATTACGCTAAAGTTCGCCACGGAAGTCAGCGCTGCTCGAATAAATGCCCAGTGCACTCCGTCTTCGCCAATTCCCATGTAGGCAGAAGCCGCTGCCTTTTCCTCTTCGGTCGCATCCGAATTCCACCAGCCCACGGTAGTGTCATTGTCATGCGTACCGGTATACACGACGGCATCGGGCTCGAGCTGATGAGGCAAATACATGTGCGCGCCGCGATCTCCAAACCCGAATTGCAGGACCTTCATCCCCGGCATCTCCAGGCTCTTACGCAAATCATCGACTTCCTGCGTGATATGTCCGAGATCTTCAGCAATGAACGGCAGCTTGCCGAGCGCGCTTTTGAGTGCGGTGAACAGGCTGGCGTTCGGCCCCGGCACCCAACGGCCGTGGATTGCAGTTGGTTCGTCGGCGGGAATTTCCCAACATGCCTCAAAGCCGCGGAAGTGATCGAGACGGACAATATCGCAAGTCTCAATCGCCCAGCGCATCCGCTGGATCCACCAACTGTAGCCGCGAGCCCGCAGCGCATCCCAGTCGTACAGCGGGTTTCCCCAGCGCTGCCCGGTTTCGCTGAAAGCATCAGGGGGAACGCCGGCCACTACCTCGGGCGATAGGTCTTCCTTGAGGCGAAAAATTTCGGGATGAGTCCACACGTCGGCGCTGTCGTAGCTGACGAAAATTGCGACATCGCCGATGATCCGAATGCCGCGCTCGCGGCAATAGGACCGCAAAGCCGCCCACTGCTCGAAGAACGCGAACTGCAGAAACCGCTCCAGGTCGAGTTGCTCGCGCAATTCAGCGTGTAGTTTCGCCATCGCATCGGGTTGCCGGCGAACGATTTCATCGGGCCAGCTATTCCAGGGCTGCTCGCCATAACGTTCACGCAAGCTGCTAAAAAGCACGTAATCTTCCAGCCACCACTGGTTGTCGCGGCAGAAGCGGTCGTAACGCTCACGCGAAGCACTTGGCGCTGCCTGCAAGAAGTTTCTCGCCGCCTCCCGCAACAGGGGAAGCTTGTGTTGGCGGACGCTGTCAAAATCAACCGGAGAATCTCCGTCGGGCACGGCGCGGACTCGCTCACGATCGATAAAACCGCGATCGGCAAGCAGTTCCAGGCTAATCAGCAGGACATTCGCCGCAAATGCCGAAGTGCAGGAATAAGGGGAGTTGCCAGATCCCACCGGACCTAGCGGAAGAATTTGCCACAGGGTCTGCTTGGCGGCGGCAAGCCAGTCTACAAACTCATACGCAGCCGGGCCGAGGTCACCGATACCACCACACGAGGGGAACGAGGTGGGATGTAAAAGGACCCCGGATGAGCGTTGTGAAAGCATGAGCAAGACTTAAGCGAACGAAGGTAACAGTAGTGGCCAAATTGGCATTTCTTCCGGTTGCGGATGATCAAGGAAAAGCAGGTCGGCAGACTTTCTCCGCCGGCCCAAAACTCGGAACCACTTGGCGGCGTTACGTCCCCTCGGAAAGGCTGGAAAGACGTTCCATCTCCGCTTTATTGATCTTGATCTTGCCCTCTTTTTCCAGTCGATCGCGCAGGCTTTGTACGTACAGCCCTTCAAAGGCAGTACGCTTCTGTTCCAAAAGTGCTTCCTTGGCGCGGTCCCAGTTCTGCTTTACTTCCGCCGGCGAGGGTTGCTGCGTTTCCAGCACGCTCAGCACGACTCCGTTGGGGCCACCCTGCAGAGGGCCGCTGATCTCCCCTGGCTTCATGCTGAAAGCGACGGATGCGGCGCCGCTCATAGGTCCGATTTCGGGGACCTGCGCGTTGGCATCCACTAATTCGCTGGTCTTGAGCGTGGCGCCCAGATCTTTGGCCGCCTTGGTTAGATCGTGGTCCGCATGCGCACGATCGGATAGCTCCTGGGTCTTTTGCGCCAGTAAAGCCTGCGCTCGTTGGTCCTTAAACTGCTGCTCCACTTGCGCCTTGATCTGTTCGAATGTAGGCGTCTGTGGCGCTTGAATGTCTGTTACCTGGTAGATCGCATATCCCTGGGACGTCGGCGCCATGCCCGGAGGATCGTTCTTCTTGGCGGCGAACAGCGCACCGTCCAAATCCTTTGCGTTGCCGATGCCGGGAAGCGGATCCGTTTGCGAAATGAAATCCGTGCTGATAACGGGCAGCCCCTTCTCGCTGGCGGCCTTGTCTAAACCAACCGTACGGGCTAGTGTCTGCACCGTATTAGCCATGTTTTGTGCCTCGTTAGAGGCTTGCTGCTGCTTAATCAGCGGTTCAATCTGCGACTTCACTTCGTCCAGCGGCTTCAACCGTGCCTGCTGTTTCGCCTCGACATGGATAATGTGAAAGCCGTAGCTGGTGCGGATGACGCCGGTGGTCTGGCCGACCGGCGTGTTGAAGGCCGCCTGCTCGAACTCCGGAACCGTGCGGCCCCGCGTGATCGGAGGCAACAATCCGCCATTCTGTGCACTACCCGGGTCCTCGGAGTACTTCTTCGCCAGATCGGCGAAGTTAGCTCCGCCTTTCAATTGCTTCTCAATGTCCTCCGCCTTAGTACGCGCTGCGTCCACGCCTTTCTGGTCGACCTTGCCGTCAGCGTCGGGTGTCGGTGTCTTGATCAGGATGTGACGGACCGTCACCGTCTCCGGAATGCGGTACTCGTCCTGATGCTGGTTATAGTACTGCTGCAACTGGGCCTGGCTGACGGTAATCTTGTCGGCCAATTTGCCAGTGTCGATCAGGATGTAGCGTGCCTTCCGCTTCTCGGGAATGGAATTAACGTACTGCTGCTTGTTCTGCTCGTAGAACGCTTTCAGTTCGGCATCGGTCGGCTTGATCTGCTTCTTGACGTCGTCCAGCGTGAGCACGGCGTATTCAAATTTAACTTTCACACCCTGCTTTTGAACTTGCTCGGCAATGTCCTTGTCGCTCACAGACACGGCCCCATTGATAAGGGCCAACAGTTTCTGTTGCGCAATCTCCGACTTCACTTCTTGCTCGAACTGCTGCACACCCATGCTGAACTGGTTCTGAACAAAATCTTCATACGCCTGTTGACCGATGAACGTACCGCCGGGAAATAACATCTGTCCCATCTGCCCCTGGTGCAGGTAAGTACGGAGTTCCTCATCGCTGACGCCCAGACCCATGCGGCCGGCCTCATACACCAGGGCCTTCTGTGTGATCATCCCCTGCGCAGCACGCTGCATCAGATAAGGCATGATGGCGGGAGGAATGTTGCCCTTGAATTGCTGACGGCCGATCAGGCGGGCCTGCTGCGATACCTCCTGCAGGCTGACGTCCTGGCTGCCAACTCTTGCCAAGACTCCGCTTTGAGTGACGCCACCGCCGAACATGTCGTTCAGAAAGCCGCCGCCGGGGATCAGGGTGATTACCATCATCACGCAGATGACGAGAAGGATGCCGCCCAGCACAATTTTCTTGATGGGGCCAGGCGTTTGCAGAAATCGAATCATGCTTTAGAAACTCCAGAAGGGATAGCTGAATCCTTGATTATAAACCAGGAGGGATGCGGAGCGCGTGTTCCCACATGCACCTGAACCAGCCGTCTACGTCAACCGCCCGGCCGCCATCCAGCCCCACTCGCTGGCTGAAAGTCGCCGAACAAGTGCAACCGCTTCCCAAGGACCGTATCGAATATGTTGTAATAGAGAGAGTCTAGTATGCCGAAATCGTCATCAGGGGTGCGACGGCGCGTACTTGCCTATAAGCGCCTGCTTCGCGAATGGAAGATGATTGCCAAGGGAGTGGCCTCAACCGACCACCCAGTGTTGGCGCATATCATCCCAATTCGCCGCTGCAATCTCGCCTGTACTTATTGCAACGAGTTCGACGACTTCTCCAAACCGGTCTCCACGGAAACCATGAAGCGCCGCGTCGACGAATTGGCGCGTCTTGGCACGTCGATCGTTACCTTCAGTGGCGGCGAGCCGCTGTTGCATCCCGAGCTCGATGACATCATCGCCCATGTTCGTACTCACCCAATCATTGCGGGATTGATCACTAATGGTTACTTGCTGACCGCAGATCGTATTAAGCGTCTGAACCGCGCCGGTCTTGACCATCTGCAGATCAGCATCGATAACGTGATGCCCGATGATGTCTCGAAAAAATCGTTGAAGGTACTGGATAAGAAGCTACAACTTCTGGCCGAACACGCCGACTTTCACGTCAACATCAATTCGGTGGTTGGTGGGGGTATCCATAATCCCCACGATGCGCTGGTGGTGGGCAGGCGCGCCGTGCAACTCGGCTTTACCTCTACCATCGGCATCATCCACGACGGCGAAGGACAGCTCCAGCCGCTGAACGACGACGAGCGCGAAGTGTTCTTGAAGATGCAAGGACTCGAGAGGCACCACTACGCCCGCTTCAACTGGTTCCAGAACAACATCGCCAATGGCAAGCCAAACCAATGGCGGTGCCGCGCGGGTGCACGCTATCTTTACATCTGCGAGGACGGCTTGGTGCACTATTGTTCTCAGCAGCGCGGCTATCCCGGCATCCCGCTGGAGCAATATACCGTTGCTGACATACGGCGTGAGTTCCTTACAGAAAAGAGTTGTGCTCCGCACTGCACGGTCTCGTGCGTGCATCACGTTTCCTATATGGATTTCTGGCGGGCCCCACAAACGATTCAGACTCCGCCGTCGTCGGTAGATGCCGGTCAGCTAGTGCAAATCGAATAGTCGTCGGTAGATGCCGGTCAGCCAGTGCAAATCGAATAAATGTGGCGCTGAACGAGTGTTATAATTCGGTTTGCCCTTCTGCAGTGCTTCCTCACAAGCGGGCGCGTAGCTCAACTGGCAGAGCAACTGACTCTTAATCAGTAGGTTGAAGGTTCGATTCCTTCCGCGCTCACCATCTTTTCAATAACTTACCAAGGTTGCTATTTTCGGGTGTGCCGCAAAGTGTGCCGTAAGATTTTTCGGCGCTCTACGCTCCCGGTTTCGTTGCCGAGGCAGTTTGGTTCAGTGCGGCACGCACGATCTCCAACTCGGGATGTTGATACTGCATCGCTGTCTTCACGTCCTTGTGCCCCATGCTCTTCATGACGGCCGCCAAGTTTCCGGTCTGCTTCAAAACCCGCGTGCCGTAATCGTGCCGCCCACAATACAAGACCAACGCTTCCGGAAGCCCCGCCTTGGTACGGGCTTCACGAAAGCGTTTCGCCACAGTCGTGAGATGCCCGGAGCGAGAGCGCTTGGAGGGGAAAACCCAGCCTTCGCATCGCGCTCCGCAGCGAGTCCGCAGCAGCGAAATAACACGGTCACTCATCGGAACCATTCGCCTGCCAGTGGAAGTCTTGCTGTCGGGCACAAAGATGACTTTATCCTTCCAGTTGATGTTTTCGATGCGCATACGGTAGAGCTCGCGTTCATTCCGCATACCCGTATCGCGCAACAGCATGATGATGTCGCTGAAAAACAGCTTCAGTTTAGGCGTCCAATCCCCTGTCTCGATTAGCTGGTCGGCCGCCGCCAGAAGCTTCTGTTCCGCTTCGTCGTCAAGCCGCAACGTCCGGCCATATTCCTTCAACAGCTTGATTTTGGCAGCGTGAGCGGTTGTTAAAGAGACCTCTTCGACTCGCAGAAGCCACCCTTCTACCTCAATTCGTGTGAGTCCATTGCGCCACATTCACGTTCGTCAGTAACCCGCAACTCGATTTCCTCGGAGACCAAAATGTCCCGCCTTATTTCTAGATTAAAACTCGGCTATTACCCGTTGCCTGTCGAGGAAGCCCGAAATATCCGCGCCTTGCTGTTGTCCTCCGCGCCCTATGCCGCCATTGACCCTTGCATCGGTGATGGCACGGCTCTGATCGAGATCACCCGGGAAACAGGCGCTCATCTGGCCGGCATTGAGCTCGACGCGGACCGAGCAGCCGCGTCCACCCAGAATGGCATCGCGACAGTCCACGGCAGTGCTTTTGAGTGCCGAGTATTAGCGGAAACCTGCTCGCTTCTGTACCTGAATCCACCTTTCGACACCGAAGTTGGACCGCATAGTAACAAGAGAATGGAATTGGTATTCCTTGAACACTGCTATCGCTGGGTGAGCAGCGAGGGCGTGCTGGTGTTCGTAGTACCAGGTCCCGCCGTTGGGACTTGCGCGCGATTGCTGGCCAGCCAGTTTGATCGGCTTTCCGTCTTTCGACTCGACCACCCGGAATCCGCCCGCTTCGATCAGGTCGTGGTGTTTGGCAGACGAAAGAAATCTCATCTCCGCGGCGAACCCAAGGGAGCCGATGATTTGCTCAGAATTGCGTACAAGCCACATCTGCTCCCCGCGCTGAACCAAGAGGTTGCGGAGCGTTACGCGATCCCAACCTCGTCGCCCGTGACGATCACTTACACGGGATTGCCGCTGGATGTGATTGAAGACGCAGTTCAGCGCTCTGTCGCAATGCAAAACGCTCGCGGAGTTCTGGTTCGCAAGCAGCAAAGGATGAGCGGTCGACCAGTGACCCCGTTGCATAAGGGCCACGTCGGGTTGCTGGCCTGCAGCGGGATGTTAAACGGCTTCTTCGGAGATGGCGAAACGCGGCACATCGCACACTGGCGATCAGTCAAGCATGTCGATGAGTTCAACGAGGAGGGCGAAACGGAGGGCGAGACCATCATTCGCAAACGCGAACGGTTCAGCCACGAGCTAACGCTCGCTTACGAGAGCGGCCAAATAGTGGAGCTCAAGGAGACCAGGCAGAACAAACCCTGCCGTGAAGCCGGTTAACACTCTGAAGCACCAATCGTGCAGGATTGGGTCGGGGGCTTCCCGGTTTCTGATATAAAGAGGACTCCGATGGCACTACGCTTTGAATGGGACAAACGCAAGGCAGAATGGAACCTCAGAGTACATGGCGTGTCCTTTCGCGAGGCCACCACCGTATTCGCCGACCCACTCTCGATCACGATCTCCGATCCCGATCATTCCACGACTGAAATGCGTTTCGTCGATATCGGTCTCTCCCACCTCGGGCGCTTGCTCGTGGTATCGTACACGGAGCGAGGCGATCGAATCCGCCTTATTACTGCGCGATGCGCGACCCGCAATGAGCGAAGACAATATGAAGAAGCAGAGTAAGAGAAAGGCCCGTACTTCCGATCAAATGCGTCCTGAGTACGATTTCAGTAAAGGTGTGCGCGGAAAGCATGCGGCCCGCTACGCGTCCGGTACTAACGTTGTCGTCTTGGCGCCTGATGTCGCTAGCCAGTTTCGAACTGCTGACGACGTAAACGAAACGTTGCGGGCAGTTGCCAGATTGATGCAACGGCGAAGAGGCCGCGGCAAACATCAGACCGCTTAGAAACAATCAGCCGCTACGCTTGTGCTCGGCTGGACCTCAGGCAGCTTTATTTGCAACGCGTTCCGCGGTCAGTGCATTCCAAAGAACCGTTCTCCCCTGACATTTCCTCCGCTCAGTTTCCACACTGACGAAGTTTTCTTCTGTCCTATTGACCGGCGCTTGGAACAAGCACGCTGCCGATCTCTCCTCTCCGCCACCAAACGGAAGACCGCCAAAATTCGTTGATCCACAATGAAAACAAAGGGATATGGCTGATGAAAAACGCTCATGAGCGATTCGGAAAACTGATGTACCGACGCCAAACGGAAAAGACCTCCACGAACCTTCGCGTGTTCCTGGACGCCTTCGTAGGCGAAGATGGGGGCAAAGCCCACCTTGTATCGGTAGTGGGCGGGGACGTAGAGATTGGCGCCCTGGCTGCCGCATTCGCCAACGGAGACTCATTTACCGTGGAGAGTCCTTACGGTGCTGAGAGCATTGTCTCGCTGGGCGAGAAGCCGCTGTGCTTCCGAGGCTCCATCGTGGTTCATGGCCGGAAGCGGCCACTGAGGCATCTTGTAAGTTGCTCGCAGGAATTGGCGGACACGACCTCCGGTGGGAAACTGCTTCTGATCAGCAACGACCAATCCTTCATCTGGTCTTCGCTGGTGCGGCACTACGGCCTGCCCGCCACGCCAGAATGGGGGCCGTGGATGATTTCGCAATTGCAATCGCACAAGCGGATTCAGCCTCTTCTTGGATTTGGATACGCCGGAGTAGCCGTCAAGGCGAAGCGGAAAGAGTTATTGGCGCTGCTTCGGAAGGGGCTGCGCAGTAATCGGCTCGCGTTTCCCGCCCGAAATGGGGCCGTCGAATGGCCCGAAATCCAGCTCACGAAGAAGACCGCCTGATTCCCGCGTGAACAAGTACCTTCGCCGACTGCTGCGGAGAACCGGAGACCGGCCGCTCGCGGATGCACTACACACCACGTTCTGAACAGTTCTGGGAGGACCTGACTTATGGCTTTGGTACATACAGGCGACCGCATTTGTGCGTCGTGCGGAGGCATGAACGGCCGTCACCGGCCAGCGTGCTCCGGAGACGAATCTGTCGAAGTAATCAGCGTTTACGGCCGCCAACAAGCAATTGAGGACGGCATCCTGGTCGATTGCGAGCAAACTCCAATGGGTGAGATGCGCCGCCAGCTTATGAAGTGGCCGCTCGCGATGACCGCTACCGCATTTCACCGATACGCGTGGCCAATAGATGAGGAGGCGAACCTGCCGCCAGGCCAGAGTTTGGAAGGCCGGTTCTGGGATGTGATTTGGATGTTCCATGCCGCCGTCAAGGGGGCAGTCCCAGCCCAGACGCATTGATCCGTGCAACCTGCTGTTTGACTTCTACTGCATCGTTGCTGATCCGGCACTGTGGCCAAACGAGAAATTCGATCCAACCGCGAGGAGTGGACCAGCCGGGATGCGGCTCGTAACGCTGAAGGCGGTTTCTGGGCCTGGCGATGACGGCGAGCCCGTGATGACGTTCATGTTGCCGGAAGAAGATTGAATGTGCTGGGTTCATCAGCCGAAGAGGACGGATTGCAGAGGCTGACGACGATCAACTTCCCAAATCAACTCTGGCGCGGCAGTTGCCGGAACGAGACCAGATGCCAAACGCCATCAGGCGTCGATGTTTCCCGGCGCAGTATATAGAGATTGCCGTCGTCCGCGCGTACTTTGTAAAAGGCATCCTGCGGGCCGTACCACTGGTCAAGCACCTCCTCGACCATGTACTGGCAATCCTCAAGCCGAAATCGAACAGGCCTTTCGTCCGCCGTCCGCCCAGAGTAGCAATCCACTTCCAGCTTCATCTCCTCCATTCTGACGCATAGGCGTTACGTGCGCCACCCGCGCTTTCACACCTCCCTGTCCGGAGAAATCCATGCAGAGCCTAGATACAATTCACGACTATTTGAGGTCTCACTCTGACGAGATCGGAGAACGAATTCTCTCGTCTTATCCAGCCCTGCACGGCGCCGAGGAAGCCCCTTCTCCGCTGCTTTGCCGAATGGTGCGCGTTCCATATCCGGCCCAATCCCTGGCAATCATGGGCGTGAGTAAGCGATGGCAGTTGGCGAGTAATGCCAACGTTGTCGCCGAGTGCGGTTCTGGTAAGACGCTGATTGCACTCGGAAGCATGTTGGTGCATAGCGCTGGAAGACCGTTTTCGGGCTTGGTCATGGCGCCACCGCATCTGGTCGAGAAATGGGCTCGGGAAACCTTTTTAACACTGCCACAGGTGCGAGTGTTTCTGATCGACGACATGCGCAATGGCGGAGATCCGACCCAGCCGCATGGCATCAACGAGGTCCGGCTGCGGCGAGGGGAAATCGTGCGTGAGGGCCTGCACACCTCGCTGGCTGAATTGCGGCGTCTAGGACGTAAAGGCTGGCGCAAGCTCTGTCCCGGAAACACGATCTTCTGCATTGGCCGAGAGAAGGCGAAGCGTTGTAGTCAAGCATTGTCTTGTTGACTTGAAGCAAGGCGCCATCCTTGTCTAGCACAAGCACATGCTGAGGAAGGAAATCTATGAGTTGTCGCAGTTCGCGCTCGTCCTCTCGAAGTTTATTCTCGGTCTGCTTACGATGCTCGATGTCTGTGCCCGTCGCGTACCAGCGAATGACGTTTCCTCTCTCATCGATTAAAGGGTTGTACCGGACCAGAAACCACCGATATCTGCCGTCTATCCCCCGAGCGCGCTGCTCGTTTTCGAACGGAACAGAGCCAGAGAGACCTTTTTGCCGCTCTTCGCGAAGTCTCTGAATGTCTTCTGGATGGAACACGCGATCCCGGAAGCTATCGGCTCGCACTTCGTCCAAAGACAGCCCCGTGTACTCAAGTGCCACGCGATTTGCGTAAATGGCGTTGCCGTCGGGATTCAAAACCACAATTGTTTGTGGAATAAGGTCAATGATTCGCCGCAGCTCTTGTTCGTCCGGAAGGAGTTTGGGCTCGGTGGTCTTTACGTCACCAGCACCGGCGGCGGTCGCGAGTTCCTGACGTATGGCACCACCGGTAGGTGCGGGGTTCCGCTCACCACTCTCTTGCTGCACGTCAACTTGTCGACTGTCTGGCGGCATTTGCTGGCCTTCGTTGCATTGTAGTGAGATCTCTGTGGAAGGCCAAAGGATTCGAACAGGGCAGCCTCAGCTTCGAAGCATTTGAATCGGCGAGAACGCTTGCGGAATCCTTCGAGCAGCACTTTGGAGGAATGGAAATGTCGAGAGCTGTAACCGTGAGCGGTGGTCCCTCAGGACTGCGCCAAACCGTATCGGTCGGCCCGCACCAGCTGCTCTCGGACGAGCCTAAAGTAGCTGGAGGCCGGGATCAAGGGCCGGATCCATACGAGTTGCTGCTGGCAGCGCTTGGATCATGCACGAACATGACTCTTCGCATTTATGCCGAGCGCAAACGATGGCCTCTCCAAGAGGTTCGCGTCGTCCTGAAACATTCGAAAAGTTATGCCAATGACTGCGCCGACTGTGAACAACCGACAGCCCTGCTCGACCGGATCGAGCGACAAATCACGCTGATCGGCGAGTTGACCCAGGAGCAGCGGCAAAAGCTGTTGGAGATCGCAAATCTTTGTCCGGTGCACAGAACGTTGACTTCGAAGATCGAAATCCAGACCAGATTGGCCGAACCCTCATAATGAATGTGGCGAGACGCCAAAATATAACCGCATAAGACGGAGGTCGCATGTCGAAGATTTTGCCGCCGGGCACGCCAGCGCCTGATTTCACTTTGCACGTCACCCCCGACCAGACTTTGTCGCTCAAGGAACTGCGAGGCAGGCCGGTGATTCTGGCTTTTTACCCAGCCGACTGGAGTCCGGTATGCGGAGACCAGATGGCCCTCTACAACGAGGTTCTGCCCGAGTCCCATCGATTCAACGCCGAGTTGCTGGGAATTTCCGTGGACGGAGTTTGGTGCCATGCCGCATTCTCCCGCGATCGCAATCTCCACTTTCCGTTGCTCGCTGACTTCGAACCCAAAGGTACCGTGGCGAAGCTTTACGAGGTGTTCCGGGACGGAGATGGATTCTCCGAGCGCGCTCTCTTCGTCATCGATAAGAACGGCACAATTGCCTGGAGTTATGTCTCCCCCGTAGGGGTCAACCCGGGCGCTGACGGAATCCTCGAAGCGCTCGAAAATCTTCCCAAGTGAGGCGATCATGGCCAAGTTGAAGGTCCCGGTCGGCCCAGCCGACCACGCCCAAGGTCCCGCCAACGCTCCAGTCACACTGGTCGAATATGGCGACTACGAATGCCCGCATTGTGGGCGTGCCCACACGATCGTGAAGGCACTGCAGAAAAGGTTTGGTCGCCAGTTGCGGTTTGTTTTTCGAAATTTCCCGTCGCGCGAGATACACCCCAACGCCGAAGCTGCCGCCGAAACTGCCGAGTTTGCCGCCACGCAGGATAAGTTCTGGGAGATGCACGACCTCATTTTCGAGAACCAGCAGGATCTCAGCCAGGAACTCCTATCGGATCTGGCGAAACGGCTTAAGCTCGATGCGCGGGAACTGGCAAGAGCGCTTGAGGTTGGCGAATTCGCCGAGCGCGTGAAGACGGATTTTTCCGGCGGCGTACGCAGCGGTGTAAACGGGACGCCGACGTTCTTCATCAACGGACAGCGGCACGACGCAGACTTCGAGCTGGACACGCTGGGACGCGCGATCACCGAAGCGTCAATATGAGGTCAAAGCCGCATCGATATACCGGGTAAGCGCGGAGCACAGGTCGACGGCTGTGTCACTAATCCTGGCGATTTATGTCACGAAACCATGGCGGGAATGTCATTAATTCTGTCAACCTACAGAGGGTGTAGGTTGTCAGAATAGCTGACAGTGGCCGTGCTGATTTCAAAGGGAAAATTGCGGTTCGATATCACAATTCCTGACAATTCGTGTCACGATTGCAGGCATATTCCTCCGCTTTTGCCATTGTTGTTGGCATAATCCTGCCTCAGCTTCGCTCCGCCGACGCCTTGGTCCGGTCCTTGGCCGACTGCAGCCTCGCGAGGCGGTCGATGTCGGTTTGCCGCGTCAATCCACGGGAAGACCACGCGGTCAGGTGGCCTGTTTCCTGTCGGGCCGACGATGCGCTCGCAGGTCAGGAAAGCTAAACACTCGCGCATTTGTCGGGTAATTAGCTGATGTGCGCCCCCTCGTAGCGACCGAATGTGCCTCGCTTGAGCGCGCGGCGCTTCATCAGGAAGAAGAAAACCGGCACCAGGATCAGCACGTGTATCGTCGAGGTCACCATTCCACCGACAATGGGTGCAGCGATCGGCTTCATGACATCCGAGCCGATGCCCGACTCCCACAAGATCGGCGCGAGACTGAGAATCACCGCAGTCACCGTCATGAGCTTCGGCCGTAATCTCTGGACGGCTCCATCGATCGTTGCCTGCTCCACATCTTCCTCCGTCAGAGGCTTGTCGGTTGCTAGCCGCTGTTGCAACGCCTCATGCAGATAGATAACCATCACAACGCCGGTCTCAACAGCAATGCCAAACAGGGCAATGTATCCCACCCAGACGGCGACACTAAAGTTGTATCCCAAAAGCCACTGCAGGATCAGTCCCCCTGACATCGCGTAAAGAGTAGGGAAAATCAGTACCGCTGCCTCTGCCGCCGAATTGAAGATCATATACAGCAGAAGAAAGATGACAAAGAAGACGATCGGCAAGATGATCTTTAACCGCTTCTTCGCGCGCAACTCGAATTCGTATTCGCCTGCCCAGCGATAGGTGTAGCCGGCGGGCAGAACGAGTTTGCTGCGCAACAGTTTGTCGGCGTCGCTAACGAATCCTCCATAGTTCTGAGTTTTCAGGTCGAGGTAGACGTAGCCGGTCAACGCACCGTCTTCATCGCGGATCATCGCTGGTCCACGGGAGAAGAACACACGCGCGACTTCGTTGAGGGGGATCTGTGCGCCCGAAGGCGTGCCAATCAAAATGCGATTTACGGCAGTGGGGTCGTCACGGAAGTCCCGCTCGTAACGCACGTTGACCGGAAAGCGCTCGCGCCCCTCGACATTTTGGGTAATGTTGGTCCCCCCGAGGGCAGACCTGATCACGCGTTGCACATCGGCTACGGTGAGTCCATAGCGTGCAGCCTCGGGCCGGTTGACCTCGATATTCACATAGAAGCCTTGCGAGACACGCTCGGCAAACACCGAGCTTGTGACCGGCATAGAGGAGAGTACCTGCTGGATCTGTGCGCCGATCTCCTGAATCTGGTTTAGGTCCGGCCCCTGAATCTTCATTCCCACCGGGGTCTTGATTCCGGTTAATTCCATGTCGAGGCGGTTGGCCACGGGCATGGTCCAGATATTCGACAATCCAGGAAACTGCAGCTTCGCGTCCAACTCCTGGACCAGTTTGTCGTACGTCATGCCTTTGCGCCAACGTTCGCGCGGTTTCAGCATGATGGTCGTGTCGTACATATCCAGCGGAGCATTGTCCGTAGCGCTGTCGGAGCGGCCAACCGTGCCGAAGACGGTAGAGACTTCGGGAAAGCTGCGGAGAATGCGGTCCTGCTCCTGCATGAGCGCGGTCGCCTGCGTGATCGAGATACCGGGCAACGCGGTTGGCATGTACAGCGAAGAACCTTCGTACAACGACGGCATAAACTGGCTGCCCAGCTTGAAATACAACGGGATTGTGACCGCCAGAAAGATCAAGTTTATGGCGACTACCAGCTTCCAGTGGCGGAGACACCAGCGCAACACGGGCAGGTAAATGGCGTGCGTTGCGCGAGCCATCGGGTTTTCGGACTCTGGATGCAAGCGCCCGCGGATAAATATAGGCATGAGCACCGGAACCAGGGTGATGGAAAGCAGTGAAGAGAAGACCAGGGCCATGGTTTTGGTCCAGGCCAGCGGCCGGAACATGCGCCCTTCCTGGGCTTCCAGCAGGAACACCGGAAGAAACGAAACCAAGATGATGATCAATGAATAGAAGAGTGCAGGCCCGACCTGCTTGGCCGACTGCAGCAAGATCAGCCTGCGCTTCGGTTGACTCAGTTGTTCTCCCGGCGCGAGGCCGCTCCGTTCGGCGAGATGCTTGTAGCCGTTTTCGACCATTACGATGGCTGCGTCGATGAGCACACCTATCGCCAGCGCCAGTCCTCCGAGCGACATTACGTTGGAGCTGACGTGCAGGAAGTACATGGGAATGAATGCCGCCAGCACAGCGATGGGCAGGGTGATAATCGGCACCAGCGCTGAACGGAAGTGAAACAGAAATGCGATGGTCACGAAGCTGACGATGATAGCTTCCTCGATCAGATCGCGCTTGAGTGTCCTGATCGACTCGTCGATTAACCAGGAACGGTCATAGCCGGTCACGACTTCAACGCCAGACGGCAGTGACGGCGCAATCTCACGTAGTTTGGCTTTGACTCCGTTGATTACGTCCAAGGCGTTCATGCCGTAGCGCATCACCACAATTCCGCCCACCGCCTCGCCTTCGCCTTGCCAATCTGCCGCACCGCGGCGCACCTCCGGGCCGAACGCCACTGTGCCCAGGTCGCGCACCAGCACCGGTGTTCCGTTCTTGGTGGCGACGGGGACATTCTCTAAATCGGAAAGCGAGCGCAGGTAGCCAAGCCCACGCACCATGTATTCGGCCCCGCTCATCTCCAGCACGCTTCCGCCGACTTCGTTGGTGCTATCGCGCACACGATCGATGACAGTTGAGACAGGAATGCCATAGGAAAACAGCTTGTTGGGATCGAGCTTCACCTGATATTGCCTGACATAGCCGCCAATGGTGGCTACTTCGGAGACTCCAGGCACGGTTTCCAGCTGGTAACGCAGAAACCAGTCCTGCAAAGCACGAAGATCGGCAAGACTTTTGCTGTTAGTGCGATCAATGACAGCGTATTCGTACACCCATCCTGCGCCGGTGGCATCTGGCCCGATGGCGGGATGCACATCCGGCGGCAGGCGTCCTGCAATCCGTTGCAGGTATTCGGTCACGCGGGAGCGCGCCCAATACAGGTCGGTACCATCCTCAAAGATGACAAAAACGTAGGAGTCGCCAAACATGGTCTGCGCGCGTACGGCCTTAACGTGAGGGGCCGCGAGCAGAGTTGTGACAAGCGGATACGTGACTTGGTCTTCGATGACATTGGGAGGCTCACCCGCCCATTCGGTGTGGATGACGACCTGCACATCGCTGATGTCGGGAAGTGCGTCCAGAGGAATATGGCGAAGGCACCACACCCCAGCTACTGCCAGCAACGCAACCCCAGTGAGCACCAGAAAACGGTTTCGCTCGCACCATTCGATGATTCGGGAGATCATCACATACCTCCCGTGGCGGTCACGTTGAGATGTTTCGAGGCTATCGTGCGGCCGTTGGTAATTGCGACGATTACTACCTGATAGGGACCTCCACTTGGCAGCTCCAGTGACCCTTCGTATATTCCATCGCCTTTGCCGGCCAGCGTCGCGACCTTCTTGATAGCCGCCATTCCCATCGCCGGCATGGCTGGCATGTAGAAGGTCACGCTCACCTGCGTGGCGGTGATTGGCTTACCTTCCGCGTTGCTCAGCTTCACTCGGAAGGTATTCGTGCCCTTGCGAGGCGGAGAGGGCTCCGTGCTGAACTCGATCGCAGCCTGCTCAGCCGCTTTGTTCATCGAAGCTGCCGCTCCCGCTCCCGGTGGAGGAGGTGCGAACGATCCAATCGCCGCCTGAAGCTGTGCCTCTGAATCGACCAGGAAATTTGCGGAGCTGACGATGCGATCTCCGGCCTTCAAACCCTTAAGCACAATGACGTGATCATCGAGCCGCGGACCAGTCTGGATTTCACGCGGCTCCAGGTATCCGCCGCCATGGTCGATGAAGGCAATCTCCCGCGCTCCAGTCTGCAGCACGCCCGACGCGGGGATCACCAACTGGCGCCCAAGCGGAACAGCGATACTGACATTCACGAACATGCCGGGCTTCAGCAGAAGTCCCGGATTGTCGAAGACAAACCGCACGCGCGCGGTACGGGTCGCGGGATCGACCTGGGGCAGGATCTGATCGATCCGGCCGCGGAAGTTTTTTCCCGGATAGGCATCCACTGTCACAGTTGCCGGAGTGCCGGGCTTTAGCTGGCCAACGTCGGTCTGGTACACGTTCGCGTAGACCCACACGCTCGATAGATCGGCGATGGTGTAAAGCTTCATCTCGGCTTGCGCGTACTGGTTGGGAAGCGCGTTGAACTCGGTGACGAAGCCCGATGCCGGAGATTCAATCGTGATGTCGTGTTCGACTGTGCCCGCTTGCTGTAATCGCGCGATCTCGCTCGCAGGTACATTGAACTGTCGCAACCGGTCAGCAGCAGCCTGCAGCAGCCAGTCACTTTCCCTGGTTCCAGTTCCGTGCATATCCTTTGCGAAGGTCTGCTGGTTTTGTTTGGCGAGAATGTACTCCTGCTCGGTACTGACTAAATCCGGGCTGTAGATGGTGAACATCGGCTGGCCTCGGCGCACGTATTGATAGCTGGCATTGACCAGGACTTTTTGTATCCAGCCGGGAAAGCGCGTCTGCACATAGGCAAGGTTGCGCTCATTCACCTCCACATTGCCGGGCACCTGCAGTTGGGTGCTGACCGTCCGCGTTTCAGCAGTCGCCGTGGTTACTCCTATCGCCTGCAGACGCTGCGGCGACAATTGCACGGGCGTGAGCTGCATCTTGGAGGAATCGGTTGCCGGCTCGGTAACTTTCGAGGGCTGCCCTGATGGCTCCGGACCTTTGGCTACGACAACCGCAGTGTCCTCGGCGGTAGAGCTGTTATGTGTCCGCATGACATACCCCAATGCACCGGCAAGTGCCAGGCACAACATCACAGCAATTACGAAGGCATATTTGTAGCCACGTTCGTTCATTGCGTCACCTCCGGCGAGGCCATTTGTGTGGTTCGGCTGATCGGTGTGCCAACAGCCAGTTCCAGATCGGCAAAACGTGTTTCAAAGTCAGAAAGCGCCTGGAAGTAGGCAAGGTCGATGTCAACTACGGTCATTTGGCTGTCGAGAAGGTTGAGAAAGTCGGTGCGATCGTTCTCGTAGGCGATGACCGTCGAATGCAAAGTGGCCTCGGCTTGGGGCTGCAGAGCCCCTTGATAAACGTCGGCCAGCCTCTTGGCCGCCTTCACCTGCGCCAACGCCTCTTCGATCTGGCTGAAAGCGGCGTTGCGCATGGCAGCCAGCTCCGCGTCCTGTTCGCTCACCTTTGCTTTGGCTTCCGCAATCTCAGAGTCGTGCTTGCGGTGGTTCAGCCAGGGCAGGTTCATCGTGCCTTCGACCATGTAGCGGTTTCGATTGTCGACGTTGTTTGGCATCAGCATGTATCCGGCCGAGACGGTGAAGTCCGGGGTATAGCTCTTCGACGCCAGCGATTGCTCTTGCTCGCTCTTCTGCACTGCGGCCTGGGCCTGCGCCAGATCAGGCCGCGATGCGAGTGCCAGCTTTTCGAGGCCTTCCGTGTCCGGCAGATGAGCAGGAACGGCATAGTCTCCGCGAACATTGATCGGCGTAGCGGGGTCGTGTCCGAGCAGCGTGTTCAGACGCGCGCGGGCGACGTCGGCATCCTGCTCAAAATGGATCAGGTGTTCGGCCAGCCGCGTGAGCGCAACCTGCGCCTTCAGGATGTCCTGCTGCGGAACCTTGCCAACGGTGTACTTGATCCTGGCGGCTTCGATGGCCTGACGCGCAATGGAAACGTGCTCGTCGTGAATACGCAGCTCGTCCTGCGTGCGGAGCAGATCGTAAAACGCCTTCCGCACGCGAATCCGGACTTCGAGCCGCGTGTTCTCCAGCGCAGCTTTGGCCTCGGATACATCCGTCTGAGCGATGTCGTTGCGGAGCGCGCGCTTTCCGCGTCCAGGGAACATCTGCCCCACCATGAACATGTTCTGCGCGGCGTTGTAGTTCCAGGGCTGGCTGAGGGGAATACCCCATCCTCGGTACATGAAAAAGGGATCGTCGAGCGCGCCAGCAGCAGGTACATGAGCTTCGAGCACAGCGAGTTGTCGCGCGGCGACGTGGATTTCGGGGTTGTTGAGTAGCGCCATGCTCTCGACTTCGTCGAGAGTCATAGCGGGCCCGGATGGCGTCTCATGCTGGTGTTGGAGCAGCAAGGCATTCGTCGCAGATAACGCATCCTCGGCTCTCGCATGGGACACGCATAGCGACACCGCGAGCAGTGCATACAATAGCTTCATAAATTCTCTCCGTCAGTGGCAAAGACACTTCGGGCTTGCGCCCAATCAGAGAAAAGGAACGGAGAGATTCCTAGATTCTTAGGACAGTCGGTTCAGGCGGGGATTCGCTTGGGGGATGGTGTTGAACGCGCTCGTTAAATTGCCCGGAAATTTGCGGCAAGCCGACCACGGAAACGAAAGCCACCACCGGTAAGACAGGGCTAGACTGCTGGACGCGCGTCACGACCGGGGGATTACTCGATCGAACCTGCGTCTTGCAACAGGTGTGCGACGCCGGCATCTGTGCCGAGCCGCACATTTGCGGCATGTGCTTGCAGCATTCGCGTTCCTGCAACGTCATCGCCCATCCTGGGATCACACACGCAAGCAATGGCGTGGCAGTCCAGCACAGCACCATGACAGCGATGAACGTGGCGGCGATACGTCGCATGTCCCAAGTCTAGGGGTTGCGATATCCTGCGCGCAAGTGATCTTTATCACAGCAGAGGGTGATCCAATCTTTCGCGACTCCGATTCTGCAAATCCGACTCCGCTCATGGAGAGCGGGTCTTTACCTAGATTTGCGACCAACGACGATGGTGTATCCCAAGTACTCGTTACGAAAGATCCTTTCGGTCGCCGCTACTCTTCCGAGCGACCAAGTGCCTCAGGCTACAAGCCTGAACTGGCCTGAGATTCCTAACCGTTTTCGCGTATCCCTGGTCATCATGGCAATCGCCCCGGCATGTCTTTCGTTTGGACTCCCTGTAATCCCGCTTGTTCAAATAAATCCACCCACCCGACCAACGTCTCCGGATGCTCATTTTCAGGCTCGGCCAGTCTTAATCTCAGGCCTTCTGGAGCGCGTTCCTTCCAATACAGATCGCTGATGCCAACTAGGTCGACGCCTGTGTCACTAATCCTGGCGATTTATGTCACGAACCATGGCGGGAATGTCATTAATTCTGTCAACCTACAGAGGAGGAGGTGAAGCGTCATGAAAATCAACCTGGTCGAACGTGAATTTGTCTACCACGGAACTACGCTGCCATGCCCGAACCCCAAATTCTCGATTGAGGAAGTCCGTTCGTTCTACGCCGCTCAGTTTCCCGAGCTGACCAACGCAGCCATTACTGGGCCTGAAACGGTTGGCGACCGGTTGCGTTACACCTTCGAGCGCGCCATCAGATCAAAGGGCTGATGAGATGCCAGACACCAGCAAACAATCACTGTTACGGGAAATCCGCGAATCAGAGGGTCGGCAGGCCAGCGCCAACCCTCTGACCGGACTGATCAACAGGTGGCTTGAATGCCCAGACTCGCAAGAAGCAAGCGGTTCTCTCGCACGGGCTCTCTCACTGCAAGGAAACGGAGATCCCGTCTTCCCCGGACCAGGCATCTGGCCAATCCCGCCGGCCTGATCGGAATACCCAAGCTGCAAGTCGGCCACGCCGGAGACCGAATCACCTTCGGCTGCTCCGAACTAAACTCCTTGGCTCAGGCTTTGGTCGAAATCGACCTTGCCACTGAATCCGACTGGATTGCGGCAGGAAGAATTCCTGCCGGCCTGGTTGACTCCGTGTTCCGTCGGTTTCTCCGTGACCACGACCAGGAAATCGTTGCTGAGCACTTTGAGTTGTATCTAACACTCGGAGAATCCATTTTCGACGCCCGGTACTCCGACTCTGGTGCCGATATGGCCACCTATTTCTGGTGCTCAACACCGAGTCGTCCTCCCCGTTACGCATCGGGAGCACGATTGAACAACTCGAGGCGTGCCACCCAGGAATGGGAGTGGCTTTCTACGAAACCCTGCGCCAGGCACTCTATCGCTGGATTCGGGTCTATGACGATCACGATGCCAGCTACCGCATTGAGCAAATGGTCGAGTGGGCAGAGGGAGAGGATGATCCCGATTCCTACGAAATCCCCAAACTCGACCAGGACCTGCCGCAGTGCCTCAGAAGCGGCGAATCGGCAGAGTCCCCACGATCCTTGGATTCCTTCCAGGCGCCGGCGGAAGCCCGGCTGAAAGACCTTCTCCAAACCACTGTCGAACTGCACCGTACCTCCCACTCGGTGGAGCGCCCGCGAGTCAATGAGGAATGGCTCGAATACCAGCGCAGCTACTATTCCCTCGACATGCCCCTACCCTCCGTCCTGCTGTACTTCCGACCCGGAGACGCAGTGATGGCTTGTTTCGATGACGAATGCGAATACTGGGGGCAGGAAACGCCGGAACCCAACCTTATCATTCCGCTTCGACCAACTGACGCAGGCAGCGTGCGGCAGGCACTTGCCGCATTGGAGACCTTGCTGCGGGTCCTTGTGCTCACGGTGCGTATTAAGACCCTCATCGAGGACGGGGAGAAAGCCAAATGCGATTCAGCATCGATGTCGGAAGCGAACTCGAACTGAAGCTGTACCAGGCCATGCTGCTTTACCGAAACGATCACGGAAACCGGGTGATGGCAACGGTCCATGGCGTGGTGCAGAAAGAGGCCGATGGCACTCCACTGCTTGGACCCGGCCAACTCCTGAGTACGGCAGCCTTGCGGGAGCTGACGAAACAGCTTGGGACGAGTTGTCCGGCAGAATATCTGCCCGATCACGTCGTTGCCCGAACTCCAGAGCTAATCGCGTGGTGGACGCAGCCGGCAAGGCGGCCGATGTTCTTCCGCGAGGGCTCTGAACTTGCCAATGTTTCCGGCAAGCTGTTTCCGCATCCAACGCTGCTGTTCGTTGTGCGGAACGGAACCCTGTTCGTGCGCGCACTTCCGCAACTACCGAAAGACCACACGGAGGAACGAGATTGGCGGCAGCGCCTTACTGGAACATCGACAGCGACGGCGCGGTCTGCGCCGGCACGATGCGCACACCGAAATCACTTGCTGTTGATTCCATTCCTGCGTGGCAACAGGCTTTCTTCCAAAGCGAATTCACCCATCCGGGAGGAGCGGGCCGGCTGACTAGGCGCAAAGGCGGAACTGCTGCTCTCTGGAAGAGTCTTGCTGGCAAGAAGACCTTTCCCCGATCAACGCTGATCGAAACAGAGCCATTACAGGAGTACCTGAGAAAACTGGAGGGTGCACAGCGATGAAACATACTCTTGATCCCCAACTGCTGGAGCGGCCCATTCGCATCTTGGTGGTCGGTTGTGGCGGGAACGGCAGTGCCATCGTCTCCGGCCTCCCGTACCTGCATCAGGCACTCCTCGCCTTTGGTCATCCTGGCGGCCTGTCTGTAACCCTGATCGACCCAGATTTGGTCAGTGAAACCAATTGCGTCCGCCAGCCTTTCTGTCGAACCGAGATTGGTTTCGCGAAGGCGATCGTGCTGGCGCACCGGATCAACCTCTTCTGGGGCTTCAACTGGCAGGGGATGCATTCAACGATTCAACAGCTCAAGAAGGGCTCCGAGGTTGACTTCGTCATCGGCTGTGTTGACACACGGAAAGCACGCCACGCAATTGACAAGTGGGTACTGGGCTCGCGAGTTCTGTACTGGCTGGATCTCGGGAACAACGCATCCAGTGGACAATTCGTGCTCGGGCAGCCGAACAATTCAGCGAACAGGAAGAAGAAGCAGCGTCTGCCGACGGTTGCCGAGTTGTACCCTGAGATCCTCAGAACAGATAAGAAAGACAACGACCAGCCTTCGTGCAGTGCAGCCGAAGCGCTGACCCGCCAGGAACCATTCATCAATCAAAACCTGGCTTGCCAGGCGTTGGGAATGCTGAGTCAACTGCTCCGCCACGGTTCTTTGTCCTACCAGGGCGGATTCTGCAATCTGGAGACCGGGCAGCTTGCGCCGATCCCGATATAACGCCCGCAGTTTCCGCCAGACGATCATGTCACCACAGCCATAACTTGGCCAGAATGGTCAATTTATGATTGTAATTCCGGCCGTCTTTGATTTCTGATTCAGCCATCACCTGATCAGGAAGACCATTGCATAACGAGTGAAAACGACCGAGGATTTGGCGGGCCGGGCGCTCAAACAGGAGGGTTTTAGAAATGGGAAGTCGGAGGAAATTGGTGAAGCTGAAGCCAACCAGCGAGCTGACCGAGGGCGAGTGGGTACTGGAGTTGGAACACATAGATAATCAGCTGACCCACGTTCTCGACGTCTTCAATTTCCTTGAGGAGCTCCTCCGGCTCAGCAATGAAAGCGAGGCCGCGCTCGGCGCTTTCAACACAACCCCGTTGTTCTGGCACGTCTTTCGGGATTGCCTGCAAGAGTCGATGTTTATGGGATTGGGCAGGCTTTGCGACCCTTCATGCGATGCGGTCAATGTGAGGCGTGTCCTCGCGGGCGCGATGGATCACCCCGAGTTCTTCTCGGAAGAGGCTTTGAGGCGGAGGGTTGCGAAGCGGGACCTGACGGAGAGTCTTGCGAATCATCTATTGGCAAGCGCTTGGATGCCCTGCAGCGGGGCGGACTTCCGGTTCCTGAAGAAGGAGGTCTCCTGCCATCTGCACCGGATCGAGAAAATCTACTCGCCTATCAGGGACTCCTACTACGGGCACCGGCTGACCGGGACTGACGCCTGCGCGAGGTTTGAAAGGACGAACAGGACGGAGGTTGGGGAGACCCTCGACACGTTGCGCCAGTTGGTGGCCGGGCTGCGGTTTTTCTACGACAACGGGACCAAGCCTAGGGTGGACGTGCGCGGCACGAAGGCGCTCGACTTGACGCCGAGGCGCTTTTTCCGCGACGTGGTCAGGGCTGTCGCGGGCCGCGAGTTATAGGTGGTCGCGCGGAGCACGCCGGGTGTGGGCGGAGCAAGGCCGCGACATGAGAAGCGGGCGCTTCCGGCGGTAAGTATGCGCGGTCGGACGTAGACACAGGAGCCCAACTGCCGAATCACCGGCCACTCTGACCCTTGCCGAAGTTCGCTGCCCGCGCTCTATCTCCCCATGGGTGCCTATGAGGGAGGGATTCCTCCTGGCTGTAAAGAAAAAGTTCGTCGCAGCGACGGATACTCACCAGCGTCAGCAATCTCTTCGAATAGTGGTTATGCGAAGAGCGATCGAGCACCCGCGGCCAACTTATCCCTAGGAATGTCGAAACTTTAGCGAGCAGAAGCCACCGGAACCCACGAATCCCGGCCAACTTATGATTGGAGACGCGGACAGCTTATGCCTGTAGTGACAGATCACGTCGTCCCGATTAGGGTCCTCGGCTTTGTCCCGAGAAATCCCCAGATCTGATATCCGCTTTGTCAGTTTCCACAACACTGCACTACAGATTTGACAGTAGTCCACTTCCACGGAACACTTCCATGCCGATACAAGCGGTTCAACACATTCGCAGAATGCGCGGCGGTGCGCAAAGCCACCTTATGCGCTGCGCCGACGGTCACTACTATGTCGTGAAGTTCCAGAACAATCCCCAGCACGCTCGTGTACTGGTAAACGACTGGTTGGGTACACGTTTGGCAGAGCTGATAGGCCTGCCGGTTCCGGTCGTGGATATCGTAGACGTAAACCGATGGTTGATCGAGCACACCCCGGATTTGCGCATCGAACTTTGCGGCCGAAAGATCGTGGTCACGCCAGGCCCTTCTTTTGGCTCACGCTATGTGGTGTCACTCGATGACGGTCAGGTGCACGACTATCTCCCGGAAAGCATGATCGGGCGAGTGCGGAATCTTAATCACTTCGCCGGCATGCTGGCGTTCGACAAATGGACCTGCAATGCGGATGGTCGTCAGGCAGCGTTCTGGAAAGGCAAACAGAACTTGACACCGGCCGGCCTTCTCATGGAAGGCCATTACATAAGTAATCCCGAAACGGGCAGGTTACTTGTGATATGGGGATGTTACGCAAACAACACGATGGTTCCATCCGGGCGGAAGTTGACGATCTGCACAAAGGGTGGAACTGCGGAGTATCCTACGTCGTTCTTCGAATCAACCCGAGGACGATATGCAACTGTTTCGACTCGCCGGAATCTTCTGTTTCCCCACACGGGGGTAACGCTCCATCAGTGCCGATCTGGAGAGCCCAGGATGGAGTCATCTTATTCAGGTATCGTTTCGATTTATCCGCGGCCCTTGTCTCCCGGCTTTGTACCTGAATCTGCGACTGCCGCAGCCAGCACTGTCTTCGCCAAAGTAACGAGGTTATGCAACTTTTCTCGGTAAGCGCCTTCTGCAAATGCCAGTTCCTCTTCTAGCTGGGCAAGCGTCGCTGCGTCGACTTTTGGCATGCTTGAAATACCTCTTCCACAACACTAAGTTGTGAGAAAGCAGTCTATACCCCAAGATGCCCGCGGCCCCAGAGCGTTGCGCATCACCTTGCCTGGTAATGTGCATTTATCTCTACCGCAGGCAGGGAGTGTCGCAAATACACCGGAATCGATCCCTCAACATCGAGAGATAAACGGCGAGCTTTGGTCAGACACTAGGGGTTTACGCAGAACGTCTGAACGAGTGTAGTGCTGGGGCTGGCGGGCAGCACGCCGTACAGGCTGTCGGAAGTTTCTCCAGTGCCCCACCCTTGCGGCTGGGCACAGGGGGGCTCCCCATTCGAAGCCTTGAGGGGATTCTTCGCGGCATAGGTGAAGGTTCCCATGCCGCTTGAGAACGTCGTAGGCGACTCGATGACCGGCGCTGTGAAGTCGAGTTCGAAGGCAACTATCGGAGCCATCTCCGCCAATGTTACGTGGTGGTTCGAGTTCGAGTTGGTCGCCCTATCCCACAAATAGCCCGATGTCAACTCCGCTGTTTTATGGTGATTCTTTCCCGCATCATCGATCACAGTAAACTTCGCGCTGTTCACTTTGCTCGTGGCACTGTCGGTTCCCAGAGAGATGATGAGCTTATAGCCGGCGGGCAGGTTTTTGCCGGGCACCGTGTGAACTACTGGGGTTTCGAAGTTGTACAGATTTTGTCCGCCGCTTTTGACGTCCTGTGGCCAGTTTTCGACATGTCCTTTGATTTCCAGATGGTTGCTGCGGTTGACCGCGCACTGCATGATGTACTGCTGCCAGGTTACGTACTGTTTCGGAGGGGGAGGGATTGGATGCGGGAGCGGGGAATATGCGTTCAGCTGGAATCCGATGCCACCCGTGCTGTCTATGGCCTGGGTAATTTCGATAGTGACGGAAATTTCGGTGAGGTTCTTGCAGTTGTCGGAAAGTATGTAGTTGGAATTGCTGCCGAGGGAATTGTACTGCGCAGGGTTTGACACGATGGTCCAATCCCCTCGCCAAATATCCCCGGTTGTCTGGTCGGCCCAACAAAGCGTGAGATCGTTGACGGCGGCGGGACCAAGATGCGTGTGCACCTGCGGCAGCGTATAGGTATCGCCAGATGTTGCGTCGCTGACCGTGGCGCATGCGAGCGAATCCTTGCCCTTGGTCTTCCACACCAGGTAGAAGGACTTCCCCAGGAAGGGGCCAGCCGCGACAGCCGGGGCAGCGTCGCTCAGTGCGGCGGGAACCTGGTTCGGGCTGAAGGTGCCCGATCCTGGGGCGAACTGGGCCCAAAAGACACCGTCGGTTGTCGCGTCGATCCATGCCAAACAGAGCGGGAAGACATTCCCTGGCCCCGACGTGTTCCAGCCCGCCAACGCCGGGCTCATGTTCGTCCAGGCTGTGGGGATTGCGGCAGGGGCCGACCACTCGCTTCCGTTGTAGACGGACCACTCGATCGGGGCATCGTTTCCGGGCGTCTTCCAAACGAGATAGAGAGCGTTATTTGCTCCAACCGCCAAGGCGGGCGCGGCGTCGGTCGACGCACCCGGGTCGCACGACTGGCCCGCCGATACCGGGAGCGCTTCCCATTTCTCTGCTACCGGAAAACCATCCTCGCCTAAGACGTTTTGTAGAACCTTGACGGTATTACTGCCAGCAACCTTCCACGCAAGGTAGAGCGTCTCGACCAGATATACGTCGACGATCGCGAGCGCAGGAGCCGTATCCGTGGAGGTGCCGCTTATGGCGCCGTTCGCGCCGCCGCTGCTAAACCAGACATCATCAACCTTCTTTTGACCTTTCGAGGCGTAGAAGAAGGTTGGTTCACCTGATAGTCCACCCAGCGCCATCACGGGCTGAGTGACCGTTACTGCGTTTGCGAGTTTTTGCAGACTATCGGTTATCAGATTCATTCGGAATTTCCTTACTGGTCCCAAGAACGGCACCATCGTACACCGGTCTCGCCTGTTCGCGACGCTGTGAAACGATTTTTCATCGGGAGCACTCCCGATGAGCTTCCATCCGCACCACCACAGCCCAAAATTGCCCCCAGCGATCCGGCCCAAAAATCGCGCCGGACCGCCGCCGCGTCAGATGTCTTCCGCCAGCGGTAGCCAGTAGGAGCATCACTCCGAGGGACAGTTGTTGTCGCTAACAGGCGATTACACAACCAATCCCGACAGCAGGAACCTGGGAAGCGGACCACGAGCGTAAGGGCGATTTGGCCCAACCTGTTGCGTCTGGGTAGTTCTTCAAGACGGGGAACTCACCCTCGCCAGCGAGCGAGATATATTTTCTCACTCTCCGTGCGGCCTGATTTGAGTCGCCTTCTTCTTTGCCTTCGCGATCTCCACACTGGCGACAGTCTTTCGCGCCAAGTGCGAATCGGACAGCACACTGCCGTTTTCTCGGCAGCAAGGTTTTCCCGGCAGAGCGCCGTAGGTCGGGCATCCCACATCTTGGGCTTTATCATTCATTACAAGAGTGTAGCGACTGCCCTACACACCGGCGGGTCAGAGCCTACTTTCACCCAACGATTCCGTACTTTACTGCCAAGAACGTTCGAAGCCTTACTGGCGAGACTTGTGCCACTTCCTGCCAAGTCGAGATCTTTAGTTCAGTCCGCAGTTTAACGGGTTTTACGCACCTCATCACCGCGTACCATGCATCAGCCAAGTCAGGTCTTCGGGCGTCAACCAGAGCGCAAAAAGAACATTGCAGGGCATAAGCTGCGAAAACGTTTCTTAGAGTTGATAGGACAGGTAATGGTCACCCGTCTGAGGTAGTCGCCGGCTATCGAACACGTCCGCGAAATCGCGGTATGCCTGGAGAACCTGCTTCCTGGCATTCTGAAAGTCACTCTCGGTGAGTTTTGCCTCGAACAACAAGTCTCCCAGTCGAAGATCAACTTCTGTGCGATCAGATTTGCCGTTGGCGAGAGGAACGCGGGCTTTGTATCCGAAACATGCCGACGTGCCCGGTTCAGCGTCCAGCAGCCTTGAAATCTTCCCGTCTTTTGACATTCCGGGATAGCAGAAAATGTTCATCAGCAGGGCATCCGAACTTGTGCAGGAATCAAGCTCCATCCACCGTCCCTGCTCACGAATGGGCAAGGACCGTCGGGCTTGTGTGTGAACCTTCGCCAAGCGTCTGCTCCACGCCGGATTTGCCCGTATCGCCTTGTAGCTTCCCTGCAGGAAGTTCCCATGTCGCGAGTCGTGTTCGTATGGGGTAAAGCATACGGTTGGGGCGCCGCCGTAGCTAAGACAATATGGCAATCCTTCAGCCCGGGCGTACCTATGGGCACGTTCGGATAGATCGCGACGAAGCGCAGCAGCCAAGTTCATGGGGGCTTGGATCAACCCGAACTTCAGTTCGTACTGAATGGGCCGTGACCTTTCAGCTCTCGTAGAACCATCATGGCCAGATGTACCGACTCGTAGATCGTGTACTTGAGCTTAGGACTCGGTTAGATCTCTTCCCCGCGCAGACGGATCGCGGCAATGATGCAGGCAGCGATCAAGACCGCCCCTCGTTCTTTATCTTCCGGCATGAAGCGCATTATAGGCGAACAAATAGCGAAAGTCCAGTGAGACCTGAGACGCTGTCGCGATCGACGGGGACATCGACTCGCGAGACGGCGCCGTAACCTACGGAGGGGTGGTCGCATTCTCGCCGTGGCAAACAGTTTCGCGGGATCTCCAAAGCCTTGCAGGCTAAGGCAAGTGATGGAAGCCTTGGGCGAGCGAGAATCGAGGTGGATCGAAACGTGACTTGCGACGCTATCCGAAGAGAGCACTCTGAGCTGGTAATGAACTATGCATCGGCACAACGCAACCCGGATCATCGTTCGTCACCGAGTTAAGTCTCGGGCTTACCAGAAAACATCTCATCAGCCTTGCGTCGAACGGGCTCAGCATCTCCTTGAGCGCGTCCACGCGCCTGAAACCAGGATCGAGCCACAAGTCGTAATGCTCTGGGTTAAGAATCACTGGCA
>CAVREJ010000009.1:0-132500 GCA_963720135.1 uncultured Acidobacteriaceae bacterium
ATGGAGCCGACGATCGGACTTGAACCGATGACCTGTCGATTACGAATCGACTGCTCTACCAACTGAGCTACGTCGGCCTTATCCCGATTGTAACCGGGGGTAACCAAAACGGTAAAGATACGCAAGCCCCCGTTTTCCACCGCGTTGCGCGGTTTTCCACTTGCGTCGGGTGGTTATTCACGGCGATAATCATAGCAAGCTCTGCGACGATTCTGGCCGAGCCTACATGAAACCATTCAGTCGAGCGGAAGTCCTTCGCATGCTTCACATCTCGGCCAACCAGCTGGCCGGATGGCAAAAAGCAGGACTCGTCCCCATTTCCGACAGTTTCACCTTCCTTGATCTGCTTCAGCTCACGAAAGTCCGCGACCTGCGCGCCAAACGGGTACGTCCGGCGGCAATCCGCCAATCGCTGCAAGCCATGCAGAAGCAGGTGGCTGGCATGGAGAACCCCTTCCTCGAAGCCAGGGCCTTTAGTGTTGGCTCCCGCGTGGGTTATCGTCATCAGGGCCATTCGGTCGAACCCATCGCCGGTCAATTCCTGTTGGACTTTGCCAATACCGGGATGGTGGTATCGTCGGTCAAGGTAAAACCGATCGCCAGATACGATACTGCGGCCGATTTATTTGCGCGAGGCGTGGCATTGGAGGAGCATCCCAGCACGCACGACGAAGCTATCCAGACTTATATGCAGGTGTTGGAGGCGGAGCCCGACCATGCCCCGGCTCACATCAATCTGGGCACCCTCTATTACAACCGTCGGGACTTTGTTTCGGCAGAGAAACATTATCGCGAGGCGGTTAAAGCGGATCCGCGTTACGCGCTGGCTTACTTCGATCTTGGCAATGTTCTGGATGAAACCGGCCGGATCGGCGAAGCAGTCGCCGCCTACACTACCGCGATTCAGCTGGCTCCCACCTACGCTGACGCGCATTACAACCTGGCACTCGCTTACGAACGCCTGCGTCAGCCCCGTCAGGCGCTTCCCCATTGGAGAATTTACCTGAAGCTGGACAGCGCTGGCCCGTGGGCAGTGCACGCCCGCAATCAGGTGGCTCGCATTCTCGAGGGCGACAAACTAAAAATTGTCTACCGTACCGAGAAGTAGAGTGCTTCACGTCTGACAGCGCTGGATTTTCCTTTCGCGAGACTCCTAACGAACACTACAGTGGTGTCAGATCCACTGCGCAGTGCGGACGATCGTTCGCTGCGGCACGCGGTGAGATTGACTCTGCGAATCGTCCCCAAAATTGTTTCTAGCGATATTCCGTCCTTGACGGCGACGGCGCGAAAGCGATTTACTTATGGCAACATTTGCCGTGTGGGCGGCGACGAAACCCTCGTGACGGACAAGCTGATAGCCCCCGACGTATTTTCGCGGTTGCAACAAGCGACGGCTTCGCAGCCCGGGCAACTCGTGGAACTTTGCCGCGAATATCTTACGGAGGCCCGGCAAACACTTGCACAGTTGCGCAAAGCATTTACACTGAAACAGGCCGATGAGCTTCGCAATAGGGCCCATTATTTGAGAGGCAGTAGCATGCTTGTAGGAGCTACCCGCGTCACCCAGTGTTGCGCGAGTTTGGAAGCGATGGGGAAAAATGCTGACTTCAGCAACACTGAGCAAGAGCTCGAGGAAATGTCGGCTGCACTCGATGCCGTGCAGCAGGAACTTGTGAAGACGCTTGGTTCAGAGGTACTTCCGGCGACGGGATCGGCCGTGTAGGAGATGGTCTGTGAACCCTATGACTAAGGTGGCTGTAACTCCCATTAAGGTCCTGATTGCCGACGATCATCCCGTGGTTCGTATTGGCCTGCGTAACATGCTGCAAGCCGACAACCAGATGCAGATCGTCGCCGAGGCCAGAGACGGCGCCGAGGCACTCCACATGGTGCGCACCTACAGGCCCGACATCTTACTGCTGGATTTGGCCATGCCGAAGATGCCGGGGATGGATGCCTTGCGCGAATTGACCAGCGAGACCACTCCCACTCGCACCATTGTGCTTACCGCACTCGTGGACAAGCGGCAGATCTTGGAGGCGCTGCAACTCGGCGCCCGCGGCGTGGTGTTGAAAGATGCCGTGGTGGAACATCTTTCGGCATGTATTCGTGCGGTGATGCAGGGCCAGTACTGGCTGGAGGGACGTCCGGTGCAGAATCTGGTGCAGGTGCTGCACGATCTGGCAGCACAGACGGCTCCGCCGTCGCGCAAGACCTTCGGTCTCACTGGACGCGAGCTCGAGGTCGTCACCTTGATCACCGAGGGCTCTACCAACAAGCACATTGCGATGACGTTCGGTATCAGCGAAGAAACCGTGAAGCGCCATCTGACTAACATCTTTAATAAGCTGGGAGTCGGCAACCGTCTGGAACTGGCATTGTTTGCGCTAAACCACAATCTGTTGCCACCCGAGGCCACAACGGGTGTGTCGAGATAGGCAGATCGTTTTGCAGGTGCGCGATCCCGCGTAGCTATCCCATCCAAGGTGAATTCCCAACCTTCGAACTATTCTCCTCATTTTGTCGCCCCATTTACTCTCCTGCTTCCCTTTTCTACAAAGGTACTTCCCCAGTAGTCCGGAGACCGCTACGGTTACAGCAGAGACTGCCCTATGGACAACGGCCACAAATGGAGATTGGAGCTGACCTCCGTCCCTCTTCTGGAAGCGGTGTTATGCGCCGATTGTGAAATCATCAGCAACAGCGCGGGAGAATCCTGCGAGATTTGCGGCAGCCGCTCACTCCTGAGCCTGGGACGCGTGCTCGGCGGAAGCGTCGAAGGCGAACGTGCCGTTCTGGTGCAATGGGACAAAAATCCCGCACACAAGGGGTTCACCGTTCTGGTGAGTCCTGAGGCCGCCGAAGTCCTGCAACAGCGGCGAGCCAGAAAAATCAGGGGCTAGGGGTTAAGGGCTGGTTGCGATCCTTTGGTGAAGCGATCTTCCTCGGAATTTCCATCCGCCGGCCCTCGAATCACATCACACACAAGCGACGATTTCTTGCTTGCGAGGTCCCATGGATCACGACAAACTTCTCCGTCAACAACTGGCGAAAATGATCGACTGGAATGAGGCGCATGCCGACTTGGGCGCAGCGGTTAAAGGCTTTCCGGCTAAGCTGCGCGGCCAGGTACCCGAAGGAATGCCACACTCGGCATGGCAACTGCTGGAACACATACGTATCGCGTTGTGGGACATCCTGGAATTCAGCCGCGACGCCAAACATAAGTCGCCAAAATGGCCAGAGGGCTACTGGCCGAAAGCCGCAGCGCCGCCGAGTGACAAAGCCTGGGATGAAAGCGTGAAGTCCATTCTGAAGAGTGAGGAGGAGTTGCGCGAGTTAGTCAAAGACCCTTCGCACGACTTGTTCCAGCCGCTTCCTCATGGCGATGGCCAGACGCTACTACGCGAGGTGCTACTGGCCGCCGATCACGGCGCCTATCACCTGGGACAGTTGGTGCTGGTGCGCAAGGCGCTGGGGGCGTGGAAGGGATAATCGGTAAGCCGCTGCCGCTTGGCATAGAGCATTGCGGCAGTGAAGGCGTACCGTCCTTTTGAAAGACCTTGCAAGGTTGGTTTGGCTGAAGGCTGATAACTGACGGCTGACAGCTAAATCAGCGACAGGGCATCCACATCTACCACCACATTGTTGCGCGGGATCTTTCTGCGTGTCGGCGTAGGTCGAGCATGGAGCGCAGCACGGCGTTCATGCGTTCGCGGCTCGCGCGACTTCAACAGAAAGTGATAGCGGTACTCAGTCTTGAGCCGCACGATCACCGCGGCTGCAGGGCCCATCACGCGTATGCCGTCCAGCCGGGTCGCTTCGAACCACTTCCCCAGAATGCCCGACCACGCCAGCGCTTCGTCGAGTTTGCTGGCTGCGCACCAGCACGTTGCTGACGGCGTTGAATGGCGGGTAGTGCATCCAGCTGCGGAAGCGAATTTCCTTTTCGTAGAAGCCGTGGTAGTCGTGCGCGGCGGCGAACTGGATGGCGTAGTGGTCGGGAAAAAATGTTTGCAGCACAACTTTGCCGGGAGTATCGCCGCGCCCCGCGCGTCCCGCAACCTGGGTGAGTAACTGAAAGGTACGCTCGGCGGCGCGGAAATCAGGAAAGCTGAGCGCGGCGTCGGAGCCGACGACGCCCACCAGCGTGACGTTGGCGACGTCGTGTCCCTTGGCGATCATCTGCGTGCCCACCAGCAGATCGATGTCGCCCGCCGTGCAGCGCGTTCAACATGCGCTCGAAGTCGTCGCGGCCGCGCACGGTGTCGCGGTCCAGCCGCGCAATGCGCGCCTGCGGAAACATCCCGTGCAGGATGTGCTCCAGCTTCTCCGAGCCGGTGCCGAGATACTGCACGAACTCGCTGCCGCACTTGGGGCAGGTGCGGGGCGCGGGGCGCGTGAAGCCGCAGTAGTGGCACATGAGCCGATGCTCGCGCTTGTGATAGGTCATGGAGATGGCGCAGTTCTTGCACTGCACGCTCTCGCCACATTCGCGGCAGAGCACAAAGGCGGAGTAGCCGCGCCGGTTCAGCAGCACCATCACCTGCTCATTGCGCGACAGCCGTTCGCCGATTTCTTCCACCAGCTTGCGCGAGAGCGGTTCGTCTTTGCGGGTGCGCTGGAACTCCTCGCGCATGTCGAGGATTTCGACCTCGGGCAGCGGCCGCTTCTCGATGCGCTCAGGCAATTCCAGCAGCCGGTACTTGCCGTTAACGGCGTTGTAGTAGGTCTCCAGCGACGGCGTGGCCGAGCCCAGCACCACGGCAGCATTGCACATTTTGGCGCGCATCACCGCGACGTCGCGGGCGTGGTAGCGCGGCATTTCTTCCTGCTTGTAGGAGTGGTCGTGCTCCTCATCCACCACGATGAGCGCCAGGTCGGGCACTGGAGCGAAGATGGCAGAACGTGTTCCTACCACAATGTGAGATTCTCCATTGCGGATGTGCTTCCACTGTTCGGCCCGTTCGTCGTCGCTGAGCGCGGAGTGCAGGATGGCAACCTCGTCCCCGAAGATCTGATGCAGATCGGCGGCTACCGCGGGGGTGAGACCGATTTCGGGCACCAGCAGTATGGCAGAGCGCCCTTTAGCCAGCACTGCTTGCATTGCCGACAGGTACACGGCAGTCTTGCCCGAGCCGGTAATGCCGTGCAGCAGCATGGGAAGGAACTGGCGTTCCTCGGTGGCGGCAATGATCGTGTTGAGCGCCGCTTTTTGCGCGGGCGTGAACAGGAACTCTAGTTTGCGAGGCTTCATGCCCGACATGCGAAAGGCGGCGGCTTCATTGCTAAGCTCGACGAACCCACGTTTCACCAGGGTCTGCAGTGTGGTGCGAGGGACGGACAATTCGCGAATACCTTCTACTGGTGCACGCTGGCCCTCCTGGCTCCGCAGGTAATCCAAAATCTTCTGCTGGTTGGGGTTTAGCTTGCCGGTCACGTCCTTCAAAGTCGCCATCTGCACGGTGCGACTGGCATCGCGAACGTCGCTCAGATCGACTCGCGGCGATCCACTTCTTGCGCAGCATGCTGTGCAGCAAAGCACGAGAGGCCCCGGTCGCTGAGCGCAAGGTTACTTCGCGCACCACTTCGCCATCGGCGAGGCGATTTAGAACTGTATATTCCAGCATCTGATGTTCGGGCTCTTTGCGCGATCGCAACGATGACCCGATGGTAGATGCAGCATGCAGTGCAGCAATTCCTTTCTCTGTGATGTGATAGCCAACGACACGCCGAAATTCCGCCGACAGCGGAAGCATCGTGCGAAATACTTCGCCAATAGGGGCAATGTAATACTGCGCGATCCAGCGGCCCAGTTGCATCAGGTCAGGGGTCAGTGCGGGCGCTGAGTCGAGTACCTGGCTTACGCGCCGGGTTTGGAATTTCGGCTCGCGATCGTGGAGTTCCGTGACAATGCCGCACAATCGCTTCTCGCGGAAGGGCACGATGACCCGGCCGCCAACGCAGGGCTCCGAGTCGGCGATGCGATAGGTGAAAGTGGCATCGAGCGGTACGGGCACCGCTACATCGCAGAATTGCGGCATGACGTTTAGTTGCCTTCGTCGCCGGATGTTCGCTGCGGCGTTGGAAGATCGAGATAGCGCATCACCATCTGCAAGTCTTTCCAGGCTTCCTTCTTCTGTCGCGGGTCGCGCAACAGAAATGCCGGATGGTAGGTGACCGCCAGCTTGCACCGGAACGACTCATCCGACTCGTCGGCAATGCCCGGCGGCGAGTAATCATAGAATCGCCCACGTAGCGAGGCCATCGAATCGTTCAGGCTCAGCAGGTTCTTAGCGGCCGTCGCGCCCAACGCCACGATGACCTTTGGCCGGATGACACCGATCTGCCGCATCAGGAACGGTGAACAGGTTTCGCACTCATCGCGCTCGGGCGTGCGGTTTCCCGGCGGCCGGCACTTCACGATGTTGGCGATGTAAACCTGTTCGCGCTTTAGACCCATAGCGGCGATCATGTTGTTAAGCAGTTGGCCGGCGCGCCCAACGAACGGCAGTCCTTGTTGATCTTCATCAGCGCCTGGTCCTTCACCGATGAACATCAACTCGGCATGTGGATCGCCGGTGCCAAAGACAATCTGCTTGCGTCCCAACTTCGCCAGCTTGCAACGCTGGCAGTTGGGACCGATGTCGTCGGCGATGACTTGCAGGAGAGCGGCCCGGTCGGGCGCCGAGGGCGCGAGACCAGCCGCCGTGCCAAATTCGAAGGCAGTGGATGCGAGGCCTGGAGCGACATCGGAATCGTTTACCGACGTGTCTGCGCCCTCCGGAACTTCGCGCCGGTAGAGGGGGCCGACGCCCAGCTCACGATAAAAATTAAGGCGCTCACGCAGTTCGGTTTTGACGTAGGGATCGAGAGTCATGAATTGAACGATGCTGCGATTTTACGGCACGCGTGGCCAGGCCGCAAAAGAACAGAAAGCAGCTCCCTTCACTTGGACTGAAGTCCTCGGTCGGGATGGCAAAACCTGGGGATGATGAGATGCGGACCTAAAGGTCCGCACGGCTCGTTGACGTCGGAACTGGCGAAACCTGTTGGTGCCGAATCTGGAGGGCTGCCTCCAGAATCCTCTGCGCGACCTCAAGTTTGCTGGCCCGGGGCACTGCCGTATCGCCGTTGGTGGTCACGATCGTTACTTCATTGCAGTCAGAGTTGAAGCCGATTCCGCTGCGGGCGACGTCGTTCGCGACAATCGCATCCACTTGCTTCTTCGCGAGCTTGGAGCGCGCGTTCTCCAGCAGATTCTCAGTCTCGGCAGCGAAGCCGATCAGCACCGGCGAGCGCTTTCCCGTGGCCTGGCGCAAGCTGCCGAGATCGGCAAGGATGTCAGAGTTTGGCTCGAGTTGCAGATCAAGGGCAGCTCTGCGCTTGATCTTTTCCGGCGCAACATTCTTGACGTGGTAGTCGGCGACCGCAGCTGCCATGATGATGAAGTTGGCTTGCTCCCAGCGATCGAGTACCGCCGTTCGCATTTGCTGCGCAGTCTCCACGAAAATCGTTTCCGCCGCGGAAGGCGGTTGCAGTGCAGTTGGTCCGCTCACCAAGATGACCCTCGCTCCTCGCCGCAGCGCAGCTTCGCAGAGCGCGTATCCCATCTTTCCACTGGAACGATTCCCGAGATAGCGCACTGGATCGATGGGCTCGTGTGTGGGTCCGGCCGTGATGAGCACAGTCTCACCCCTCAGGTCTTGTGCGACACCGAGGCGCTCCAATGTGGCAGCGACGATTTGCTCGGGCTCTGCGAGACGGCCCGCGCCAATCATCCCGCATGCGAGATAACCACTGCCCGGTTCGACGATGGTTACACCTCGACGGCGCAGGATATCCAGATTCGTCTGCGTGGCTGGATGCTCCCACATGTTGACATTCATGGCGGGCGCGAGCACCACGGGAACCGTAGTCGCGAGGTAAAGCGTACTGAGGAAATCGTTGGCAACGCCCTGAGCGAACTTGGCCAGCACGTCCGCGGTGGCCGGAGCCACCAGCAGACAATCAATGGATTGCGCGACGGATATATGCTCGACTGCGGAGTCGAGATTGGGCTGCTCGGCCGCGGAGCCGAACATGCTGGTGATGACCTTCTCGCCGGAAAGCGCGGCAAAGGTGAGCGGGCGGACAAACTCCTGCGCCGCAGCGGTCATGATGACCTGCACACCTACGGCGCGGTCCTGCAACAGGCGAACGATTTCGGCGGCCTTGTAGGCTGCAATTCCGCCGCTGACACCGAGTGCAATTCTCATCCGTGTCCCTGATTAGCTGATGCCGCGCTTGTGTGTCGCGACTCGCGGAAGCGCCACCAGCCCCTAGTCGTCGCCGTCGCCGACCACGGCATGATCCAGTATCTCGTTGGCCGACTCCAATGGAGTCTTCACAGCCTGCGGAATCTCCCATTTCACCTTGCCGGCCTGGAGTTCTTCTTCGGCGATACGGCACGGCTTGCGTGAGTGAGACTCTACTGCGGGACGGGCGCCATTCTGCAGTTGACGCGCGCGGCGCGCGGCCACCAGGACATAACGATAATTACTGTCGAACCCTTCAACCAGTTTCATAGTCACTCCGTGACGGCGGGTAAGCGGGAAAGATCGAACGTTGCCAGAATAGTCTGGACCTGTTGGAGCATCTGCGTCCGTAAGGCGCCTTGGGCGATGGCTAGCACCACCTCATCCTTCGCTGTCAGAGAGACTCCGGAGCGCTTCAGTCGCTCGGCCTCTACAATCGACTTCAGGATGTCAATCGACTGCTCCAACCGGTCGTTGACCAAAATATAGTCGTACTGGAAGAAATTCTCAATCTCGCGGGAAGCCGTCCGCAGTCTGCGCTGGATGATGTCTTCGGTATTGAAGGGGCAAGCGCCATCCCCAAGCAGCTTGCGCTGTAGGTCGTCGTCGGCCTCGGCGCGGCGGCGCAAACGCCGTTCCAGTTCTTCGCGCGACGGCGGAAGGATGAAGACGCTGACTGCCTCGGGCACCTTCTGCTTCACCTGGGCCGCGCCCTGCACATCAATATCGAGCAGCAGGTCGTGTCCGCGCGCGGTTGCTTCGCGCAGGAACCGTTTTGCGGTTCCGTAGTAGTTGCCGAAAACCTCGGCGTACTCCAGGAATTCGTCTTCAGCCAGCATGCGTTCGAATTCTTCGCGAGAGAGAAAAAAGTACTCGCGTCCCGACTGCTCGCTGCCACGCGGCGGCCGAGTGGTATAGCTGATGGAAAATTCGAGATTGGGAACGACGCGGCGCAGTTCATTGGTGAGCGTCGATTTTCCCGAGCCGGATGGAGCCGAGATGATGAAGATATTGCCGTTCATTCGAGGTTCTGTACCTGTTCGCGTGCCCTTTCGATCTCCGATTTCATGGCCAATCCCAAGCCGGTGATGCGCAGGGCTTCGCCGGCCACGCCCGTGGTCTTTGACATCAGCGTGTTGGCTTCGCGGTTCATTTCCTGCAGCAGGAAGTCGAGCTTCTTGCCGACTTCGCCACCTGCGTCAAGCAACGATAGGAAATGCTGAATGTGATTTTTCATTCGCACAATTTCTTCCTGGATGTCGCTGCGCTCAGCGAGCATCGCCGCCTCCTGCAAGATGCGGTCCGGATCGGCATGGGCGCCCAGCAGTTCCTGCATCCGCCCGTGCACTTTGTCATGGTAGGCTTTCAGCACCTTGCCGCGAAGCTGATCTACTTCGTGCGTTGCCGAGGACAGATGAGTCATTCGCTCCCGCAACTCCACGGCTGCGCCGCGGCCCTCTTCCTCGCGCATGTGGTTCAGCCGTTCGATGCATTGCTCCAGCGCCGCGGTCACCTGCTTCTCGATCGCGTTAATGGCGTCGCCGTTCTCGGCGGCGTTCAGCGCGCCCGGCATTTTAAGCACAGCGTTCAGGTCCGGTTCCGCGCTCACCCCAAATTCTTCGGCGACTTGGCGGAAGGTGCGCAGGTATCCGCCAACTAACTCGCGGTTGACCGAAAACCCGGCCCCGCCGCTGCGCTCCAGGCTCAGCGTCACTTCAATGTGGCCGCGATGCAGCCGCTCCTTCAGTACGCGGCGGACCTTCATCTCAACTGGATCCATCTCCGCCGGAAGCCGCAAATGAAGATCAAGAAAACGGTGGTTTACCGCCTTTAAGCTCAGCGTGAGTGTGAGCTGATCGTCCACGTGCATCTTCACTTGCGAGTAGCCGGTCATAGAGCGGATGTTCATGGCGAAGTCACTCGGTCCCTGTTGTCGTCTCGACATCGACGAACTGCAAATCATACAACCGGCGGTAAGTGCCGGGGTGGGCCAGCAGACATTCATGCGTACCCTCATCGGCAATCACACCATTCTCCAGCACCAGGATGCGGTCGGCGCCGCGTACCGTAGACAGCCGATGGGCGATCACGAAGACGGTGCGCCCGGTAATCAGGTTCTGAATCGCCGTTTGCACCAGAGATTCGCTTTCGGTGTCGAGCGCGGAAGTGGCTTCGTCGAGAATCAGGATGGGTGCGTTCTTTAGAATGGCGCGCGCAATCGAAATGCGCTGGCGCTCTCCACCGCTCAAGCGCAGACCGCGTTCGCCGATCACCGAGTCATAGCCTTCGGGCAATGCCATGATGAACTCGTGGGCCAGCGCCGCCCGGGCCGCTTCTTCTACCGTTTCGGCAGAAATCTCCGGCTGTCCATAGGCAATATTGTTGCGCACCGTATCGTTGAACAGAATGGTGTCCTGGGTGACGATGGCGATTTGCGAGCGCAGCGAGGAGATCGTCAACTCACGTACATCGCGGCCGTCGATGAGCAGCCGCCCGCGAGTGACATCGAAGAAGCGCGGCAGCAGATGCACCAGGGTAGTCTTGCCGGAACCGCTGGAGCCGACGATCGCCACCAGCTCGCCCGGCGCGACTTCGAAGTTGATATCTTGCAGTACGTCCCGCTCGTCGTTCCCTTGCCTGTAACTGAAGTAAACATGCTCGAAGCGTATACCCTGATGAAACGGCTGCAGCTTATGCGCGCCCGGCTCCTCGCGTACATCGTCCGCGGCGTCGAGGAATTCGAAGATCGCGGATGAAGCGCCCAGCGCCTGCTGAAAGTTGTTGTTGAATATCCCAAACTTGCGCACCGGCTCGTACAGCTTGAACACGGCGATGATAAAGGCCAGGAAGACGCCTTCGGTGAAGAAGCCATGCTTGATGTACTCGCGGCCAATCAGGATAAGGATGGCGATGGCAATGGCGCCGAAGATGTCCATCATCGGCGAACTAACCGCGTAGGCGCTCACCGAACGCAGGTTGGCTCTGAACAGCCGGCGCCCGGCATCGCGGAAGCGGCGCGTCTCCCAGGCCTCCATCGAAAAAGCCTTAACGATGCGCACGCCGGTGATGGTTTCCTGCAGGATGTTCTGGATCTCGGCCAGCTTGTCCTGGCCACGGCGGGTTGTGGTGCGCACCCGGTGGCCGATCCTTCGGGCTGCCATCACCACTACCGGGACAAAGATGATGAGGACCCAGGTCAAGCGTCCGCCCAGCAGGACCACCACGCAGGCAGTGAAGAGGAAGGTAAAAAACTGCTGCAGAAATTCTGCCAGCACCGACGAGAGCGCAAATTGCACTCGCTCGATGTCGTTCACAATCGCCGACAGCAGTGTGCCGGTGGAATACTTCTGGAAGAACGCCACCGAGCGCCGCAGCGTGGCCGCATAAAGTTCATTACGCAGGTCGGTGACCATGCCGTAACCGGCGTAGTTCGCCAGGTAGCTGCCGCCATAATCGAAGATGCCCTTCAGGATGGTGGAGGCGACGAGCGCAAACGCGACCATCGTCCACACGTTGTGAAAGTGTTCGGGAACAAACCAGTTCAGCTCAATTGGCTTATGGCTGATCGGCATTTTGAACAAGGGCAGGCTGTGCGATTTGGCGGAAGGATTCAGTACTAGATCGAAGATAGGCCCAATGAGCAATAGCCGAAAGGCGTCAAGCAGGCCCACCAGCGCCATCGACACCACAGCGGCCAGCATGTGCAGCCAATACGGTTTGAAGTAGCGAAGAAGGCGGTTCAGTTGATGCATAGTTCCCGCAGGTTCGATTGCTGCTTCCGCTCCGCGAAGAAATAGGCCTTGGGGAAAATCGGGATTCAACTATTGATTCTACTGGATAACGCGGTCACCACGAAGTGCAGGCCGCTCGGCCCTTACGGAAACAGGTTCGGCGCCGACCTGTCTAGCTGGCCACCGGCGAATCGCGATGCACGACCTTCACGTTGTATCCGGCCTTGGCCAGACGCTTTTTCACGTCCTCGGCAATCATCACCGAGCGATGCTTGCCACCCGTGCATCCGAAGGCGATGGTCAGGTAGCTCTTCCCCTCGCGGATGTAATGCGGGATCAGATAAATGAGCAACTCGGAGATGCGATGGATGAACTCCCGCGTTTGCGGAAACGAGCGAATGTATTTGGCCACTTCGGGATGCCGGCCGGTCAACGGACGGAACTTGGGAATGAAGTGCGGGTTGGGCAGGAAGCGCACGTCGAACACCAGGTCCGCATCTTCCGGAACCCCTTCACGGTAGCCAAAGCTCACGCAGGAGATCAGCAGGTTCTTGTCGCTATTGCCACCCTGGAAACGTTCGGTAAGCTGGCCGCGCAATTCGTGAACATTAAACTTGGTGGTGTCCAACACCAGGTCGGCCAGCGCGCGTAGCGGTTGCAGGCGGCGGCGTTCTGCGGTGAGCGACGATCTCACCGAGACGTTACGGCCAAGCGGGTGAGGACGGCGGGTCTCGCTATAACGCCGAACCAGGACATCGGTATCAGCTTCCAGAAAGATAATGGTCGTCTTGAGCAATCGCCGCAGGGAGGCAAGAATCTGCGGCAATTTGTCGAGGCGCGCCCCTTCGCGGATGTCCACTACCAGCGCCGCGCGCTGGATCTCCAGCGAATCCAGTACCAGTTCGGCAAAATTGCTGATCAGTCCGACCGGCAGGTTGTCGACGCAATAGTAGCCGAGATCCTCAAACGTTTTGAGCGCCGAGGCTTTCCCGGCTCCGCTCATGCCAGAGATGATGACCAGTTCATGCCGGTCGCGGCTCTTAGGCGGGCGAATTGATTTCTTCTTCAGGCCAGCCACCTTCCCTTAGACGCGTTGGGCCGAGAGTAGCAGAGGAGGTCATTTTCGTCAGCCCAAACTGGCGTTACTAAGTGGATGCGACAACTGGGGGTGAAGTCTCCTCATTATCGTTAGTCTTCGTGGCCGGTTGGGCCCACACCAGCAGGCGGCGTTGTCGAAGCCTTCCAACTCGCTTACGGAGTTGGCTCACGATGCTGGGCTGCAAAGGAATAGACTTCCCAAGAATCCGCTTGTTCGTCTACTATTCATTAAAATCACCCAAGGCTTTCTACCAGGCATTCCCCCTCTGGACGCAAAAGTCGGTGTTCGGATTGGCGGCCCTCCTCGCGAAAGTTACGGGGGTTGAACGGCGCCTGAAAAAGTATCAGGCAGACTGATCGCGAAAAACGGAATTGGCGCCTACTCCGGGGACCCCATGACCTTTAATTTGTCGGTCACCTTACGCACCCTGTCATTCTTATTCGCCTGCCTGAGTATATTCGCTCCTAAATGCGCATTCGCTGACCGGATTCCGCAGACGATCGACAACGCAACCATGTGGCGCATGCGAGGCAGCGTATCGCCGCTGGCACGCTCCGAGTTTGATCGCGGCAAGGTAAATGCCGCTCTACCTATGCCGGGCATGAGGCTGGTCTTCAGTCTGACCGCTGCCCAACAGAGCAGCCTTGACGCACTTCTTCAGCAACAACAGGACCGAACATCCGCCGAGTATCACAAGTGGCTTACCCCCGAACAGTATGCCGACCGCTTTGGATTAAGCGTCGCCGACATTCAACGGGCGGCACGGTGGTTGCGCCAGCAAGGCTTTAGCAACATAACTCCGGCACGAAGCCGCACCTGGATCGCCTTCAGCGGCTCGGCCGCTCAAGTAGAATCGGCTTTCAACACTCCGATTCATCAGTACGTGGTCGACGGCAAGACCCACTACGCCAACACGAGTGAACCGTCGCTGCCTGCCGCATTCCGCGGCGTCGTTCTGGGGATCACGGCCCTCAACGACTTTCGTCCTAGGCCGCGAGTCATCGTCAAGCACGTGCATCCTAATTTCACCTCGGAGATTTCCGGCAAGCATTTTCTTGCGCCTGACGACTTCGCCACCATCTACGACGTTCAGGGACTCTATGGCAGCGGTGTCACCGGCGCGGGCCAGGGCATCGTCATCGTGGGTCAGTCGGATTTGTCCAAGGATACGAACCACGGGAATCAATACGATGTCGTGACATTTCGTGCCGTGTCGAATCTTCCGGCGGCGAGTCTGCAGGTAATTCTGGTTCCCGGCGATACAGATCCTGGAATTGTCAGCGGCGATGTGGACGAGGCCAATCTGGACGTGGAGTGGGCAGGCGCAGTCGCCAAGGACGCAAAGCTGATCTACGTAAATTCGCAGAATGCTCTGTTTAACGCGTTGCAATACGCAGTTGACCAGAACCTCGCACCGGTAGTCAGTATCAGCTACGGACTTTGCGAGGCCCAGCTCAGTAGCTCTGACATCAGCACCTTGACTACGCTGACCCAACAGGCCAACACTCAAGGACAGACCATCGTGGCTTCGTCCGGAGACAGTGGACCCGCGGATTGCGATTACAATGCTGACCCGAACAACCCGGTGAAAAGCGCCACCCACGGTTATGCCGTGGACATGCCGGCCAGCCTTCCCTATGTGACCGGCATGGGCGGTACCGAATACAGCGAAGGCGACGACACCGGAGCGACTCAATATTGGAGCGGCACCAACAACGGCAATAATGGCTCAGCTCTTTCGTACATTCCGGAGATGGTCTGGAATGACACGGTGGTCAATGACTTCTTGGCGGCGAGCGGTGGCGGTGTCAGCAAAATTTTCAGCAAGCCTTCATGGCAAACTGGGGCGGGCGTTCCTGCCGACGGCCAGCGCGACGTGCCCGACCTGGCGTTGAATGCGTCAGCCGATCATGATGGGTATCTTATCTGCTCGCAAAGCAGTTGCGTAACCGGATACAGGAAATCCGATCAGACGCTGACCGTAATCGGCGGAACGTCAGCTGCAGCGCCTACCTTCGCTGGGCTCGTGGCGATGATCGTGCAAAAGACCAACGATCCCCAGGGCAACGTCAATCAATATCTTTATTCGCTGGCGGCTAGCACGCCCAATGCTTTTCACGACATCACCACCGGCGACAACATGGTGCCCTGCACGACGGGTTCGACGGATTGTCCTGCCAGCGGCATGATTGGCTACAGCGCTGGCCCCGGTTACGACTTGACCACGGGGTTGGGATCGGTGGATGCCGGGGCGCTCGCGGCAGCTTGGAACGGGCCTACGAATCCAGACTTCCAGGTTACGCCGCAAAGCAGTAGCCTTGCGATTACCCGAGGAACTCCAGGTACTGATGTGCTTACCATAGCTGGGCTGGCCGGCTTCTCTCAGACCGTAAACCTGACGTGCGTGGTGCCATCCACCTTGACGGCAACGACCTGCTCGGTGACTCCCAACGGTATCGCTCCTGGGGGCACTGTCACCCTGACGGTAACCGCCAGCCCACTGGCCGGAATGTTGCGCGGCGATCCACTCTTCCTGCATCCCAGCGGTTGGCTGGGAGGTTTCGCGTTCGCCGCCATCGTCGTGCTCGGGCGCGCCAATCCCTCGAACAGGCAGCGCAAAACTAGGGCGCGTTGGAGTGCGATGTTCATGCTGCTCCTGGTCGGAACCCTGACAGTCACGACGTCGTGCGGTGGGGGCGGCGCCAGTACAAGCCAACAGGCCAGCAGTCCTCCGGCCATCCAGGTTGGCACAGTAACAGTGCAGGCCAGCAGCGGCGCCCTCAACCACGATGTACCGATCGCGGTGACGGTGAACCCGTGAGACGCACAAATCACGGTGAATCTCAGCTCCCATAAGCAAGAAAAGCATGCGCCTCAAGATTGTCAGTGTTGGTGAAACCGTTTTGCGGCAGCCAGCGCGGCCTCTGACACTGCCAGAGATTCGCAGTTCCGACATTCAGCAACTCATTCAGCACATGCGTGAGACTATGCACGACGCGCCGGGCGTCGGGCTGGCCGCGCCGCAGGTGGGATTTCCACTACAACTCGCCGTCATCGAAGACAAGCCGGAATACTTCGCCGGTCTAACTGCCGAACAGATCGCCGAGCGCGAACGCCAGCCGGTTCCTTTCCACGTGATCATCAATCCGGTGGTTAAACAGCAATCCGAGGCCGATGTGGAGTTCTTCGAGGGATGTCTCAGCGTACCCGGCTTCACCGCAATTGTGCCGCGGTCGCGTCAGGTACGTTTGGAATGCCTGGATGAGACGGGCGCGACCCGCGTTGTTGAAGCCTCGGGGTGGTATGCCCGCATCCTGCAGCACGAAATTGATCACTTGCATGGAACGCTGTACGTCGACCACATGCAGAGTCGCACGTTCTGCTCTCTCGATATCCACTCCCGACTCTGGAAGAACAAGACCACAGCGGAGGTGAAAGCGTCGCTCGCCTGAACCTCACCACAAAGCCGGCACTTATTTGCTATGCTCACAACGTGTCAGTGAAGCCAGATTATTCATGAAAGTTGAGGGTGTCATCCTAAGCGAGCGCAGCGAGTCGAAGGACCCCTATTGGCGCAAGAGATCACCGCGTAGCCACGGGTTAATCACCGCGATGGTTGCGCTCTTGATTTGCGGTTCTGCTTACGCGCAGCAGAAGGCACCTGCGCCCGCGCAGCCTCCTGCACAGGGGAAAACGACTGCGCCGGCGCAGCCATCTGTACCAGAGAAAGCTCCTGCGCAGGAGAAGGTGATTATTCCCGCAAGCGCGGAACGCCACTTTCACGAAGCGATTGTCTTCGAGAAAGACGGCGACGCAGAGAACGCCATCACCGAATACAAAACTGCGATCAAGGAGTATCCGGATTATACGGCGGCCCACTACAACCTAGGGCGCCTATACCTTGATCGCAAGGGTTATGCCGACGCAATTACCGAGTTTAAGACTGTGATACGACTGAAGCCCGACGATGCTGACGCGCACAACAATCTCGGCTTGGCGCTGAAGCACAACGGCAACCTGATCGACGCCGCCATCGAATACCGGGAGGCGGTGCGGCTCAATCCGAAGATGGCGTCGGCGCAGAATAACCTGGCCAACCTGCTTTATGCTCGACGGGATTTCGCCGGCGCAATTGAGCACTACCGGGCGGCCTTGGCGATCGATCCGAAGAGCGCTCAGACGCACATGAACCTGGGCAGCGTGCTCGACGATTCCGGCAAGACTGACGAAGCCATAGCCGAATATAAGGAAGCGCTAAAGCTGCAACCGAAGAATGCCAGCATTCACTACAATCTTTCGATCGTCTATCAGAAGAAGCACGACATGACCGCCGCAGTGGCTGAGCTGCGGGCGGCGGCAAAGCTGTCGCCGGACTGGCCTACTCCCCATCTTATGCTGACCAACCTGTTGAAGGATTCAGACCCCAAGGCCGCGGCGGACGAGTGCGTCATTGCGGATGGGCTTACCCACGATGCCAAACTCCACGAGCGCTGCGTCGAACTGGAGAAGAAGGCACAGTAGGGACCGGAGCGGTGCCTCTAGGTGGACCGAATGTCTTTCGCACTAGGACTCAGCATGCGCGACGGCTAACGGAGTCTGTGTCGTTTTGGCAATGGCCATTCCACTGGTGATCGCGGTCACATTCACACTTGTGGATTCGTGGTGAAATGGGGCTGTTATCGCCATCAAACCCACTCAGTAAGGGTGGGTTGAGTGGTACACGATGTCCCGCCGTGGACTCGCTTTGAGGGCGTTGTGCCGCTAGGTTCACATTCTGCAAATGGCTAGCGTTTCGACGGCGAGTTTAGATTGTCAGACAGCCCAACGTCCCGATCCAGAATCCGCTGAATAACGAATTCCAAGGCACCAAGAGGCAACGATGAGCTATCGCATCCTTTCACTCGACGGGGGCGGTACCCGGGCGCTGATCGAGGTCAAGGCCTTGATGGCTCTCCCCGATTACGATAAGAACACTTCCGGGCATGCCGTCTTAAATGATTTCGATTTGGTTGCTGCGAATTCGGGCGGCAGCATCGTGCTGGGGGCTTTAATCGAAAATCTCACCCTCGGAAACATCCTTGCGCTTTTCGAAAACAAGAGCGAGCGAAAATCGATTTTCTCGCTGGCTGGTTTGAGGGATGTGATGCTCCATGACTTCCTGGAGAACTTTGCACAGGTTGTGCCGCAGGACAGCAGCTTGAACCTGAGCGGCATTGTGCCGAAGTATAGTGCAAAGAATAAGTTGTCGGCCTTGCAGCGGATCTTGCCGACCATGGGCAGCCTCACCCTGGCCAAAGCCACCGCTGACGTGCATGGCCACAGGTCGAAGGGGGTCCCTGGCGCTTGCCGAATGAAGCGCTGCATCCCCGAGCGAGAAACACTAAGCACGGAAGCGCTTATCGAGGGCCAAAATAAAAGGCGCCTCGTGGAGGCGCCAGGTTAGAGTTGAGGGTTGTGGTAGTTACGCAATGTTGCGATCTTCGTCAGTCTCAATCTCGTCTTGCTCGACGTCCTTGCGCCGTTGAGTCTCGGTTTTGGCCTTATCAGTGGCGTCGCGCGCAGCATCCTTCACTTTGCCCCACGCGTTCTCAGCTTTGCCTTTTACCTGCTGTGCGGCGCCTTCCGCCTGAGTTTTGCTGTCACCCGTCCATTCGCCGACCTGACGCTTGACGCGTCCAGCCGCATCGTCCATCTTGCCCTTTACCCGGTCCTTATCCATCACTTCACCTCCGTGGTTGAGAAACCCAAAAACCTAACTGAAGCGGCAAATTCCGACGGCGCCTCAGACGTTCCAACACTTCGCTGCGCAGTCGACGCGCTTCTACGTCTAAACTACCGTCCTCCGCCCCGAAATTAGCTGGAAAATCAGTGCAATGACGGCGAGAACGAGCAGAATGTGAATGAATCCCCCCAGCGTGTAGCTGGTTACTACTCCCAGTAGCCACAGCACTAACAGGATCACGAATATCGTCCAAAGCATATTTTCACCCCTTCGTCTTTTGCAAACGCTCGCATTATTGAGCTACTTGATTGGAAGGCAATACGGGGTCTGATGGTTGTGAGGGCCGGTTAAATTCTGGTTGATACATACGATCTAAATTTCCGCTGACGGGCAACCTTAGCGCACCGCCACTCTGTTATCCTCTGCGCACTACCATGAAAGTTGCGATTCAGGGAGAACTCGGTTCGTTTAGTCACGAAGCCTCAGGCAACATGCTGTCGGGAGCGACCGTGGTTCCATGCGCTCGGTCTGCGGAGGTATTTGACCGGGTTGCGAGCGGCTCCGTGCAGGCTGCCATTATCCCGATCGAGAATTCGCTTGCGGGATCTGTGGCCGAACACTTCGATCTGCTGCTCACCCGTGATGTATTTGTGCATCGCGAATTTTACCTGCGGATTCGTCACAACCTGATTGCCATGCCAGGAGTGAAGCAGAACGCGATCCGGCAGGTGTTCTCGCATCCGGTCGCACTGGACCAATGCCGCAAGTTCTTTCGCGCGCATCCTCGAATCCAGGCGGTGCCGTTCTACGATACCGCCGGCAGCGTTCGCCATATCGTTGCGGAAAAGCTGTGCGACGCCGCGGCGATCGCCCCGAAACAAGCGGCCGGACAGTATGGAGGGCGCGTGCTGCAGGCCGGAATTGAGGACGACCAGCAGAACTACACGCGCTTTCTGCTAATCAGCAAGTCCAAGAAGATCGGCAAAGGCGCCAACAAGACTTCGATTGCTTTCGCCCTCAAGAATGTACCCGGTGTACTCTTCAGGGCGCTCAGCGTCTTTGCCCTTCGCGACATCAATCTTAGTAAGATCGAATCGCGCCCGCTGCGTGGGCATCCTTGGGAGTATGTTTTCTTCGTGGACATTCTGCGCGGCGATGACGAAGCGGCGCGCAATGCTCTGCGCCATCTGGCAGAGATTGCAGAATTCGTAAGAATACTGGGTGTGTACCCATCCGCTAACCCGAGAGCGAATTAGGGCGTAACATAATTGGCGATCCATCGTCGAGACCCGGGAAAGCCACTTGTGAACTTCCCTGGTAACGGTTGTAGGATGTCAGTCGTTTGTTTGCGATCCTGTGCGCTTGAGATGTAAAGGTGCCGTAACGAAACCGCTCAGGGAAAAGGGAATTGCGGTCGATATGGTACTTGGGCGAAGCGAGGTTGTGGTGCAGTTATTCATACTGCCTCAGGGGGCCACATTGAGCTTCGCCCGGCTTATTTGGTCTGCATCTTTTGACTAAGGCGCCTCATCTAAAGCTTGAGTGTAATGTACTCAAGGAGTTATATGTCTAACGAAACAAAAGATTTAAAGGTGACCGACCCAGAACTACGCGACGATGCATCGTCGGCACGCACGCTGCCCGTACTGCCGGTGCGTGACACGGTGCTGTTTCCGCATGCAGTGCTGCCGCTGACGGTGGGCCGTGAAAGTTCGGTTCAATTGATCAACTCCCTGGGTGAAGATAAGACAATCGTAGTGGTGGCGCAGCGCGAAGCGCGGGTGGATTCGCCGCAGCCGACTGACCTGTACGCGGTGGGAAGCCTGGCGGTGGTGCACAAGGTCGTGCGCATGCCCAACCAGAGCTTATTTGTTTTTGCCGAAGGGTTGGAGCGCGTGAAGATCACGGAGTACACGCAATTGACTCCGTTCATGCACGCCACCGTCGAGACGATTCCCGAGATACCGGTTCCCAAGAGCTCGGCAATTGAGGCTTTGCAGCGAAATGTTTTGACGCTATTTCAGCAGATCGTAGCGGGCTCGCCAACGCTTTCCGATGAGCTGTCCACGGTAGCGGCCAACATAGATGATGCCGGCCGTATGGTCGATTTCATCGCTTCCTCGCTGCCCTCGCTGTCAACGCGCGACAAGCAGGACGTGCTGGAGACGCCCGACGTTCACGTCCGCCTGGAGAAGATCAACCAGCATTTGGCCAAAGAACTTGAAGTTCAGCAACTGCGCAACAAGATCCAGAGCGAAGTGCAGGACCGCGTGCAGCAGACGCAACGCGAGTACTACCTGCGCGAACAAATGAAGGCGATCCAGAAGGAGCTTGGCGAGCAGGATGAAACCACGCGCGACGCCGAAGAGCTGCGGCAGAAAATCGAATCCGCTGGCATGCCCGACGATGTGAAGAAAGAGGCCCTCAAGGAATTGGGCCGGCTGGCTCGCATGTCGCCGATGGCCGCCGACTACGGGCTTACCCGGAATTACATCGAGTGGCTAGCCGTGCTGCCGTGGCAGAAATCGTCAGGCGTGGAAGTGGATATTCTCAAAGCCAAAGAGATTCTCGATTCCGACCATTACGACTTGGAGAAAGTAAAAAACCGGATTCTGGATTACCTGTCCGTTCGCCGATTGAAGCCCAACATGAAGGGCCCAATCTTGTGCTTCGTGGGACCTCCGGGCGTGGGGAAGACTTCGTTGGGTAAGTCGATCGCTCGCGCTCTGGGACGCAAGTTCGTGCGCTTGTCGCTAGGCGGCGTTCACGACGAAGCCGAGATTCGCGGACATCGTCGCACCTACATCGGAGCTTTACCTGGTCAAATCATGCAAGGCATCCGTCGTGCGGAAACTAACGATCCGGTGTTCATGCTCGACGAAATCGACAAGGTGGGACGCGACTTTCGCGGCGATCCGGCATCGGCGCTGTTGGAGGCGCTCGATCCCGAGCAGAATTTCAGCTTCCGCGATAACTATCTCGACGTACCGTTCGATTTGTCGAAGGTGCTGTTTATCACTACGGCAAACATGCTCGATCCCATAGCCGATCCCCTGCGCGACCGCATGGAGATCATCGAGCTGCAGGGCTACACGGAAGAAGAAAAGGTACACATCGCATTTCAGTACCTGATTCCGCGCCAGATCGAGGAGAACGGAATTACCGGCGACCAGATCGCATTTCCCGAGGAAACGATCCGCTTTATCATTCGCCACTACACGCGCGAGGCCGGTGTCCGCAGCCTGGAGCGCACCATCGGGACGATCTGCCGCAAGCAGGCGCGTCGCATCGCCGAAGGCAAGCACGACAAGCTGGTGGTCACGCCGGAGCTCGTGCAGCATCATGACATGCTCGGTGGGATGAAGATCCGCACCGAAGGTGAAATTGCCGAGCGCACCAAACGATCCGGCGTTGCCGTAGGCTTGGCATGGACGCCGACGGGCGGCGACATCCTCTTTATCGAGGCCAACAAGATGAAGGGTAAAGGTGGATTCACCATGACCGGACAGCTCGGTCAGGTGATGCAGGAGTCCATGCAGGCAGCGCTGACGTGGGTGCGGTCGAATGCCAAGGAACTCGGCATTGACGAAGCATTCTTCGCCGATCACGACATACACATTCACGTGCCGGCGGGCGCGATTCCGAAAGACGGACCTTCGGCTGGTGTGACTATGGCTACGGCTTTGGTGTCATTGCTCACCGACCGTCGGGTCCGTCCGCTGACCGCGATGACCGGCGAGATCACGCTGAGCGGAAACGTGCTGCCCATCGGCGGCATCAAGGAGAAGACGTTGGCGGCAAAACGCGCAGGAGTGACAGATATTATTCTGCCCGCCGACAACCGCCAGAACGTTGACGAAGACCTGACGCCGGAACAGCTTCAGGGCCTGAACATGCATTACGTCAAGACCATTCAGGAGCTGCTCGATATTGCTCTGCCCACCAGTCGCGCGGAGGCCAAGCAGGACGAGGAAGTTCGCGAGCAGGTACTGAGTACGGTTCCGGTCGGATAACACTGACGTGCTTGATGCAGCAGATCGAACCTGATCGCTGCCATCGGAGCTGGCGCAGCGCAACAAAAGGGCTGTCCAAACGGACAGTCCTTTTTGTTTTGCGCGCGCAACTATGCGCCGCTTGGGGTGTCTGCGGGGCGCACCCCCTTTGTCCCGTACAATGATTTTCATCGTCATCTGGTCTCCAAGAGCAGCCAGCTTGTCGTGCCAATGAAAAGAATTCTCATCGTCCTCCTGTGTGCGCTACCGCTCTTTGCCCAGAGCAACACCGGCGAACTGCGCCTGCGAGTGACTGATCCCGCCGGACTTGGCTTGAAAAGTTCGGTGGAACTGGTGAGCGAGTCCAATCAGTTTCGGCAAACGTTTCGTACCGATGAAACCGGCGCGCTTGACGCCCAGCACCTGCCCTTCGGAGTGTATCGGCTTGAAGTGAAACGCGAAGGGTTCGCACCAGTTTCGCAATCGCTGGAAATCCGTTCTGCCCTCCCGCGGGAGCTGAAAGTCACACTAAGCGTGGCCAGTGTGAACACGTCGGTGAACGTCAGAGACCAGGACACGCTTGTCGACCTTGAGCGAGTGGGAACCATCAATCAGATTGGCTCGCAGGCAATTGCGGATCGGTCAACATCTCTGCCGGGGCGCTCCTTGCAGGACCTGGTGAACTCGCAGCCGGGATGGCTTTACGAAGGGAACGCGGTCCTGCATCCGCGAGGGTCCGAATACCAGACGCAGTTCGTGGTCAACGGAATTCCGCTTACCGACAATCGTTCCCCAGGTTTCGGTCCTGAGATTGAAGCGGACAATGTCGAGTCGATGAGCATTTATACCGCAGGAATCCCAGCTGAATACGGAAGGAAGATGGGTGGCATTGTCGAAGTTAACACCGCCAGAGACAGCCGTGAAGGTTTTCACGGGCAGGTCATCTTGTCAGGAGGTAGCTTCGACACTGCCGGCGCCTACACCATGCTGCAATATCTCTCTGGGAAGAACCTGTTTGGGATAAGCGCCGGCGGCGCGATGACGAGCTACTATCTCAACCCTCCTGTTCCCCAAAACTTCACCAACACGGGAACCACGGGAGATTTCGCCGGCAGATACGAGCGCGACTTCACGCCGAGCGACCGCCTGACTTTAATGTTTCGCCACGAGTTGGCGCGTTATGAGATACCCAACGAGCAGGTTCAGCAGGCTGCCGGCCAACGACAGGATGGCGACAACTTCGAAAACATGGGGATCGTCACTTATCAACATATTTTTTCTTCGAACATCGTGGGCGATGTCCGGGGAATGGTGCGCGATAACTCCAATGGCCTGTCATCAAATCTTCTGTCCACGCCAATTATTGCGTTCCAAAGTAACCACTTTACGGAGGGCTATTTCAATGCAACCGTCTCGATTCATCACCGCAACCAGGAGTGGAAGGCCGGGATCGAATCGGACAACACCTTCCTGCACGAGAGCTTCGCTGATGTCATCACCGACCCATCGCAGTTCGACCCGGGTACGCCCACCCGGTTCAGCTTCATGGGCAACCGGCCTGACCTGGAGCAATCGGCGTTCGTCCAGGACTTGATCCGTCTAGGTGCCTGGACCGTCAGCGCGGGCGTTCGCTGGGACCACTACCAGCTTATCGTCAATCAAAATGCGGTGAGTCCTCGCTTGGGAATTTCGCGCTACTTCGCCAAGAGCGAGCTATTGCTGCATGCCGCTTATGACCGGGTTTTCCAAACTCCCGCCTTTGAAAACATCCTGCTGTCGAGTTCCCCTGAGGTTGTGGTTCTGAATCCTAACGTACTTCGCCTTCCCGTCGAGCCGTCGCACGGCAACTACTATGAACTTGGGATGACCAAGGGATTCTTGGGAAAGTTCAGTCTGGATGTGAATTCGTATTTCCGCGACGTGAATAACTTCGCAGATGACGACCTGCTGCTGAATACTCCGGTCAGCTTTCCGATTGCCTTTCGCAAAGCCGAGATCTATGGAACCGAAGGAAAAATTAACCTTCCGGTCTGGGGACATTTATCAGGATTTGTTAGCTACTCCTACATGGTGGGATCGGCATACTTTCCAGTGACCGGAGGCCTCTTTCTCGGCCAAGAAGCGACGAATGCGCTGACCAATCTGGCTGGACGTTTCTGGGTCTCGCAAGACCAGCGCAACACCGTGCGAACGCGCTTTCGCTACCAGTTTCTGCCTCGGTTATGGGGCGCTCTGGGCGGGGAATACGGCAGCGGCCTGCCGGTCGATTTCGACGGCACCTACGAACAGGCACTCGCGCAATACGGTCAGCAAGTGATTGATCGGGTGAATTTCAAACGCGACCGAGTCAAGCCTTGGGTCTCGCTGGATGCTTCCATAGGGGCCGATATCTGGAAAAAAGACAACCTGGCGATGCGCATGCAATTCGACGTTCAGAACCTGAACAATGGGTTCAATCTCATAAACTTTGCTGGACTGTTCTCGGGTAATTCGATTGCGCCGCCGCGCAGCTATGCCGTGCGGCTCAAAGCGGAGTTCTGAAGCTATTCCGCTTCAGGGGTTCTCGGTCTTTGCGACTGTCGCCGCGAAGGTGGGTGGATATTCGAACTTGCGTCCATTCGCATCGATCATGATCTTCTGCCGTGGCGCTGAGTTTGCGCCGTAGATGTCCCGACCCGCAACTGGCCATGGGACCTTAACGCCAACCACGGACGCTATGGTCGGCAATAAATCGATTGACTGTACATCCGCATCGGAAACGGCTGGCTTTGTCTGCCCTGGCAACTTGATGAAGAGTGGTATGGCAAAGATCATGTCAGCGTTGGCTTCGCTCAGTACGCGCCCCGGAGCATCTGTCTTCCAGCTCACACCGTGGTCAGCGGTCACGATCACCAGCGCCTGATCATAAACCCCTGCCGCTTTCAACCGGTTGAGGAACTCTCCCAATTCGCGATCGACGAACTCGACCTGCAGTTCGTAGTTGTTCCGAAGAATTTGCAGCGCCTCACGGTCTCCCGCCAGGGCCGGGTAGAAGCTGCCAGGACTTCTGGGATGGATTGTGCCATCAGGAGTCAGCAGGTACGGAGAATGGGGCAGCTCGTGATGCATGAACTCCAACACCGGCTTACCGCCGGAGGCCGGTTCGATCGCAGTCAGAAAATCGCGGAAACGTTCCAGCTCTTCTTGCAACTGGCCGGCCTGAACTCTGAGAACAATGAACAGAGGAGCGATACGCAATAGGTATAGATCAGCAACGGCTCGCAGCAGGTGTATCTTGCTGCTCACGCGGGCTGCGTCGGGGCAGTGATATTCCGGGCTAGTGCAGAAGCGCGTTTCCTCTTCGCGGATGGTGATGTCGTACGTGGGCGCGAGCAGGCGAAAGAGATTGTGAGGATACGCGGCGTCCGACGGGTCGTAACCCTGAGGGAAGTTGCCGGTTACGATCACCGGAATTGCACGAGTAGTAGCTTCCGCGTTGGCCGTCGCGCTGTTGAACCAGGTGCTCTCTCGCGCCAGCCTGGCGAAATTTGGGAAGCGCGAGCCATCGATCTTGCCGTTACTGTTCAACAGCGCTGTTCGCGTGAACTCATCGAGTAGAAGAATAAATACGGGTGGTCCTGACCTGGGAGCGGCAGCCTCTGTCGCTGCTGGAGGAGCGACTATAGGTGACACCTCGCGCCACGCGCGCCACAAAAACAGGGCTGGAAACAGAATGACAACAGGCGACAGTAGCAGCAGCAAGCGTTCGAACTCCTCGCGGAAACGAAATACGATGATGGCGGCAACTGCGACGGGAATGATCAGCAGTATCGTATTGTGGTGGAAGCGAAGCACAGGCGATACGTATCTCTTGTGGAGTTCCAGGAGAAACGGCGTTAGCAGCAGAAAAAATGAAAGGCTGAGAAAGCCGGCAGCTAGCCGACTGTTCAGCCGGTGAGTGAGCGTCCACAACAAAGCAAACACGGCTGGCAGGAATAACATTGAACACAAACACGATTAGCAGCAAGTCGCCATGCGTAACCCGGTTGAGCTGGATGAATTCTGGATTGCCAACGACTGCCTGATAGACCGATTGCGCTATGGCGAAGGTCGTAAGCGTCAGGAGTCCGAGAAAGACTTTGAGGAAGCGCGCTAGCGAGGAAATTGGCATGGAGTAAGCAAGTAATCGTAATTCCTACGTTGATGCGGGTGGAGCAGCGCTTTCAGCGCGCATTTGAGAATTTGCCTCTCAGCCTACCTGCTGCGGTACTGCTTCGCGAGGGGCTGTTGGCCGCCACATCGTCCAATACCGCCTGCACGCTTTTCTCGAACGCGTCAGGACTAAGTTCCTCAACCACGCGTTGCAAAGCGTTTGCGCGGAGAGTTTCCCAAAGCGCTGCGTCGTTGTATGGCCGGGCACATTGTTGTGCGAACTCGTCCGCGTTGTTCGCCACGAGATAATCGATTCCGTCACGCCATTTCATTTGCCGCGCAATAATGTCTGAGACCACCAGGGGAATCCCGAACGCAGCGGCCTCGTACGCTTTGAACGGCAAGCCTGCAGCATAGCGGGTCGGAACCACAAACGCCCGGGCGTCTTCATAAAGCGGCCGCAAATTTTCCTGTGGTCCAAGCACGCGCACGGTGGAACTGTTCAGATCCTCCAGGATCTCATCGGTTCCATAGCCCGCGACGATGAACGTTGCTCCAGTCGCTTTGTGCACGGCCGGCCAAACCTCCCGACAGAAGTAGCGAACCGAGTCGGCATTGGGATTGTGGGAACCGTGCACCCCTCCAATAAAGAGAAACGTCGAGCGCTCGGCGAAGCTGGTGGACGTAGGCGCTGGAGAGAGCCGAAATCCAATTACCTGAGCCGACCGGACACCTGATTGAAGCATTACTGTTTTGTCATTCTCGCAAACCACGACCACGGTGTCTGCCGATCTGGCCAGGGCGAATTCGTCGAAAAGCAGCGGCGGCTCAGTTTTGGATCCAAGTTCTAATGCTTGGCGGATTCTGCCGGAAAAAATCGCCTCCGCGTCATAAACCAGTTTGTAGCGTCGAGAGGTTTCTGCCGGCAGGTATTCGGTTAGCAGGACATGCAAGTTATGAGGACGACTGACCCATACCACGTCGCTGCACGGGAAATAATCGTTGAGGAGTGCTGCACGTTCGCTAAGGCCGTCAAACAGCTCAACCTCCCTGGGCATATCTGAATATTCATCGCGCAACAGGGGAAAGGTGAAGGTCGAACAGGTGACGTGATGTCCCAGAGCAACGAGCTGCGACACAACGTCATTACTTCTGGGAAAACCGGCGCCCAGATTTCTATGCGGCACCCGATCATCGATATAGAGCATCCGTAAGCCACCGGATCCGCGAGCTATCCGCGCGGTGCAAGTGTGAGATAGGTCCGGAGGATAATGCCGCTGCAGTTCGGTGCTCCACTTATGTAGAAACTTTTGTTGATGTTCCGCCATGCGGGCCTGCGCGAGTTCATTTCCTCCCGAAGCTGCAGATTCATAATGTCGAACGACGGCCAGAGGTTCATAAATAACTTGGAAGCCTTTCTGCCACAGGGTCATGCAATAGTCGGCATCTTCGTAGTAGGCAGGGGCAAATTCGGCGCTGAATCCGCCGAGATCGTTGAATAACTGGCGCGGAGTCAGCAGAAAGACGCCAGAACAATAGTCAACCGGTCGCCGAAACTCGTATTTCGGAGACTGCGGATCATCGCCTCGTCCGTAGCCCAAGGCACTTCCGTCCGACCACAGTATGTTGCCAGCTTCCTGCAGCGCGCCATTAGCGAGAAGAATCTTTCCTCCCACTGCACCCACGGTGGGATCCGCAAAATTGGCCAGCACCGCGCTGATCGCTGCGGGCCCCAGCAGTGCATCATTATTAAAAAAACAGAGATACTCTCCCGCCGCTGCGGCGGCAGCCTGCATGCATGCCGGTCCGAATCCGATATTGGTTTGGTTGAGAATTATTTTCGCGCCCCGCAACCGGCCCAGCATCACCCCGGTTTCGTCGCTGGAGGCATTGTCAACAACAATCAATTCATAGCTAGCGTCTGCATTCGCAATCAGAGACTCTAAGCTGAGCAGCGAGATGTGTGCACTGTTGTACAAGACTACGATGAAAGAAACGGTTGGATTCTCGACTAGCGGGCAGACAAGTACTTCGTCTCTTTCTAGCAGCTGTTGCAGACGCGCATGTCCCTTCTTGTCCCAAATCTTCTGCGCCGGCCAGACGTCCGCGGGGCTTGCACTCCACTTTTTCCCGACGACGTGGTCCAAACACCAGCGCCATACCTGCTGCCTGGCTCGAACCGGCAGCGGCAGCCGGGTACATACGCCCAGTACGACGCGCTGCCGATCCTCGACATTCGCTGGGCGGAACGCCCTGATCAGAGTGCGGAGCCGTTTCTTCTGGCGGTGAATGATTTTTGTCAGACTCTGCAATGGCGATCTCAGGTATTCGGCATTAGAAATCCAGCTGGTGTTCCTCTGGGTGCCTGTTAAGGCGAAGCGGCAGCTACGGAGGGCATGGGCTTCTCAAAGCCTATCAACCCTTACCTATTTCTGCAATTCGGCGATAACAGGGCACGAGATGTGTTCCCGCGTCCGCTCTGGTATACCTTCGATAAAGCAATAATTTTGATAGCGCCTGGATCTGCATCGAGCGAGGAACTTGTGCTGGTTTCCCCATTCCTGCTGCTGGACCTGTTTGTGGTCACAGTAATGCTCGCGATCGGTCTCCGCGTCAGCCGCAGCGATCTGATGAGCACATTGCGCAACCGCAGGCTGCTGCTGCGCGCCTTGTTGGCGAACTGCGTGATCGTGCCTGCTCTTGGATTTCTCCTGGCTGCGGTGTTGCCCATGGAACCCGACCAGAAATTGGGCTTACTGCTCCTGGCGGCAATCCCCGGGACACCTGTGGCGCTGCAGTTTACACGCAAAGCAAAGAGCAGTCTCGCCGTTGCGGCAGGCATGATATTTCTTCTGACCCTGGTGAGCCTGGCGATCACGCCGCTGGCGCTGGAGGTGATGCCCCAAGCTGCCGTATCGCACCACCCAAGACCGTTGCTCAGGTTGGTGGAGACGCTGGTCCTCTACCTCGCCCTGCCGCTATGGGTCGGTCTTACGCTGTCGCATCGGGCTCCCCGGCTGACTTCAAGGCTGGTGAAGCCCTTAAGTGTATTTGCCACCGTGACCTTCCTGGCCTTGATGTTGGAAACCAGAGAGTTTCGGCGTCAAGCCATGAAATCGCTTTCCCTCCATCCGTTGGCGGCCATCGTACTGCTTATACTGCTGGCCATGGTGACAGGGTGGCTTCTAGGGGGTCCGGACCGCGAATCGCGCCGCGTGCTGGCCACCAGCACCAGCATGCGCAGCGTGGTGATCTGTTTTTATATAACCCGCTATTGGTTTCCGGGAACCGAGGTGTACGTGATGCCGTTGGTGTATCTCTCGCTGATGGTGCCAATCAACGCGGTATTCACCCTCTACGAAAAATGGGCGGAACGGCGGTCACGTACCGTGCCGGCATGATGGTGTCCGTTCTTAATCAGTGATTGAGTTCGCCGGGGTGTTGTCGGAAATCCCAAGCTTGTTCTCGAGCTCCGCTACGCGCTCCATCAGCCGATGGTCGTACCCCTTGAAGTTTCGCAGGCGGAACAGAAACTCCCCGAGCAGCAGCAATCGTGAGCATACTACCACCACAAACAGCAAGGCCAAAGAGATGTCGATATTCGCGTGGAAGCGACTGTAGATGGTGGCGTCTGCGCGACTTTCCAGCCGGATGTATACGACTTCCAGGAAAATACCGCCTATGAATAAGCTGGTGAGCAACAAGACAAAAACCAGGGAACGGGAAACATAGACGAGGGTCGAAAATGCATTATTTTGACACTCGCAAAGGTTGAAGAGCTTGGAATTAACCGAAAGCAGTCTGGCCTTCAATATCCAGGTAGATAACTTTTGGGGCGGCAGAGAAAGAAAGTGCCGGACAGTATCGGCATATAGCGCCACCAGGGCGCTCAGGATGACCAAAAGGGCTTCAAAGAACAAGGCGCGTTCATGAAGCCAACCGGCAAGTGCGTGCAGCATAGATTGGCGCAAATATAACACGAATGCAGCCCGACTGGGGGAAGGCCGGTTCCAACGCCGGTGAGGGCGCCGTATTTATGAAATATCTTCTCGAGCGAAAGGATGGCACACTTCGGAAATTGACGCGGATTAATGGGCCGCCATCGCCTCGGGCGTCAGTATGCTTTTGTAAACCTCAATCACGTCCTTCGGCAGTCCGTCGGCCACGATGGAGCCTTTGTCCAGCAGAATTGCGCGGTCGCAGTGCTGCGCAACCTGGCCCATGTTGTGAGTGACCATGAGGATAGTTTTACCAGCCCGTTGGAAGTTCCTGATGCGGTCGAAGCACTTGTCCTGAAATCCGGCGTCACCGACAGAAAGGATCTCGTCGATTACAAGAATCTGCGGATCCACCTCGGTCGCCACCGAAAACGCCAACCGCATGTACATTCCGGATGAGTACTGTTTTACCGGCGAGTCGATGAAGTCTCCGATCTCGGCAAAGTCGATAATGCGCTGTTGGCGGTCCAGCATCTCGCGTTTGGAGTAGCCCATCAGGAGGCCGTTGATCAGAATATTCTCCCGGCCGGTCAACTCATGGTGGAATCCAGCTCCCAATTCAATCAGCGGCGCCAACGAGCCTTCCACGTGCACGGTTCCGGCGGATGGCCGATAAACCCCTGAAACGATCTTCAAAAGCGTGCTCTTGCCCGATCCGTTACGGCCGATCAACCCCAGCATCTGCCCTCGCGGAACTTCAAAGGACGCGTTCTTTACCGCCTCAAAATCGTGATAGCTGGATTTGTGGCGCAAAAACGTGGAGAACAGCTCGCGTAGCGTGTCCGGGCGTTCCTGAATCACGCGAAAGCGCTGGGTGACGTTCTGCAATCGAATTGCGATCGAACTCGATGACATGGGCAAGTCAGACATAGAAAACAAAATTGTCCTGGTATTTGCGGAAGATGGCAAAGCCAATGAACAAGCTTAAGAATGCGCAAACAAAGGAGGCCACTATCGATGGCGCCTTGGGCAACATACCGTAGTACACGGAAAGGCGGAATCCGTTGATCACATAGATAATCGGATTCAGCTTAAAGATCCATTGATACTGCGCCGGTATGGCGTCAAGAGGATAGATGATTGGAGTCAAGTAAAACCATGCCGAAAGTATGATCTGCAAGATGTGTGCCACGTCGCGATAGTACACATTGGCGGCTGCGAAGAAGAACGTCATCCCTAGCGTGAAGATTGCCAAGGCCAGCAGTGGAACCGGCAGGTATATCCAGGTCCAATAGAACGGGTGCCGCAGAAGCGGAACCAGCAACGCCAGCGGGATCAGAGAAAGCAGTAGGTTGATGATGTTCGAGACCACGGCTGCCATGGGGAACACCAACTTGGGTACAGCAATCTTCTTGATCAAGTCGCCGTTAGAGACAATGGCTTCTACCGCATAGGACAGCGATTGCGAAAGGAACGTCCAGGGAAGCAACACGCTGAGTAAAAAAACCGCGTAATGCGGTATAGCAAAACGCATGACCGTGGAAAATACCAGGGTCATCACAACCATAAGCAGCGCGGGGTTCAGCAGCGCCCACATGAAGCCCAAGACTGACCGCTTGTAGCGGACCTTGAGCTCCTTCATGGCCAATGCCCAAATCAACTCCCGATAGCGGTAGCCTTCGCGAACAAGTTCAATCATAAAAAGGGTTCGCCCATCGCGCGATTAATCAGGAACGCTACAACAGGCTCATTCGATGTTAAATTATTTTGCGGAGCGGTGCTGCGGGCATGTGGAAAATGACGGGGAAATATGCATTGCATTCAACTTAGTGCGACGGCTCCACATTCAGATCGGTCATTCCGCGCAACAGGTCCCGCTCATCGTCTGTGAAGTTATTGCGAAACTCGTCAGAACTCAACAACTGGTTCCGCGCCTGAGGCGGCATGCCGCGCAACCGCCGGTACGCCTGCGAAACCTTATTCTTCTGATCGTCAGGCAGACTGCGGTAACGATCAAACAAATTGCGCGCAGCCGTCTGCTGCTCCGGAGTCATGTGCTCGAAGGTTTCCATCCTATTGAGGATCATGGCTTTCTTCTCCGGAGGCTGGCTGTTGAAGTTCCGCAGACGATCAAGCAGGTGGTTCTGTTTGTCCGCCGGGAGATTGCGGAAGCTGGGATCTTGCCGGAGCTGCTGCTCCTGCTGCTGCGGCGGGAGTGCCATATATTTGCGCAGCCAGTCGCCGCGATGCGGACCGGGACCGTTTAGGTGAAGCTCAGGTACGTTCGAGGTTGGTGTCGAAGGCGGGGGGGCACCGTTCGTCGCGGGAGAGCTTGGCGGAGGCGCCTGCGGTGCCGGCCTTGAGGGTGCAGCGTGACGCTGCCAGCCAGGAGAAAGCGCCAGCGCTGGAACCGAGGTGAAAAGCAGTACCAGGCTTGCGAGGATAGATTTGGCGGCGCGCACGACTTTCTACTTACTCCGTTGAGGATTGCCCGTCAAGAGCGTCAAACTCAGAAAACAGGTCGGCGTTCTTGTCCAAGTACTGCAGGTCGCTGACCGGGTTTCCGGGGGCGCTGATGCGTACCACCCCGGACTGGTCATTGGTGGCCAGGGTATTGCGGTCGTGGTTCACATGGCCCATTTCCAACAGTCCGGCGCCGACCGCAACCAACGCCACGGCCGCTGCCATCGCTACCGGCCGACGCAACCATGCCAGCCAGCCGCTAGGTTGCATGGCCGCCGACTCGCGCACTCGCGCCCGCAATCGGGCACTGAAATACGGCGAAGGCTCGGGGGCCTGCCACTCGTCCAGAACCGACATGGTTTGCTGGAACGAAGCCAATTTATCCGCGCAAGCCGCACAACTCCGCAGGTGCTCTTGCAATCGGGGCGAAGCCGCTTTCGGCCCGCTTACTACCGCTTCCATAAAATCGTCGCGAAAATTCTCGCACATCATAACCACACCCTACTTCCTACTTATAAGAACTGCTTCAATGTCTCTCGCAACGTCTCATACGCCCGGAACAGCAACGACTTGGTTGCCGACTCGCTTAACTTCAATACTGCCGCAATCTCCTTGTAATCCATGTCCTGGTACTTGTGCATGACGACGGCTGTACGCTGCCGTTCAGGTAACGCCTCGACCTGCCGGCGAATGGCCGCCAACCTTTCCCGGCGGAGGATGGTTTGCTCAGCGTTCAAGCTTCCGTCCGCCACGTCCACCGTCAAACCCGTATCAGCGTTCGGCTCATCGATGTTGACGATGTTCTCTGGACGCTCGTACTTGGTGTCGCGAGCGTGATTCACTGCCAGATTGGTCGCAATGCGATACAGCCAGGTGGTGAATTTAGCGCTTGCCGCGTAGCTTTGCCGGGAGCGATAAACGCGCAGGAACACCTCTTGCGCGAGTTCCTCCGCTACCGCCTGATTGTGGGTCATGCGGTGCATAAAGCTGACCATCTGGCGGCGATACTTCTCCACCAGATAATCGAAAGCGACATCGTCGCCCGCGGCCACACGTAGCATGACCTCGGCGTCGCTTAGCATCTCCAGTAGGACAGGTTCGGTCAATTCGCCCCGTAGTGCAGATGGAAGTTCCGCCGTCCCCTGAGCGGCCCCTCCAACCAGCACGACTCGATCTAGTGCGATGCTGCCCACATAAGACGTAACCCTTCTGCCTCCAGAAAGTTGCGCGCCACCCGTGCGGTCTCCCTCACGCTTGGGATGGGAACGTTCAGGACCGCGATCGGAAGAGTCAGACGGTGCCGGTTCGCGTTTGGGTTCGTCCTTTGCCATGCGGCACCTGCTGCATTACGGCAGGGTTAACAGTATTATGCATGAGTCGCCGAATTCCGGCACCCGGTGACCGTTTTGACAGGCGATGACCGCAAGTGCTCGGGACTCTGCGAAGGCAGAAGAGAGTCCTCGGAGAAGGAAAATTCACCGAAAAGGATTCGGGTTCGGGACAGGCGGTGTATACTCCCCGGTGCCGGAACGGCAAAAAAGCGAATTTGCGGTTTCGACAAGGCAATCGCATTTTTCAAATTCTAAGGAGGTAAAAGAATGTCGAACCATTTTACCGGCCTCAGTCTCGGCCCTCCTCTCGGGGACCAAAGACTCGACCTATGCGACCTCTACGCCTTCCAATCGCCCACGGACCCGGCAAGGACGGTGCTCATCCTCAATGCAAATCCGACTGCCGACGCGCTCGATCCCGACGCCATCTACCGGCTCGCCATCGACAATGATGGCGATTATTTGAACGACATTGCGTTCAGCTATACGTTCTCGCCGCCGCAAAACGGTAGGCAGACCGTAAACGTTTTTGTCGCCAAAGGCACCGAAGCCCGTTCGGTGGAAGCCGTTGGGACGAAGATCATCTCCAATGCCGAGGTGTCCTTCGACGCTAAACCCAACATCGTCAAGTCGGGCGCCTACACGTTCTTCGCCGGCAGTCGCAGCGACGCTTTCTTTTTCGACTTCGACGGTATCAAGAACCTGTTCGATACCAAGGGCGGCAGAAACTTCACCGCGCCCCACCTGGGCGGCAAGTCTCCGTGGACCGGCGTAGATTCGAATACGGAGGCCAATGTGTTCTCGACCGTGATCGAGCTGCCGACCAGTGAGCTTGGCGCCAATCCTGTGATCCATATTTGGGGGCGATGCAGCGTCCGCCGCGACGGCAAGCTGCTTCACGTGGATCGCGCCGGCCACCCTTCCGTCAGCAGCTTTTTTAACACCGACGAAACCAAGGAGGAGTACAACGCCAGCGAGCCGGTTAACGATCGCAAGCGCTGGACCGATCAGTTCGTCCACCTGATGGGGCATACCGGTAATTACACCCGGGAAGAGGCCATCGCCGCGATCGACGCGGACGGCCTCCTGCCCGACATGCTGAGCTTCAATCCTTCGAAGCCCGCAAAGTATCCCAATGGTCGCGTCTTTACCGACGACGTCATCGATCATCGCCTCGCTTTTCTCTCCAAGGGCGAAATCCCGCCCGACGGCCTCAAGCCGCACACCGACATTCTCAAGGAGTTTCCGTACATCGGCACGCCGCATCCGCAAACGAGCTAGCGGCCCGCGCGCGACAGATTTTTTTGAGTCTGAGAAAATCCTCGGCTGAAGCATGTGGCGGCGTTCGTCAATGCATTTGGAGGTATTCTTCTTATTGGAATCTGCGAGAGAAACGGAGAGCCGGTGGTGCAAAAGCGCGTGTCGATTATTGCCTGGCTAACGCTTCTGCCCCCGGTTCTTTTGATTACGGCGCCGCACTGCGGAGCTGCCACCCGTGTAGCCAGCGGGGCGGCGCCAGTGCCGTATGTTCAATCCGAAGGCGCCAGGGGATCAACTCAGCTTCTGGCCCAGAACCGGCCGCCCAAGGCTGCCGCCCCCGACAAGTCGCAAGACTCCGACGACGATGAGCTGGATCTGAATGACCAGGTGATACGCGATGTGTTCGGGCCCTTACAACGCGGGATGGAGGCCCACAATCTTTATCAGGTCCTGGCTGTCTTTGACCAGCAAGGGACACCCGATTACCCCCAGGTTCGAGACCACTTGCGTGCGTTTTTCTATCAGCACGATGCCATCCGCTTCCAATACCGGCTCTTGCAGGTCACGTCCGATAAGGACCAGGGGTCGGCTGTTGCCGATATCCAGATGGATGCCACACCCGCGGACCCGTCGCAAGTGACCTTGCGGCGTGAGACCCAAATGCGCTTCCGCATGAAGCTTGGTCCCAAGGGCTGGAGGCTCGTGGGATTTTCTCCCGGCGATTTCTTTGCCCAATGAGGCCGGATCAATGGCTTCCTTCTCTCGACCGTCGAGACCTGCGATGAAACGCGATTATCCTGAGCTGCCAATCATTGGAGTGGGCGCAGTCATCGTCGATCGGAACCGCGTGCTTTTGGTGCGCCGGGCGACCGAGCCGCTCAAAGGAGAATGGTCGGTCCCCGGCGGCATGTTGGAACTCGGCGAGAAACTTCGCGATGGCGTTCGCCGCGAGGTGTCGGAAGAGACCGGGCTGCAGGTCGAACCCGGTGACGTGCTGGATGTATTCGACAGCATCTTCCAGGATGAGCAGGGCCGTACGCAATATCACTACGTGCTGATCGATTATCTTTGCCGCGTTGTCTCTGGAGAAGCCAAGGCAGGAAGCGACGTTAGCGAAGTTCGGTGGGTGCAAGAAGAGGAACTGGCGGCGATGAGCTTGCGGGATTCAATCGAGCAGGTCGTGCGCAAAGCCTTCCTGCGAGTCCCACGAAATATTAGTTGACGCCGAACGGGTCGTGCGGTGACCATTCCTTTTCCGGAGGATTTCAGGTAATGTTACGCACTTTATTCGTCGCTATCGTAACTTCGCTCTTTTTTTTCACCGTGATTTCGGCCCAGGCGCAATATACAACTAATCCCTTGGAGCAACCTCCCGCTGCGAAACCGGCGAACCAGGTCCCTCCGCCGAAACCGCCCGACATGGTTTGCTTTGGCGAGGGACCCAAATGGAGCATTCAATTCGTCTCGTGGGGCGCCCGATACCTCGGCATCAATCAGCCGGACCAGGACTACCTTGGCGGCTTCATGTGGGTACCCGACCAAAAGGTCTGGGCGTGGCAACGGAAGAACAACCTTGCCGTAATCGGCGATGGATATGGGTTGTCGGCCACCATCCAGAAAGCTTCGTGTACCGATCCTGAGCGCAAGGAGATGTTCCCTTATTCTGCGCAAGTCAATTTGCCGACCGGGGACATGGTGAGTGGCTGCTGCCGCAAGTTGAAGCCGGGAGAGGCTCCGGTGGGGCCGCACGGCTTGCCGTCCAACAACACTCCGCCGCAATGAGTGCGTCGAGTCCTGGGCCGCATTCACGATCCCGCGAACTGTAGCCGCGAAACCTGTACAGCTTTGGCCTCAGGAAGAATCCCTAGGCCGTTATTAGCAACGGCGCACCCCTGGTGACAACCACGGTCTGTTCGTAGTGAGCAGCCAGGCTGTGATCGGCGGTACGCACCGTCCATCCGTCGCGGTCCAACAGGCTGCGGCCGCCACCGGCGGCGATGATCGGCTCCACGGCGATAACCAGTCCTTCCGTCAATCGTGCACGGTTAACCGGATCGAAATAATTGGGCACGGTGGGCGCTTCGTGAATGGTCCGCCCAATCCCATGGCCGCACAACTCGCGCACTACGCTAAAGCCATGGCGGCGAACTGTGCGTTCTACCACTCGGCCGATTTCGTGCACCCGCGCACCGGGCCGCACCACGCGCATGGCCTGCTGAAAGGCCGCTTCGGCGCAGCGTGCCAAGGATTGCGCGGCCGCAGAAACTTCGCCCACACGTACGGTCACTGCGGCATCGGCGAAAAAACCATCCTTCTCGGCGGTGACGTCCAGCTTGACCAGGTCGCCATTGCGCAGAATGCGGTTACGAGGAATGCCATGGACCACCTCGTCATTCACGCTGATACACGAGGTTCCGGGGAAGCTGTACACCAGCTTCGGTGCCGACGCCGCGCCGTGCTCAGTCAATACGCGGGCGCAAATGGCATCCAGTTCCGCCGTCGTCACGCCTGGGGCAACCGCCGCGGCCATGGCATTCAACGCCAGCCTGACAATCTTTCCCACGATGCGCAGCAGTTCGAGTTCGCGTTCCGATTGAATCGACATAGTAAGTCGGATGCAGATGCAATGACATCAGCATCGTACACCGCGCGACCACGTTCGCGGCCATTTGTGAATATTGTTTCTGTCTCTCTCACACGTGCCCGTGACCTGGCTCACTGCGGTGGCGAGCGATTAGCGTTGCAATGGTTTTGCCTCTCCGAGTACTTCTTTCACTCGGCTATAAGCAGGGAGGTCGGAATAATCATGCAATCAGAAAAAGACGAAATCCTGTGTCCACTGTGCCATGGTCATGGCCGGGAACGCAAAGAGCTTTTGGTGGTGCGGTGGCGTAGCCGCGAGTTCGAGTTGGCGTTGCAGACCATCGCCGACGAAGCTGCGTTTGGAGCCAATGGCGGTCTCGAAAGTCCGTTCGAGATTGAAGAGCCCGTTTACAGCAACGAATCTGACTAGCTGCTGCCCGGCGCCCGCAGCAATGGGTGCCGGGGACCCTCCCTGGCTAGTCGCAATGGACCGCCCTCAGGGTCCACCTGAGCCCGATCATGATGACGGTACGTCCTCGGAAAGGCCAGCAATCATGCCCGCCACTGCTTGCGCCCCAAGAATCGTTGAGGACCTGAATCCGCTCAGTATCGCGGCCCAGCAGTTTGAAATTGCCGCGGACTATCTGAAACTTGACGCTGGGTTGCGTGAGGTATTGCGCCGTCCACGCCGCTCCATTTTGCTGACGCTTCCCATCAAGATGGATGATGGCGCCATCCGTGTCTTCGACGCCTATCGCGTGCAGCACAGCAACATCCGCGGACCGTACAAAGGGGGAATTCGCTATCATCCCCACGTCACCTTCGACGAAGTCTGCGCGCTGGCGGCGTGGATGACGTGGAAGTGCGCCTTGGTGGACGTGCCCTTTGGTGGCGCCAAAGGCGGCATTGGCTGCGATCCCCAACGCCTGTCACGCAATGAACTGGAGCGCCTCACTCGCCGCTATACCTACGAGATCTCAGCTCTGATCGGCCCCGACCAGGACATCCCGGCACCTGATGTGAATACCGACGCCCAGACCATGTCGTGGATCATGGACACCTACAGCATGACCACGCATCACGCCACTCCTGCAGTGGTTACCGGCAAGCCGATCTTTCTTGGCGGTTCGCTCGGAGGCCTCGAAGCCAGTGCGCGGGGATGTCTGTTAGTCCTCCGCGAGGCTTGCAAGCTAAAGGGTCTCGACTTGAAGACGGCGACCGCCGCCATTCAGGGTTTCGGCAACGTTGGCAGCATCGTGGCGCGGCTGCTTTGGGACGAAGGCGTCAGAGTCGTCGGCGTCAGCGATTCCAAAGGTGGCATCATCAACAAAGAGGGCATCGACATTCCCGCCCTGGTGCTCTTCAAGGCGAAGACGGGCAGCGTTGAGGCTTTTCCGGGATGCAGTCCGATTCCCAGCAATGACGTGCTGAAGGCACAATGCGACATCCTGGTCCCCGCAGCGCTGGAGAACCAGATCACCATCGAGAATGCCGGATATGTCCGGGCCAAGATCGTCGTCGAAGCCGCCAATGGCCCGACTACACCAGACGCCGACCTCATGCTGAGCCGCAAGGAGGTAATGGTGTTGCCTGACATCCTTGCCAACGCCGGCGGAGTAGTCGTCTCTTATTTTGAGTGGGCGCAAGACCTGCAGCAACTTTTTCGGGACCAGAGCGAAGTCAACAGACGGTTGGCGCAGGTTATGGTGAAAACCTTTCACGAGGTACACGACGCGGCCAAAAAATACGGATGCGATTATCGTGCGGCGGCGTACATCGTGGCCATCAGCCGCGTGGCCAACGCCGTCATCGAGCGGGGGATCTGGCCGTAGAGACCTGGATGAGCGTGCGCAATCTTTCGTGGCGTCGGCTAAGCCGAGGGAACTGCTGTTAGCCCGGCCGGGCGACATTTGTGTTAGCCGTGGGCGTGAGCCCGCGGTAAATATCCAAATAGAAAAATCGAGCCGCGCAGTCTGCGGCACCAGAATCCGAGTAGCCCAAACCATCCTGAGGATCCCGGTGCAGTGTGAAAGCCAGTTTTTCGTTGTGTCGCCGCTCCGCGGCTCACATCCGTTCGTCCTGAAACCGCAGGCTCGCGCCCGCGGCTAGAACACAAATTCCGCCGCTTCGCGGCTCCATCCAAGCTGAAGGCCCGCACTGCCAGCGCTACAATCACCTTGGGATTCTTACCGAGAAATCTAACGAATTCCGTGCTTTTGGCCGGCATTCGGTATAAGCTCCGAGTTTCCTATGCAACAGATTATGGCCCTGGAACCTACCGTCCTGCAGTTCGCCGAGGCGGCCGTCAAAGCCGCGGCCACGGTCGAAATCATTGAGCGCGCTCCGGCTACGTTGCGCATTGCTATTATGCGCGCGGTGGGAGATGCGACACGCATTCTCTATGCTCCGCCGCATGAACTGCCGATCGCGCTGTTCAGCGAATTCGCTATAGATTCCCGGGTACTGGCCGACCCAACTCCCGACCAGATGATCCACTCTGCGGCAGGAGTGACCGAAGCTTTCGCCGGAGTTGCCAGTACCGGTTCGGTCTGCATCGATGTCAGCTACGAACGCACCGGGGTGGTGAGCCTGCTGGCTCCGCTGCAAATCGCTGTGGTGGCGGCCGAGAACATCGTGCCAAAACCGCGTGATCTGTTTCGCTCCGACATTCTTGATGGCAAGGGACTGAGGCGCGACTTTGTGTTCGTCACCGGCCCTAGTGCCACGGCAGACATGGGTCCGCTGGTGCGCGGCGTACACGGGCCGCACAAACTGCACATTATCGTGGTGAGGTGACATGGCCACGCCCGTTCCTTCCGCTGACATCCAACCGCGACAGGTGGCGAACAAGAGCAACAAGAAAGCCCTGCTCGATGCCATTCGCATGACACTGGACGTGCAGAGCGCAGCGGTCCGGCACAACACCCAGACCTTCAATCGTAACCGTTACGCCGCCACTGCGCTGATTGGCGATTATGACGAACTGAAAGACCGCGCCCGCGACATTAAAGAGAATGCCATCGCGAATCTTCCCCAGCTTTTGCGGCGGCTGGAAGATAGTGTCCACGCCAATGGCGGGCATTTCTACCTGGCAAAGACCGCGGCCGACGCCAACCAGTACATATGCGACGTGCTGGTGCGGCACCAGGCCAAGCTGGTGGTGAAGGGCAAGAGCATCACCTCGGAAGAAATCAAGCTGAACCACGCTATCGAAGCCGCCGGCATCGCGGTGGCCGAGACCGACCTGGCGGAATTCATTCTGCAGGTTGCGGATGAACAGCCGTCGCACATCATCGCGCCCGCGTTGCACTACTCGCGCGAGCGCATCACTGCGCTATTCAAGCGCAAGTTCACCACCGATTTGCCGCTCGACACCGGAGAAGAACTTACAAAGTTTGCTCGCGAAAAATTGCGTGACCAGTTCATCGCGGCCGACGCAGGCATCTCAGGCGCGAACCTGATTGCCGCCGACAGCGGCTCGCTGATGCTGGTGGAGAGCGAAGGCAACATCCGTATGACGATGACCTTGCCGCCGCTGCACATCGCGCTTGCCGGCATCGAAAAGGTCGTCCCCTCGCGCACCGACTTTGGGCCATTTCTCGAACTGTTGCCGGCCAGCGGCACCGGACAGCCGCTAACGTCTTACGTGAGCATTCTGCACCCGCCGTTGCAGGCGCCGCCGTTTGTCGCGCCGGGTAGGACCGCCAAGCCACGCGAATTTCACCTGGTGCTCATCGACAACGGACGCAGCCGCATGCGGGAAGACCCGGTGCTGAAGGAAGCGCTGCGTTGCATCCGCTGCAGCGCCTGCCTGAACTCTTGCGCCAACTTTGAAACGGTTGGCGGCCATGCCTTTGGCGGCGAGACCTATTCCGGCGGAATCGGCGGCTCGTGGGAGGCCGGCACCGGCACGCTGATGAACGCGCGATTCAGCGAACTATGTACCGCGTGCTCGCGTTGTGTGCCGCAATGTCCGGTGCGCATCGATATTCCGTGGCTCAATGAGAACCTGCGGCAGCGCATGAACCTGGAGCAACCGCCGTCGGCGGTGAAGTCAGCATTTGGCGCGATGACCGGCAGCGCGCAGCAGGACCGCGTGGCGCCGCTGCAGAAGCAGTTCTTCGGGAACTATCACAGCTTTGGCAAATGGGGAACACGCTTCACTTCGCTGGCCAATGCGTCGATGCACCTGCCTGGGATGCGCGGCCTGATGGAGAGTGCTCTCGGGCTTGACCGCAGGCGCAAGCTGCCGCCGTTTCCCAGGAAAACCTGGGAGCAATTATTCCGGGAGGAGCGCGGCGAGAAGCCGGGTACCGTCGAACCTGGCGTGGTGATGCTGGCGGATGTGTTCACCAACTATGGTTCGCCGGAACGAGGCATGGCGGCGATTCGCGTATTGCGTGCGGTGGGCCTCGATGTGACGCTTAGCCCGGCCATGGCAGACGGCCGCGCAGCGATGTCGCAGGGAATGATGGAAACGGCGGAGCGGCAAGCGCGATTGCTCGCGCCGGTGCTAAAACGCTACCTGGACGAAGGCCGAAAGATCGTAGTGCTTGAACCCAGCGTGCTGGCCATGCTGCGCTTCGACTTTACTCATCTACTCAACGATCCACCCACGCAGGCTTTGCTGGCGCAGAATAGTTTTGAGCCCCTGGAAGTGCTGTGGGGAGTCGCACAGGAGTTGCAACTGGATCTGGCGCAGATCTTTCCCGCAAGCCGGTGCCCGCAGGGTACGCAGATCTTTTATCACTCGCATTGCCAGCAAAGGACTTGCAACTCTGCAACCCAAACGGCCGAGGTACTGCGTGCGGCAGGCTTCGACGTAGTGACATCGTCGGTGGAATGCTGCGGCATGGCCGGTAGCTTCGGATACAAGCGCGAGTATTACGAGTTGAGCATGGCTGTCGGTGAAGATCTATTTGCGCAGGTTCGGCGCGCCGAACAGGAGAGCGGGCCGCGAATCCTGGTGGCGAGTGGAATTTCTTGCCACGAGCAATTGTGGGCAGGACTGGGACGCGAGGTTTTTCATCCTGCGGAATTGCTGGCCAGCACCCTGGCTTAACGCGGCCCGCCATTTGCTAAGGGTACTTTGATTTTGTCGAAAAACCGCGCTGGGCGGGGCTTGCGACTACTATCAGTTACGTAGATCACAGAAATTAATTTACCTTACATGTATTTACAAATTGAGAGTTTAGCTGCACAATCTTGTCTGTAGTTAGGCAGTTCTGGGGGAGGGCTGCCTTCCGGGCGCTCGGCGTGGAATACGTCGGGCGCCTTCGAATTTTCCGCCGCAGCCTTTCCGCCGCAACTGCACGGTTTTGCCAGCCTTCTGCCCGCCGTCGTGCGCTTCAGTGCCGCGAGTTATCCAGGATTGCGTCGTAGAGAGCGCGCCAGCATCTAATCGCTGTCGGGATGTTACGATGAATAGTCGGCTTAGCCATGACAAGCCAGCGGACGACCGACGACCCCTCAGGAGGATGAATGGCGAGTGATTCAATTGTAGAGGTAACCGACGCCAATTTTGACCAATTGGTGCTGAAATCAGAGCAGCCGGTGATGGTGGATTTTTGGGCGGCCTGGTGCGGCCCCTGCCGGGCGCTGGCGCCTATCGTGGATGAAGTGGCACAGAGCTACAACGGCCGGGTCAAGGTTGGCAAGATGGACGTGGACAAGAACGCTTCGACTCCCCAGCGCTACGGTGTGCGCGGTATTCCTACCTTGCTGGTATTCAAGGGTGGCCAAGTGCGCGAGCAGATCGTCGGTTATGTTTCGCGCGAGGTCATCGAGAAGGCGCTGGAGAAAAGCCTGTAGCGAGAATGTGTTTTCGCGGCGCGGCTGCGGTCGCGCATTTTGTGGCTTACCCGCTGAGACAGAGCATTTTTCTGGAAACCGTTTAATTCGCAACCCCGCGATGTAGAGATGGGCTGACCGAAGCCAGCCCATTCCACGTTTTTGCACTTCCCATCATGAAGATATTGTTTAGCAACTATTGAGGATTTGGCACAGTGTCACGGGTAGCAGCCGCATCGGGAGCGACGCCATTCGGACTGGTACTGGCTGCCGCGCCGGGAGCTCTGGTCCCATCGGGAGCGATGCCACTCGGGCTGGCACCGTCTGCCGCTCCAGGTCTGACGGTTTTCGGGCTGCTGCCCATATCAACACTGGAAGGTGAAGGTACGGTCTTGGCAGGGGTTCTAACTCCCATGTCACCGGCGTGTCCGACGTTAGAGCCAATGCCGGTTACATTAGGAAAGGGTCTTGCTGCGGCAGGGCCGATTCTGGCAAAAGGCACGTTAGCGTTCTGGTTGAACTTCGACGGGTCAGCTTGGTTGCGGACGATCGCCAAGTTGTCTCACTTATTATTGATACTCAGCCAACCGCTGAAATGCCTGCTTTGCCATCGCAAAGTACTGCTGGTCGGAATCGGTCCCAATCGCGAGGTATTCCAAGGCATCACCTGCTGCCAGAGTTGAACCTGATCCAGCAAAAGGATCGTAGATGATTCCCACTCCCAGCGGAAGTGATGCACGAACGAGTTTTCGTAGGAAGCGCTGAGGTTTGAGCGACGGATGGGGCGCGACTTCCTTCTCAATACCGCGCGTGGGAGAGCAATGGATCACATCTTTGAATGGTTCATCGTCCGAAATCCTGCGCAGGCCGCCGGTGCCCCAGGACCGCAGATTCTCTGCGAGCGTTCCCTCAATCGGCTTGCGGAAAACCCCCCAAGGTTCCCAACATGATCGCGGCATCGCCGTGACCCCCGAGAATTCCTCTTCTGCACCCTTAGGACGGTCTCCGCCACGAAGCGTTTGTACCAGGCGAATGACCTCACCCCGCTTCTCGAAGCCGGACTCAATAAAGGCATGAAAAGTCGTAGTCGAGACCAACGGGTTGGAGGCAACAAAAACATGGCCCCCAGGCACCAACGCTTTTAGAAGACCGTAGGCCACGGCACCAAAAAATCCGTGAAGATTGAGGATTTCTTCCTTCGACAGAACCGTGAATCGAGGTACAGGCTTTCGAGTCGCCCCGTCAAAGCTTGGCGGAATCCTCCATACGCCACCCTTGCCTTTGCGAAGCTTTGAGTGGTTCTTTTCGTCGTATTCCACGATGCCGTAGGGCGGATCTGTGACCACGGCATGTATCGAATTTGCGGGCAAACCCGATAACCATTGCAGGGCATCGCTCTGCACGTATGTCGCATGATCGGAAAGGTGACATCGTCTTTGTGTACCGAGATTTCTTATGGAAACCCAAAGTGTCTCTTCGCGGCACCGTAGCGCTGCGAGGAATCGTTTTTTTGCGGCGCGACTGCGGTCGCGCCTGCCTTCAGTATTTCCTCAAAACTCCAATCACTCTCCCTTGCACCTGCACTGAAGCCGCCGGAACGACGATGGGCTGCATCGCGGCGTTGGAAGGTTGCAGGCGAATCTGTTTACCCTCAATGTAGATTCGCTTCAGGGTGGCGTCGCTGCCGTTCACCAGCGCGACCACGATCTCGCCGTCGCGGGCGACGTTGGTTTTCTCCACCAGGACATAGTCGCCGTTTACTATGTGCTCGTCCTGCATGCTCTCGCCGGTCACCTGCAGCACGTACACGTCTTTCGAGCGGGTGAAGTCGGCGAGCGAAATGGACTCGGGATTCTCCATCGCCTCCAACGGACGCCCAGCGGCGATGCGTCCCATCAGCGGCAGGCTCATGCCAGAGCCTGCGGCGGCGGCCGCCGCGACCGCAAGCGACTGCTTCATGCGTCCCCGCGGCTTAAGCAGATCGATGGAGCGGCTGCGATTGTAATCGCGGCGCAGCAGTTCCTTCTGCTCCAGATTGGTAATGTGCTTGTGCACGGTAGCCAACGAGCTGAGGCCGAGCCCCTCAGCAATCTCTTCGAACGATGGCGAATAGCCATGTTTGTCGACGAACTCGGAGATGAAGTCGTAAACCTGTTTCTGGCGGCGAGTGAGCGCCATAGTCGTACGCTGCCTCCACTAGCATTGTCAGCGAACAAAAGGCGAAAAGTCAAGAGAGAAATTGGGCTTCGTACTTTAGTTTCGAGGTACCTTATAGATACCTCCAGTACTAGGACAGTTTAGGAATTGGTGTAAGCCGAGTTCGGGTAGAGCGGGCCTTGAAGGCACGCTCTGCCGGATTACACAAAAACCTGAACTGTTCCAAACCTCCCGAGGCCGTCAAATTCACGAGCGGATAATAAGCAGACCGCTAAGTTGGCATCGATCCTTGTGCCAATTCGAAGTCTAGAACTTCAGCTACGCGGGCGGCGACCCGGTCGCCAAGACGCGCCCGAAGACTTGGCACGACAAAGGGCTTCGACCCTGGGACTTCGCCTTCCTTGTCACTGGTTAATTCCTCAATTCTCACTCTCTCGTATTCGATGCAGCTCATGATGTTCTCCTTCTTTCACTCCACCTACAACAAGGCTACAAAGGACCTTGACATGAATCAAATGAATTGTTTTGATGTAAACGATAACTTACGTTCATGATTAACTTGGACCAATTACGAATCTTCCAGGCAGTGGCCCAAGCGCGCAGCTTTACCCGCGCCGCCGATGCGGTGCACCTGACGCAACCGGGCGTGAGCAAACACATCAAGCAGATGGAGGAGTATTTCGGTGCGCCCCTTTTTGACCGGCTGGGGAAAAAAGTTGCCCTCACTCAAGCCGGCGAAGTTCTTTTTGCAGCCACCCAGGAAATCATGGCTTCCATCACGGCGGCAGAACAAAGAATCGAGGAACTAAAGCGTTTGCGTGGTGGCAAACTGGTTCTCGGGGCGAGCTTTCCCATTGGCATTTACGTCCTGCCCCGCATCCTGGCTGCATTCCGGAAACAATGTCCCGCCGTGGAAGTTACGCTGGACATTTCGCTCAGCGAGAAGATTGTGGCAAAGATCCTGGCCAATAAACTTGACCTGGGGTTGGTCAGTCACGAGGCACACGATCCGAGGCTGTTCGCCAGAGAGTTTATGGCCGACGAATTGATCGCCATTGCCCCCAGCGACCACCGATGGGCCAATAAGAAGCGAATCAAGCCTTCTGAACTGCTGAGTGAAACGTTCATCGTTGCGGCCAGAGGCGCAGGGACAAGAGCGGTGGTAGAAGAGCGGCTGAACGAAAAGGGCATTGTCCTGAAGCATGTGGTCGATTTCGGAAATACGGAGGGCGTCAAGAGGGCGGTCGAAGCGGGCTTGGGAGTTTCAATCCAAGCCAGAAGTGTGGCCCAGCAGGAGATCTCCACTGGCTCCCTCACAGGTGTTTCCTTATCGGGAATGGACGCCAAGCTTGAATACTTCTATCTTCGCCACAAGGACAAACATTTTACTAATGCCGCGAAGGCATTCCTGGCTCTGCTGCAGGGTCCGCATAGAGACTAGAGCATTTTAGGTTTTTGCGTAATCCGCTAGAGCGGGCCTGAAGAGACTGTGTCGTAACCTCTGCCGTCTCCACAGGACTCGGGCGTACTTCCAACTCTAGCCAGTGCTCAACCACCCCAATCCATGCAAAGGCGGCGTGGCTTGAGGACCCCGGTTCGCGCTGGGCTAAGATCTTTCGCCCCTGCGGGGCTGGATTTTGGTCGCTTAATTCCACTGCTGCAAACCGATACCAGGTCGCGACACACTCCCTGAAGGCCCGCTCTACCCGATTACAAAAAACAAAAATGCTGTAGACAAAAAATGCGATTCGGGATGCGCATGAAAGCCGAGGGCTGCTGGCAGTAAATTTCGGGGCAACTAGGCTCGCACTTTCATCTCGCTTAAGATCTCTTCTACTGCGGCAATTCCCTTGGTCAGCTCTTCGTCGGTGTTGTAGAAGTGGGGCGAGAAGCGCACGCCCGCTTTGGGACGATAATCCACCAGCACCTCACGTTTGAGCAGTTCAGCGCAAACTTGTTGAGCGTTGGGCATCTCAATCGACACAGTTCCTCCGCGACGCTCGGGATCGCGTGGGGTATTCACGCGCCAGCCGTGGCGGTCGGCCATTTCGATGAGCAGAGCGGTCTGGCGTTTCGACTTTTCGCGGATCTTATCGATGCCGGCTTCGGCGATGATCTCCAATCCTGGCTGCGCAACTTTCAGCGCGGGAATGTTGGGCGTTCCCTGGGTGAAGCGATAGATGGTCGGCGAATAACGCGTGGGTCCAATTTCAAAGCCGAAAGGATTGTCGTGCCCGTTCCATCCCGTGAATGTCGGCTCCAGCTTCTTCGCCAGATCGGGACGTACATAAAGGTATGCCGTGCCCGGACCGCCGCACAGCCACTTGAGCACGCCGCCGGTGCAGAAGTCCACATTGAGCTGTTGCACGTCAAAAGGTAACGTGCCGGTAGACTGGAAGGAATCGAGCAACACGTAAGCGCCCGCGCGATGCGCCTTTTCCACGATGGCCTCCACATCCTGGATGAAAGCGCTGCGAAAGATGACGTGCGAAATCGGGACGATAACGGTGTCCTCGTCGATCGCCGCAAGCAGGCGGTCCGTGTTGATGTGCACGCCGTCATCGTTGCGCACCATCTCGACGCGGGCGCCGCGCGAACGTTGCGCCTCCCAGAAGTACATCACCGAAGGGAAATTCAAATCCGTATATACGACCTTGTTGCGACGGCCCCTGAAATCGAGACAGGACGCCACGGTTGCCTGGCAGGTGGTCACGTTTTGCAGACACGCGACCGAGCCTGGCGGCGCTCCTATCAGCGCCCCGATCTGGTCACCGACCTCGGCGGCAAGCATCCACCATTCCTCTTCCCAGGCGCGAACGCCCCGCGTGTTCCACATGGCGGTGTATTGGTGTAGAGCGTCTTCGACGCCACGGGGCATTGCCCCCAGCGAATTGCTGATGAGGTAATTGGTGCGGTCAAGAATGGGGAATTGGGAGCGGAAGCGCAGAAGTTCGTCAGGCATGAAGAACATTGTAGGGGAAGAGCCGGGGTTGCGGGAGTCGGCTGGCAACCGGCTTCTGAAAAGCCGCCGAACATTGGCGGCACGAGAAGGCCTAATTCAGCTTTGCATACTCCGCTTTGGCTGCCGCGAGGATGGGAACGTCGGGGTCGGCGTCTTTCCAGAGGGTGAGGAAGTCCTGATATGCGGCTCGGGCCTTGACGGTGCTGTCCTGCATCGCATAAGCACGGGCCAGTCCGAGGCGGGCAAGCGCGCCCCAGGGAAAGTTTACGACTACTCCCCGGTGGTCGATGAACTTCTGAAATTCCACCGCGGCTGAATTTCCGTCATGCAGCATGAGATAGGCTTCGGCCCGTAAGTACACGGGGAACAGGGATACGGTGAGGTTTGTGGTCTGGCTGAGTTCTATTGTGCTCGCCGGATTCAATAATTCAATTGCCCGGTTCGGGTCCTTGCGCTGCAAGGCGACCGCCGCGCCGATCGTGGGCAGCCAGTACCTTTGGACCAGCGTGTCGAGCGGGAATGTCTTGTCAAGTTCGGCAGCCAGCTTCTCGGCTGCTGCCGTATCTCCTGCCCGGGCGAGACCTAGTGCCGCCATTACCTGTACATCGCGATTCGGGGCCAGCTTCAGGGCAGCGTCGGCATCGGCACGAGCCTGCTCCTGATTGCCCGATTCCACTTCGCGCAAAGCCGCCGCGACCCGATACTTTGCGGCAGTCTCTTTGGCGTCATTGTGTTGGGCTGAATCCATTGCCCGTCGGGTGAGTTCGCGTGCGTTCTTCAGCTTCCCATACCAGGCTTCCGTGTCTGCTTCGAAGGCCAGTAGCAGGTCTTCCGTGCCCGGCTTGCCCATGGCTGCGGAAACCAACTGCGCCATCTGCGTAGCATCGCTCTTCAGAAAAGCCAAAGAGTAGCGGTTCCCAAGCAGGCCCTCGCTTACCAGCTTGCGTTCCTCCGCCTGCTTGTACACTGCTTCCGCCTCATCGAGCCGATTGAGATATTGGTAGGCGCCCCCGAGATTGGCGTAGCTGACCCAATTATCCGGTTCCAGACGCATTGCCTCTCGGGCTTCCTCGAATGACTTCTCCAGGTTTCCAAGGCTGGCAGAAATGAATACCAGATTCGCGTACGGCCTATGGTCCCTCGGATAGGTCTGCTGCCACAGTTCGTAGACCTGCGCTGCCTTCTCTAACTCCCTGGTAGTGTAGGTGTAATAGATTGCCTCGATGGAGAGCTGCTCCCGCTCGGTCACCTTCTCCCGCAGCTCATATGCCTTTTCCGCATTCTCAGCCGCCCGGCCCGCCTCGTTGAGGTTGTTGTAGGCGACTGAAATATATCGGTAGGCCATGGCGAAATTCGGGTCGAGTTCCACTGCCCGTTTGTAGAAGGGTAGAGCGGCGGTGTTCCCTTTCGCATATGACGTCTTCCTGCCCAGGCTGTAGGTTTGCAGCGCCTCCAGGGATGACGTGGTCGCTTGCTCCAGCGGCGTGTCGTACTTCTGTACCGAGCTGAGCGACTCGCCCAGCTTGCTCCTCAGGCTGGTCGCTGCAGCGTCCAGAGCCTTAAGCACCGCTTCTTTGCCCGCCGCCTGCGCTTGCGTTTCTGCCAGCGCGTCTTCGGTATCGCAGTTCACCGCCTTCAGCCCAATCACATACTGACTGCCCAGCCCAGCAATCGAGCCCGTAACCATGGCCTTGCTGCCAGTACGCTGGCAAACCTCGCGTGCAACTTTTGGCGTCAACCGTTCACCCGCCCGACGGCCCATCAGTTTCAGAGTCCCGTTCACCTTGCCGTCGGAAATTAAGTCGAGAAAGGGTGATTGCTCAAGCTGTACCGAGAGCGCTTGCTTCAACGTGTCATCAAAAACGGGATCACCGGTGGTGTTAACGAAGTCGGCGAGAACAATGGTGTCTTTTTCCGTGAGGGTCTTGAGCTTGCGTGTGCGCCAGTAAAGGCCCCCGGCGATCAGAGCGATCACAACCACCGCGGCCGCTGCCAGGAGAGCCCAGCGGCGGCGCGGGCCCTTTCCCTCCTGCTCGTGTTTGATTCTCTCCAGACTGGAGCGGACCTCCGCAGCTTTCTGATAGCGCAGGTTGCGGTCCTTCTGCAGGCACTTCTGTATAACTTCTTGCAAGTCCGCAGGCAGTTCCGGATTCACCGCCGCGGGAGGCGCCGGCACACTCTTCACTATGGCATCCTGCAACGCCGCGGAACCGTCCCCTGTGAATGCGCGTTTGCCAGTCGCCATCTCATACAGAACCAAGCCAAACGAAAACAGATCGGTGCGCGCGTCCAACGGCTGCCCTTTGACTTGTTCCGGCGACATGTATGCCGCAGTACCAGCAGCTCTAGCGGGACGATGGTCCAACGCACCCTTGCCGCCGAGTTCGGCAGGTCTTGCTTGCACTCCGCTGGGCACCAGGGGCAGCTTTGCCAGTCCGAAATCCACAATCTTGGCAACGCCCTTGTTAGTGATGAAGATGTTCGCTGGTTTGATATCACGGTGAACGATGCCTTGTTCGTGCGCCGCCTCCAGCCCACTGGCAATTTGGATTGCGATATCCAGCAACCGGTCGAGCGAGACTTGCGCTCCCGAAGTATCCTTCAGCGCCCCAGAGGCCAGGCAGTCCCGCAAGGTCTGTCCTTGTAGTAACTGCATTACGATGAAGGGCCGGCCTTCGTGCTCTCCGAACTCGTAGATGGAGCAAATGTTGGGATGATCCAAAGATGAAGCGGCGCGCGCCTCGCGCTCGAACCGCTCCAGCGCTCGCGGATCGTTGCTGACGTCTTCAGGCAGAAACTTCAGCGCCACGGCACGGCCTAGCTTCAAGTCCTCGGCCTTGTACACCACTCCCATGCCGCCGCCGCCCACCACCTCCAGCACGCGATAGTGCGAAACCGTCCTGCCGGTGAGACCGGCGGGCTCAAGCTGCAGCTCCACCCCGGTCCCATCGTGGCTGCTCGACACTAGCCCGGTCCCCGAGGTATCGCCGGCAGTAGAATCCAGCCGCACCACCGGCACCATCAGCCGGTAACCGCGGCGGGCGACGGTCTCAATGTATTTCGGGTTGTCGGCGGAGTCGCCGAGAGCGACACGCAGCTTCTTTATGGCCGCGTTGATGCTGTGGTCGAATTCCACCACCGTGTCGTTGGGCCAAAGCTGCTTCTGGATTTCCTCGCGAGTGACTATCGCGCCAGCGTTTTCCATCAGGATTCGCAGGATTTGGAGTGGCTGTTCCTGCAGCACAAGTCTCTGGCCGGACTTTTGCAGTTCACCTGACTTCAGATCGAGTTCAAAGACGCCGAATCGAAGGCGGAGTGGCAGTGTGTTCTTCATCGAGCCAGATCAGTTGTTGGCGAAGTGTACACCGCAATAGCCCTACTTCCAAGGAAAGTTTGTGGTCGTCACCCCTGTTCAATCGTTTCCGTGCCGAAAATCCAAGCCGAGCCTTGAGCTAAGCAGCTCTGGAATGAGTTGCTTATCCAGATCACCCACAGATCACCGTTAGATCACCCACAAATCACCGCTGGTGCATTGTTCTCCCAAGCGAATTAACGCACACTCGGCACGAATTTGAACCGGATTAGCGAATTCGGTTCCCAGGCGGTGAGCGATTTAGGCCGCAGAGCAACCGGCGACGACCTCAGCTCAGCTCGTCGCCACAACCTAATGACCACAAGGAGGTCACCATGAAAACGCAGATCAGCAAACAGCACACCAACGTAGTCGCAGTTCAACCCCAAACCACCCGCTATAAGGAGGGTCGTACGAAAAATACGTATCCAATGCGCACACTTTGGGCTGTTGTTCTCTACCTGGTGGTCGCTACATGCACCGCTTTCGCGGCGGAAGAGAACTACACATGCAGACTCAATTTAGACCTGCCGGCCGGGGGGGGACTATATTCTGGAACCCTCGTCGATTCCAACGGGGTGGCGGTGGGCACGTGCGTCGGCTCCGCTCCCCTTTCACCCCTTGTCGTTCAGCAACTTGTTCCCACTCTCTGTACGCCCGGAACATACAATATGGACTGTTCGGGCGCATCGACACTTGGGGAACTGCATAACCAAGCGCTACTCTTCGTGATTGGCGACCACCCAATCGTTCTGCCGAACCCTCCCCCTGACTGGAAAATCCCCACCGTGCAAGCCTTCGTTCAACATTTGAGTCCTTGGATGCAGGTGTCACCTGCGTTTAAGGGGCGAAATAGCGACGCCGATATTGCGCTACTAACACAGCAGATCACAGCCAAACTCCAAGCCGCGGGGATTGTCGATGAAGGCGGACGGTTCACTGAAGACGCGTTGACGAATACGTCCCGTGTAGCTGCCTATCTGGAACAAAGCGGCAAGGTGAGTCCAGGGATGTCGGCAATACTTCAGCGACTCGCCGACGGAGCTTCGGCTGCAGCAGTTACTAAATTGCTGCAGGGCCAACAATGGACCGGAAATGATCGGATGGCTGCGGCGATAATATCCAATGTAGCCATCTCGTCCGAGCAGTATTTTCAGACGTCCTTGCGCCAGACCTATATCAAGCCCGGTCCGACCTATTGGGACGTGGTCGGAGGATTACTGACATGGGAGTTAGGTCCTGGTGCGCTCGTCGGTGGATACCTAATGTCGGCGGCGTCATGTTTTTGTACTAGCTTTTAGTGATCAGGCTCCCATCGCGAGTTTTAACGGAGAGGGTACTTAGGGAAGGATAGTTCTCCTTTCGCGTGGGTGGCCCGGCGAATCAAACTCATGCCCGTTCTACCCAAGGTAGGACGGGCATTATTTTGATTTACGCGCGTTGGTACGCCGGTACCCGCTTTCTTTTGCTGCGGTGGAGATTTTTGTTGTTGCGTCTTAACTGTCCGAGATTAACGTCCGTCACATCCTGTGACTGAAAAAGGAGGAGACTAATATGAAAGCCACGCATGCCAGGAGCCGCTTCGCCCTGAAACTGCTCTGCCAGAGATACGTGGCGAGGGCAGCTTTGTCATGATTCAATCCCGTTCCCGCATTTGCGTGCTCGACACTTTAGGCTGCTGCGAGCTTTCCTGATGCTGCTTTTGCCAATCCGCTTCGCTTATGACTTGAATAGGCTCCAGCTTCTTCTGCTCGAGCGCGCTGTTGATTGCGGGTAGTTGGCCGGCGAGTTGCGTCTGGAACTTCTTGATCACGTCTTCCAACTCGCGGCCCAATACTTCGGTGCGATCAAGCTGTGCCGCGGTCGGAGGCCCGTTGTAACTATTCACGTCGCCATAAACTGTAGTCACGAACTCGCGCAGCCGCTCCTCGCCAGTGATAGCGCCACCTTCCTTGGTGGCGACAATCTCTGACCGAATCTTGTCCGCCGAAGCGGCCAACGCGGTGAGACGCTGATGCAAAGGATCGTTGGCCGGCAACTTGCTGGCCCGTTCAGTCGCCGCGTCACGGACACCGATAATCGAATCCACTGCCCAGCTCATGTGATCCAGCATGTTGTACAGCTTCATTGTCAGATCGAACTGCGCCTGGCGTTCCGCCATGGTGTACTTGGTGCGTGGATCTTCGACCACCCTCAGCTCGGTGGTGTACACCTCATCGCCCTTGGTCATTTTTATGGTGTACGTACCCGGAACAACCAGCGGTCCTTGGAGGGCGCCAAACGCTGCAGAAGCCGCGGGAGGTATCGTGGGGGCCTTCAACCGCATCGACCATGTGGCGCGGTTGAGGCCCTTGTGCTTGGTGCCACTGATGGTATCGAGCAGCTTGCCCTGCTGATCGAAGACCTCGATCTTCATGTCGCCATAGATGTGGCGGCTTCGCTGGTAATAGGTGATGAGCGCGTCCGTCGGACGGCTGGGACCGATGAAGGTCTCGTCGCCCTCCGGCCACGAAGCGTTAGCGTCGATGTACTGCACAGCAGGCCGGCTGGTAATGAATACCGCAGTCTTGGCCATCAGGTCCGGAGTCAGAGCGCGCAACGGAGCAATGTCGTCGATGATCCAGATGCCGCGGCCATGGGTCCCCAGCACCAGATCGGATTCGCGCGGCTGCACCACGATGTCGTCCACCGCAACCGCTGGGAAATTGCTGCCCTTGTACTGTGCCCACTTGTTGCCACCGTCGACCGAGATCCACAGACCAAACTCGGTACCGAGAAACAGGATGTTTGGACTGACGGTATCTTCCGTGATGACGTGAGCAAATCCGCGCACTCCGTTGTCCTGCACCGGCAGAGATGTCCAGGTCTTGCCGTAGTCGGTGGTCTTGTAAACATAAGGCTGCATATCGCCGAAAGTATGACGATCGAAAGTGACGTAGGCGGTGCCTTCGTCGAACCGGCTCGCCGCGACCGTCGATACCCATGAGTACTTCGCCACGCCGACATTGCCAACAACGTTGGTCCAGCTCTTTCCGCCATCGCGTGTGATCTGCAAGTTTCCGTCGTCGGTGCCAACCCAGATGAGCTGCCCATTCTTCGGCGACTCGCTGATGGAATAGATCGTGGTGTGCATTTCGGCGGCGGAATTATCAACCGTGACCCCGCCTGACTCTTCCTGCTTCTGCTTTTCAGGATCGTTGGTCGTCAGATCGGGCGAAATACGCTGCCAAGTTTGTCCATGATCGCGCGAACGGAACAGGAACTGCGCACCCATGTAGATAGTGCCCTTTTCATTGGGACTCATGGCGATGGGCGTGTTCCAGTTGAAGCGCAATTTCTTCTCGCCATATTCAGCATAGGGCGTGATGGAGCGGGTTTCATGCGTGTAGCGATTCACGCGGCCGATGGTGCCGCCCTGGTATTCGGCATAGATGTAGGCTGGATCGGCTGGATCTTCGAACATCCAGAAGCCGTCGCCGTTGTACATATTTTCCCAACGCGAATTGCTGATGCCGCCGGGATAGGACGAATCGCCCACCCACGAGCTGTTGTCCTGCAGGCCGCCATAGACGTGATACGGGTCGGCGTTGTCCACGCTGACGTGATAGAACTGCGAGACGGGCAGGTTCAACTGGTGCTTCCAGCGCGTGCCGCCATCCTCGCTGCGCCACAGGCCACCGTCGTCGCCGGCATACACGATGTTCGGATTCGCCGGATCGATCCAAACCGTGTGAAAGTCGCCGTGTGCCGCGCTGGAGACCGGACTGAAGCTGCGACCGCCATTTACACTGAGCAAAAGAATGAGATCGGGCTTGAAAATCTTGTTCTCATCCTTGGGATCGACGATGAGGTTTCCGAAATAAAACGGCCGCCACACCATGAACTGGCTGGCATCCATTCTGGCCCAAGTTTTGCCGCCATCATCGGAACGGAACAGCGCGCTGTTCGCCGATTCGATATTGGCATACACGACCTGTGGTTTGCCTGGCGCCACTGCCAGCGCGATGCGGCCGTAAGGCTTTGCGGGAAGGTCCTTACTGTTCGCGTCGGTCAGTTCCGTCCAGTGCTCGCCGCCGTCGGTGGACTTGTAGAGTCCGCTGCCGGGACCGCCGGAACGGAAGGTCCAACCCTGCCGGCGAACATCCCACAACGAGGCATAGATCGTATTCGGTTCCAGCGGACTCATCGACATCATGCCGCAGCCCGTCGAAGCATTACTGCCCGCTAATACCTTGCGCCAGGTCTTTCCGCCATCGCTGGTCTTGTAAACGCCGCGCTCGGTATTGTCATTCCAAAGATGGCCGATGGCGCACGCGTAAACCGTGTTGGAATCCTTCGGGTCCACCAGAATTTTGGCGATGTGCTCAGAATCCTTCAGCCCGACATTCGTCCAGTCCTCGCCGCCGTCGGTTGACTTGTAAATGCCGTCGCCCACGGAGACGCTGTTGCGCGTCCACGCCTCGCCGGTTCCCACCCACACAATTTTTGGATTGGAAGGATCGATGGCAACAGCCCCAATCGACTGCACGTCCGGCTTGTCGAAGACGGACTTGAACGTAGTGCCGCCGTTGATCGACTTCCATACACCGCCGCTCGCTGCGCCGACGAAGACCGTCAGCTGTCCCTTGTCGTTGATTGCATCCACAGCGGCGATGCGTCCACTCATGGTGGCGGACCCGATATTACGGGCCGACAAGCCGGAGATGGTAGAAGAATCAAACTTCACGGGAGTTTGGGGAGCTTGTGCCACAGTGGTGGCCGCCGACAGCAACAAGAGTACGCAAGACAAGCAGATAATTCGGGCAGCTTTGTTAACACCGGAAGCAGCAATCATTTCGCTCAAATCCTCTTAATCGAAGATGGTGTAGGCCAGGCACGGCAAACGACGTCCATCGGCCGTCGCTATTTCTTCGCAGTCGGCATTTTGAATTCTGAATCGTCGATCGGAACGTTGACCTCGATTTTTTCGACGGTGATAACCGCGTGCTGGCTGGGATCGTTCTTCGCACTCGTCTCAATAGAGTATGGATAGTAAACGCCCGCCACCTGTTTGTACGACCCCAAAGCCTCTTCGGTTTCGCGCACCGAACCGCGAATGAATTGCTGCTTTTCCAGTTTTATTTCCAGGTAGGTGTCGGGATCGAGGTAGTAGTAAATGATGTCCCCGTTTTTGAGGGTGACTTTGAGCTTGTAGACATCGTCACCATCAACCGTGTCGTGACCTAGATATTCCACGTTGTTGCCCTTGGCCTGGTAATCGACCAGCGGTCCATCGATATCGGATTCGTCCACCAGGTCGCGCGTGTCGTCTTCGCCCATTAACTCTGGATCCCTGCGGCCGCCGAACGGGCTGATCTGCCAACCGCTGGAGCCGTCGTAGGCTTGGATCTGAGTCATGCCCTGGACCGTGAACGTCTGCCGCAGCATGTGATCGCGCTTTTTCTCCACGCCGATCACGGCGTAAAAGCCCATGACGTAAATCTTGCCGGTCATGCGAATGGTATTTACCGCTTTGATTTTCTCTACGCCGCCGCGGGCTTGAATATTCTTGGCGACCAGTTCCTCGGCCGTCTGGGCCGAAGCCAGGGCGGTGAGACAAAGGATGCCGAGCGCTACCTTCAGGACTACGCGCATGTAGTTAACTCCTCGTTGCATGCAACTAAGCTGCTGATTCTGGTCGGCCGGTATGCCCATTCGACGTGCCGCAGAGTGTTTCGTGAGTTACGCCATCAAATCGGCCGGTTCCACCTCGGGGCGGGCACGGCTGTTCATTGTAATGCCAAATGACTGGGAGCAAGACACTTTAAACACTCGGACTACCAGACCACGCAGCGTTCGGCCTCCGGCCGGACCATGGCAGAACCTGGCTTGCAGGAAAAGGCGCTGGCGAACGGCGGAAAGTTGGAGAGCGGGCCAATCACGCGAAACTTTGCCACCGGATGCGGATCACCCTGCACCATGAGCCGCTGCGTCTCGGGCCGGGTCTCGTCGCCGCGGAATTGTCCCCATGCGATGAAGAACTGCTGGTCGGGCGTGAAGCCGTCAATGGTTGGCGCAGGAGGTTTGCCTTGCTGCGACTTCTGGAAGGCGAGATAGGCAATCTTGACTCCGGCCAGGTCGCCGATGGATTCGCCCAGCACCAGCTTGCCATTGTGATGAATGTTGGGCTCGATATAGTAGCCGTCGAATTGAGTCACGACGCACTGGGTCTTCGCTTGAAACTTCTTCAAGTCGTCGGCTGTCCACCAATTATTCAGACGGCCGGTCGAATCGTATTGTGCTCCCTGATCGTCAAAGCCGTGGCTGATCTCGTGTCCGATCACCACGCCGATGGCGCCATAGTTCACCGCATCCGTCGCCTTCACACTGAAGGCGGGCGGTTGCAGAATTCCAGCGGGGAAGACAATCTCATTCAGCAGCGGATTGTAGTAAGCGTTTGAGGTAGGCGGAGTCATACCCCAGCGCCCACGATCTACTGGTTTGCCGATGGTCGAGCGATCGTCGGTGACGGCGAACTCCGCCCCCGCCTTGACATCGTCAAAGTATGAATTGCGGGTAATGACAACGTGGCTGTAGTCCTTCCACTTGTCGGGGTAGCCAACTTTGACGTTGAAGGTGGCAATCTTCTCCATGGCCTTCTTCTTGGTCTCAGGAGTCATCCAGTCCAGACCGTTAATGGTGTCACCCATGGCGGCGAGGATGTTCTTCACCATCTCCTGCGCACGTGCCTTGGCTTCAGGAGGAAAGTAACGCGCCACATAGTCTCGCCCCAGCGCCTCGCCCAGAAACTGATCGGTCGATTCCACACATTGTTTCCATCGCGGCTTCAGCTCACTCACTCCTCCGAGCGTCTTGTCGTAGAAGTTGAAGTTCTCTTGCACGAATGCTTGCGAGAGATAAGGTGCAGCGCCGTGAAGAAGCTGCCAGGTCAAATAGATCTTCCAATCTGCAAGGGGAGTGGTGCTCAGTTGCTGGTCAAACTCTTTCATGAACGCTGGCTCTTGAACGTTCAAATTCACCCGGGGCAGGTTGGCGTCCTTGTAATACGCATCCCAATCGAAGCGGGGTGTGAGCTGTTGGAGTTGAGCATAGGTGGTCTGGTGATCGATGGCCTGGGGATCTCGACGGGCGACGTTATCCAGAGTGGCCTTGGCCAGCGCGGTCTCGAATTGCATTACCTGTTCGGCAGCCTTGTGGGAAGCCTCCTCGGTGTATCCGGCAAGTTGGAACATGTTGGCTACGTGAACGAGGTATTGCGCCCGCGCTTCCTTGAAGCGCTCCTCCGTCTTCAGATAGTAGTCGCGATCAGGAAGACCCAAGCCACCCGCCTGGACGTCGGCAATCACTTGGGAAGGATTGTGATTATCGGAGGCGGCACTTAAAACGAAGGGCACCTGGATCCCAACATCTGCAAAGCGAATAATCATCTGCTGCAAGCTTGCCTGATCTTTGATGGCATCGATCTCGGCAAGCATCGGCTTAATGGGAGTGGCCCCAGCCTGGTTGACGCGCGACTCATCCATGCACGCCGCGTAGTAATCTCCAATCAACTGATCGACGCTGCCTTTCGGGAGGTCGTGCTTCGCGGATGCTTCTTCCAAAATCACTCTCAGTTGGTCTTTGTTCGACTCGCCCGCAGCCCAGCGCCGGCTCCAGCGATCCATGGTGGCAGGAATTGGATTGGCCGCCCGCCACGCGCCGTTGGAAAATTGATAAAAGTCATTGCAAGGATTCGCTGAGCGGTCAAGATCGGCGGTTTCGATTCCGACGGAAGCTGGTTGTGCAAAGCCAGTAACTGACCAGAGTAGGAACAGAAAAAAGACGCGAATAAGTTGCATCATGTCCTTCGGACTTAGGATCTGCAAGGCGAGGCTATTCTACGCACGTTCCGGATAAAGTGCGAAACCCCCGTAGAAAAACCATTTACCACGGACGACACAGAGGATCTTGAGTCTTGGTTTCTGTCGAATTTTCTTCGTCATCTCGCTGGTTGATTGTCATCCCCCATGTCCGAATCGCATACCCATGTGCCGCTCGGAATTGTTACTTCGACGAGACCAGATCGTGCATTCGCTGGGTTACCGCACCTTGAATGAAAGACACCTCTTTGCTCAGCATATCTGTAGCTTCCTGGCAGAGTACGGGTTCTTCCCGCATCAAGCGAAGAAACTCGTCGGGCGGGACCTGCACCACCACGGAGTCTATAACTGCGAAAGCGGTGAGGCTGTATTCGCTGCCGGTGAATGTCGCCGGCAAGCCCAGCAACGAGCCCGCCGGAAATACGCGATCCAATCGAGGCAAGTCGTCGACGCGAAGACATATTTTGCCTTTACGGACCAGGAAAACACCGAAGTTCTTGTCGCCGGTCTTAAATAAGACGCCGCCAGCCGGGAGATTTTGCACTTGGCCGAGCGCCGCGAGCGAACTTCTCAGATCTAACGACGCGTTGAGGATATTAGAACCGGGACCCACATTTTTCATTGTGTCTTTATGCCAGAATACCGGAGGGCGACACGGTGACCAACATCACAGATGGTTGTGAGTCAGCCGCGGTGCTTTCAATGCTCTCGCCAGACGCCACCGCGAAAACACCTATATTTCGTGGGCATACGCGGTACGAATACAGCCAGAGAGGGCGATACGCGGCTGGGCGCGGATTCGAAAAAAACCATGATCAGAACAAAAAGTCGCGCCGCATGTCTCAGGGGAACAAGGGGTCTGAAACGCCTGAGAACGAAAACGGCGCGACACTCGAGTGAGGACAACACCGCCATCGTACTTTCAGCACGGGAAAATTGCAGCGACCAAAGTCACGCCGCAACGTGCGCTATTTACCGGATCAATGTGTTCTGGGCCGCGCGACCATGTTTGCTGCGTGTCGGCACAGGCGCACGTGTGGAGCAGCGTCGCAGCAGACCTTGTGATGCGGGACCGCCCTCGATCGCCACGATTGATTGCGCTGTCGAAACACAAAAAGCCGCGGCGCGAACCGCGGCTGAGGCATTCGTGGGCGTTGCCTAGCGGCGCCTGCGGCCCTTCTTGGCTGCTTTCTTTTTAGCGCCGCCCGATTTCTTCGCCGCTTTCTTCGCCGGTCTCTTTGCCGACTTCTTGGCAGCTTTCTTCGCTGCCTTCTTGGCTGGCGGTTTCTTGGCTGCCTTCTTGGCGGCCTTTTTAGCTGGCGCTTTCTTGGCAGCTTTCTTAGCGGCCTTTTTAGCTGGTGCTTTCTTCGCCGCTTTCTTGGGAGCGGTCTTGCGCGGCGGACCCCCGCCGGAACCGCCCGATTCGGTAGCGACCTCGGGCTCGCCTTCCTCGATCTCAACCTCTTCTACCACCGAAACCGACTCGGGTTCTTCTTCTTCTTCTTCTTCCTCTTCGTATTCCTCATCTTCGAGGGAATCGCCGTAGGAACCGTCTCCGTAATCATCCATTTCGTCCTCCCGCCGACCGTAGAGCGTCTCATCGAAAAACGTCATGTGTCCTCCTGATTGTGCTCGACTCCGCTGAACTGAACGGAGGCAGCTCGCAAGGGCTGAACTCAGATTTATACCAGAAAAAACACTGCTGCAATAAGCGCGCGATTATAGCACGGCATCATTGTCGATCCGCCGCCCCCGCGACGCCTCAAAAACTCGTAACGCGCTTGTTGTAACAGAACATCCACGCGAAGGGAAGAGAGCAAACAGAAAATGATGATGAATCGCACAGGAACCAGACAACCGCCGTTACTTGCGAATCACCAGCACCTCGCCGGCGCGCAGCTCGGCCGCCAACTTAGGATTGTCGCGCTTCAGAGCGGCCACAGAGGTGTGGTTCGATTCGGCGATGCTGCTCAGGGTCTCGCCCTTCTTGACCTTGTGATATTTCGCGGCTGCTGCGCCGGACGACTTGGACGCCGATTTATCCCTGGCCGTCTTGACCGGAGCACTACCGCTATCCGACGACGCCTCTTCTGACGTAGCCCCCGCCAATGGCTTGTAAATGACCAGCGTCCGTCCCGTGGTCACTGCCGTTCCCCGTAGATGGTTCCACTTCCGCAACTTATCAACCGGAACCTCGAAGTCGTCGGCGATGGAATACAGGGTGTCGCCCTTTCGCACTTTGTAATTCGTAGCGTGGCGCGAATAAGACGCCATTTCGGAGTTCGAGCGGCCCGGAACGACCGGAATGATCAGCTTGGAGCCAACCTTGACCTCGTCGCCGGTCAAGCTGTTGGCCTCCGCGATCGACGAGGTTGAAGTGTGATATTTATGGGCGATCGAGGCCAGGGTATCCCCATATTCCACATGGTGATAGCGCCACCACGTCCGCATGTCGGACGGTATGGCTGCCATAGCGTTCTCGTATTTTTCGCGCGACCCGGCAGGAAGATTGAGGGTGAAGCTCTGGTCTTTAGGGGTGGTCATCCGCAACAAGCTGGGGTTCAGTTCCTGAAGATCGTTTACTGAGCTATCAACGCACTCGGCCACCAAACGCAAGTCAACAGGGTAGTTGATAGTCACCTGATCGACTTGCGTTGCAGGGTCAGGAGTGACCTGCTCCAGCCCATACTGCTCAGGATTCTTGGCCATAATGGTCTCGGCCAGGATGATGGGCACATAGTTACGGGTCTCTTGGGGCAGTACGCCGCGGCGGTAAAGTTCCCAGAAATCGGCATAGCCGGTGCGTTCCACCGCGTGTTGCACGGTGCTGGCCCCGGAGTTGTAGGCCGCCATCGCCAGGTACCAATCGCCAAACTGGTTGTAAAGATCTTTCAGGTTTCGCGCTGCGGCACGGGTCGCCTTCTCCGGATCCTGACGATCATCTACCCACCAGCTTCGTTGCAGGCCGTACAACTCGCCCGACGCGGCCATGAACTGCCACATGCCGCGCGCGCCCGCTCGCGAGAGGGCCAGCGGCTGAAACCCCGACTCCGCTTGCGCCAGGTAGATTAGGTCCTGGGGAACGCCTTCTTGCTTGAGAATTTGCGAGATCATCTCCCGATAACGGCCTGACCGGGCCCATGCGTGCTCCAGGGTGGCGCGCCCGCGCGGACTGGAGAAGTAGTTAATGAACATGGCCACCTGATCGTTGAGCACCAGCGGCAGGTCAGACTTGGTGGTCTTGATCTCGGCTTCGGCCTTGGCCCTGATATTGGGATCGACGGGGAAAGTGACGTCGTTGGCTTCGTCGATGGGCGCTGGCTCCGAGCGCGGCTCGCTGAAACCGTCTCCCTGCTTCAGCGCAGCCATTTCGAGTTCGTGGACGGCCTCGACGATCTTGTCGAATTCGCGTTCCAGTCGTTCATCGTTGCGGATGTCGAGGTTGCTGGACAGAAGCGTGTTGAATGCCTGGTCAAAGTTCTGCTTGGCGGCTTCCAGATGGTCGGCCTTGTAGTTGGCCTCTCCGGCAGCGTATTGCTTTTCGGCCTGCGCGATCAGCGTCTCGGCCGCATCGGGCGTTGTAGACTTGTGCGCAGTATTTTCCTGGATTTTAGGCTGTTGCTGCCCCTTTTGGGCTATGGGCAAACTGACTACGGGAGCAATGGCCGGGATCGGCGGGTTGGCGGTGACTGGTTTGGGCTGACTGGTCTCGCATCCGGTGCCGAACACCAGGCCTGCAACGAGGGCCACCGGAACCATGCCGCGGAAGATTCTCATTACTTCGAAATAGCTCTCTCCGACTCCATCGTCGCCGGTGACTGTGATGTTACTACGCGGGAAAATTGGCGGTCAACGCGATGCCCGCAAGCCAGAGTAACTCATGACCGGTGAAGGACTTGCCGAGGGCGCTTCACCGAATTTGCGGTTGTGCGCCGGCCCAAGTTGGCTTAGGCACAGGCCAGACTTGCCGCGATATTTGCGGCGGGCGGGATTTGGGCTCGCGTAGTCTACCGCCCCAGCATCCGGGTATACCCCCAGGATTACGCCGGCTTAACCTCAGCTCTTCAAAAGGCGGCAATGGACCTGTTCTAGTGCTTCTCTTGCACCTCCCCGATCGAAACGATCTTCGTGTCGGTGCGGAATTTTTTGTAATCATGATCGCTGACGTCAACTTCCAGGGCGAGATCCTTCAGCAAGGCCAGCCTCACGTCCACCGACACTGCGATGTGCTGCTGCAGCCAAACTTCGTCATTGACCCTGGTTTGCTCGATGACAATCCGCGAGCCTTTGTGCAGGCGCGCCAGAAACAGCCCAAAGGAGACGGTGTCGATGACCTGCACGTCCAGCTTTTTCATCTGTGAATCGTTCTTGTCGATCCATACCCGGAATCGCATCTTGGGCAGGATTTTCGCCTCCTTGTGGACCGGCTGGTATCCCGGCTTGGGGTCGCCATCAATGACGTAGTTGTCGCGGCCCTCCAACGTCTCCATACCGACGAACTTGAAGTTGTAAGCATCGGCTACCTCCTGCACAAACTGGCGCTCGTCCTCCCGGTCCTTCTCTTTTTTCTCCAGCCGTTTCTTGCGGTCCGACTCGGATTCGTTCTTGCGCTTATCGATCAACTTCTGGATCTTCTCGTCTTCCTTTTGCGCAGCTTTCGCAGAGAGTGGCTTGTCATCCTTGGCGATTAGCTTTTGCACCTGCTCGCCGTAGATCTCCAATACGTCGTAGGTATTCGTCTCCGTGGACTTCACCTGCCCCTTGCCGTTGAGCCGGCGTTCTTGCTGACGTTCGACGTAGGTGTAATCCCGCTGCTTCTTGTCGTTTTCCAGGTCGTTATCGGCGGAGAGGCGAATAAGGTTGCGGATTTGCTCCTGCGAAAGCGTGGATGGACTTGCTTGCGCGGACGGCTCAGCCGGTTTCGCTGGCACGTTTTGCTGCGCGATTCCCCACGCGCTGATCAGGACAAGAAAGATTAAGATGCGCCCGCGTTGCATCGGCATACCTGCGTGATTACAACCCCACGCCTTTCGCTAAGTTCCACAAATGATACGACTGCGCGCTGGAATAGTTTCAGATGCGCCGGGCTGCATAGCTGTCAGGCTGGTTGACGTTCTGCGCTGAAGGGATGTAGCTTTCGCTGCACCGATAGTTTCATCAAGATTCACCGTACACTGCGCATGACCCCGGCAATGGCCGCTGGCTCACAGATCGCCTGTGCGATGTGTCAGACTTGGTGCGCCTGTGGGAAGCATATGGGGTGAGGGCGAAAAGAGCGGTGTGAGAAATATCGTTGACAAGGGACCTTCTCGGGAGTGCAATACCTTCGGCTCAGGAAGGGCCTTTGTCCATGAAGATGCGTATCGCTACTCTGTCACTGCTCGTTCTGTGTCTTGCCTTGGCCGCCTCCGCTCAAGCAATCTACAGCGAAGGTCCGATTGACGGCAACGATAATGCGTTCTTTGTTACCGGCCCCAACCTTCCGAATTTCCTGGGGTCTTTCCAGGACATTTCGAACGGGTTTGTTGCGGCAAATTCCGGTCCTCCCGAAACCCTCGAGTGGGGTGAGTGGTCAGATGGCACGCCGACGAGTTTTAGTTATGAAATCGGCAGCTCGGCGTTCGGCACGGACATCGGCAGCGGGACCGTTGCGCAAAATACTGGTAACACTGTTTTGCTCTTCACCAATGGCTTCGGTTACGGCGTTTACGACGTTAGGGCTTCAATTACTGGCTCAACCATGACAGCCGGCAACACGTACTGGGTCTCCATCAGCAATGCCACCGACGCCAGCGCCGATGGTACGCAAGCATGGGACATCCCGAACGGCGGTCTGGGTGGCCCTGCCACTTGTAACTTCCGGCAGAGCGGTACTAATTTTGGTAACTGCGGCCTCGGCGGGGAATCCTTCACGATCAGCAGCGAAGAAACCACCTCGACGACCCCTGAGCCCAGCAGCATCATGTTGCTCGGTTCTGGCATCCTTGGACTGGTCGGCGTACTGCGCCGGAAAATTAACCGCTAAATCCAAGTCGAATGGGCCGGAACCTAGCAGTTCCGGCTTCCATTCAAAGTAGCCCACTACCGAAGGTTAAGCGTGAGCCAGCGCCTGTCGCAGGTCTGCCAGCAGGTCGTCACCACCTTCGATTCCTACCGATAGCCGCACTGTCGCCGCAGATACTCCAAGCAAGTCCAGTCGCTTGGCGCCTAATCCGATATGCGACGAGAGCACCGGGTACGACACGGTGGACTCGACGCCACCGAGGCTGGCAGCCAGGTACCAGAGTTGCAGACCGTCGATGAATCGCTCGGCCGCACGCCCGCCACCGCGAATATCGAACGATACCATCATCCCGAAATCTTTCATCTGCCGACGCGCCAGTTGATGCGCCTCGTGGCTCTCCAGCCCGGGATAGTACACGCGCGCGACTTTGGGATGGGCTTGGAGCGCCTCGGCAATCTGCGCTGCATTGCGGCAGGCGCGCTGCACGCGCACGTGCAGCGTCTTCAGTCCACGCAGCAGCAGGTAGGCGCAGCCCGGATCGAGACATCCGCCGGTGAGGATCATCATCTGGCGTGCGGCATCCATCCATTTCTTTGAACCTGCCAGGACTCCGGCCGTGAGATCGCTGTGGCCGCCCAGATACTTGGTCGCCGAATGGATGACGATATCGGCGCCCATCTCCAACGGCTTCTGCAACACCGGTGTGGCGAAGGTGTTGTCGGCCACTACGCAAGCCTTGTGCTTACGTCCAACCTGCGCCAGCGCGGCCAGGTCGACGCAGCGCACGGTTGGGTTGGTTGGCGTCTCCAGAAAGAGCATTCGCGTCTTGCGGCTGAAATAGCGAGCAGCGTTCGCGATGTCGTGATACGGAATGAAGCGCGTCTTGATGCCGCAGCGTGGCAGCACCTGCTCGAAGAGCTTCAGCGTTCCGCCATAGATGTCGAGCATGGAGACAATCTCGTCGCCAGCCTGGCAGGTTATCAGGGCCGCGACCAACTGCGCTGCCATCCCGCTGGAGGTTGCGACTGCAGCCTCCGCACCTTCCAGTGCGGCAATCTTCTCTTCGGCGGCAGCGATCGTGGGATTGCCGTAGCGCGAATAGAGGTACAGATCACGATCACCATCAGCGTAGCGGCGAAGCGCCTTGACGTTGGGGAGTACGAATACCGAGGCCTGCGCGATAGGCGTCGCTAAGGGCGCGGCTTCGCCGTGACGATCTTCGCCGGAATGCACACAGCGGGTGGCGTCGGTGCGGCCGTCCACTTTTTTGTTCATCGCACTCCTTTCGCGAGAATTCCACAGAAGGGGACATGCGATTGTAATTGACGCGCCACTGGCTTCGTCAGGAGGTCAAGAACTGGATGCCGGTCTTGGACTGATCTGTCGTGGTCAGCGACCAAGCCATCCGCGGCGTATTGTGGGCAATTCCAACTCGCCCGCGAGTGTCGACGAGGATCATGCCACCGTGGCCGTTCAGGCGCTTCTTAAGGTAGTAGAGCGCACGTTGCGCTGCCTCTTGGGGCGCAAGCCCTTCCTCCACGCGGTCGGCGGCCCACTTGCTGAGCACCAGCTTCATCATGGGCTCGCCCCATCCGGTGGTCGAAACCGCCGCACTTCGGTTGTCGGCATAGCAGCCGCAACCAATGAGCGACGAATCGCCTACTCTGCCGGGAGCTTTGTTCAGCGTTCCGCCGGTCGAAGTAGCCGCGGCAATGTTGCCATCACGATCAAGCGCGACCGCTCCCACGGTATCGTGCGAGCGCATGGGCCCAAACTCGTCGGGCATCTCGAGATAGCCCTGTTTCTTGGCTTCGCGGAGACGCAGGACCTCGCGCTCAATGATCAGTTCATCGTTGGGACACAACTCGATACCGTGCTCCTGGGCAAACCGTTCTGCTCCCGTCCCAACGAAGTACACGTGCGGGCTCTCGGTCAGTACCTTCTTGGCAGCCCGGATCGGATTGCGGATGTGCTCAACGCAACCCACGCCCCCGGCGCGCAGCGTCGCGCCGTCCATCATCAGCGCGTCGAGTTGCACACGGCCATCCATGTTGAGAAACGAGCCGCGACCGGCGTCGAAGGCCTCGTCTTCTTCCATCGCGACTACCGCTGCCTCAACCGCGTCAAGGCAGCTTCCACCGTTTTGTAGCACCTGCCAGCCTTGCGCGGCCGCCGCCTCCACTCCATGCAAGTGCTCCTCAATCACCTCCTTAGGGATTGCCCATGCACCGCCGTGGACCAGCATTACCGGATCGACTGCCAAATCTGGACCTTTCGCTATGGAGTGTTATACACGCGATGACAAACTCGACAGCATATCAGAACGGGGGCAGAGACCTATCAGTCGACAGCAAACTACCTGCTTTGCAGTGGACACACGATGCGCCTGTGAATATTCCGTGCTTATGTCACGCACGATCCAGTTGCGCAATGTTCCAGACGCTGTGCACCGCACTCTTAAAAGCCCGCGCGGCCGTCGCAGGCATGTCGCTTTCGGACTACCTGTTGTCTGAAATCCGGGAGATCGCAGAACGCCCAACCCTGAACGAATTACAGAAGCGCATGCAACGTCGCCAGCCCGTTAATTTGCGGGAACCGGCGGCGGTCACCGTACGCGCAGGGCGCGATGCGCGGTGATCGTTCTGGATGCTTCCGCCGCGGTTGAATGGCTTCTGCAAACATCGACGGGCGCGCGGATTGCGCGACGTATCCTCTTGGCGCGGGAAACGCTGCACGCGCCGCATCTGCTTGATGTCGAGGTGGCGCAAGTCTTTAGACGCAAGGTAGCCCGAGGAGAAGTCGCCACGTCTCGAGCCGAAGAGGCCTTGCAAGACCTGCTGGATTTTCGAATTCGGCGTTATCCGCACTTCCTGTTCTTGCGACGCATTTGGGAGTTACGCGACAACCTCACTGCCTACGATGCCCTATACGTGGCATTGGCGGAAACGCTCGACGCGAGCCTGATTACCTGCGACGGCAAACTAGGTGCGGCATCTCGTCATCACGCGCACGTCGAAGTGATGTAGCAGATGGACGGGGTAGCCGCTTCGTCACTAGGAAACTACGAGGTCCGCACTCTCGCTGGTACTGCAGCTCTCGTCTTCTGTGGTGAAACTGGAGTCATTCCGGCGAGAAGAGGCCGCAATCCAGTGACGCAGAAGGTCGCTGGTGGGACTACTGATTTCGGTGAAGCGGACACCGGCGATGCCACTGGGTTCTGACCACGCGACCGTACCTTGCACTTCGATGTGATGCGCCGTTCCTGGAAGCGGGAACTGCAATGCAAGTTCGCCAGACGTTTCGAATGGCGGGCGATAGTTTTGTAGTCCCATTCCTCCGACGCTTAGATTTCTTGCGTAGGCCGTGAAGCACCGCCCGTCTTGGGTGCGCAAGACCACCGGAACGCTGCAGTCCGCCCGAAAGTACGTCGGCAACGACACTCGGCCTTGCCGGCGACGCAACCCGGCGGCCGAAAGTGATCTTGTGTTCGTTTAACTTTCTACAGAAGGTGCGCCGAGGAATGCCCAGTTGCCGGGCGGCGAGGCTTTGATTACCACCGGTGGTTTCCAGGGTTCGCAGGATCATGAGCCGCTCGAACTCGTCCATGGTGGCGATATTGGGAGACGGAAATGCAGGCGGCTGAGTTTCATATTCGGTCGTTCTCGCACATGTGTTTACGAATATCTTCGGGCGTAATCTCACGATGCAGGTTCAGAATGCACAGCTTCATCACCAGGTTTCGCAATTCGCGAACGTTGCCGGGCCACTCGAATTGTGGCAGCAGTTCCAACGCATCGGGTGTGAAGCTGGCGCCAGAACAGCTGCACGTCAGGAAAACTTGGGCGAGAGCAGTTACGTCTTGGGGTCTGTCCCGCAGTGGCGGGACTCGCAGGTGGACCTCGCTGATGCGGTGGTAGAGATCGCTACGGAAGCTGCCCTCACGCACCGCAGCCTCCAGGTCGCGGTTGGTGGCGGCTACGATGCGGACATCCACCGAAACTTTTCTGTTGCCTCCCAGCCGGTAGTACGGCACCGCGTCGAGAGCACGCAGCAGTTTCACCTGGATCTTAGGATCCAGCTCTCCGATCTCGTCCAGAAACAGCGTGCCTCCATGGGCGCTCTCGAACAATCCTGGTTTGCAGGAATCGGCGCCGCTGAAGGCTCCTTTTTCATAACCGAACAATTCGCTTTCCACCAGATGTTCGGGCAACGCCGCGCAATTGACATCGACCCACGGTTTGGAGCAGCGGTTGGAGCGCTGATGGATGATGCGTGCGATCAGTTCCTTGCCTGTGCCAGTCTCGCCGGTGATTAGGACGGCGGCTTTGTAGGGCGCTACTTTGATCGCCGCCTCTACCACCTCCAGCATGCACGGATCTTCAACGACGAGATCGACGGACTGGTCCGTCCCTTGTCCCCGAATCGTGATCACATCAAATCCTTAAGACGTAGATTTCGCCTGACGCCCGCATACGCGAACACCTTCATCAACGCCGACACTTAAGCCATCGGCCAAACCCGGCAATTTCTTGACGCGATTTGTGCCAGCCTGGCGCAGCTGACAATTTGAGTGGGACCAGACTGGCACACAGCGAACCGCTATCGCATCCGCTGGTTCACACAAGGAAAGAAGTTAGCTCTGAGGAGGAATGGCAATGCTTATGCACTACACCTTCCGTATTTAATTCTAAGTCGGAGTTGAACATGAAACGTTGGGTCCTGCTGTGGCTTGCGATGTTGATGTCTGGTACGGCGCTGGCAAACGATGCAAAACTGGCTCCCGAGTTGAAATATTCCACGAGCGATCGCATGGTCTCGGTCATCGTGCGCTACAAGACCATTCCTGGAAGCGCGAGTAGGGACAGAATCCGGATGAAGGGTGGCGCTGTATCCGGTGACCTCGCCTTGGTCCGGAGTGTGACCGCCAAGGTCCCGCTGAGCAAACTTGGGGAACTGTCCGATGACGATGCCGTGGCCTACATCTCCCCGGACCGTGCGGTGCGAAGCCACCTCAACAACGTGGTTCCTGCCGTGCTGGCAAATTACGCCTGGAGCCTGGGTTTTGACGGCAGTGGGATCGGCGTAGCTGTGATCGACAGCGGCATCCATGAGGTTAGCGATCTGCAAGGCAACAGCGCGTCGCGTATAGCCTACAGCGCCGATTTCGTGGGCGGCGGCACCGACGACCAATATGGTCACGGCACGCATGTGGCCGGGATCATCGGCGGTAACGCTGCCTACTCCAGTTGTCCGACTTGCGTTGTCCAGATCCGCGGGCTGGCGCCGAACGTCACGCTCATCAACCTGCGCGTGCTCGACAACAATGGCCAGGGCAGCGATAGCACCGTCATCGCCGCCATTCAGGCCGCCGTTCAACTGAAGAATGTATACAACATTCGCGTCATGAATCTATCGGTGGGTCGGCCGGTGTTTGAGAGCTACACCCAGGACCCGCTATGCCAGGCGGTAGAAGCGGCGTGGCAAGCGGGAATCGTGGTGGTGGTCTCTGCCGGCAACGACGGGCGCGATAATTCGCTGGGAACGAATGGCTACGGGACCATCGAAGCCCCAGGCAACGATCCTTACGTGATCACGGTTGGCGCCATGAACACCAAGGGCACTCCCGATCGCGGCGACGATGTGATGACCAGCTACAGTGCCAAGGGACCAACCGTCATCGATGCAATCGTGAAACCCGACCTGGTGGCGCCCGGCAACCGCGTTGTTTCCTTGCAAGAGCCTGGGACACTGGCGGCGCAAAACCCGCAGAACCGCGTGCCTAGCACTTATTACGACAAAGAGAACCTGGTCACGCCTTCCGATAAATACTTCATTCTAAGTGGAACCAGCATGGCGACTGCCGTGGTGAGCGGGGCGGCAGCGATGATGTTGCAGCAGGAACCCACGCTGACTCCAGACCAGCTGAAGGCGCGACTGATGAAGACCGCCTACAAAAACCTGCCGCAATATTCAACCGTAGTGGATGGAGGCGTGACGTACAGCATCCAGTACGACGCCTTTACCGTAGGAGCTGGATATCTCGACGTGCAGGCAGCGTTGAACAATACCGACTTGGCGCCCGGGGTGGCAAAGTCTCCCACCGCATCCTACGACGGGAACAGCGGGAACGTGTTCTTCCTGGCCGATCGCACTACTCCATGGGGACAACCGGGGGGCGTCAAGGGAATCGGGCAGGTCTCTGGTCAGTCCGCCATGTGGGGCGCCTCGACCGTGTGGGGCAAAAACGCCTTCCTGCCGGCGTCGGCGATGTGGGGCAACTCGGCCATGTGGGGTAGCTCAGCCATGTGGGGCAACTCAGCCATGTGGGGCAATTCAGCCATGTGGGGCAACTCGGCCATGTGGGGTTCGCAGTTTACCGGCAGCGATCCCAGCTCGGCCCTCAGCACGGTTATCAATGGTGAAAACTAGCGGAGGCTGGCACATCGTGAATAGCTTGTGCAGGCAAAACTTGCGGTTCGGGTTAATAGGAATGGCGATGCTGACGGCGGTACTGACGATTGGCCTCTTGGCGCCGTCGTCAATATCGCGCTTCAAGTCCGCAAGACTGTCATTCCATTCCGGCCCGGCGGCGGGGGTCCTCTCGCACCTTGAAGGAGCTGCCGTCGGGTGCAGGGCCGGCGAGAGAAAAACGCCGTCCGCCGTACCGGATAATGCGATCCGCGCTTCCATCATGTGGGGATCGTTCATCCCGCAGAAGCCAGGCCCAAACCTGGACGCGATGCCGGGAACAATCGATCTCCGGCTCTGAAACAGGCTCTCGGCGCCCCCGAGGAAATAGCGCGCCTTGCCACATTTCCCGCCTTTGCACTAACGACATGACCCACTTCACCTCACCTAGGCAAATGGGGCGAAACCGGGCGCATGAGCAAGCCGAGAAATGAAAATAACCGAGCCGGGCGGAATCGTCGAGATGAAGGCGCAAGGTTACAATTGTTTACATTAGATGTAAGTTATTTAAAATAAGCAGTTTATTTTGATATAAGTAATTAGTACTCATAATAAGCGCTAGGAATGAGTATGTCTCGCTTGACATCCGGCAAAATATGCTGCAATATATCCATTCATATGAGTGCACCATACTCATCAACGGTGCATCAGATGAGTACGTGTGAGGTTTGTGAAGGGAACATGACACGATTTGAAAGGAGGCAGAAAAAGATGCGACTGAATTTTGAGTTTTCTGAAGAACGAGTCAAGGACTTGAAGGAGCTTCAAGTGGCCCTTGATGTTGATATGAAGACGCTTGTGAACAACGCCCTATCGGTATTTGAATGGTGCGTGGACGAGACGAAGCGCGGTAACGAAATAGCAGCGGTGAACGAATCTAATCAAACTTACCGCGTGCTCATCACCCCAGTTTTGCAACACTTGGCGAAGAAGTACAAAACAGTGATACAACCAGAGATCGCACATGCATGACAACAGTGCAGGTGGATGACCCCTCGTTCGCCTGCACAAGTTTTGATCTTTGATCTGGGGTACAAAGAATGAGTGGTCGTTTGCCACCAGACAACCTCAACGTGAAAGAATGGGTAACTGTAATCAGCACAGAACGCCAATCGAGGATCGTCACCTTCCTGTTGTGGTCATATGGTTTTCTTATAGCGACCACAATGCTGATTTTCTTTTTGGAAGGATTCCACTTTAGGGGTTTTAACATTGATCTGGAACTGTTGAAGTGGCTTGGTGTGGGGACGATAGGTGAAATTGGGGGACTACTAACGCTCACCTTTAAGGCCAGTTTTCAAAAATGATCCCTTCAGTCTTCAGTCAGTGAGTCTAAAAATCCTTTAATTCCAATTTGTACTTCGATTCTGCGGAAGCCTTTCAAGCTCTTCTCTCGCTGTGTGGCAACAAACCTCGCTGCAATGTCAAGGCTCGCTGCAATGTCAACATCAACGGCAGCGGGTGTCAAAGCGGCTATTTCGATCAGGCGCGCAGCGGCGCGTTGGATTCCACGCGCCGCTCCTTCGGGATCATCTTGCGCCAAGTCGTTTGCCATGCACTCAAGAAACTCGATAACTTGGTCGCGCGCCTTGAAAAGTAAAGCGACATCGGGGTTGGCAGGGAAGGGGAAGGTTAGAGCCGGTTCCCAGTCTAGAACGTCAAGAGCTGCCATTGTGAGAACGGGCAGGCGCATTGGTCGATTATGAGGCATTAGACATAAAACGCTCCAAAAAAAAGCGGCCTTCCGCGCCCTGCGAGCGAAGCTATCTTCGAAGAGCCGAGCCTGACTGCGAACGAGACTTGTAACGTTCCCATTCCGTCATGCCGATACCTTAAAGGGAGTGTCTCGATTGGTTCGCGACACCCCCGATCTTCGAGCGAAGCTTGGGTCCTGGACTATGGCAACGAAATCGAGAAGCGGATGTTTGCTCCTCGCGGACAGGACCTGGGGATGCCTCCGATGAGTCCTAATGCGAAGGCCTTTATCACGCTGGTACTAGCGACCGGAACCGCAGTCCTGGCCAACGGCTTGCTGCACTCATCGTGGCCCGACCTGGGCAGGTTTCTCTGTTATTTGCTCGCGGTCGTTCTGGCCTCAGGGTTCAAGGTCGTGCTGCCAGGGATCAACGGCACCATGTCCGTGAACCTGATGATCATCTTGATCTCGGTGATTGAACTGTCACCCGCGGAGAGTCTGGCGGTGGGCTGCGCCGCCGCCGTGGTACAGAGCCTGTGGCACAAACACCATATCGAGGCGGTCCATGTTGCCTTCAACGCCGCCCAGATCGCGATCTCCATTGAGTTGGGCTACTGGGTGTTTCACCAGTCGGTGGCCCTGCTGGGCGGGCAGTTGCCGCTTCGGCTTATGGCCACTGCGATCACCTATTTTCTGGCCAACACCATTCCGGTCGCCATTGTAGTTTCTCTAACCGAGCGCCGCCCGTTCCGTCATACGTGGACGGAATGTTATTTCTGGTCGTTTCCTCATTACCTGGTGGGCGCCGCCTTCGCTGGGTCTAATCGCATGGTCGAACCGCTATCTGGGCTGGCAAGTTTCGATGCTGATCGTGCCTGCCGTCTACCTTTTGTACCGTTCCTATCGCCTGTACCTGGGAAGGCTGGAAGACGAAAAACTGCACGTAGAACAAATGGCTGAGCTCCATTTGCGGACCATCGAGGCGTTGGCGCTGGCCATCGACGCCAAGGACCACACGACCCACGATCACTTGCAAAGAGTCCGCGTGTATGCCATCGAAATCGGCAAGGAGATGGGCCTGAGTGCAGTCGAGTTGGAGGCGCTGCGCGCGGCCGCGTTGCTGCACGATATCGGCAAGCTGGCGGTTCCCGAACACATCATCAACAAGCCGGGACGGCTGTCGCCCGAAGAATTCGAGAAGATGAAAATTCATCCCGTCGTAGGAGGCGAGATCCTGGAACGCGTCAATTTCCCCTACCCGGTGGTTCCCATCGTGAGGGCGCATCACGAGAAGTGGAATGGCACAGGATACCCCGATGGATTGAAGGAAGAGCAAATACCGATGGGGGCACGCATTCTCAGCGTGGTGGACTGTCTCGACGCGCTGACCTCAGACCGGCAGTACCGGCGCGGAATCCCGCTGGAGGAGGCAATGCAGTACATGGTCTCGCAAGCGGGCAAGCAATTCGATCCCCAAGTAGTTAAAATTTTGCAGCGCCGATATCTGGAACTGGAGCATCTGTCGAGAGCCGGCTGCAACAGCCCCGATACCACTAAGCTCTCCACGGATGTCAAAGTCGCTAACGGCTGCGCTCCTGCCGCTGGCTTCGAAGAAATAAAAACCGGTTCCAACAAAGGTGACTTCCTGGCTTCGATTGTGGCCGCCCGCTACGAAGCGCAGGCCTTGCTGGAATTCAGCATCGCCCTCGGCCGTTCGCTCAGCCTTTACGAAACGCTCTCGGTGGTGGCCGCGCGACTGCGCAAGCTGGTTCCCTATGACGCCATCGCCATTTACCTGTTGCACGGCGACAAGCTGATTCCCGAATATGTTACCGGCGATGACTTCCGGATGTTTTCGTCGCTGGAAATTCCTCTCGGCGAGGGACTGTCGGGCTGGGTGGCGCAGAACCGTACTCCCATCATCAACGGTAATCCGTCGGTCGAACCCGGCTACCTGAACGATCCGCAGCGAGCCAGTTCCATGTCGTCGGCGCTTGCCATTCCACTGACGGAGCAGCGACCACGGTGTCTTGGGAGTGCTGGCCCTCTATCGGCTGCCCCCGAATGCTTTCTTGACCGATCATCTGCGCATCCTGCTCGCTACCAGCGAGAAAATCGCGGCTTCCATTGAAAACGCCATCAAGTATCAGGCGGCTGCCGACTCGGCGACTGTGGACTACTTGACCGGACTTCCCAACGCGCGCTCGCTTTTCCTTCACCTGGACTCGGAGATTTCCCGCTGCAAGCGCGAGCAAACCCATCTGGCGGCTGTGGTCTGTGACCTCGACGGATTCAAGCAGATCAACGACAAGCTCGGTCACCTTGCGGGCAATCACGTGCTCGAACTCTTTGCCCGAAAACTCACCCTGTCATGCAGGGAGTATGACTTCGCCTCCCGCATGGGGGGCGACGAGTTCGTGGTGATCGCGCCGCGCCTGGATCGGCGTGCGGCGGAAGAGATGACGGTTCGAGTCAAAACAGTCGCTGCGGAAAGCGCCAGGGAAGTTTGCGCGGAACTCACCCTCTCGGCCAGCGTGGGAGTGGCGTTTTATCCCGATGATGGCGAAGATGCCGAGCAGTTGCTGGTGACCGCCGACAAACGCATGTACTCGATGAAGCACGAGCATCGGCCGACCAAGGCGTTCCTCGAACTGCCTCTGCAAACGCCGACGAGGCAGTGAGGATTGGCACCATGCGCACCGCGATTCTACGCAGACTGATGCTGGCGGTCATGACGGTAGTCACTGGAGGACTCATCGCGGCCACCTTAGTACGCTACGCGCCCGGCTTCGGCACTGATGAGCGCCAGCTCGACGCCCGGTTGAGCAGCGACAGCATCCAAGCGATCCGAAGTGCGAATCTTCAGGAGCGAAACATCGTTTCGTTTTATGCCAGATCCCTTCGGCGCGTGCTGCACGGCGATTTTGGCGAGTCGCGATCGCTCAACCGGCCAGTCCGCCAATTGCTGCAAGAGCGGGCGCCAGTCACGCTGGCAGTTGCGGGCCAAGGACTCGGATTGGCGTGGGCCGTCGCTGTGCTGGCCGTGTTGGCCGCCTGGTTATTGCGCGTGCCCGCCCTCGAGTTCTCCGTCACCATCTTCAGCGGAATTTTGCTGTGTTTGCCCGCAGGAGTTCTGGCTTTGTTGTCGGTCTTGATGAATGCGCCCGGCTATCTGGCGATCGGACTGATCGTCTTTCCCAAAGTCTTTCGGTACCTAAGCAACCTAGTCGCTGGGGTTCGCCAGATGCCGCATATCACCATGGCGTATGCCAAAGGAGTCTCGCAGCCTGCAATGTTTTTCCGCCATGTTGCTCCCGTAATCAAACGCGAGGTTCTGGCGCTGGCCGGAGTTTCCATCGGCATCGCCATCAGCGCCGCCATTCCGGTGGAGGCCCTGTGCGGCATTCCCGGCATTGGTCAACTGGCGTGGCAGTCGGCCCTGGCTCGCGACCTTCCTCTGCTGATCAATATTTCCATGCTGGTAATTGCATGCGTGGTTGTGGCCAATGCCGGAGCGGACCTGCTTAGCGAAGAGCGGAGACAGCCAGAATGAAGGCCCTGCGCCTGGCGGCGACCGTGCTGGCTGCGCTCCTTGTACTCGTCAGCATAGGCGGCAGCTTCTTCTCGAAATTTGACTACCGCGCCCAGGACCGCGAGCAGGTAAACGCAGGGGCTTCACGCCAACACTGGCTGGGCACCGATGACTTGGGACGTGATCGCTGCGCGCGCTTGTTGCAGGGCACGCGTGTGTCGATGCTGCTGGCGCCAGCCGCAGCCGCTGTGTCGGCACTACTGGCTCTCGCCATCGGAGCGGCCCCGGGATTTTTCGGCGGCTTCTCCGAGCGCGCCGCGAAAAGTGCGATCGACTTGTTTCTTTCCATCCCCTGGTTCTTTCTGTTGCTGACGGTCCGGGCGATGCTTCCGTTGAACACCTCGCCCGCAGTCTCGGTAACCATCACCTTCCTCATGCTGGGGATTCTGGGATGGGGGGTCCCTGCCAGGATCATGCTGGCGCGAGCGCGGTCAATGCGGCAATCCGATTTCATCGTCATGGCACGCTCCCTCGGCGTTTCCCCGTGCAGATTGCTCGGCAAGCACGTGCTGCCGAACCTGCGGCCCATTTTGCTGGCCCAGTTCTGGATATCGGTCCCCGTATTTGTTCTGGCGGAGGCCAACCTCAGCCTGCTCGGGCTGGGTGTGGCAGAGCCGCTGCCGTCGCTCGGCAGCCTATTACGGGAACTCGAAACCGTAATGTCGTTTCGGGCCGATCTCTGCCGTTTTGCCGCACTCGTCATGTTGGTTTTAATCGTAAGTGGAATGCAAATTGCCGTATCCGAACGTGAGGTCTCCTGATCATGCGCCGCGCTTTGCTTTGCATTGGTTTGCTGGTCACCATCCTTGTGACCGCTGCTCTGTGCCTGGATGAGCTGAAGTTCTATCTGCGCTCGGAACCCAAATCGTTTAACCCGGCGCTGGTGGCCGACGACTCTTCGGAAACCATTCGGTACCTGACGGGAGGGGTGCTGGTACGGCTGAATCGCGAATCTCAGGTGCTTGAACCGGAACTGGCGAAGGGGTGGACCGTATCCAGGGACGGGCGAACAATCACCTTCACGCTGCGGCCGGGGCTCCGCTTCTCTGATGGGACGCCGTTCACCGCCGACGACGTAAAGTACACCATGGATCAGTTGATGGATCCGGCGCTGCACTCTCCGACCGGAGATGCGTTTCGTTCGACGACGGGCAAGGTAGTCCCGGTGGTCTCCGCGCCCGAAAAGATCTCCATCACCTTCCCCGCATCGGTCGCCGGCCTCGACAAATTATTCGACCAGGTGGCCGTGGTCTCGGCGCATTCACCCAAAAAAGAGATGGCTGTCTTGGGCCCTTACTACGTGTCGGACTACAAGCCAGGCTCGTATGTCGAACTTCGCAGAAACCCCAACTACTGGAAGCACGATGCGGCAGGCCGGCAATTGCCTTACATCGACGCCGTGAAGTTGGAGATTCAGTCCAATCGCGATATCGAGCTTCTGAAGTTCAGCCGCGATGACATTCAGCTCATCAACTCGATGGATGCCGACTCCTTCGACCGCCTGTCGCGCATATCTCCGTACAAAGTGCGTGATGCCGGGCCTTCGCTCGACTCAGAGCAGATGTGGTTCAACCAGGTCCCCAGCGCGCCCATTCCGGGATACAAGTTGCAGTGGTTTCAGTCGCTCAACTTCCGCCGCGCCATTTCGGCGGCCATCAATCGCGAGGACCTGTGCAAAGTGGTGTATAACGGTCACGCCCGTCCCGCCCGCGGCCCGGTCTCGCCGGCCAACAAGTTCTGGTTCGACTCTCACCTGCAGCCGGTCCGCTTCGATACCGCAGCCGCATTGCAGCTTCTACAGCATGATGGATTTCAGCTTTCAGGCGGCACGCTGCACGACCGCGGCGGCCATGCCGTGGTGTTCTCTATCGTTACCAATGCCGGCAATCGTTCGCGAGAGCGCATGGCGACGATGATTCAGCAGGACCTTCGCTCCCTTGGCATCACGGTCAACGTTGTCACCCTCGACTTTCCGTCTTTGATTCAGCGCATTGGTGAAACCTTCAATTACGAAGCTGCGCTCCTGGGCTTCGTGAATGTGGAACTCGATCCCAATGCCCAGATGAATGTCTGGCTCAGTTCCTCCGACGAACACCAATGGAACCCCAGGCAGAAAACGCCGGCCACCCAGTGGGAGGCCGAGATCGATCGGCTGATGCGGGCGCAAGCGTCGGCAATGAATGACCAGGCGCGAAAGAAATATTTCGATCAAGTGCAAGAGATCGTTGCCGAGCAACTGCCTTTCATTTATCTGGTGAACAAGAACGCACTTGCCGGCATCTCTCCGCTGCTGGAGGGCGCTCGGCCCGTGGTTTTGCGACCGCAGACCTATTGGAATATCGAACGTCTCAGCCTTGCTTCGGAGAAGGCCGGCGATGGCAAATGACGCCCCACTCCTGGCGGTCGATCTGCGAGTGGACTATCCCAACAAACCGCAGACGCTGCGGGAAGTCTCCTTTCAGATCAATTCAGGAGAGGTGTTGGGACTGGTGGGCGAGAGTGGATCGGGAAAGAGCACGATTGCGCTCGCCATACTCAGACTACTTGGATTGAAGGGCGGGCGGGCGAGCGGGCATATCTGGTTTCGCGGCCGCGACCTGATGATGGCATCCGAGCGGGAGATGAGACATGTTCGCGGACGCGAAATTGGTCTGGTTCTGCAAAGCCCGCTGTCCAGCCTCAATCCTGCCCTAAGAATCAGGACGCAATTGGCCGAGGCCTGGAAGGCGCATGCCGGTGGAAGCAAGGTTGAAGTAGCAAGAGCGATCGATAAGGCGCTGAGCAGCGTCGGCCTCCCCAGTGACGAAGAGTTCTGTTCCCGCTACCCTGCGCAGATAAGTGTCGGCCAAGCGCAAAGAGTGTTGATTGCGATGGCGGTCATGCACTCACCCCCGCTGCTGTTAGCCGACGAGCCGACCAGCGCCCTCGACGTCATCACCCAAGTGGAAATCATCAATCTCTTCACCGAGCTACAGCGAAAAATGGGCAGCGCCGTTCTGTACATCTCGCACGATTTATCGTCTGTGGTCTCGCTCTGTAACCGCGTTGCCATTCTTCACGGCGGCGAAATCGTGGAATGCGGAAACCTGGAAACCGTCCTGACCCAGCCTGTACATCCCTACACCCAGCAGCTTTTGGCCAGCGCGCCATGGCGGCTGCGTTCCGAAGTTCCTTCGGCTGTGTTGCCGTACCAGTTGGGAAAGACTACCAGGCCACGATTGTTTCTCGTTGCCCATAAATCCGACCGTCCGGCGTCAGTCCCCGACTCCACGTAAGAGAAATTCTCGTCGAGATTCCAGGGTGCCGGCTTCATGCTGACCGGGTATCCGGTTGTTCCCCAACTCGGATGATCGACTTTCTTCGATGCTTGCCTTACGATATGCGAGGTCAGAAACGGCGGGGACGCTGCGATTTGGTTAACCGTTGCGAACTGACTGGGCGAGACAAATCGTGCCTTCCAAGATACCCAAGCCGAAGCCGTTTCGCGCCGCATCCGCGGTCAAGGCTGCGGCGCGCCATGCGATCGGAACTCCGCCGCCAACCCGCACCGAGCCCGCCAGCAAGAAACGCAAGCTCGAGGCTGACAAACACAAGTCGACGTTGAACAAACTCCTCAAGGAAGCCGGCGAATAGTTTTCCTCTACAATCCTGATTGAGAGGTTCTTGCCGATCTCACGGCAAGTTTTTCGCCTGGCCTTCGCTTGCACAATAAGGCAATCGTCGCGATTCTCCGCAGTAGCTGGTTGCCGGCGCTTGCTTGCATTCTTTGCTTAGGAGCAGGCGCGCAATCTTCGTCGTCAACTCAGCAATCCAGTCCCAGCGACGGCATGCAAATGCAAATGCCGATGGACTCGATGCCGCGTACAGATCACGAGATGGACACAGCTCGTGACTTCCTGATGCGCGAGTCGTCGGGTACGGCGTTTCAGCCGTCGGCGTGGCCCATGCCGATGTTGATGACCAGCATCGGCCGGTGGCGCTTGACATGGATGGCGCAGGCGTTCCTGGTGGAGACGCAACAGACTGGCCCGCTGGGCGCCGACAAGTTTTACTCCACCAATTGGGGCATGCTTAGCGCCGTGCATCGGCTCGGCAGCGGCGATCTCATGTTGCGCACTATGCTTAGTCTGGAACCTGCGACCGTCAGCGGCGAGTATTATCCTCTCCTGTTCCAGACAGGCGAGACAGCGTACGGCAAGCCCATCGTCAACGGCCAGCATCCGCATGACTTTGTGATGGAGTTGAGCCTGCAATACGCCCACAGTCTTGGCGAGCATGCGGTGTGGGACTTGTACTACGCGCCGGTCGGTGACCCGGCATTAGGACCGGTGGCCTATCCTCATCGCGCGTCGGCGATGGAGATTCCGCAAAGCACGCTCGGACATCACTGGGAAGACTCCACGCACATCCTCTACAACGTGGTTACAGCGGGAATGTCGTACAAGTCTGTGAGGCTCGAGGCGTCAGGCTTTCACGGCGCCGAGCCTGATGAGAACCGTTGGAACATCGACTTTGGACCGATGAACTCGTACTCCGCACGCCTAACCGTCACGCCGACCGCAAGATGGCTCGCGCAGGTTTCAGCCGGTCATATCGTCAACCCGGAGGCGCTGGAGCCGGGCAATGTCGTGCGCATAACAGCCTCAGTGGAATACATTGTTCCGCGTCCACACGGTAATGCATGGGCGACAACGCTGCTTTGGGGGCGCAATGGCAAGCAGGCTGTCCACTACGGCACCAACGCCATGTTGGCGGAAACTGTAGTCCCGTTCAGCGAGAAGAATTTCATTAGCGGCCGCTACGAATGGTCGCAACGTGACGAGTTGTTCGCCAACGATCCCGCGCTGGTGCACCAGTTATTCGAGCAAACCGGCAGCCACTGGTTCGATATCAGCGCATACACGATTGGCTACACCCGCGACATCGGAATCTTTCACAACGTGGAAACCGGACTGGGAGCGAACATCTCGCTGTACGAACTGCCAGACGCAATCAAGCCCTATTACGGAGATCATCCGCTGGGGGTAAATGTCTATTTGCGGTTGCGGCTGAAGGAAAACAGATAAAGCAAAGGCAACCGCGGATTTCACGGATGACGCATTCTCTAGGGGGAACTAAAAGCTAGAGGCTAAGAGCTAAAAGCGGAATTCTCCAGCGGTACCTCAACCACCATACGGGTGCCTTTCCCGGGTTCGCTTTCGGGAGTAATGCTCCCTCCGTAAGCTTCGATCAGCGCCTTGGAGATGGCGAGACCCAACCCGTATCCGCCGGTGTTACGCGCGCGCGAGTTATCGCCGCGATGAAATCGTTCGAACAGGTGCGCTAATTCCGACGCTGGAATTCCCGGACCGTTATCTTCCACCTCAACGTAACCCCGCTGACCATTCGCATGCGCGCGCAGTTGCACGCTGCCGCCCGAAGGGCTGAAGCGTATCGCATTCTCCAACAGGTTGGACCAGACCAGTTCGAGATCGTCGGCATCGGCGCGCATGGGCATGGGGCCGTTGCTGGCGAAATGGATGGTGATGCCGCGCTCGCGGGCCACCGGCGCCAGGCGCTCTAGTGCAATCTCGCAAGTGGCGGCCACTTCCACCGGTTGCAGATCGCGACGCGTACTGCCTGCGGCCCACTGTTCGGCGCGCGCCAGCCGCAGCATCGAGTGCATCAGTTGTTCCAGGCGCGCCATGTCGTCGAGAGCCTGCTCCAGGCCGGCGCGATACTCTTCCGCCTCGCGTGGCCGCTGCAACAGCGATTGCAGCGTGGACTTCAAGATCGCAACCGGCGTCTTCAACTCGTGAGCGGCGTTGGCCAGAAATTCGCGTTGTTGGGTGAACGCACGATGCAATCCATCGAGCATGGCGGTCATGGCTTGCGTGAGAGGCGCAAGTTCCGTCGTGCTCAATGCCGCTTCCCTGGGATTCAGCTTCCAGTTTGAAGTGTTGACCAGGGCCGCGTTGTTGGCTAGTTCGGCCAGTGGACGCAAACCTCGCCGCAATCCCAGGACCGCAATGCCCACCGTGATCAGCAACAACAGGCCGCTGCCAGCCGCAATATAGATGCCGGCGCGCGCGACCGCGCGGGTCATCTGGTCGGTGGGCGCCGCATAGGTCACAGTCAACACATCAGTCGAAGGTACATCGCCTTCCCGATCCAGCACCGGAACGTTCTCCAGCCGCACCGCGCGATAACGAACGCCATTCACCACAACGTTCGCATGTTGGCGGTCCTTCTTCGGAATGGCTCGCAAATCCTGTGGCCAATTCGGAGACCGGGCGAGCAGGTGTCCGTCGCCAGCGGTCACCTGGTAAAGGTCGGGATGTTGCTTCTCCAGTGGGGGCGGAACGAGGTCGCCTTCGAAGATCAAAGTGGGATGCTCATCTTCGGAGTAGCGTACCAGCGCGGCAACGCTCATCGCCCGCCCGCGCAGGCCGGCATCGAACGCGTTGCGCAGTTGACGCCGTGTGAAATACACCGCTACCGAGACGATGCCGATCGCGAGCAGTAGTTGCGAGATCACTACCGCTGCGATCAACCGGCGCTGAATGGAGATCTGTCGCATGTTATCCGCGAAGCATGTATCCCTGCCCGCGCAGGGTATGAATTAGTTTGCCGTCTCCGCCGTCGTCGAGTTTACGACGCAAGCCAGAAACGTAAACTTCAATCACGTTACTAAACCGTTCCCAGTTGAAATCATAGAGATGTTCAAGCAGTTCAGTCTTCGAAACAACGGCGTCAGGCCGGTGCGCCAGGTATTCCAGCACGCGGTATTCCATCGCCGTGAGGGTAATCAGGTTTCCTTTGCGACGCACCGAGAGATCGGATGTATTGATCTCCAGATCGCCGACCTTTAATACTGCCGCACTCTGTCCCTTGCCGCGCCGGATCAGGGCCTTGGCGCGTGCCAGCAGCTCTCCCAGGTCGAACGGTTTCGAAATATAATCGTCGGCCCCAGCGTTTAACAACGCAACGACCGACTCCTTTTCGTCGCGCGCGGTCAGCACGAGGACCGGAACGGGCGAGCCGGCGTCCCGCATGCGTTGCAGCACGCTAAGCCCGTCCAGTTTCGGCAGCATCAAGTCGAGGATCACCAGGTCGTACGGGTTCGATTCCGCCATGAAAGCGCCTTCTTCGCCGTCGAGCGAAACATCCACGGCGTAGCCGGCACTCTCGCGCAAACTGCGGGCGACGTTATCCGCCAGCCGGGCCTCGTCCTCGATAATTAATACGCGCACGGTGCTTCTATCCTAAGCCAACGTTAGGCCAGAGAGGCTGAAGCGAGCCTTAATTAAGGGCATCCAAGACGCCCATCCGGTTGAGATCTATGTTTTCGCCCCCCTGTTCAGCTTCCATTAAGGTTCCTTCCTTCATGCTCTGAGGGAGTTCCTCGGTAAGGGAGCGGTGTTTATGGGCCAAAAGATCTCTCGGCTGATCGCGGCAATATTGCTCATTGCGGCAGCATCGTATGCACAAATCACGTCGCCCACACCAACCGGTTCACCCGAGACGGCTAATCTTCAGGCTCCGCCCACCACGGTTTCGCTGACGCTCGCCGATGCGCTGGCGCGCGCCAAGGCCAACAGTCCGCAATTTCAGGCGGCGCTGATGCAATTAGGAATTGCGCGCGAAGATCGCGTGCAGGCTCGTGCTGCGCTGCTCCCGGGAGTGGATTACAACAACGGCTTCATCTATACCCAGGGTAACGGCACACCCGAAGCGCGTTTCATCGCCAACAACGGCGTGCACGAGTACATTAGCCAGGGCGCCGTGCAGCAAGTAGTTGGCTTGGCACCAGTGGCGGATTACCGGCGCGCCGCCGCCGCACAAGCCATAGCCCGTGCCAAAGCCGAGATCGCCGCCCGTGGATTGACCGTTACGGTGGTGAAGGCGTTCTACGGATTGCTGGCGGCGCAGGAAAGAACGCGGAGCACGCAGGCAGCCGCCGACGAGGCCCAGCGCTTCCTCGATAACAGCCGCAAACTGGAGCAGGGTGGCGAGGTGGCGCACTCCGACGTAATCAAGGCCCAGATCCAGGCCAACGATCAGCAACGCGCAGCGCAAGATGCCAAACTCAGCGAGCAGAATGCGCGGCTGAGTCTCGCGGTGTTGCTGTTCCCAAACTTCTTTCAGGACTTCTCGCTAGTGGACGATCTTGCGGCTGCGCCCGTCCTGCCGCCGATTGCCGACGTGCAACAGATGGCGCGGAAGAACAATCCCGAACTGAACGCCGCTTTCGCCGCGCTCGAAGTCGCCAACCACGAAGTCACGGTGGCGCGTGCGGGACATCTGCCCACCCTGGTGCTCGATTACTACTACGGCATCGATGCAAACCAATTTGCCGTTCGCACAGACGGTATCCAGCACTTGGGCTACTCTGCCACTGCCACGCTCAACATTCCGGTGTGGCACTGGGGCGCGATCGAAAGCAGGGTGAAACAAGCTGAGCTACAACGCCACCAGGCGCAGGTGGAGCTGAGTGCGGCGCAGCGTCAGGCGATCGCCGACTTGCAATCGTTCTACGCTGAAGCTGAAACCGCGCGCGAGCAACTGGACACGTTGCGCAACTCCGCCGACCTCGCGGCCGATAGCCTGCGTCTGACCAACCTGCGTTACCAGGCGGGAGAAGCGATCGCGTTGGAGGTGGTGGACGCGCAGAATACCCTGACGCAGGCGCGCAACAATTATCGCGATGGCGAGGCCCGCTACCACGTGGCCATCGCCAACCTACAGACGCTGACGGGAAGTTTTTAGGAGCTGCGACGGATGCCGATCACCGCGCTTCACACCGAAGTTGACTTTGAAAGGGCATGGCTTCAGCCATGCCGTACGGACGCGCATGGGATTTTGGCTTTAGCCCCTGAGGGAGCGCCTTCATCGCCATCAGAAGTTTCCTTAAGCTGCCGTTTTCTGATGCCGGGGACTAAAGTCCCCTCACATAGGGGGATCCGTCTTGATGACACGGCTAAAGCCGTGCCCCTTCAAGGCATCGCTCCCAACGACGCGGTCCATCGTGACAATTGGCACTTCACTACCCGCGCATTAATGTCTTTATTGCTCGTCCTTGTTACTGCATTGCTGGTGTCGTGCTCTAAGAAGCCCGAGGAAACCGAGCCGATCGTCACCGTGCAGACTGCGGTTGCGCAGCGCGGCGCGATCCAGCAGATCATCAGCGCCGAAGCGGTCTTGTTTCCGCACGATCAGGCGGCCATCACGCCGAAGGTGATCGCGCCCGTAAGAACGTTCTACGTGAATCGCGGCAGTCGCGTGACCTGTGGCCAGGTGGTCGCTGTGCTGGAGAACCGCGACCTCGCCGCCGCCGAAGTCGAGAACAAGGGCACGTACGAGCAGGCTCAGGCGGCTTACGGGCTCGAGACCTCGTCAGCTTTGCCGGAAGAATGGCAGAAAGCTGAACTGGATCTGAAGACGGCGAAGGACGCGTACGACGCGCAGCAGAAGGTCTATGACAGCCGCCTCATTCTCTTCCAACAAGGCGCTCTCCCACGCAAGCAGCTCGACGAATCTGCAGTCGCGCTGGTGCAAGCCAAGTCGCAATACGAAATGGCCGAGAAGCATCTTTCTGCGCTGCAATCGGTGGGCAAGCAGGACCAGCTGAAGTCGGCGCGAGGACAGCTCACTTCGGCGAAAGGGAAGTACGAAGGCGCCGCCGCGCAGCTTGCTTACACCGAGATTCGCAGCCCGATCAATGGCGTAGTTACGGATCGTCCCAGCTATCCAGGCGAGACGCCTCCACCGGGCACTCCGCTGCTGACCATCATGGACACATCGTCGGTGATCGCGCGCGCGCACATTCCACAGAACGACGCCGCCGTGCTGAAGCCGGGAGACGTCGCGACCATCACTGCAGCGGGAGGAGGTCGCGTACAGGGTAAAGTCACCTTGATAAGCCCGGCGCTCGATCCCAATAGCACGACCGTAGAAGTATGGATCGAGGCCGCAAATCCCGACGGGCGACTGCGTCCGGGCACAACGGTCAACGTTCAGATGGTTGCACAAACCTTGAACGACGCGGTTGTAGTGCCGGCGTCCGCGCTGCTGAAAACTCCAGATGGACAAACCACGGTGATGATTGTTCATAGTGATCGTGCTGACCAAGTGTCGGTGGAAACGGGGGTTCGCCAGGGTGATCGCTTGCAGATTACTAAAGGCCTCAGCGGCGGCGAGACGGTCATTGTGAGTGGCGCTTACGGTCTGCCCGACAACACGAAAGTTAAAATTGCCGAACCCACACCGCCAGCACACGCAGGGAAGTCCGACTCCTCTCCACGAGACGCGGGAAAGGACTGAGGTGAGCGCGAACCTGAAATCCTGGTTTCGGCGTCTGCGGATTACCGGTGCGGCCGATGAGCGCTACTGGTTCACCCGTTATTCGAAATCGCTGGTCTTCCTCATCCTCGTTCTGGTGCTGGCCGGAGTTTACCTTGCCTTCACCATTCCGATCTCGGTGTTTCCGACCACCGATTTTCCGCGCATCGTTATCGGGGTTGACAACGGGGTGATGCCGATCGACCAGATGATGGTGACGATTACGCGTCCCATCGAAGAGTCGGTAAACAGCGTGCCGGGATTACAGCAGGTCCGCTCCATCACCAGTCGCGGCTCGGCGGAAGTGGACCTCTTCTTTGACTGGCACGAGAACATGGTCACCACGCTGCAACTGGTGGACGCAGCACTTTCCAGCATTCGCTCTCAGTTGCCACCGACAGCGGTCATCCAGTCGCATCGTTTGAACTTCGCCAGCTTTCCGATCTTGGGATACAGCCTCACGTCCGACACCGTTCCGCAAACGCAGCTCTGGACGATGGCAACGTATGATCTGAAGCCGCGGCTCAATCGCCTCGACGGGGTGGCCACGGTGGTGGTGCAAGGCGGACAGGAACCCGAGTTTCACATTACTCCCGATCCTGCCAAGCTGCTGACGGCTAGTGTTACTGTTGCCGACATTCTGGACGCGGTCCGGCGCACCAACCTTATCGATTCGCCGGGCCTGCTACAAGAGAACCATCAGCTTTATCTCACGCTGGTAGATGGGCAGGTAAAAGATCCGGCACAACTTTCGCAAATCGTAATCAAGACCACGCCAGCCGGAATTCCCGTCCGTGTTGGCGACGTGGCCACGGTTACGCCGGGCGTGAAGCCCGTGTACACCATCGTGACCGCCAACGGAAAGCCGGCCGTGTTGCTCAACATCAACCGTCAGCCCGACAGCAACACGGTTGCAGTCGCCGACGAGGTTCACGCCGAGGTGGACCGCATTCGGCAGTCTTTGCCGCCGGGAATCCGCATTGAGCCGTTCTACGACCAGTCGCAGATCGTAACCGAATCCATCAAGAGTGTTCGCGACGCCATCCTCATTGGCCTGATCCTGGCGTCGATCATCATGATCCTGTTCTTGCGCGACTGGGGAGCCTCGGCGGTCGCGGGGCTGGTCATTCCGGTCACGGTCCTTATCACCTTCCTCGCACTCAAGGCCCTGAACCAGAGTTTCAATCTGATGACGCTGGGCGGGCTGGCGGCAGCGGTGGGTCTGGTAATTGACGACGCCATCGTCGTCGTCGAAAACGTCGCACTGCATCGCACCGCTGGGCAGGGCAGGGTTGAAGCGGTCCACAGCGCGCTAAACGAGATCACCACGCCGCTGGTGGGCTCGACCATCACGCCGATTGTGGTGTTCCTTCCCTTGATCGCGATCACCGGCGTTACCGGGGTCTTCTTTCGCGCGCTGGCTGTAACCGTGGCCGTGTCGCTGCTTACGTCCCTCGGACTAGCGTTGACCTTGACGCCCACCCTCAGCCAATTCTTCATTCGTCAGAAGCGCCTGGATGGCGTTCCCAGCGAAGATCTCAAGGAGCAGGAAAGGGTGCTCGCCGCAGAGGAAGTCGTGCTAAGCGGACGATTCCGCCGCGTGATCGAGTTCTACGAACGCTGGCTGCGTTTTGCGCTGGAACGCCCAAAGTGGATTGCAGTATTTTCGGCATTGCTTGTGGTTGCGTCCTTCATCTGCTACAAAGCGCTCGGGTCGGACCTGCTGCCGGCAATGGACGAAGGCGGTTTTGTGTTGGACTACATTACGCCTGCAGGCACTTCGCTGGAAGAGACAAACCGCATGGTTGCTCACATCGGCGAGATGATCCACGAAATTCCTGAGGTGCAGGGTTATTCGCGGCGGACCGGTTTGCAACTCGGGCTGGCCGCAGTTACGGAAGCGAACACGGGCGACTTCGCGGTGATTCTGAAAAACAAGCGAAGCCGTGGCGTGGATGAAATCATGGCTGACCTGCGGACCAGGATTAAGCAAGAGGATCCCGCGGTGGATGTGGAGTTCATTCAGGTGCTACAGGACATGATCGGAGACCTGTCGAATTCACCCGAGCCGATCCAGATCAAGATGTTTTCGCCCGATGCCGCACTTTTGAGTCAGTGGGCACCTCGCGTGGCTGATGCGATTGGCAAAGTGGAGGGCGTAGTCGATCTCCTGAACGGAATTGAGAACACCATCAGCGGGCCGGTTACAGTTTTTCGCGTTGATCCGACGGTGGCGGCGCGAGCGGGCTTCACCCCGGAGGAAGTTGCGATCGATGCGTCCGCAATCCTCGAGGGCGAGCCTGCGGCGACGCCCGTTATCACGCAAGACATCGCCTACACCATTCGCGTGCGGTATCCCGCTGCCAATCGCAGCTCGGTGTCGACGATGAGCAACACGCTGCTGAACAGCGCGACTGGACACACCGCCACCTTGGGCTCGCTGGCAAACGTTACTGAACTGCCAGGTCAAACGGAAATTCGCCGCGAGAACCTGCAGCGCGATGTTGCAGTGACCGCCCGCTTGGAAGGGCGGGATTTGGGAAGCGGCATCGCAGCCGTGCAGAAGGCGGTTGACAGCCTGCATGTGCCGTCATCCATCCGCGTGATCTACGGGGGAACCTATGCCGAGCAGCAGCAATCGTTCCACGACCTGGTGCTTGTGCTGATCCTTGCTATTCTGCTGGTGTTTCTGGTGCTGCTGTTCGAATTTCGTACCCTGGCGGCGCCGTTGGCGATTCTCTCATCGGCACTGCTTTCCACGTCGGGTGTATTTCTTGCGCTGCTTATAACTCGCACGACCTTCAACATCGCATCGTTCATGGGATTGATTATGGTGATCGGCATTGTGGCGAAGAATGGCATTCTGCTGCTGGACGCCGACCAGCGCTTCCGCGCCGCCGGGTACGCCGCGCAGGACGCTATGATCCAGGCCGGCCGTCGCCGTTTGCGTCCCATCGTCATGACGGCCATGGCTGCCGTCGCCGGCATGCTGCCGTTGGCGCTGGCACTGGGCGCCGGGTCACAGATGCTGCAGCCACTGGCCATCGCGGTAATCGGCGGTATCACCATTTCGATGGTGCTCTCGCTCATCATCACTCCTGCTGTGCAGTTTTATTTGAGTCACGAAACCAGCCTTACAGAAACGAACTGAAAGAGGAAAACCTATGAAACGAATTCTTGCACTATTCTTCGCGGCCACCCTGCTGGCCGCCATGCCAGCGCTCGCACAGAAACAATACAAAGTGGTCGATACCGTCAAACTCGGTGGCGAGGGAGGTTGGGACTACCTCTATTACGACAAGGATGGGCAGCGGCTCTTTATTACGCGTGGAAGCCACGTCATGGTAGTCGATGCCAAGACCTTGAAAGTGACCGGCGATATTCCTGATCTCTCCGGCATTCACGGGGTCGCCCTGGCTCCGTCGCTGGACCGCGGCTTCATTAGCAACGGCGGAGATAACACCGTTACCATCTTTGATCTGAAGACGCTCAAGAAATTAGACAGCGTGAAGGTGGGCGAGCGGCCCGACGCGATACTCTATGATCCGTTCACCAAGCATGTCTTCACGTTTAATGCGCGCAGCAAGGATTCGAGCGTGGTGGACGCCACAAGTGGCAACGTAGTCGGCACCATACCGCTCGGCGGCAAGCCAGAGTTTCCGGTTACCGATGGCAAGGGTAAGCTGTACGCCAACATTGAAGACAAGAGTGAGATCGCCGAGATCGATGCCGCTAAACTGTACCGTCTTGAATCGCTGGTCACTGAGTCCGTGCCAGGAACCCAGCGCCTTGGCGTTCGATGTGGCGCATCATCGCCTCTTCGCCGGATGCGACAACAAGATGATGGCAGTGGTGGACTCCGACACCGGAAAAGTCGTCACCACTGTTCCCATCGGAGCGGGAGTTGATGCCGGCCGGTTCAATCCCAACACGCAGGAAGTATTCATGTCCTGCGGCGGGGATGGAGTGCTGACCATTATTCACGAAGATAGTCCCGACAAGTACACGGTCACGCAGAATCTGGCCGACCGCCAAGGGTGCGCGCACCATGGCGATGGATTACGCCAGCAATACTGCGTATCTGGTGACCGCGCAGCGGGAGGCGACGCCGCCAGCTCCGGGACAGCGACCGGCAATGGTTCCGGGAAGCTTTGAGCTGATCGTAGTGAAGGGGGAATAACTTCATGAATCTGGAAGTGTCATCCTGTCTATAACGCCAGCGTCGTTATAGACAGGATGACAGGCGAGATGCTTGTCGTTTCTATGGTGGGCTACAGGCCCATGAACTCTCGTAATGACAACTTCAGGGGTCACGAACGATTCAGGCTAGTGACTCTCCTTCTTCGCGCTGGGCGGTAAGAGATTATTCAACCGTAGGTACATGGCTGCCGCGCTGTAGTGGTCGGCCCAGTCTGCGGCGAGGTAGATGAGTGCCGCAGCGCGAGGGCCGGTGCGCCCGCCGAAGAGTTCCACCGGTTGGCCTAGGGTGGAATCATCCGCCTTGGCCAGGACCTCCTCGCAGTAGGTGAACGAGTCCTTCAGTGCCTTGGTGAGCACGTCCTTGGAATCGCTTTCACTCAGTTTCAACTCGCGCGGCTGCTCACCCGCTACGCGCGCACAGAGAGAATTATTGGACTGGGTGATGTGCATGACCAGGTGCGCGAAGGTCATCTGCGGCGGCGTCGGGCGATAGCTGTACTTATCGGCCGGCATTTCGTCGGCGGCTCCAATCAAGTTCTTCGACTGCCGCTCTTCCAGTTGCCGCACGGTGCTGACCACTGGATTGCTTGTGACCTGGGCTGGCACCTTAGATTGTGCAATCGCGGCGGGCGCGAGTGCGAATATCAAAGCTGCAATTGTTGCGCGTTTCATGTCTCCCCCAAACTCGTAGAGATGGGGAAAAGCATATCGCATTTTGCCTGCGGCTGTGGATTAACCTCTTCTCTATGCTGAAATCGTATTACTACGAATTCGCACGGTCATCGACACCACAAACAATGGTGAGAAGCATCTCGCATTTTGAGGGCCGATTGGGGACTAACGCGCCCGCAGCTGCTCTCAACGAAAAGTGCCACGCTCCCTGATGCAAGAGAGCGTGGCACTGGTTAGCGAGTGAATTTTCTTTACCTTATCTGGACGGTGTATCTGGGAGACGCGATACCATTGGCTACTATTTCCAGATAGCTAAGTCCCGTTTCCATGCCAGACGGTATGTCAATGTGGGTGGACGTGATGCCCGGAAAGTCCACTGCCATGGTGTTGTGATCGTGCGTGCGGCAGTAAAAAACGTGTCCGGTGCTGATATTGGTCAGACGCACTATGGGGTAATTTGTTGCTGCCTGTGCATCATCTCCGTAGGCAACCGCCTGCGAAAAGCCGTTGAAGTTGCCGCCGTTGAGGACGTAGGTGCTGCCTCGGCTGAAGCCTGCGGCGCCTCCGATGATAAGCGCCTTGGGCTCCCAATTAGGATTGGGGGTGCCAGTAGGGGTGTAGATTTCGACATCGCGGCTGCCGTCGGTGTACAGGACTTGACCGGTGGGAAGCACGAGCATCCGTCCGTACCATGAGGAGTCGATTTGGGAGTTAGGGGTCGCTGGAACCGAAATCAAATTCGTGCCGTTCCACTCGAAGAAAACCGTGCCATTCTGGAATATGAAGGGGCTGGCACTCACCAACACGTTGCCGTCCGGTAGTAATGCCGCTGGCCCATCGGCTACATCCAGATTGTCAGGAAAATCCGGACCAGCAGTCCACCCGCCGGTGACGGTGTCGTAAATGGAGGTATGACCAGGACCGGCGCCGTTGGCTCCGGTCGCAAAGACGGTGCCATCGGGGCGCAACATCGCGGGACCAACCTCATTGGAGCCGTGGGAATCCCACAGTTGTACAACCGTGCTGCCCGCGCTCGTCCACGAGCCCGTAGTGGGGTTATAAATTTCGGAGTTTGTGCCACTAGGATCACCCATGCCAACGTAGGCATCGACGGTCAATACCTTTCCGCCGGGTAACAGGTTCCATCCTTCCTCGTCGTTCTCGTCGAACTTACCTGACCCGGTCGCGGTCCAAGTGAGGTTGGTGGCATTGAGCAGGGCCTGCTGTCGCGAGCAGCAATTGGCCACCATGAATGTCCCGTTGTTCAGGACCACGCTCTGGGCATCGCCAATACTGGTCCACCCACTGGGCGGGTTCACCGGTGTCCACACATCGTGTATCGGGTCGTAGATCGCGCCTTGGTTGGTCCAAACATATTGCGAGAAATTCTGCTCTCCGCCCTCAATGATGACTCGGCCATCGGGCAGCACCGCCGAAGCGAAGAAAAGAGGACCGTAATTCGATACCAGGGAGGCTAGCTGAGTCCAAGTTCCGTTTACGTAGCTGCCATTAATGTCCGGGGTTAACTTCCACCAATCGATAAAGCCATCATTCGGGTCCTCGTGATGGACCATAACAGTTCCGTCGGTAAGAAGAAGGGCCTGGCCAGCGGTGAAACTGGGTTGGTGCGCTAAAGGCTGCCACGATTGTGCACTGGCCACACCTACGGCAGCCAACAGCACTCCTGTAGCGAATCCGAGCATTCGCGAAAGCTTCATTTTTCTCCTCAAGTGGTACGTCGGGTGAATGGGCGAGTTCTGACGCGGACCTCTGACATCTTTAGGACGTGCGAGCGGTCAACTACATCTCGACTCAAAGTAAGGGCGTTCAAATTTACTGTGGACAGGTTGCGAATGTCAAAGACATAAAGAGGGGAGTCGTCCGTTACCTTGAAACTGAAACTCTACTGAATTGTTTTGGGCGATTGAAGGTACCTTGCAACTATCAGGAAGACGGCCGCGATTCCGCCAAAGACTGCGCCCATCCCTAGCATCACCAGCGGCACAATGAAAAAGCGCAGGTTCCAACCGGCGCCGATGCGCGCTTGCGTGGGATCATGCGGATCGTAGCGAATGAGATGGTGGCTGCCGACCCGGAACTGCGCGGCTCGGTCGGCGGTTTGCTGGTAGTTCTGGCTCTGGAAGTTGATCAACTCTGCCGTTATAGGTTTGCCGTCAACGTTGTAGAGAACCTGCAAACTCGCGGCGTATAGCTGCTGGTGCGGCGGCGCCGGTTGCGTTATCACTTCACTGCGGATGACTTGCGCTTCCGTCTCAGGCCAGGTTTGCAACACTCGATACTGCTGCCAGAAAAATGGCAGGCTCAAAATCACGCACAACGTGCATAAGATGAGATTGGCAACTCCTAGCATTACCAGGATGCCGCGTCTTTCGCTGCTCAAGGGTGCACCAGAAAAATCATGTTCACCACAGAGGCACAGAGGACACAGAGAAAATCAGAAGAAATCGTGTTTACCACGGAGGCACGGAGGGCACGGAGAAGAAATAACAATTGAAACTCCGTGATCTCCGTGTCTCCGTGTCAAAAAGAATTGTCTTCTTCTCTGTGGCCGCTGTGTCTCTGTGGTGATTCGCTTCATTCCCCACGCTGCAGTGCCGCATCTAGGTGGCAAGCGCCCGCTTCACCGCAGCGAGCGCCTGGCTGCAAGCGGCGGCAAAGGCGGCGACCGTTTTCATGTCGGTCTCCGCTGCCGCAGGCCAATTGATGGTCAGGCAGAAATAGACCCAGCGGTCGTCGAAGAGCATTCCTCCGGGGACGCACAAGGCATGAAAGCCGGACACGTCGATGCTGCCGCCTTTCACAAATGCGCTCACCCCCAACGGCAGCGGCACCAGCCAGATGGCGTCGCCAATCGACAAGATTTGTCTGAATACATTCAGCGTCTCTTTGTTCTGGAAGAATTGGCCCTGCAAGGCGCGCGAATAGTAGGAGACGAAATCGTCTGCCGAAGCAGCCAGCGATTGGACCTGGTTCATCGGCGGATTGACCATCGACTGGTTTGCCGCCGCTCCTATGTCTTCCCAACTGAAGGTCTTGTAATTCTTTGCACCCAAGAGATAGCCGAAGAAGACGCGGGTGCTGTCTGGGATCATGACGCTCTTGAGCCCGGCGGAATCGACGAACTCGCGCACCTTATCAGGACCAACATGTTTCAGGCACATGTCGGTACCGGTATTGTCGCTGTGCATGATCATGGCTTCCAGCGCGGTACGCTCTGACACCTTGCCAATCAGATTGGGAGGATTAAAGGTTGCGCTATCCACCGACCACACGCTGGCGTCGAGCGATAGTTGCTGCGTCTTGAGAGTTTGAACCACCTTCGGTGAGTCGGCTTGGCGCAGCGCCTCGCACAGGATAAAGGTCTTGATGGCGCTGCCGACAAACATCTGCTTAGAGGAATTCGATTCCACCAGAAACTCTGGCTTGCCGTTGGTCGCGGGCGCGTGAATCTTGACAGCAACATCTCCGGGTATGGGTTTGAAGAGCGCCAAAATTGCTTGCGGAGACGTAATCTGCTCACTTTGGGACATTGCTGGCAAGGGCGTCATCCCCATGATGGCTGCTGCTCCTGCCGCTCCTGCGAGAAACTCGCGTCGTGAGTGAAACATTTCGTTCTCCTCTCATTTCAATCATGACAAAAGAGTGTACACAATGAGGTTGAGCAATCCGAGTAGCATTAGGAGACCATGCCATCGTTACTTCAGTGCGAACCTCTAAGAACGGATTCACCACGGAGGACACGGAGAGCACGGAAGGAATTCATTTCAATAATGCTTGGATGACTTGAGAAATCGGTTCCTTCAAAGAAGCAGAACGTCGCACCCTGGCTTGCTTACTCCGTGATCTCCGTGTCCTCCGTGGTGAGGCGCTTCACTTTCCGCGTTTCAGGTCCTGCATCTCTTCGCGGACGCGGCGAAAACGCTGGAGCAGCGAACCAAGGTATCCCAGTAAGATCACCCAGGTAACGATGTAGGCAGCTTTCAACGCAACTGGGCCGGTCATCGTGCGCCCCCTTGTAAGGCTGCGGCGGCGTGCGTGGCTTCCACTTTTTCCTCCAGCATCTGCAAGCGGTAGCGAACCACCATCAGCACAATTCCCACGCAGGTGAAAGCCGCCAGGTTCCAGAAGAAGGCGTGCAGCATGGCGGGATCGAGACCCGAGTTCTCGCCGCCGCCCATGACCGGCGAAGGATGTTGGGTACGAAACCACCGAATCGACATGTAGACGATCGGCACGTCCACGAATCCGAAGATCGCGAGCGCGGCCGCCAGCACCTGGGTTTGTCCTCCCGCCGAGAAACGTCGCAGCACCAGATAGCTTACGTAGATGAGCCAAAGAACCAGCGTGGTCGTGAGGCGCGCGTCCCATGTCCACCAGATTCCCCATACCGGCCGCGCCCAGATCGGACCTGTGATCAGGACGATGGTGCAGAACATTACTCCAACCTCGGCAGACGCGGCCGCCAAAGCGTCGCTGGCAAGATTGCGTTTCCACAGATATACCGCCGACGCCAGAAAGTTAACGAAAAAGCAAACCCCAGCCGTCCACGCCGAGGGAACGTGATAGTAGAAGATCCGCTGAACGTCGCCCATGGTTTGCTCGGTGGGTGCGACGAATAATGCTTGATAGGTACTAAACGCCAGCAGACCCAGGGTGAAAACGATAAATGCGATAAATAGTTTTTTCATTGCGTGTTTAAGTTATCCAGGGATGAAAATTCACCAGGGCTTTAGCCCCCACGATGCGAACAGGGGCTGAAGCCAAAATTTTCTTGCCGGACGCGACGACAAGACTGGAGTCGTGCCCTGATACAAATCTGTCTGCCGCTATTCACGAAACCCCAGTCTATGTGTCGTCCCTGAAGGGACTCGAGTCCATGTCTCCAGGCGACCCAGGGCTTACGCCCTGGGCTATGATTGTTACGCCCCTTGGGGGCTTTCGTGCTTCCGTTGTCATGTGTCAGGCTCTTGCAACAGCGAGACTGCGCTTACTATCCACTAGCCAGTAACCGCTAAAACAGCGAATCCCTCGCGGGCTAAAGTCGGCTCGTGATGATAAATATAGGACACATGCGGCGTAGCTGAAGCTACGCCCCTTCGAAACCCTAATCCACCACACCCCCTCCACTATCTACTACCCCCTACCCCCTGGCCCGTGCCTTTTCACTCCGCGTTTAACACACTTTCAAACAGAAGCAGACACACGGCGGTGAATACCACATCGTAAACCGCCAGCATCTTGATCCAGAAATCGGGCGAAGCTTCGCCGGTGAGGATTGACGTAGTGGCGTCCACCATGGCAAGCAATGCCGGTATCGAAATAGGGAAGAGGATCAGCGGAAGCATGATTTCGCGGCTGCGGGTGCGAATCGATAGCGCCGCGAAAAACGTACCGTTGACCACCAGCGCCCAAGTTCCCAGCAATGCCACCACGATCAATTGCCAGACGGGCCCAACCGATCGCAGGTCGTAAAAAACCACGAACAGCGGAGCCATCAGCGCTTCCAGCACTACCACAAAGAAAAAATTGCCAATCGCCTTGGCCAGGAAAAGCGCATTCGGCGGAGCCGGCGACACCCGGTAGGCGTCGAGCACCTGATTCCGCAGCTCGCGCGCCCAGGTCTGGTTCAGCGCGACCACGGCCGCGAACAGGAATGCCACCCAGATCAGCCCGCCAGCAATGCGGCGTGACTCCTCCGCCGTGGGATTGAAGGCGAAGCTGAAGATCACCACCACCAGCAGCGCGAAAAACAGCATGGAGTTGATAGCGTCCTTGGAGCGCCACTCCATGCGCAGATCTTTCAACAGCGTCGTGCGAGTTACGCCAAGGGTGGTCATCGCGGCGTCCACTCCGCATTCGGGACCGGTGCTTTGCCGGTCACCTCTTCGCGCGACGTAATCTGTCCCGCGGTCATGTGTACGAATTCGTCGGCCACGCCCTCCATCAGCGCGGCCTGATGCGTGACCACGAAAATGGTTTTGCCCCTGTCGCGGACTCTTCCCAGCACGGCTGCCATCTCGCGTGCCGAATGCACGTCAACGTTGGAGAACGGCTCATCGAGCAGGATTAGCTCCGGATCGTGCAGCACCGCACGAGCCAGCGACAGTCGCTGCCGCATGCCTTGCGAATACTGTCCGACGCGGCGAGACAGTTCCGGGTCGAGCCCGACCATCTGCATCGCCTTGCGGCAAACCGCGTCGTCATCGAGGCCGTACAAGCCAGCGAAGTAGCGCAGGTTTTCCATTCCACTTAGCTCGTCATAAAGCAGCGGAGCGTGCCCCATGTATCCCACGCGATGAGCGACCTCGCGATGGTTCTTCGTCTCGAGTATCGTGAAGCTGCCCTGGCTGGGCTCCATCAGTCCGGCGACAATGCGCAGTAGGGTGCTCTTTCCGGCGCCGTTATCGCCCAGGACTACGTAGAGGCGGCCGGCCGTGAAGCTAGCCGAGATGCCGCGGATGGCGGCGAAGCGTCCAAAAAATTTAACCAGGTTATCGAGGGTAACGACAGGCGGAGAGGCTGGTGCGATTCCGATCACCTGTTCCTTCGTTAGGGGCGCGATTCGAGTTCGCTGAGGCCCTCGAACTCCCGCAGGAGCTGGATATGCACTTGACTTGCCTTCGTTTCGAGCCTGAGATAGTTCCAGCGATTGACCAGTATCCAAACAAGAATCGTTAACGCGGGAACACCCGTGACCGTGAGCAGCTGCCAAAGAGGAATCGCGGCTTGAATCGACATGGTTGTTCTTCCGTGATCAGAGTTTCAGCCGCTCTTCACGAACCGAACGGTTGTCAACATCCACCACCCCCTTCTTCAGAGCGCGGCCTTCTGCGCATTTCCACTGGCGGCCGGAGCCGCTCCCGGCTGCCCGGGCTGCTTGGGAGCGTACTTAGAGGCACACTTGGCTTGAATATTAGTGGCGTGGAAGACGCCGTCGCGTCCGAACTTGCCCTCCGCCAGCGCCTGCGCATTGTCTTTGAAGGTATCCGGCGGCGCCTCGCTTCCGTTGTAAACCACCGGCAGGGTGCGGTCCTGCTCGACCAGCAGGAATTCCAGATGCGTTCCCTGGCGCTTGATCGATCCCGGCTGAACATTTCCGGCCACACGCAAGCGTTTGCTATAGGCGCCGTTGCCCATGCCGTTCAGTTCCTTGATGGTGACGTAGTAGCTCTTGCTGTCTTGCACGCCGGTGTAGGCGAGATAGCCGAGAGCCACGACGATTACGACGATCACCGCGCCGAAGCGCCTGTACCTGCGTCCCTGTTCTGACATGAAACTAACCCTCTGAGCTGCTGAACCGCGGCCTGCGACGGCGTTAGAACGTTCGCAGGGTTCTTCCGATTGGCTTAAGGATAGCGCTTTTGACCACACAGCGCCATGTGATTCAGATCACAGCGACCGGTGATTTTCATTGTTGCGCGGGCGAGGTGTCAGCCAACACCAGCTTTTCTAAGCCGCGCCGCGACGACGATGCGCCTGATCCAGGCTTGACCTCACCAGTTCGATCAGTTCCGGCGGCGGGAAGGGCTTGGCGCGGAAAACGACCTCCAGACCGTCATATTCGGAGATCGCTTCCGGCATGCCGCTGAGCACGATGATCGGAATCCAATCGTTTTCCGCGCGCATGTGGCGGACCAATTCCCGCCCGCCGGATCCTGGCATCAAGTGATCGGTAACGATCACGCCTACATGGTCGCGAATGACGCGGAGCCTAGCTAAGGCACTCTCGACGCTGGTAGCGGTAGACACCTGGAATCCAGCCTTCCGCAGGATTGCATCGCGGACGCTTAGCTGCACTGGATTATCATCAATTAAAAGGACTTGGTTCAAAACATCCACGCCTTACTCTCCGCACCTCTCCCCCGCCGCGAGGCCGGGAAGAAACCGCACTCTTTCAAAAATGCGCGCCAAGTCAATCCAGCAGGCACGAATGGGAGGCGACGCCACCGCACTCCACCGATGTATTGGCGAGCGTACGTAATCGCCGGCTGACGCAAAACCGAAAGCTCGCCATCCAAACCCAGCTACTTCCAACTACTCAAGACCTAAGCGGTATGTTGTTGACCGCAAATCTCTTCCTTCGCTTGTAACCAATCCTGCTCGGGCGAACCGCCCGTACCGCCGCGTTGCAGGTACAACTCGTATGCGCGAGCGCGGATCCTCTCCTCCACAATCGGCGAGGTAGCGGATCTCGGAGCGAAATCGGGCGGCGTCGCCACGGGATGCCCCACCTGAGTGCCATTTCCGTTCTCAGGCTGGGTAGCGTTCCCGACCTCTGGCGTACCCTTGCGGCTCCGTTTTTTCGGCGTGGTCCCATCATTGGCTCGTGTTGCTTTCGGCATCGTACTTGACTCCTAACCCAAAGAAATTTGCAGCTGGTCCGCGCACAACTTACGGTCGCGGCCAATCACTACACCTTCAACTATAAACGAATCTGCAGCTGTAATGAGCTGCCAGGTACCTTTTTCCACAACTTTCAGCAACTCATAATGAACATTCCGTTACTGGTCACACCTTGCTATCGTTCCCATATTCTTTGGTGTCCAATTCTTTGGCGTCCAATAAACGTTGGGAATTCAGTGGTTCAGGAACCAAGCTTCCCATACTTGCGTATAAATTAAAGAGGGGGGGACTGTCCGTTCAACGCGATGCTATTTTTCGAGATTCTGCGACAGACGTTGCGAACCTTGTGGGCGCACAAGCTGCGCTCATTCCTCACCATGTTTGGCATCGCGTGGGGAGTCGGTTCTTTGTTGCTGCTGGTGGGATTAGGAGAAGGGTTCCGCTCGGGCAACCGGCGCGAGTTGAACTCGCTCGGCGAAGACATCATGTTCATCTTCCCCGGGCGCGCCCCCGCGGTCGCCGGCAACATGAGTTCCAGTCGCAGCTACAACCTCACGGACCAGGATTATCACGACATCGAACACGAAGCTCCGCACGTGCGGGCCGTCGCTCCCGTACTGTCGCGGATGGACATCCGCGAAGTAAGCGATTATGGCAACACCAACGGCGAGGTCAGTGGTGTTCCTCCAAAGTACAACACCATCCGCTATCTGCCGCTGGCCGCCGGCCGCTGGCTGAACCAGGACGATGAGGCCCAGGTACGCATGGTTGCGGTCATCGGCGACGAGATGCTAAAGAACCTTTTTCCCGGCAGACCCGCCGTGGGCAGTACCATTCTGTTGAACGGGATCCGCTTCGATGTCATCGGCGTGGTGCAGCGTGTCGGCCATGGCGACGACAATTCGACCAACAATCGCGTTTTCCTTCCTTTCACCACCATGCGGCAATTCTTCCCGCTGACGAAAGAAGGGCAGGAGGATGCGGTCTCGTTCCTCAACTATCGCCCGCGGGTACGTCAGGAACATACCCTAGCCCGCGAAGAAGTGCGCAAGATCATTGCTCGTAATCATGGCTTCGACTGGCATAACGAAGACGCCTTTGAAGATTGGGACACCATCAAGAATTCCGAAACCGTGGGCAAGATCTTCGACGCCATGGATATCTTCCTGGGCGGCGTGGGTTTGGTGACACTTACCCTGGGCGCCATTGGCATCGTCAACATCATGCTGGTGGCGGTCAGCGAGCGCACCCGCGAGATCGGCTTGCGCAAAGCCCTGGGCGCAACCAATCGCAGCATTCTGCTGCAGTTCTTTTTGGAGGGCGCTTTCCTGACGCTGATGAGCGGGGGCATTGGGATGGGCGGCGCCGCCTTGCTCATGTACATGATGAGGGGCGTTGGCGAAGTTCCCGGGTTCGATCCTCCCACCATGTCGTTTATGTCGGCCACGCTTGCCATTGGAACCCTGGCCATTGCCGGCGTCGTCGCCGGAATCTATCCCGCGCATAAGGCAGCCATGCTGGAACCGGTGGACGCGCTGAGGCAGGAGTAGTCATGGTCAAAGATATTCTGACGCAGGCGTACGGGGCGATGCGCTACAACCGGCGCCGCACCACACTGACCATGCTCGGAATGGCTTGGGGCATCGCGACCGTGGTTCTTCTGCTCGCCTACGGGGCCGGATTTGGCCGCGCCATCGAAGTTATCTTCGCCAACTGGGGCACGCGCATCATCGGCGTCTTTCCCGGCCGCACCTCGCAGCAGGCCGGCGGACAAAAGGCGGGCACGCAGATCAAGCTCACGCTCGACGACATCGACCGCATCGTAAATGCCGCGCCGCTGGTCAATCGCGTCACCCCACTGGCGGAGAAGGACGTCACGGTGCAGCGCGACGTCCGTACCTACACGCTGCCCATAAACGGTGTCTACCCCAGTATGTTCAACATCCTGGCATTGAAGCGAGGCGAGGGACGTTTGCTGAACGAAGACGACGAAGCATCCCGCGCGCGGGTAGCCGTGATCAGTTCCGACGCGAAACTCAAGCTGTTCTCCGGAGAATACGCGCTGGGCCAGCACATCCGCATCGAAGGGATCAGCTATCAGGTGGTCGGCATTCTCTCGCCGCACATGCAGGAGGGCGATGACAGCGTCAATAAGACCATCTACATTCCGTTCAGCACCATGAGCGATTTCAAGGACACGCACTACCTGGACGGCATCTGGATCTCCTACGAAGGCAACGATTTCGAACTGGTAGAGCGGCAGGTGCGCGGCGTCCTTGCTAAGCAATACAACTTTAAGCCCGATGATAAGCGTGCCGTGGTCGTTTACAACATGATGAAGCAGTTGAAGCAGTTCCAGATCATCACCGCCGGGCTGAAGATACTGCTGGGATTCATCGGCACCTTGACCCTGGGTATTGGCGGCGTGGGACTGATGAACATCATGCTGGTATCGGTTACCCAGCGCACCCGCGAGATCGGTGTGGAAAAGGCACTCGGCGGCCGGCGGCGTGACATCCTCTTCCAGTTTCTGGCGGAGGCGCTGGCCATTACCTTTGCCGGTGGACTCGCCGGAATCGTGCTGGCCTACGCGGTTTCGATCGGAGTAGGGCGCATCACCTTCTATAGCGCCGTCGCCAAGAACGCCGAAGCGGCCGACATTCGGCTCATTATCGATCCCACCACCGTGATCGTCGCGACGATTATCCTGACGCTCGTGGGCCTGGTGAGCGGGATGCTCCCCGCTATCAAAGCTTCGCGACTGGACCCGATCGAAGCGCTGCGCTACGAATAGCGCACCATCTTCTGCCCGGCGAAGGACCACTGTGCCGTGTTGAGGGAAGTGGGCTGCACTGGGAGGCAAAGGAGGTTGAGGTTCGGCTTACGCCTTCCAACGGTCGCGTGTGTCTTTCTGTGTCCGATGACGGTGTTGGTTGCGACCCGAACCAGATCGGCAAGGCGAGAGGGCTGGGGGTGATCAACGTGCGAGAGCGCGTGTATCTGCTGCATGGGACGGTTGAGTTCGATAGCGGTTGCGCGTTCGGCGGCGAAAACCCGAACGCTCCGGCGATGCCCTTCCTGGTTCCCGCCGGCATCTCCAAGTACAACGCGCTCGATGTGAAGCTGGTCTACCAGAAGACGAATCCGTTCAAGGGGCTGCGTTCCGTGAATGCACAGATCTCCTACTCGTACTCGTCGTTCAAAGATTCAGGTGGCGGACCGGGAATTCTCGGTGTCCTAGGCGGCGTTTCCAACAGCGATCAGGACTTCATCGTTGCTCGCTCGACAACAATCCCAACCGATACTTTGGGCCCTCGCTGCTGAACCGGCCGAATCAGTTGTCGTTCGGCGTAGTCAGCATGATGCCCGGGAACTTCCAGCTGTCATTTATCGGCGACTTCTACTCGGCGCTCTCGCTGCCGATCGAAGTACCCGGCAGCGGTCCGGGCGCAATCTTCCAGACCGACTTCACAGGCCACGGTACGACGCAGGACCCGCTTCCAGGAACCGTGAATGGAGCGTTCGGATCGCAGGTGAATGGGAGTACCATCAACCAGTTGCTTACGCAGTACAACAACAAATACGGCAACCAGGCAACGGCCGCCGGCCAGGTGCTGATCCAGAACGGCTTATTTACGCTGGCGCAATTGCAGCAGCTCGGGGGAGTGGCGCCGTGTGTTGCAGGAGGCAGTGTCAACAGTCCCAACTGCGCGCTGCAATTCGCGCCACCCAACCAGGTCAGCATAGGCAATCTGCGCGATTTCGACCTGAAGCTGGCTTGGACCTACGAGGTAGAAGCCTATCCGCACATCATCGCATTCCAACCCAGTGTCGGCTTCTTCAATCTGTTTAATATGGCAAACTTCGATCTGCCGCCGAACGCATTAACCGGCGGTCTGACGGGGACTCCAGGTTCGATCAATGGGACGACGCCCGGCCACCCGAATCACTAACCGTGTCGGAGCTGGCACAGGCGTCTTCGACCTGGGCGCGCCCCGCGCCATGGAGTTTGGCTTGAGCATTAATTTCTAAACTCGGTCATCATATAAATCTTCACTTCATTATGCGGTCGTTTCGAGCTGTGTCTGTTACGTCGAGGTGAAAAGGCATCAGCAACGGCGAAACGACGGTACCGATGACAAGCCCTGTCGCCATGAAGGAGAAGCGAAGTTGGGCTCGTTGATGGCCGCATTCTCCTTGTCCGATTGATCTGGGTGCGAAGCCCGCGGTCGGGCGGCGGCCGATGAGCCCGGTCGTCGATTCAAGTGCCGCCGACCAAAATCAGGCGGTTAACCCGATTGAAGGATTTGTCTCGGGGCGTCGGCTTCCGTCGTTTCGGGGCTTCTGATCGCTTATCTACGACCAGGCGTCGAGTTCGTCCCCGAGGTCAGCGGGTTACCACCAACTGTTCAGCTTTGAACACTGCGATTGAAGCTCACGCGTTTGGCTTCAAACGGCTTGGAATTGCTATGCGGTTTCCATGCTGCTACGCCCTTTGGTACTGGCTTATGAAAAGAACGCGTCGACTAAGGTAATAGCCATGACAAAATGAAACGATCCGGCCCGTAACTGCACGAATCCCGAGTCTGCTTCTCCTGTGCTGCGGCGGCCGCGAACGGGTCAGGGTTGAAGCTAATCGTTTTGGCTTCAGCCATATCTTCGGGATTGCTCATCGCTTCTACTTCAACGGTCAAGGCTCGCACCAATGCCGAGGCATCCATAGTCCTTTTACCGTGGAGGAAGCCTTGGTCGCATCTGATTGTCGTGTTGTCTGTGACTTTGAAGCAATGGACCGAGCCGTCCTTCCAGTTTAGGATCTGCACCACGTCGCCTTCGCGTACAACAATCGGGCCCGTGATCTTCACCCTATGGCCTTTTGCGGGTGACCTGGTTGCTGCGATTGAGAACGTTGCCATTACCGTCACGAAATAGAGGCAAGCTGCTGATAAGAATGCGGAACGCAATTTTCTACGCGATTCCATAAGGCTTTTTCCTCCAAACCAATAGAGGTATGACAACCAGGCAGGGGGTAGGGCCGCTTGCGTGTTAATCAACCTCTCTCGTTATGAATAGAGCAAGTCACTGGCCAACGTCCGAGGATGTCGATGTGAGCGCTACTCATCAGAAAACATGGAACTTGCTAGGTTTGCGTAGCATTGCTCTGCTGTCGACAGTCGTCGACAACTGCCGACATTTCGACAGTTTCGACACGTCCAGCTTTCGAGAACGCCGAGGAATCTCAACGAATTAAGCCCCATTTTCGTTCGGCACGCCAGTTGCGCATTGAGGTGGTTCAAGCGCGGCGGAGGAGGTGGACGGCATGGAAGTCGGTCAATCTACAAAGTGGGATTGCGATCAGAGCGGTTATCACCAGACAACGTCTAGCCATGGTTCGGGCAAGCGTCTAGTAAAAACTTTGGTTGTCGCGGTTCACGCTAACTTTTCCGGCGTAGCGTCGCGAGATGAAAACGAAATATAGGGTCGCGAGTGCGAAACCTATCGGCCACCAGGCTGAGGCGAGGAGCAAAGAGTTGTGGGTGTTAAAAGAGAACGCTGCACGGTGTGTACATGGAGGCCAATAGCTCGGGATCTCGGGCGCAGGCTAATGTCATATTTAGCCTTCCATGAGAAGGCCGGCCGGTGTCAAGTTCTGTTTGCCTTTCTGATCTCCATTTTTTCTTTTCTTCCTAGCGGCGGTCTGGCAGAGCGGCCCGGAGCGGTCAAGGGCGCGCTCGGCGCGGCGTAAGCGAACCCTTGACGGCGAGGACCGCTCTGCCACCATGACGCGGGGAAGAAAAGATGCCCATGGCCTGGGTAGAGCGGTATCGCTGCCAGTCGAGTCCGCAAGTCCGTTGTGCCCTTCGCCACTGTCGCCAGCCTTCCCTCCGCACTCTGGATGAGCGATGTTGGCTCGGTGCAAGTTGGGTGTTCTCGTTTCAGCCGGGGCTGCCACCGGTTCGGCGACCTGGCTTCTATCTCCAGGATGGAAGCTGGGCCAGGCCATAGACGCAGTCACCGGAACTCGGGCTTTGGGCTCATGGCTGTAATCCGCTCAGCCTAGGCTGTCGCCAGCAGCGTCGAACTACTGTTGTGGAATGGTTCGTAGACTTCTCCACTTACCCACAGCCGAGGCAGCGGGTTGCACCCGCGTAGGCGCTCGCCATACGACTTGGTCAGTCCCCGCGCCGTGTTCACCAGTGCCGTCCGAGCCCGCACCAGGCTCGAATCACCGTCAGGTGGGCCTGGGCCTGCCGACTGCGATGCTTCACCGGAGCCAGTAACTGCGGGTCGATCCGCGCCAGCCGTGCCAGTGTCCTGGCATCCAGCCGATCGTCTTTCCGTCGGCTCTCCCCAATCAAACGCACGTTACGAGCGTGCGCCACGATGACTTCATGGCCCAGTTCGCTCAATAACCGGCTCACCCACGGTGAGTGCATTCCGGTTTCTAGTGCTACCCGGCTGCGCGGCAGCGCCGCGAATACTTGTTTCATCGCCTTCGGAGTCGTGGCCCCCCTCTCCTCCTGCACCACTTCCCCCGCTTCGTCCAGCACGCAGTACCAGCTTGAGCGATCTCCCAGATCCAAACCAATCGTCAGTTTCCCAGCGAAATTCCGCTTGCTCGCTACTGCCACAGTGGTAGTCTTCTTCATTGCCGGTCTCCTTATCTCTTGCGCTTCGAGCGCGTCGATAACTTGGGAGCGTACAGCATCCCGTTCGGAGACCGGCCTTCTCATCCCATCTGTTCTCGACGGGTGTCCGGGAAAGGCGCACAGTCTACTCAAATGCAACCGATGCCTTTGCGACCTGCTCAGTTGCGACGCCGATTCGGATGTAAAGCATCTATCTGCGGTTAAGGTGTGATCCGGTGTTGCTGGGATGACCCGGCGAGATTCGCCAACTGATACCAACCGAGCCAATCGAAAATGACCATAAGGAGGGCCATAAAGATCATTCTCTCGAACGTCGTGCTTCGGCATCAATACTAACTGAAGCGCTGTTTGGCAAAGGTCAGCCTGCGCTCCACGCCTGCGGTCGAGGATAGCTTTCGTGTTCCTTTCGAAGCTCTATCGGCAGATGTATGCGGGAACGGGAATTTCGGCCGATAGCGCCCGCAGAAGGGAGTCTAAGAGATGGGCGCAGTGGACGGCCAGACAGTGCAGAAAGCTGTTCCAGGCAAAGCCAATGCCACAACTGCAGTCGCTGATTTAGGAGTTCGAATGGTTGTGGAATAAGATGCGAGGGTAACTTAGCGATAACTTACGTAAAATCCCCATAGCGCTCACAATCCCATCAGGGCACCGAGCAGCGTGGCGCGGTCTCGAACGCTTACGCAAGCCCGACCGCTTCACACGAGAGGCGGAATCTCCTACTGCCGAACAATGTCTTTCACATGAAGGCCGGTAACCGACACGCACGGACGCACGATTGTTGGCCCGGCGTCCTCATCTTTGGGGTACATGATAGTGATTACATCCCTCGTCGATTCAGCTTGTTCAGCTTGGTAATCGATGAGCGCGCTAACAAACGTCGTCTCGTTTGGCTTCCTCTTTAGGTCACGCAGTTGTAGGTAACACTCCCCGCTTTTACTCGAGGCGCTACCCAACCACCGATACTGGAAGTCGCGATTATTGGAAGTGGTCCACGACGACCAATCCTGAGCACTTAGCTGGAATATCCCCAATAACACCATCCAGACGACAATGAGTCGCATCTTCATGACCGTCCTCTCTGTCGGCGTCCGATTTCGCCGTGAGGTTTCATGCCTAGTCTACGCGCAGGTCTGGCCAACTTACGTTAAATCGCCATCTCGCTCGGTATCGGCAGCACCAAGCCGGTTGCTGCCGAACATCCGGCAATCCGGCAACTGACCCACGTGCACCTTTTGTGGAACGTTGCACCGCTCATTGGTGAATTACATTAAGGGCTCCTGTGTGCGAAAATAGTAGCTAGGAAACTTGCGACCAGCTACCGGGTTTACTACGGTTGCGCCGCCGCCGGGGAAGTGTTTGCACTTCCGGAGGGTCGAGGGGCGTCTAAGTGGTTGAGCTCAGGGCGTACTTGATCCAAACGGATGGCTTCAATCCTACTACCGCCGGAGAAACCGACAGAGCTTCCCACCAAGGAAGAACAGCAGCTTGCACTGTGGACTGACAACGCCCCCGCCGGCTTAGATCTCACGCCACATCTACTGCTTCGGTTAGAGGATGAACTGGAGCGCTCGCGCCTGCGCGAAGCCTTCTGGATTTCCGTCGTCGTGCACATGATGGTGGTGATTGTTCTGGTCATGTCGCCGAAGATTTTCGGCTACAAACCCATTGATCTGGCCACCACTGCCGACCTGATGAAGAACCAGAACATGACCTACCTTGACCTGCCGCCCGACTTGCAGAAGGCCCCCAAGGTAGCGCCCAAGACGAATGTGCTGTCCGATAAGAACCGCATCGCGATGAGCCAGCATCCGTCGATCGACAAGAAGACATTGGAAGAATTGCGGCGCGCAGGACCGCCGAGACCGTCAGCCGCGCCTCCGGCGCCGGCTCAGCAGGCGCAGATGGCGCCGCCTCAAGGCAGCCAGCAGCCGAACCCATCGCAACAGCAGATGGCCCAGACGCAGCCGATGACGCCGCAAGCGAATCCCAAGCTACCCGTGCCTGACCAAGGCGGCAAGCAAATTGACTTTGCGCAAATGATGAAGTCGCCTGGCGATTTGACGGCACAGGCAGCCCGCGCAGTGGCCGAGCATCGCGGTGGAGGCTCGTACGGCGGCGGCGGTGGCGATTACGGCGCCGGTCCGGGTGGCAGGGCGCGAACCCTGGGAAATCTGGAAGTGTTGAGCGACACCCAAGGTGTTGACTTCGGGCCGTATCTCTCTCGCGTAGTCGATGCGGTGCGCAGAAATTGGTACACCTTGATCCCGGAAGCGGCGCGCGCTCCTCTGCTCAAACGCGGTAAGGTCGCCATTGAGTTTGCCATTCTGCCGGATGGCAGGGTTGCAGGTATGAAGATCACCGGAGTTTCAGGCGACGTGTCGCTCGATCGCGCTGCCTGGGGCGGAATTACCGCATCCAATCCGTTCGCTCCCTTGCCGTCGGAATATCATGCGCCCTATCTGGCCTTGCGTTTCCGTTTCTACTACAACCCGCAAAAGGGCGATATCGAATAGCGGCGGCGTTTCTACCGCGAGCGGGCAGGTCGTTAGGCCCGGCGCTACTGCGAGTGCGAGTTCTACAACCTCCGGAAAGACGAGATCGAACGGCGGCCGCCACGGGCCATGGGCCTCAAGCAAGCACAGGCGTCGGCTCGCAGTAGCTGAATGTATCTCGTAAATCGAGTCCCACTTTGTGGGACGGAAGTAGATAGCCCACCGTTTCAACGGTAGGTAGGTCGAGGAAGAACACCCGAGTCCCTTCAGGGACGACAGACCGAACAAATCCCCCCGCGCGTAGAATAATGCCGTGAACCCCGGACACGAGCCCGAACATGACGCCGCCTGGGTCGCGCGCTATCGCTCGCGGGAGCGCGCGAAAGTTTTCGGCCTGATCGTCCTGGTGATCTTCATCCTGGCCCTGGCATTCTTTCGCTTTGGCCGGACCATCCCCTGGGGTGCGCGTTGAATGGGCACTCCGGCTCCGACTCAATCTGAACCACTCCTGGTCGTCATACTGGGGCCGACCGGCTCGGGCAAATCGGCGCTCGCAATCACTCTTGCACAACAGTTCGGCGGCGAAGTGGTTAGTTGCGATTCGGTAACGGTCTATCGTCACTTCGAAATTGGAACAGCCAAGCCGACCCAGCAGCAACGGGCTCTCGTGCCGCATCATGTGCTCGACGTCGCCGAACCCGACGAGCCGTTCACCGCGGGCGAGTACGCGCGTCAGGCGAGGGCAGTCATTGAGGAAATCGCCGCTCGCCAGCGGCTTCCTATCGTGGTCGGCGGCACTGGCCTTTATCTGCGAGCGCTGCTGGAAGGACTCTTCCCCGGGCCGCAACGTTCGGAAGAATTGCGGGAGCGCCTTCGGGAACGCGCGCGGGAACGCGGCTTGCCTTATCTGCACAAGGTGCTGGTGCGTTTGGATCCGGACGCCGCGGAGAAGATCCACCCCAATGACGCACCAAAACTTATTCGTGCCATTGAGGTATGTGTGACTGCGCGCGGACCGATGAGCCAATTGTGGATGGAATGTGGACGCGATTCTTTGCGCGGGTTTCGCATTCTGCGCATCGGACTGAACCCGGAACGGGAGGCCCTGTACACGCGCCTGAATCAGCGCGCCTGCCAGATGTTTGACGGTGGGCTGATCGAGGAAACCAAATCTCTGCTCGAGCGATACGGCGAGCGAAAGAGCGTTACGCCAATGGACTCTCTCGGCTACAAGCAGGCGACGCAATTCCTGCGCGGTGAGTTCACGCGCGAGCAAGCGCTGGCAGCCACCCAACAAGGTCACCGTAATTACGCAAAACGCCAGACGACCTGGTTTCGCCGCGAGCCCGACGTCAACTGGCTGGCAGGGTTCGGGGATGATCCCGATGTGGTACGAGAGGCTGGCGAGTTGGTTTCAGGTAGCGCCGCGCTACCGCTGGATTTCGATTAGAGCCAAAACCGTATCCTCGACATCTCTTCGGACATGAGGGTCTCCTCGCTTTGAAGGGGCACGGCTTCAGCCGTGCCGTAACCTGTCGCTATTTCAGATGGCTTTAGCCACGGAGAGTCTTCGGTGCTGGGCCAAGTGCGACTTCTCTTGGCGCGGGGCTGAAATGCTGGCTCACGCAAGAAACGAAATCCGCCATCTACACTTCTGATATGGTCACTTCGTCATGAATCGCGGGATCCTTTTGACGGTACTTTCGATCGCGCTATTTGTGTCAACCATGAGCCATGCCAAAGAACGCTTTCAAACCCCCGGCCCGGTCCATCTCGACAAGAAAGGCGAGAAGTGGGCGCGCGAATCGCTCAGGAAAATGTCACTGGAGCAGAAGATCGGCCAGATGTTTATGGTTCGCGCGCTGGCGCAGTTCACGAACGTGGACAATCCTGACTACATCTCGCTGCGCGATACCATGCGCAAGTATCACCTCGGCGGATTCGCACTGACCGTGAGTTTCGAGGATGGCCTTCTCTACAAGAATGAACCGCTCGAGGCGGCCATGGTCACTAACCAGTTGCAGAAGGATTCCGACTTTCCGCTCATCTTCGGCGCCGATTTCGAGCACGGACTTGGCATGCGGCTCTACGGGGCTACCGATTTTCCGCAAGCCATGGCGTTCGGCGCTACCGATGACGTGGACTTTGCTCGCCAAGCTGGTCGCATCACGGCGCAGGAGGCACGCGCCATCGGCGTGCAGTGGAACTGGTTTCCCGATGCCGACGTGAATTCCAATCCCGCGAATCCCATTATTAACACTCGATCGTTCGGCGAAGATCCGAAGCTGGTCGGCGAGATGGCAGTCGCCTATATCGCCGGGGCACACGAGTACGGCATGATGACGACGGCCAAGCATTTCCCCGGTCATGGCGATACCGAGAGTGACTCCCATGTGTTCGTGCCCGTAGTCAAAGGAGATGCGGCTCGCCTCGACGCGATTGAGCTGCCGCCATTCCGCGCGGCCATTCAGGCCGGGGTTGACTCGGTAATGGTGGCACATGTGCTTGTCCCCGCACTCGACTCCAACCCCAATCACGTGGCGACACTCTCACCGGCGATCGTGACTAAACTTTTGCAGGAGAAGATGGGCTTCCACGGGTTGGTCATTACCGACGCACTCGACATGCGTGCACTGCGGCAATCATTTCCCCAAGAAGGAGCCGAAGCCGCGGGTCGCGCGGCAGTCGAGTCCGTGAAAGCGGGCAATGACGTGCTGCTGCTGCCGTTCGATCTCGACGGCGCGTACAACGGGCTACTGCGAGCGGTCCGCAGCGGCGAAATACCCGAATCGCGCATCGACCAATCGGTGTTGAAAATCCTGCGCGCCAAGGCTTCGGTTGGGCTGAACAAGGCCACACTGATCGACATCAATGCCGTGAATCAGATCGTAGCCAAGCCCGAAAGCCTTGCAACCGCGCAAGAGATTGCCGACAAGGCGGTTACGCTGGTTCGCAATAATCATCGTGTGCTTCCCTTAAAGGCAACAAGCAGGGGAACCAAGCCGCCGCTGAATTCGTATCAACCCGTAGTGGAGATGGGCAAGAGCACTGTCTTGTTGATTGTTACGGACGACAGCCGTTCTGATTCGGGGCGAACGTTGGATCAGGAGCTTAGGGCGAGAATTCCTGATGCGCGGGTGTACTACATCGATCCCCGCGATGCGGCAGGATTGACACAGACGATATTGGCGGCCGTGCGGGAATCGCAAGCAGTGATCGCAGCAATATTCGAGTTTCCGGTGCCGGGCAAAGTGGTGCGTGCACCGGACGGCGCAGCGGTCAACGCGATTGCGGTGCAGGACTCGGCTACAACCCTGCTGCAACAGGTCCTGCGGAGCGCCGCGGACAAGACGATCGTAGCGGCTGTGGGCAGTCCCTATATCGCCTCCCGGTTGCCCGAGGTGCAAACCTACATGTGTACCTTTTCCAGCGGTCACGTCTCTGAATTAAGTGCGGTAAAGGCAATGTTTGGCGAAATCCCAATGACCGGCCACCTGCCCGTGACGATTCCGAATATCGCCCCCCGCGGTGCCGGAATAACCGGCGTCGCACAAGATTCCAGCGGAGGACCACAATGAGGAAGGTCGCTACGAAGTATTTGACAGCTCTTGTAATGGCGAGCGTGGTGTTGCTACTGGCTGCCTGCTCGATCAATGTTGACGACAAAGACAAAAAGAACGAGAAAGTCGATATTCAAACTCCCTTCGCCAATCTCAAGGTGAACACCGGCGACAAAGCTGCGGACAACGGTATTCCGGTTTACCCGGGGGCACACTTGCGTCCCGCTGATAACGGAGACAACCATTCCGCCAACATAGACATGGGCGCCGCGGGATTTGGGCTGAAGGTGATCGCCGCCGAGTACGAGACGGACGACCCGCCGGAGAAGGTCAAGTCTTTTTATCAGGACAAACTGAAGACCTACGGCGACGTGCTGGTGTGCAACGGCCACAGCGGCGGCTCCGATGTTCATATGGGATCGCATGGCGAAGATGCCGACAAAAAGCTGAACTGCAAAGACACGCACGGCGACGGATGGGAGATCAAGTCGGGCACCGGCGACGACGAACACCTGGTGTCGATCGAACCCCATGGTTCCGGAACGCGCTTTGGTACGGTGCTAATCCGCACGCATGGCAAAGAGGGGACACTGTAGGAAGAATTGCTATTCGCTCTTCGCCATTTGCTCCCCGACTTTTCCGGCCAGTTCTGACGCTTCTATTTGCCACCGAGAATAACCTAGCGGCGAAAAGCGAATAGCGAATAGCGAATAGCGCTTCCTTCTTCCGGTTGCGCACGCCGTCCGTCTCCTGTAACTTTCCGCTAGTGGAACATCCCTGCTATCGCTGCCAGGCGTCAATTGAAGAGGGCACTGCCTTTTGCCCGCACTGCGGCGCCCCTCAGATTCGTGTTATTCCCCCTGAAGAAAATATGCCGGTGGCGCCACCGCCGCTACCCGCCGCACCAACGGGAGTCACTCCGCCGGCCTATTCCGTAGCTCCCGCACCAGCCTGGACGCAGGGCGGCGCGCCTTACGCGCCCCAGGGAAATGCCATTCAATGGGATTTGGCATGGAAAGGTGCGCTGCTCGCCGGAGTCGGCGCCGCCATCCTCACGGCTATCCCGTTCGTCTCGATCGGTTGTTGTCTCTGGATGCTGGGCGCGGGCGTCCTCGCGGTTTCGATGTATCGCAAGCGCGTCCCGGGAGTCTTGATTACTCCGGGGATGGGGATGAAGATTGGCGCGCTGGCAGGTGTCTTCGGATTCATGCTCAATGCGATGCTGACCGTCATCTCGTTCGTTCTGTTTCGCTCCAACGCCGATTTCCGCCGCGCCATGCAGGAGCAGATGGAAAAACAAATGGCCAACAATCCTGACCCGAAAGCGCAGGCCATCGTGCAACACTTCATGGACTGGATGTCGAGTCCGCAAGGCGCCGCTACTCTTGTGGTGCTGATCCTGGTTGTGCTGGGTGTGGTTTTCGTCGTAATCACCGCTGCCGGCGGCGCGCTGGGAGCCTCCATGTCCGGGAGTCGACGGGAGTTCCGATGACAGAGCCATTTAATGCCCCGGAACTAATGGAGCTTTTGCGCGGGCTTGAGCAGAGGGATATTCCTTACGAGGTCCGCCATCAGCGTGCCACCAAGGAGTGCGACGGAATCGTTGTCCGATTCGGCACAGTATCCAAAATTTGGGACGTCGGATTCTACGACTACGATCACATTGAGATATTGAAGTATGATCTGTCTGGCGACGCCCGAGTTGGAGTAACGGCAGCATCGGTGCTCTCCGATTGGGACGCGTCATAAAACCAAGGCGCGCCTATTAACTGCACTCGGACGAAGGTTGCCGCCGAGCTTAGGCTTTTCGTATGATGCAAACGGCATGACCAAGGCCTCTATCCAGCCCCCTAATCTCCGCGAGAAATCGCAAATCTTATCTGCATCCGAAATCGAGCGCACCCTGGTTCGACTGGCGCATGAGATTGTCGAAAAAAATAATGGCGTCGCCAACCTCGGATTGGTCGGCATCATGCGGCGCGGGGTGCCGCTGGCGCAGCGGCTGGCGAAGATCCTGGGACGCATCGAAAAAACCGCCGTCCCGGTCGGCACCCTCGACATCACGCTGTATCGCGACGATCTCTCGACCGTCGGCCATCGCCCGGAAGTGAAGAAGAGCACCATGGAGTTCGACATCCAGGACAAGAACATCATCCTGGTTGACGACGTGCTTTATACCGGACGGACTGCGCGAGCGGCGCTGGATGGATTGTTCGATCATGGCCGTCCCCGCCGCATTCAACTTTGCGTGCTGATTGATCGCGGCCATCGCGAATTGCCCATCGAGGCCGCCTTCGTGGGGCGCAACATCCAGACCTCAGACAAGGAAATCATCGAATTGAAATTGCAAGAGATCGACGGCTCCGACAAAGTTCTGTTGATGGAGCGGGTGGACGAAGCCTGATGAAGCCGCGACTGCGCTCGCTACTCGGCATCGAACAACTAACTACCGCACAGATAGAAGCTATTTTGGCGCTGGCCCGGCGCATGGATCCCAGGCGCCCATCGCAATTGTTGCGCGGCAAACGCGTGGCCCTGCTCTTCTACGAATCTTCGACCCGTACCCGCACGTCATTCGAGTTTGCCGCCAAGACCCTCGGCGCTACGACCACGCTGGTGACTCCGGTTTCTTCCAGCATTGAAAAGGGCGAATCGCTCATTGATACGGGTTGGACGGTGGCAAACCTGGGCGCGGATGCCATCGTGATGCGGCATGCCAATAGCGGCGCTCCGTATCTGCTGGCGCGTTATGTACAGCTGCCAATCGTGAATGCCGGCGATGGCATGCATCAGCATCCGTCACAAGCGCTGCTTGACGCCTTGACCATTACCAAGCACAAGAAGCGGCTGAAAGGACTGCGCGCGGTGATTGTGGGCGATGTGTATCACAGCCGTGTGGCCCGCTCCAATGCTGAACTTCTTTCGCGCTTCGGCGTAGACATCGTCTTCTGCGGCCCGCCCGATTTCGTACCTGGGATCTCTGCCACCATCGCTCCGGGAGTCACTGTCAGCCACGATCTTGACATCGCATTGCAAGGCGCCGACGTGGTCATGGCGTTGCGCGTACAAAAGGAGCGGCTCGCGGGAAAACATCTTAGCGTTGAGGACTACGTCGCCAACTACCAGGTCACGCCGCAGCGTATGAAGCTGGCAAAGCCGGATGCGCTGCTCATGCATCCTGGGCCGGTGATTCGCGGCATGGAGTTGACCGATGACGTGGCGGACGGCCCGCAGTCCTGCATTCACGAGCAGGTCCGCAACGGAGTGAAAACCCGCATGGCGATTCTGGCCATGCTGCTCGGGGCGGCGCGCTAAATGAAAGACATGGACTCATTGCTCATCGTAGATGGACACGTCGTCGATCCTGCCAGTGGCGTCGACCAAGAGATGGATGTTCTTCTGCGCGATGGACGGGTAACTGCTGTGGCGGCGCCCGGCAAGCTTCGCGGTCAGGCCCAGCGGAGTTTCAATGCGAAGGGATGCATCGTCGCTCCCGGCTTTATTGATCTGCACGTGCATCTGCGCGAGCCCGGACAGGCGCACAAAGAGACCATCGCCACCGGAACTGCGGCAGCAGCAGCTGGTGGCTTCACCGCCGTCTGTGCGATGCCGAACACCGTGCCGGTAAATGACTCGGATGAGATCACGCGCTGGATGCAAGCTCGGGAGCGCGGTGCGCTGGTTAACGTCTTTCCCATCGCCGCGGCGACCGTCGGCAGCCTGGGAGAAACACTCACGGATTTTGCCGCCTTGAAGAAGGCTGGCGCAGTTGGTGTGACCGATGATGGCAAGCCGATTCTCGACGATCGTCTGATGCGCGACGCGCTGCGGGCTGCTGCCACGCTCAATATTCCCGTGGTGCAGCATGCCGAGGACACACGCATGACGGCCGGCTGCTCGATGAACCTGGGAGCAACGTCGTTTCGTCTGGGTGTGCATGGCATGCCGAATGCCGCTGAGGCGGGCATCGTGGAACGCGATATTGCTCTGGCCGGCGAGACTAAGGGGCATGTGCACGTGGCGCATCTCTCGACCCGCGAAGCCTTGGAAACCGTGCGCCGCGCGAAGAAAGCTGGGCTGCGCGTGACCGCCGAGGTTACGCCGCACCACTTCACGCTGGTGGACGAGAACGTGGGCGACTTCAACACGCACTACAAGATGAATCCGCCGTTGCGCGCGGTGGCGGATCGTGCCGCTCTGATCGAAGGTATTGCCGATGGCACCATCGACGCCATCGCCACGGACCACGCGCCGCACGCCTTTCACGAAAAGCAAGTGGAGTTCGAGCGCGCCGCCTTCGGCATCACCGGCCTGGAGACCGCGGTCGCTATCGCGGTCACTGTGTTACATCGGCACTTCAAGCTGCCACTGTGGCGCATCGTCGAATTGCTGTCATCGAACCCGGCTCGGATTTTCAGTCTTGCGGAACGCGGCAGCCTTGCGCCCGGCTCGCACGCCGACGTCACCATCTTTGATCCCAAAAAGAAGTGGACCTTTGACGCCTCGCAATCCAAATCAAAATCCAAGAACACGCCCTACGATGGATGGAGCTTCACAGGCAAGGTTGTAGCGACGATTGTGAATGGCAAGGTCGTCTATCAGACCTAATGATTCGCGGCAATTAATTGGCCGCGGATCGATCGCGATAACGACGGGATCAATATGATGAACTTCCCGGCGCGAACCTGAGACCCGCTTACCCCATGCTCCTCTCTTTACTACGACCGTGGTAGTACCTCCCGTCGGCGAGTTACATTTCCCTATGCCGTCCTCCTTGGGGACGGGCGCGACATACGGGGCGAAGCGTTGGTTGCCGATGAAAAACCGCTTACGGGCAGGTTCGCCGGGGTGCCCTGTCCGGTGTGTGGCGAGGTCTTTGCCAAGTCAGGGCTGCCGAACCATATACGCAGACACGTGAAATTGTCAGCTGCGAGTTCAAGCATCAGCGGAACAAACCGGAAGTCGCCGGCCTGGTGGGAAGGATGGAAGGAGGGGTACAAAGTAGGTATGCATGACGGCCGCCTCCAACATCGCAAGAAGACATCTCGTTCCGCTAAGAAGGCTGGCCACTAGCGGAACTCAAAACTGGTCGACGTGCGGGTAATGTCAGCGTCGCTCATTTACACAGGACCTTTTTCCGATTTCAGGAACCGCTCCCCTCACTTCATTTTAATTAGGGTTCTCCATCGTGACTTCTATCACACATATGGCGAGGAGATCCCAATGTGGCAAAAAATATTTAGCTACCTACTAGTGCGAATAGTCGATAGTAGACATAACCAACAAATATCGCAATATTATTGTAGTTATGCCCGGACCTACTAGGTTAAGTAGTAGGTTATGAGGCATAAGTTATTGCTTTGTATTAGGCAGGAATAGTTATAGACTGCCGTACGGTTGAGACAGGACCATAATCCACTCGCCCCGCAACCCAAACTTTGGAAGCTATGATTGACGGCTCAGGAAGCCAGTAGGAAGCGTCTTGGTGTGTCACGGTGTCGAACGTCGATCCTTCCCATGCAAGTAAGCCACGAGAGCCGCTATCCTGCAAACGGCAATCGCGCATTTTCGCAGGCGATACAGCGAACCTAAGGAATCAGGAGAATTGAATGAAGAGAATTGCTTGGTTGTCGCTCAGCATGTTGCTTCTGCTTGCTCTAGCCTTGCCCCTGGCTGCCCAAAGGCCCGATGGCAGCCATATCTATGCCTATCCGCCAATTCGCATCGTGGATATACACCAAGACAGCTCTAGCCCGCACGGTTATTTTCCCGCGGCAATGAAGGCAGCCTACGGGTTCAATGGCGTTCCCAACGGGGGAGCCGGCCAGATTATCGGCATCGTGGATGCCTTTGATGATCCGAACGCGGAAGCTGACCTCCAGGTTTACGACACCCAGTTTGGCCTGCCAGTTTGCACCACCGCCAACGGCTGCTTCACCAAAATAAAAGTTGGCAATCCTCCTGGGGATAGCGGCTGGGGACTGGAAATCTCTCTGGACATCCAGCAGGCTCACTCCCTCGCTCCGTTGGCCAAAGTCGTACTGGTGGAAGCCAACAGCAACAGCTTTGACGATCTGCTGGCTGCCGTCGATGCGGCCGTGGCCGCTGGCGCCACTCAGGTTTCAATGAGTTGGAGCGGTGGCGACTTCAGCGGTGAACAAAGCTATGATTTCCACTTCCAGGTTCCCGGCGTTACCTTCATGGCCTCGACCGGCGACGGCGGACACGGAGTCGGCTATCCCGCTGCCTCTCCTTACGTGGTGGCCGTTGGTGGAACCCATCTTACCCTGCTGGCGACGGTGACTATTCCGTCGAGTATTTCGTACTCAAACTATGTAAGTGAGACCGGATGGGTCGGCAGCGGCGGCGGCATCAGCTCCTTCGAGCCCGGCCAGTCCTATCAGAACGGTGTCTTTGCGGGCTGTGGTACCGGCGGCGGTCGTTGCGTTCCCGATATTTCTTCCGATGCCGATCCGAACACGGGTGTTCCGGTTTACGATACCTACGGCTACTCAATGTGGGTTCAAGTCGGTGGAACCAGCGTGTCTTCGCCCGACTGGAGCGCGATCTTTGCGATCGCCAATTCCAGCCGTGCAAGCGCCGGCAAGGGCACGCTCCAGCAGGCTTTGCCCGACTTGTACACCTTCTACAACACGACGCAGTACAACGATTTTCATGACATCACCTCCGGAACCAATGGTAGCTGCGGTTCACAGTGCACGGCTGTTGCCGGCTACGACTTGGTGACCGGAATTGGTTCTCCTAAAGTGAACAAACTGGTTCCCGCGTTAGTTGCCATCGAACCTTAACCTGACTCCAACGATCCTCCGCGAAGTGCGTTCCCCTCAAACGAGGAAGCGCGCTTCGGTAACTTCCTCCACGGGCGACGGGCCAAGGGGTTTCAGCTTGTTAAAGGCTGAGACTCCTCTGCCCGCTTGACGGTACCAACTATCACTGGCCTGTCATTATTAATCACAAATTGCCCCATGACTAGATTGTGCTTGGTTCCGGGTGCAGTTCAGTGTCCGATGCTCTGCGCGCCCTTGCGCCTCGTAGCCTTCTTTAACGCGAACACAATCGGGATGCAGGCGAAACACACCAGCGCCATGTAGCGGAAGTCATCCACATAGGACCAAAGCCTGGCTTGCGCCGACAACTGTGCGCCCACCAACGCGTAAGCTTTCTGCATGGCCTCTACCGGACCATACCCCTGGGTGTACAAATACTGCTCCAGGGCATGGAGCTGGTTTTGCAGCGGCAGGCTGCTGGGAGCCAGCGAGCGCACCAGTTCATTCTGATGGAGCTGCTCATGGCGGGCCACAATGGTGTTCACGATTGAGATACCGATGCTGCCGCCTACATTGCGGAACAGGTTGTAGAGTCCGCTGGCGTTACCAATCTCCTCATTCGCCAGGCCAGAAACCGCCACCGCCGAGAGCGGCACGAACACCGATCCCGAGCCAAAGCCGCTCAGCACAATGGCCCAGAGAAACGACCACTGGGAAATCTCCAGATCGACCCGACCGAATCCCAAGCTGCTGATGGCGAACATCAGGAAGCCCGCCGCGATCAGGAAGCGGTTGTCAATCTTGCTGGTCAGTATGCCAATGATCGGCAAGGCTATGATCGCACCAATTCCGCGCGGGCTCACCGCCCAGCCTGCCGCATACGCGGTGTAACCCAGCAGCTCCTGGTAGAACAGCGGCAACAAGGTGATCAGCCCGTAAAGGGCGCCTCCAAACAGGCCGATCAAAATGCAGCCCAACAGAAAGTTTCGGTGTCGAAAGACGCGTAGGTCCACTAACGGTTTATCGTGGGTGAACTCGCGGACGAGGAAGGCGACAAAGCTGATGAGTAGCAACGCCGATGTCCAGCGGATCCAGTTGGCCCCGAACCAGTCATCCTCCTGACCTTTGTCAAGAATAATCTGCAAAGAGCCGAGCCACACGGCGAGTAATCCCAGTCCAATGCTGTCGATCCGGCCGGGCTTGGCGTTCTTGATATACGACGGATCTTCCACAAAACGCAGGATCATGAATATGGCCAGGATTCCAACTGGAATGTTGATATAGAAGGCCCAGCGCCAGGAGTACGCATCGGTGAGATATCCTCCGAGGGTTGGGCCAAGGACCGGGGCCACCACGACGCCCAGCGCGAACACCGCCAACGCCGCGCCGCGCTTATCGGGCGGGAAGCTTTCCAGCAGGATGGCTTGCGACAACGGCTGCAGCGCGCCGCCGCCGGCGCCTTGTACGGCGCGCGCCAGCAGGATCATCCACAGGCTAGTGGCAGCGCCGCAGGCAAAAGATGAAACCGTGAAGATGACGATACAAGTGATCAGAAATCGCGTGCGACCGAACTTCAGAGAGAACCAGGTGCTGGCCGGCAGAACGACCGCATTCGCCACCAGGTAGCTGGTGAGCACCCAGGTGGCTTCATCATTGGTTGCCGACAGGCTGCCGGCGATGTAGGGCAGCGCGACCGACGCGATGGAGGTGTCGAGCACTTCCATGAAGGTCGCCAGCATGACCGAGACCGCGATCATCCACGGGTTGGAGGCCGGCCGGGAAATGCTCATGCCCTGCGAACCCGCGACCGTCGCAGTTGCCATCCTCGGCTCCTTGGGTGAGAAGTCGGCTGTCGCGATTGGTCAATCCGCAGCCAGCGCTAACGCGAACTAAAGCAGAATCCTGGGTTGGTGCACACGGGTGGAGCACCGCTTTAGCGGTGCATTTGAGAGTTGCCTCTCCCTCTTTCTACGGCTTTGTTTATGCACGCCTGAAGGCGTGCTCCACCCACACTAGATCCAGCAACTCCGGAATTGCTCAAAGCAGATAAAGATGCACTGGGGAGGCAGAACGATTCCTGGTTAAATAGCGCGCACAATCCGCCGACGGACAAATTCTGGGGTGCCCCTTTCTAGCCTTCTCTTGGCTAGGGCGGGGCAGTTCACTGCTGTCTACAATGCGATACACTGCTCTCCACTCAATCATGAACAACCAACACCCCTTCACTCCGGCGGAACTGCGCAAGCTGCGCAGCTTGAAAGACCCCTGCGGCATACAGCGGTTTCTGGACGACATGCCATATCACCTGGCCGACACGGCGTGGTCGCCTCGGCAAGTTTTGCGTGAGAACACTTCCCATTGCTTCGAAGGGGCAATCTTTGCCGCCGCCGCCTTGCGTGCCAACGGATATCCGCCGCTGATTCTCGACCTCGAAGCGGAACACGACACCGACCACGTGCTCGCCATTTACCGGGTCAAGGGACATTGGGGAGCGGTGGCCAAGTCGAACTATGCGGGCTGCCGCTATCGCGAGCCGGTGTATCGGTCTCTGCGCGAGCTGGCGATGAGCTACTTCGATATCTATTTCAACCTGCGGCGCGAGCGCACGCTCCGCACCTTTTCGCGTCCAGTGAACCTGGCGCGGTTCGACGATCAGGCCTGGATGACGACGGAAGAGCCGATCTGGTTCATCATTTACTACCTGCTGGAAATCCACCATTACAAGCTGCTGACGCCGGGCATGGTGAAGCGCCTGCATCGCATCGACGAGAGATTATTTCGTGCGGAAACAGTGGGGAAGGCGTACCCAGCGGGAAAGGCCCCGGGTAGTGGTCGAAATGTGCGTTGACGATTAACAGACAGTACCAACCGCTAGCGATTGCTGTTCGCCAATGTCTTGGGGATGGAGCACTGCACGCAATCTGTAGAACCACAGGCCTTGGTTCTTTCAATCCCGACTCGCCGCGAATCTTCACAAAACTTAACGCTGCCTTTTGCTAAGTGCGTGTTATGTTCTGGCGATTGATACGAAGTGGCGCGGCCTCCAGTGAATTCTCGGCCAGAGGTTCTTTGGAGGCCATTTCTTGCAATTTCCCTTTAACGCACATTTCTGCCACTAGCAGCGATCTGCGAGTCTGGTAGTAGCTTCCTCGGCAATGATATGCTCCGCGCCGCCCTCTCTCGGAAGTGACGCATAGGCTTTCTTGGGAGTGGCTGGGGCCGTCCGAAAAAGGATTCGTCGGCGGTCCCTTGCAAATCTCATTCACTGTTAGCCTTCAACGCAGATTTCGGCCACTACCAGGCCCCGCTCCCATTTGGATAGCCGCCGCCAAACAGTATCGAGCCTCACAAAGGCGAAATCTGCTTTGGCTCAAGGCTGACAGCTGACGGCTGGTTTTGCCCTAACGACGAGTGCAGACAGCCCACTCGACTAACCCGTCAGTTTGCGTTGATCGCCGATGCGGCGCTCGCGTTCGTTTGCGAAGCGCTCAACGCCTGCGAAAATCGACTCGGGATCGAGATGCGCTTCCGCGATCACTTCCGCTTCGAGGCCGCCGCTTCTCCAGCAATTGTCGAAGTCGGACGTGAGTGAATACTCATCCGTCAACGGGCCGAGGTTACGCAGCGGCCACATGCGTCGCGTGCCCGTTGATACCACCATCAAATCGTAGGGAGCCTCGGGCGGCAGCACGGAATCGCGATAGGCTTGCGGCTGGCGATCGAACAACTCCTCGCTGATGGCTGCGATCACCTTCACATTCACCCCGGCCGCTTCCAGTTTCGGCAGCACTTTCACCAGATTCACCGTGGAACTCGATCCTTGCGCGATCACGTAACCGTGGCGCGGCTTGTCTGGCGCGAAATCGCGGATCACGTACAGGCCCTTTGCCGCAGCGCGGAGATCGGAGTCGGCGAAATGGTTGCGGTCCGCGACCGCGAAGTCGGGACGCGCCACCTCTATTGTGATGATGCCCACGTGGGGATCGCGCGCCGCGATTTCCGCCGCCGCGAAATAGCCGGGCGCGACATCGTTGTAATCCCAAAAGCTCAAATTGATCACCTGACCGCGCGGGAACAGCTTCCACACTTGCGGCGCGAAGATGCCGAAGTGTGTGCGCGCGTCGGCTGCGGTTTCAGGACCGGAGTGCGCGGCGAGAATATGCAGCACGCCGACGCGGAATCTGCTGTCCTGATTTTGCTGACTCCAGACACGCGCTGGAGTGTACATCAGCGGCGTGAACGCTCCGTAGGTGCCGCTCAAAGCCCAAACGCCGGCGAATTTTTCGGGATCGACGGAAGCGCTTTGACTCACCAGCCCGATGGCGGTGGAAACATTGCCCGCTTCTTGAATGGGCGCTTTCAAGCGCGTGCCCAGTGGGTTGTCCGTAGGACTGTAGTGTCCCCACAAACTGCCATGCTCCACGTTGATCGACTCCGAAAGGTCGGCGGCCACGGTGAAGAATCGTCCTTCCGTGACGTAATTCATCCACTTGATGATTTCGGAAATGGCGCGCCGGGCTCCGGCCACCTCGCCCGGTTTCTTGAACAGCGCAATGCTAACTTGCTTCTCCGCGCCGGAAATCGCATTGCGAACCGAAACTTTCTGCGGGTCTTCCGGTAGCGCCGCCACGCGCAGACGATCGTCGAGAAACGGATCGCTCGAGACTGAGATGCGCAACTTCACGTCGTCGCGTACGGTGTCGCCGATTTCCACCAGGCGCTCGGCAAGGCGATCGCCCAATCCGTTGCGATCGAGCAGCGACATCACCACGTCGACGTTGGTCTTGAACTGGATCAAGCGCTCGCGATTGTTGCTGACCGGGCCCTGGCGAATTCCTTCGAACTCCACGCCGTAATGCTTCTCGAACGTCTGCGCCAGCGCGACAAAATATTCCGAATTCATCTTCAGCGCGTAGGGATGGCTTTTGTAACTCACCAGTTGATCGCCGCCGTAGCCGGGAATTTTTCCGTCGGCGGCAGCGGGCCAGTAGCCTTTGATGGTTTTGCCGATCGCGACGATGGGACGGCGGTCATGCGGGTCCACTTCGTCCATTGCTTTCAGAGCCGCGGCCACTTCGCCGTAATCGTTACCATTCGACATCGTGAAGACGTTCCATCCATACGACGTCCATTGATTCACGAGCTCGTAGCAGTCGTAGCACCCGGCGATCACGCCGCCAATCGCGCCGCCAATCAGGCAATCGTCGATGCCCGCATTGTTGTCGGAAAGCATCACGCGCAAACGCTTTCCCACTTGCAGAGCTAGCGCCTGCGTCTTCAACTCCTGCGCGTGACCTTCGGTGAGTGCGAATTCGCCTTCCAGCGCGATCACTTTCGGCGACTCTGGCGCGCCCGCGATATCCCAGAACGCTGCTTTGCCCGCGGCCGTCGCGATGCCGATGCCCGAGGGTCCGCCGTTCACGTCGTTGGTTAAGTCGGTGCTTTCGGCATGTCCTGCGAGCGCACGAATACCGCGGCCTTTGGCTTCCGCGAACAGCGGATGGTCTTCCAAATCCGTCTCGCGCAGCAGCGTCTTAAGCGCGCCCGCGCCGCGCCGGAATCCCAACGCGTCGATCGGCAGCATCGCAACGTGCGGGGCGACGTGATAACGCGGATCGCCGGTCTGCTGATACTTGCGATACAGCGCTTGTCCCATGATCATCCACAGCGCGTAGCACGTGGGGACCGAGTGGCCGGCCGCCATCATGAATTTGTCGGAGTAAGGATGCTTCGGCCGACGGTAATCGTAACGGAGGCCGCCGTTTTCAGGCCCGATCAAATGCGCGGCAACGTTGTACGGTGTATAGGCGAGCGGTCCGCCGAGATGCCCGGTCTGCGCGTAATTTCCGAGCAGCACCAGGGTCATGCAGGTCATGTATCCAACGTCGTCGAGCAGCGGATCGTACGCCAAAGGTCGTTGCTGGGAGGGAGAAGGAACTACGTGAATGCACGATGTCATAGATGGTCTCAAAGAGCTACATCATAATATCTGATAATGATCTGGGGAAATCGAGGCCAGTGAGCGGGCCCAGGGGAATCAGATTTCGATTTGGAATCGCGAAGGGCAGCGGTTTTCAGTTTACGGTTCGATTCATTTGCGGTCGAGCACAGGTCAGGGACGGTACGCATTCCTCAAGCCGGCTTTCTCAACCATCGCCAACATGACTAGGAAGACGAGCGCGGTTCCAAGCGGATACAAATTGGATACAAATTCTTGACACTACCGTGACAACCCTTGACGGAACTGGCGGTACATTGCTCACGCTGGCCTAAAGGCGAGCCCACACGTGGGGATTCATTCCCTGATTCGCTCCGAGCGGCAATTCTGCAAGGAGAAAAAGAAAAGATGCATTCCAGAAATCCAACCACTGACCCGATTACCTCCTCCATTATTGTCGCAAGCGGCGGCTGGCCCTCAGGCAAGCTGCGCAGGCCGCTATTCGCGACCATTGTGCTCCTTGCCGTCTCGTGGGCAGCAACCTGTCCGGCAGTGGCTCAGATGGAGACCGTACTGCACAGCTTTAACGGCAACGACGGCGCTTACCCGTTTTCTCGGTTGACGATCGATAGTCAAGGAAACCTCTATGGAACAACCGGAGGGACATTGCCTCCGACCTTTGGCTCCGTGTTTCAGCTGACCCCAACCGGCGTGGTGAGAGTGCTTCTCAGGCGCACGCCGACGGGAATCTGTGACTTTTGCGTCGACAACTTGCTCCGCGACAGTCAGGATAATCTCTACGTCACTGATGCCATCGGCGGGAATTTTGGCAACGGCGCTGTCTATAAGATATCGCCGTTGGGAATCGTGCCGATTGTGCTCTACACCTTCACGGGAGGGGCGGACGGCAAGTACCCGAACGACGGTTTGATCTCCGATGCCCAAGGTAACCTTTATGGCACGACGGGCATGGGCGGTGCCTTCGGCCAAGGTGTGGTGTTCAAGATCACGCCCGCTGGGGAAGAGACGGTGCTCTACAGCTTCACGGGAGGATCTGACGGGGGAGAGCCATGGGGCAGGCTGCTGCGCGACAGTCAAGGCAATTTTTATGGGACAACTTACGCCGACGGTGGCCTACAGCTCAGTTTCGGAGTTGTGTTTAAGCTGACTCCCAGCGGCATCGAAACGGTGCTGCACAGCTTTACAGGGGGCGCTGATGGGGGACACCCCAATGGCGACCTCATCGCAGACGCCCAGGGGAATTTATATGGCACCACGCCTGCCATTCCGCGCAGCACTCATGGCACGGTGTTCAAGGTTACTCAGCAGGGTTTACTTACTGTGCTCCATACGTTCTCTGGACCGGAGGGGTTCAGCCCACGGTCAGGATTGATCATGGATGCAGGCGGTAACCTCTACGGTACCACTTTTTCTGGCGGCCCCTTCGGGGATGGAGTCGTGTACAAGGTAACCGCCGCCCACACAGAATCCGTGTTGCATAGTTTTTCTGGAAACGACGGATCATTTCCCGTTGGTGGCCTCGTATTTGACACCGTGGGGAACCTGTACGGCACTACGGCCTACGGTGGCGCGTCAAATAACGGCGTAGTTTTCAAGTTGACACCGTAAATTCACAAACCGACGGGCTGTCCGGCCCTGCCGCGTTCGAGACACGGAAGAGTGCAGAGATATTTCGGGTACGTCATTGGTTTAGGAAACGTGGCGCAAAGTCGAGCTTTGGGCGGCTGGCCCACCCTTCCCACCGAAATTGTAGTCACCAACCACATCGAGGGTGCCCACCCCTTGTCCGCCGCCGTTACGGACGCGGTGGGCGGATCTGTAGTAGCTGAAAGCTGACGGCGGCTGAGCTGATAGCTGGAATTGGTCGGGACGGGCAGATTTGAACTGCCGACCCCTCGCACCCCAAGCGAGTGCTCTACCAGGCTGAGCCACGTCCCGACTGGGCGGTGAGTCCGATTCGTGCGAACCGGAAGGGTTTCGAGGTCAACGATAGTGTATCACCGCGCTGCCGCGACCGCCTGGGGTCTTGCGGGGCGCCAACGCAATAATTTCTGCCACTGCAGTAGGTCTGCCAGCAGGACTGCAGAGATCACGGATGCAGTCGACATTAGCAGGACCTCGCAGGCTGAGATAGTCGAGCGATCGCGATCGATAACCGCTCATCACTACGACGAAGTCAGGAAAAGAACGGCTCGTGAGCGGTGCGCAATGAAATCGCATCGCTCACGAACCACCAAGAGAGGCAAACAATTATTTGTAGGTAGCGTTGGTCAGACTTAGATAGTCGCGGTGCGCGCTGTAGTCCACCATGGAACCGAATGCCGAGCCCCCCAGCGGATTCGACTTCATTCTCTCCCGCAGCGCCGCATTGACTTTGTCCAGGCCATCTGCGTTGGCCGCAATATAAACAACCCAAAAGCTGCCGGGGGCTTCGGTGTGGATTGCTTCGGTGTCGACTTCGTACTCATGAATAGCCCCGTCGGCGAGCATTTTTTCCAACAGCGGCACAACCAGATTTTTGCTAAGCTCTCCCACCGCGTCGTCCGGCGCATCGGCTTTTAATTTGTAGTAAGACACGTGAGTGTACGCGCCCTTCCAGGTCCCGGCATGCCAGTTGTAATACCGGCTGACGAAAATGCTGTCCCAGTGCTTGGTGGCACTTTCCAGCACGGTAGAAGTGGAACTGCCGTTCTTATAGAACTGATCCAACACGTTGAGCAATCCGGCCATGGACATAGCCGACCACCAATCGTCGTGAGTCGCGCCGTCGGGCTGATGCACCAGATTCATGTCGTCGCCGTAGGCCACAATTGCGCCGCTCGACATGGCCTTGTCCAGTACTGGCTGGTCGGTGGTTCTTGATTTTTCCATCTCTCCCCACTGCGCGCGGGGAATATTCCAAAATCCAACGTACGAGTACATCGGCGGTTTTTCTTTGACCTCTGTCATCTGGGCGCCTGCCGGCACAGCCACGGTAGCCATCGCCAATACACACAGCCCCGCAAAAACCTTCCACAGCTTACTGCTCATCGTTGTCATCCTCCGTAGTTTAGTTAAGTCCGTTCTGGTATCGAATAATTGCTGTCGGCGGTTGCGCACACTGAATTTCTCGCCCAGCGCAACTCTTACGCTGGCTTCAAACTCAACTGAAAATCTTAGGAATACCGTAGAGATGGGACCGGGGACTCAGGGTTTGTGGCGCAATCCTCCGTGCATGCGAATGCGTCCTCGATCAAGAAGCCCTACTTGTTTTGGATTTGGAATTGATCAGCGAATTATCTGCGCAGTCGCGATAAAAAACAATCGAACAATAGTGCTGGCGTTATCCCGCTGCTTTCTCGCCCCTTAAGTGTCATGTGGTTGCCACCGCAGTGCTATGTACGGCAAACTGGAGGCACAGTCCAGACTTCGTTCTTGCGCTGCCGCCATCGGATCGCTAACCTTTCCGGCATGAAGATTCACGCAGCGTTAGGTATTTTCTGCCTGCTAACCAGTCTCGGGCTGGCTCAGGATGCGAAGGCGCAGTTCGGGCCCACGGTCGAGATTCCCGCCGACGCCACTCACCAACTGAAGATTGAGAACGAATATCTTCGCGCTTACTACGTTACGATCGCACCAGAAAAGTCCACGCTGATGCACCATCACGGCTACGACTATGTCGCAGTCGCGCTTGGTCAGACAGTCATTGACGTCTACGCGCCCGACGGCATGGTCAAGCATGTTGTTCTGGAGGATGGCGACGCCCGCTACACGCCGGCAGGAGTGACCCATGCTGTCACCGATATGGCGTCCACACCCTTCCACAACGCAACCATCGAGCTACTGCAAAACCACGGTGGAAAGGTGTGTGTGAACAATTGCGCCGACGATCCGCGTGCTAAGGATTGGCCTCCGTTGACGCCGGAATCGAAGTTGGTCGGCTATGGCGACACGTTCCGCATCTCGGAAGCGACCATCAAGCCCCAGCAGACCGTGTCGAACGAAGAGGCATATCCCCACCTGGTCATCCTGCTGACCGATATGCACGTGCATTCCGGACCAGCCGGCAGCGGAGGCATGGACTTCAATGGTAAGGCGCACGAAATGATGTTTCACGGCGGACATCCCGATCACGGCCTGACCAACGTTGGCGACCAGGACATCCGCCTGATCGTGATGGAATTCAAGCCCGCATCTGCGCCCGCGCCGGCGAAGGACTAGCTGTGGACGAGAACCGTTACTCGTGCGAGCAGGCGGTAGAGATCGAGCAGGAGCCGCGGCATCATCTTGTGATCGAGAACGAATTTGTGCGCGCGTTCCTGGTTGACATCGCGCCACACGATCACACGCTCTGCCATCATCATCCGCACGATTACTTGCTCTACGTGGTGGGTGATGGAGAGATCGTTAGCGCCGCGCGTGATGAGGAGCCGAAGACGCTGAATTATCGCGATGGCGAGTGCGAGTTGTTAGAGGCGGGGATGGTGCACGTGGTTGAGAATCTCAGCGACACGGCGTTTCGAAATGTCGTGCTGGAGTTGCTGCCCGGGACGGGCCGTCTGCGCCGTGGCGATGGCCCGAAGGTGATTAAAGGAGATCCGAATGTTACGCAGGTCTTAGTTGACGCGCGGGCCGCGATTTTCGAAGCCGATATGGACAGTGAAGCCGAGGTGGTGGTCTTCGGTCCAGCAGTCGTAGCCACTCCATATGGCGATCGATTCACTCCTGGACGCATAACGCTAACCCATAATTCTATCAGCGACTTAAGCTGGATTCCACCGGGTCAGCAGGAAATTTTGCGAAGGTGGCAGAATGCGGGTGAGAGAGCCTTGGTATTTCAGGTCGGACGCACTGACGAGCAAGGCGTAGCCGTGGTGAAAGTGCAGGATCCGGTGCGGTACCTTCGCGCTCACGCCGACGAAAGCGAATGAGCCCTGTGTCGCCGCTCCGCGGCTCGCTCGAATGTTTTCTGCAACCTGTACCGCGGGCTTACGCCCACGGCTAACACAAATATCGCCCTGCGGGCTTGCGCCTGCCTCGTCGGGTTCGTGCAAACCGTGTGGGAATCGTGTGGAATTTGCGGCTG
>CAVREJ010000009.1:137500-145984 GCA_963720135.1 uncultured Acidobacteriaceae bacterium
TCCGTATGGACGAAACGCACCGATTTCACGCTGCCAAGAAAAACCTCTAAGGAGAAGGAAAGGGAACCGTACCTCAAACCGACACAGGTAGACGAGGAGAATATCCAAAGGCGCTCGGGAGAACGCTCGTTCAGGAACTCGGCAAATTAACCCCGTAACTTCGGGAGAAGGGGTGCCCCGGTAGAGTGCAAGCTCGAGGGGGCCGCAGTGAAATGCGCACGGCGACTGTTTAACAAAAACACAGGTCTCTGCAAAGTCGAAAACGACGTATAGGGGCTGACACCTGCCCGGTGCCGGAAGGTTAAAGGGAGCGGTCAACCGCAAGGTGAAGCTGCGAACTGAAGCCCCGGTGAACGGCGGCCGTAACTATAACGGTCCTAAGGTAGCGAAATTCCTTGTCGGGTAAGTTCCGACCTGCACGAATGGCGTAACGATCGTGCGACTGTCTTAACGAGCGACTCGGCGAACTTGTAGTACCGGTGAAGATGCCGGTTACCCGCATCTAGACGGAAAGACCCCGTGCACCTTTACTATACCTTCACTATGAACTATGGCACTTGCTGCGCAGGATAGGTGGGAGGCTTTGATCTCAGGCTCTTGGGCTTGGGGGAGCCAACGGTGAGATACCACCCTGCGAGTTCTGTGGTTCTAACCTATTCCCGTTACCCGGGGAGGGGACATAGTGAGGCGGGTAGTTTGACTGGGGCGGTCGCCTCCTAAATTGTAACGGAGGCGCGCGAAGCTACACTCAGGCTGTTTGGAAATCAGCCGTCGAGTGCAAAGGCATAAGTGTGGTTGACTGCGAGTCCAACAAGACGAGCAGGTGCGAAAGCAGGCCTTAGTGATCCGGTGGTTCTGTATGGAAGGGCCATCGCTCAACGGATAAAAGGTACGCCGGGGATAACAGGCTGATCGGAGCCAAGAGTTCATATCGACGCTCCGGTTTGGCACCTCGATGTCGGCTCATCGCATCCTGGAGCTGTAGAAGGTTCCAAGGGTTAGGCTGTTCGCCTATTAAAGCGGTACGTGAGCTGGGTTCAGAACGTCGCGAGACAGTTCGGTCCCTATCTGATGTGGGCGTAGGAGATTTGCGAGGACCTGTCCTTAGTACGAGAGGACCGGGATGGACGAACCTCTTGTGTTCCAGCTGTCATGCCCATGGCACGGCTGGGTAGCGAAGTTCGGTTGTGATAAACGCTGAATGCATATAAGCGTGAAGCACTCCTCAAGATGAGATCTCCCAACCCAAAAGGGATAAGAAGGGCACACGAAGACTACGTGTTTGATAGGCTGGATGTGAAAGCACAGTAATGTGTGAAGCTTACCAGTACTAATCGCCCGTTCGGCTTGACCATAAAATTTACTCGGCACACGTGTTACCCCAAGCTGGCAGAAATCGGCGCTCGGGAACCCCGTGCACGCTGGAGAACTGTCAGCGTGCGGATCTCGACGGAGATCCAGCCTTGGATTCCTGATGCTATTCAGTTGTGAGAGATCGCCCGCGGTCGTGGCGGAGCTTTGAAAGGGCATGGCTTCAGCCGTGCCGATCAGACGCTCCCGATACGCATCAGAGGGGCTTTAGCCCGCGAGGCTCAATCGCGCAAGAAGTTCTTTCAAGATTTGGCGCTACAGGTCCTGCGTGGAATCACGCCTGGGATCGAGCTGCGGGAAAGTTTCCGCACGCGCCTGCAAAGCCGGTGATCTTACCGCGGGGGAAACACCCGTTCCCATCCCGAACACGGAAGTTAAGCCCCGCTGGGCCGATTGTACTGCACGCGAAAGTGTGTGGGAGAGTAGGTCGTCGCCGACATAAATAACGGCCTCATGTGAATAACGTGGGGCCGTTTCCTTTCGGCGCCAACACTTGGCTTGTATTACGCTTTACGTAACACATAAAGCAGCGGTATCCTTACCCGTGATCGTCAGCTACGGGGACAAGCGTACCCGGGACTTCGCCGCCGGCAAGCGAGTGAAGGCGTTTTCCGGAATCGAGCGTTCGGCGCGATTGAAGCTCGATCGACTCGAAGCGGCCGTCGGGCTGCGCGACGTGGCCGTCTTGCCTGGCAATCGATTTGAGGCGTTGGCAGGTGATCGCAAGGGTCAGTACAGTATTCGTATCAATGACCAATGGCGCATCTGTTTTGCGTGGCCGGAGCGGGCGCCGGGGCCGTCCAACGTGGAGATCGTGGACTATCACTAGGAGAGAATGTATGGCAGTCAGCGCGATCCATCCAGGCGAGCATCTGGCGGAGGAACTGAGAGAACTAGGCATGAGTGCCGCCGAACTGGCGCGTAACTTGAATGTGCCGACCAATCGTGTGACCGGCATCTTGAACGGTCAGCGCGCTATCACTGGCGACACAGCATTGCGTCTGGCCCATTTCTTCGGTACCAGTGCGGAGTTCTGGCTTAACCTGCAGAGCCTTTACGAGCTTCGCGTCGCGCAGCAAAAGGCCGGAAAGTCCATCAATGGACTTCCCCGGTTGAGACGCCAAGAGCGCATTCCGGCATAACCGGCGGGACACTTACTGCACGCGAAAGTGTGTGGGAGAGTAGGTCGTCGCCGACATAAATAACGGCCTCACGTGAATAACGTGGGGCCGTTTCCTTGTGGGCTTCTCTTCCGCAGTCATCCCGAGCGGAGCGCGGCCGAGAAAGCTGCTTGATAAGACAAAGATTTTTCTAAAACGAAAATTCCCGTTTGACATACCTTCGCGCTTCAAGCAAAATTCTGTCACCCTGTTTATCGCGTCAGAGCCGCCTCGTAGTGGGCTTCCAACAATTTTACTTTGACATCAGCATCCACCCGGTGGTTTTTGCCATTCGAAACGAACTTTCACGGAAGATTCTTCCACCTACGGTCGCTATTGCGACTCCTGAGAAAGAGGTATGTCTTGACAAAGAAGTTGTCTCTTGCTGCCATCACGCTTTTGCTCGCGCTCTGCGGCCTCTCGCCGGCGCAGACGCTGACCGTACTCACTCACCAGCCCCCGGATGGGGCCGGAATCGATTTTCTGTTGACCGATGGAACCGTCCTGGTTCAAGGCGACCAGGGACAGGACTGGTGGAAGCTCACCCCTGACATTAACGGGAGCTATGTAAATGGAACCTGGTCGCAAGTTGCCAGCCTGGCCTCCAATTACGATCCTTATGCTTTTGCATCCGCAACTTTAGCCGATGGCCGCGTACTGATTGAAGGCGGCGAATATAACTTTGGTGCATTTACCCTCACCAACCTGGGCGCCATTTACGATCCCGCTCTCAACACCTGGACGGCGCTGAATCCTCCTACTGGTTGGGACTATATCGGCGATTCACCGTCCACCGTGCTGCCCAATGGCCATTTTCTTATCGGCCGCAAACTCGATATGCAGATGGCGGAATTGGATCCGGCCACGCTTCAGTGGACGGCAATGGGGTCGAGCGGCAAATCCGATTGGTTTGCCGAGGAAGGCTGGACCCTCATGCCCGACGGCTCGGTGTTGACGGCTGACGTGTTAGACAATCCCAACGCGGAGCGATATGTCCCTGCCACCCAACATTGGACAAGCACTGGCAGCACGATTGCCAACTTGCAGGGCCCGCCCGAGGAGGGTTGTATCCCTTACGGCGGAGGCCAGTATTGTCCTCCGGGTGAAATTGGCCCGGCCATCTTGCGGCCTGACGGTTCGGTGTTCGCCACCGGCGCACGGCATCTGGACGCTTCCACCGGACATACCGCCATCTACTTTCCCGGCATAGCAACGACTGTCCCCGCCGGAACGGGTTTCCACGGCTTTTGGGTCGCCGGCCCCGACTTTCCCAATGGCGACGATGCCGGTGATAATTTTGCAGTGTTGCTGACCAGCGGCAACGTGCTGGTGGAGGGCAACTCCAGCCGCTTTTACGAGTTCAACGGATCCACGTTCACTCCCACATTATTTAGTAACGGCGGCAGCTTGCTGGTGCTGCCGACGGGCCAGATTCTGGTCGGCGGTGCAGAAGTCTACAATTCCACCGGCACTTACATTTCAGCGTGGCAACCGGTCATCACTTCGGTTCCGTCGGCAGTCACCCGTGGCCAAAGCTACGTGATCTCCGGCACGCTGTTCAATGGACTTTCCCAGGCTAATGCGTTTGGGGACGAGTTCGAGACCGCGACCAACTATCCCTTGGTGCGGATCACCAACGTCGCCACCGGACACGTTTTCTACGCCAAGACCCACGACCATAGCAGTATGGCCGTGGCTAGCAGGGCCCCGGTTTCCACCCATTTCGATGTTCCCCCTGGAATGGAGACGGGAGCGAGTACGCTGCAAGTAGTGGCCAACGGTATCCCCTCGATCGCGGCCAACATAACGGTGAACTAGGCCGACCGGCCATAGCTCTCACGGTGCCCCACCCAGCGCCGGCTGCGGTGGGGTATTTCGTTTCAGTCCTTGACTTCAGCCACGCGTACACTTGGGAGACTAACTTCGCTGACGTCAATCTTCTTGTGTCCCTTTCTTCTGCTGTCATCCCGAGCGAAGCGCAGCGGAGTCCAGGGACCTGCTGTTGTTGTTATTAACTGACAACCGACAACTGTCGACTGACAACTGCTCTTTAAGCCGGGTCCTCCGCTCTGGCCCTGTCTTGGACTAAGGGCGGAGGTTTTCGTTGCTGCTGACCACTGTTGTCTGTCGAGGCGTCTTAACTGACGACTGAGAACTGACGACTGATAACTGTTTTGCGATGTACCGCGCCATTCTGCGCTCGGCGCTTTGGATCGTTCCCAATGGCGGTCTCGGCCCAATCTTCTTCGACACCGCACCTCGGTTCGTGCAGACGGCGCTAGCCTTCTTTCGAGGTCAGGCCGAAACGCCCGTAGAACAGTAGGGATACCCCGCGCCGGCGTGAAGGTGAGGGAGGGTAGTTCTCCCCGACATAAGTGAAGGGTCTACCTGAACAACGTGGAGCCTTTTCCGTTTCTGCCTATCACCATCCGCTTCCAACTATGAGCTCAACACTCGGTAAGGTCGATTATTGGCCTCCCACTCTTGGATCTTTTTATGCGTTGGATTTCCCGAGAACTCCGAAGCCTGATAGGCTGTGCGCAGATAGCTTTCGACTAGGTCGGCAGTGATCTTCGCACCATATTTCTTCTTTTTACCCGCCCGTGCCGAGATGGCCCAGGCCAACATCGCGGTTATGTCGTGTCCGCGAGCCACGATCAGCGGATCGTGCTCTAGGGAGACAAGTTGCGCAAGCTCCTTTTGATACTCTGCACACCCAATGCCAGCAGTTATGGTCAACGAGCTTACGTGCCGACAGAGTGCGTTTAGATCGCACTTTAGCGTTTTCACGTCAATAAATGCGGCAAAATCCACCCCGGACAATCTAACCTGCCATGCTTTCCTGCTGATGATAAACCTAACGTAACCTAGAGGAACGACTGCCTTTAAAGCGGCAATTTCTGGGTCTGCACCAAAAACATCGAGTTCCAGATCAAACTCAGTTAGCACGCTAACAATAGAGGACCCGCGCAAGAGCAGTCCCTCAAGGTCGCGAGTATGTGTGATGATCAGATCTGGGTCAGAGGGCGTCTTTCCTTCCAGATGATCGGTGTCTGCGTCGACAATTGCCAGCACGCCGCGCTCTCCGGCTGCCTTCAGAATCGACAAAGCCTCTTCGGCATTCTTGCGATTGCTAGCCGAAACGACTCGACATTGGGTTGGGTCGATAAATTTCCGGAAAACTCTGGAATCCTTGTCACCCTCCACTAGTAGGGCTGCCTTCTGGCGCTCAGCTGCGGAAGTCCTGCTCATTATTACAAGGTTGGCAATGATCTGTCCGCTGAAGACAGGACTCACGTCGCCTCCGCCGGAGCCTGAAGTGCAACCGCGAGATCCAATCGCTCATTAATGATGCCGGGCGCGTGAGTTGCGAGGAGTACATCAATTCCGGTGATTTCCGTGATGCGTTGAATATCGCTCAAGAACTCAAGCTGCCACGCCACATGGAGTGAGATCTCGGGTTCATCAATCATGATCAGCGAATTCGGAGCAACCTTGAACAATAGCTCGTATAGCAGAACGAGCATATGCTGTTCACCGCTCGACAAAACCGCTGGAGACAGTGGGCGCGGTCTTGGTTGTGGACCAGGATATTTTGTGGCGAATTGAAGACCTTTGTCCTTACTGATCGATATTTCTTTGAACTGGAAATGCGCATTCACGATACTTGTAAGTAGCTCTATCTTGGGTGCGATGTCATCGAATACTTGGAGCTTCTGTTCCACGTCCTCCGCATATACTGGCAGGACGTTTTGTGTAAGCGTAGCGTTGGTGAGATAACTCGCAAGGTCAAAATCCTCGTTCTCTTCGTCGAGAAGACCGGCCTTACTGAGGCTTGCGCGTTTGTCTTCCAATAATTGAAGCTTAGTTCTTAATTGATCGATAGAGGTCCGCTCATTGCCCTTCGCCTCCGCCAATTGGGCAAGTCGCTTAGGGAACGACCGATCTAGCGACTGCGACAAGGTGGCGTACTCGGTGAGCTTTGTCTTGATTAGCTGTGCAAGTTCTCGCGAGTAGACAACTACGGCTGGGCGAAACGGCTCCTCGTCTTCTGCATGACTCCGACCCTTTCCAATCCTAAGGAGACGCTGGCTATCTATGAAACGTACGGGAATCGTCTCCCGAAACTTCACTAACCATTCGGGCTCGACAAGCTTTGGGAGTTTTTCACCCATAGGCAAGAAATTTGGATATCTGCGGAATATCTCCTCGAAATTCACAACGTCGCCCTTTTTTTTGTCTTGCCATTGAGTCGGTCCCAGCCGTTCCAAATGAGGAATAATTCGTTCAACGTAGGAAAGGGGAAATCCTAGGGACTCGGCAGAGATCGACGGCAAAGACGTACGCTGCTCTGTTTTGCCATGGGCAAGCGTAATGGTCAGCGTTGGTCCGGCTGCCTCTCGAGTCTGTGGCCCACGCGCGTCAACGCGTAAGATGTTCAAGACCTGTCCGTCATCAAACCGAATCTGGAAATCTCGGAATGGAATACTGCGAAGCTCGGAATAACGACCGCTGGCCACGCTGTCTAGCATACGTAGCAGCGTGGTTTTACCGTATCCGTTTGGACCGTGGATTATCGTCACCCGATCTCGCAGGTTCATCGGGACGACATGATTAAACAAACCGAACAACCGCGAAACAGCTATCTCGCTTATACGCATTGATCTTAAGTGTAAATCGTGGCTTCCATCTGATGCTACTTAATTAAGGATACTTCCCGGGTTCGCGCGTCTGTTCAACTTCGTAAAGAGATATCCTCACCTACTCTTCGTTGTAGAATTTGAAGCGGTCTTGTCCGGGAAAACGAGTCACAGATAGAGCACGGGGGGGTGGTCTGCCCCGGTTGACACTCGGAAGTCGTCTTACGTCGAACCATGGTCTGGAAAGGTGCAGCGATGATTTCACGAACGGCTCTCGCTGCGGTCGTTTTCCTCGCTTGCCTGGTGCCCAGATAGAGCACGCGGCTTACGCTTGCATCCACATGCACACAACCATTCTCGCCACATTTTTTGAGATCTCTCGCACGGCGGTTTCGATGTGCAGCGCCGGCGTCCTACTTTTCCTGGTTGCGCTGTGGGCTGCGAAGACCGATATCGCGCGGGCCCGCGGCCTGGACAAGATCGTAGCCTTGAGCAATTTGTGTTTCGCCATTCCCTTGGCGGTCTTCGGCGCGGAGCATCTCTCGGGCGCAAAATTCATCATGCTCGCCGTGCCCTCGTACATGCCATGGCGTTTGTTTTGGGCGTACTTCGTCGGCTTTGCGTTGCTGGCCGCGTCCTTGAGCATTGCCACAAAAATTCAGGTGCGCTGGTCCGGCCTGCTGTTCGGGATCATGATGTTTCTTTTTGTGGCGATGATACATTTCCCGCGAGCTCTCGCCAGCCCCAGAGACCGGATTGCATGGGTGATTGTCTTCCGCGAAATGTCGTTCGCGGGCGGAGGCTGGATTCTTGCGGGAAACGCGATGCGCGGGCCAGGCAAAAGCAAGCTCATTACGGTGGGCCGCGTGTTGATCGCGATCGCCGCTATATTTTTTGGCGTTGAGCATTTTCTGCACCCAGCGGGATGCCCCGGAGTCCCGCTCGAAAAACTGACGCCCGCGTGGATTCCGGGGCGCCTGCTCATTGGCTATCTGACGGGCGCAATTCTGCTGGTTGCCGGGGCAAGCATTCTGCTGGCCAAGAAGACGCGGATGGCGGCAACTTATCTCGGTACCTGGATTGTGCTGCTGGTCTTGTTCATCTATGGGCCGATCCTGATCGCGCAGATGTCCGACCCGAGCACCGCGGTCAAGGTTGAGGGGATCAACTACTTTGCGGACACGCTGCTGTTTGCCGGAGCGATTCTCGCGCTCGCCAGCGCGACGCCCCGCACGGATTAAAATGCTGGGCGACCGATCCCAGGGTATCGAGGGTGCCTCGATACCGGGAGTTCGAACCTTGTTGCGGTATTT
>CAVREJ010000010.1:0-230968 GCA_963720135.1 uncultured Acidobacteriaceae bacterium
CCATGCGCCCTCGGGTTTTGTCGGCCAGGCGGTGACTTTCGCTTACCTATCTGTGAGGTCAGTTGTGCCGAATCCCGCACGTAGAGAAACATTTCACCGGCTCCAAGTCCGTCCGTGACGTGGTGATCGGAATGGCAGACGGATTGACCGTGCCCTTTGCACTGGCAGCGGGTTTATACGCCGCCGTTACCTCAACTCATATTATTGTAACAGCCGGATTGGCCGAAATTGCCGCGGGCGCGATCGCAATGGGTTTGGGGGATATCTCGCTGCACGCACGGACGAAGAACATTATGGTCCGAGCAGCGTCAGGAATATCAGGAGATCAAAGAGCTTCGCGAAGTGGAACTTGAGGAAGTTGCGGGCATCTTTCGGGGGTATGGAATGGAAGGCCAAGCGCTCGAGCAAGCGACTGACGCTATCGCTGCCGACCCGAAACGATGGGTCGATTTCATGATGCGTCCTTAACCTTGGCGGGCAGCCATAAGAAGGCGTTAGTCCCCTGTCGTTTCAATTCCAGGAATACGGCCTTTGCCGAGGCCATTAAGCTTACGCCACGCGAGGTCGAGCGACGCACATCAGAAAGGTCATCTGCGGCTGATGTACCTCGTGCATCCGTCAGGGAATGTGGTTCTTGATCGCTTCCCTACGGCGGCAATCCGAGTGCCACAACCGATCATGGAAATTCCCTGTATCGAATGCACTGTGCCGCTGAGCGCCGCATTCAGCACAGATCATGTGGCGCAATCCCTGCTTGAACGTATCTTCGTATAAACGACGTCAACCGTATGATCAGCTAAGCCGAAACGTCCAGTCCAGCAAAATGGTACATGCTGCGCTTCTCCTTCTGATGCTTGAAGCCGTTCACACGGACCTCGTTTCACCATCAGCCTGAAGCGCAGCACCCAAAATCTTCAGCTATCCACAAGCTGGTCGGCCGATTGCCCCATCTCTCCCTCCAATCGCTGCCGAAATGGTGAGCAGCGCAGAAGTGTCAAACTGCGACATCGGCCGCCACCTCATTCGATCACCTCATCCGCGCTTAACAGCTCCATCGAGACCAAACAGAGACGGCACGTTTAAGCATGTCCATGACGTTGCGGCTCCGCAAGGGATTGAATTAGCGAGGACGTTGAAAGCCCTTCAATCTCGGCCTGATAGCCGGCGTCATTAGCGCTTGCGAAACGTCCGAGGAAAATCGCCAAGAAAATAACGTTTGTTACTTCGCCGTTACTCTCGGGTCGGGCGATATCGGCTAACATGCCCATACAGGCCGACCGGACGGGCCCCTCACTCATCCCCCGACACCCGCCCGGCCAGAGAAGGAGGAACAACTCAAAACCCCAAGACACTCCCGCTTGGGGTCCCCTACGGCGGTACAATCTGCTGACCTATCGCTTAACGTTGCGCTAACCAATTCGATCATAGCTTCACCGGACACCATCGGGTTGAGTGGCAATGGCAAGATCGGCAAAATCAACCGTCGCGCCGTTTCTGGTGCTGGTCGCTGCCTCTGCCCTGACGTGGGCGGCGTTCATGGCAATCCACGGCCTGCAATAAATACTGCCGTTACGGCTATGGCCGACGACGCTTGGCGCGGCCCCAGCTCACCCTAAGTGAAGGACAACTGGGCCTTCCAAGACGATTGGTGCGGCCCCACGAATGTCGCGTATTCTTAGCGATCCAATCGCGTGCCTACGTACGCTCTCATCAGTCCCGGCCATGTCCCAGCAAGATGCCGCGCTTCCGTTGCCTCAATGTATCAAAACAGTAACAGCGCGCATTGGCTGCATTGTTCCAGAAGCTTGCCCGACGCCTGTGTTGGACGACCGTCAGCAAGTGCGATGGGTTGGCATGATAGCAACTGTCGTGGTTTTGCGACAGGCCGGCGCTGAATGCGCCTTCCCCAGCGCTCAGATCAGAGCGGCTCGGTCTCTTATTCGTTGGACCGCGGAGGATCTTGCCGCGGCGTCGGCACTAAGCGTTGCCACCATTCGCCGCGCGGAGCTAAAGGAGAACCAGACGGCACTGACAAGCGCCAATGACTTGGCTATCCGCCGCGCGTTGGAGCTCAGCCGGGGTGGAGTTTATCGACGAGAACGGCGGGGGCCCGGGTGTACCACGCGTCTCGCAGTTGGCGGCTGGAAAAAAGGGGCAAGCATCGGAAGAATAGCCGGACGGTTGTAAAGACACCAGCAGCCTCGGCTAAGTCGTGGAGTCCATCGCAACCCAGACCCGATCAACCCAAGCGCCGGTGATCGCGGCGACCATTGCAATCGCTTCTGCGGCCTCGCCGCGCGCTGGAATGCTAATGTGCAGACGATGGTGCTTCCTCGGGTGGCGTTGACAGCGGAAGAGGTGGCCGCGGCGGCCGGTCAACAGGCGACGGTGTTTCAGGAGTTGGCGTCTGCACTGGTAGAGATTCGGCAGCCGATTGTTTTGGGGTTCCCGAGTGCACAGAATTGCTGGTCGAGGCGGCATAGCTTTCGGCGAGCCGACGGCGAATACGGATGACGGCGCGAGACGAACAAAGAGAAGCTGGTTGAGCTCTTCTTAGGATCTTGCCCATCGACGCGCCGCAGACGGGTCTTGGGAGGCACTACCCAGTTTTGTTTTGCCGTGTGAGGTTACGACTAAACCTGATTCCTGAGTCGATCTTCGTCCGGTTAATACAAGCGGAAGTTCACTTCGACGTTGATTTGCACCGCGACCGGTTTCCCATCCTTCATCGCAGGTTCGAATTTCCAGTTGCGGACCGCTTCAATCGCTTTCTGGTCTAGTCCCATGCCCAGCGCTCGTGCCACCTTGACGTCGCGCGGCTTGCCATCGGGACCGACAATCAACCATAGCACACAGGTTCCCTGATACTTTGCCTTGCGCGCTTCTTCGGAATATTCCGGATCTGGCGTATCTAAAGCACGCGGTGCAGACACCCCCCCGCCGACGCGGAATACTCCACCGCCAATACCCCCACCGTGACCGGGACCGACTCCCGGCCCCGTCCCCGATCCAACGCCACCGCCCGAGCCAGAACCGATGCCACCGCCGCTACCCGTGCCGTTGGATGGAGGTCCAGCCGGAATCGCTGCCATAGGATTACCGATGGAAGGCATGTTGGATGCAAGCTTGATCTGAGGCGGCACGACCACAGTTGGCTCGACCGGAAGTTTGGGATGATCATTGCGAATCACGATGGCCGGAGGTGTGATCTGTTCCATGGCCAACTTTGGCAACTTGCCTTTCGGGGCTTGCAGCTTATCGCGATCACCGCCACCACCTCCACCGCCGACGGTCGTGGCGCTTTTCTTGGTCATCGGCAACGGTGGCGTCAGGTCAGGTGCAATCAACGTCACAGTCTCCCGCGGCTTCTCCGCCTGCTTGACTGCTCTTGCACCCATGATGGAAATTGCGACCAGACCCGCTACCATCAAAATATGTACAGCCAGGGAAACGCCGGCGCTTTGTTTTTTGTAGTTGTATTCGCCCCAGATGTTACGCACCTGCACCGGACGCGAGGTCAGCTGCAGGGGAGGCAATATTTCGGGGAACAAGGCAGCGCGGATGTTGCTCTTCAACGAACTGAACAAGGACTCGTCCATGTTGGTCCGCGGCAGAAGATTCAGTTCATCCTGCTGGGATTGGGGAATCAGCGCCTGATTGGCCATAATGCTCGTCTGTATCCTTCGGTCTTCTTGGTTCTAGGATCTGTCTACAATCTGTGCCGCTTGGTTACGCCGAAATTGCCGAACGCGTAAAGCCAACATGCTTAAAAGTTAGATGCAGCGGTTTTCTCACCGTTGTTTGTGGTGCGCACTTTAACTTGTGACGAATCCGGAAAGTAAAGGCGAGCACGAATGCAACCCGCTGATAGACGCGAATTTACCCACTCCCTATAATGAAAAGATAACTTGCACGATTTTCATAATCCAGTAACCAGCTGGCGGGAGATATAGGGAGTGCCGCTCGATCTGAAATCCACGCTGAATCTGCCCAAGACCGATTTTTCGATGAAGGCGAATCTGCCACGGAACGAGCCCCTGATGCTCGACCGGTGGGAGAAAATGCGGATTTATGACCGGATCCGCGAGGCGCACAAGGGGCAGCCTATCTACGTGTTGCACGACGGACCGCCTTATGCCAACGGGCCCATCCATCTGGGTACGGCGCTTAACAAGACGCTGAAGGACTTCGTGGTGAAGTCACGCAGCATGAGCGGTTTCGATGCTCCGTACGTGCCGGGATGGGACTGCCACGGGCTGCCTATCGAGATCAAGGTGGACGATCTGCTGGGCCGCAAGAAGCTCGACATGGACCCGCTGGCGGTGCGGGCGGAGTGTCGCAAGTACGCGCAAAAATTTCTCGACCTGCAGCGTTCACAGTTCAAGCGAATCGGCGTCTTTGGCCGCTGGGACGAGCCTTATTCGACGATGGATGCCAGCTACGAGAGCGTCGTGATTGAGACGTTCTACTCGTGCTTCGAACAGGGCTTGGTTTACAAGAGCCTGAAGTCGGTGTACTGGTGCGTGCACGACAAGACTGCGCTGGCTGAGGCGGAAGTTGAATACGAGATGCACACCAGTCCCAGCATCTGGGTGCGATATCCGCTGACCAGCGATGCTGGCAAGATCGATGCCGCACTGGCCGGCAAGAGGAACGTCGCCACCATCATCTGGACGACAACTCCATGGACTCTGCCTGCGTCGATGGCGGTGACGTTTGCCCCCGAGGCCGAATATGTCGCGCTCGATACCGGCCAATGGATTTACATCGTTGCAAAAGATCTGGCGCAGCAGACGAGGGACAAGTGCAATCTCGGTGAGGCGAAGGAGGTTGCTTCGTTTCCTGGCGCGAAGCTGGAGTACGCAACCTTTGCGCATCCTTTCCTAGAGCGCAGCGTTGTCGGCGTGCTGGGCGACTACGTCACCATGGACACTGGGACCGGCGCGGTCCACACTGCCCCGGCGCACGGCGCGGACGACTTTGCCACCGGCGTCAAGTATGGCCTGGATTTGCACTGCGACGTGGACGAGGGAGGCATCCTTCGCAATGGGCTGCCCGAGTATAAGAGCCAGCAGGTGTTCAAGGCTAATCCGCTGATCGTGGATTTGCTGAAGAGCCGGGGCGTGCTGCTGGGGTACGAAAAAATCGAGCACTCCTATCCTCATTGCTGGCGCTGTCACAATCCCATCATCTTCCGCGCTACCGAGCAGTGGTTCATCGCGATGGAAGGGAAAATTCCCGGAGGCACGCTGCGCTCGCGCGCCTTGGAAGAGATCAAGAAGGTGAAGTGGGACCCGGCATGGGGCGAAGAGCGCATCTCCAATATGGTCGCCACGCGCCCCGACTGGTGTATCTCGCGGCAGCGTATCTGGGGCGTGCCCATCGCGGTCTATCAATGCGAAGGCTGTAAGGAGTTTCTCAACGATCCGGCGGTGAATCGCGCGGTCGTGGAGCTATTTGCCCGCGAAGGCGCCGACTCCTGGTACAAACACTCCGCGGAGGAGATTCTTCCGGCCGGAATCAAGTGCGGCAAGTGTGGCGCAACGAAGTTTCGCAAGGAGATGGACATCATCGACGTTTGGTTTGAGTCGGGTTCGAGCCAGGCAGCCGTACTGGGACGCGAGCCGGGACTTCCCTGGCCTGCTGACCTCTACCTAGAAGGCGGTGATCAGCATCGCGGTTGGTTTCAGTCTTCCCTGCTCTGCGCCGTGGCGACAAAAGGTGTGGCGCCTTATCGAAGTGCGGCCACCGCTGGCTGGACCCTCGATCCGCAGGGCCGCGCCATGTCGAAGTCGCTGGGCAATACGGTTGATCCAGTTGAGATCGCGGACAAACTCGGCGCCGAGATTGTTCGCCTCTGGGTCGCGTCGGTAGATTTTCGCGAGGATGTCATGGCTTCCGACGAACTCATGCAGCGGATTTCGGAAAGCTATCGTAAAATTCGGAACACCTTCCGCTACATCCTGAGCAACTTGTCGGACTTCGCTCCGGAAGAAGACGCAGTCAGCTTTGCGGAGATGCAGCAGCTCGATCAATATTTCCTGTTGCGTGCCGCCGAGGTAACCAAAGATGTGCGCGGGCACTACGACGATTTTGTCTTTCATCGGCTCTACCATCGGCTGAAGGATTTCTGCATCGTCGATTTGAGCGCGATCTACTTCGATGTGCTCAAGGACAGGCTGTATACCTCGGCACCGAAATCGCTGGCCCGCCGCTCGGCCCAGACTGCGCTATGGCGGCTGGGTGAGGCGTTGGTGCGGCTGCTCGCTCCGGTAATGAGCTTCACCGCGGAGGAGATTTGGGGATTCCTACCGGCCGTCGAAAGCCGTCCCGAGAGCGTGCATGTGACGTTGTTTCCACAACCGGAAGAACTCACGGGCGCGATATCCGGCGATCTGAATGTTGCCGCTCTACAGAGCGATTGGGACACGCTGTTGACGATCCGAACGGAGGCTCTGAAGGTGCTGGAAACTGCTCGGGCGGAGAAAACAATCGGCGGCAGCCTGGAGGCACAACTTCATCTGGCGGCTCCCACACAGCTCTTTCCGGTGCTGGAACGCCATCGCGATCAATTGCGCTATTTGTTTATCGTTTCAGACGTGGTTTTGGAGAAGTCACCGGCCAGCAATGGCGACACTAGGCTGACGATAAACGTCAATCGGGCTCCGGGCCCGAAGTGCGAGCGCTGCTGGAACTATTCCATTCACGTCGGAGAAGACAAGGCATATCCGACGGTGTGCGAACGTTGTAGTGCCGTCCTGACGGAGATTGAGGCTACGGCGGCAGCGCGCGCTGACTGAACCCTGCTCACCGGACACGGGCTTCGACCGTATCGTAAAACAGGCTTTCCTGTGCTCCTTTCGGCAGGGTGGCAGCGTCTAACAAGCAGGAAGAGCCTCGAAGTTCACCATGCGAAAGTATTTCTTCTTCATTGCCGCTGCGGTGTTGCTGCTGGATCGCCTCGCCAAATGGTCGGTGGCCAGCAATATTCGTCCGCATAACAGCATCACTGTAATTCCTGGTTGTTTTCAACTCACCCACGTGGAGAACACGGGAGCGGCGTTTGGCCTGTTCGCCGAGTCCACAGCGCAATGGAAGATTGGCGCGCTGGTCAGCTTCTCGATTATCGCGCTGATGGTGGTTTCGGCCTTGCTGTGGAAGCATAGCCACTCGATGAGCACGACGACGATCGGTCTTTCCCTCATTCTGGGGGGCGCTACCGGCAATCTTTGGGACCGCATGATGACCGGGCACGTCGTGGATTTTCTGGACTTCTACATCGGCAGCTATCACTGGCCGGCCTTCAACGTAGCCGACAGCGCAATCGTGATTGGCGCGATACTGCTGGTGTCGGAGATTGTGTTCGCGAAGTCTGGTAATGAGGCCGTGAAAAGCAGCTGGTAAACGCCCGTGGCCGTGGCTCTTCGCCTTTCGCTACCCCGTGACGGAGTAAGTTGCAGAACAAGGGTTCTAGGACCAATCCACCGGAACTTGACCCACACCTGCGCTTATTCAAAGTGAATAACCATCAGCGAAGAGCGGATGGCGAATAGCGGTTTTCTTACGGTGTCCCGTACACCCGCTTATAGACCTCGGTGTTGCGCACGATCGCCTGCACGTATTCGCGGGTCTCGGTGAAGGGGATGGACTCGACGAACTCCTCCACGTCGCGGAAGTTGCCTGAGGCGCGCCAATCCTCGACGCGGTCGGCGCCCGCGTTATAAGCTGCCAGTGCATACTCCGTTTGTCCGCCGAAGTGGTCAATCATTTGCCGGAAATAGTGTGTGCCTAGTTCGATGTTCATCGTCGGATCTAGCAGCGAGTCCGTGCTGAAGTGGTGCAGTCCTTCTTTCCTGGCCTCATCCCTTCCTGTTCGGGGCAGCAGTTGCATTAGTCCGTAAGCGTTAGCGCGCGAGATTGCACCCGGGTTGAACTCGGATTCCTGGCGGATAAGCGACGCGACTAAATAGGGGTCAAGGCCGTTCTCTTCCGAGTATCGCCGCAATGTATCCCAGTAAGGTCGCGGAAATAATCCGTGCCAGTAAGGTGCAGGCAGGCCGTCCACGTCCATGGCGAAATATCCCGCAATCGCACGCTTCAATGCCTGCAACGCCCGGCAGTAATCGCCGCCGCTGGAGTAGATGCGCGCAATCTCCAGCATCTCCCACGACGGACCGGTCGAGCTTCCCGCCTGCAATTCCCGCACCGCCAAGTCTGTCATGCCGGCATTCTCCAACAGCCGGGCGCGCATGTAGTGAAGGTCGTCCTCGGGAGGGTCGGTAACTTTTGAATCGTCATCGTAAGCCGGCGCTGAACCGATGTGCTGCAGCGACGCTACTACAACAGCCGGGGCCACCGGTAATGCCGCGAGTCGTTTACGCGCCAGGACGCCGTAGTAGTAGTTACGGTAGCGCTCCCCAAGTTTCTGGTAGTAGGCTCGAGCTGCACCGTACTGAGCCTCATCCTCGGCCATGCGTCCGCGCCAGTACATGGCGTTGGGAACTTCGTTGGTTCCCGGGTAGAACTCAATCTGCTCGTCAAAATATTTCTTGGCTTGCTCCTTGCGGTTCTGGCGATAGGTGAGCCAGGCGCATTTCCAATGAGCGTAGGCCGCCTTCGTTCCCGCCGGGAACCGCTCATGGAGCTCGCGATAATAATCGATGGCGCGGTCGTAATCCTTGCGCAACAGGTACATATTTCCCGCGGTAAACAAGGCCGATTCCAGCCACGGCGACTTGGGCGTGGTGCTGCGCATGTGCTCCAAAATGGTGGTCAGGGCGGCTTCATCGTCGCCAGTGCGGGCAATCTCGGCCTGCTGGTACCACTTCTCGGCGCTGGCTTCGCTGCCATCGTCGGGAATGCGATCGAGCGCGGAGCGAGCGTCGCGGGTATCGCCGTCGTGGATGTAGCAATTGGCGAGCTGAATCAGAGCTGCTGATTGCTCGTTTGCTGGAGCGAGGTCCGCTAGTGCGCGGTACTCCTCGGCGGCGGCAGGGTAGCGACGCGCCTTATATAGCGACTCGGCACGCTTCAGATGCTCGGCGTAGGTAACCGGCGGAAGCGTGGTTGCCTCCGGAATCTTCTTCAAGTCGGCAGCGGCGTTATCGGCGGTGTAATTGGTCGCGTAATTGTAGTAAACGTGCCGCAAGATCTCCGCCCCAGCCCGGCTTTGGCCGTCCTGCACATAGGCTTTGCCCAGGAAATATTCGGTCTCGGCGCTCGCAGGTATGCGGTGCGCTTCCAACAAGCGAATAGCTTCACTTGAGCGATTCGTCGCGAGCAACGCTCTCGCGTACGAAATCAATGCGTCGTGCGCATAAAGCGAGTCCGGAAAGCGAGTGGGGAAGTCGCGCAGATACGCAAACGACTCCTCAGGATTATTGCTGGCCACATACGAATTGCCGATGAAGAATGCGGTGTAATCCTTCAATTCGCCGATCTGCGGTTCTGCCTTCTGCAGGGCGGCGATTGCGGCGGGAAACTGTGCGTCGAGATAATGGGCGTATCCGATGGCGAACCAAGCCAGGGCTCCGGCCTCGGTTCCAGCATGAGCGTGCGCATAGTTTTCTACTCCGGCATAGGCGGCAGACGTGCGAAATTGTACAAGCTGCCGGGCCATCGGGCGCAAATCACTGGAGGCCACGAAGGTCCGCTTCATGCTGTGGGCGCGGGCGGCAGTTATCTTCTTGCGCGGCGCGTGGCGTTGATGAGCGGACGCCGATTTCTTGCTGGCCGGCTTCGTTGATTTATGGGTACTTGCATTGGAGGCAGACTTTTTCTTGTGGACCTTGGAGGTGCTGTCTTGCGCGAGCACTCCAATGCCCAGCAGGGCCATTACAATGGCCAGAAGAACGGCTTGGAAGCGGCTGTGGAGATTCACCGGATTTAGTGTAACGCGATTCCTTCTATGCCGGATGCAAACACATCATTTACGAAATGGATTCCCCACTGTGACATCTGTTGGACTCGCGCGTCCGTACAATAGACGTATTTCCACCAGAATCGTGTTCAACGCAGCAGGTAGCGGTCGCAAGATAAATGAAATTTTGTTTCCCGGGCTTTCCCGAATCCTCGGCCTTATAGGTACAATGGCTTCGGGAAATTTGTGGGGCGTAAACCGCTCCAAGTCGGCGCAAGCAGCGCTCTTGGGTGACCCCGGACTAAAATCCTGAATCTACACAAACATGGGAACCATCCAACCAAAGGTAGAAGCGACTGGCGATGAACTTACGCTGGTCCATGCGGCCAAGGCCGGCGACATCAGCGCTTTCGAAGAGCTGGTGAAGCGGTACGACCGCAACGTTTTCCGGATCGCACAGCACATCACGCAGAACCGCGAGGACGCGGAGGACGTGGTGCAAGACGCTTTCCTGAAGGCGTACCAGAACCTGGCAAACTTCCAGGAGCAGTCGAAGTTCTACACATGGCTGGTACGGATCGCGGTGAACGAAGCGCTGATGCGCTTGCGTCGCAGGCGTCCGGAGCGAATGGTTTCGCTCGATGAGGATATAAAGACTGAAGAGGATTCCATGCCGCGGGAAGTCGCGGACTGGTCTCCGAATCCGGAGCAGCTTTACAACCAAGGTGAACTGAAAGAGATCCTGGGCAAGACAATACAAGGGTTGCCGCCGAGTTTTCGGACAGTGTTTGTCTTGCGCGATGTTGAGGGCCTCTCCACCGAAGAGACGGCGGATGCCTTGGATTTGAGTATTCCCGCGGTGAAGTCCCGCCTCCTTCGGGCTCGGCTGCAACTGCGTGAACGGTTGAGCAAGTACTTCAAAAATCGTACTGGTGGAGATGGCAAACAGTGACCTGCTCTGATTTTCTGAAAGAGCTCACGGATTACCTTGATGACTCGATGGACGCTCAAACCCGGGCGGAATTGGAAGACCATCTTCAGTGGTGCCACAACTGCTACGTGGTCTGCAACACGACCAAGATGACCATTGAGATCTACCGCGACTCCCACCTTTATGAACTTCCTGACGACCTTCGCACCAAGCTACGGACGGCAATTGTCTCCAAGTGTGAATGCCACAAGAGCCAATCTGGAGAGCCGCCGGTGCAAAGCGACTCCGCTATTACCAAGTAGTTTATTTTCGGGAGTATTCATTCTGATGTGGCGGGCCAACAGAGACTTCAGGTGATCCGCCGCTCACCAAGCCCTGCACACCACCTAACTCATTCGGTCCGGCAGTCTTAACGATATGTATCGGGATTCTAGGATTGCGGGAGATCTGAAGAGAATGTACGAGCCCATCTTGGTGTTGCCCAAAACGGGAGCGAGCGACCTGTATGTCGAACCTTTTTCGTAGCCATCGAATCTAAACACTCAGAAGTAGGTTAGCTAGCGCAAAGCGGTTAACCCGACTTTGGCGCCACGACCGCCGCAAATTCCCGGTTCTCCTTTACCGGGAACGAAGGGAGGCTTATGAGTCTTTTCGATCTGGTCTTCGGTTGTTCGCACCAGCATTGTAGCTTTCCTATCACAGTGAGAGGAAAACTTCGACGCAACGCAGCAGCTTCCGTCACGGGAACTTACGTCGTCTGTCTGGATTGCGGCAAAGAATTTCCTTACGATTGGAAGGAAATGAAGTTGGTTCGCTCTAAGACGGACAGTTTGTCAGCTCCCAACCCGATCGCAGTCGTGCCCAAGAAAGCTGCGTAGTTTACGGAGTGAAGCAGTTGCTCACGGCTGCAAGGAAACTTTAAGGGGAGTTAAGGGCGCTCGCTAGAGCGCCCTTCTGTTAGGGCTTGTCGATACTGTGAATCACCCGGGTGAACTTGCGGCGGCATAAGCATCCGGCTCACCTCTGTTCGCCATCGTTCGCTTATCGAGTTTGCCCAGTTCCAAACGTCGGCCGCCGATTTCCCTGTCATGTTGCACCGGCATTGGGTCCTCGCTCGACAAGCTGGCAAACTCTGCCTCGCCGAGTGAGAAGACAACACGGTGGAGGCTCCACTCGCGTAGCGGCTGACCCTAAACATTTCGGATTGACATCCCCAGACACCGGCCGCAGAAAGGAAGTCGCGTGGCAGTTGTTTTCTCGATTTCCTGCATGAGCCGTGAATCAGGCCAATCGCAACAGGCAGGCGGAGAGACTGCGTAAAATAGTTCCATGGCAACCAATCCCAGCTCGCCTGTCTTCCAGCAGCCGACCGCAATGGAACGCCAGTTCAACCGTTTGTTTGGATTCCTGGTGGGTCTAGGCTTTGGACTCAGACATAATTACCTACTTCAGGTTCGAGGGCGGAAAAGCGGACGGATCTATTCCACGCCTATTGATCTACTGGAGGTTGGCGGCAAGCGATTTCTGGTGGCGCCTCGCGGCCATACACAGTGGGTGCGCAACGCCGAGGCAGCGGGCGAGGTCGCGCTTAAGAAAGGACGGTCACGGCAGAACTATGGCTTGCGGTCAGTTGCTGACGCGGAAAAGCCTGCATTGCTCAAAGCCTATCTGGACAACTTCAAGACAGCTGTACAGCGCTACTTTCCGGTTGCCGCTGGTTCCGCTGTCGAGCAGTTCACAAGTATCGCTGCAAGGTATCCAGTATTTGAGTTGATAGAAAAGTGACTGCTTCCCGGTCACAAAGCCATCTCGAGGTGATCTGGTTCGAACGCTCAAAACAAACCTGCGGTACGCGGCCGCCGGCATAAGTAAGTTCGAGCGGCTACCATTGTCCTGCGCTGGCGATAAAGTCGTCATCGCGCCGTTGCAAGGTCGGACGATCGTCGCCATCCTTGCCAGGTTGGCCCTTGTCGCTGTCGGCAGTCTGAGTGCGCCGCAGCGTCGGTTTGGTGTCGTTCTTTTCCACGCCCTTCTTGCGGTTCTCCAACGCCGCCAGCCGGGCCTTCACATCATTGAACTCGGAAGTGTTGAGGATATATTCCGGACGCGGGGGAAGGACGTCGCGGATCTCTTCCTGGGCCTTGAGAATTCGATCCGGAGTTGGCGGATGCGAAGCGAAGGCTTTGGAGATCGTACCCGGCTTATTCTTTTCCTGCGCCTCGATCTTCTCGAAGAAGGAAACGAAGGCCTGAGGATCGTAACCGGCCTTGTACATGTATTGCAGGCCTAGATAATCGGCTTGGGCTTCGAAGCCACGCGAGAACTTCATAAAGGCTAGCGGCATCGCCAGGCTCATGGCGGCATTGGCCGCCTCGTAGATGCCCCAGCTATTCACAAAGATGAGAGGAATGGAAGCCAGGCTAACGTAGTTGGCGCGGGTCATCTCGCGCGTCGCATGGCGCAGGATTACGTGGGAGATTTCGTGCCCCATGACGCCTGCCAGTTCGGCTTCATTGTCGGCCGCAAGAATCAGGCCGCTATTGACATAGAAGAATCCGCCTGGCAAGGCGAAAGCATTGATGTCGTCGGAGTCGATGACCTTGATCGTGAACGGCACCTTGGCATCAGAGTTACGAACCAGGTTCTGGCCGATGCGGTTCACGTACTCAACAATGACCGGATCCTGGATCATTCGCGCGCTCGACTCGACCATCATGGCGTACTGCTTGCCCATCTTGATGTCGGTATCGATTGAGTACCAATCGCCCAGGCTCTTTCCGGTCCCGCCCACTTTGCGATCGCCGATGTCATCGATATCGTTCTTGCCCTTATCGTGGGTCGCTTTGGGTGCGTCCTGTGTCGGCGCAGTGTTCGATGCGCTGTCGGCCGGGGCAGTCGGGATAGAGCTCGCGTCGGCCGCGGGTTGAGTTTGATCTTGTGTATTGCTCGGTGCCTGTGCTGACGGTGCCTGAGTTTGCGTGGTGTTCTGCGCAAACGAAGGAACAGCGAGGAGGACGCTCAACAGCATTACGGTTGCAACAGCGAGAGGGCGTGACTTCATGGGAAACTCCAGTGCCGAACGCTGAGCCACCTGGCCGGGGTGGTACTTGCGGTCATTATAGACTTGGAGCCGGTTTGTAGCACGTTGGATTCCCGGAAATCTCACCTGACACAAAGATTTTGCAAACCGGGTTAGAATAAGCGGTTCGTCCCAGCAGGAGGTCCATCCCGGAAATGGCTACGTCAGCAGATTTGGTAACGCGAAGGGTTCGGGTGCAGCACTTCATCGATGGGCTGCGTCAGCTCAAGGAGGCCGACTTCAACGGCGTGAATGGCACGCTGCAATATCTGCGGCAGAATCCTGTCGATCCTGAATCGCTGGAGCCGTATCTGTTCTGGAATGCGCAGCACTATACCCGGAACCTGATTGACAAAACCAATCTTTATGAACTCTTGGCGATCTGCTGGGAGGTCGGCATGTGCAGCTCGATCCATAATCACCAGGGACAAAATTGTTGGATGGCTGCGCCGATCGGCCGGCTTGCGGTGCAGAACTTCCGCCTCCTGTCCGAGGACCTTGCCGCGCATCGTTGCAACATTGTTCCGACGAACGTCGTCGAGATCACACCCGCGAATCCGGTGGCTGTCGATCCACTAAATCCGGTGCATGACGTTCGCAATCCGCGTAAATGGGGACAGCGCGCCGTGAGCCTGCACATTTACTCACGCCCGTTCGACAGTTGCATTGTTTATTCGGTGGAGCAGGGCAGTTGCGGCCAGATTGCCCTGAACTATACGTCGATGTACGGAAAGCTGGTGCAGAGCTTATAGCCCACCTGCCGACCTTCCGTGACGCGTCGTCGCGAAGTTCAGATCAGAGAGTTTATGATCAGACGGCCATGCCGCGGAACGCGGCGGATCCTCACATTGATGAGTGCCTGGTCCCCGCGAAGCAAGATGAAATCAAACCCGAGTGAATCTGCGGGTTGAACCGCACCTTTGCATAAACCGATACACTAGTCCCGCTAAGCGGGATGGACGATGATAGCCCATTGCTTCAGCGGTGAATATACGAGTCTTCCGTCAAACAGCTAACCGTGAAGTTGTCCAGCCCGGATGAACACTGGGAGAGTTGCTTGGGAGCATTACTGGGTCGCCTCGGCAAATATCGCGCGCATGGCCTTGTGTACGGGAGGAGAAATAATGCAAAAGCGCAAACTTGGAAAAAGCAATCTGGAAGTATCGGCCATCGGGCTGGGATGCATGGGAATGAGCTTTTCCTACGGCCCGCCCAAGGATAAGAAGGAGATGACCGATCTTCTACATGCTGCAGTGGACCACGGCATCACCTTCTTCGACACCGCGGAGGCGTACGGCCCGTTTCTGAACGAAGAGCTTGTGGGTGAAGCGCTGGCTCCGTACCGCGAGCAAGTGGTGATCGCCACTAAGTTCGGGTTTGATCTGGGTGGCAGCGATAATCGGCCGGGAGCACCGGGCGTGAACAGCCGACCCGAGCAGATCAAGCGGGCCGTCGAGGCCTCCCTCAAGCGGCTCAGCGTCGAGACGATCGATCTGCTCTATCAGCATCGGGTTGACCCGAACGTGCCCATAGAAGATGTCGCCGGCACGGTAAAGGAACTAATTCAAGCCGGTAAGGTCAAGCACTTCGGACTTTCCGAGGCAGGCGCAAAGACAATTCGTCGTGCACACGCCGTCCAGCCGCTCACCGCGCTTCAGAGTGAATATTCTCTTTGGTTCCGGGAGCACGAGAAGGAAGTGCTGCCGACCATCGAGGAACTCGGAATCGGCCTGGTGGCCTACAGCCCTCTTGGTAAGGGCTTCCTTACAGGCAAGATCGACGAAACTACGACGCTCGACAGCACCGACTTCCGCAGTACCCTGCCACGCTTCACCCCGGAGGCGCGCAAAGCCAATAAGGCCCTGGTCGATCTAATTGGATCGATCGCGGCGCGGAAGAAGGCCACCCCGGCACAGATTGCGCTGGCCTGGGTGCTGGCGCAAAAGCCGTGGATCGTTCCAATTCCAGGCACGACGAAGCTAAACCGCCTCGAAGAGAACATTGGAGCGCTGGCAATACAATTAACGCCCGAAGACCTGCGCGACATAGATGCCGCAGCATCGAAGATCACCGTGCAAGGAGACCGGTATCCCGAGAAGCTGATGAAAATGACCGGGCTCTGAACGGCGCCGGAGCTTTCTTCGGCCTGATAGTTAGGCGAGGAGTGCAAATGCCAATGCAGAACAATGCTCTAAAGGACCGGCTTTCCCGGTATCGCGAAATTACGATTGGTGTCACCGGCCGAAAATCAGGACGCACCATCTCAATACCAGTCTGGTTCGTATGGGACGACGAGAACCTGTACCTGCTGCCGGTTCAGGGGTCGGACACACAGTGGTACAAGAACGTACTCAATAACCCGCTGATTCGAATCGCCGCGCGGGATGCAAAAGCCGATTTCAAAGGCTGTCCCTATCACTGAGGCAAAACAAGTGTCGTCCGTGGTTGAGAAATTCCGCGCGAAGTATGGGCCAACGACGTGAAAAAGTACTATTCACAGTTCGGCGTTGCCGTCCGTGTTCAGACGCATTGATGGTGCGCCAATACCGCTGCTGGCTTGCTCTTAAGCGGGACCATTCAAGGCCATAGGGCAGCCAGGAAACAACCATCAATTGAGGACATACAAAATGGAAATCAAGAGAGTTGGCTCTCAACCTTCCACCAAGGGGCCATCCGAATGGTTCACCGGCACGGTGCGAATCGATTCACTTTTTCAGGCACCCGACCCGGCGCTTGTTCAGGGCGCCAGCGTAACCTTCGAGCCGGGCGCGCGGACCGCATGGCATACACATCCCCTCGGTCAGACGCTCATCGTCACCGCCGGGTGTGGCCGGGCGCAACGATGGGGCGGCGCGATCGAGGAAATACGGCCCGGTGACGTGGTCTGGTTCTCGCCGGGCGAGAAGCACTGGCATGGGGCTACGCCGGCCACAGCCATGACGCACATCGCCATTCAGGAGAAAAAGGACGGCAAGGTGGTTGACTGGATGGAGCACGTCACCGAGGAACAATACCGCAAGTAAATCCGGCATAGGGAAACTGAAACGTCATGACACACTTGCTATGCAGGAACAATGTATCCGACTTTGCAAAGTGGAAGAAGGTGTTCGACTCGCACGCCCAGGCGCATCGAGAGGCTGGGCTCAAGTTGCAGCATGTTTGGCGAGGCACTGAGAACCCGAACAATGTGTTCTTCATGTTCGAGGTCGTCGACATGAATAAGGCGCTGGCATTCATCCAAGCACCAGAGGCAGCGGAAGCAGGAAAGGCGTCGGGAGTTATTGATGGCAAATATCATTTCGTTGAGGACACCGCTGGCTACTGATTTTCCCTGCAATTTCTCAGTTGTTAGTCTTCGGCGGGGTGAGCGAGTCCTGCCGTGAATCAGCCGTTTTAAGGACCTCGATGCGTGTCGCTCGCCACTCCCCGTCGCTTCCCTGCTCCGCAGTCACTCGAACTTCCGCTCCCGCGGTCAGTGCCGCCTGAGCTTGGGGCCGACGGCTCACCGCAGGGATGCTCGGGTCGTAGTCCACTTGTGCATGCGAAATTTCCACGCGACGAATCATTCCGTTGCGCCCCTGGACGTAAATCCAGTTCGGATCTACCGCGCTCTGGGCGCCTTCCACGATCTTTCCTCGGAATGAGCCCGAAATAGCCGCACTTGGGACAGCAAACAGAATCAGCATGGCCGCCAATACAATGAGACCGAACTGAGTAACACGCATGGTTTCTTCGATGCAGGAATGTGAACGGCCGCACAGAAATTCGACTCTCATATCCCACGTTTGGGGAATGCCGATTACTCCGCGACAATTGAATTCGCTAGGTGCCATGCATTTGAGTTTCTATAATTAGCTTGTGGGCGTTTGCCCGGACTCTTACATTCTTTCCTAGAGGCGGTAATGACGGTCATCAAGCAAGACGATCTTATCCAGAGCGTTGCCGACGCTTTGCAATACATTTCTTACTACCACCCGGTTGATTTCATCCAGAGCCTGGCGCGGGCCTATGACAAAGAACAATCGCCTGCCGCGCGCGACGCCATCGCGCAGTTGCTGATCAACTCGCGCATGTGCGCCGAAGGCCATCGGCCGATTTGTCAGGACACCGGCATCGTGACCGTTTTCCTCGAGATCGGCATGAAGGTGCAGTGGGATGCAACCATGAGCGTGGAGGACATGGTAAACGAGGGCGTGCGCCGCGCGTATCTTCACGAGCACAACAAGCTGCGCGCCAGCGTTCTGGCCGATCCGGCCGGTGAGCGCAAGAACACCAAGGACAATACGCCGGCCGTCGTGAACATGACGCTCGTTCGCGGCGACAAGGTTGACGTCATCGTCGCCGCAAAGGGTGGCGGCTCGGAAGCCAAGTCGAAGTTCGTCATGCTGAATCCATCGGACTCGATCGTCGAATGGGTACTGAAGACGGTTCCGACGATGGGTGCGGGCTGGTGCCCTCCGGGGATTATCGGCATCGGCATCGGCGGCACGGCGGAAAAGGCCATGCTGCTGGCCAAGGAAGCTCTGATGGAGCCGATCGACATTCAAGAGCTGATTGCACGCGGACCGAAGACAACCGCCGAGCGGCTGCGGGTTGAGCTGTACGACAAAATCAATAAGCTGGGTATCGGCGCGCAAGGACTGGGCGGGCTGACCACCGTGCTCGACGTCAAGGTGAAGGACTATCCCACGCACGCCGCCAACCTGCCGGTAGCCATGATCCCGAACTGCGCAGCCACGCGTCACGCGCACTTTGTGCTTGATGGCTCCGGGGCGGTTGCGCTGAAACCACCTTCGCTAAAGGATTGGCCCGAGTTGACCTATAACCCGGCAGGCGCACGGCGCGTGAACCTGAATACCGTCACGCGTGAAGACGTGGCAACGTGGAAGACTGGCGAAGTGATCTTGCTGAGCGGCAAACTGCTCACCGGTCGCGATGCTGCCCATAAGCGCATGACTGAGATGCTCAAGCGCGGCGAACAACTTCCGGTGGATTTCACCAATCGCTTTATCTACTACGTGGGGCCGGTCGATCCGGTGCGGGATGAAGTTGTGGGCCCTGCTGGGCCAACTACGGCCACGCGCATGGACAAATTCACGCGTCAGATGCTGAAGGAGACCGGCCTGCTCGGCATGGTGGGCAAATCGGAACGCGGACCGGAAGGCATCGCAGCCATTCGCGATTACAAAGCGGTCTACCTGATGGCCGTGGGCGGCGCAGCTTACCTGGTCTCGAAGGCCATCAAGAAGTCGCGCGTGCTGGGCTTTGCCGACCTCGGAATGGAAGCCATCTACGAATTCGAGGTCGAGGACATGCCCGTCACGGTCGCTGTGGATGTGAACGGCAACTCCGTCCACGAAAGCGGCCCGAAGGAGTGGCAAGCCAAGATCGCGGAGTTGGTGGAGATCGGGTAGCTCGGCGGGAGTGGCGATGGAACTAAGCCAATACGTTGACGAGCCAACGCTTGCTGCGTTACAGCGCTTATTGCCGGACGTTCCGTTTCAGCCGATACTCACGCCACTGTCGGGGTCGGCAGACAGATCGCTAAGCGTCGAATTGCCTGTGCCAGCAGATGCCGAATACGCCTTCAGGCTGTATCTCCACCAGAGCGGCAGATTCACGCAACCCTACTTGTTGCTGATGCGCCGGGTTATTTCTGGTATATGCCTTTCGAGGATGCGGCATTCCATAATTCGGTAAACAGTTGTTTATTGGCACACTGCGTTGCGTCTTGGTAGGTCCCATCCGCCACTAATTGTCGGAAGAACGCGTGTCTACTTGTCGCCAGCAATTGTTGCCCGAGAGAGAAGTCCCAGCTCACTTACTACCATTTAGCTCGATCCGGGACTAGGAATGTAACTGCTCCAGCTTCTTCCACAGAGGATCGAGAGAAATTTCAATCGACGGATTTGTGATCAGAAGCTTGTCAACCGGCTGCCAGCCACCCGGGCTACAGTCAAAGGCCTTGCGGCGCATGGGGTCAATTACCCAGATGTTGGCAACACCCATTGCTCGGTAATCGTCCAGTCGCTGCTGATGGCTTGAGACGCGGTCTTCAGGTGAGAGCACTTCGATTATGGCGACGGGCGGTCGAGTCAGGACACCTTCAAACGGAGCATTGAGCGGAAGGATGGCGATATCGGCGACACGCATCCGCGTCGGCGACACGCGCATTCTGATCTCCGGACAGGCTTCTAATTTCCATTGTTCCTCGTACTTTGCTAGCCACTTGATAAAGAACGCCTGTACGATTGAGTGCTCTTTCTCGCCTACGTTGCGCTCCTCCAGTTCACCATCCACATAATCGCAGTCCGGCTCGTAATCCGTCCTGAGATATTCTTCGAGCGACACCTGGGTCGTAGCCATCGTGGGTACTCCTGGCGAAAGTTTACCATTAACGGCCCGGTGCCCCATCCTTGTCACACTCTTTTGGCGACAGGGTGGGACCTGCTTCACTCGACAGAACCCAGTTCCTCGCAGGATCATCTCTAGAGGAGCTGATCATGCCCACAGATGGTACGAAGTCTACCCGCACCGAAAAAGATTCTCTCGGCCTGAAGGAAATTCCCGGCCACGTTTACTACGGAATTCAAACCGCGCGCGCCGTCGAGAACTTTCCCATCAGCGGATTGCGCGCACACCCTTCGCTCATCCGTGCCATCGCGATGGTGAAGGAAGCCGCCGCCCTCGCCAATCGTGAACTGGGGTTGGTTGACGAGAAGACCGCGAATGCCATCATCGAGGCCGCCCAGGAAGTTCAGCAGGGCAAGTGGGACGAGCAGTTTGTGGTCGACGTCTTCCAGGCGGGCGCAGGCGTCAGCTTCCATATGAACAGCAACGAGGTGATCGCCAACCGCGCCTCAGAGTTGCTGGGCGGCAACCTGGGCGAGTACAAGCACGTCCATCCCAACGATCACGTCAACTACGGGCAATCGACAAACGACGTCTTTCCTACCGCAATGCGCCTCGCGCGCTGCTCGAATTAGACAAGCTGTATCCCGCCCTCGATGGGTTGATTGCCGCGCTGGATGAAAAAGGCAAAGAGTTTCACCACGTCTTGAAGTCGGGCCGCACCCACATGATGGATGCGGTGCCCATGCGGCTAGGCCAGGAGTTTCACGCTTACGCAGGCGCGATCAAGCACGCGAAGAAGTCGATCGAGCAACAATCGGAGCTATTGCGTGAGGTTGGGCTCGGCGGCTCGGCGGTCGGCACGGGCATTAACACGCATCCCGATTACCGCGAGAAGGCGATCGCAAACCTGGCGCGCATCTCGGGCCAAAAGCTGAACGTTGTGGACGACATGCGCTACGCGATGCAGTCCAACCTGGCCATGTCGTCGGTTAGTTCGGCGCTGCGCAATCTGGCGCTGGAGGTCATCCGCATCTCCAATGATCTGCGGCTCCTCTCGTCGGGGCCAAACACCGGTCTGGCGGAGATCAACTTGCCCGCGCTGCAGCCGGGCTCTTCCATCATGCCGGGCAAGATCAATCCTGTGATGGCGGAGTTGGCGGCGATGGTTTCGTTTCAGGTTGTCGGTTACGACACCACGGTAGCGCTCGCGGTGCAAGCCGGCCAGTTGGAACTCAACGTCATGATGCCCGCAATGGCGTACAGCGTGCTGACCTCGATCACCATCATGACCAACATGCAGTGGCAACTCACCGAGTTCTGCATTAAGGGCATCACCGTCAACGAGAAGCGCACCGATTACTACGTGCAGAGCACGGTCTCGCTGGCCACGGCGCTGAACCCCTACATCGGCTACGCCAAAGCGGCGGAAATCGCGAAGGAGTCGGTGAAGACCGGTAAGTCCATCATCGAGATTGCACGTGAACGTGGCGAACTGACCGATGAGCAGATCAAGGAGATTCTTGATCCCGCACGTATGACCGAGCCGGCGCGGCCGCTGGATGCGGCGAAGGAACGGGAAAAAATCAAGGCGAAGTAGCTAGGCGCATTGGATACCAGGTGACCTGCGCGCCACCCAAGATTGATTGGAACGTTATGCTGCACCCGGCTGAAAGTCCTCAGCGAAAAGCGAATCGCGAAAAGCGGCTCCTAGTACGCCCACTTGAGCAGCGTCGCCCCGGACGTGAATCCCGCGCCCACCGCCGCCAGCAGCACGGTGTCGCCCTTCTTCAGCTTGCCTTCCTCGATGGCGGTCTGCATAGCGAGCGGAATAGTGCCGGCCGTGGTATTGCCGTAGCGATCGATGTTAATGATGACCTTCTCGATTGGCATCTTGAGACGGTCCGCTGTGGCCTTGATGATGCGCATGTTGGCCTGGTGGGCGATGAAGCAATCCACGTCCTGGCCGGTGAGACCGTTCTTACGCAGGACGCGCTCCGTCATCTCCGACATTTTCTTCACCGCATACTTGAAGACTTGTTGTCCATCCTGATGAATATAATGCATCTTATTGTCTACGGTCTCGTGGGATGCAGGATGCAAACTTCCGCCGCCCGGCATGTAGAGGTACTGGCCCCCCATTCCCTCGATCTGGGCCTCGGTGTCGATGATTCCGTCCTCCCCCTCTTCCGCTGGTTCCAGCAGTACGGCACCCGCACCGTCGCCGAAGATGATGCAAACCGCGCGATCAGTAAAGTCGGTCATCGAGGAGTTCACGTCCGCGCCGATGACCAGCACCTTCTTGTACCGGCCGGACTCGATGAACTGGGCGCCCGCATTTAGCGCGTAGACGAAGCCCGAGCATCCCGCCGAAACGTCGAAGCCCCAAGTCCGCGCGATACCGAGTTTGTGTTGCACCAGGCATGCCGTCGAGGGATACATCATGTCCGGGGTGACCGTTCCCACCACGATCAACTCCACTTCCTGAAGATCGAAAGGATGCGACTGGACCAGCCTGCTTACCGCTTCAACCGCTAAGTCGCTGGCTGCTACCCCTTTGTCCACCAAGTGGCGCTCGCGAATCCCGGTGCGTTCTAGGATCCACTGGTCAGTGGTGTCCACCATTTTTTCGAGGTCTTTGTTGGTGAGAACGCGAGGCGGAACGTAGGTACCCAGCGCGGTAATCTTGGCGCGACGAGGGTTTGGCAATAGAGTTCTCCCGAAACAATATGAGTAGTAAGGAATGCTCGTTCATTCTGAACGATGCATCGGGGAAAGTCTATGGAGGGCAACTTTTCGCGATTCGCTACTGCGTTGCAATTTAACCTCAGAGAAATGTGGAAACGGAAAAGCAGCGAAAAGCGTTTCAAAAAGCCAGGCGCCAGTTGACCGCTGCACCCGCACTAGCCTGCTACCGTTGCTTCCTTCCGGACCTGGCGGGATTCACAAGATTGCGTTGCGCGGGACCAGCGCCCGACCATTCAATATAACATTTTTGTGCGGACGCATGATGGACCTAGGGAGCGTGGGAGTTCGAGCCCGCCTGCTTCGGGAGCCGCGTAAATCAATGGTAAAATAGCGACATTGCATGCACCCCAAAACCGATTCTGTAGCCCTGCTCGAAATCCCTGAGACCGCGACCCGCACAGATGCCGCGCATCTGGGCGAGCCTCGATTTGATCACAGCACCGCGGCTGCTCCCAAAAAAATTGGATTCGTAAGCTTAGGCTGTCCCAAGAACCTCGTGGATAGCGAGGTAATGATGGGTCTGCTCTCTGAGGGCGGAGCGCAGATCACTGCCCGCGCACAGGACGCTGACATCATTGTCGTTAATACCTGCTCATTCATCGACTCGGCCAAGCAGGAATCGGTGGACACGATTCTGGAGATGGCCCAACACAAGACCGCGGGACGGGCGCAAAAGCTCATCGTCGCCGGCTGTTTGGTCGAGCGCTACCGCAACGAAATCCGGAAAAACATTCCTGAAGTTGACGCGGTAGTGGGGACTGGCGAGCTTCAACAGATTCTGAACGCTGCGGGAATAGCAACTCCATCGCTTGCCGACTCTCCGTTTTTGATCTTGAACTCGCGTTCTGAGGGCGATGCCCGTGAGGCTGCCGGCCGGTTTTCAAAAACAGAATGGGATGGCGCGATTGCCGATCTGCCCAATTATTTGTACGACGAAAACACGCCTCGCCTATTGGCCACTCCCAATTATTCGGCCTACATCAAGATTGCCGAGGGCTGTGATCATCCCTGCTCGTTTTGTATCATCCCGCAGTTACGCGGCAAATTTCGTTCGCGGCGGTTCGAGTCGGTAGTCGCCGAAGCGCAGCGTCTCGCCGAACAAGGCGTACATGAGATCACGCTGATTGGACAAGACACTACCTGTTACGGAGAAGATCTCGGTCTGAAAGATGGTTTAGCTCTACTGTTGGAGCGTCTAGCGCAAATCGAGAAATTGCGCTGGGTCCGCTTTCTCTACGCTTATCCCAACAAGATCACGAGCAGGTTGCTGAAGACAATTGCGGCGCATGAGAAGATTTGCTCGTATATTGATGTGCCGTTGCAACACGCCACGCCTGAGGTTTTGAAGCGCATGAAGCGGGGCGCAGGCGCGGAGATATTCTTGCGCTCAGTGGAGAAAATGAGGCGCGAGATTCCGGACCTTACGCTGCGCACGTCGTTCATCGTCGGCTTCCCCGGCGAAAGTGCCGACGACTTCGAGCAGCTTTGCCAATTTGTGCGCGATGTCCAATTCGACTGGCTGGGAGTGTTTGGCTACTCCGACGAAGAAGGAGCAGGCGCTTTTGCACTGGCCGATAAAGTCCCGCAGAGAGAGATCCAGAGGCGCCGTAAGAAACTCATGTCCCTGCAGAAGCAGATCAGCCGCAAGAAAAAGCGCGCCTTGGTGGGACGCCAGTTCGATTTGCTGCTGTCGGGTCCATCAGGAGAGACGGAATTGCTGTGGGAGGGCCGTACGGAGATGCATGCTCCCGAAATCGATGGCACGGTTTACGTGAACGATTTTGGCGATCGCGAAGGCATTCGCGAAGGCGCATTCTACCGCTGCGAGATCACCGAAGCCTACGACTACGACCTAGTGGCGCGCCTCGTATAGGAGAGCTGTCAGCACCCAGCCTTCCGCCAAGACGCGGTTGCGGCTGCACCTTCGTTATACGGATTTCGCCGCATGCTGTGGGTAAAGAGGTTGTTAGATCGTTCGCAAAACAGCAAAACGGCAGCTCGCATCAAATCCATGTGGCCAAATGCCGGTGCTAGATACCAGATGTGAACTGGGGTGGTTTGAGTGCCGAATGCTGAGTGCTGGTCATGGTAAAGAAACGCGTTGGTAGCTTACGTTGTCCGACATGCAGAAAGATCGTTTTGGCGAATGATCCCGAGTATCCTTTCTGCAGCGAGCACTGCCGGGCAATTGACCTTGGCAAGTGGGCAAGCGGCGGTTATGTCATCTCCACGCCTTTGAACGATCCGGAGACCGACGATTCCAACTACCCGAACCAACGAAGCAAAAAGTCATAGTAAGCCGGGGCTGATCGGTCCGCCGGCTCCGAGATGGGCCAACCTGATCGCCACGTTCTTCGGCGTCGGTCGGTTACGGCCTGGCCCGGGTACGTGGGGCTCGCTGGCTGCGGCTTTATTATGGTGGTGGTTGGCCTCGCATCTCCCGCCAACAGCTCGAATCCCGGTGATTGCGGTGCTGATCGGTCTAGTGGTGGCGATTGGAATACCAGCCGCAACCCTTGAAGCCCGCGGATGCGGTAAGAAAGATCCATCACATATCGTCATTGACGAAGTCGCGGGGCAACTGCTCACTCTGATTGCGTGTCCCATCGTGTGGCAGGCGTTGCTCGCTGGCTTTATACTTTTCCGTGCGTTCGATATTGTTAAACCGCCCCCGGTGCGTAACCTGGAGCAGTTGCCGGAAGGAACTGGAATTGTGGTGGACGATCTTGGTGCCGGCATTTACGCCCTGATTGTCCTGCAGTTATTGCTTCACTTTGGGATAGTGCGGTGAAGGCAAGCGCGGCTTTAACTGACTCGATACGAGATTGGCATATGGTGGAACGGAAAACGGGTGCAAAAAACGTGAACGGTAAACCCCACATCGATTCCATCGATCCCAGGTGTGCTCTGCCGGGAGGCGAAATTCGCATCAGTGGCACGGGACTTCGTCCAAAGGAACTGCGACGTCCACAGGTGCGATTTGGCGACGTGGATGGCTCCATCATCATCAGCTCGGAACAGTTCATTGTGGCCCGCGTACCCGACGGCGCCGCGTCAGGCGAAGTTGTGGTCGCCACGAATGGTCACAAAAGCAATCCAGGGGAAGTGAGGGTTGGTGCGCCCATCGCGGAAAATCTCCATCCGGTGGCCAATCCGGCCATCGACCAAGACGGCAACCTCTATGTCACGTTCTCTGGATCGCGCGGACAGAAAGTACCGGTTGCCATCTACCGGATCGACAATAACTACAACGTGAAGCCGTTCGTGCATGAAATGATGAACGCCACGGGTATGGCTTTCGACCACGCGGGCAATCTCTATGTTTCCTCGCGTTATGACGGCACGGTGTACCGGGTGGCACAGAACGGCACGATGACTTCCTATGCCGAAGGAATGGGCGTTGCTACCGGAATTGCCTTCGACCCTGGCGGAAATCTCTACGTCGGGGATCGCAGCGGAACCATCTTCAAGATCGATCGGGACCGCCAGATCTTCGTCTTCGCCATGCTGGAGCCGAGCGTTTCTGCCTATCATCTGGCCTTCGGTAACAACGGAAATCTGTATGTCACCGGCCCTACGACTTCCAGCTTCGACGCCATTCAGCAAATCGATCCTCACGGCGCGGTGAGCGTCTTCTACCGCGGCCTAGGCCGTCCTCAAGGAGTGGCAGTGGATGTTAACGACAACATCTATGTCGCGGCCTCGCTCAATGGCCGTCGCGGCGTTGTACGAGTTACGCCCGATCGTAAGGCGTCGTTGGTTGTATCGGGACAAAATCTGGTCGGGCTGGCGTTCGCTCGCGGCGCCTCGGCCGTACTCGCCACCACCACCGGCGTGCATCATCTCTCCTGGGACATCGAGGGCCGACGACTGATTCCGGAAAGTTAGCTCTCAGCTCTTAGCTCTTAGCTTTTAGCTTTAGTTCTCGGCGAATCCTCAGGCATTTTGCGGGTGAGCGGCCTTTGCGCGCTTTGACGGATCGCTACAGCAATTCCTTACAGACAAGCTAAGCCAAAAGCTAGTTGCTAATTGCCAACCGCTGCTAGACTGAATCTGTGATCGCCGAAATTATTGCCATAGGCTCGGAGATGCTGACTCCGTACCGGCAAGACAGCAATTCCCTGTTCCTTACCGAGCGCCTTAATGAGTTAGGCATTAGCGTCGCTTTCAAGACGGTAGTCGGCGACAACAGCGACCATCTTACGGCGGCGGCGCGCACCGCGATCAGCCGCACCGACATTGCTGTCTTCATGGGTGGCTTGGGACCGACGCAAGATGACCTGACGCGTGAGAGCGTGGCCGCTGCAGTGGGAATTCCATTGAAGCGTGATCATGCGGTAGTAACCGCGATGTACAAGAGATTCGCCGAACGTCGTATTCAGATGCCAGCGAACAATGCGCAACAGGCAGACGTACTTCAGGGCGCCGAACTGTTGCCAAACTCCAAAGGTACGGCGCCCGGACAGTGGCTGGAAACTTGTGTCAACGAACAACGGAAGATCGTCGTGCTGCTTCCTGGGCCGCCGCATGAGCTTCACGAGATGTGGGAGCAGCAGTGTATGGATCGCCTGCGTGCCCTGGTGCCGCCAGCGGCGATTGCCTCCCGAGTACTGAAGACCGCAATGCTGGGCGAGTCGGCCGTAGATGAACGCGCCGCGCCGATATACAAAAAGTATCCCCATGTGGAAACCACGGTGCTTGCCGGTCAGGGGCAAGTCGAATTCCATCTACGCGCGACAGCGGCCACTAAGGAAGAGGCCCGAGCGGAAGTGGATCGGCTTGCCGGTGAGTTGGAGGACGAACTCGGGGACGCAGTATTCTCCTCGGCAGGCGAATCGCTGGAGGAGATCGTCAGTTATTACCTGCAGATGCGCAACGCAAAACTGGCGGTGGCCGAATCGTGCACCGGAGGGATGATCGCCGAGCGGATCACATCGGTGCCCGGAAGCTCGCGCTACTTCCTGGGCGGTGCGGTCGTCTACTCCAACGACTTGAAGACGCTGTTTGCCGATATTCCTCCGCTAATGATCGAAGCGCACGGTGCAGTAAGCAGAGAAGTAGCTGTGGCTCTGGCAGAAAATATTCGCGAGATTTGCAACGCCGATATTGGCGTCGGGGTCACCGGCATCGCTGGCCCTGGCGGTGGCACGGAGGAAAAGCCGGTAGGTCTGGTATACGTTGCAGTCACCAACGGTCACCAGCGGGAGGTAGTGCAGCGACGTTTCTTTGGAGATCGTGATCGCGTTCGCCGATGGGCGAGCCAGCAGGCGCTCGACCTGGTGCGTCGCATGCTTATGTAAGTCTTATGCGTCTCTTCATAGCACTTGATATTGACCCCGGTATACGCGAGCGCATCACCGAGTTCCGCAATCAAATACGGCTGGTGGCTCCTGATGTTCGCTGGGTAGCCCCGGAGACATTCCACATTACTTTGCAGTTCCTAGGGGAGACGAAGAAACTCGATGAGATCCAGTGTGCCTTGCAATCTGTAGGAGGCATGCCAATCGAGTTAACTTTCCGCGATGCCGGCTTCTTTCCTTCCGCGAGATCACCGCGAGTATTTTGGGTTGGGATTGAGGCGGATGAGCGTCTATCCGAAGTAGCGAACTCAATTGGACGAACGCTTCAGCCGCTTGGATTCGAGCGGGATGCCGGTCCCTTCAAACCTCATTTGACACTGGCCCGGGCAGGCAGCGGACGTCCGCGGCCGGTTACGGAAGAACATAGCGCACCGGCCCTGCACCTGGTGAGAGCCAAACTCGCAACCCTCGGAGAACTGGAGTTCGGTACAATGACCGCGCACGAGTTCTATCTCTACGAAAGCAAGCTGTCCCCGGCGGGTGCGCGATATACAAAGTTGGCGCGCTATCCGCTGCAGTAGGCTCAAGATCCAGCACTTAGACTTGACTAAACTTACGCTCACTATCGTTGTGGTGTCCTACCTGCTGGGCTCGATTCCGTTCGGCTACCTACTAGTGCGCATCTTTCGTGGGTGGGATGTCCGCAATACTGGGAGCGGAAATATAGGTGCGACAAACGTTGCGCGCACCGGTTCGAAGGGACTGGCGATTGCAACCTTGTTCCTCGATGCCTTGAAGGGCTACCTCGCGGTGGCGTTTGCCTTCTGGTTATCAGGATCTCACCGCTTTACGGCGACTGACGTTCCCGCCAGCCTTTACGATGCTTCGCCGCAGATGATCGAGAGCCGTACGATTTTTTTGCTCGCGGCGATCGCTGCCCTTTGCGCGATCCTCGGGCACATGTTTACGGTGTGGCTCCGCTTCAAGGGGGGTAAAGGAGTGGCAACCGCTGCGGGCGCGTTTGTGGCTCTCGCGCCGAAGTGCCTGCTGCTCTCGTTGCTTCTGTTCGCGGTCGTCTTCGCAGTAACACGGTACGTCTCTTTGGGCAGCATTGCCGCAGCCGCGTCATTTCCCTGGTTCGTTCTATGGCTAAATCCACCAGAGCGAAACACCGCTCCGGTGCTGTTGGTGATCACGGCCGCGTCCGCGCTCGTTATTCTGCGACATAAAGACAATATCCGGCGCCTGTTCTCGGGCACCGAAAACCGGTTGCACTGAAAGGGACCTGCTCTTGAGCGAGATTGCAGTCATTGGTGCAGGAGCCTGGGGTACGGCAATAGCGACGGTTTTGGGCCGCAAACAGACCCACCACGTCCGCCTATGGGCACACGAACCTGAGGTACGTGAGAGCATTCGCGATCACCACATCAATGACTTGTTCCTGCCCCAACAGCGCATTCCGGAAGCGGTCGAATGCACCAATAGTCTCGAAGAGGCGCTACAGGGCACGGCAATCGTAGTCAGCGTCATGCCGTCGCATCATACGCGCCGAATATTCCAAGCCATGTTCCCGCACCTCCGGCCGGAGACGCTCTTTGTCAGCGCGACCAAGGGTATCGAAAATGATTCCCTGCTGCGCATGACTGAGGTAATCACGCAGGTACTTAACGACTCCGCCGGCTTTGTACCGCGTATCGGAGCGTTAAGCGGGCCTAGCTTCGCCAAGGAAGTCGCCAAAGGAGACCCTACCGCAATCACCATTGCCTCAGCTGATCGGGAGCTCGCCGTGATGGTGCAAAAGGAATTCAGCGATCCTAATTTTCGGGTATACACCAACGACGATATGGTCGGGGTGGAATTGGGCGGAGCCCTGAAAAACATCGTCGCCATCGCCGCCGGAGTTCTATTGGGCATGGATCTCGGATACAACACCGTCGCCGCACTCATCACGCGAGGATTGGCTGAGATCACGAGGCTGGTGGTCGCCTGCGGAGGACGAGCGGAGACTATGGCCGGACTAGCCGGACTCGGTGACCTGGTGCTCACTTGCACCGGGGGTCTCTCGCGAAACCGGAGCGTCGGCGTTGAACTGGGACGCGGTCGCAAACTGGATGACATCATTGCGGGGATGCATGGCATGGTCGCGGAAGGAGTGCTTACCACCAACGCCGCGGTCGGCTTGGCTCGTAGGGCAGGCGTCGAAATGCCCATTACCGAGCAGATGCACGCCATTCTCCAACAAGGAAAATCCGTGCAGGAGGCAATCCGAGATTTGATGAGGCGTCCCTCGACCAGCGAAATGGGACTCTACCGGAATTAGAGCGTGTTCAGAATGACCGAGCAAGGGCGTTGGAGTTCGATTTTGCGCAACGCCGTCGCTTTGAAAGACATCTAAAGCGGTGACTCGTACGATGTCATCCAGCGCGTATGTGTGCACTAACTACATCATGGAAAGACCCGAAAGCAATCCACTCAAAAAGTTTTATGCTGCCCGCTTCGGGGGACTGATCGCCGTCGTCATTCTCCTGGCCTGGGGTTCCGCGTCGGGACAGAGTTCGGGGCAAGCCTTATCTTCCCTTCCCTCAGCTGAGCAAGTTATTAATCGCAATCAAGATCCCTTCGCAGGCTCGATTCCTCAGGGCACCGCCACCGCTGGAACCATTGACCTCACCATCGAAGACGCATTGCAGCGGGGGCTGAAGTACAACCTTGGTTTGTACTTGGCAGACCGGGTCACGCAACAGACACGCGCCTCTCACCTGCGAGCGCTGAGCGATATGATGCCAATGGTTAACGGATCGTTTGCGGAAGAAGAGCAGAAGATCAACCTGAAGGCGTTAGGTTTGACCCCTGCGATTTTTCCCGGAGTTCCGGGTTCGGTCGGTCCCTTCGGCATCACCGATCTTCGTGCCACTGGCTCATGGAACGCCATTGATCTGCACACGATTGATAACGTACGCGCCGCCAGCCAAAACGTGAAGGCCGCGCAATTCACCTACCGCGATGCGCGCGACACTGTTGTGCTCGCCGTGGGGGCAAACTACCTGCTAACGATTGCCAACGAGTCGCGAGTGGCGGCAACCGAGGCGGAATTGAAAACTGCGCAAGCACTTTACCAGTTGGCGTCGGACCAGGAGGCGGCCGGGCTTGCGCCCAACATCGATACCCTGCGCGCACGGGTGCAGCTGCAAGCTCAGCAGGAGGCACTGATCCAGGCCCAGAACGACCTGGAAAAACAACGTATCGCTTTGGCACGCGTGATTGGATTGCCGGTAACGCAAAAGTTTCGCCTGGTAAATCGCGTTCCGTATCATCCGCTTCCCGAGATGGAGTTACAGAACGCCTACGCCCGAGCGCTACAAACGCGTTCCGATTATCAAGCGGCGTTAGCTTCCTTGCGCGCAGCCCAGTTGAGCCGGGAGGCGGCCTGGAAGCAGCGGCTGCCATCCATTGACTTTGCGGGCGAATACGGCGTGCTGGGAACAACGCCTGATTCCATGTCTCCTAATTGGACGGCTGCGGCTACGTTGAGAATTCCGATATTCGAAGGCGGAAAAGTAGAAGCCGATGTGCAACAGACTGAGGCCGTGTTGAAGCAGCGGCAGGCTCAAGTCGACGATATGCGAGGGCGGATCGAACAGGACGTGCAAGATGCCATCCTCGATTTGAAGGCAGCGGCGCAGCAGGTGGAGGTGGCGAAAACGGGTCTTGATTATGCCCAGCAGGCGCTCGGCCAGTCGCAAGATCGCTTCGCTGCCGGCGTGACCAATAACGTCGAGGTAATTCAGGCGCAGCAGCAACTGGCGTCGGCCAACGACCAGTACATTTCCAGTTTGTATGCGCATAACATCGCCAAGGTTCTGTTGGCCCGAGCCATCGGCAACGCAGAACAGGCGGTGCAGCAGTACCTGGCGGAGCCCGGCAGTGTCGTGCCTTCGAACCGAACTACCGGCCCAGCGACAGGCAACATTCCCGAGACGGTTCCCAATACTCCGCCTACCACAGTTCCTCACGAATAACGATTGACAGGTGAAGAGATGAGTCCGAGCACGACTGATGAGAATGAGTTGGAACGGCCCGAGCCCCCGAATCAACCGGAGGAAGAACACGTTGATCCGGAAGCAAAGCGTTACGAGGAAGACCGTCGCGGCTTTTTCCAGAAGCATCCAGCTGCCAAGCCCATCGTCTTTCTAGTTGCAATTGTAGTCGTGGTGTTGGTGGGTTGGTTCTGGTGGGAGAGCCGTCATTGGGAGAGCACCGATGACGCTGAGATTGACGGCCATATTTATCCCATCAGCGCGCGCGTAGCCGGCCAGGTGATCAAAGTGAACTACGATGACGGCCAGGTAGTGCGCAAAGGCGATGTGCTGGTGCAAATTGATCCTACGGATTACCAGGTAGCCTTGGCACGGGCCCAGGCCGACTACCAGGACGCGCAAGCGCAGGCGGAAGCAGCCCAGTTTGGGGTTCCTGTTTCCAGCGTCGGTTCGTTCAGCCAGATTCGTTCCGCCAGCGCCGATATGGACTCCGCACAAGCCGGCGTTACTGCAGCCGTGAAGCAGGCGGAGGCCGCACAAGCCCAGGTTGTGGAGGCGCAAGCCGACGCCTACAAGCTCAATAAGGATGTGGAGCGATATCGCCTGCTGTTGGACAAACGCGAGATCTCGCAGCAGCAGTTTGATCAAGCTACGGACGCAGCCACCGCGGCCAATGCTACGGTCAGCGCGCGCCAGGCTGCATTATTGGCGGCTCAGGCGCAAGTAAAACAAGCACAATCGCGTATCGAACAGGCCGCCGCCGAAGTGCGTAATGCGCGCGCGACTCCCAACACGGTGGCCGCTACTCAAGCCAAGGCCAAGTCTGCCGATGCCTTGGCGCTACGGTCCAAAGCTGCGCTTGATCAAGCACAGCTTAATCTCGCGTACACGACTATTACGGCTCCGGTAGATGGGGTGGTCGGCAAGCGGTCCGTGCAAGTAGGAGAGAATGTGTCGAACGGCCAGGACCTAATGGCTATCGTCCCGCTTAATGATGTCTGGGTCACGGCCAACTTCAAGGAAACCCAGCTCGACCACATGAGACCCGGACAACCCGCGAAAATCAAGGTCGACACTTACAGCGGTCGCAAGTGGAGTGGTCACGTCACAAGTATCGGAGGAGCGACAGGCGCAAAGTACAGCCTGTTGCCGCCGGAGAACGCCACCGGCAATTACGTCAAGGTGGTGCAGCGCATCCCCGTGCGTATCGATTTTGATGGTAACGATAAACCCGGCTTCAATAAGGATGGCCTGCTACGGCCGGGCATGTCGGTCGAGCCAGATGTTAAAGTGCGGTAAGCTGGGTTTTCCGTGGGCAATTAGGGAGCGGATACCAAGCGAGGTTCTGCGACTTCTGCTTCCTTTGACGTACTATATACAACGTAGTTACTACTTTGCACACCCGATATCGGCCTTGCATTACGACCAGGCACTTGATTTTTTCTTAGAATTCCTCTGCAATCACTGTCATACTCTGAAGAGTTCCCGTTCGGCGCCGAGCTTTACGTCATGAACTTTCACGTTCTGCCCAGTCTAGTTGCGCTTGCAATCCTGGTCGTGGTTTTCCGGGCAATTCTACGCCAGGGTGCGGCCGAGCGACTGCAGCTCTGGCTGACTGCCTGGATCCTGGTACTGATACACTTCGTCGCAGCGTTCGTAGACGTAGGACAGGGTCTTTGGGCGCGTGCAGCAACCGCTATTAGCTTAGGCGCCCTAGAGCTCGCCAGCATCTCTTTCCTGATCTCAATGTCCCCGCGGGCCATTAATCGCCGCCGTCAGCTCCTGCTCGGAGCAATCCTCGGTCTCCCCGTACTGTTTTACACCACCGCCGTGGTTTGGGAGTTGAACGCGCGCGGATTTTATTACGGGGTGGTAATGGTGGCACTCGCCACCACCTCGGCGCTGGCCTGGAAGTGGTATCGCAATACATCCTCCTATTTGTTCGTTTTGCTGTTTGTGTCCGTCGCGTTCAGCGCCGTTTTAATGTGGATGGTTGCTCGCAATCATGCTGATCTTGGCATCAACGTCATCCTGGCAGGTCTCAACTTCGTAGTTGCCATTTTGTACTGGCGTCACTTCCAACGGAGTACAGCAGGCGTGCTGACTACGGTTTTCGGTTTCATCGCCTGGGGCGCTGTCTTTCCGGTCAGCATGTTTCTGCAGCTTTACTCTCCATCCACCGTCATTGAATCCGAGGTTTGGAATATCCCCAAGTACTTTGTGGCGGTTGGCATGATTCTCACTCTTCTCGAAGACCAGATTCACAAGAACGAATATCTGGCATATCACGACGCCTTAACCGGACTACCAAACCGCCGCCTGCTGGAAGATCGATTGGAACAGGCCCTGGCACACGCCGCCCGAGGAGGCCGCAAGGTCGCTGTGTCTTTGATTGACCTTGACCACTTCAAAGAAGTGAATGACACTTTCGGTCATCGAATTGGAGATTTGGCCTTGCAGCAGGTGGTATTGCGGCTATCCAGCCGAATGCGCGCCGCCGATACCCTCGCTCGCTCAGGAGGCGACGAGTTCACCGTGATCAGCAACGTGTCCGACGAGCACGGTGCTGACATTCTGGTATCGGGTCTCGAGTCCGCGCTTGCAGTGCCCTTAAGAGTGGAAGGGCATTTAATTCAGACGGGCATGAGCATCGGGGTAGCGCTTTACCCCGATCATGGCCGTACTCCCGATGAATTACGGGCTGCGGCGGACCAAGCTATGTATCTCGCGAAACGGGGCGCCCGCAGCACCGAATCCGAGAACATCATCCTCTTTCCGCAATCTCCAGCGTAGTTAGACGCCACGTCATTCCCTTGTGGCCCAGTTGTCCGTTTCCACGCGTGTGATGTAGCCTCAAAGTTAGGCTTACATCGCAGACGGCTCGATCCTTTCTTGCCGGGATGGCGAAACTGGCAGACGCAGCGGACTTAAAATCCGCAGACCCGAAAGGGTTGTGGGGGTTCAAGTCCCCCTCCCGGCACCATTAAGTTATTGACACCATTAAGTTATTGATAAGAGATGTTATGAAGAGTTGCCGCCGGTGAATGGTGCGACACTTTCCGAAGCGTGCGAGATTGTCCTCGCATCACATAAGGTAACTATTGGCTCTTCCACGCGCATGTGCGGCCTAGAAGGGCAAACTGAGACGCAAGACAGCCAAACCAATTTCATACGGACCCATGTTCATGGTCACGGCAGCGTCAATCTCCCCCCGAGTAGAGGAAGAGCGGTATCTGGCATTGCTGCGCGCGGCCAACGAGATTGCCACGTGCAGCGATTGCAGCACCGCCTCGGACACACTAGTCAAGAAACTGCGTGAAGTAACGGCGTTCGATTATCTGCATGTGATTGCGTTTGACAAAGATACGAACGCGGCGTGCTGGTCGCTGCTAGACGTAAACGGCAAGAGAATCGACACCTCGTCCGAGGATGCTTTTTCTCTTGCGGAGTCCCCTTTTCCATGGGTTCACGAGTCCGGCCGGCCTCTCGTCACCCTCGATTGGAGCCGAGCGACACGATTCCAAAAATATGGACTTTTTCTCGCTAAATTCGGCGTTTTATCGACGTGCACACTCCCGTTGACCAGGGGAGCGCGGCGCCTCGGCGTGCTGAGTTTGGGCAGACGTTATCCGAATGCCTACGATGGAGAGGAAATCCATTTCCTCGGCCTGGTAGCTGAACAAGTTGGCCTGGCGATCGATGCTGCCGTGAATTTCTTTATCTCCCAGCGGGTGCAAGATCAACTTAAGCTCATTCTCGATTTGACCAACCAGGTGGTGTCCAATCTTGAGCTTCACGATCTTCTCCAGGCTGCCTCCGGGAGTGTACGGCGTGTGATGGGTTGCGATGCGGCGGCTGTGATGCTGGCAGATGCCGAGGGCACACATCTGCGCGTACACGCGCTCGATTATCCCGAGAGCCGAGGAATCTTTACCGAAGGAGCCCTCGTCCCAATTGAAGGCACCATGCCGGGCGATTCCTTCAAAAGCGGGAAACCGATGGTCGTGAACCGGCTTGATCCAGCCGAGATGCCACCGGAGATGTACCGCAAGGCGACCGGCGAAGGTCTGAACTCGTTCTGCGACATACCGCTGATTAGCCGAGACCGTTTACTTGGAGTCTTGGCAGTCGCGAGGCGCGAGGAGAATGCGTTCGGCGACGATGAGGTCGCCTTCCTGACTCAGGTCGCGAATCAGGTGGCAATCGGTGTGGAGAATGCGCTCGCGTACAGCGAGATCGCTGACTTGAAAGACAGACTGGCACAGGAAAAATTGTACTTAGAGGACGAGCTCCGTGGCGAGATGGACTTTGAAGGAATTGTCGGCCAAAGTTCGGCTCTTCGCCATGTCTTGAATCTGGTAGAAACGGTAGCTCCCAGTGACTCGACCGTATTAATGCTGGGCGAGACGGGCACCGGAAAAGAATTGATCGCTCGCGCCATCCATGATCGCAGTCGCCGCAAAGATCGGACTTTTGTGAAGGTCAATTGCGCCGCGATCCCAACTGGGCTGCTTGAGAGTGAGCTCTTTGGACATGAGCGAGGTGCGTTCACCGGCGCGATCTCACAAAAAATCGGCCGCCTTGAGCTGGCGGACCGCGGAACGCTGTTTCTCGACGAGATTGGTGACATTCCGCTCGAAATCCAACCGAAACTGCTGCGCGCCCTGCAAGAACGAGAGTTCGAACGGCTCGGCAGTACGCGCACCCAAAAAGTAGATGTCCGACTAGTGGCCGCAACTAATCGTGATCTCGACAAGATGATCGAGAACCGCGAGTTTCGTAGCGACTTGTACTACCGGCTGAATGTGTTTCCTATTCGCATTCCGCCTTTGCGGGAGCGACCCGAAGATATACCGCTACTGGTGCGCTACTTCGCTCATAAGTATGGCCGTCGTATGGAGAAACAGATCGAATCCATCCCTGCCGGGGCCATGAAGAAGCTTGCCACATGGCACTGGCCAGGGAATATTCGGGAGCTGGAGAACTTCATCGAGCGCTCGGTGATTCTGACCCATGGCTCTGCGCTTCAGGTGCCGGTTGGCGAACTGGGCAGCAATGGCAGCGCCGCTCCCGTCGTGGATACTCGAGAAGCGAACGATCGCGACGAGATTCTACGCATCCTCAAAGGCACTAAGGGACGCGTTGCCGGCCCGCATGGTGCCGCCGCACGCATGGGTATCAAGCGCACCACTCTGATCTCGCGCTTGAAGAAACTGGGAATCGATCCGCGCAAAGTTTCTTAGCTTTGCAACTTCCGCCGAACAGCGGCGGCTGGAGTTCGTAGCTGACCCTGGCAACTGTCGTCGACGTCGACAATTGTCGAGACAGTCTTCGACACTTTTCGACATCCCTTGTCACAACGATTTCCTCTTCTCTTTCCAACTCAGCAATTTAGCGGCACGCGGGCGCAAATCGAGTTTGGCACGCGCCTTGCTCTTTATACGGTAGGTAAGACGATCAAGCAATGTTCAGGATCTCCATTGTTGAGACGCGCGGTCAGCGACGGCTGGTTCTGGAAGGCAAGCTGGTTCCACCTTGGACAGCGGAGGTGGAGAGTGCGTGGAAGCAGGCCGGGGAGCAACTTGAAGGTCGAAAGTTAATCATCGACCTCAGCAACGTGACCCTTATTGGTCGAGACGGCGAGAACACGCTTTTCGAACTCATGAGAGGGGGCGCGAAATTCTCCAACGGCGACGTCCTCACGAAACACGTGTTGAAGCAACTTGCCCGAAGATGCCGGCGCCAGGGGTAAAGCGTAATTTGCGCCAAAAGATCTGAGTCACTTCGTTTGTCGATTTCCGACGAGTTCAAACGTCGTTTGATTGAAGCCCGGAGGTGAAGGTGCTGAGCGCAAGGCAAATCGCAAAACAAACATCCACGCCATATGCGATAAGAGCAGATTTCTGCCGAATCTTCGAGAAAGATATGGACCATTTGTATCTGCTTTCTTTCTTGCTGACTGCGGATTACGCGATGGCCGAGGAATGCTTCGTACGCGGACTCGAGGACGCAGCCAAAAGCAATCGAGTGTTTAAGGAATGGGCTCATTCCTGGGCCCGGCGGACCGTCATCCAGAATGCGATTCAAATGATCCTGCCGACGGGCGGCGGTGCCTCAAGCTCCAGGTCAGACCGCGGCGGGAGGCATGCCAGGTCCGAGCGAGGAGAGATTGCCGCAATTGTCAACCTGCCGGCGTTTGAGCGCTTTGCTTTTGTGATTTCGATGCTCGAACGCTACTCCGATCAGCAGTGTTCGCTTTTTCTGAACCGCACTCGCGACGAAGTGATTGCAGGTCGAACCCGGGCGCTGGAGCAGATTGGACGGTCAGCAGAGCTTCACCGCAAGCCGGCACTTATCGGGCCGGACGATGAAGCCCAACGAGAGGGCGCTGGATCATCCCTTCAGTTGGAAGGTACTCCCGGTGACCTCAGCATAACTCCAGAACTTCTCAGAATGAGGATGCAATGAATACGAGGGTGAGGACTAACGCAATCTTTCGCAAGGGAAATCTTGCGGTTGCGGGCTTAGCAGTGACGCTGTTGGCAGTCACGGCATGTGGCAGGAGTAACGTGCAGGCCTCGACCCCTGCCATGCCGCCACCGCTGGTCACTGTGGTCAAGGCGACCGCGCAGGACGTCCCCAGATACCTGGACGAGATTGGAAGGAATGCCGCCTTCGAGTCGGTCACCGTAACACCGCAGGTGGCCGGACGCATCACCGAGCGGCATTTCCAGGACGGCGAGAACCTGCAGAAAGGTCAGCTCCTGTTTGTCATCGACCCACGCCCCTTCCAGGCGCAGGTCGATTCGGCACAGGCGGCACTTGCGCAGGCGGAAGCGGCACTCGATCTTGCGAAGATTCAATTTGCCCGTGATCAACAGGTGATAGGGACCCGAGCTATCTCCAAACAGGATTTCGACACTAAGAAGAATGCTGTTGATGTTGACCAAGCCTTGGTGGAGGCTGCAGAAGCCAGTCTTGAAACCGCCAAACTCAACCTTGAGTACTGCTACATTCATTCTCCCATCGATGGGCGCGCTGGGTCTCGCCTGGTCGACGTGGGGAATGTTGTGCAGGCGAACGCTACCTCTCTGCTTTCGATCCAGCGGCTTGATCCCATTTACGCGAACTTCACCATCACCGAGAGCGATTTGCCGGCGGTTCAAAAGCAGATGTCCCATGGAGTTCTGAGAGCAGCAGTTCGGCTTCCCTCCGACCCGCAAACCGCGGCCAGAAACGGCCGTGTCGAATTCCTTGATAACACGGTGCAGAACGGCAGCGGCACGGTCAACTTGCGTGCCACCATGAGTAACAGCGACCACCATTTCTGGCCTGGCCAATTCGTGGACGTAAAGCTAGTGCTGGCCACCGAACAAGGAGCCGTGTTGATCCCGAATCAGGCCGCACAGATCAGTCAGAAGGGGCCGTTCGTTTACGTGGTGAAGGCGGACGACACCGCTGAGCTCAGGCCAATCAAGCTGGGGCAGCGTCAGGGCGATGCAGTCGTCATTACCCAAGGCGTCGCCGCCAACGAACGCGTGGTGCTCACCGGGCAGATGCTGGTTCGGCCGGGTGGCAAGGTTCGTATTGAAGGGGGTTCTGCCGCTCCGCCAGCTTCGGATGCTAACGGAAAGACCAACCGCGCCTCTGGAGGGCAGTCGTGAATCTCTCCGAACTTTTCATTCGTCGTCCAGTGATGACGGTTGCGCTGAGCGTATCTGTCATCCTGTTCGGGCTGGTCGCCTACTTTCAGCTACCGGTCAGCGATCTGCCGGCTGTGGACTATCCGGTGATCCAGGTGCAGGTAAATTATCCAGGCGCGACTCCGGAAACGATGGCGAATAACGTCGCCACGCCGCTGGAGCGCCAGTTCATGCAGATTCCCGGCCTTGAGCTGGTGACCTCCAACAACTCGCAGGGACACACCAATTTCGTACTGCAATTCGATCTGTCCAAGAGCTTGGACGGCGCTGCCACCGACGTGCAGGCGGCCATCACGCGAGCCTCAGGACAGCTCCCGGTTGATTTGCCCAGCCCTCCCACGTTTACCAAGACCAACCCGAACGATCAGCCGATCATGTACCTGGTACTAGCTAGTGACACGGTTACGGAAGGGCAACTGTATGACTACGCCAACACCCAAGTGGGCGAGCGCCTCAGCATTCTGCCCGGCGTCAGTCAGGTTGCAGTCTACGGCACGCAATCGGCGGTGCGCGTTAAAGCCGATCCGTCGGCGATGGCGATCCGCAATATCACCCTTGAGGATCTGACCAACGCAATCAAGAACGGCACCAGTTACACCGGCGCCGGCCAGTTCGATGGGCCCCACCGCACCTTCCTGCTCCAACCGCAAGGACAGTTGACGTCTGCCGAACAGTATGACGATCTCATCGTTGGACAGAGCAATGGCGCACCGGTGTATCTGAAGGACGTTGCGACTGCGAAGCAAGGCGTCCAGGACGAGCGCATCGACATGCGCTTTTGGGCGCGAGGCTATCCTCAGCCGGGCGCGACCGTGGTGGTCGCCGTATTTCGGCGCGCGGGCGCGAATGCGGTAGAGGTGTCGAAGTCGGTGCGCGACGTATTGCCCAGCATTCAATCCGAGCTTCCCAGCTCCGTTCTGTTGGTGTCGGCTTACGACCGTTCGCAGACGATCGTCGGAAGCATCAAGGACGTGCAGACTACGCTGTACATCGCCTTCGTGCTGGTGGTCATGGTGATTTTCATTTTCCTTGGCCGTGCCACCGACACGTTGATTCCTGCTGTAGCTCTGCCTCTTTCGCTGCTGCTGACGTTCATGGCGATGAAGTTGCTGGGCTACAGCCTCGACAACCTTTCGCTCATGGCGTTGACGCTTGCTATCGGCTTTCTGGTCGACGACGCCATCGTCTTCCTGGAAAACACTGTCCGCCTGATGGAGGAGGGGCTGAATGCATTCGAGGCATCACTCCAATCAGCCAAAGAAATCAGCTTCACCATTATGGCCATGACGCTTTCGCTCGCGGCCGTTTTCCTACCGTTGGTGTTGATGAGCGGGCTTATGGGGCGAATTTTCCGTGAGTTCTCCATCACCATCGTGATCTCGATTCTCGCCAGTGGACTGGTTTCGCTGACGCTGACTCCGCTGATGACTTCGCGCTTGCTGAGCAACCGCGGTAAGGACGCCAAGAAGACCTGGATGGAGCGCGGCTTTGGAGCCATTGAACACCGAGTGTTGGACGTATACGGCCGCTCGCTGTGGTTCTTCCTTCGCAATCGCTGGATTTCGGCCGTCACCTGGGTGGTCTGTCTCGCCGGGACGGCGTTCTTCTTCTATGTCGTGCCCAAAGCTTTTCTTCCGGTGGGTGACAGCTCGTTCATCCGCGGCGTGATGGTGGCGCAGGAAGGATCGTCTCCGGCGCAAATGCACGCGTATCAAAGCGAGGCCGAAAAGATTCTGAAGGCGAATCCCGCGGTGCGCAGTACTTTCACCATGAGCGGAAACGCCACGTATCTTGGCGCAAATCAGATCATGCTGATTGTGTTCCTGAAAGATCCATCGCAGCGGCCGCCAATCAATGTTGTGGCCGGACAACTCATGGGACAGATTATGGGCACGATTCCAGGCGCTGTGGCGTTCCTCCAGCCGAATCCCGTGCTCGAGATCAGCACCGGCGCGACGGCGAATACCCAGGGGCAATTCGCCTATGCCATGTCCGGCATCGATCCCAAAGAACTGTACGACGTCACGGGCAAGATGATGGCAAAGATGTACCAGTATCCGGGGTTCCTGTTCGTGAACTCGGATCTTTATAACCACACACCCAATCTGCAGGTCGATATTCTGCGCGACCAGGCGAAGTTGTATGGCGTCTCCGAGACCCGTATCCTCACGCTGCTGCATGACGCCTATTCCCAGAATTACAGCTACCTGATCAAAAAGCCGACCGATCAGTATCAGGTGATTCTGGAAGTGGCGGACGACCGGCGCTCGGCTCCGGAGGACCTGAGCAAGCTTTACATCAAGAGCGACGACGGCCAGCGCATGATTCCTCTGACCGCGGTTACGAGCTGGCACCCGGTGATCGGCCCGCAGGCCGTCAACCACATCAACCAATTCACCAGCGTGACCATGTTCTTCAATCTGAAGCCCGGCTACGCGATTGGTCCCGCGACTCAGTATGTCGAACAAGCTGCAAAGGAAATATTGCCGCCGGGCATCCAGGGGCAGCTCCAAGGCGAGGCCTTGACCTTCCGAAACACGGTTTCCGATCTGGCGATTCTGATGCTGGTAGCCGTCTTTGTCATGTACGTGATCCTGGCAATCCTTTACGAGAGCTACTTGCACCCGATCACTGTGCTTTCGTCTTTGCCGGTGGCTCTACTGGGCGGTCTATTCACATTGTGGCTATTCGGAGCGGAAGCGTCGCTGTACGCCTACATTGGAATGTTTATGCTGATGGGAATCGTAAAGAAGAACGGCATCATGATCGTCGACTTCGCCGAGCAACGGGTGCGGCAAGGGATTGCGGACGATCAGGCGATCCACGACGCCAGCATGGAACGCTTTCGCCCCATCATGATGACCACGGCGGCGGCGCTACTCGGTGCACTTCCTATTGCGCTTGGATACGGTGGAGACGGCGCTTCTCGCCGGCCGCTGGGACTGGTCGTGGTCGGCGGTCTCATCGTTTCTCAATTCATAACCCTGTTCATCACGCCGGCAATCTATCTCTACCTTGAGGAATTTCAGGAGAAGGTGCTGGATCGGTTCTCGTTCCTGCAGTCCACGCGCAAGCCAGCGCACTCAGAGAGTCCGGTTTTGGTGATGCAGGAAGGACACGGAGATTGACCATGAGTTGGAAATCAAAAGGTAGCTTTCTAAGCATCGCTCTTGCTATGAGCGGACTTATCGGTTGCACCGTTGGACCAAATTACAAGCGGCCGAGCGTCGATGTCCCCGGCGCTTACCGTGGAGTAGCGCCGGATGCGTCGGACAAGACGTATCAGCAGTCCGAGCAGGCGAAACCCGAGCAACCAGCGGCACCGGCGACGCAATCGTTAGGTGACGAAAAATGGTGGGAGGTTTTCCAGGATAAGGAACTGCAGGGTCTGATTCGTGCGGCCCTCACGAACAACTATGACGTACGCATTGCGGCGGCCCGGGTCCTCCAAGCCCAGGCACAACTTGGGATCACGCGTGCGGATCAGTTCCCTTCTCTCGGTGTCGGCGGCAACATAACCGGCCTGCAGAGTCCCAAGATTGGTCCGATCCCTGCCTATGAAGTTACGCAGGGTTCGCTGAGCGCGTCAGCAGCCTGGAATCTGGATTTCTGGGGAAAGTATCGTCGTGCGACAGAATCTGCACGAGCCAGTCTGCTAGCTAATGAGTGGGCCCAGAAAGAAGTTATGGTGACGCTAGTCGCCAACGTGGCTGCTGATTACTTTACCCTGCGGCAGTTGGACCTGGAATTGGAAATCTCGAAGCGGACCTTCGGCTCCCGCCAGGAATCGCTGCAATTGACCCAGAAGCTGGAGCAAACCGGTATCAACTCGATGTTGGACGTGCGCCAGTCTGAGCAATTGGTGTATACCGCCGCCACCGAAATTCCCGACCTCGAGCGGCAGATTGCGCAAGAGGAAAATGCGATCAGCATCCTGCTGGGTAAGAATCCGGGCGACATCCCACGCGGGCTGAAACTGACGGAGGAACCGCATGCTCCGGAAGTCCCAGCAGGGCTCCCCTCGTCCTTGCTGGAGCGGCGGCCAGACATTCGGGAAGCTGAAGAGAATCTGGTTGCGGCCAACGCGCAGATCGGTGTCGCCAAGGCGGCTTACTTTCCTCAGATCTCGCTTACGGGAAATGCCGGCTACGAGAGCCCGGCGCTCACCAGTCTGTTCACTGGGCCGGCAGGTGCTTGGACCCTGGCAGCGGGGTTCACTCAACCGATCTTCGAGGGAGGGCGGCTCAAGAACAACGTTCGCTATGCCGAAGCAGAGCATGAACAGATGCTATTGAGTTATCAACAGACGATTCAAGGAGCCTTTCGCGACGTCTCGAATGCTCTGGTCGGTTACCGTAAGGACCGCGAGTTCAGAATTCAGCAGCGGCACTTGCTCGATTCAGCTCAGGATGCAGCAAAGCTATCCAATGACCGCTTTAATGCTGGCACCACAGACTACCTGGAGGTGCTGACGAACGAGACCAATGCTTTCTCCGCCGAATTAGGATTGGCGCAAGCCGAAGGTAACGAACTGATCGCTCTGGTCCAGCTATATCAGGCTCTGGGAGGCGGTTGGCAATAGGTGGTTGATTTCGTGGAGGGTCGGCTCCGAGGACAATTAGGGCTAGTGCCTCTTCTTTCGGGGCCGTCGATCCGGCGGGAATCAACAGTGGCTCGATGCCAAGGCGACGATATCCGGTGTCGAACGGGTTAGTGACTATGCAGGCTCTTTAGGCGCCCGACTTATGCCACCGGCGAGGAGAATCCTGCGTCATATTTTTTAACGCAAGAACCAGGCGAACAATCCGCCAAGCACAGCAGTGCCGAACGAGAGCCATGCGACGTAGTCGCTGGGATGACCGCTATGTACCTTTCTGAAAACAGAGTTCCCTCGTTCCAGAGCGCGTGTGAAATTCAGGGTGCGACCGAAGCGTTTATGGAAAATACTCGCCAAAGCAAGCAGCAACGCAAGCCCTCCGGCGATGCTGGAGCGAATGATCGATGGCGTAAGTCGCCCGGCCGGCCCTTCATCTGACACGCGAGGCTCAGCACCATCAAGGACCATATGGGCGTAGCCGGACTGGTCCGTGAAGATATCGGCGTTGGCTTCGACCATGCTGCGCAATTGAGGAACTCCGCTCAGCGTAATGCCGAGCAGTATCAGCGCTGCCGCAGGAACAAACATCACGGCCGGAGTTCTTCCGTGCTGCTCTTCAGTTTCTGGAAGTTCCTCGATGCGAGAAGATTTGTCCGTCGGCGCGGGCTCGCCCCAGCCGAAGAAAATTCTGAAGGCTGCGCGCAGCACGGCCGCGGCGGTGATGATTTCCACGAACATGAAGACATACAACAGCCACCCTTGATGAAACTCTTTGGCAACATCTGAGATCATGCTCTCACCCAACAGCGTTCCGAATGGCGCGCTCCCCGCAAGGCCCCAAGCTCCAAGGATGAACAGTGCCGCAGTAAACCACATGCCGCGCCCACGCCCATGCAGGTGATCTTCACCAATTTTTTGCAGCCGATGTAGTACGATTCCAGCAGAGAGAAAGAGTCCACCTTTGATTACACCATGTGACAGCGCATAGATAAGAAAGCCCCCCAGAGCTTTAGGCGTAAGCAAAGCGACTCCAGCGAGCATCAGGCCAGCGTGAGAGATGGTGGAAAAAGCCAGCAGCCGTTTGAGATGATGCTCGGCATAACACATCAATCCTCCAACCACCGCAGTGATTGCCGCAAGCACGAGAAAAATCTCTCGAAGCTCGCGTGTCTGCATAGCAAGCGCGCCGTGAAAAATCGTCCAATATACGCGCGCAACCGCATAGATGCCGAGCTCTACCATGACTCCGGAGAAGAGCACGCATACCGGGCTGGGAGCGACGGCGTGGGCGTCCGCCAACCAGAAATGGAAGGGCACGATGGCCGCCTTCGCCATGTAGCCCACCGAGATCAGCAGGAGCGCGAGAAGAACAAGGGCGTCGGCGTGCGTGCCGAGAGCGCGCCCGACCTGTGCAAAATTGAGAGCGCCAGTTCGCGCATACAGCAACGCGATCCCCATAACGATCATGAAGGCGCCGACGGTATTCACCATTGCAAAATTGAAGGCGCCCTGCAGCGGTGCCGGCTCCAGCGTCTTCAGACCGCACAGGGCAAAGGCCGCTACGCTCATCAGTTCGAAGAAAACGAACAGGTTGAACAGATCGCCGGTGTAACTGAAGCCGCACATTGCCGCCATGAAAATCAACATGACGGGCTGAAAGTGATTTTCCGTATCTTCGAAGATCTTCCAGGAGAAGGTCAGGGCCGCTGTGGTGAGGAGCGCCGTCAGCAGCGCCAGGGCTGCGCCGATCGCATCTACCGTGAAGCAGATGCCTAGCGCTATGCCCCCGGCGCGTGGCCACCAATTGCCAAACCAATAGACCTGCGGCCGCAGCCAGACGCCCCGGAGGATTAGCACCGTCATAGCGAGATTGCCGGTCGCAGTGGCAATTGCCAGCGTGTCCGTCACGCGTCGCCCAACCCACTTGCCAGTCAGCGCAAGCAAGGCAGCGACCAGGAGAGGAACGGCAATGGGCAGCGGTATGAGGGTGGTAATCATCAGCCCGACAGAATTCGCAGTTCTGCAGGATCCACGGTCCCGGCCAGTTCGTTCGCCTTCACCACCATAGACAGCAGAAGGGCCATTACCGTGGCTTCGACCACTACGTCGGTAAGCATCAGCGCCTGCACAAGCGGATCGACCACAACCGTTCCGACGGGAATGTCTGCGAATATTGGTGCAGTGCCACCCGCTTTATAGCCAACGCCGAGAAGCAGGACGTATGTTGAAGTCTGTAAAATCGCCAGACAAACAACCTGATGCACCAGGTTGTCGCTGGTTACGATGCCGTAAAGGCCCCAAAGAAATATCCAGGCGGCGACTGCATAGGGCAAGTAATGTAGCAGCATCATTCTTTCTCCAATCGCTCTTCGATGATTCCCCGCAGGAAACCCCGCATCAGCACCAAGAACCCGCCGGTAACCTCCAACCCCACCGAAATGCTAATAACTGCGATGGTTCCCGAAGAAAACACATCCCCGGTAGTGCCGAGCGGAAGAATGTTGGTGAGGAAATGTGCTCCGAGGAATAAAGCACAGATGCCGACTATCGCGTAGCCCGCGGCGCCTCCGCATTCGGCGATTTTAGTAAGTGGGCTGGAAACAATTTGTTCGAAGGTCTTCACATTGCCTGACAGGTACACGACAAGTGGAACGGATGCGAGAATCACTCCGCCCTGAAAGCCACCGCCAGGAGTGAGTTGTCCATGGGCGGTGACATACGCACCAAAGACGATCATGGTTCCGGCCATTGCCTGCATACCCACGCGGAGAGCGTCGGAAACAGGCAACGCATGTTCGACCTTTTCTTTCTGTGATTTGTCCTTGTTCTTGCCGTGGTCTTTCCCGGCGGGACGAAAAAGCAGTAATACTCCCAACACTGAAGCAAACAGAATGAATTCTTCTTGCAGCGTGTCAAATGCCCGATAGTCGTAGTTGATGGCATTGACCACATCGGTCGCGTGCCGCTCATAGACCGCAACCTCAGACACCACATCTCCATAAGGTCCCCGATAGTCGCCCATAGGAGGCAGATCACGAAAGCCCCACGCCAAGATCGCAGCGAGACCGGCCGCTGAGACCAAGAACAAAATGGTGCGTGCACGCGAGCTCATTTCTTCCCTCCCCGCGCACGGCGAAGGTTTTGCCGTCGCATCTTGGTGAGCGCCAGCATGATCATCAGGGGCAGCATCACTGCGCCGATCGTGATTTGCGAAAGCGCGACGTCAGGCGCTTGAAAGATGAAGAACATCAGCGCGCACAGCAGTCCGTAGAAGCTGAGCGTCACGACTTGGGCTCTCGGATCCCGGCTTAGCACCACTCCCGGAGCAGTGACCCCCACCAGGAGCAAGATCGTCCACTGCAGGAGGCTCATGACTCCTGCCTTGGGGCCACCAGTTCGTCGCCAGGCTTGATGGGAACTTCCTCGCCCTCGTCAGGCTGCCACTTTTTTGTCTCGGCAATGCGGAAAGCGCGCGCTGCTGCGTGCGTTACTATGGTGTTCATGCCGATCAAGACCAGCGTCGTGAAAAGGGCTTTGAACGACTCCGGCTTAAGCCCTTGCTGCAGAAAGATTGCGGCCGTAATGAACATCGCACCCAGCGAAGCCGGTGGCGAAATGTAATGCATTCGCTGATAGGGATCGCGCATGCGCAGCATCCCCAAAACAGATACCAGGGTGATGAGCACGGCGCTCGCCACTAAGACGTCGATGGCGATTGTTTTCATTGCAGATGACGCTCGAAAAAGCGCGCAAACACAATTCCTCCGCCAAATGACATCAATGCCAGGGTGATCGCGAGGTCCATCATTGGCATGCGGTTGAAAGCCATGGTCAGCAACATCATCAACAGCGTGATCACCACGCCCGCCATATAAAAAGAGACCAAGCGGTGGCGCGGATCTCCTCGCATCGCGGTCCAGGCCAACGGCACGAGAGCAAAGATCATCACTTCGGCCGCCAGCTCCCAGATATTCACGACTGCGCTCCTAAGTATTTAGTCATCTTCGGAACAGGGCTGGGTTCAAGCTGATGCAATAGCATCTTGTGATCGTTGGAATTCACGCCTAAAACGATGGTGCTGGGAGTCATTGTGGTATAGACGACCGCTAGTACTCGACGAGCGACAGCTCGAGGGTTGTCCTTTTTCCCTGCGTCGAATGGCACGATTCGAAACAGCGACCTCGCACCCTTGATTCCCAGCAGATCCTTGGCCGCAACCACGAAGATTTCTCGAGTATTGGAAACTAAATACCATGGCACTCTCCACAGCGAGAGTGCGTCGGTGAGTGTAGGTGCGAACCGCGAGGGGTACTCAAGGTTGACGACAACAACTCCTGCGGTGGCCAAGCCTGATCCAATGATTCCGATGAGAAGCTCGTGCGTTGAAAGGGTACCAACAAAGATGATCCAGAAGACATAGAAAACAGGAAGGCCGAAGACGCCTACCACAGCGAGTTGTCGCACGTTCTTCAAGTTACAGCACCCCGTGACGGGTACTTAGAGGATTGCCAGAGGCCGGCCGGTTGTACGTAGGTGGCGCTCGCCGCCCGCACGTAACGAGCCGAGAAATGATTCGACCCGGCTAAAGACTTCTTGCACCTTCGCTCCGTTTTCTCTCATCCGAATACATTGGGGAGGGCCACACGGAATTGGCCCTTGACTCCCACCGTCTAAATCTGAATTAACCAGACTGAACGCCGAAGCTGGCCTTTTGTCGGAAACAGTGCGCCGCCTTTAACGCGGTCCGAAATATTCAGGGCATCAGACGCCCATTCACCTCCAACCTATTCACAAAAAGGAGACTGTCCTATGCCATACGTGAACGTCGGAAAAGAAAATTCCGGCAACATCGATCTCTATTACGAGGACCACGGCTCGGGCAAGCCCGTTGTTCTTATCCATGGATATCCGCTAAGCGGAGCCTCCTGGGAGAAGCAGGTGCCGGTTCTTCTGGAAGCGGGCCACCGCGTCGTCACCTATGACCGCAGAGGGTTTGGCCAGTCCAGCCAGCCAACAACGGGGTACAACTACGACACGTTCGCTGAGGACCTGCACAAACTTGTGACACATCTTAAACTCCATGATTTCGCGCTGGTCGGTTTCTCGATGGGTGGGGGCGAAGTGGCGCGCTACTTCGGGAAATATGGATCGAAAGGCGTGAGCAACGCGGTAATCATCTCGGGTGTTCCGCCATATCTGTTAAAGACGGCGGACAATCCGGAGGGTGTGGATGGCAGCGTGTTCGAGGGAATCCAGAAAGCCGTCGCCGCTGACCGTTACGCGTTCTTCACCGATTTCTTCAAGAATTTCTACAACACCGACCTCTTGTTGGGAAAACGTGTCAGCGAACAAGCCGTGCAGGCTAGCTGGAACGTCGCTGCTGGCGCTTCGGCCACTGCCAGTCTTGCTTGCGTGCCGGCCTGGCATGAGGATTTCCGCAAGGATTTGAGCCGAATCGACGTGCCCACGTTGGTCATGCAGGGCGATGCGGACCGAATTCTGCCGATCACTGCCTCAGGACTCCGAACTGCCAAGTTGATCAAGGGATCTCGCTCGTTGGTCGTGAAGGATGGACCCCACTGCATAACCTGGACACATGCGGAGGAGGTGAACTCTGAACTGCTGAACTTCCTTGGAAAGGCTGGTGCGCATCGTGCATCGTCAGCGTCCAAGGACGAAGCAGTAGCGTAAGGGAACAATTCTTTGAAGGTGGCTTCAGAGAGGGTGCCGTGTTAGACAGGCACCCTCCAATTTTGATCGCGCTGACAGAAGAACCAGCAGAGATTATCCGGCACGCACCTCTCGAATCTACTTCTTGACTGTTTCCTTTTCCAGCTTCTCGATCTCTCGGGTCAGTTGTTCGGATTGATCTCGAAGATGGTGGAGTTGCTCAGCCAGTGAGGGTACGTTCTTATCGCTAGTCGCCACCACGGGCGTGGGGGCAGAAGGAGCTGCCGTCGGCACGGGAGCCGCCGTCAGCTCGGCCAAGGCCTGGTCGAAGGTGTCGCGGTAGATCAGCCGGTCGCCCATCGCCAGGACCACCTTCTTAAGCTGCGGCATGCGGGCTTCGGCGGCCTGAATGTAAATGGACTCAAGATAGAGGAAACCACCCGTAACGGGGAGAGAGATAATATTTCCACGTAGCACGTGCGAGCCCTGTTGGTTCCACAGCGTGAGGTCCTTGGAAATGTTTTGGTCCTGGTCGATGCGCGATTCAATCTGCATGGGACCGTACATCAACTGCTGCTTGGGCAGTTGATAGAAGGCCAGTTTCCCCAGTTGATCACCATCGCATCGTCCAGCCATCCAGCCAATCAAATTGTCCTTGCCTCTTGGACTAAAGGGCAGAATCAGCAGGTACTCGGGATCTTTCTCGCCCGGCAAGGTAGCTACGATATAGGTTGGCGCTACCGGTTCTGGTTGTCCCGATTGGCTGAAAAGGTCGCGTGCGATCTCCCAAATGTCTTCCTTGTTGTAGAACACCTGCGGATCGCGCATGTGGAAGATCCGGTACGCTTCGGCTTGCGTCTGGAAAAGAGCCTCCGGATAACGGGCGTGCCGGCGCAGATCGGCTGGCATCGCTGACGCAGGGAGGAACAACTTTGGGAACAACTTTTCGTAAGCCTGGATGATCGGATCGCTGGGATCGAATACGTACAAAGATATCTTTCCCGTGTACGCATCGACGGTAGCTTTCACGGCATTGCGAATGTAATTAGCGCCGTCATCAAGGCCGGCGACCGGAAGCACCGCCGAATACGGATGCGACAGAGACGTTGTGTAACCATCCGCCATCCAAACCAGCCTGCCGTCGTCGGTAATCACGAGGTAAGGGTCGGGATCCCACAGCAGGAAGCCGGCCAGGTGCGCCAGTCTGGCTTTGACGTTGCGATAAATCATCATGCGGCTCTGCCCAGTCAGATATCCCGTGAAAACAATGTTCGGCTCGCCCTGGGAGATTGCGGCGGCAACCTTCAGCGGGAAAGACCCAACCGGAAAGCCACCCGTGCCCTGATAGGTGGAATACTTGTTCTGGTCGCCAGATGGATAATCGAACTCTTCGCGTGCCGTATGAACAAATACCGGATCCTGGGTCCTCTCGCCAAAGTAAATTTCCGGCCGGGTGAGCTGAAAGCCAGGCGACTTGACCTCCGGAGGAGCGTTCTCGACGAGCAAGACGGGCAAGCCGTCGGGAGTAATCCTGTTGACCTCCGCCACGACGACGCCAAAGCCGTGGGTGTAAATGAAGCGGGGATTGATCCAGCTCTCGCTCGCCTCGGCGGACAACTGGGTAACATCGATTTCGCGAGGCGAAAGCAGGACTTGCTTAATCTGGCCATCGATGAAATAGCGTTCGACATCAGTGTCGGGGAAAGTGTAGTAGGGGCGCAGCGCCTGAATCTGCGTGATGGTTGCTTCGTATGCGCGTAAGTCCCAGAGGCGGACATTCGCGAGTAGTGTTGCATCTTGAACAGGATCCACCACACCTTGTCCAGACGGCGTGAAAGGACGTTCGGAGGCGTTCCGATTAAGGCCGAAAGCGGCGGTAGTCGCCTCGATATGCCGCTGGATGTAGGGCCGTTCGATCGAGATTTCGTTTGGCCTTACGTAAACGGCGCGAACGATTGCAGGCAAGGCTAATTGGAGGATAAAACAGGACATCACCAGCACGACTGCTTGCTTGAACTTCGACAGCCAAACCAGCGGCACCGCTGCTAAAACGGAGATAATCAAGAGCCAGCGCAGAGGCAGCGTGATCTTCTCGTCCACGTAATCGGCGCCAGTCATGAAGGCGTGAGAATTGAACAGAAGATCATAGTTGCCCAGATAAACCCAAGCCGCAAAACCGAACAATAGAATCACCGCAATGATGCGGAAGAAAGGGGTACGCGTGGCGCCGGGTAACCGCAGATAGTCCCCAATGTTGATCGTTCTTGCTGGACCATCGATCAGGCGGCCGTAGCGGACGCGCTCGAACAATTGCCATCCACGAGCGGTAATCCAGAACAGCAGGGCGGAGAGAATCGCCACCACAAACAAAAATCCAAGCAGGTCCGAATAAAAAGGAAGATCGAACAGATAAAACGGCAGCGCGTGTGAGAAAACATGGTCCTGCCAGGCGTCGGGAGGAGCGGTCAGCCCGCGCGACCCGAAAAATCGCATGACAGCCCAGAAGTCAATCGAGGCCGACGCCAACAACATTGCGATTACGGCCAACCCGACGGGAACCAGGCGGAAGTATAGGGGGTAGTCACGTTGACGGATGCCGGCGAAGTGCAACCCACGCGCATGAGCCACATAGAGTGCGACGAAAGCCACCAGAGCACCCACGGCTACTGGGGCGATGCTGTACCACAGGATGCTGAACCAGGTATCGACCTGCGCAACTTCTTTCCACCAGTTGTACTCAATGACGAAATTGGCGACCGTTGGGATCGCCCAACCTATAAATGCCAACGACACCAATACCAGGATGAAAGCACGGATTTGTGAAGGACGCATAAAAGCGATCTTTGGTGTCCGTCATTAGCGCCGCTCTGACGCCAAGAGGACACATGTAGCGCGACACCGCATCACGATTCAGGCAGGCGATGAAAATCGTATCACACGCGAATGGAGTTTCTGCTGAACGGATCACGTCCGACGCGGCTTTGAGTAGGAACTCCTGCGGTTGACCGGATTTCATGCACAGCCTAACATAACCGCCAAATGGAAACCGCGGCCCCGGGGATGATTGGCCAGACCGTTTCTCACTATCGCATTGTGGGAAAGCTCGGTGGTGGCGGGATGGGCTTGGTGTATGACGCGGTAGACACCCGCTTGGGTCGTCACGTTGCCCTGAAGTTCATTCCTGACAGCTTGCTCAATGACCCCAAGGCCCTCGACCGCTTCGTGTTGGAAGCGCGCGCGGCCTCGCAGTTGAACCACTCTGGCATTTGTACCATCCACGACATCGAGGAGTTGGACGGACATCCCTTCATCGTCATGGAAAAGCTGGAGGGGATGAGCCTGAAAGACAGGCTGCATGGCGAGCCGATGAAACTGGAAGAAATCCTCGACATCGGCATACAGGTGGCGGATGCATTGGCCGCTTGCCACGCCAAGGGAATTATTCATCGCGATATCAAGCCGGCCAACATTTTTCTGACGCAAAGCGGACCGGTGAAGATTCTCGACTTCGGGCTCGCCAAGTTGTCACGTGGCATTGAGACCGGCGAAGGGGTACTAGAAGATCCGCTGTCGGTGGCAGGCGACATTTTTGGTACAGCGGTGTACATGTCTCCTGAGCAGGCTCGCGGCGAAGAACTTGACCCGCGCAGCGACTTGTTCTCCCTTGGGGTCGTGCTTTACCAGATGGCGACTGGCCAGAAGCCCTTTGCCGGGTCTAATGCAGTGACCACGCTGGAGGCGATCCTCAATCGCAAGCCCGTCTCTCCTCTAAAACTGAACCCGGCGCTGCCCGCGGACCTGGAAGGCATTTTAGGCAGGGCCATGGAGAAGAACCGCGGCAACCGTTACCCAACCGCTCTCGCAATGAAGGGAGATCTCCAGTCGCTGAAACGGGAAACGGAACCTGGGATAACCACGAGCGGACGGTTGCGCGCCGCTTTGCCATACCGCATCCAGACGAGCACCTTTCAAACCACGAACCGAACTCAAACCTACATCCTGCTGGGAGTCATTGCGTTGCTCCTGGCGGTGCTGATTCCCGTGGGAGGCTGGTGGTTCAAGCACCGCCTCGGCACCGGGGGCGCCGCGAAGAATACCATCGCCGTGCTGCCACTGCAAAATGTGAATGGCGATATCAGCGTCGACTTTCTGCGCTTCGCGCTGGCCGACGAAATCGCCAATGTGCTCACGTACACACGCACGCTGGACGTTCGCCCTTCTTCAGCGACGCAAAAGTATGCGGCCAACAACGTCGATGCCGAGCAGGCCGGTCGCCAATTGCATGTTGCTACTGTTCTGACCGGACACTTCTTGAAACAAGGGGACAATCTGTTCGTTACGCTGGAAGCGATCGACGTCAACCATGACCGGCTGCTTTGGCAGACCAGTTTCACGGCGCCCACGCAGGACCTTATCGCTTTGCAAAGCGCGATGGCCGCCCAGGTGCGTCAAGGATTGCTTCCTACACTGGGAGTAGCTGGCAGCGCCACCGCGACGGGCACTCGTCCGAAAAACGCGGAAGCGTATGACCTCTATCTGCATAGTGTCGCGCTGCCTCACGACCCCGCGGCCAACAAGGATGCCATCGCGGTGCTGGAGCACGTGGTGCAGATGGACCCGACCTACGCGCCGGCTTGGGAGCAGTTGGGTCTGCGTTGTTACTTCGACGCTACCTATTCCGACGGTGGCGAAGCCATGTTCCAGCGCTCCAATCAAGCCGAAGAGCGGGCTTTGGCATTGGATCCCAATCTCAGCGTTGCTGCCGGGCAGTTGATTGCCAATCGCGTGGAGAGAGGTGAGTTGGGCAAGGCTTACGAGGCGGCGCAGGCACTCGTCAAGCAACGTCCTGAAAGCGCCCAAGCGCACTTCGCACTAAGCTATGTTTATCGGTACGCGGGGATGCTGGAGCAATCTACGCGCGAATGCAACGCCGCGCTGGCGCTCGATCCCGGCAATTACACCTTCCGCTCCTGCGCCTGGGCCTTCATGGAACTGGGAGACACGACGCGGGCCAGAGATTTCGTCCGCCTCGACGCCGGTTCGGAATGGGCCGCTTATGTGCTGCCATCCATTCTTCTGCGCGAAGGCAAAACCGCAGAAGCAAAGCAAGCTGTCAAGCAGATGCCCACCGCTCCTCGCTATCACCGCGATCTACTGGAAGCCTGTCTGCAAATGCGGCCACCATCGGATCTCGACCGAATCGCGCAGCAGTTGGAAGCCAACCAGGCATCGGAAGCGGATCCCGAAATCTTGTATTTCGAAGGAGCGCTTCTCGGATACTGCGGCAAGAAGCAAGCCGCGCTCGACCTCCTGCAAAGTGCTGTCGAGCGGAACTATTGCGCCTATTCCAATCTCGTTTCCGACCCACTGCTGGCCAAGCTGCGCTCCGATCCAGCCATTGACAAGGTGTTAACGTCGGCCAGGGAATGCCAGGACGCGGTTCGGTCATCGAGCAACGCGCCGGGACAATGACAAATTCTAAATTAAGCCGGCTGGTGATGACCAAAAATGAATGACGTCCAAATGGCTTCCAACGGCGAAGCTAAGGTACGCCCCTTCAAAGCGCTCCGAAATTCACTCTTTTTAGCAAAACGGTAAAGTCTCTTGTGTCCATTGCGTGTTTCTCTTATGGACGGGTCACTCGCCGAGGGTTTCGCGGCGTAGTAAGATACTGTGTTAGCGCTACCCATATTTCACGAAGCTTTGAGGCAGGAGAAGAAGTTGGCTGCTCGTCACAACGGCGCAAGATTGCCTTTGCCAGGCAAAATTCAAATGAAACTGGCATCGGCCGGGAGAGTTCTTCGGCTGATGAGGGGGCGCCCACCGTTAGCAACTGGCGTTGCGATTGTGCTGTGCCTGATGTTGGCGGCCTGCACGGGTTTTTTCATTAATCCGTCTATAAGTTCCATTTTTATCACTCCCGCTGCCGCGACAGTTGCGGTTAACGGCACGCAGCAGCTAACTGCGACCGGCACCTATTCTGATGGAAGCAAACAGCCCCTTTCGGGATCCACGGTGGGTTGGTCAAGTTCTGATAGCACCGTTGCCACCATCTCGAACGGTGGGCTGGTCACGGGAGTCGGTACCGGCACCGCGACGATGACTGCTACCGCTGAAGGCGTCAGCGGGACTGCCAGCGTTACGGTGACAGTACAAAACTTAACCAGCATCGTAATTACCACGACGCAAGGGAGCACCAATCCCCCATCGACCGCTACGATTTCAGGGGTGCCGGCAACCCTGCAGTTCTACGCATACGGTAATGGATTGGCCACGCAGGATATTACAAACGCTGTGACCTGGAGGTCGTCTAATACAAATGTGGCTACGATCAGCACCGGGCTCAGCACCGGCAGTGGTTTGGCGACCAGCGTAGCGGCAGGAACGACCGTCATCACCGCCCAGTCCGCTGGCAGCACTGGTACGGTCACCAGCAACAGCATCGTGCTGACCGTGCAATGAGCAGCACGCTACCTGGCTGGGAGCACATCGGTTCCCGCATAAGGGGAGGTAGCGTCGCTCGGGATCCTGGCCGCACGCATAACGACGTTGATGAGCTTTCGATTCGCAGTTGTTCCATATCCACGGGCCCATCCCTCGCGTTGCACCCAGTGGGTCATCGCCCTCGGCGCTACCTCATTGGGGTGGATTAGATGATTATCCTGCAACGGCTCGCATTGATCGGCCAAACTGCAGCGGCGTTGCTGGTTGCTTTGATGATCGCCAGCTGCGGAGGAGGGTTCTTTCCCTCTGCCGACACCATTGTCTCAATTGCGCTATCTCCGGCCAGCGCCCAAATCATGCCGAGTGGCACGCAGCAGTTCACGGCTACCGGGACATTTGGGGACAACTCGGTCAAAGATGTGACGGCGCAGGTAACTTGGATATCTTCTGCGACCAACATTGCTACTATCAGCGCATCAGGGCTGGCAACCGGTCTGGCGCTGGGTACCACGAACATCACTGCGAAATCGGGCAGCGTGACTTCCCCGGCATCGGTACTGACCGTCAGCAACAAAACTATATCGAGCATCAGTGTCAGCCCGCAAAACCAGACTTTGATTGCTGGTTCGCAGCAACAGTACACGGCCACGGCCAGCTACTCCGATGGCTCTTTCGGCGACATTACCTCATCAGTGACTTGGAATTCCAGTAGTACGGCAGTTGCAACGATTAGCACTTCTGGCCTGGCCACAGCCGTGGCGGCAGGTACCACGACAATCACCGCCAGCTTGAGCGGCGTTATCGGAACCGCGATCCTTACCGTCGAATAACCTGCAGTGGGAACAGCCAGCGGCGGCTGAGGCAGGTTTTCAACGCCTCCTGGTTACGCGTTTCGAGCCCATCTGTCTAATTTTAAATGGGATACCGGCGCTGGGACGAGCGGTCATGTGCCTTCCCAAGCAAGGGTCAAAAGGCTGAATTTTCCTTGATCTGGCGGAAAAACCGAGGTATATTAACCAGTCTCCAGGCTTCAACGGGACCCTACCATCGTATTCCGGCCCTTGGGACAATGCGCCCCTGAATCGTTACAGAAGTATTGTGTATCCAATTGGATAGAGTGGCCCGAGTAGACATCATTTGGGATCAATTATGTCATCCAGAAATTTAGATACTGAAAGCGGAAAAGAGCGTAACTATGGCAAAACGTCGTGGCAATCCTAATTGGGGCAAGCCGGAACCGATCGGACCGGTTGTGCCCACGATTACTGAATTCGAGCAGGTGGTGAAGGAATTTAAGCTCCAACCTGACCAATACATTCGATCCACCCGCCTGCGTGAATGGGCACGGAAGAATAAGAATTCAAAATACATTCCGGAGCCTCTTCTCGAGGCTTGGGGATTTGAGATCGAGTCGACTTTATAAACCAGCCGATTTCGTCGAGGGCCGCCTGGTGCGGCCCTTTTGTATTTGGCGTATCTTCCCTCTTGATCCAAGCTATTTACCTCAGCGGCATCGAAGAATTACCGTGACCTTCAATACCGATCAAACCGTGGCTATGTTGACCGGAACCAGCTTCGCTGCCGGTCTGAATGTCTACGCGACCATCGCGGCGCTAGGCTTGCTATCGAGGGCCGGAATAATCAGATTGCCGCCAACTCTCGACATCCTGAATTCGTGGTGGATCATCGGCGCCGCTCTGGGACTGTTCGGAATCGAGTTCTTTGCCGACAAAGTTCCGGCATTCGACCTCGTGTGGAACGCATTGCAAACCTTTGTTCGAGTGCCCGTCGCAGCCCTCCTGGCTTACGCTGCGACCTCTCATCTGCCGCTCGGAATGCAATTGGCTTCCGTTGCGTTAGGTGGACTAATTGCCTTCGCCGCACATGGAGGCAAAATCGCATTGCGCACCGCGGTAACTCCGTCGCCAGAACCGTTTTCCAACATCGCACTGAGCCTGGGTGAGGATGTGGGGGCGGTATCGTTGTCCTGGGTTGCAGTTCAGCATCCTTACTTTGCTGCAAGCATGGTGGCAATCTTGCTGATCGTCATCCTATTGCTGATTCGCTGGGTTTGGCGCGCCTTACGAAGACTGTTCCAGCCGAGAGGGGCTGCAACAGCTACTACGTGAGGCCTTCCCCCATTTTTCTATACATCACATCGAGATGTGAGCCGAGACTCGCTCCCAGTTTGACCCTGCTTCCGCCGACATGCGATAGTTACGTGTTTCACCGAACATTAATATTTTGAATTCTAGTTTTATATGTCGTGGAATCTCCCAACGACCACTGCCGCAGGAGCCCGCCATCGTGCGCCTCATTCCACGTGAAACCAAGTTTTTCGACATGTTCGCGGAGATCGCCAACAACGTAGTCGAAGGCGCCAAAATATTGGTCGACCTGCTGGATAATTACGATTACCAACAGATGCCCGCCGCCGTGCAGCGCATTAAAGAAATCGAGAATCACGGCGACGAAATGACGCACAAGATTCTGATTAAACTGAATCAAACATTTATCACGCCATTTGACCGGGAAGACATCCACCTGCTGGTCTCTTCACTCGATGACGTCCTCGATTTCGTCTTCAGCGCAAGTGACCGTTTGCTCACCTACAAGATCACCCAGCCGTCTCCGTCAGCCAAAATATTGGCGCGCATCATTCTGAAGCAGGCTGAAGAGTTGGTAAAGGCGGTTGCCCTGCTTAACAAAGACGGCCATGTTCTGGAGCATTGCGTGGAAGTGAACCGCCTGGAGAACGAAGCCGACCAGGTGAGTCGCGAGGCCATTGGTCGCCTGTTTGACGGTGGTTACGATCCAATCACGCTGATCAAACTGAAGGAGCTTCTCGAGATTCTCGAAGAAGCCAGCGACAAAGCCGAAGATGTCGCCAATGTACTAGAGACCGTCGTTCTAAAGAGCGCTTGAGACACCAGTCTTGCATTCGAACCATAATCCGATGGCGGACGTGCGTTCGTGAGCACCACTCTGATTCTGCTGGTGGTTACCGTCGTCACCGCGCTTATTTTTGACTTTCTGAACGGCTTTCACGACGCGGCCAATAGCATCGCTACGGTTGTCTCTACCAGAGTGCTCTCCCCCAAACTGGCCGTGGTGTGGGCGGCTGCGTTCAACTTTCTGGCCGCGTTCTTCTTGGGAATTGCGGTTGCCAAGACCATTGGCAGCGGCATGATCCAACTGGATATCGTAACCCAATACGTCGTTCTGGCCGGTCTGCTGGGCGCCATCGTTTGGGACGTGTTGACCTGGCTTCTGGGACTGCCTACCTCGTCCTCTCATGCCCTGATCGGTGGCTATGCTGGAGCTGCCGTGGCCCGGGCTATCATCCTTCACGGCTGGAGAAATGCTCCCAGTGTGATCATACCTGGTGGCTGGACCAAGACCTTGGTCTTCATTGTGGTCGCGCCCTTGATGGGTTTTGTGCTCGGATTCGGCTTCATGCTGGCGATCTCCTGGATTTTTCAGCGAAAGTCGCCTCGCCAGGTCGACAAGCTCTTCCGCAAGCTGCAATTGCTCTCGGCTGCCGCTTACAGCCTTGGTCACGGTGGGAACGATGCGCAGAAGACCATGGGCATTGTCGCCGGCGCGCTCTACACCGCGGGCGTCATGAAGCAGACTGACTTTGCCGCGAACTGGGGCCGTTGGCACTGGCCCATCATTCTGGCTGCCCATACCTCCATCGCGCTGGGCACTTACTTTGGCGGCTGGCGCATCGTGCACACCATGGGATCGAAGATCACTAAGCTGAAGCCGGTGGGAGGCTTCTGTGCGGAGGCCGCCGGGGCAATCACTCTATTCGGTACAGCTCTGGCGGGAATTCCGGTCAGCACCACGCATACGATTACCGGTGCGATTATTGGGGTGGGAACCACCAACCGCCTTTCAGCGGTCCGCTGGGGCATAGCGCGGCGAATAGTCTGGGCGTGGATTCTGACCATCCCGGCATCGGCGGTCGTGGCCATGCTGGCCTTCTGGCTTATCCGGATGTTTAATCCGAATGCGTGAGAGAAGCAGCTATTCGCTCTTCGCCGTTCGCCTATCATTCCCAAGACTGTCATCTTGGCTCGTCTATAACAACGACTGCGATGTCGGGGGCCAGCTAGCCGCCACCAATCGAAATCAAAAATGATCGCGCAGGTGGCCGAAGCTCTCGACCTGCAGCAGCCGGCCATTGCCAGCCTCCGGACGAAGCTCCTCCCGCTCCAGCATCCAGGTGTTGTCATGAGGAACAAACACGGCGTGCAGTCCGGCTTCCAGCGCCGGGTTGATGTCGGACTTCGGGCTGTTACCAATCATCCAGGTGTTCTCGCGTAGTAAGCAGTACTTCTCGACCACCGCGTTGTAGGTTGCAGCGTCCTTCTCGACCACTACTTCGATGGCAGTGAAATATTGTTTGAGGCCAGACCGCTCGACCTTGCCCGATTGCTCCGTGATATTGCCCTTGGTCACCAGAAACAGATGATGCCGCTGGGCGAGGTCGGCCAGCGTTTCGGGTACCTCCGGCAAGATCTCCATGGGATGCTCGGCGATGGCGTAGGCAAAGCCGCGAATGGTCTCGTGCAGCGCAGGCGTGAGCGGCTCGATAGACAACTGCTCGAAGCATCGCACCAGGGCCAGCGCGAAGCTGTGCATGCCATAGCCATGAGTACGGATGTTCTCGCGCTCCACATCGTACAGCACGTGGCGTACCTGATCAGGCGTGTACTCATGGTGATTCAGGAATGAGATGAAGTTGGCAATCGCTCGCTCGAAATAAACATTGTTCTCCCAAAGCGTGTCATCCGCATCGATCAGGAGGTGTTGGCCGGACGGGATGCGGGGCACGGGGGCATCAGCAGACATGCTCAGCTAGCCGTCTCCCTCTCCAGCACCAGTAAGAGGCGATTGGCGTGACGGGAGGCCGTTCGTACGCGACTGGGATCGATACGCTCGAGCAGATCGAATGCGTGTCTCGTCTTGTGGTAGGCACCTTTCTTTGTGTTCCTTGAGGCGTGTTGAAGAGCTCTGAAAACACGCTGTTTGGGAATCAGTTCGATATCGGGCTGACCCGGCAATGAACCAAGTAGAAATCCTTGATCATAGTAGTCGGCCAACGCCGGTTGGTCTGCCAAGAACCAAGACTCCATAACCTGAACCATCAGGTGAGCCTGATCGTCGCTCGCCCCAGTCGGACGGCGCCACCGGTCGCCTTCTCGAGCCGAGAGATGTTGCCATGGACCTCCCGCGACCGCCTCCTCGGAATCCACTAGCAGGAGAATGAAATCGCCCTGGTTTTGCCCTAGAGCCAGGCAGAAATCCTTAAACGCTGAAGCGCGATCTCCAGAGGCTATGACTGAGAATGATCCCTGCGGAATAATTTTCTCGAAGAACAACCGAAATGCCATGCGGCAACTGCTTTTCGTACTGCCTTGAAAACCACCCTCGACGTAAATCTTTACACTCACCAGCGATTCCCTCCAATTTCACCGGTGCGCCAGAGTTGTCCCAGTGTGTAACGTTTCAGCCAATCCGAAAGTTGATTGGCGTTTAGGCGCTTTAGCGTGGAGGATCCGTCGTGTTTCTCGCACACTATCACCGCACTCGGATCACCCGAAAATTCGTCGACTAGACCATCAGAGTGGGTGGTCACAACTAGTTGCATCCGCTTGGATGCGCTTAACAGAAGCTTTGCCAAGGGCCGGATCATATCCGGATGCAAACCCAATTCGGGTTCCTCGATACAAACCAGTGGCGGCGGGTCGGGATGTAAAAGTATGGTCAAAAGAGAAAGCCAACGAAGCGTCCCATCTGAGAGGCGAGAGGCAGGAATGGTGATCCCATTCTCCTCTTCGACGCGCACGTCAACCAAGCCACCCTGGATGGGTGTCAGAATGTCCTCTGCTCCCTGATAAAACATCTGAAGGTGCCGCAGCAATTCTGACTTAGCTCTGGGCTCCGCGCGGAGTCTGTTTAGCATCAGGCCAAGGTTGCTGATGTCCTCTTCTAGAAAATCATTTTTTTGTTCGGAGCCGTAGAGGTCTCGAACTTCAGAATCGGGACCAAAATCCCAATTTCTGTAAAGGCGAAAGCTACCAAAAAACCTCCCCAGATAAGTGACTTCGGGATACTGATCGGGATCTTGTCGTTGGGACAGTATTGACTTCTGAGGGTCTACTTCTTCATGCTGTAGGGACCGCTGCTGGCCGGCCACGTTAAGCACTGGACGTCCGCCGTTGTAATCAAAATACAAATAAGGCCTGCTATGACCTTCGTCTGGCACCTCATTTTCAATCCGTTCGTCCACAATTCTGAGCTGAGCGCCAACCCTCGTAAACGACAGCCGGTACAGAATCGTCCTCTTAACTCCGACGGGGTTAGCTTTTACTTGAAGGATCGCCGTTGCGGCCTTGCCCTTTGATTTGCCTTTCCATAGCAACTCCGAGATTCCGCCGCTGTCGCCAACCTCGGCCCCAAAGTCTTTCGGGGTGCTCCGAAGCAACCCGATAACCTCTATTAGGTTCGACTTGCCCGAGCCATTTGGGCCGATGAGTACGTTCAGATCACCAAGCTCGATTTCAGGAGAATCGTCGCCAAATGACAGCAAGTTCCGGATGTGGAGACTCTTGAGCGTGTTCTTCTTCATGCTCTGTTTGAGACTCTTCGCGTCACTTCAAGCTGGATACACGTGTCGGCAGAATTCTACACTGAATTTCAGTGGCAGTTACTATGACTGCGGGTCTTGCCGTTTACTCCCCGCCCGGTCCCTGCTGCATTAAGCTGGCTGGTGGCGGAGGGATGGTGATATCCAACTCCTGCACCGCGCCCAGGGTGCTGAGTGGCTTGCCGAATTCGGTATCGTTGCCCACCACCAGCACCGCCATGCGGTCCTTGTGAACGTACTTGTGAGCGACGCGTGACACATCGTCCGCTGTTACCTTCTCGACCTCACTGCGGTAGCGCTCCAGGAAATCAGGTGGATAGTGATAGAACTCATAGGCCATCTTCTCCCGCAAGACTTTTTCTGGCGTGTCGAACTGGAAGATGAACGAGTTGAGGATGTCGTCTTTGGCGCGCTTTAGTTCCGCCGGAGTAGCCGGGTTCTTTTGCAAATCATCGATCTCGTCGTTGAGTCCCTGAATGCCCTCCACGGTGCTGGCGCTCTTGGTTTGCATATCGATGTTAGTCACGCCGGGATGGTCCCAGCTGTACCCGACACCTCCGCCCACAGCGTACGCGAGTCCTTTGCCGGAGCGCAGATGGTTGAACAGCCGCGAGGAAAAGCTGCCTCCAAACATCTCGTTCATTACCGTGACGGCGAAGTAATCGGGATTGCTGCGCTCGATGCCGAGATCGAGCATATCGATGCTGCTCTGGTTCACATCGGTCTTGCGCACAAAATACAGGCCCGGCTTCGGCTCAGTGAACTTGATATCAGGTTTCTTGGCGTCGGGTCCTTTCTGCCAAGAATCGAACGCCCGGCGTAACTTAGCTTCCATCATCTTCGCATCGAAGTCGCCAGTGATGCCGAAGATGATGTTGTTGGGATAGACGTACTGCTGATGCCAGTTCAACAGGTCTTCCCGACTGACCGAGGCAACCGTGGCGTATTCGGGAACGCGCGCGTAGGGATTGTCTTTGCCATAGGCGATAATGCGGCTTTCGCGATGGACGATGGAATCTACATTGTCGTTACGACGGGAAATTTCCGTGTACATCTGCTCTTTCTCCAGTTCCAACTTGTCCGGTCGGAACTCGGGATTGTGCAGCAGATCGAGAAACATATCGAACACGGCATCGAAGTCGCCCTTCAGGCAGTCGAGCGAAATCGTTGTCGAGTCCGACTGGTTATCGGTTTCGATCTTTGCCGCGCGCGCTTCCAGAAAGTCGTCCATCTGATCGCCAGTCTTCGTCTTGGTGCCGCCGGTGCGCCAGACTTCGCCGTATAGATCGGTGAGTCCGGTCTTGGTCGGGGGCTCGGAGATCGAGCCGCCGCGGATACGCGCGGTCGCATCGATCAGAGGTAACTCATGGTCTTCCTGGAGAAAAATCACCATGCCATTCGACAACTGGACGCGAATGGGCTCCTGAGGTTTGAATGCCGGAAGGGGCGGAGCCTGGATTTGGTTCCAGGGTTTCACCTGGGCAGGACTGAAGGTCGTAAAGAGCAGCAGGAGGCAGAATACCGCGAACGAGAAGTGGCACAGGGTCGAAACATCTGACCCTTCGACTGCGGCGGAGCAGTGCCGCCTCCGCTCAGGATGACAACAGAGAATGGGGTCCTCGAACACGCTCATTGCTGTTCCGCTCCTTTGCTCTTAGCCTGACCTGGCTGATTACTCGCGATCTGCGTCTGAATAGTGCCAACGGTGCGATTGCTGTCGGCAAAAACCTGGTTCGAGACCCGGCGTATGTCGGCCTTGGTCACCTTGTCCACGCGGTCGAGGTAGCGGAACAGTTCTCGCCAATCGCCGTAGCGCGTCTGATAGGTGGCAAGCTGTTGCGCGAGACCTTCGTTACTGGCGAGCCCGCGAATCAGGTCGGCCTTGGTGCGCGTCTTAAACATTTGCAACTCTTCGTCGGTCACGTCCTGCTTCTTCAACTTATCGATCTCCTCGTGCACCGCTTTTTGCAGCTCCTCGTTGGTGTGTCCAGGCAGGGGAATAGCATAGAAAGCAAACAGGTGGCCGTATTTCATTCCCGGGAATCCGGTGAAACCGGCTGCGACGGCGGCAATCTTCTTGTCCCGCACCATTGACCGGAACAACCGTGAAGTCCGCCCGTTCGACAGAATGTCACTGATCGCGTCGTAAACCGCGTCATCCGGGGCGAGATAGCTTGGCCGGTGGTAACCCTCCAGGTAGAACGGCTGCGAAGGATCGTGCAAGGTGACCTCGCGCACCGAATTCTGTGGCGGTTCGTCGGTGAATAGCTCAATAGGCTTGGGCGTGGTGGGAAGCTGGCCAAAATATTTCTCCACGATCGGGAAGACCTGCGCGGGGTCGAGATCGCCGACCAGGCCGATCACCATATTGCTGGGCACGTAGTATCGCTTAAAGAACTCCGCTGCATCCGTGGCGGAAAAACTTTGCAGATCGGAAGCGTAGCCGATGGTGGGACGATGGTAGGGGTTCGCCATGAAAGCCGTTCCCAGAAATTGCTCGACCAGGCGGCCTGTAGGCCGGCTGTCGGTGCGCATGCGACGCTCTTCCATCACCACGTTGCGCTCCTTGTAGAACTCGCGCATCACCGGATGCGCCAAACGGTCCGACTCCAACGCCGCCCATAACTCGATCATGTTCGACGGCATGGAATACATGTAGGCGGTTTCGTCGTAGTTAGTGAAGGCGTTGACGCCCACGCCGCCGTGGCTCTCCACGATCTCGCCGAATTGGTTCTGCACCACGTACTTGTCGGCGTCTTTGATGGCTTGCTCCCAAGCAGACTTCAACTGCGCCAATTTCTGAGGATCCTGGCCGACGCGCTTGATGCGTTCGGCTTCGTAGGCTGCATAAGTCTGCTCCACCTTTTGCAGCGCGGGCTTCTCGGCGGCATAGTCGGTGGTGCCAATGTCGGGCGTGCCCTTGAAGGCCATGTGCTCCATCATGTGGGCCAGGCCAGTCTCGTCGCGGGGATCCTGCGCGGAGCCGGCGTCCACCAGGGTGAAGAACGAGAACACGGGCGCTTCGGGTCTTCGCCATAAAACAACCGTCAACCCATTAGGCAGCGTTTTCACCGACACGCGTTTCTCGTATGAGGACAGGTCCTGCGCCGCTAGCGGCAGAGCGGCCAGCAGCAGGAACAGACAAGTCAATTTGGCAAACCAGCACTTCATCGTGCCTCCAGGCGGGCAGTCGTGATTATGCTCAGGTTAGAAAGTTACAGATAAGGACGCGCAAGTCAAACCGAAGAAAGCAACCGCGCGGCATCGCAAGCCAACATTCGACGCTAAAGTTGCATACTTCCCTGCTCAACCTGCATCATTTCTGTGCAGCGTGAGCGAGGGGACGATGGCCAAAGAGACCGTGGTTGATATCGAGGGAAAGCATCTAAAGCTTTCGAATCTCGACAAGGTTCTGTATCCCGATGTCGGATTCACCAAGGGACAAGTGATCGACTATTACGTGCGTATTGCGCCGCTACTGCTGCCGCACTTGCATGGACGCCCGTTGACCATGAAGCGCTATCCCAATGGGGTGAGCGGTCAGTTTTTTTACGAAAAGAACTGCCCCGAGCATCGCCCGGAATGGGTGCAGACGGCCCGAGTGTGGAGCGAGGGCAATAATAAGTGGATGAACTATTGTATGGCCGAGGACCTGCCAACGCTAGTCTGGGCGGCTAATCTCGCCGACCTGGAACTGCACACGAGCCTCTCGCTGGGCAAGGACATCCTGCGGCCGACGTTCATGGTCTTCGATCTTGATCCTGGCCCGCCCGCGAACATCGTGCAATGCTGCCAGGTCGGGCTATGGGTCCGCGACATTTTCGCCAAATTACAGCTGCAAAGTTTCGCAAAGACTTCGGGGTCGAAGGGTCTGCAGCTTTATGTTCCGCTGAACACCGCCGCTACTTACGACCAGACCAAGCCTTTCGCGCATGAGCTGGCGCGATTACTCGAGCGGCAACATCCAGACTTGGTCGTCTCCGACATGAAGAAGGCCCTGCGCACCGGCAAGGTGCTGGTGGACTGGAGCCAGAACGACGATCACAAGACGACCATTTGCGTGTACTCCCTCCGGGCGAAAGAGCGGCCTACGGTTTCCACACCGGTGAAGTGGGAGGAAGTTGAGAATTGTCGTAAGAAGGGCGATGCGAGCTTACTAGTTTTCGAGTCGGACCAAGTGTTAGAGCGAGCTAACAAATATGGCGACCTGTTCGAGCGGGTGCTAAAGTTGAAGCAGAAAATGCCACGAGTGGAAAATCTGCAGCAGGTGGGGATAGGAGTGGCCGCAAAATCTGTTCCTACGACTAAGGGCGCCTCGGTAGCAATGAAGGCAAAGAAGAAGCCGTTCGCCGCGCGCGCAAAGACCAAGGTCAGCGGTGCGAAGAAGGCGGCGTCAAGACGCGAGTCTGTGTGATATCGTTCCCAACGCGATGAGTCCAGTCAGCAAGACGAAAGACCATACTCCGGTCGCGACAGAGCCGATCAGCGCAGCTACGCCCGTTGCCGACGCCTCCAATATTCCGCTCTTCGTCGGCACCTCGGGTTGGGCCTATACCATCTGGAAGCCTGACTTTTATCCCAAGGAAGTTTCGTCGAAAAACTTTCTGAAGTACTACGCGACGCAACTCACCGCAGTGGAGGTGAACTACACTTTCCGGCGCCAGTTGTCGGAGAAGGCTGCGACTGCATGGATGGCGGATGTGGGCCCGAACTTTCGTTTCGCGCTGAAGGCCAACCAGTACATTACGCATATTCGTCAGCTACAGAACGTCGAAGAGGCGATGCAGCGATTTCTTCCCACTCTGCAACCGCTGGCCACTCAACTGGGGCCGGTGCTCTTCCAGTTGCCGCCGACCGCCAAGGCGGATGTCGCAGTGCTACGAGATTTCCTTGCGCTGCTGCCTGCGAACTTTAAAGCTGCATTCGAGTTCCGTCACCAGTCGTGGTTCACCGACGACATCTACCAGGCGCTGCACGACCGCAACGCGACTCTGTGCGTCGCCGAGACCGAGAAGCTCAACACACCTGAGATCCGCACCGCCGGCTACATTTACTTTCGCTTCCGCCAGCCCAGTTATTCGGCCGACGATCTAAAAAAGTTGGTCGAGCGCGTGGGACGTTGCGTCGCCGATGGCTTGGAAACATACGCGTTCTTCAAGCACGAGGAAGATCCGCGTAGTCCGCACAATGCGGTGGAGGTTCTGAGAAGTGTCCGGCGAAAGACTCGAGGCGAGGGATGATGATGACGATGCGGACCCTTCGACTCCGCATCGTTTTGGTGCACCCTTGACACCGCCGTCGGTGACATAGAAGGAATACTATCGAGTGTCTTGAGAGACGTCCGCAGCAGACGATCAGGACGCTAGTTTTTCGGCCTCGTCCAACGCTGCCGCGCGATTCATCATCTAACTTTCTTGCTCAAGTCTCGGGTAAATCTCGCGTCCAACATCATGTTCGATCCCAAAAACAATCTGCGTTGGCCCGTATTGCTAGCACTTAGTGTCGGTCTGCTGACGACCATGGGCTGTCAGCACGCAGAGGTACGCTCAAGCCTAGCCGCCAACCACTTTGTTGGAGGCTCAAGCGAACCGACTATGCTGGCTGCTTACCAGCCTTGGTTTGGCCGCCCGGGACATATCAACCCCGGCTACTCTTCGCAGGACCGGGTGGAGATCGAGAAGCAGATTGATCAAGCCAAACAACTGGGCATCTCCGGCTTCGTGGTGAACTGGTACGGCGCACACCATGAGTTTGAAGACAAGGCTTACACCCTGATGCAGGAGGTAGCGGCGGAGAAAAACTTCAAAGTAGCTCTGATGTACGACGAAGACGACAGCGATCCCGCCGGCGCAACCGATGCCGTGATCGCAGACCTGCAATATGCGCACGACCGCTACCTGGGCCCGCAGGCCGTGGTGCCGCGCGACTCTTACCTGCGTTACGACGGCCGCCGCCCTATGATTTTCATCTTCCCCAAGGCCGCACATACGGATTGGAACCGGGTGCGCCAGGCGGTCAATTCCTGGGAAGAACCGCCGCTGCTGATCATCAAAGACATCCACCCGCAATACGCAAGCGCCTTCGACGGTTTCTATGCCTGGGTGTCGCCAGGCGCGGAGGGTTGGAAGTCCGACGGCAGTAATTGGGGCCAGCAATATCTCGACAACTTCTACCACACCATGATCGCCGACTATCCCAACAAGATTGCGGTGGGAGGGGCTTGGCCCGGCTTCAATGATTCCAAAGCCAGCTGGAGCCAGAATCGCAAGATGAGTTCGCGCTGCGGCAAAACCCTCGACGACACGCTGCGAATGTTCCGGCGCTATTACAACGACCAGCGGCCTCTTCCCTTCCTCATGATCGAGACGTGGAATGATTACGAGGAAGGCACTGCGATTGAAAACGGCGTAGCGTCGTGTAAGTGAAGGCAAAAGCAATTCCAGAAAATAAAAGAACCTGCGCCCTTCAGTACACCTCATACCCCGGTGGCGGCGAATGGAAACCGGGTTTGCGCGCCATCAACAGCAACGCGCCGATGCGCTTGAACTCGCGCAGCTCCGCGGCATTCTTGAACCACTTTCCGCTGTACTCCTCCGGCGTCGGCGTTAAATCAGGGATGCGCGCCGCTTGCACATCTTCGTAAGTGTGCGCCTTCAGCAACTGGACGTACTCCTGCTCCGAGCGCGCCTGCACGGGCACCTTCAGCTCGTCGACCCAGCGCAGCGAGTAGTGATTGTCCTTATAAAGATTGATCAGGATAAACAGTTCGCCATGCGGCGCCAGCACGCGAAACAATTCAGCAAGCGCGCGATCCTGGTCGGCGTAGTAATAGAAACTTTCCACCGACAGCACCTTGTCGAAGAAGTTCTCCTCCCATGGAATTTGCTGGGCTGAGCCGGCCACGAACATCAGGTTGTCATACGACGTCGATCCGGCACGCGCGCGCCGAATCATTTCGTCCGACACGTCGAGCCCGATCACCTGTCCGGGCTTGTCGCGGTTGGCGACGGCATCCGCCATCAAACGGCTGGCCCAGCCCGCGCCGCAGCCCAGGTCGAGCACGCGGTCGCCCGGCTTCAGTTCCATCCGCGCCAGCGTCTGCTGGGTGATACTGATGTGGTGGCTCTCCATCTCCTCGCCGCGGCCCTGCTCGGCCCACTGGTTGAACTCCTGGCGCAAACGCTCGTCAGCGGCAATGGTTTTTTTGTCGATCATGAGGTCCTCGGAAATTCTTGAATTTACACTTACAAGAATACCGCGCTCGCGGCAGCCAAGGATGTTCTGTGATCCCTCGGCGATCAGGGCTTCGTCGTGGCTATTCGCAGTCATTCGACGGCGTTTCTCCCGATCAAACGTGGTAGGCGGGTTGCGAGGCAAAGCCACCGGGATGGAGGTGGATTATTTCAACGTCGCCGGAAGCCGATAACCTTTTGCAATGTCGGCCGAGGGCATCTTGATGGCCTTCTTGGGCCAATACGAATGCCTGTCCGCACCAAGCTTCTTGGCATCTGGCAACCAGTTTCGCCATTACAGCTGAAGAAAATTGGCGAGCATTCGATTTGACTTCGCCGATCCACAATTTACCGTCTACCAAACAGATTGCGTCGACCTCTGAAACAGGGTCTTTGTCATCGTAGTGCTCATAGAATGCGAAACCAGGACTAAAAATGAAACTGCTTCGCGCTTTCTCCCGCGCTTCGGCTAGTGCATTGATTGGTGCAACGGTGCCATGTTCTGAGACTGCCATACCACGAGCGAATTCAGACGGTAAGACCACGTTGGTTCAACGGGTGAGCGCACACTAGCGCCGCAGCCGGGACATTCAAATTGCGGTTTGATCGAGCCGAGTTCTCGCCGATGCGTGAGCCGCACAGCCGCCAGCGTGCGACGAGACCTTGCAGAAAAATCTTCAAGTCGACCAATCCTGCAGCAGTCCTTCAACCGTCCTTCGGCCTCTGCCGCGGCATGGTTGGCTTCATCCTCATTCTTCGGTGCGAGGTGGGGATTCTGTGCGACCGATTCCGCGCGTTCTTTTATAAAGTCCTCAACAAGAAGACGATAAGTGATCTCAGCCTCACTTGAACGCACCGACCGGGCGAGTTTCACGATCTGTGCTTCTAGCCGACGCAGCTCATCGTCTAGGTTTGCATCAGGGTTGACGGCCCACAACTCAGGATGCTTTGAAAGTTTGCGAAACAGAGCGGAATCGGCATCCGCGACAATTTTCTCCTGGACGTTAGCGAGTCTGTAGATGTTTCGTCTCCAGAAACGATTTTCGAACATCGGTGAGCGGATTGCAGACCGCCAAACAGATTGAGGACACCTCTGCAGTAACGTGCTTTGTCGGACAGCCCGTGATCCCTGAAAACGGGTGATTGCTCCTTCCACCCAAAGTCACCGGTGTACTGAATGCGCCGTCCACAACCGATTGCAGACAGGATAAGATTCCGATCCTCTGGAATGGTGAGAACCAATGAAGCATTCGAGTGCATCTCAACAGAAAGGCCCCCATCCGCATCTACACGTCCAGGCAATCCGCAGAAAGCCATTGCGATGAGGTTCTTTCGAGGGAGCTGATACACCAACTCCTCATTGCTGTAGTAGGGTTGTTCGGCCCGGTATTCGATGTGAACGTCTCGCATCCAGCGATCATCATTTCGAACTCGAAATGGAAGGCTCGGCAAATCGACGAGACCGCCAGCGCTGGGGATTTGATGGACTGTCGTGCTTAGGACATCCGGCTGTCCAAGACATCCGCCGCTAAAACCGAACCGGTATTTCTCCCGCGCAGTTAGAGCAGGCAAAGACCATTCTTCCTCAGTTGAAAATTGACAGATTGCATCAATCTTCCGAGATATGAAGGGGGATGCTAATGAACGGAGATCGCTCTCCGAAAAAGTCGACGAAACCCAATTCAAATAGGGTGGATTCTGGCCGTTGCGATGCGCGAATCTGCGCAGATATTTTGTTAATGCTTCGATCGTCCGTGAGTCAGACAATGCGTGAGCTGGAACGCACAGAGCTTCCCAAGCAGCTCTCGCACCCGGAGCAAGCGTGAAGATATGGTTCCAGAAAGCTAGCCAGTCCGAAAGTCTTTCGCCTACGAAGAGGCTGTACTTCGACCAGTGTGCGTCGATTCCGGTATCACAAATGGCTTTCGCGCATGTTGCTGCGTAAGGAAAGAGCAAACCACCCCTGTGTCCTGAAGCCAACTCCAAAAATCCCGCAAAATCGATGGAATCGTCGAACTCAAGCTGTTGGATTTCTTTCGGTATCTGTTCAGCGAGGACGTTGTTCCTAAGAAGACCAAAATTTCGGCTGATCAACGGATCAGCAGTACCTTTTCCGCCATAGGTGACCAGGGTAGGCGTTTGAAACCAACGCTGCTCAGCGGCGAGCGGCAAAAGACCTTGAACCCGAACTAATTGGTCAGAAATCGAGGGAGCGTAGTGGGGCCACTCTCCTTGCAGCAAATCATCGCTGTGTTTCGTGAATTGGATTGGTGAGATTTCCAATGCCAAGCGGTCAATCAGAGCTTGGGGGACCGAAGTGTACGAGTAAATCCAGTCAGGATCGACCCTTCGGAGGATCTGCCAATAGGCCGCCGATATTTCGCCCTTGATGACTGGAACAATGGGGGACAAACGGCCGCCCCAAACGGCCGAGCACGTCGACATGATCGCGTCCAGCAAACCGAATGATAATGTCTCTGGGTCGATCAAATACGCAACACGCACTTGACGTGGGCGAGTGAGAACGGTCAGATGTCGATTTTCACGGTCGGACGCGCTCATATTGGAATCATACGATCAACGATGCAGTGCTGACGGTCTGCACCCTCGGCTGGACATGCGCGATGCTCACTCGTATCAAGTCAGGACGGTTCTGGGCGTATCGTCGTCAATCCGAAACCGACCCGCTCCCAACCGTCGAATTGTTTCTGCGCACTCTCTAATGCTACAGTCTCCGGGACGAGATGGCTCAAACTCCCGAAGCCCCGACCAACGGCTCGACGCATTCGCCGGACATGTATTGTCCTAACTACGCACGCGAGGTGAACGATCCGCTCACCTACGGCGACTGATCGGCCGTGATTTGTCGCACGTGCGGCACCGCGCTCGGAATGCCCGGGGACCTCAGGAAGCTTTTTCAGGTCGTTATTGGCGGTCGTGCGGCACGATAAAGCTGCCAGGCAAACGCTCCCAAACCCAGGCAAACCACGCCAAAGCGGACCAATCCGCCAAGATATGGGATGAACCCGACGATGGTGATGATTAGCAGGCCCACCAGCAGGCCTAGCAGCCAATCACTCTTCGTAGGCCCAGCTGGCTTCAGAAGTATCTGCCCCAGGAACGCTCCAACCCAAATCTTCGCCAGCCCGATCGCAACCAGATACCCCGCGAGCAACATCAGCGAGATGGGAAGGCCAACCAGCGTGATAGCGATCAAGAACATAGCCACAGGTAGGCCCGCCAGAACCGCAATCCCAAGCCCAAGGCTGCGCCAGCCGGAGCCCACGGCTTGAGTCGTGGCCTGGAAGAAGCCGGGAAACAAAACTAGGGCCAACCATCCCACCAGCATTGCCGAAGCGAGCCAGATAGCTTGGAAGAAATAGAATCCGGGATGCGTGAAGTGGTTTTCCCTCACGCGTACCTGGATGTCGCGTGAGCCCGCAATCGTCGCGCCGTCCGCGATGTGTACGTTTTTCAGATCGCGGACGTGAGCGCTCAGGTTGCCGCCGATCCGGGCCGTGTTCGTCAGGGTAAGGCTATCGCCAGTCATCGTCAGTTCACGGCCGACGCTACCGCTCACATCGGCGTTACCGGCGAACATGGTCACACTGCGATGCACGTCGCCCTCGAGGTTGACGTCGCCGGCACCCGCCACAACACCGCCGCTCACGTGACTCCGATCATTCACACGTAAGGATTGCATCAACCCGTAGATGTTGTGGCCCAATTGTCCGCCAAGCTCGAGCGAATTCGAAAAGTCGTAAATGTTGCCTTCTACGGTTCCGCTCACTACGGTGCTCCTGGCAAAACTCACCAAGTCGCCCTTGACCGTGCCGCGTACTTCCACGGACCGGCCAAAAGCCAACAAGTCCCCGTTGACCACGCCTTCCACGAGCACAATATTGCCGGTGGCCAAAAGAGTGTCGTCCACAGTCTCGTTTGCCGTTACCGTGATGAAGTCGCTGTGGCGCTGTTCCAGGGCAAAGCCGGACAACGACAACGCAAACAGCACGATCATCAGGCGCAGACCAGTTTGCCGCCATCGGCGTCCCAGCAGCAGTGCGCTGCCGCCCAATAGCAACAGCACAAAAATTTTCCCGACGACAGCAGCATAATCAGCCAGCATGGCGGTACCTCCGTTGGCAAAGTAATAAGAAAGGTTGAAGATCAGATTCGTGCGGCCGCTTAAGCTGAAGGGATTTAACCATTGCAGCACTTCCGGAATGCTCAACTTATCGATCCAGCCGACCACGATGGAGCCCAGCGCCAGCACGGTGCCCACGATTGCCAGGTCATCCCAAGGCAAAGACCACGGCAAACGGGAGGAGCTTGCCGGGCTGGCAGCTTCTTCCGGAAGCTCTTGCAGGCTTTCGCTCAAAACACGGTTCTCAGCCCGTAATGCGTCCAACAGTTGCCGACAGCGCCGGCAGGTGGCAAGATGGTCTCGCAGGCGCTGCGCCTCCTGCAGCTCCAGTTCACCGTCCACGAAGCTCGAGACGATCTGTTCCGAATAACATTCCATGATCACTTGTTCCTATGGCCCAGTTTCCGACGCAGCTCCTGCTTGGCCCGAAATAGCAACGCCGCCACGTAGTTTCTCTGCAGGCCCAACTGCTCTGCGATTTCGTCGTAGCTCAATTCGCTGTAATAGCGCAGGACCAGCGGGATGCGATAGTTCTCCGGGAGACGTGCAATGGCATCCCGCACCTGCCCCCGCTCTTCGGTGCTGAGCGCTGCACTCAGCGGCGATGGCTCCGGGCTGGCTGCCTCGATGACCGCGACTCCTCCTTCACCTTCCAGAATCACCTGCCGTCCCCGTTTCCGGCGCCGCAAGGCGTCAATGCACTGGTTGCTAGCCACTCGCAGCAGCCACCCAGGAAACGGTATCGACCCGTCGTAGCTCTCGATTGAGCGCTGCAGCTTGAGGAAGACTTCGCTGGTGGCATCTTCTGCACTCTCCCTTGAGTCCAACATGTAACGGCACAAGCCGAATACGCGCCGGCTATAGAGACGATAGAGCTCCCCCAGCGCCTCGGTATCGTGGCCCTGTGCGCGCGCTATTACGCTCTCGAGATCCGGCCCCTCCATGTGCGTGGCTTCGCCCTCGCGGGGCTGCGATCCTTTCGCATCGTTTCTCTTTGCGTCCATAGAGCAGTACGCTGCAGACCAAACAAAGTTACACAGATTTTAGGGATGAGGGAACGCGAGGCTCGACGACCTGGGGTTTTTGCAACATTCCAGGACCAAGAAGAGCCCCTATGTGCGACCGCCATTGGCTATTGGGCGCGCCCCGAAACATACTATCCCGATGAGTGATCTGTGCTACATTCTCCGAAACAGATGGCTCAAACTCCGGAATCACCAACCAACGGCTCGGCGCATTCGCCGGAATTGTACTGTCCTAACTGCGCACGTGAGGTGGACGATCCGCTCACCTGCGGCGACTGTTCGGCCGTAATCTGCCGGATGTGCGGTACTCCGCTCGAAATGCCAGAGGACCTTGGGATCGGCTGATTCATGGCGCAGCCCACCACAGCGCGGCCAGCCATCGCGGCCCATGATGAACCCTCCCTGGTGCGCGGCCTCTCGCTGACCGATTCTGTGATGCTATTGGCCGGTGGCATCATCGGATCCGGCATCTTTCTCACCGCTGGGCCGATTGCCACCGCCGTACACAAGCCGCTGTTCTTCCTCGGCGTGTGGCTCGCGGGCGGGCTGATCTCTCTGCTGGCGTGCTTCGCCTTTGCCGAGATGGCAGCAATGTTTCCCGAGGCGGGCGGGCAATATGTTTATCTGCGGGAGGCCTACGGCGAGTTCCCTGCATTTCTCTACGGATGGATGATCTTCACCGTCGGCCAGAGTGGCACCATCGCCGCGCTCGCAGTCGGCTTCGCCGAATACTTTGGCGCGGTACTGCCCTTCGCGGCCGCTCATATTCCGGTCACAACCATCTTCGGATGGACGCTGACCCGCGGGCACCTCGTCTCCATCTGTTCCATCGTTTTGCTGACCGCAATCAACGTGCTCGGACTGAAGCGCGGTTCGGCGCTGATCAACGTGGCGACCTGGGCGAAGTTCGCGTCCATCGGATTGTTCGTCGTGCTCGGCCTCGCTATGGGCCACGGCCATTGGTCGAACTATGCAGTCAGCATCCCCGTGAGCCACCCGCTGTCGCTGGGGCAGATGATCTCCGCCTTTGGGGTTGCGCTGATCGGTGTGTTCTGGGCGTTCGATGGATGGGTCTACGTCACCTGGGTGGCAGGGGAAATCAAGAATCCACAGCGCGTGCTGCCGCGCGCCATGGTGACGGGCGTGCTCCTGGTCGGCGTCATCTATCTGGCAGTGAACGCGGTTTATCTTTTCGCTCTACCGATCACATCCGTGGCCAAGGAAGAGACCATTGCACATGCCGCCGCGAGCGCCCTATTCGGCAGCACAGCCGCCCGCTGGCTCAGCGCGGTGATTGCACTCTCGTGCTTCGGAGCGATGTCGTGCGCCATCCTCAGCAGCGCGCGGGTTTCGTTTGCCATGGCGCGCGACGGCGTCTTCTTCCATGCCATGGGGCGCGTGCACTCGCGCTACCGCACGCCGGCGTTCAGCCTGATTTCGTTGAGCGCGTGGGCAGCGGTGCTGGCCCTCAGCGGCACCTTCGATCAGCTATACACTTACGTCATGTTCATGATGGTGCTGTCGTACACGGCGGCAGTGGCAGGATTGTTCGTGCTTCGTCGCACGCGGCCCGACCTGCCGCGTCCGTATCGCTGCACCGGCTATCCCTATTTGCCCGCGCTCTACGTGCTCGTAGCGGGAGCGTGGGCGCTCAACTCCGTGGTCACCCGCCCCAAGGAAACGCTGATCGGGATCGCCATCGTTTTTCTCGGCGCACCCTTCTATTTCTTCTGGCGCTGGCAGTTGAAGCGGAAGCCGGGGGAGCTGAAAGAATTCCGGTAGGCAAATTCCATGCTCACGCTCAGCGAGGCCGCCGAAAAGATTCGCACCCGTAAACTTTCTCCACTGGAGCTCACGCGCGAATGCCTGGCGCGCATTGAGCAACTGAATCCGACGTTGAATGCTTTCATAACAGTTACTGCGGAGTCCGCGCTGGAGCAGGCACGCCAAGCTGAAGCGGAGGTCATGACAGGTCGCTGGCGGGGACCCCTGCACGGCATTCCCATCGGGCTGAAGGATCTCCTGGACACGGCTGGCGTTCGCACCACCGCAGCCAGCAACCAGTATCGCGATCGGATTCCGGAGGAAGACGCTGAACTGGTCCGGCAGTTAAAGCAGGCAGGCGCGGTGATAGTCGGCAAGCTGAACCTCCACGAATTCGCGTTTGGTGTCAGCGGGATCGTGAGCGCTTTTGGTCCGGTGAAAAATCCTTGGGATACGCAACGCATCACGGGAGGATCATCCTCGGGCTCGGCTGCGGCGGTGGCGGCAGGACTCTGCATCGCGGCGATTGGAACCGACACGGCCGGTTCGATTCGATGCCCTTCCGCGCTGTGCGGGATTGTCGGTCATCGTCCGAGCGCGGATTTGCTGAGTTGCAAGGGAGTTGTTCCGCTCTCCACATCGTTCGACACGGTTGGGCCGATGACCCGCACAGTACAGGATGCGGCGCTAATGCTTGGGGCGCTGGTCGCCGAAGCGGGGGCTAGTTTTCCCAACGACTGGGCCGCGCTTGACGACAGCGTGCCCGCATTACGAGTCGGTGTGCCTCGCCAGGGTTTCTTCGACGACCTGCAGCCAGAGGTGGCCGCCTGCGTGGAAAATGCACTCGCCGTGCTCAAGACTGCGGTTGCGCAGGTTGCGGATGTTGAACTGGAGGCCGGTGCGCATCGCACTATCTTCAACGCCGAGATCTACGAGTATCACGAAGCGATGGTGACAAAACATCCGGAGCTTTACCAACCCCAGACATTGCCTCGAATTCTGAAGTGTGCCGGCATCGGTGCAACCGATTACATTCGTGACTGGCGCAGCGTGCGCGCGGAGAGGCATAAGGCTGAAAAGTTGTTCGAAACGGTGGACGTGGTCGTCACGCCCACGGTTCCAGTAGCAGCGCCGCTACTTTCCGATCTCGAAGCGCTCGGAGTGAACGATCTTCGGCCATTTGAGACGAAGTATTTGCTGCGGAACACGTCGCCTTTCAGCGTTCTTTATTGGCCCAGCGTCTCGGTTCCATGCGGGTTTACGCGCGAAGGACTGCCCGCGGGATTGCAAATCTCGGGCAAGCCTGGAGCAGATGCGACCGTGCTACGACTCGCCCACGCGTACCAGCAGACGACGGAATGGCGCAAGCGCGTGCCAGCGATTGTAGAGGACGTTAGCTAGAACCCCACAAACACCGGCTCAGTTTGCAGCTCAATTCCAAACTCACCTAGCACGGCACTTTGAATTTCGTCTTTCAGTGCAATGATGTCAGCAGCGGTTGCACCGCCTCGGTTGACGATGGCCAGTGCGTGCCGCCGCGAGATACCCACCGCACCCCTGCTGTGGCCTTTTGCGAATCCCGCATGCTCGACCAGCCAGGCAGCCGGCAGTTTGCGAAAGCCATCGCTGGCTGGATAGCTCGGCAATTGCAGTCCGCGTGAACACAGGCGCGCTGAGAGATCCTCGAAGAAGGTCTGCGGCACCACAGGATTCTTGAAGAATGAGCCGGCACTACGCGCATCCTCATCGCCGGGAATGATAAGCATGGCCTTGCGATGGCGGATTTCGCGTATGGCTGCCCTCACTTCTGCGAGAGTCGGGTCGCCTGCGCGCTGGGCGAAGAACTTCTGCAGATCGGCGTAGCGAATACTCGGCTTTCCACCCTGACGCAGCGTGAATAAGACTTGCAGAATTATGTAGCGGTCACGCTCAGTCGTATTGAAAATGCTGGAACGGTAAGCAAATCCGCAATTCGCGTTCGACAGCGTCCGGATTTGCAGAGTTTGCAGATCGAGCGCCTTTACCTCGTGAATGGTCTCTGCGACTTCCTGACCGTAGGCGCCGACGTTCTGCACCGGTGTGCCACCAACCGTGCCCGGGATCCCGCTGAGACACTCCAGGCCGGCGCATTCTACCTCGACCGTTCGTGCCACCAGGGTATCCCAGTCCACACCGGCGCCAGCGGAGAAAACCGCCCCTTCGTGCTGAGTCGTAAAACTTGACCAGCCGCCGATGCTCACCTTGAGCACCAAGCCAGCGAAGCCTCGATCTGCCACGACCACATTGCTGCCGCCACCCAAAACAAACAGGGGTAACTTTTGTGAGCGAGAGAACTCCACCGCTTCGATCACTTCGGCTTCGCTCGCAGCCTCCGCTAGATAGCTGGCCGGACCGCCAACGCCAAGTGTGGTCAAAGGAGCCAGAGGAACGTGTTCGCGAATCAGCATGCTTCCCGACTGTGTCAACCGTTGGACTTTGAAAGGGGAACGGCTTCAGGGGCTGTTGAGAAAATTATTCTCGAGGTACTCGGTGCTACAGAGTCCCGAATCATTAGACAGCTCGGACGGGGCCTGAGGAGGCGCACCTCTGCCGTCCCCAGGGGACTCGGCCGCTTTCCCATTCTACCCAGTGCTGAAGCACTGGGCTAAGCTCTTTCGCCCCATTAGGGGCTGGATTTTAGATGCTTCCACTATTGGAACCAACCCATGCGCGGTCGAAACACAGTCTCTAAAGGCAAGCGCATGAGCGGCGCCTTTTCAGTAGCCCTCTTCAGCCGTGCCGTCATTTTGCTACTTGAAACGCCTTGATCACGATAGCGTTGGGCCGATTGCCAACTGGAATTAGCGTGACTAGGGCGCGGTCGGCGCTGATTTTGGAATTGTCGCGGGTCTTCACCGTGCGCACTACTGCGACATCTCCCGAGCGGGAATTCAGCACCAGCAAATGCTCTTCGTCGGGGCTTAGTGCCAGCCCGTCGGGATGGCTGCCCACCTGGACAGTACCAATCACACGGCCTTCGTCGATCGCGTAGGCGCTGACCGTGTCAGACCCAAAATTGCTAACGTAAAGCAGGCTATTGTCGGAGGTGACAATTCCGCGAACCGGCTTATCCCCGATCAGATAGCTTCCACCCACCTCGTTGTTAGCTGTCTCAACGATGGAAAAATTGTTGCTGCCAAAGTTGCTCACGAACAGCTCACCACCATCAGGCTTCAGTGCAAGCTGCACCGGCGTCTTGCCGACGTCAAGCAGGGTCAGCATCCGATCCGACGCCAGATCGACTGCGGCGATTTGGTTCGAGCCGGGACATGCGACGAATGCCTTGTCCGAGTCGGACAAGATGACCAGGTCCTGCGGCTGTTGGCAAATCGGCACCGTGCGGGTCACCGCAAGCTTCTGCGTGTCGATAATGGAAACACTGTTGTCGGCGCGATTGCTGACTACCACCAGCTTTCCATCGGGCGAGACCCGGGCGAGACCCGGCGCGCCCCCTACCGGTATGGTGGCGATCACCGCCCGCTTAGCGAGATCGATGACCGAAACATTGGCGGAGCCGGAGTTGGCGACATAGGCGCGCTTGCCATCAGGCGAAACCGAGACGAAGTAGGGCGCGCGATGAACGCCAATGGTGGCCACAACTACGTTGCGCTCCGCGTCGATGATGCTGATGTTGTTGGATTCGGCGTTGGCAACATAGACCTCATTGCGGGTAGGGCTGGCGGCGACACCAGTTGGACTTGCGCCTACAGGGATCGTCTTGATGTTACGAAGCTGAAGCAGATCAAGAACACTGACGGAGTTGCTTTGTCCATTAGTGACGTACGCGTATTCGTGGTAACCGGGTTCGACGGTCGCACGCTGATGGCAGGAAGTTGAGCTCAGGGTGAGGAGCGCCGCGCATAATACAGCTTGCCGTCGCCGTGCAGAAACCTGCCGCAGCCATAACCAGGCGGCCCGCATCAGCGAGTGATGGCCGATCCGGCGATCGCATTGGCGCGGCGTAGCGGGTTAGCAACCGGCTCGGCGACGGAGCGGCCGAGTACGTTTGCGATCTGCCGGACCTCAACCATGAGATCGTCAAACTGCTGGGGAAAAAGCGACTGGTTGCCGTCGCTCAGGGCGCGATCAGGATCAGGATGAACTTCGATGATCAGACCATCCGCGCCCACAGCCACCGCGGCGCGCGACAACGGCGTCACCTTGTTGCGCTTGCCCGTGCCATGGCTGGGATCGACGATGATCGGCAAGTGGCTCAAACGCTGCACTGCCGGCACGATGCTGAGATCGAGTGTGTTGCGCGTGTGGTCGGCGAAGGTGCGCACCCCGCGCTCGCACAGAATTACGTTGTAGTTACCCTCGCTCATGATGTATTCCGCGGCCATCAGCAATTCTTCCAGTGTGGCGGACATACCGCGCTTCAGGAGCACCGGCTTACGCGTCCTGCCCGCTCGCTTCAACAGCGAATAGTTCTGCATGTTGCGCGCACCTATCTGGATAACATCGGCATACTTCTCCACCAGTTCGAGCGACTCGTTATCGATGGCCTCGGTGACGATCAGCAAGCCGAAGCGGTCGCGGACTTCCGCCAGGATCTTCAGGCCTTCCTCCGCCAAGCCTTGAAAGGTGTAGGGAGAGGTGCGTGGCTTGTAGGCACCCCCGCGGAAAAAGCGGGCACCGGCGCGGGCCACGCATTCCGCAGTCGCGAACGCCTGCTCGCGGGATTCGACGGCGCAGGGTCCGGCGATGACTGCGACCTCGTCACCGCCGAAGGTTGCGTCGGAGTTGGGGAAGCGGATGATTGTGTCGTCTTCTCTTATGTCCCGGCTGACAAGCTTGTAAGGCTTGGTGACACGAATAACCTCCTGCACGCCTTCCATCTCGTCAAAGGTGCCAGTCTCAACCTCCGTTTGATTGCCGGTGACGCCAATAGCGGTGCGCGATGCTCCGGGCATGGCATGCGCGCGAAAGCCCAGTGATTCAATCTTTTCGCATACGCGCTCCACTTGCTCTTCGGAGGCGTGCGCCTTCATGACAATAAGCATCAGGGACCCCTTGATTCGTGCTCCATAGTGTATCGCGGAAGGCTCGCCGCTGGGAATGTAAAGCCGAGGGCCATACGCACGTGCGCCACGTTTAGAATCAAACCTTCATGCCACACGATTCCGCAAAGAAAGAGAAAGATATTCTGAAGCTATTGCCTCCGCCCCAGCAGCCGCCCAAGCTGACCGCGCGGAGGATCGGCATCCACACTTCAACTGCCGGCGGCGTTGAAAAGGCGGCGGAGCGCGCCTACCGACTGGGCTGCAATACATTTCAGATCTTTTCCTCAAGTCCGCGGCAATGGAAGCCCTACGAACTGGCACGTCCACAGTGTGATGAGATGAACCGCCTGCGTAAGCAGTACGGTCTCAGCCCTCTGGTCATTCATGCCAATTACCTGGTCAACCTAGCTGGCGGCAATCCAGAGTTCCACGCCAAGTCCATTGCCGCTTTTCGCGGCGAGGTGGAACGGGCGCTGGCTCTTTGCGCCGATTTTCTCGTGCTACATCCCGGCTCGTTCCGTGGCAGCAGTCGCGAAGAAGGATTGGAGCGCGTAGCGCTGGCCATCGAGCAAGCGGTGGACGGGCTCGATCTGGCGGGCAACTTGCGCATCCTGATTGAAAACACCGCTGGATCGGAGTTCTCCCTTGGCGGCAACTTCGAACAAGTTGCAGAGCTGCCGTACTTGTTAAGCAGCTTTGTGCCCGCTGGGGCGTGCATCGACACCTGCCACACTCACGTTGCAGGTTATGACATCGTGAGCGCGGCGGGCTTCGCGGAGACGCTCGATCAACTCGAGCGGACGATCGGCCTCCAGCAGGTGTACGTCTGGCATTGCAACGACGCCAAGGCAGCCCGCGGATCGAAGCTCGACCGCCATCAGCACATCGGCAAAGGAAGCATCGGTCTGAAACCGTTTCGGCGATTGCTGAATGATCCACGTCTCGCGCACGCAGCCTTCATCGCCGAGACGCCGATTGATGAGCCACTGGACGACCTTGCGAATGTGAATGCATTGAAGAGCTTGGTGGGGAAAAGCCGAGGTTCCGGCGCGGGACGCCGCCTAGCAAGATGAACTGTAGCTCTCCTATTTCTTTGCTATAATCCGGCTAAATTTTTCTGAATCAACAAGGATTCCTTGACTTCCTACTGGAAGGACTACGTACTTCCGCTCATTGGACTGGTCGGCACACTCGTGACCGTAATCGCGACCTGGGCCAAAGACCTGAATGCTTCGGCCCATCGTATCCGTACGCTAGACGAAGCCACCAAAAGGGCTGCTTTCTGGGATACGTGGTCAAAAGCTATGGCCGCAGCTGATCCGGAGGCAAGTCCGACCACGCTGACGTCCAAAGTCAAGACTGAGGTCCTTGCCGCAGCCGAATCGGTAGAAAGAGCCTTTCATGTGCTGGCGGTGCAACAAGCCTCAGAGGCGCACGCGATCCAGGAACATCAACGATCGCGAGACTCCATTCCGAGACTTCGCCGGTGGCTCTTGCTCTATAAGCCTCCTCGCGCCCGAGCTTGGATCCCTCGCGTGTTCTTCTATATATACGTCGTATGCACGCCTTTCTTTCCATTGAACACGGATTGGACGGCTTTCCTTGGTGGTCTCCTCATAATCTTCGTTTTTCGCTGGCTGTCGATTTGGGCCGAAAAGCCACGCGGCGTCGTCCCGAGTCGCTGAAGCACTTGGGGTTCGCTGCCAGGCTTTGGCCTGGCCTTTGCAAGACTAGTTACCCTAGCTGTCGCGTCCCCTTAGCGGAGTCCAGCCATTCCGCCTGGTCAAGGCGCACCATCTTGCGCGCCTCCGCATTGTAAAATCAAGATTCACCCCAAGCGCATCAAAATACCCCTATGGCCGACTCCAAAACTAAAGAGCCGAATACAGAATCTCAAGCCCAGGTTGCTGCGCGCGCCGAGCGCTACGAACCGCAGGCGATCGAGCAGAAGTGGGCCGATCGCTGGGCGCAGAGTCCCGACCTCTATCGCGCCGAGCCTTCGAACAGCGAGCGCAAGAAGTACTACGTGCTGGAGATGCTGCCTTATCCCTCGGGTAAGCTGCACATGGGACACGTGCGCAACTACGCCATTGGCGACGCGCTGGCGCGTTACATGTGGATGCAGGGCCACAATGTGCTTCATCCTATGGGCTGGGACGCGTTCGGACTTCCCGCCGAGAATGCGGCCATACAAAACCAGACTCCGCCACGCGAATGGACGCTGCACAACATCGCCAGCATGAAGGTGCAGATGAAGCGCCTCGGATTTGCCTACGACTGGTCGAAGGAGGTCACCACTTGCCTACCGGAGTACTACCGCTGGAACCAATGGTTCTTCCTGAAGTTCTTTGAGCAAGGGCTGGCGTATCGCAAGAAGAGCAAAGTCAACTGGTGTCGCGAGTGCGCCACGGTGCTGGCCAATGAGCAGGTTTTGCCTAACGGATGCTGCTGGCGGCATGAAAACACGCCGGTCGAGCAGCGCGAGTTGGAGCAATGGTTCTTGCGCACCACCAAGTACGCCGACGAATTGCTGCAGGGCCTAGACGCTTTGCCAGGATGGCCCGAGAAGGTCCGCACCATGCAGCGCAACTGGATTGGCCGCAGCGAAGGTACGCTGATTGACTTCAAGCTCGACGGCGCTGCCGGGGCCGCTGGCGACATCATCTCCGCGTTCACCACACGTGTGGATACGATTTATGGTGCGACTTCGCTGCAGTTGGCGCCTGAGCATCCCGTGGTGACGGACTTGATCGCCAACGATCCCAACCTACTCGCCAAGGTGGAAGACCTAATGACCGAGCAGCGCAAGGCGAAAGAGCTTGGCGACATCGGCGCCATCGAGAAGCACGGCGTGTTTACTGAGCGGTACGCGCTGAATCCGTTTAACGGCGAGCAGGTGCCCATCTGGGTGGCGAACTACGTCCTGCTCGACTACGGCACTGGCGCCATCATGTCGGTTCCGGCGCACGACGACCGCGACTACGAGTTCGCCAAAAAGTACGGCCTCGACATTCGCGTGGTGATTTTGCCGCGCCGCGAGGGAGACGCACTTGACGGTGAACCTAATGAGCCAGTGTTGCCTTTCACGGAGATGAACAGCCTGGTGATCAACTCTGGCGAGTACACCGGAATGCCATGCCAAGAAGCCATTGTCAAGATGTCTAAGTTTGCGGAAGATCATGGCTTTGGCAAGGCAACAGTAACCTATCGCTTGAAGGATTGGGGGGTCAGTCGTCAACGTTATTGGGGGACACCGATCCCCATGATCTACTGCGAGGCCTGCGGCATTGTGCCCGTGCCTGAGAAGGACTTGCCAGTGTTGTTGCCGGACAACGTGGACATCACCTTAGCTGGCGGATCACCGTTAGGAAAGGTACCGGCATTCGTCAATGTGAACTGTCCGAAGTGCGGCGCCCCGGCACGCCGCGAGACCGACACCATGGACACGTTCGTCGATTCGTCCTGGTACTTTTATCGCTATACCAATCCCGATCTCGATACCAAGCCGCTGGACTCTGACACGATCGCGTACTGGTTCCCCATCGATCAGTACATTGGCGGAGTCGAGCACGCCATCCTGCACCTTATCTATTCGCGCTTCTGGACGAAGGTGATGCGCGACATGGGCCTGGTGAAGAATTCCGAGCCGGCGGAGCGGTTGTTCACCCAGGGCATGGTAATCAAGGGCGGGGCGAAGATGTCGAAGAGCCTGGGCAACGTGGTGTCGCCCGACGACATGGTCGCACGCTATGGCGCGGACTCGACGCGCATGTACACGCTGTTCGCCTCCCCGCCCGACCGCGATCTGGATTGGCAGGATGCGGGAGTGGAAGGCATCAGCCGATTCTTGTCGCGGGTGTACCGGTTTGTCGCGCGCAATGCGCGGCCTAACGGAACAGCAGCCCGCCGCGATGGAAGACAGTTGTCATCTGCAGCGCGCAAGATGCAGCGCAAGTTACACCAGACCATCCGGCGGGTGACGGAAGATTTCGGCGGACGGTGGCACTTTAATACTTCGATCGCGGCGATTATGGAATTGCTGAACGAGATGTATGCGTACGAAGACAGCGTTCATCGCGGCGAGCCGGAGGCCCCGCCGGAACTAGTGGCTGACGCGCAACGTCGGCTGGTGCTGATGCTGGCGCCCTTCGCTCCGTACCTCGCGCACGAGTTGTGGGAGATGCTTGGCGAAACTTCCGATCTGCTGCGCGCCCCGTGGCCGCAGTACGATCCTGCGCTGGCGAAGGAAGAGGAAGTCGAGATTGCCATCCAGGTGAACGGAAAGATTCGCAGCCGCATTGTCGTCCCGACCGACGCCGAGGAGGCGCAGGTGCGCGAACTCGCGCTTGCCGACCCGAAGATCAAAGCGGCCATCGCGGACAAAGAGGTCGTGAAGGTGCTAGTGGTGAAAGGCCGGCTGGTGAATATAGCGATGCGGTAGAGAGGCAATATTAACCGCGACTCGGCTATCGGGAGTTTGACAAAAGCCTGTCGGGAGCGGATTCGCAGTGGTGCGTATCCTCCTGAGGATTGAGCATTTGCCAATCCCTAGTTGCTAATTCCTTCTTCTGTTATTGTTTCCCTTCACATTACCCGAGGCCGCCTGGATGTCCGCAAGTCAAACGCTGGTCGATACCCGTCCACAGCCGAGCAAGTCGTACCGCTGGCTAGTGCTGATTTTCGTCAGCCTGGCCATGTTCGGCAATTACTACATTTATGACAGTATCAACCCGCTGGAGCGCATCTTTCTCCAGCAATTGAATTACTCCGCTTCCATGTTCGGCTGGTTGAACGCCAGCTACAGCGTGGCAGCCGTGGCGACGCTGTTGATCGGCGGCATCCTCATTGATCGCTTCGGGATCAAGAAGTCTCTGTTATTCTTCTCGGCCCTCATACTATTGGGCGCGCTACTGACGTCCCTTAGTGGCAATTTTTATCTCATGGTCTCGGGCCGGGCCGTAGTTGGCCTAGGTGCTGAATCGCAGATTGTAGCGGTTACCACTGCTTTGGCCCGCTGGTTCAAGGGCAAGGAACTGAGTTTTGCTTTCGGCATCAATCTTACGATCGCGCGAATCGCCTCCATCGCCGCCGACAACTCACCGACTTGGGCCAAGTTCGCGTTTTTCCCTAATGGCGTCAATGCCCAGCCTAGTTGGCATCGTCCGCTGGTGCTCGCCGTGGTTGTCGGATCGATGTGTGTCGTCGGCGCGTTAGTGTACTGGGCGCTCGAAACCTACGCCGAGACCCGCTACCATCTCGGAAAGTCAAGCGAACCCGACAAGTTGAGTTTCCGCGAAGGACTGAAATTCAATCCTTCATACTGGTACGTGGTCGCCCTGTGTTTCACGTTCTACTCCGGAATCTTTCCGTTCCGTACGTTTGCCATTGACCTGTTCACCAGCAAATTTCTCTCCCAGATGGGTGCGGCCGCGACTTCGACTGCGGCCTTCGCTTCGGCCCAGCAACAGGCGGGCTGGCTAAACAGTCTACTTCCCTTCTCTGCGATGATCGCCACACCGCTCTTCGGCTTGCTCGCCGACCGCATCGGCAAGCGCGCCACCCTCATGGTGGTCGGTTCGTTTCTGATGATGCCGGTGTACCTGATGATCGCCTACAGCAGCATTTCCCTGCTGGTGCCGGTATCGCTAATGGGTATTGCGTTCTCGCTGATTCCAGCAGTCATGTGGCCTTCCGTCGCCTACATCGTGGATGAGAGGCGGCTGGGTACCGCCTACGCGTTGATGAGCCTGTTGCAGCAGATCGGCTTCTTTATCTTCAACCTCGCTATCGGTAAAGCCAATGACATAAGCCACGCCGGGCCGACAAATTTCCACGGCTACGCGCTGGGAATGTGGATCTTCTCGATCCTAGGCTTTCTGGCATTACTCTTCGCGCTTTTGTTGCGTCAGCGTGAGACCGGCCCCCTCGCCCACGGGCTGGAGACGATCACAACGCACTCGCAGGCTTGATGGCGGGGGGTGCGCGCAGGGCGGAGGGACTCCGAGTGGTCATTGGCGTCAAATCCCGCGCAATCGGGCCCAGCCTGTGCCAACCGAATCCCCAGTAGATGATGGGTCATCAACAAAAGGGGCACGTGAGCGTGCGAAGATAGAGCCCGACGACACAAACACCCGGGGCACATGCAGACGTCAACTTTTGGCAGGGTCTTTAAAGCATTCCAATATCGCGATTTCCGTTTGATGTGGTTCGGCGCCTGCACCTCCAGCATCGGCACCTGGATGCAGATCGTGGCCCAGGGCTGGCTGATCTATCGGCTCAGTCATTCCGCTTTTCTGCTAGCGCTCGACCAGTTTCTTGGCGGCATTCCCATCTTTCTCTTCTCGCTGATCGGCGGGGTTGTAGCTGATCGGATCGAGCGGCGGAAGGTCCTGCTCGCCTCCCAATATGTGCAGATGGCAAGCGCGGCGATCCTCACCGTTCTGGTAGCCAACGGACTGACTCACGTCTGGCCCATCCTCTGTCTGTCGTTTATGTCGGGCTTCGCGCAGGCCTTTGGCGGTCCAGCATACTCGGCGTTGATTCCGACTCTGGTAGACCGGGAACACATGCCGAATGCCATTGCGCTGAATTCGATTCAGTTCAACCTGGCGGTAACCCTCGGTCCCGCGCTGGCCGGCATCGCCTTGGCGAAATTGGGCGAGACATGGTGCTTCGGATTGAACGCGCTTTCATTCTTTGCACCCATCATTTCCCTACTGCTCATCACCACCCGGTTTATTCCCGTCAGTACCACCGAGTCAATGTTCACCAGCCTGAAGCAGGGCATCAAGTTCGTTCGCAAGCAGGGCTCCATGGAGGCGCTTATCGTTCTCGCATTCTGCATGACTGCTTTGGCGATGCCCATGCGCACGTATATTCCTGTGTTCGTTAAGGACATCTTTCATCGGGGACCTGAGACTTACGGCAATCTGCTTTCGCTAATGGGAGTAGGGTCGATTTGCGGTTCGCTAACGGTTGCCGCGATGGGTAATATCCGCCACAAAGGCCGGTTTGCCGTCATTATGCTTATCAGCTTGGGTGCCGCCATCGTGGGGTTTTCTCTATCGCAATCGTTACGCCTGAGCTATGGCATGCTGGTGATCGTGGGCGCTTCCATGATGGCCGTGTTCGCCACCGTGACTTCGCTGGTGCAGTTGATTACGACCAACGAAATGCGCGGACGCGTGATGAGCGTATATAACTGCGCCTTCCGCGGGGGTATGCCCATGGGAAACCTGCTGTCGGGTTGGCTCGTCCCGGTGTTTACCGCGCCCTTGGTGCTGAGCGTGAACGGAATGCTCCTGGTTCTAATGGCGCTCTACTTTCTACTGTTGCAACGGCGCGTGACCGCGCTCTAATGCTCCAGCGCAAGAACCTTACCACTCCCATGTCTGGCATCCCTTGCTCACGAGACTTGACGGTGCTCTAATACTTGTCACCGGCGGTGACGCAGGCAACGTAGAGCCAGCTTCGTTGCATCGAAGTCCGAGTACAACGAGTGCAATCAATTTGACGACTGCCAAGAAAATTCTAGCTAATGGCATCTCCGAGCACGAGGCAATTGACCGTGCCAAATTGGGCGATGCCGAATGTTTCGAGGCTCTGTACGGTTTGCACAAGCGACGCGTGTATTCGCTTTGCTTGCGCATGGTGGGCAACACGGCGGAAGCGGAGGACCTGACGCAAGAGGCCTTCCTGCAGCTTTATCGCAAGATCGCCACGTTTCGCGGCGAGTCCGCGTTCTCTACCTGGCTACATCGATTGGCGGTGAATGTGGTGCTCATGCACTTGCGCAAGAAAGGGCTCCCCGAAGTTTCGCTGGACGAGACCTTGGAACCGCAGAACGAAGACGGTCCCCGGAAAGACATCGGCGCTCGTGACAATGTTCTGGCTGGCTCTATCGACCGCGTGAACCTAGAGCGGTCCATTGAGAGTTTGCCGCCGGGATACCGCATCATCTTTGTGCTGCACGACGTCGAGGGTTATGAACACAATGAGATTGCGGAGATGATGGGTTGCTCCATCGGCAATAGCAAATCGCAGCTCCATAAAGCACGGATGAAGCTCCGTGACCTTCTGAAGCTGAGCCAGGCAGAGAGGAAAGCAAGGCGGTAAACAATTGGGTCGAGAGGGCAGCTCACTGGGCGGGCTGCGGGGAATTCTCCAGAGGAAGTTCTCAGGATAGTGCGGTAGCACTCCCGGAAAAAGAGGAACTCATCCACTCGGATTCCCTAGGGGGAGAAATTTAATGACGTGCGCCGAGTTTCAAAAAGTCCTGCCTTATATCATCGACGGAGGCGGCAGCGCCGAGGAGCAGCAGCATCTCGCAACCTGTCACGTCTGTTCCGACCTGGTGGCCGATCTGCGCTACATCGCGGAGGCTGCGAAGCTGCTGGTTCCGATGGAGGACCCTAGTCCACAGGTGTGGAACAGTATTCACGAATCCTTGGAGCGGGAAGGCTTGGTCAAACCAGCGCGCAAACATTTTTGATCCCATAACGAACCGCGTGATATAACCTCCACCTTGGAACGGGGACGGTCGAGCGCCAAGGAATTCTGCCTGAACTCTTCCGAAGCCGCTGCTATTGCAAGTCCTATAATTCATTTTCTGCGGAGCTGATAACTTTTTCTAATGTCGCGAGCTGAGATACCGGTGTTAGTATTGCATCACGTCAGCTCACTGCGATGCGTATTGTTGCTCGAGGCAGAAGAAGGTCAACAGTAACCCCGTCGCTCGGCGACCCTTTCGTAATTCTGACTAGCCGACCGGTCCAATCCGTCACGGCTTGTTCTCCTCGCGGCAACTTTACTCATCCAAGTAAATGGCTACGTCTTGATACCTCGGGTTGTTACGGTATGAATGGAGGGTACTGTGACCCTGAATAATGCCTCCTGGATCGATCGCTCCCTGCTCAAAGCGGTTCGTAGGGCTGTGGGTACGGCTCCCATATCCTTAGCTCTTCCTCACCTAGAAGACCGGCCTAGCACGTCGCCAATCGGAACGGTCCGCATCGCCGACCGCGCCACTCTGGCGGGGTTGGTCATGAATCCTGAGGTGGTCTTTGGGGATGCCTATTCCGACGGCAGAATTGACGTCGAGGGTGACCTGGTCCGCGTTCTCGAGTCTATTTATCCGTCGACCCGCGTAGTGCGGAATTGGCGCTGGCGACTGATGTCGAAGTGGCTGGCCTGGGTGCAGGCCAATACTCGCTATGGCTCCGCGCGAAACATCCATCATCATTACGACCTTCCCACCGAGTTTTACAAGCTATGGTTGGACGAGCTCATGGTTTACACCTGCGCCTACTTCCCTAACGAGGATACTTCGCTGGAAGAGGCCCAGGAAGCTAAGTTCGACCTGGTATGCCGGAAGTTATGGCTCCGCCCCGGCGAGACGGTGGTCGAGGCCGGGTGCGGCTGGGGTACGCTCGCCATGTATATGGCCGAGCACTACGGCGTGAAGGTGAAGGCTTTCAATATCTCCCACGAACAGATCCGAGTGGCCCGCGAGATGGCCAAGGAGAAAGGTCTCTCTTCCATGGTCGAGTTCGTCGAGGACGATTACCGTAATATCACTGGCCGTTATGATGCATTTGTTTCCGTCGGTATGTTGGAGCACGTAGGACGGGAGCATTATGCCGAGTTAGGGCAGGTGATCCAACGTGCAATCGGCGACCAGGGTCGAGGCCTGCTGCATTTCATCGGTCGCTGTCGCGCTATGCCCTTTAGTGTCTGGATACGTAAGCGGATATTTCCCGGCGCCTATGCACCCAGCCTGCGCGAGTCGATGGAGGTTTTGGAACCGCAGCGCTTGTATGTGCTCGATGTCGAGGACCTGCGTCCGCACTACGCCAGAACTATCGAACACTGGCTAGGCCGTTTTGAGCAAGCTTACGACCGTGTCGTGCAGCTTCAAGGGACAACTTTTGCGCGCATGTGGCGGCTCTATCTTGCCGGATCCATCGCCGCCTTTCGGGTCGGTACACTGCAGTTGTTCCAGGTTGTGTTTACGGGAATAAATTGTCAGTCGGTTCCGGAGACACGTAGCCGTCTGTACGCCAACTTTAATCAGGATCAGGACAAGTTAGACGACGAATTATGGACTCCTGCGATGTCTTAATTGTCGGCGGCGGCCCGGCCGGTTCGTCCTGCGCCTGGGGGCTACGGCAATCGGGACTCGACGTCCTGGTGATCGACCGCAGCATCTTTCCTCGCAACAAACTTTGCGGAGGATGGATCACGCCGCTGGTGCTCGAAGCTCTGGACATCGATCCGGAATCCTACGGGCCAGGTCGCATTCTGCAGCCAATCACCGGCTTTCGCCTGAGCTGCATCGAAGAGCCGGAGGTTGACATCTCCTACGGTCGCACCATCAGCTACGGCATCCTGCGCTGTGAGTTTGACGAATATCTCCTACGCCGCTGTGGGGCCCGTATCCGTGAGGGCCTGCCCTTCAATTCGATCGAACGAACCCGGGGCGGCTGGCTTGTCAATAACGAAATCAAGGCGCGACTCGTGGTTGGCGCGGGTGGACACTTTTGTCCGGTATCGCGTTTCCTGGGAAACAAAGCCGCCTCGCCCTCGGTAGTCGCACGCGAGATAGAGTTCGAGATGCCGGCTGCGCAAGCGGCCAGCTGCAGCATTGCCGGCGAACTCCCTGAGCTCGACTTTTGCCGCGACCTGCGCGGCTACGGATGGTGTTTCCGCAAACAGAATGTCTTGACCGTCGGCATTGGCCGCATGGATAATCACGGCCTCTCCCAACACTGCGACGCATTCCTTCGCTTTCTCAAGCAAAGCAGAAATGTCGAAGTACCCGGCAAAGGTATTTTGGGACATGCTTACTGGCTCTTTGGCCACTCGGAACGCGCAATTCTGGACGACTCCATTCTGTTAATCGGGGACGCTGCGGGTTTGGCCTATCCGGAAAGCGGCGAAGGAATACGGCCGGCCATCGAGTCAGGATTGATTGCCGCTCATAGCATCCTCTCCGCACAGGGCGACTACAGCGCCAGCAAGTTGGGACAATATCGCGAACTCCTGAATGCCCGTTTGGGCCGCAGGCAGAACGCGCTGGAATCGCTCTCGCAGTTCATCCCGCAATCGGTTCGCGCGGTCTGCGGCCGCACTCTGCTGAGGAGCCAATCCTTTTGCCGCAATATCGTTTGTGATCGTTGGTTTCTGCGAGTGGATGAGCGGCCCCTCGCCTTCGCATCGGAGATGGCGTCGCCATTAGCAGTTAGCAACTAGGGCGGTTTCAGAATTGGTGTAGTCCGGCGAGTACGGGTAGAGCGGCGCTGAAGAGGTTGTTACGAAACTCGCGAGCATAAGAGCGGTAAGAGCGACGGTCGCCGACTTCTTAGTTCGGTTGGACGGTAATAGGGGGTAGGTACAGAGGGGCGGCTGTACTTTAACCAACCAGCAGCGACTGCAGTTGCCTTCCGCCCAGCACCTTCAGCATGCGTTTCAGGTTGTAGGCCAAGGTGGCCAGGCTCATTTCGGTCTGCGCTCCCATCCGTCCGCGTAGCAGGAATCGTGGATGGCCGAAGATATGGTACTTGAGCGCGGCGAAGGGGTGTTCCGCCAGACAACGGCGCCATCGCATGATCTCTGCCTTTGCGCGCTGCTGCATGCGCTGCAAGGCCTCCTCGTAGAGGTGACGCTGCACGGAACGTTGTGGCGCGTTGGTGCATTGCGACTTCAGCGGACAGCTCCCACAGATTTGCGGCGAGGCCACATAGACCACCCGCTTTTTGTGGGGTTGTACTTGTTTGCGGCGCAGGATTTGCTGAGCCGGACAGCGAAGGGTGTCGCTGTTTTCGTCATACGTAAACTGGCTGCGGTCGAATAAGCTGCCATCTCCCCGATTGTTCACGCTGCGCTGCACCGGCACATGGGGCACGATGCCTTGGGCTTCGCAGGCTTGGGCCTGCTCCCCGTTGGAATAGCCGGCATCGGCCACCACGTTCAGCGATGCCGGATCGCCCACGGCGTGTTTGGCGGCTTCGGCCATAGGCAGCAGGCTGCGCTCATCGTTGCTTTCCGTCGTGACCTGCTGCGCCACGATCAGCCCGTGTTCCGCATCCACCGCTAACTGCACGTTGTAGGCTGGCCGTTCTCCGTCGGTGGTACGCATGAAGCGGGCTTCCGGCTCGGGATCCTGCTTCAGTTTCTCCAGCGCCGCTGCCACCGCGCTGGAGTCAATCACCCATTCTTCCTGCTCGTCGGCCCGATCCAGTTGCTCCAGATAGCGCTTCACCGCATCGCGCTCGCGCACCCGCGGTGCACTGCTCACGGCGCGAAACTTGGAACCATCGATGGCCACGGTCTCACCCCGCACCAGTCCTACGCGGTGCGCGAAAGCCACCAATTGGCTGCCCGCTTCGCTCACCGCTGCACTATGCATCCGCCGGAACTCGGCGATGCTCTTATAGTCCGGCTGCAGCCGTCCCAACAGCCACATCACCTCCACATTGCGCTGGCATTCGGCTTCCAACCGCCGCGACGAACGCACCTGGTTCAGGTACCCATCCAGGTACAACTTCAGCAGATCGCGCGGATCGTAGCCCGGCCGCCCCGTCTCTGCCGGCTCCGCACGCACGAATCCCAACTGCGCCATCGCCAGTCGATCGACGAAGGCCTCGATCACCCGGCACAGGTGGTCCGCCGGAATCAACTCCTCCAAGGTCACGGGAAACATCGTCACCTGTTCCCGCGCTTCTCCCCGAATGTAAGCCATGCAAATGCCCCCACTCTCGTGAGGGCAATCTTCTCATTGCTTCCAGTTTTCGCCTAGAGTCTTGCTGGATTCCCGCGCGAGTTTCGTAACAGCCTCTTAGGCGCGGCGTACGCTGTGGTTAACCAAATCGCTTGGGCCACTGCAATCATTGAAAATGACCGCAGTGGCCCAAGCCCTATAATGTTGAGCGCTTTTGAACGCCAGCCTGAAGGCTGGATCTACCCGCTCCGCACTCTCAAATAACAGCGGAAGAATTCTATGCTGCCGCCGGCGGATACGCCCCACGATAGCCAATCTGGTGCGAGATACGGCGGGCCGCATCCTTCACCATCTCCGCCAGTCGAGGCACTGCATCACGCGGCACGGCATTGATGGTCCCTGTGGAGGCGACGCTAGCTTCCACCATGCCTTGACTGTTGAAGATGGGCGCTCCCACGCAGCGCGCACCCAGACTGTTCTCCTCGTCATCCACCGCGTACCCTAACTGGCGAACTCTCTCGAACTCTTTCATTATCTTAGGCACGCTGATGATGGTGTGCGGGGTTAATTTCTTCAATCCCCGTTGGCGAATGATCGCCTCCCGCTGCTCTACATCAAGATAGGCAAGCAGCGCTTTGCCCACGGCGGTGGAATGTACTTCCATGCGGCGGCCGATCCAGGTGTCCATCTTGATAAAGCTGGGCGGTTCCACCTTCTCGACGTATACCGCTTCGCCATGGTCAAGGATAGCCAGGTGCGTCGTGATGTGAATTTGAGCGACCAAGTGCTTCATAACGGGAAGCGCCGCCTCGCGCACATCAACCCCGCTCAGAGCAGCGCGCGACAGGCTTAGCACCTTCATGCCAAGCCGGTATTTGCCATCGTCATGGTCGCGACGTAAGTAGCCGTGCTGCTCCAGGGTGCGCAGAATATAACTGGCCGAGCTCTTGGGGATTTTCAGCTTGCGGCTGAAATCGGCGTTGGACATTCCGCTTTCGCGCTGTCCGGCCGCTTCCAGGATAAGCAGCGTGCGCTCCACGGCGGTGGAGGGATTCTCTATTTGACGGGCCATAACACCAGTCTAACAGCGCAGCTAATGTTCGACATAATGAATTTACGTTCACAATATCGGCCAGTCTCCGCCTTACCGCAGTTTACCTTCCTGGCTCTAAAGTTGGCCTACATCACAGACAAAGGCGGCGGCACCGCTCCAATGTAGATGCTGTTTGGCAGTACAGGACCTTATGTTGCAGGCAACCTGCTTCCCGCTATGGGAATCGGAAACGTAGGGTGCTAAATGGTGAATTTGTGTTCAGTATACTGAACAACATTATTGTCATGACATCGGGCGGCAGCTATCGTTTGTACACGCTATGGAATAGATGTTCATAATGCTGAACATCTCGATCGCGCGGCGGTAGTCTGCACTCAACTGTGGTCGTTAGACCCTACTCATTGTCCGAACCCGAGAGGAGATCACCAATATGGCGGCGCATCAAACTGCTGCTGAACTTGCACAATCCTGGAAGACCAATCCGCGCTGGAACGGGGTCACCCGGCCCTATTCCGCGGAAGATGTAGTGCGCTTGCGCGGCACCCTTCCCATCGAATACACGCTCGCCCGCGTGGGCGCGGAACGCCTGTGGGAGATGCTGAACAGTGAGAAGTATGTCGCCGCCCTCGGCGCCATGAGTGGCAACCAGGCCGTACAGATGGTTTCAGCTGGGCTGAAGGCCATTTACGTGAGTGGCTGGCAGGCCGCCGCCGACGCCAATGATGCAGGCCAGATGTATCCCGACCAAAGTCTTTACCCTGCCGACTCAGTGCCAAACCTTTGCCGGCGCCTGAACAATGCACTTACCCGCGCCGATCAAATCCATCACTCCGAGGGCAAGAATGGCATGAATTGGTTTGCGCCGCTTATCGCCGACGCTGAAGCTGGCTTTGGCGGTACGCTGAACGCCTTTGAGTTAATGAAGGCGATGATCGAAGCCGGCGCGGCCTGCGTGCACTTCGAAGATCAATTGTCATCGGCCAAGAAGTGCGGACATCTCGGTGGCAAGGTGCTGGTTCCGACCATGGAAGCCGTCCAGAAGCTGGTGGCCGCCCGTCTTGCGGCCGACGTATTGGGCGTTCCGACGCTGGTCCTGGCTCGCACCGATGCTAACAGCGCGCACCTGCTGACCAGCGACATCGATCCCTACGATCGCATCTTCCTGAATGGCGAGCGAACCTCCGAAGGTTTCTTCGGGATTCATGGCGGCCTCGACTCGGCGATTGCGCGCGGTTTGGCGTACGCACCATACGCGGACCTGATCTGGTGCGAAACCTCCGAGCCGAACCTGAAGGAAGCCGAGTTCTTCGCTGACTCCATCCACGCGAAGTATCCGGGCAAGCTGCTCGCCTACAACTGTTCGCCTTCTTTCAACTGGAAGAAGAAGCTGGACGACGCGACCATTGCGCGCTTTCAGCCGGCACTGGCGGAGATGGGCTACAAGTTCCAATTCATCACGCTGGCCGGCTTCCATGTGCTGAACCTGGCGATGTTCGAGTTGGCGCGCGCCTATAAAGACACGGGCATGACCGCCTACTCGCGCGTGCAGGAGAAAGAATTCGCCCGTGAGTACAGTCACGGTTATTCCGCGGTGAAACACCAGCGCTTCGTTGGCACTGGCTATTTCGACGAGGTCACGCAGGTGATCGCTAGCGGTAAGTCGTCGTTGTCGGCGCTGAAGCATTCCACGGAAGAGGAACAGTTCGCAGAGGTCAAAGTTCCAGGCCAGATGATCGAAGTCGGACAGGATCCGTCCTGCCGCCCAATCCTGGGAGAATGTCCGCTGACGTGCGAGCATGAGCACGAGCATGTGCGCCGCGAGAATGTCTCGGCCAACGACTAAAAGGTTCTTGCGGCAGGGGGAAGCTTGCACGCGGATACAGGCACGGGATGAACCGATCCCGTGCCTGACTTTTTGCAGTCTGGGAATTCTAGAGCAATTCCACAGTGGCTGCGTCCGCTTTGAAAGGGCATGCCTTCAGGCGTGCCGAAAAGATAGCGGGAAGTGACCGGCGTTAGCCGCGGAGGGGGCGTGCCTCAGGGCCTAAAGGCCGAGTTGTGGGTAGCGCGGATCGGCGCGGCTGAAGCCCCGCCCTTTCAAGGCGGTTACAGCAACTCAGAAATTGCTTTAGTCACTGATCTCGCACCTACATCTGAAAACCGCCGCCCATTTGCCCTCGGGCCATTTGACTTCAGGTCCAACCAGAGTTTACTATCTTATTAAGCGAACAAAAGGCGAATCACAGCGCCTCTTTATGCACCCGTACCTACTGCAAACCGATGAGACCGAGAGCGTTCCTGCTCCTCTGGTAGGCATCGCTAAACTGGCGGCGCAAGGGGAATCCATCCGCCAGGGCCACCTAGTCGAGTACTTCACGCTTCCCGCTCGGGCACTGCTCAACCGCTGCACCTCCCGCCGCGTGCCCTTTGCCTGGACGATCAATCCCTACAGGGGATGCGAGTTCGCCTGCAAGTATTGCTATGCGCGTTACACGCATGAGTTCATGGAGATGCGCGACGGGGTGGACTTCGAACGCAAAATATACGTCAAGCAACAGGCGGCATGGCTGCTGCGGCAAGAGCTCAGGAAAGTAAAGCGTGGTGAACAAATCGCCATTGGCACGGCGACTGATCCGTATCAGCCAGCGGAAAAGCGCTTCGAGGTCACCCGCGGAATTCTCGAAGAACTGGCCCTGCACCATGGACTCGAAATCGGCATTGTCACCAAGTCGGACCTGATCGTGCGCGATATTAACTTGTTGACGCGGGTCGCAGAGCACAATTCCCTGTTTGTGAACATCACCATCACGACCCTGAACACGAAACTGGCGCGCATTCTTGAGCCGCGAGCGCCGCGTCCTGACCTCCGCATGAAGGCTGTTCACGAACTGAACGCTGCCGGCGTCAATGCCGGTGTCATCTGCGCGCCGGTGCTGCCTGGCATCACCGATTCGCCTTCGGCACTGGATGCCCTCGTGCGTACGACCAAGCTAGCCGGCGGAAAATATATTTATGCCAACCCGTTGTTTCTTAAGCCATGCTCGGCCAGCATCTTCCTGCCCTTCTTGGAGACGGAATTCCCGCAACTCACCGAGGACTACCGCAAACGATTCGCCGACCGCGCCTTCGTGAGCAAGGCCTATAGCAAGCGCATTTCGGAGCTAATCGGAAACCTGCGCAAGAAGCACGGCTTCGGGACAGAGTTCAGCTCGCGGAGCCAGAGGGCGCATCCAGTGCAGCAAGAAGCCGAGCAGATGAGCCTGTTCAGATGAGCCTTGCGCAGCGCGGTCGGAGTTACCCGCCGCCAGTGTCGGTCGTCACAGACAGGCGATGAAACTGGCGCTAATTTGGTCTGTAATAAGGAGGTGTGTATGGCAGCGCCCTGGGCACATCGCTATGCGCAACGCACGAAGACAGCTAAGAGCTCCATCATCCGCGAACTGTTGAAGCTCACGCAGCGTCCAGAAGTGATTTCTTTCGCGGGCGGCCTGCCTGCACCGGAAATTTTTCCGGTGGAACGTTTCCGCGAGGCCTGCCAAGAAGTTCTGTCGACCAATCCCTCGATCGCGCTGCAATACGGACCAACCGAAGGCTATCGTCCTCTGCGGGAATTGATCGTTGCTCACATGGCCCGGTACGGCATTCTTGCTACCGTCGATAACATCCTTATAACCTCGGGCTCACAGCAGGCGCTGGACTTGATCGCCAAGCTGCTTATCAACCGTGGGGATCGCATCCTGGTTGAATCGCCGACATATTTGGGCGCTTTGCAGGCCTTCGATCTGATGGGCGCTGAATACGTAACCGTGCCCATCGACGACAACGGATTGCAGACTCGCGAGATGGAACGCGCGCTCCGTTCCGGACCGAAGTTCATGTACATTCTGCCGAACTTTCAGAATCCGGGGGGCACCACGCTTTCGCGCGAACGGCGTGATGAGTTGGTGCTGCTCTCCGATAAGTACGGCATTCCCATCATCGAAGACGATCCCTATGGGCAGCTTCGTTATGAGGGCGAACACATTCCGCCGCTGGTGGTGCTGGATAGAACCAACCTGCTGCGCGACAACGGATATCTTCTCGGAAATGTCATCTACCTCAGCACATTTTCCAAGGTGCTGGCGCCGGGATTGCGGCTAGGCTGGATCGTTGCTCCGCCCGACGTGATTAGCCGCCTGGTGCAATTGAAACAAAGCACCGACCTGCATACCAGCAGCTTCACGCAAATGGTGGCCTATGAGGTGGCCCGTGACGGCTTCATGGAAGAGCACGTGAAGCTGATTCGTCGGGTTTACACAGAACGTCGCGATGCGATGGTCAACGCTTTGCACGACTACTTCCCGTCCGAGGTTTCGTGGACGCATCCGCACGGCGGTCTGTTCCTCTGGGTAACGCTGCCTTCGGGAATCGATACCATGAAGCTACTGGACACGGCCTTGCGCCAGAATGTCGCGTTCGTGCCTGGCGATCCATTCTTCCCGTCGGGCGACAGCGGTTCGCACATGCGGCTGAATTTCTCAAATGCGCAGCCAGAACAGATTCGTGAAGGCATCCGGCGTCTGTCGATAGCCGTGGCGCATGAACTGGAGCACTGTGTGGCAGCTACGGTTGGCGTGAACGCGTGATGCGCTGTTGTCACGCCAGCCTGTAGCACCGGTCACTGCCAAATCGCCCGATCAAGGCAGAAACTGTGAGTAGTGGTAGAGTCGCCCTCGAATTTCCGGGGCTGCCCAGAGTTCCATCCCAGGGAGGCAGCTTATGTTCGCGATCAGGTTGGTTCAGCTCATCGAAACACATGCCGATAAGCTTTCTGAAGCGTTAATCCACAAACTGAAGAACTCCGATGAGTGCAAAGAGCTCCTGAGCAACGTACCGGCGCACGAGCTAAAGCACAGGAGCTACGAAGTCTATCGCCACCTCACCGACTGGCTGCTGTCGAAAACGCTGTCGGACGTGGAGCAGAGGTATATCGGTTTTGGGGCGCGGGGCGCCCGGCAGGGTGTGCCCTTTAGCCAGGTGATGTTTGCTATGCAGACCACGAAACAGGTTCTGTGGGACTATCTGTTGCTGGAAGGTCTACTCGAACCAGAAGACCTTATTGGCGAAATGGAACTTGTACGCTCTTTGGTACAGTTCTTCGATCGCGCCCTTTACTACGCCGCGATCGGCCATGAACAGGTGTGGAAGGACGAGTTGGCCGCCGCTTCCTCGCACCACGCTGCGACGCAGGTGTGATTGCGGGAGAACTAAAGGCTAAAGGCGGGGAGTGGGAACGCGCTCCCACGGGGCTTAGCGGAGCCTTTCGAATTTGCGGGTCACTTTTTCTTCTTTGCCTGGAACGTTGCCAACACTTCGTTTCCGAGTAGCAGCTCGAGGGTATTTCCTCCTACGATGCGATACCTCTTCGTGGCCTTCATAGCATTGAAAAACGCTTGCTCCTGCCGCATCACATTAGGAGAACAGAGCAGAGGCACGGTACCGCTGAGGGTAAACGCGAGCTCACTTTGCGTCAGGGTGTATGTCCCCAGCATGTTTCTGCATCCGAACGAACCGCTAAGTTTGTTTTGCTCGCTGTGAAGCACAATCCAGGCTCCGGTCCCGCCGGCATTCTCAATGACAGGCTGGCCGCCCAAGCGGGTGAGCTTCCAATCGGTATCCTGGAGGGTTACCGCAGAGGCTCCGCCAACCGCCACATCCAGATGGGGTAACGCCGCGGCGGCTGCTCCGACCTCTTGCAGCATGATCGCCACCTTTGACGGCGCTCCCTGTGTGAGTACTCGATAGGCCGTGGAGGAGGTGAACAGAAGTGTGCCATTGGAGGTTATGCTGGCGCGGACTTGATAGGTGTGTGTTGGAGTAATCTCGGCCCGATCGTACGAGAGCTCGAACGAGACTGGTTCTCCGTTTCCGACGGCGGAAAAAATGGATTCACTTAAGACCTTGGCCGGGGCGTGTTGTAGAGATACGTCTTCCAGACGCACTGCGATGGCGGCGTCCAGCGGCACTACGACCCGCTGTCGACACGCCACCGTTCCGGTGATCACACCTCGCGTAGCAATCTCCTGGGCCGACAAGGAGCCGGTGCAAGCGACGATCGCAAATGTGAACAGGAGCACATTCCCGCGAGCCATGAGTTACCTCCTCGCCCAAATAGTTTCTCACTGATGACTGCGAGCGGAATTATTTTTGCGCAGCCGCGGTATTGACGGGTGCGACCAGGCAAGTTTGGCGACGACTGGGAAACTTCTCACTAACTGGCCAGGTCAGTGGCGGGTCGGCCAGAGCAGATTCTGAGTTAGTGTATCCGGGTGGACACGGCTTGAGCGGTGCAGTTTGAGAGTTGCGCCTGAGTTCAGCTTTGTAGGCTACTGAAAGAGTCGTAAAAGCAGATCCCTCGCGGGCTGAAGCCCGCTCGGGATGACAAAAACAAGAACTATTGGCACGACTGAAGTCGTGCCCTGACACAAACCGTGGGCTAACTGATTTTTTCCGCGGCCTGTACCCTGGCCTCAGCGGCTAAAGCCTGCTCCCTTTTTGCACCCTCGGTATGCACGCCTGAAAGGCGTGCTCCACCCAACACCGGGATACAGGAACTCTGGAATTGCTACAGCAAGATTGAAGGCTGACGGCTGAAAGCTGCCTCTAAAACGAGAACAGCATCTGCAGATCGATTCGACGGTTGGCTGAGCCCGAGGAGAACGGGGCGCCGGCCAGTGCGTTGGAAGTCCCGAAAAGCGGAGAGTCCAGGTTCCCGATGGGCGGTGCGTAGTTAACGTTGTTTAGCAGATTGCGCGCACTGACGCTGAACGTCAGGCTGTACTTGCGGCTAGTCTCACCGCTAAAAATGAACGGCCCACCGCTCGCACCAGTGAGTCCACGGCCTCCCAGGCCGCCACTATGACCACCGCCGCCATGTGGCCCTCCTGAAGCGGCATGGCTTTCCACTTTCGGCCCCAGCCCGAAGGTCTTGCTCAGCCGCAGATTCAACGTGAACACGCTCTGCCCGGTCCCGTAGTTAATGGGTGTGATCGGCTGCCCAGGAATTGGTGCGGTATTGAAGGTGCCGTAAGGCGTCACCTTGACGACGCCACCTGAACCAGCGGTGCTGCCAAGCGCAGGACGGTCGTTGAAGATGGAGTCGCCGTTGAGATCTTGCCCGACAATGATGTTGAATGGCGTCCCGGAGTCGGCCAGGATGAACGGACTGAGGCGAAGCGCGTAAGGCAAGGAGATAGTGCCGCCGACAAACACCCGATTGCGAACGTCGAACGCCGCCCGCCCATAGTCTTGCATTGGATCATACGAATTCGTGACGAACTGAGGTGAACTGCCTCCCCCTCCGCTAAAGAAGCCGCCAAAACCCCCGCCCGAGGAGCCAATCGAGATAGGGCCGCCGGACCCAAGATCGCTGTTGGCATATCCTAGAGAGTAAAAGCCAAACAGCGACAGCTTGTGTCCAACACTGATTCTTCCGTTCACAATCAACTGGTTCTGCTCAAAAACTCCACCGGAATTGTACTGGTAGATGTTCGTATTTCCCCCCAACGGCCGGACGATCGGATTGTCAGGAGGGTAAGTCCCTGGCAGAGGTGCATTGGCGTTTCGCAGCAACAGCTGATGCACGCCGCGCGAATTTAAATAGGTGACCGAAACCGTCGCATTTTTCGTGACCTGGCGCTCGACGCTGAAGGCCGCCTCCATCGTGTAGGGGACATGCAGATTCGATTGCACCTGATAAACCGTCGGCGAAGTTGTGGAAAGCTGCCCCAGTTGGCTCGGCGTGGGAATCAGCGGATAGAAATTAGGATTCGCCACCAGGTATTGCTGCTGCGTCACTCCGTTATAGCGCTCGGCTTGCAGAAGATAATCGTACGAGAAGCGGTCGTAGAAGATGCCGTAGCCCCCGCGTAGCACTGTCTTCGGTTGCGTCTTGTTATGTCCAAGTCCCCAGGCAAGGCTTACACGCGGCGCCCAATTACCCTCATAGGGAATGCCGGTCTGTGTTTCGTAGCGCAAGCCGTAGCTCAACGAGATGTTGGGGCGGATTCTCCACTCGTCCTCCGCATACAGACCGATGTCGACCATGGAGACATCGGAAAGTGGCTGGCCCGCGACGAGAGAAAACTGGCTGGCCCCGCCGGCCATGGCGCGAATCTCAGCGGGCGTCAGCCCTTCCTGCAATCCCACCTCGGTGATCTGGTATGCCGTCAGCGACGAGAAGTTGTAGGACCCGTTGAAGTCCGCGTTCTCATTACTGGAGTACAAGGTTCCCCGCAGCCTCCCGCCAAACTTGATGAGGTGCTTGCCATGCGCAATGGACGTAAAGTTCTGCAGCTCGTAATGGTCTTGATTGCTGACGACTGTACCTTGTGAACTTCCGCCGCCGGTGAACGCTCCCTGCACGACGAGTTCCGGGTCCGTGCTCAGCGGGAGTTGAGTGTCGCTGTCGCGGATGTACTGGAAGCGCGTTTCGTTCACCATCGTCGGACTAATTACCTGGGTGTCGCTGATCTGTACCGTCTGCTCGACGCTATGGGAGTTATAGCCAACCGACGGCAGCGAGAACTGTCCTATACCTTCGTTGTCCTGATTGTTTCGCACGTACTGATAGCGGACCGTCAAGGTATTGTTCTTCGAAAGTTGGAAATCGAGGCGCGGGCTTATGTTGAGCCGCTTGGCCGGGCTGGGCACGGTGCCGTTGAAGGGAACGATGGTGTTGCCTGGGCCCAGCACCTGGGCCACGATGACGCTTACGTTGTCGATGTTGCGCTGTTGCGCGGTGATGAAGAACGACGCGTTTTTGCCCAACGGCCCGCTAAGATTTCCGTTGAAGATTTCCGAATAGTAACCCGGCGTCTCGGTGACGAAGGGATTGAGCGCGTTGAAGGCCGAGGAGTTGCCATTCAGCATGAACTGGCCGTGGAACTTGTCCGTACCCGGCTTGGTGAAGATTTCAATTCGCCCATAGCCCAGCTTGTCATATTCGGCCGAGAAAGGATTCTGATTGATGCGGATTTCGCGGATGGCAGACTTCGGGGGCAACTGCCCGGCGGTGAATCCATCGACGTAAATCTGTCCACCGTTCGGCCCGGCCGACGGTCCGGCTAGCGCCTGCAGCTCTGACGCCAACTCGTCGGGATCGTCAGAGAGCGCGTCGAGATCCTTGCCTTTCAGGACCAGCGTGCCCGCGCTATTTTCCGGACTGATATCAACCGTAGGAGTTTCTTCCTGTACTTCGACATTCTCCTTTTCCACGGCGATCGAAAGAGCAATGTCAAACTGCTGCACTTGCCCCGCTGTGACCGTCACCGCCTCTTCCTGGTCAACTGCAAAACCCTTCGCGGTGGCGGTAACGGTGTAGTCTCCGGGAGGCAGCCCCTTGAATTCATAAACTCCTTGAAAATTGGTGACGACGGTCGCAGTTTTTCCGTCCGCAGAGGTCGCCGCAATGGTGGCCTGGGGAATAACCGCCCCGGATGGATCCGTGATCCGGCCACGCAATGTGCCCGATGAAGTTTGCGCCGGCATATTAGCGGCGAGAACCGTGAACAAAAGAACAACGACGGCCCACGTGCGCATTGGATGTGTTTGTGCTCTCATGAACTGCGAGACTATGGAGTGTCTCCCATCGCACCTGCCGCGCCGCCCGTCGATAGATTCCAAGGCGAAAGAATCGTTCCCGCCTGGCTAGGCGCCGCGGTAAGGATCGGCTCGACGCCGCTCAACAGAATGATTGCTGTCGAGGGAGAATCAGCGCTTCCCTCGGTGGCTACAATCATCAACGCATCGCCTTTCCGTAAGTCGGCAAGCGTAACCGCGGGCATGCGGCTCAGCATTTGTTGAAAGTCCGGCCCACCGCCCGCACGCTGCCCTGCGCCATTTCCATACGGTGGCGCCTGAGCATTGGCCATCCTGGGAGGCCCCCCGGTCGCTGCGGCCCCGCTCGAGCCGCCCGGAGTGATGCCCTTCAATCGCATGGCAATGCGTTGCGCCACCATCGGCGGCAACTTGTGCAGTTGCGAATCGGCCGTTATTTTCAGGGTCACCGGGCGTCTGCTCACCAGGTCCATCACTGTCACCGAGCTATTTCCCTGGTCCGTTGCAACTACCGTGCCCGCAATATTGCGGAAGGTACCGGAAACAATTTCGTCGGCAGCCAGTTCGCTGCCGTCAGCGGTTCGTGTGCCGCGCGCGCGCAATTGGTCGCCGGGTTTGATCTGCTCGAGCGTGCCTGCCTTGGCGTCATCAAACTTGACCGAATCCGGCGCGTAACGGCGAATGATAGTGCTCTTCGAGAGGTGAATAGTCACCTCCTTTGCAGCCAGGGTGCCCGTCGAAATCTTGATTGTTTCGCTACCGGCATCCACTGCTTTCACCACGCCTCCCACACCGTGCTTCTGCCAAGCCTCGCGATCTTGCTCCTGCTTCTCGGCGATGTCGGTCTTGCTCATGACAATCGCCGTTGTGGCCAGAACGGACTTGCCATCCTCTGAAGTAGTCCCGCCGGCCAAAAGCCGGTCGCCCACGTGCAAATCTTGCATTTTGATTGGGGACGCACTCTTCAGGTCGGTCTGACCGGGAACGCTTCGTACTAAGCGTGTGGACGGCTGGATTATAACGTTGACCTCTGCTCCCGTATCGGTTGTGATCGCCAGATTGTTACCAGTGATTGACTTGATCGTCCCCACTGCCTTTACTCTTGATTTCGGTGCGGCGGTCTCTTGAGTTCCCTCTTTTTGCGCGGCGACGATGTGCAGCGGAACAACAAACGAAGCGACAAAAAACACAACTCCAAAAACATTCAGAACAGCAAAGGCTCTTCGCGTTGGAGTGATGGTTGGCATATTGGAATCAATATCAACCTAAACACAGCAGCAGTAGCCCAGTTGTTAAGAAAACATAAGTTTTGTAAACCGCTTATGGTGAGCAGAATCGAGATGTACTATCGATCAGGATAGCTGATTCAGAAGGCAATGATCGTTTTCAAAGAAGCAGTGGACCGAGCTTACCGAGACACCCGTGAGAAGTTCGAGGCTCGGAAGAACGATCCAGCATATCTTCCCTACGTAGTCCCCGACGCCACGTCGCCACACGTGGGGTTCGCAATCTTTTATACCCCGGCAACCTTCCGGCCAAAACTGCTCCTGGTTGGACAAAATCCGGCCAATTTCGCCGCCGGCCAGAATCTGCGAGATTCGCCCAACACGGAGATGCTATCTGGGATGGAGCTGCCGCTCAAGAACACCTACATCGAACACAAGCACCGCCTTGCTAAGGCACTCCAGAAGGGGTTCGCTCGGCATCCTGGCTTGCTTGCGGACTGCGTCGGAATGAACGTATGGCATTTCCAATGCGTCAGCCGCGCGGAATCAGCGCCCCAAGATCTACTACGCTTCTGCGAGTGCACCACGAGATCTCTCGTGAAGGCCATTCAGGCGAAGCACATCCTATGCTTAGGAAGACCAGCGTTCAGTGCGCTGCTTAGTCAAAGAGTCTCAGATACGAACAGGGCAGAGGTTGTTAGTTTAGGGTCGTCTAAGCTCTGGTACGTCCCGCACCCGGCCGGGCGACCACGGTCTGATTTCAAAGACGATTTGCCCGTCGTACTTGAGAAGATCGAGCGCGAGTTATCTGGCGCTACCGAGGATGGCCGACAATTCCCTAGCCCAGAGTAGGCGCTGAACGACTCCCGCAGGGTTATGTCGCGCTCGCCAGTTGCTGCGATAGATACGCCCCGATTCCCATTTCCTTGACGGAATGTATCTGGGCCTCCAGAAAGTCGGCGTGGCCTTCTTCATCCTGGATCATCCGCTCGAACAGGTCCTTGGTACCGGCGTCGCCCGCGTCGCGGCAAATCTTTGCCGCCGCGTTGTATTGGCGCACCGCATCGGCTTCGTCGGCATAATCGAATTCCATTTGCTGCTCGACGGTGGCGCCCACCTTGGGCGTTAAGGGAACATTGATGGCCGGGAGTTCCATCGAGGAAAATGATGCGCTCGATCAGTCCTTCGGCATGATGCATTTCCTTGATCGCCCGCGTCTTGGTAATTCCCGCCAGCCGGTGATAACCCCAGCTTTCGCACATTTCCGCCTGCACCATGTATTGCGCAATGGCCGTCAACTCCGCGCTCAGGGCCGCATTCAACTGCTCGATGACCTTTTCGTTGCCTCGCATCACACGCTCCTGTTCACGCTTAAGGGTCGCCCAATTGCACGGGAAACTCTGCGAGATGCATCACAGCCGCAGGTGACGAGTAGTGCTGCCGCCCTATTGCGATACCAAATATTCCACCTCGCGCTCGATTTGCGAAATCTGAATCGCCGGCACACCGGCCTTCTGCAATGCATGGTTCAGCTGCGGTAACTCCGTGCTCTTGAGATTCGTCCACTCAGCGATTCGCGCTTTGGCGGCGGCGGCGGACTGTTGATACAGTTCGACAACCTGTGCCGGCGTCGTCCGGTCGCCGCCTTCGACAACGCGGAGTGCCGAGGCCAGGCCGCTATTTGCAGCGTCCAGTCCCATCGAGTCTGGCGAAGCCGTCCCACTTCCCTTCTCGATTTTCGCGATCGCCGCCTGCATATCGGTCACCTGCTTGAGCAGCGCTGGCTGGCTGGCAACCTTCTGCTGCACTTCAGCCAGGTGTTTTTTCACTGCGCTGATTTCCGCCACAGCCCTCCGGCTGCGATGCACCTCTCCAAATATCTCCAGCGCGAGATGAAGCTGTTGGTCCAGTTCAGCGGAAGTCGCCGACGACCGCGGGTCCATTTCTACCTTCAAGTTCTGTGTGAAGGTTTCGTCGTCAACTGTAAGTTTAATTTGATAGATACCGGGGGTAACACGCGGCCCGTGCGGGGCTCCGTAAGCCTCAGCCTCCTCAATCTCTTCCAGCGTTCCAGAGCTGTTCCACCTGAGGTCCCAAACAAAGCGGTGCATGCCGGTGCTGTTTTCCAGCACGGCGGGCTTTGGCAGCCAGCGCGGCGCTATGGGCAGCGGCGGATACGCCGGCTGTTTTGCACCACTCGCAAAGCGACGCACTAACTTTCCGCTCGGATCGTAGATTTCGAGTGTGACTTGTTTCGCGGGCGCCTTCAGGTAGTAGTCGACCACGGCCCCGTCAGGCGGGTTTTTCGCCGCAGGTTCCTCTGGAGGCAGCGGCGAGCCCAGGAAAACATCGTTGTCAACGCGAATCGCCGTGGCCGGTTGATAGAGAAGGACATTAGCACCGTGTGGCTGGCTGGCAATCTGCCGCAATGGTGTGATGTTGTCGAGAATCCAGAACGCCCGCCCGTGCGTGGCCACGAGCAAGTCATCCCGATGGATATTGATGTCACGAATGGAGGCGACTGGCAGATTCAACTGCAGCGGCTGCCAGTGGTCGCCGTCATCGAATGAAACATAGATGCCCAACTCGGTTCCCGCGAAGAGTAGTCCCTTCTGCTTTGTGTCTTCACGAATGGCGTTAACGAACGACTGCTCGCCGATGCCGGCCGTGATTGGCTGCCAGGTTTTGCCGTAATCCCGCGTGCGATAAATGTAGGGAGTGAGATCGTCCAGCCGATGCCGTTCCACTGCCACGTACGCCACTGCGGGATCGAAGTGCGATGCCTCAATCATCGCGATCTTGCTCCAGTCGCCGACGCCTTTGGGCGTAACGTCTTGCCATGTCTTGCCGCCATCCAGAGTAAAGTGGAGCAGGCCAGTGTCGCTGCCGGCCCATATTTCGTCCGCCTTTAAGGGCGACGGCGCGATGCTATACACCACGCCAAACCCAAGTTCCTTCGCGTTCTGCACTGTGACTGGCGCCGAGGGCTTTTCGCCTGGCGCGTTCGGTGCAGCGCCGGTGAGGTCGGGACTGATCTTCTGCCAGTGCAGGCCGCCGTCGGTGGTCTTCATCACGTACTGCGTTCCCAGATACAGCGCGTTCTTCTCCGCCGGCGAGAAGACCAGCATCGGTGTCCATGGGTCGCGATACTTGCGCTCGTTGATTTCGCTGCCGAAGTTCTGCGCCGGCCACGGAGTTATGTCCTGGCTCAGCGAGGTGCGGCGATCCCAACGCACCACACTGCCATAAACACCAGTGGCAAAAAGAATGTTTGGATCGTTGGGATCGGGAGCGAGCCATCCGCTTTCGCCACCGCCGACCATGTACCAGTCACGCGCCGTGATCAGTCCATGATCGGTGCGGCTCAGGACCGCAGCGCTACCGCTGTCCTGTTGCGCCCCATAAACGTGATAGGGAAATTCGTTGTCGGTGATGACGTGATAGAACTGCCCGATCGGCTGATTGAACCATGATGACCACGTCTTGCCGTCGTTGAGACTGATGGATGTGCCTTGGTCGGTGCCGAGAATCATCCGCGCAGAATTCTTGGGATCGACCCAGAGCTGGTGGTAGTCGTCGCCGCCCGGCGCGCCGCGCACGATGGAAATCGTCTTGCCGCCATCCTCGGAGCGATAGAGCGCCACATTCGGAATGTAAATCACGTCGGGATTATTGGGATCAACCGTTATGTCGCTGAAATACCAAGCGCGACTGGTGAGGCGGGCATCGCTGTTGGCGAGCGTCCAAGTGTCGCCACCGTCGTCAGAACGATAAAGCCCAGAATTCTTGCCTGCGTCCAGTGAGGCGTACACGCGCTTGCCGTCCGTAGCTACGGCAACTCCGACGCGGCCCCAATCTCCATCCGGCAGCCCATGGCCAGTCAGTTGTGTCCAAGTCGCACCGCTGTCGGTCGAGCGATACAGTCCTCCACCCGGACCTTGCAGCGGTGCATAGGTGCTCCACGGCGGACGGTGCGCGTTCCATGTGCCCGCGAACAAAATGTTTGGGGCGGCGGTCGCGATGGCTAAGTCGGAAACGCCAATGCTCGGCCCTTTGTCGAGCACGTGAGTCCAGGTATTCCCTCCGTCGGTTGACTTGTAAACGCCACGCTCCCCATTGGGGCCATAGGCGTGGCCAAGCGCTCCAACGTAAACAATGTCCGCGTTGTGAGGATCGACCACGATGCGACTGATGTGGCGCGAATCGCGAAGGCCGATGTTTTTGCAGGTCACTCCTGCGTCCACCGACTTGTACACACCGTCGCCCGAGGAAAGATCAGCGCGAATGTCCGATTCCCCAGTGCCTGCGTACATGACATTAGGATTTGAAGGCGCCACCACCAGAGCCCCAATCGAAGCGATCGGTTGACCATCGAAGATCGGCGTCCAAGTCACTCCCGCATCGATGGTCTTCCAGACCCCGCCCCCGACGGAGCCGAAATAGAAAGTGGCGCCATCACCCGGCACACCAGCAACCGCAATGACGCGTCCTCCACGGAACGGGCCAATCATCCGCCACTGCAATCCGCCGAACAAGTCAGGAGAGACGGGCTGAGCGGCGGCGAAGAAATGGAAGGAACAGATAATCGGAAGAACGAGCAGAATCTGACAAATGCGTCTTACGCGATGTTTCAAGCCGTATGTCCTCTACCCCTGCAAAGATGGGTTCGAATAGATTACACTTTCGCGGTGCTTGAGGTAGGTCCAAGACCGCATCCGGGCCTGCGTCGTACAGCACGCACTGATATTTCGCAGTGTGAAGGTCAACGGAATCATGGTGACTTATTAATGACGCGAATTCCGCCGGCAATTTCTTTCCTCCTCCTGCTTGCAACCTTCAGCCTTGCTGCCCTTGCTCAGACTCAACAAGTTGACGCCAGGCTTTTGAGCGAACTGCACTGGCGAAGCGTTGGCCCTTTTCGCGGCGGCCGCACACGCGCCGTCTCGGGCGTGGCTGGCCGGCCGAATGTTTTCTACATCGGCGCAGTGAATGGCGGAGTGTGGAAGACTACCGACTTCGGCCGGACATGGACACCGATCTTCGATCACGAAGCCACGGGCTCGATTGGGGCCCTCGAGGTAGCGCCTTCCGATCCTAACGTCGTGTACGTCGCCAGCGGTGAGGGGCTGCATCGGCCCGATCTCTCGGTCGGCGATGGCATCTATAAATCCACGGATGGTGGCGCGACATGGGCCCACCTCGGATTGCGGGATGGCCAGCAGATTTCGCAGATGGCCATTGATCCGCACGATGCTAACCGTGTCTTCGTCGCCGTCGCCGGACACCCGTACGGCCCGAACCCGGAGCGCGGGATCTATCGATCGACTGATGGCGGCCAGAGCTTCCAGAAGGTCCTCTACAAAGACGAAAACATCGGTGCCGGCGACGTCAAGATCGATCCATCGAATTCAAACATCATTTATGCCACATTGTGGGAGGCCAGAGAGGGCCCTTGGGAAAATGGTGAATTCAGCGGCACGGGCGGAGGCATCTTCAAGTCCACAGACGGCGGCCAAAGCTGGCATCCCCTGGCGGGAGGCCTGCCAGAGGGCATCGTGCAGGCCTATGTTGCCATTGCGCGCAGCGATCCCAAGCGCCTCTTTGCGTCTGTTGCGACCAAGGACAAAGTTGATCTCTATCGTTCCGCCGACGGCGGCGACACTTGGACGGTTGCCACGACCGATTCACGTCCCAGGGGCCGCATTGGCGGTGGCGATTTGCCGGTTCCAATGATCGATCCGAAGAACCCTGACGTGGTTTACATGACCAGCACTGTCACCTGGAAATCCACCGACGGTGGCAAGACCTGGACGGGCTTTCGCGGTGCTCCCGGAGGCGACGACTACCAGAACATCTGGATCAATCCTAACGATTCCAACACCATCATTCTGGCGAGCGACCAAGGCGCCATCGTGACCGTCAATGGCGGAGAGACCTGGAGCTCTTGGTACAACCAGCCGACGGCGCAAATGTATCACGTGAACGCCGACAATGCGTTTCCCTATCGTCTATGCAGCGGACAGCAGGAGAGCGGCTCGGTTTGTATTTCCAGCCGCGGCAATGATGGCGAGATTACGTTTCGCGATTGGCATCCGGTGGCGGCGGAAGAGTATGGCTATGTGGTGCCCGATCCGCTCGATCCCGACATCGTCTTCGGCGGCAAGCTGACGCGCTATGACCGGCGCACCACCCAGGCGCAGAATGTCATGCCGGTGGCGATACCAGGCCCGGATTTCCGCGTGATAAGAACCGAACCCATTGTGTTTTCGCCGCTCGACCCGCATCTTCTCTACTTCGCGTCGAACACTCTGTGGACGACCCGCGACGGCGGACGGAGTTGGAAGCAAGTCAGTCCTGACCTCACCCGTAAAACCTGGGACATTCCGCCAACGGTCGGCATCTTCAGCAAGGAGCCTTCGGCCCAGCCTAAGCAGCGCGGGGTGATCTACGCGGTCGCGCCATCGCCCCTTGACATCAACCGTATCTCGGCGGGTACGGATGACGGCTTGATTTGGCTGACCACCGATGGCGGCTCGCACTGGAACAACATCTCGCCGCCGCAGTTGTCGGCGTGGCAGAAGGTTTCAGTCCTCGAAGCCAGCCACTTCGATGCGCAAACCGCTTACGCGGCCATCAACACCTTGCGGCTCGACGATCTGCGGCCGCACATCTATCGCACCCGTGATTCAGGCAAGACGTGGACCGAGATCGTCAGCGGCATTCCGCAAAACGAGAACGTGAATTCAGTCCGCGAAGATCCCAAGCGACAGGGTCTGCTGTTTGCGGGCACCGAACGCGCAGTGTATGTCTCTTTCGACGATGGCGATCGGTGGCAATCGTTGCGCCTGAACATGCCTGCGACCTCGGTACGCGACCTGACCATCAAGGACAATGATCTCGCGGTGGGAACGCATGGCCGGGGCTTCTGGATCCTTGACGACATCACGCCTCTGCGCCAGTTAGACGACAAAATCGTCGCCAGTAATGCATTCCTGTTCGCTCCTGAGTTGGCCTATCGCGTTCGTTGGGATACCAACACCGACACGCCTTTGCCGCCGGACGAACCGGCGGGTCAAAATCCCCCGGACGGAGCAATCTTCAACTATTACTTGAAGTCGGCCGCCGGAGGGCCAGTCACGCTTGAGATCCTCGATAGCGCAGGTGCCGTCGTGCGGCGCTACTCCAGTGCCGATGCCGTTCCGGCGCCCGACCCCGAACTGCCCATTCCGGCGTATTGGCTGCGTCCTCCGCAAATGCTGTCTAGCGCCGCAGGCCTGCATCGTTTCGTCTGGGACACGCACTATCCACCGGTGCCGGGCATGAAGCCTGAATATCCAATTGCCGCGGTTCCATGGAACACAGCCCCCGCCCCTACTTCGCCGTGGATTATGCCGGGCAAATACAGCGTGGTTCTCACGGTTGATGCGCAGCGTTATACCCAGCCGCTGACCGTCGAGATGGATCCTCGTGTCAAGGCCTCGATCGCTGATTTGCAAAAGCAGTTCGAGCTGTCGAAGCAAATCTACGACGATTTGCTGGCATTGCAGCCGGTGACGGAGAAATCCGCTGCTGCGCTGACCAAGTTGAAGTCCATGCGTGAAAAAGCGAGCGGATCTGAGGCCACCAGGATTGATGCTGCCATTCAGCAATTGCAGTGGCTGGAAGGAACCGGGGGCCGACGCAGGCGCGGGGCACAAGCCGACACCTTATCGGGCGTGCACGCATCGCTCATGGAAATGCTCTCCGTGCTACAGGACGTAGATGCGGCGCCTACGACGCAGGCCAGTCAAGCAGTGCCGAAGTTGAGTCAGTCAACGGCTTCCATGGTGCAACGCTGGCAAGAGTTCGAGAGCAAACAACTGGCGCCGCTGCAGGTGCAACCGTGACCGCTACTCCGCCAGCAGCGCCTTGGTGATTTCGCGCCACTCGTGCTCAAGCGAACTTTGGGGAGGATTCTTGCCGGCGCGATGATACCAGTAGGCCGCATTGGAGGAATCGCCTTCCTTGCGATGCAAGTAAGCGTGGACCCATGCGCCACGCTGGCCTTCATCCTGCTGTGCTGATTCGTGGGCCGTCTTCCAATCGCCCTTCGCATCCCACCATAACGCCGTAAGCGCGTGATCGAGCGCCCGCGGTGGACCATCGCGAAGTAAAGATTCGCGGAAGTCATCAAACGTCATGTCCCTATTCCCGTTCACACTGTAAGAGTATCGCAGATCGCGAAAAGAAAGATTCGCTTTCACGACATCAGGGAAGTTCAGCGCGCTCAGTGCAAACCCTCTCGTCCGGTTGCCATCCAAGCAAAGGTAAGCCTTATTTAGGAGAGTAGAAATGTCAGATCAAAAGTATGTTGTGGATGCACTGGAAGACTTGATTGAAGTTGCCCGCGATGGGCAGAACGGTTACCGCGACGGCGCCGAACATGCCAAAGACCCGCAGTTGCGTAAGTTCCTGGAGTCGGTAAGCCTGGCGCGCGCGAAGTTTGCCGGAGACTTGGAGAGCTATGCGGTGCGTCTGGGCAAAGGGGACGTTGACCGCTCGGGCAGCACGAAAGGTGCTATTCACCGTGGTTGGACCGACCTGAAGGCGAACCTGGGCGGCGGCGACGATTCCATTCTGTCCTCTATGGAAACCGGCGACAAATACGCCGGGGACCATTACCAAAAATACATCAACGACAACAAACTTCCCGACGATCTTCTCGAGCTGATAAGGATCCAGGCGCAGACGATTGCAGCAACGCTGGATCGTGTTAGGGTCATGCGGGAGGAGCGAAAAGCCGCATAAGGCGAATCCACCAAGACCTGCACAAGAAAGACGAACTTTAGCCGCCGAGAAAAGCTACGATTACCTCGGCGGCTGAAGCCGAATTCGTGGCGCCTGTCAAATGCACCGCTGGAAGCGGTGCTCCACCCTTACGCTGACGCGGGGCTGCTCCAAGTCGATTTTATAGCTTGTTCAGACCGTCCAGTGCCGCGACCTTGAAGGCTTCCGCCAGTGTCGGATAGTTGAAGACACTGTCGCGAAAATACTCGATGGTGCCGCCCAGCGAGAGGACCGCCTGCCCGATGTGGACGATCTCCGTCGCGCGATCGCCAATAATGTGGACGCCCAGAAGCTTCAGGCTCGCAGGGTCGAAGATGAGCTTCAGAAACCCCTGGTCGTCCCCTAGCATTTGCCCTTTGGCCAGTTCCGCGTAGCGGGCAATGCCGGTTTCGTAGGGAATCCGATCGCCCGTCAGTTTCTCTTCCGTCGCTCCTACCATCGAGATTTCTGGAATCGTGTAGACCCCGTACGGAATTAGGTTGGGAGCAACGTGGCCCGAGATGCCGAAGATGTGGCAACTGGCTAGTCTTCCCTGCTCCATTGACGTGCTGGCCAATGCAGGGAACCCGATGACATCGCCAGCCGCGTAGATGTGGGGAATCGCGGTGCGAAAGTTTTCGTCCACCATCAACTTGCCGCGATCGCCAGGCACCAGCCCGATGGCTTCCAGATTGAGCTGGTCGCTGTTGGCTTGACGTCCCACGGAATACAGCAGGGCCGCTCCGTGAACCGTCTTGCCACTCTCCAATTTGGCGAACACGCGATCTCGCTCTGGGTTGTAGCCCACCGAGACAACTTTCTCGCCCAACCGAAAGACGGTGCCGAGCTGTCGCAACTGGAAGCACAGGCTTTCAACAATTTCGCGATCGGCGAAATCGAGAATGGTGGGCCGCTGATCCAGCAGCGTGACCTTGACGCCTAAGGCGGCGAACATGGAAGCGTACTCCAGTCCAATGATTCCGGCTCCGACCACGATCAACTCGCGCGGCAACTCCTGCAACTCCTGCACCTGGTCGGAATCGAAGATGCGTTTGCCGTCAATCGGAATGCCGGCATCATGCGCCGGCCGGGTACCGCAGGCGATGACGAAATTGTCTCCGCGCAACATGGTGAAGCCATCATCGCTGGCGACTTCTATGCTGTGCGCATCGGTGAAACGCGCATTGCCCTCAAAGACCGTCACGCGGTTGCGGCGCAGTTGCGACTTAATGACCTCGATCTCGCGGGCCATGACGGCGTCGGCGCGAAATATGAGGTCCTGCATGCAGATGTTTTCCTTCAACGCGTAGCCGCGACCGTAAAATGTGCGCTGCCGCAGACCGCTGAGATACAGGATAGCCTCGCGAAACGTCTTGCTGGGGATCGTCCCGGTATGCACGCACACGCCGCCGATGGTGCGTTTGCGCTCGATGACGGCGACTTTCTTGCGCAGCTTAGCGGCGCAGATCGCAGCTTTTTGTCCGGCCGGACCGCTGCCAACCACGATCAAGTCGTAGGAATTGTTATTGCTGGGTTCGATCGAGGGCAACGCTGTGATCTCCTGGCGAAGTTCGCCGGCGGTTTCAGTTTATATGCGGCGCTTTGAAGCCATGACCAATCCTAACCTTTCGAGAAGGCGGAGTGAAGTCGCATAGGCTGGTCGCAGCCGAGTTCACCGTGAATTAACATACGAGACACCCTTGAACCTCGATTATTCATCAGCTCCGGTAGCAGAAGGCAGCAAGCTTTGAAGGGGCACGGCTTCAGCCGTGCCGTAACCTGCCTCTCATGATGGTGGCTTTAGCTGTGGTGTCTCAAGACGTTGTTCCCCTCCAAACCGGCGCGGCTGATGGGAGGCAACTGCCCCAGACTAGCATGGGGGCGGTGCCAGTTGTAGTCGTGCAGCCAGAGCGGGAGCTCGGTCTGGCGTTGGGCGGAATGCTGATAGAGGCGCGCGTAAGCCCACTCGCGCAGAGCGGTCTGGATGAAGCGTTCGGCCTTGCCGTTGGTACGCGGGGTGTAGGGTCGAGTGCGCAAGTGGCGAATGCCGAGTTGCAGGCAGGTAGCGGCAAACAGGTCGGAGTAGTAGCAGGGAGCGTTGTCGGTGAGCACGCGGCGAATGCGGATGCCGAAGCGGGCATAGTAGGCAACGGCAGCGCGGAGAAAGGCGACGGTAGAGTGGGCACGCTCGTCGGGCTGAAACTGGCTGAAGGCGATGCGGGAGTGGTCGTCGATGGCGACGTGCAGGATCTCCCAGCCGGCGCCGCGGGTTTCGTCGCGGGGATCGCCGGTGAGACGATGGCCGGGCTTGGCGATACGGGCCAATTTCTTGGTGTCGAGATGGAGCAGGTCGCCGGGATGGGGGTGTTCGTAGCGGCGGACGGGGATGAGCGGTTCGAGATCGCGGATGCGGTTGAGCTTGTGGCAGCGCAGGATGCGGCTGACGGTGGGCCGGCTCAGTGCAGTGGACTGAGCGATGCGCACCCCGGTCCAGCGCTGGCGACGCAGGTTCAGCACCAGCCCGACCACCTCGGCGGAAGTGCGCCGGGGGGAATGATGGGGGCGCGAAGAGCGGTCGTAGAGTCCGGCCCGCTGCTCGGCCTGGTAGCGGCGCACCCACTTACGAGCGGTTTTGGCGCTGACGTTGAACGCGGCTGCAGCCGCGTTCAACGTCACCTTCTCGTCAATGACGCGGAGGACTAAAGCTTCTCGACTACGGAGCGTAAGTCGGGCATTCTGGTGGAGGTCCATTCGGCCTTCTCCTTCGAAGCAGATTGGTCTGCACCATCAGCTTCTCCGGTTTTGGTCGAATGGACTATTGACTGGATGGGAACAACGTCCTGAAATCTCACATTTAGCCACTGAGGGACTTTGGTGTTGGCACGAACTGCGAATGCCCTCAGGGGCTGAAGCCCAACTCTCCACGCACACGCAACGGCACGGCTGAAGCCGTGCCCTTTCAAACAACGAAAATCCGGGTAAGGCCCCAGGAAGCCTCGACCGTCCATCAGGACCAACCGAAAACATTAATCATGCGGTCGTGGCTGGCGCCTTCTCTCTTGTCGTCAGCGACTTCACAATCACATATAGCACTGGAATGAAGAACAGGTTCAGTATCGTGGAAACGATCATGCCACCAAAGACCGTGGTGCCTACCGAGTGCCGGCTCTGCGCGCCGGCGCCAGTTGCGAAAACCAGCGGCAACACGCCAAGAATGAAGGCGAACGACGTCATCAGAATCGGCCGTAAACGGATTCGCGCCGCCTCCACGGCGGCTTCGTGGATCGACAGTCCCTTGTCCCGCAACTGCTCGGCAAATTCGACGATAAGAATGGCATTCTTACTGGAGAGTCCGATCAACATCACCAGGCCGATCTGGCAGTACACGTCGTTCAACTGTCCTCGCGCCGACTGCGCAATCAACGCGCCCAACATGGCCATGGGCACGCTGAGCAGGATGATGAACGGCAGGACGAAGCTTTCATATTGCGCCGATAGGGTAAGATAAACCAGTAACAAGCCTAGCCCGAACAACGCCGCCGACTGGCCGCCGGACTTGATCTCTTCCAGCGACAGACCTGACCAGGAGTAGTTGAATCCCAGCGGCAGGTCTTTCTTTGCCAAGGTATCCATGGCCGTGATCGCCTGTCCCGAGCTGTATCCGGGACCGGCAGCGCCGTCGACCTCAGCCGAACGGAAAAGGTTGTAGTGGGTAATGACCTGCGGTGCAGTGCCCTCGGTGATACTCACTACGTTATCCAGCGGAATCATGGCGCCGCTATCGGAACGCACGTACAAATTGCGGATGTCACGGGGCTGACGCCGGAACGGCTGGTCCGCCTGTACATACACGCGATAAGCACGATTGTTGAAGTCAAAATCGTTTACGTATGCCGAGCCCATGTACACCTGCAGCGCATCGCTCACCTGCTGAATGGGAATCTGCAGACTGCGCGCCTTCTCGCGATCGATCTTGACCACGAATTGCGGATCGTTGGCAGTGAACGGGCTGAACAAGCCGCTCAAGTCACGCCGTGAATTGCCCTCCTGAACCAGCTTCTGGGCCACGGTGTAGAACTGCTGCACGGTGTTGCCGCCTTCGTCCTGCACTTCGAAGGTGAAACCCCCGAGGCTGCTCACGCCGGCGATGGCCGGTGGCAGGAATGGGAAGGCCTGCACCTCGGTCAGTTGCGACAGGGGGCCACGGAGCCGGTTTACGATGGCAGCTGCGGACTGCTGGTCTCTCTTGCGCTGGTTGATGTCAGTGAGGGTCAGAAACACCATCGCCTTGTTGGGACCATTGCCGGTGAAGCTGAACCCGATCACCGTGAACGCTCCGATGATGTCCTTGTCGCGACTGGTAATGGCTTCGATCTGGCGTACCGCGTTGGCGGTGTACTGCACTGAGGCCCCCTGCGGGGCCTGCACCGTCACCATGAACCATCCCTGGTCCTCGTCCGGCACAAAACCGGTGGGCACGGTTTTATACACAACGTAAGTTGCGGCCAGTCCGGCGAAGAAGTATCGCGAGGATCAAATACCGCAGCCGCAGGGCTTTCTTGGCCGATACAACGTAATACGCCGTGGTGCGATGGATGATATGTTCGACGCCGCGAAAGAATACGTTCTTCCGCTTCCCGCTCTCGCCCCTCAGCAGCAAGGCGGAGAGCGAGGGCGTGAAGGTCAACGAGTTGAAGGCCGAGATCGCGATGGCGAATGCAATCGTGAGCGCAAACTGCTTGTAGAGCAGTCCGGTGGTGCCGGGAAAGAACGCCACAGGAACGAAAACTGCGATCAGCACCAGCGAGGTTGCGATGACGGCGCCGCTGACCTCGCTCATGGCCACGGAAGCCGCGACGTGCGAATCGCTACGCTCCTCGCTCATGTGTCGCTGAATGTTTTCGATGACGACGATCGCGTCGTCCACCACCAGCCCGGTTGCCAGCACGATTCCAAACAGCGTCAAGGTGTTGATGGAGAACCCGGCAAGCTGGATGAAGGCGAACGCTCCCACCAGCGACACCGGAATCGCCACCGCCGGAATCAGCGTGCTGCGCCATTCCTGCAGGAAAATCAACATCACCAGCATGACGAAGAAGATGGCTTCCAGCAGCGTCTTCAGTACTTCGTGGATGGAGTCGCCCACGAACGTCGTGGTATCGAATGCAACCTTGTACTCCAGCCCCGGCGGAAACCGTTTTGACAGCCTCTCCAACTCATCGCGGCATGCCTTATCTACATCCAGAGCGTTAGCGGTTGGCAGCTGCGTAATGCCAATGCCGACTCCGTCGTAGCCGTTGAAACGAAGCCTGGCGCTGTAATCCTCAGCACCCAGTTCTGAGTGCCCTACGTCGATTACGCGCACCAGCGAACCGTTACTTCCCGGCTTGAGCACGATGTTGTTGAATTGCTCTGGATCGGTGAGACGCCCCAGCGCGCGTACGCTGATCTGGAACATCTGGTTGGCCGCCGAGGGTGGGGCTCCGACCTGACCGGAAGCGATCTGAACGTTCTGTTGCGAGAGCGCTGAAACTACGTCCGAAGCCGTGAGTCCTCGCGCCGCCAGACGTGCAGGATCGAGCCACAATCGCATGGCGTACTTGCGTTCGCCGAAGATCTGCACATCAGCAACTCCGTGGACGCGCTTCAGAGCATCTTTCACATAAATGTCGATGTAATTGCTGATGAACTCATTGTCGTAGCGATTGTCGCGGCTGTAGAAGCCGGTGCCCATGATGAACGAGGTGGAAACCTTGTTAACGGTAACGCCGGTGTTCTTGACTTCGTTGGGCAAACGGCCGAGGACGCCCGACACCCGGTTCTGCACGTCCACCGCCGCGATGTCCAGAGGCCGGCTCAACTCGAAGACGATGTTGATGGAGCTGCTGCCATCGTTGCCGCTCGTGGAGGTCATGTAACGCATGCCTTCCACGCCGTTGATGGACTGCTCCAGGAGGGTAGTTACGGAGGACTCCACCGCCTGCGAGTTTGCGCCCGTGTAGAACGAAGTCACCGAGATCTGCGGTGGCGCCAGCTCCGGAAATTGCGCGATTGGCAGGAACGGGATACACACTGCCCCAGCGATGACGATGAACAGCGACGTTACGGTCGAGAATACGGGACGTTTGATAAAGAAATCGGCAAACAAATTGGAAGTTCCTCAGGGGCTAAAGCCCGGTCTAATATCAGCCGTTTACGGACGGCCTGAAGGCCATCCCTTTCGAAAAGCCGGGCTTAACCACAGTTCCCTAGCTATTGTTCGATTCTGATTGGCATGCCCTCGGCGAGGTTCTGTCCGCCAGAAGTGACCACCTGGTCTCCAGCCTTCAGTCCACTCAGCACGGTGTAATCGTTTCCGTCGATTGGACCCAACTGCAGCGGCCGCTGGCGGGCCACGGTTTTCCCGTCCTGCTGCTCAGCCACAAAAGCGAAGAACTGCCCGCTGATGCGCGAGACCGCGACCACGGGCACGGTGACGCCGGGATGCGTGCTCCAGGATATCCGGGCGCGCACCAGTTGCATGGAACGCAGTACATTCTCGGCTTGATCGGCGGGCGCCTTCACCAGCAACGCCTGCACGCTGGGATCAATCTGCGGCGAAATGAAATCGACCCGGGTGCGCAGCAAAACATTTCCGGCGTTATCGAGCACCTCCACCGGGGCGCCCATCTTGACTTCGTGCGCGCGCTCGGACGGCACCGTGAGGTACACCTCCAATCCGCTACGCTCGTCGATCGTCGTCAGAACCGTGGTGTTGGTCACGCGGTCACCGACATGTACTGGAATGTCGCCCACTTGCCCGTCGGTGACCGCGAACACGCTGTAGTACCTCAGTTGGACCTTCTGCTGCGTGATTTGCGCATCTAAGGCTTTTACGTCGGCCAGCGCAGAATCATAGGTCGCTCGCGCCTGCTGCATGTCTTGTTGACTCACTACTCCGGACGCGGACAGGGCCACGGCCCGGTCCAACTGTAGCTTCGCCCACTGCAGTGTCGCTTCTTTGGAGGCGCGTTGCGAGTCGTAATTCGAGACCGTAGCCTGCTGCCGCCGCGGATCGATCTCCATCAACGTATCGCCCTTCTTCACGAACTGACCGGAATGCACGCGAATGTCAAAGATCCATCCTTCTACGTCAGACATGATGGTGGCCGAATGGCGCGACTTGATGGTGGCAACGTATTCCGAGGTGTCCCCGATTTCGTGCGTCGCCACCGTCTGCACCTTAACAGGCATAACAGGGGGGCCCTGGGGCGCCTCCGCTTTACTGCGGTCGCAGCCTGCTAGCAACAGCATCCCCGCGATAACGCACACCGCGGGAAAACTCCGACGCAATCGGAGGCCGACGTCGGGCCGTTCAGTTCGACAACCACAGGTCATAAATATCCCGGTCCATTTCAAATCAATATCCTGGCATGTAAAAAGGAGTAGCGGCTTCGTTTGATCTTAGATTCTAACCTGAGAAGGTTGATTTCTCGCGCTCTGCCTGAGGAAATGATATTGATGCGCTTTCCGCCGGGATGAACGGCCGTCAGACGGCAGCATGCTTTGAAGGGGCACGGCTTCAGCCGTGTCATAAGCTGCTCTCATCATGGCGGCTTTAGCCACTGCGGGGACTTCGGTGCGGACACGAACTGCGAATTCCCTCAGGGGCTGAAAGCCCAACGCTCCACGCCCATGTAACGGCACGGCTGAACAGGTTGCTGAAAAAGTCAGAAAAGCAGATCTCTCGCGGGCTGAAGCCCGCTCGAGATGACAAGAATAAAGAGCTTAACGGCACATCCTTCGACAAGCTCAGGACAAGCTCTAAAGGTGTGCCCTTTCAAAACGCCCCTCAAGCCGGCTTTTTCAGCATGCTTTGAAGCCGTGCCCCTTCAAAGCGTGAGTTCCTCATGAATAATCCAGCTGAAGTGCCGCACTACCCGAACGTCGCGTTTTTCAGCAGCCTCCTTAGTCGGCAAGCGACGGCTTCATTGGGTTTCTCAGCAAACCGTTCAGCCGGACCACGGTTGTTTCACTCCGGATACTAGATGATTCAGCTGCCTTAAGCAGCATTTGCCGCCATGCGCCGGAAGGCCATCGAGATCATCAGCCGGGTGATGCCAGACATGATGATGCTGATACCAACCAACGTGCCCACGATCCATTCGGTATTCATTGGCCAATGGGCCCAGATCAAGACACCCAAAAGAATGGTCACGATGGCGTCCGCCAGAATCCAGCCCCAGCCGGGCAGTGGACGCATCTGAAAGGCCAGCACCAGTGCCACAATTCCATACACCAGCAGGAAGCAAGCCAGCAGCAGCGTAAGTGCCAGCAAACCGCCAGCGGGATGCATCAGCAAATAAACGCCGGCGACGATATAGATCAAGCCAAGAATGGCCTCCAGAATCGCGCGGCCGCCGCTGTGCGTACGGAAAGCGTAGATGAGCTGAGCAGCCCCATTGAAAATAGCGGCCCAGCCAACGACCAGAACAATCAAAAGCCCAAATTCCCAGGGCGCCAGGATCGCAATGATTCCCAGAATGATCATCAACACGCCCAGCGCGATGGACCAGCCCGAAGCTCGTTTGACAGCACCAACAATTGCCTCAGCCATAACTCCTCCATTGGGCGCAGGCAGCAAACTGCCTCGCGTAAGAGTTGCAGTTGCAAGTTTACGAGTTTCCAGTTTCCAGAATTATCAGGCCCTCCCCGAACTCGAAACTTGAAACTCGAAACTGAAATTCGACCGCACCAATTGTGCCCGTGCCGCCTCGGATATTCAACGGTTTAATGCAGGGGTAATCGTTTCCACTTTGTCGAAGAGGCGCATGTCCACCGCAACTTTCTTGTTCTTACCGGCACCGTCGGCAAACTTCTGCGCGGCATCCAGCATGAAGGCATTGGCGAAGCGGGCGCCGCAGATGAGTTCGTCGGGCGTGTAGGAGGTGCGCGTCTGGACGATGGTCGAAAATATCTCGTCGAAAGCACTGAGTAGGACCAGAAATTCGGTTTGTGAATTGCGCATCGACTCCTTCGTCTCCCCATGCAGAGGGCTGGTCTCGTCGATCGGATGCACCACTGTCCAGGTGAGCGGAAGAAACACAACTTTTTCTCGCTCCAGCGCCAGTGGATAGTATTGCCGTGTCCGCACGCCGTCAATCTGCTCGAAGCGACTCAGCAGGACGATAGCAGAGACCTGGATCAACTCGTTGGACCGCGCATTGGCCACCCGAAACTCGAAGGCGGTGATGTCGCGGTAAGGCGCAATGACGGCTTGACGGCTGAACAAGACCTTTGCCGTGGGCCGGGAAAGGCGAGCAAATAAAAGGCCGGTCACAATCGCGAATCCCGCCAATCCGGTGAGCGCCTCTATGGTGACCACCACATTGACCGCCACGCCCGTGGGCACAATATTTCCGTAGCCGATGGTGGAGATGGTTTCCACGCTGAAGAAGAATGCTCGCAAGAAGGCATTCTGCTCGATACCCGGCGTGGTGCTGGCCAGGGCCGCAGGGCCGCAAGCGACATAGGCCAGCGCGAACACGGTGTTCGCCACCACATACCAGATCACCACAAGGAGTGAAAACTGCCACCAGGCCATTGTCAGCAATGCGTGATATAGGCTGAAGGACGACCAGAAGTGCAGGCCGCGGCGCTCTACATTAAAGCTGCCGTCGCGATTCAGCAGGCGCTGATGGCTCTCCCGCGAAACCACGGAGCCAAAGCCAAGGTCTTGCAGGTCCTGCTGGTTCAGAGATTGGGTTCGGCTTGCCATGCAAGTTCGATGCGCAAGTTACGGCGTCGGTGCAGAAGTATAACCGCTTACCTTCCAATTGGCTGGTTTCCGAAACTGCGCTTTGATATCTTCGTGGCATGGCGATGTCCCCGAGTATTTGCGGAGTGATCCTGGCCGCTGGTTTTTCCACTCGCATGGGCCGTGACAAAGCGCTTCTGCCGTGGCCACCCGTGGCCGAAGGAACACCGGTTGCCAATACCTTTCTGGGAGCTACGATCGACCTTCTGCAACCCCGGACCGACCTGGTCATCGTGGTTGCCGGCAAGAACGCGGCTTCGGTTGGGCCTGTCACCTACGCGCACGGGGCCTTCCTCGTGGTGAATCCCACGCCTGAGTTGGGGCAGTTCAGTTCCCTGAGGCTGGGCGTGCGCGAGGTCCTGAATCATGGACGCGATGCAGCTTTTCTGGCGCTCACCGATCGTCCGCCGGTATTGCCGATAACATTGCAGAAACTGCACGACGCTTTCCTGAATGCGGCTCCGGAGATATGGGCGGTCGTACCTGAGGTCCAGCGCGGCGCGGAACCAGTGCATGGACATCCCATCCTGGTCGGCCGTGAGATGATCGAAGCCTTCCTGCGCGCTCCGCTGGATGCCACAGCACGCGATCTGGAACACCGGCACCAGGAGCACATCCTATATCTGCCGATAAAGGACTCGCGGGCCGTGGCCAACATTGACACCCCCGAAGATTACGAACGACTGTCGCAGTCAGACATGATCTCCTCGGAGAAACAGTTTTGAGCAAAACCGAATGCCGCAGCCCAGCCTTGGAGTTTATCGAGTCGGTGCTGGCGCTCAGGCCAGCCATCGCCGTTTTTGATTGCGACGGCACCCTGTGGAGCGGCGATGCTGGCGCCGACTTCTTCAATTGGGAGATCGAGCGTGGCATCGTGAGCCGCGAAGTTGCCGAATGGGCGCGAGCACGCTACAAGCAGTACAGAGCAGGCAGAGTGAGCGAAGAACGAATGTGCGGTGAAATGGTCACCATGAATCATGGTGTCTCTTGCAAGCTGTTGCGGCACGCAGCGAGGGAGTTTTTCTCCGAAGTCATTGGCCCGCGTGTATTTCCGGAGATGCAGGAGTTAACTCGCAGGCTGGCGGCGCAGGGCTGCGATCTGTGGGCGGTTTCTTCAACCAATAGTTGGCTGGTCGAACATGGCGCCCGGCAATTCAGCATCCCGCGCCATCACGTATTGGCCGCATGCGTCGAGGTAGAGGAAGGATTCGCCAGCGACCGCCTGGTTCGCGTTCCCACTGACGAACTGAAAGCCGTGGCGATTCGCGATCGCATTGGCCGGCCCATCGATGTGGCTTTGGGCAACTCGATACACGATCAAGCCATGCTGGAGATGGCCAAGTATCCCATCTGTGTCAACCCTAACCCAGATCTGGAGCAGGTTGCGCGAGAGCGCGGCTGGCCGGTCTATTGGCCTGCGGGCACTAAGCGGCTGTCGGAGACCCAGAGCTAGAATTTTTCCAGGGTGGCCGCACTCATAGACGCGGTGCATCAAGTCGTTGGTAACTAATTACCGCGATTTGCAGACCCAACCTTATCTTGTGCCGTCCCTGAAGGGACTCTGATCTATTTGCCACGTTACCCAGCACTCCGCCTTCGGCTCCGTGCTGGGCTAAGCTCTTCCGGGCCTACGGCACTCGGCTTTCGTTGTGCTTGTTCCACCGCGAAGACCAGCTCAGTTTCGTAGCAGCCTCTGAAGGCTCGCCTTACCGGTCTACACCAATTCTGGAACAGACCTAGAACTATTTGTGCGGCGAAAAGCTATAGAGGTTGTTCTCCAGCTCTTCCTCCGGAACCGCGAACAGATCGATCCAACCTTCCAGTGGCAACGAGTCCACCGGCAGGTGATCGCGCCAGATGGCGAATCGCAAACGGATACCGCTTCCCTGTTGGGCGTGCAGTAATTCGAAGGGAACGCGAAATTCGAAAATCTCGCCGAGCGCCACCTCAACGCCATTGGTGTCGGCATTGCCGTCGTCGGAGGAGAAACTCGCAAGCTTACGACGTTCTTCGCCGTTACTCAACACCCACCTTTGCAGTGTATTGGCCTGCGCATCCGCTACCAACCGGTACGATTCAATCGCCGACTTGCGGTCATGCCCATCACGGTGAACTTCGAAGTTCACCACCAGGCGATAGGGTCCTTCGGGCACGCCATGCTGGAAGTCCAGGCGTCCCGACAACGAGTCCGCGTCTACTCCAGCGAAAACTGCGTCAAGCAGAAACTGCCGGCCGTGCATGGCGCTGCTGCGCTGGTCCGACGTGTAACCAGCCGCACCCATCCACTCGAAGTATCCGCTGACCAACCCATCCACCTGGGCACGCACATAAGCCGTCTGCGGGATATAGCTGGGCCGCGTTACTCCGGTGACGATCGGCGTGCTCAACTCCTCCGGAGGGATCCCTTCAAGCGCGTGATACACATTGGAGAGATGTTTGCGATACAGTTCGTCAAAGTCGCGATCGTTGGCCGAGTGATGTTCCGGACCGTACCACCAGTTCCAGTCGCTGCCTTCGGCGATCAGTAACTCTTCCCACGCCAGCTCGCGTTGCGCCTGCGAAACTTTTTGCGAATGGCGGTCATAGTAATCGCGGGCTTCCGATAGCAGGTCCCAGGCCCGGTTGTCTTCGGGAGAGCCAATCCAGACGTTGAAGTTGGCATCGATCCACGAACCGGGAACCAGTCGCGGCAGATGCCCGAAGTTATCGGGCTGGTGCCGGGCGATAGCTTCGCCTATGGTGACCGGCTCTATCTCGGGGTCACTCTGCAAAGCATCGTAGACGCGACGCAGAAACTCGCGCCCCGATTGCGGGTAGTACTCCCACGCATTCTCGCCGTCGAGAATGATTGAAACCACTGCGTCTTTGCCGCGATCGAGGACCGGTCGCGCGGAATTCTTGATGTTCCCGACCAAGTGATCGGCTGCTTCTTGCGCGGGCATTCCCGAGTACACAAACCCGATGAGATCGGAGAGCCGATGGTCGCGAAAGACCATGTGCATCCGCGTGTCATTCTTCTCGTAGCGGTAAATGTTGTACAGGCGCTCCGCATCATCTGCTGGGAGATGATCGCCGCCGTTCCGGAAATTCAAATCGAGCGACCGCCCTAACACGCCTTCGTCGGTCGCCATCCATTCGATTCCCTGTCTCTCGGCCAGCATCACGGCTTCTTCCGATACGCTTCCTTCCGACGGCCAAAGGCCCTTGGGACGAACTCCGAACAGCGCTTCGTGAAAATCCAGTGCGCGTTTGATCTGCAGGCTGACGTCTTCTGGACGCCGAAAGCGTCGCGTGGGAAGGCTCAGCCTGGGGCTGGACTGCTCGCCCACGTTGGTATCGCAGAGCAGCGGAAGAATCGGGTGATAGTACGGCGTGGCCGACAGCTCGATCGATCCGCGCTGGGCGGCCTCGGTATAAGCAGGTAATACCTTGGCGAGAATTTCGCGCTCTTTGGCGATCACCAGTTGCTGGTCGTCGAGGTTGAAGTCCTCGCCTTTTTGAACCAGCGCGGCAACGTCAGGATCATTCAGGAAACACTCGTCGAACCAGGCCAGCTGCGACAGAACCTGGAGGTCGCCGTAGTCACGGGTGGCGAAGTAGCCGTCCGGCCCTTCCGGACGATCGCAGGTCGCGCGATAGCGCTCCCACAACTCACGATAGCGCGGATAACGCCCAATCATGTTCACCGGGTTCGCTTGGAATAAATACTGCAGCGCAAATCGCCGCTCGGCGGAAGTGAGGTCGCCCGGAGGCTTGGAGACCAGCGCAAGAAACGGATCGTGCGCCTTGCCCGATACATAATCCTGAATCTGCGCCACTAACGACGGAACGAGGTTGAAGTTCTGATGGACCTGCGGGAACTCATCGAGCAGTTTCACCATCCCGTAGTAGTCTTTGAGGGCGTGAAGCCGGACCCAGGGAAGGCGATACTCGCCGGTGACCATGTCTTTGTAGAAAGGCTGGTGCATGTGCCAGAGAAGCACCAACCGAATCTTCGGGGAACCGTTATGACTCATTGTGAGGAGAATTAGCCGGACAAGTGTAACAGGACAGTGAGGAGGCGTGGAATCCGGGAAAACCCCTACTCAACCGCGCAGTCAGAAATCTCAGATTCTCCCTGACAATTCCGGACCACCGGTAGTGGTGCAGTTTGAAAAAATCGGAACAGCATGCGAAGCGCAATGCTTCCCTAAATGCCTCGCTTGAATGTTCTCGTCAGAACAATACCTCCCAAAACAGGAGTTCGTGGAAGGCTACGGCGTGATCTCCCAGACGACGCCACAGCCGATCCCGCCGCAATTCTCGCCAGCAAACGAGCCGCCGTACTCAGTTGTGCCGTACACATTGCCATTTGCATCCAAGGCCGGGCCACCGAGCGGATTTGCCCCGTCGCTACTGCCGGTGAAATCGTGAAGGCGGGTGTAGGCCCAGCCGCCCTGCGAACGAGTCAGCTTGAATAACGTCCCGCTGTAATAGATCCCTTCAGCATACGTGGTACCGTAGAGATTCCCGGCAACATCCATAGCTAGACTGCCCCTGGGTCCCTGAATATATCCGCCACTCAAACCGTATAGCACGGCAAACATCCAGCTTCCGTCGGAGGATGATAGCTCGAACACCGTCCCGCCGCCACCGGAGCCCCCACTGCTGGTTGTGCCATAGAGGTTGCCGGATTGATCGACGATCAACCCGGCAACTGGGAATTCTCCGTCCGTTCCATTTTGAAAAGAGTGAAGGTTAGTCGCCGTCCAGCCCGATCCCGAGGGCGCTAACTGGTACACGTTTCCCTGACCAGAGAGGCCACCTCCGCTCGTCCCATAGAGGTTCCCGACCCTGTCGAAGATCACTCCGCTCGCCGGAAAAATCCCGTCTTCTCCGGCAAAGTTATGAATGACACTTTCCGTCCAACCGCCGCCGGAGGGTGCCAGCTTGAAAACAACTCCGTAACCGTTGGAGCCTCCATATTCCGTAGTTCCATAGAGATTACCTGCCTGGTCGAAAACCGGATCAACGTAAAAGGGCCCGCTTCCATCCGGACCTCCCGTGAAGGAATAAAGCACGGTTTCCGTCCAGCGGCAAACAACGGTTTTGCAACCGGTCACCGGCGGCCGGAGATTATAAACGGTGCCGCATCCACCCGGGCAGTGTCCCGATCCTCCATAGAAGGTTGTGCCATACAGCGTGCCATCGGGCCCGAACACGACTCTACCCAGGGGAAAACGCGCATCATGGGGATTCAGACCGAAGCCATTCAGTGTATTCAGGATCCGATTGTCATCCGTGCTCTGGAGTTGAAAAACCGTCCCTGTGAGACCTTCGGTCGTGGTCCCATAGAGGTTGCCTGCTCCATCGAGGGTGAGACCAGCATAGGGTTGGTATCCGTCGTCTCCTCCGGCGAAGGCATGAATTACGGTGAACGTCTGGGCCTGGGCTGGTGGTGTTCCAACTGAAGCAACGCCCGCCAACGTCAAGGCTGAGATGACAAACAGTCCAGAGAGGCGATTCATAAATGCTCCTTCTGAATGGCAGGGCGGTCCAGGGAGCGATTGGATCTCGGACCGGTTAATGCGTAGTGTGTGCTCCGAGACGAGGCGCTGTCAACGATGTCCTACGTAGTACACACACTCTGGACGCCAGGATCGTACCCGTTTTTTAATGTTATTCCGGAATATCTCTCACCTTTTCAATTCAAACTGCACCACTACCGGACCACGGCGTCCCTGTCCGCCGAGCCGTTTCTTCCGTTAAACTAGAGGTTAGTGCGTATCCTGACCCGCTACATTCTGAAGGAGGTCGTCTCGCACGCCTTGCTGGGCGTCGCGTTATTCACCTTCATTATCTTCATGCGGGACTTGGGACGGCTGCTGGAACTGATTGTCCGCAATAGCGCTCCCTTGCCCAGTGTTGCGGAGATTTTTTTCTACACTCTGCCGACCACATTCACCCTGACATTGCCCATGGGCGTGCTGGTGGGCATCCTGGTTGGACTCAGCCGGCTGGCTGCCGACAGCGAAGTCACCGCCATTCGCGCCAGCGGCATGGGTGTGGGCATGTTCGTCCGCGTGATTTCAATTTTTGCTATTGGCGCCTGGATGCTGGGCATGTTCAACACCATATACGTGGCGCCCCGGTCGGCGGCGGCGCTGGATCACCTGCAGGAAAAGCTGAAATCGTCGCAGGCATCGTTTGAAATTCAGCCGCACGTTTTCTACGAAGACTTCAAGAACATTGTCCTGTATGTGCAGGACGCGGTTCCTGCCAATGGCCGCTCGTTATGGCGCGGTATTTTTCTGGCTGATGTCAGCGATCCGTCTTCTCCCAAGGTGACCCTGGCCAAGCGCGGCGCTCTGTTGAGCGACTCGGTCGACGAGGTGCGCCTTCATCTGGAGGACGGCACCCAGCAGGAAATCGTGCCAAAGGCCAAAGACCAGTATTCGATCACGACATTCGACAGCACCGAGATTCCAATCCCACTGCCCAGCAACGCGGAGAAAATGCATGAACTGCTGCCGGTCCCGGAGTTGGGACTGCACCAACTGCTGCGCAACGCCGCACGCGAACGCCGTGCCGCCGTGCCACTGAAAAACATCGATCCAGGAACCTGGAACTACGACCTGAGTAAGGCGCGCTACTACGAGATTGAATTCCAGCGCAGATTCGCACTCCCGGCAGCTTGCCTGGTACTGGCGATGGTCGGCATCCCGCTCGGGCTCTCGGCCCGAAAAGGCGGCAAGAGCACAGGCTTCGTGCTCACCATTCTGTTGGTGTTCGTGTATTACTTCTTCTCGCTGACCGGCGTGTCTTTGGCGCGTCAGGGAAAGATGCCTCCATGGGAAGGCGTCTGGATGGCTAACGCCTTCTTCTTCCTATGTGGACTGATTTTGTTATGGCGCGTGGATCGGATGCCGATTGAGCTAGGCAGCGTGAGCGCCGGCTGGAAAGCAATACGTGATAAGGTCCAGGAACTCGCCATGCGCCGTCGTTATGCTCGCGCTGGTGCGCGTGCTTTGCAGGACTCGGCGCCTCACCGGAAACGCTTCAGCGCAAGGTTCCCGCTCATCCTCGATGACATGATCCTGCGCGACTTCGCCTTGTATCTGGTGATGGTCCTGTCGACATTCCTGATTCTGGCGCTAGTCTTCACCTTCTTCGAGCTGCTGACTGACATCGTCCGTAACAAAGTCCCAGTGATCATGCTGGCGGAATACCTGCTGAACCTCAGCCCATCCCTGCTTTACCTGATGGCGCCCGTCGCGGTGCTGCTGGCCGTCCTCATCACCTTCGGACTACTGGAGAAATCCAGCGAGCTGACGGCGATGAAGGCCACCGGCATCAGCATTTATCGGGCGGCGCTTCCGGTCATAGTCCTATGCGGTATCTTCGCCGCGGCGATGTTCGTCTTCGATCAGCTTTATATTCCCCATACCAATAAGGAGCAGGAAATTCTGCGCAACCAGATCAAAGGTAAGCCGCCGCAGACCTACCTGCAGGCTGATCGCAAGTGGATTTTCGGACTGAACAACAACATCTACTACTACCAGCTCTTCGATCCCGATACCAACCAGCTCGGGGGTGTCTCCATCTTCGAGTTCGACCCGAATACATTCCAGCTCACTCGCCGTATCTACGCCGCCCACGCGCATTGGGAACCAAGTCTCAACAAGTGGGTCTTCGAGCAGGGCTGGGTGCGAAGTCTGTCCGGCACTTCTATTCAGGATTATCGTACCTTCGAGGTAGCCACCTTCAATGAACTGCACGAGGATCCTGGCTATTTCAAGAAAGAAGTCAAGCAGTCTTCGGAGATGAATTACGAAGAGCTCGAGCGCTACATACGCGATCTGGAGCAGAGTGGCTTTGACACCGTACGGCTGAAAGTACAGTTGGAGAAGAAACTTGCCTTCCCCTTGATCACGCTGGTCATGGCGGTACTGGCAGTTCCTTTCGCAGCTTCCGGCCGCAAGGGCGGAGCGCTGGGCGGCGTGGTGATTGCGATCGCCATCGCCGTCGTCTATTGGGTGACCGCGGGATTGTTTGAGGCCATGGGAAACGCCAATCAACTGCCCGCCATGCTGGCGGCCTGGGCGCCCGACTTTATCTTTGCTCTCGCGGGAGGTTACTTTCTATTGCGCGTGCCAACGTAAAGCAGCTGTCAGCTTTCAGCCGTCAGCTATCAGCTCGAGGTCACCGAATCCGGATTCAGGGCTGCGCATCTAACGCCATTGAAACCATGTGCCAAATGGAAGCAGCCAAAAGTGGCTGACGACGCTGACAGTAACTCTCCTGACAGCTGATGGCTGACAGCCGAAAGCTAACCATGTTCAAGAACCTACGCCCGCTGTTCCCATACCTGCGCAAGTACCGGCTGACCTTCTGGATCGGCGCTCTCTGCGTGCTATGCAACAACGGAGTTTGGATTCTCTTTCCGCTTGTCATTCGCCGCGCCATTGACGACCTCAATCTCGGAGTCACCCGCGACAAGCTGTTCACCTACTCCGCTCTCCTGCTAGCGGTAGCGGCAACTAAAGCTATTTTTCAGTTCCTCACCCGCTGGATTTTGATTGGCGTTTCGCGCGAAATTGAATTCGATTTGCGCAACGACCTATTCACTCATCTGGAGCGGCTGTCTTACAGCTTCTATCAACGTACTCGCACCGGCGACATCATGGCCCGGGCCACCAACGACCTGAACGCCGTCCGCATGCTTGCGGGGCCAGGCATCATGTACACCGCGAACACCATGGTTTTTACCGCGGGCGCATTGGTGTTCATGCTCAGCATCAGCCCACGGCTCACACTGTTCGCTTTCCTGCCCTTACCTGTGGTCAGCATCATAGTGCAGTACTTCGGCCGCAAGATTCACGAACGCTTCGAGCGTATCCAGGCCATGTTCTCTGACATTTCGGCCAGAGCACAGGAGAACTTTTCCGGAGCGCGCCTCATCCGCGCTTATGTGCAGGAGCAAGCCGAGATTGAGGCCTTCGAGCGCGACAACACCGGATACATCGCGCGTAGCCTCAAGCTGGTTCGGTTAATGGGCATGCTATGGCCGACGCTGGAAACATTGCTCGGCATCGCCATTGTGATCGTGCTGTGGATCGGCGGCCGCGAAGTGCTGCTGCATCGCATTACTGTCGGCAGCTTCGTCGCCTTCAATACCTACATGGTACAACTCACCTGGCCGATCATTTCCCTGGGCTGGGTCATCAATATTTTCCAACGCGGCACCGCGTCCATGGGGCGAATTCAGAACGTTTTGGCGGAGCAGCCCGAGGTCACCGACGCCGCCGTTCCCGCGACCGGCGCCGTTACCGAAGTTCGCGGCGAGATTGAGTTCCGCAACCTCAGCTTCCACTACGGCCATACGTTGACCGCAGCCGAGCGCGGCATGGGCCACGTTCATGGCGACGAAGCGGTGCTGAAGAACATTAATCTGCGAGTGCCCGAAGGCACCAGCCTGGCAATCGTAGGCCCCACCGGATCAGGCAAGTCCACGCTGGTATCGCTGATTCCGCGTATCTATGACGCGGCGGAAGGCTCGGTGCTGATCGACGGCCGGCCCATACGCGAAATTCCGCTGGAGGTTCTGAGACGCCACATCGGATTCGTCCCGCAGGAGACGTTCCTATTCAGCGACACCATTCGCGAGAACATTGCCTTTGGAGCAGAGCACGCCACCGATGCCGACATCCGCCGGGCCGCTGAGGCGGCCAACATCGCCGAGGAAATCGAAAGCTTTCCGCAGGGCTACGACACTCTCGTCGGCGAACGCGGTCTCACGCTCTCCGGCGGACAGAAACAACGCACGGCCATTGCGCGCGCCTTGATCCGCAGCCCGCGCATTCTGGTGCTGGATGACGCGCTCGCCAGCGTGGACACGCAGACCGAGGATCGCATCCTGAATCATCTGCGCGAGATCATGCAGGGACGCACCACCATCTTCATCTCGCACCGGGTTTCGACGGTGCGCAATGCCGATCGCATCGCCGTGCTGCATGACGGCGAGATCGTGGAGTATGGCACCCACGAAGAGCAGATCGAGCGCAACGGCTACTACACCGAGCTGTATAACAAGCAGCTGCTGGAAGAAGAGCTGGAAACCGAAACGGTGTAGAGGCGCTCAACCGACCTTCTCTAGCACGGCTCGCAGAGCGTCGATGGCCAACTGTGCGGCGTGCCCCGATGCCGGCGGCACCCCTCCAACCGCATCCACGACCTCTGCTTTGCCGATGGCACTTGCCTCTTGCCGCGACTTCCCTTCCACCAACTCCGTCATCGCGGAGGCGCACGCCATCGCGGGCACGCAACCTTTGGCACGAAAGCGAATCTCAGCGATTCTTTCGGCATTCATCTTGATTGCGAGCTCCAGAATGTCGCCGCAAGCTGGATTCTCGATGCGTACCTGAGCGTCTGCATTCGGAAGTTCTCCGGAGTTGCGAGGTCGCTCGAAGTGATCGAGAAGCTGAGGAGAATACATGGCTAAAGATCCTACAGTGATCGCCATGGCGTCGGTAGGCGATGGGTGGAGCACGCCCTCACCGATACGGAAAAAGTCGTAAAAGCAGTTCCCTCGCGGGCTCAAGCCCGCTCGGAATGACAAAAAATAAAAAGCTTAGCGGCACGGCTGAAGCCGTGCCCTTTCAAATCACATCCGTGCATGGAGTTTTTCCGCAAGCTGTTCAGGCGTGCATAACGACCGTCAGTTCTTGGGTCGCGCTTTAGCGGCCCGAGGTAATGCTTCCGTCACCTCAGCGGCTGAAGCCGCCTCGCTTCCGAATCTTAACTGCACCGCTGAAGAGGCCATTACGAAACTGTGTCGTCCCTACGGGACTCGGATCAAATTTTCGACTTACCCAGCACTCCGCCTTCGGCTCCGTGCTGCGCTAAGCTCTTCCGTGCCTACGGCACTCGGATTTCGTGGTCCCTGTTCAACCGCGAAGAAGGCGATCTCAGTTTCGTAACAGCGTCTGAAGTGGTGCTCCATCCTATGCAACAAAAAGTCCCCTGACAGGTAGCTTACCGCGCCCGACTCCACTCGTCATGCTGGCCGGACTCCGTATAATCGAACAGCCTTGAACACCGTTTACATTCCGCAGCGCCTGGTCTCTCTGCAGCCCAGCGCTACGGTCACGCTACGGGATTTAGGCTTGCTCGATCGCCTGGTGGCTTGCACAAAATATTGCGCCGACGTTTGCCCGGAGGTCACGGACGGCTCGCGCCTGATTGTCTCCGATTCCTGGACCGCGCAGACCGAACAGATTCTCGCCGCTCGTCCCGACCTGGTGCTGGCGGCGGTTCCCTACCAATTGGAAGCAGTGGCTGCCATCCTGAAAGCTGGCGTACGGTTTCTCGGGCTGGCGCCGCGCAAGCTCGCCGACATCTACACCGACATAGCTGCGATCGCAGGCGTAATGGGCGCGTGGGAGACCGGCCGAAGCGTGATCGTTACAATGCAAAATGAGATTGAGGCGATTCGCGCAAGGACATCGGCGGCATCCAAGCCGAAGGTCTTCTGCGAAGAGTGGGGGAAGCCGATCATCGCGTCGCAGCCATGGGTCGCCGAGCTGGTGCAGGCCGCAGGCGGTGAGTTCATCGGCGAGCCCGGCAAGAAGACTACGGCGGAAGAAGTTGCGTCGGCGCGACCTGACGCAATTGTGGCGGCCTGGTGCGGAGCGGGAGACCGCGTTCCACTGGAGAAGATCGTGGAGCAGCGCGGCTGGGCGGAATTGCCCGCGGTCCGCCAAGGGCGGGTGTTCTGCATCAACGATGAGCTACTGAACACGCCGGCGACCAGCCTGCTTGGCGGACTGCGCGCTCTGGCTTGGGCGTTGCATCCGGAGTTGTTTCCGCAGCCTATCGGCATCCGGCAGCTTCACCGCCTGTGATATGAATGGAGGACGATGGAGACGAACTATCAGCAACTGGCGAGGAGCTTGACGACATTGGCCGACGCGGCCGGCAGCGTCGAGGACTTAATGAGCATCATGGTCGGGCGGCTGCAGGAACGGCTGCACCACTTCGATTGGGTTGGCTTCTACATGATCGAGAAGGGCCTGCCGGGTGAAGACCCGGTTTTGGTGCTGGGTCCTTATGTCGGGGCAGACACGCCACACAAGCGCATTCCGCTCAATCAGGGTATTTGTGGAGCGGCGGCTTCGTCGGGACAAACTTTGGTGGTGGACGACGTTAAGTCCGATCCGCGTTACCTGGCGTGCTCCATCGAAACCCGCTCGGAGATTGTCGTGCCCGTGATCGTGAAGGGCAAGGTCGTAGGCGAGCTCGACGTTGATAGCCACACGCCAGCCGCCTTCGGCGAAGCCGACCGCAAGTTGGTCGAGCACTGCGCGGACCTGGTCGGCAACTATTTGGAGAGGATCTCGTGAGCGTCGGGCGAAGAACGGTGCGAAGCGAGGCACTACGCCTTGATCAAGCAAGTGGTTGCCGCGTTGCTCGTGCGCGGTGAAGAAATCCTATGCTGCCAGCGGACGGAATATCAAGCGCTGCCGCTCAAATGGGAATTTCCCGGCGGCAAGATCGAGGCTGGCGAGGAGCCGGCCGGCGCCTTGGAACGCGAGCTGGAAGAAGAGTTAGGCATCCGCGCGCAGATCGGTAGCAAGGTCGCGCAACTGCAACACACTTACCTGAACGGCAATGCCGTGGAGCTGCACTTTTTCAAAGTCGAACACTACGAAGGCGAGCTGCAGAACCGCATCTTCCGCGAGGTTCGATGGGTGCATCGGCGTGACCTGCCGGCGCTCGACTTCCTCGACGCCGACCGAACACTGGTGCAGCAAATTGCCGAGGGCAGGGTCCTCTAGGAAGGTCTAATTGATCTAGATGGGATTCCCTCAGGGGCTAAAACGGGTGCGTGAGAACTGTGTCGTCCCTGACGGGACTCGGATTAATTTCCACTTTACCCAGCATTCCGCCTGCGGCTCCATGCTGGGCTAGACTCTTTCGCCCCTGCGGGGCTCGTTCCTGAGTGATTTGTGGCACCGAGCTAACCTGAAATGAGTTCTCACACAGACTCAGACTCTAAGCCCAGCTTATATCGACCTTTACGTGAAGGCCGCCCCGTTCAACTGCAAACTCAATCAGAACGTCCTTAGCTTCCCGCTTGGCCGGTGACGAACCAGGCAATCGTCAGCCCGATCATGATGATGGTAGTGGCCCACGCGATCAGGTTGAACCACGTTCCATTGACATGCTTGCCCATCAGTTCGCTCTTGTTCACCAGCAGCAGCATGAAGATGAGCACGAACGGCAGCACAACGCCGTTCACCACCTGCGACAAAATGCTGATCTTCACCAGCGGGATATTGGGCAGCAGGATCACTCCGCCGCCGGCGATCAGCAGCAGCGTGTACAGCCAGTAGAAAACTTTGGCTTCGCTGAATTTGTGTCCCACACCGGACTCAAAGCCCAGCCCCTCACACACTGTGTAGGCGGTCGAGATCGGCAGAATGGAGGCGGCAAACAAGTGAGGCGTTGAACAGCCCCGCGGCAAAGAGAATATAGGCATACTCGCCCGCCAGTGGACGCAATGCCTGCGCGGCGTCGGCACCATCGCGGATCTGCCGCACGCCATGGGCGTAGAGTGTCGCGGCACAAGCCACCACGATGAACCAGGCGACCAGATCGGTGAAGAGGCATCCCAGAATCACGTCCCAGCGTGAGGCCCGATACTCGCGCGGCGTGATTCCCTTCTCCACGATTGACGATTGTAGGTAAAACTGCATCCACGGAGCGATCGTGGTTCCCACCACGGCGATAACCATGTAAATGTATGCCGACTGATGGAAAGCCCCGCTGTGAGGGGGTTTGAATGTCGCGACGAAAGCTTCCTTCCAACTCGGTCCCGCAAGCACCCCGGCGATGATGTAAGCGAAGTAGAAAAATGACGCCGCCAGGAAGACTTTCTCCACGCTTTTGTAAGTACCCTTGACCACCAGCAACCACACCACTACGGCGGCGACCGGTACGCTGATGTAGCGTGAGATGTGAAACAGCTCCAGACTGCTGGCGACGCCCGCAAATTCGGCGACCACGTTGCCGAAGTTGGTGATGACCAGCCCCAGCATCATGAAAAACGTGATCCGCAGGCCATACTCTTCGCGGATGAGATCGCTGAGGCCTTTACCGGTGGCCGCGCCCATGCGGGCTGACATCTCTTGCACCACAACCAGCGCAACGGTCATGGGAATCATGACCCAGAGCAGAAGATATCCGAATTGCGCCCCTGCGGCGGAATAGGTGTAGATGCCGCCAGCGTCATTGTCCACGTTGGCCGTGATGAACCCGGGACCGATGACGGCCAGGAACATCAGCAGGCGGATTCTCCAGACTTTGAGCCGTCGCGTATCGGACATGACACTGGGAGTTACGGTGAGAGCTAAAGACCTCCCAGAATAAACGGACAAGGAAAAATGCGCCAATTAGGAGGTGGGAGAGACGATCTTCAGCCCGGGGATCTTCTGGAAGTGCCGCACATTGAGCGTAGCCACATCGAAGCCAAGATGCAAAGCTGTGGCCCCGATCAAGAGATCCTGGAAGGCGATGCTGATGCCGCGTGCCAATTGCTGAGCCTCGATGCGACCGGCAAGCTGTGCAATTTCGAAGCTCACCGGATGCACAACCATGTCGCGGTAAACTTCCTCGGCAAAAGCCCGGCGGCGAGCATAATGGGCCTCCGTTTTAGCCCGGTGGATGCCGTGCGTCAGCTCTACCACGGTCACAACGGAAAGCGCAGCTTCAGTTTCTCCATGCTTAGCCAGTAGCTGATCAAGAATCTGCCGTATGCTCTGATCGCGTCGCTCTCCTGCGATTAGCACACTGGAATCGAGGATTAGTCCCATTCCGGAAGGTCGCGTGGTTTGCGGCTATTGATAATTTCTTCTAGGTCAGTGGCAAACTCGGGATCCAGAGTCGGCTCGTAGCCGAGCTCTTTGGCGTGGGCCTCAGCTAAGGCAATCGATTCGGAAAGCAGACGGCCAGGACCTGACCCAACCGACCGCACGACGGCCACTGGCGGCCCACCGCTTTCGCTTTCGATGATAACTTCCGCGCCAGCACGCACCTGCGCTAGCACCGAGCCGAAATCGCTCTCGGCTTCCGCCTCCGAAATATGTATCACTGTATTGGCCATGCCGAGATTATATCGTCACCCTCTCGTTACAGCTTCGCCCGCAGCATGTTAATCACATCGTCAGCGGTAATCACACCTGTCAGCTTCCCGTCTTCATCCAGAACAGCGAGGGTGAGCAGGTTGTACTTGTCGAAGAGTTCGGCCACGGTCTTCTCGTCGGCGCCGGGATGCACCGTGGTGAGGTGTCCGGTGCTCAACATCATTAGCGGTGTGCCAGGAGGCGCGAGCACGATCTTGGCCAGCGGAACGGCGCCCAGCAGTTTGTTCTTGTCATCGACGATGTAAACGGTGCTGACACTCTCGACGCCACCCTCAAAGTTACGCAACATCTCGATTGAGTCTTCCACCTTGGCGTTCGGTCCGAGGGCCATGTAATCGGTGGTCATGCGGCCGGCTGCCGTGTTTTCCTCGAAGTTCATCAGCTCGGTGACTTCGGCCCGCTCCTCGGGCTCCATCTCGGTGAGGATTTCTTGCGAGGCATCGGGGTGCATGTCGCCCAGCAGGTCGGCGGCGGCGTCGGGATCCATCTCCTCCACGATGTCGGCGGCGCGATCGGAATCGAGGGAGCTGAGAATCGAAACCTGCATCTTGGGATCGATCTCTTCCAGGGTTTCGGCGGCGACCTCGTCGTCCAGAGTTTCGAAGATAGCTTCGCGCTCGGCGGGCGCAAGGTCCTCCACGATGTCGGCAATATCGGCTGGATGCAGTTTGGACAGGCGTTCGAGAGAAATCTTCAGCTTGACGCGGCGTGCGGGATCAATTTCGATAAGGTCGACAAATTCCCACGGAATCATTCGCGGCGGAATCTTGGCGAGAAGTAAATGCAGCGCGGCTGCCGGAATCACGCCCTTCAGGAGCCGACGGACCGCTCCCCGCGCCCCCACATCCACCGCGCCCAGCTTAAGCACAATGTGGTCGTGGCCGAGCTCCTCATGAATGTCAATATCATTGACCCGCACAACCTTGCGCCCGTGGACGTCGATGATCTGCTGGTCCAGCAGGTCGCGCTCCAACAGCAGCATGCCCTCACCGCCGGCGAACGGGCTCCACTCCGAGGCGGGAGTAGCAATCCGCAGACCGCCGTTGATGAGGCTCAGCGACTTGGTGGGCAACAGACGATCGCCGTGACGGGTTTTCACCACGAAGCCGGCAATTTGACTGGAATTCTCCTGCGGCACCAAAGTTACTTCGCGCACTTTACCAGCGTTTGCTCCGGTGTTGTCGATGACCGGCGCGCCAATCAAATCCGAAAGTGCGAGTGAAGGCATTGCTGTCAATATATTCGATGGCTTCAGAAATGTTCAGCGAATTCGCATCGGCGACGAGCGTAGACTCTTCTCTCGGTCCATTCTGAGAGGCCGGCGTTTTGCCTGCAGAGATGTCGTCTGCGAAACTGAAGTATGCCGTCACTCGTCTGCCAAGCCATCCTGTTCGACCTGGACGGAGTGCTGGTTGACTCCACGCCGTGCGTCACGCGGGTTTGGAGAGCGTGGGCGCGGGAGCATGGGCTCGACCCCGAATGTGTGGTTCATGCGGCCCATGGCCAGCGCACCATTGAGACCGTCCGCAAAGTCGCTCCACAGGTGGACGCGCAGCGGGAAACTGATCTGATGGAGCAGCGTGAGCTGGACGATACGGATGGACTCCGTGTTCTGCCGGGTGCAAGGGAGCTGCTGGAGGCACTTCCGCCGGAGCGCTACACCATCGTGACCTCGGGCACGCGACGGCTGGCAGCGAAACGGCTGCAGGTTGCAGGCCTGCCGGTTCCCCCGAAAATGATTACCGCCGATGACGTCAGCCGCGGGAAGCCTGATCCTGAGCCCTACCTTGCAGGCGCGCTTGCGCTGGGATTTGAGCCGAAGCATTGCCTCGTCTTCGAAGACGCCCCCTCGGGGGTTCGCTCGGCCAAATCAGGAGGCATGACGGCGATCGGAGTGACAACGACGTATCGAGCGGAAGAGCTATCGGAGGCGGACATCATCATTCCTTCGCTGCAGGTAGTGCGCGTCGCGATTGCGCAATCCGGAGAGCTCGACGTGATGGTAGGCTAGCAGAGTTGCACACATTACCTTAGGCTTGTAAACCCATGCGTCCCAAGATATTCAAAACAAAATTGCCAAATCAGACATCTGCCCGTCGACCGCGGGAATCCAACCACCTGCACCGCCATTCCGGCGGGAGTTCCCTCCGAGGTAAGCCCTAATGCCAAGCTTTGTGACTGATGTGGAAGAGATACGCAAGCGGGCCGCGCAAAAAATTGAAGACGGCGCGGTAACCGACACCTATGAAGGTGACGTCGAGCAGACCATCTCCATTCTGAACGAAGCACTGGCCACGGAAATCGTTTGCGTGTTGCGCTATATGCATCACTACTTCATGGCGACCGGCGTTCATGCCAGGGCAGTGCGCGACGAGTTCAAAGAGCACGCCGACGCTGAACGCGAACATGCCGACAAAATCGCGGAGCGCATCCAGCAACTAGGCGGCAAACCGGATTTCAACCCCGCCTCGCTGGTACAGCGTTCGGCTTCGCAGTATGCCGAAGGCAAGTCGCTGTCCGACATGATCAAGGAAGACCTGATCGCCGAGCGCATCGTCATCGAGGTTTACCAGCAGATGATTCGACACTTCGCCGACCACGATCCCACCACGCGCGTCATGATCGAGGAGATACTGAGCGACGAAGAGGAGCACGCCAGCGATCTGTCGGACCTGCTCTTCATCACCGATCCCCGCAGTGGCGCTACCGAAGGTGAAGATCCGGGCACGCATCCACTCGACATGCATTCGGATGAACAGTCGCGGCAGCAGCGCGCGGCACAGCAGTCGAAAGCGCACGAACGAGGCAATGGGGAGAGTGGAAAGCGGATGAAGAGCTCACATCATCGCGAGCTCGATGTTCCGGCGACGCCACGGGCGGACGGCGGTGAGAAACAGCCGCAACAACCCAACCTTAGCGGCGGGCGTAACCGCGAAGGTGTCGGCAATTTGATCAGCGGCGACAAGACGCTGATGGAAAGCCCGGAACGTTCCGCGGCGTTGAGCCGGGGCAGCAGACGCTCGGTGAAGCCAGCCAACAAGAACAGGAAGAAGCCGGCTGCGTAAGTTTCGGATAAGCATCGCTCTGATGTCGGTCAAATGCGCAAGGCCCTGGTGACCTCGTCCGCACCCCCAGTACGGAACAGGACCTTGCTATCCCCGCCGCGCAACGGCTCTGCGCAGACGGGGCATCGGCTGCGCCATTACCTTCATATTTCAGTTTTCAAATATCGTGCGTCAGGCGCGGGCACTCGGCCAGCCTGTTTTGTTATTGCCGCCGGTGCACACCATGAGTTTCTCAGCGGCAAAACAAAAGGCACCGAAAAAGGTACGTCTACCTTGTTTCGGTGCCAGTTTCAACCTAGCACGATTGGGGATGAACCCGGTAGCACTATTAGGAAATAATTTGCGGCGTAGCCCCAAAATGGAACTAGAGCGGTCTCAGAATTGCTACAGTGAAAATGACCGCAGTGGCCCAAGCTTTATAGTGCGGAGCGCTCTTGGACGCCAGCCTGAAGGCTGGCTCTACCCGGTCTACACTAACTCTGACAGCTGAAAACGATTCGAGGATTAGTGTATCCGTGGCGTGGAAACCCTACAACGTTGCGCTGCCACCGCGCAGCCCTTGGTTTAGTAGCTCAAGACTCTAATCGCAAGGGGCCGCGCGACCGATTCGTCATAGGTTGTATCTCCCGAATAAGTCGCCGTTATCGTGTGCCCACCGCTTTCCTCGAAAGAAGTGGTGAACGTGGCCTGTCCTTTGACGACAGGCACAGGCCGCCCGGCGCTGATGCCATCCACCGTGAACTGTATGGCGCCGGTTGGTTCCGCAGTACTGCCGGTGTGGGGCCGTACCCGAGCGACAACGGTCAAGGTTGTAGCGACATCGACAGTCCCCGACGGAGCAGTTAGGATTGTGCTGGTCGCGATTCCAGGCGGCAGCACCTGGATTGAACCCATCATACCCATGTCCTCATGCTTAAGAATGTGGCAGTGATAGAGGAATGTGCCCACGATGTTCGGATCGCGAAAATCCATCCGCAACTTCACGCTGGGATACGGGCCAGTTCCGGTCCAGTAAGGCAAATCGACCGTGTCTCTCATGGCAGGATCGTTAACCGCTTTTCCATTGATCTCAAGCACCCGAAAGTGCAGCTGATGAATGTGAAAAACATGGTCTTCCGGCGCCCGGTTTTCCACGATCCAGTCCTCGACATCGCCCTCATGAACAACAATGTTTGGAGGAGCATTCATGTCATACACGGCGGGCTTTTGGCCGAGCACTGTCAGGTAGTAAAACACCGAGACATCGGCTTCGGTAGTATTCGGCGATAGCTGCGAGAAATAGAGCGTGCGTTGGGCTACAGGTATGCTGCGGTTCATCGGCTTACGATAGGCGGCGCTACAATGGGGACACCTGATCAGCGGCATTTTTACTGTGGCATCAATCTTGTCGTTCCGGCTGACGATGTTTGCAATAGGACGGCCGGGATCGATATCGCCCACTGGGCCGGTGTTCCATTTCTGTGTCACAAGCTGGGCTGGAGAACCTTCCTCGGGAGTGGTGACCACAAATTCCACGCGCGCTCCGGGCGGCAGCAAAATACTACTCTGACGCAGAGACTGCGAGTTGCCGTTAGCGCTCACTGGCACGCCGTCAATCGCGACCACCCGAACGGTTTGCGGTACTCTATCGACAATGAGTTGCAGGTTGAAAATGGTATTGGCGGCTGCGTTCAGCACACGCCACAGTTCCTTTTCTGCCGGTCTTGTCTGGATGGTGGCCGGCAGGTACTGGGGATACGTCACCGGGACGTAATTAATGGAAATATCCCAGGCAGGTGTCGTTGCGTTCGCAAATCGCAAATCGGTCAGCGGCTGATCGCGCAGCACGATCAGCCGTTGCGGAAGTCCTGACAGTGAAGCAGTGACATTCCCAATCCCCTCGACGATCAGCGCACCTGAAGCTCCACCCTGTACCTGCCGCTCGCTGAAGCCATGCGGGTGCGGATGATACCAGTAGAGCCCCGGCGGTTCGTCCTGTGGAATGCGAACCCGATATTCAAAGTTCTGTCCCGGCTGAATGAGTGTTCGGATAACGTCATCCTGATGGCATGTGGGCGGGATGGTCAAGCCATGAAAGTGCAGATTGGTTACAGCAGCGGTCATGGCGCCGCCGTTGCAATCGTTATTGTCCGAGCCTTGCTTGGCGACGCTGGACGTCTGCATTTCGTGCCCGGTCGGGGGCGATCCGGTGCGCGTCAGATCGTTCTTGAAGTGAATAATCAACTGATCGCCCGGACGCACGCGTAACGTCGGAGCTTCCAATCCACCGTCGGTGATATAGCAATAGCGCGGGGGTCCCTGGCCCATGTGCGTCGCTTGGTACTTGAAATGGAAAGTGACCTCTAGGACTCCGTTTTGGCTGTGCAGCTCCGGCGGTTCTGAAACCGTGGAACCCGCGGCCGGCCGCGGACAAAGCTCGTCGGCACGAGCCCGAGTTTTGCGACATCAAGAGACTGGGTACGCACAGCATGACCCAGAGCGCAAAGAATAGCGGGCAAAACCCGAAGCTAACTCGTGCCCACCGACGGAGGCAGGTATTCTGCTTCACAGTTTTCAATGGACGGCAATTCCCAGATGGTTTAAAGCTGGTCCTCATGGCGCACGGCTACTAACAGCAGAACCCCGGTCGTCAGCCTTCAGTTGCACCGGGACGTGAATTTAGAGTTGCAACCCAGATGCGACATGTGGCGCGCCGACCTTGGTCGCCGCACGCGCAACTGTGCAGGACCAGTGGAGTCAGTTCCTGATGTTCTCCAGCAGCTGCTCCACTTCGGCCTTCTTGTCGGCGGTCAGCGGCAGCAGCGGCAAACGCGGGACGCCACCAAAGCACCCGTTGTAGTCCATGGCATACTTCACGCCGGGAATGCTCAGGCCGCCAACGATACGTTCGGCAGCTTTGGCAATGCGCTCCTGTTTCTCGCGGGCGAGGGCCGCGTCGCCCTCTTTCCACGCAGCGTAAATCTCATAACACGCAGTGGGGGCGCAATCGGCAAAGGCGAGTATCGCGCCCACAGCGCCGGCATCGAGCGAGGGATGCAACTTTTGCGCGGCGCCCAACCAGCACCTGGAAGCCGACTTCCTTCTGCCGAGTTTTGAGGCCGCTGACAACGGTGACGGCTGCGGACGACGGTTTCGGCGCGGCCGTTCCAGCCAGAGCGCCCACGCTGACCAGTGCGCTTCCATCGGCAGAAGCCGAAGCGGCGTTCGCTACATTCACCATTCGCCCGGTAACGGCGGCAAAGGTCTCCGTCACAGTGGCGCTGCGCTTGATGTGGCGGGTGCCCTCAACCATCTTCTGCACCTTTTCGATTGAGCCCGACGACTCCTTGATGCCGATGAGATTGGGATGCTCGGCGAGTTCGATCACAATTTCCGCTGGAATGTCGTATCCAGTTGCCTGAGGGAAGTTGTAGATGATCACGGGCAGCGGCGAGCGATCGCAAACGAAACGATAAAACGCCAGCATGTTTGCGGGATTCGCCATCTGGCCTTTGTAGTAGTGCGGCGTGCGCACCATCGCAATGTCGTAGCCCAACGCGGCGGCGTATTCGGTCAAGCGCAGAGTTTCGATCGCCGACTCGACTCCGGTGCCGGCGATCAGCACTTTTTCGCTCGCAGCCGATTCGCGGGCACACTTCAACACCTCGCGGCGCTCTTCGTCGCTGAGCAGGATGGCCTCGCCAGTCGAGCCCAGCACGACAATGCCGACCACCGGCGTGCGCGAGTAGTGCTCGACATTCTGTTCGAGTTTGCGGAAGTAGATTTTTCCGTCAGGATAGAACGGAGTGGTGATGGGAGGAAAGATTCCGTGTAGAAACATGATTGGCCTCAGAGGTGATTATAGGACGCCGGCGGGTTCGAATTGCACGCGGGATTGCTGGTGATATGGCGATTTCGCAACAACAACATCCTTGCGAATCGGGTCATCATCTCCATTTGTCATTCGGCACAAGAATCAAATCGCCCGGATACGATTGCAGCATTTTGAGAACGCCCATCTGGTGGAACGATCGAAGGTCTTCCCGTTCAGGTTGTAACCATCCGCGATCGTCCCCTATAGAGAACACAAGCCCACCGCGGGAAGCTAGGGCATCAGTGCTGAAATCCGGTATATCTATTTTGAAGCTTCCATCAGCGGCAATTGGGGCGCTGGCTATTTTCGCGATGGTGGGAAAGCTATCCGCACAGCTAATCGGACATCCGTTATCGCAAGTGTGCAAGAGAAAACAAGTTGCCATTGGGGCATAATATCCGACCCATAGCGTCGCAACCTTCCCTGCTAAATCGATTCCGCGGACTTTCCCTGTCAGCGTCAATTCGTTTAGCGTGGAACAGATGAAATGCTCCTCCACATTGCCCGTTACGTGTGGAACGTCGACGGACGTCATCTTGCATCCCGGTGCCCAGACCAAGGCTTGAAATCGCTCGATTGCCTTTCCATTTACAACCCCGTCAATTTCGTAGAAAGGCGGAGAATTCTTTGGGCTTACGAGGTGCCCTTGGCCGTCGCGGGAAGGGATCGGAAGAGGTTCAGTTTTTGCGCTAGGCCCTTGCAAGCCAATGTAGGCGCTTATAAGACCGGGAGTATATAGACCGTACGCCAACCAAACATCCTCAGTGGAAATTCCTTCAGCAAACAGAATTCTGAGTGATGGGGGCTGAACCGCAGGAACTGGAGCCTGAGCGGTTTGCGCCGTCGCGGCGACGGCGAATGATATCGCAAGAACGATTCCAGCGACGGCGGGTCTGAAGGAAGCGTACTGTCTGAAGTACTTCATGACCAACAGGATAGTCCATCGCGACAAGCGAGTCTGTGATTACTGGCGATACCAGCCCACTTCACAAGGAATCGCAAAGTACAGCCGGGCGGGGGTCGCAGCGCACACGATGCGCGGCTCCTTGCCGAGAAACTGCGCATGCCACGCTTTTTTTTTGGACAGAACAACTCGCATGGGTTTCGACCTTGCATTTTCCATGAACTCCGTTCATGATTTCGGGGCGTCACAAAGGAGCCAATGAATGACCACTTTCCGCAGAGACATCCAGATTGTAATGTTAACGATGGTTGCAATTGTCTTGTTTGCAGGTGCAGCCCTTTGCCCAGCATCTGCACAAACCCGCTACGAGTCCGTTTACAACGGACACAGGATTATCTTTCCAGAATCCAGCATCCCCCAGCCCGGTCGCCCTCACACGAACTACTTTTTTGTCGACTCGGATCAACTGGCCCCTCAACCCCCTCCGAGTGATGAAACTCCTGGGTCAGTAGCCTGCGTGTATCAGTTGGTGACTGGACCAACAGGGTGTCCGATTGCTACGAGCCTAACAGTGCCCTCGGGTGGTATCGGGGCCATTGCCATCGTCGACGCCGGTTACTACCCGACCGCGCAGTCCGACTTGGACGCCTTTGACTCCTACTTTGGTATTCCGGCTACGACCGTGACGCAGGTCTGGCCAGTCGGTAGCCCGCGCCCCCCCGTTTATACGGACTGGGAGGTCGAGGAGGCATTAGATATCGAGTGGGCTCACGCCATGGCGCCACACGCCAAGCTGTTCCTGGTGGTGTCGGCATTGTGTCAAACCCAGCAATGCGCGACCGATCCCAGTTGGCAAGCGGTGCAGCTCGCCGGAAGTCTCGTGGCTCAGAACGGCGGCGGCGTAGTGAGCATGAGCTTTGCCGATGCGGAGATTTCTCAGGAAACTAGCTTTGATCAATACTTCACTACCCCGGGGGTCGTCTACTTTGCAGCCGCCGGCGATGGGGGACTTGGCGTGAGCGCCTATCCGGCAGCGTCACCGAACGTTGTGGCGGTTGGAGGTACTTATTTCAACCGCGACCAAAACGGAGACTTCACCTACGAGCAGTACTTCACTGGCGGCGGAGGGGGAGACATTAGTCCGTACGAGCCGCGTCCCAGCTATCAGAATCTCATTGCAAACATCGTAGGAAACTATCGCGGCTATCCTGATGTCGCTTCCGACTTTTGTTGCAGTGCCATTTACCTCACTGGAGGCTGGGGTTCGGTTGGAGGTACTAGTTGGTCGTCTCCTACCTTTGCTGGTATCGTGAACGCGGCCGGCAGCCGGCAACAGTCGTCCTTTGCGCAGCTCACCACCATGTACAACGAGCTGTTAAGTCCCAAGTATCATGCTGATTTCAACGACATCACGCTGGGTGATCCGCGCTGCAAAGTTGGTTGGGACCTGTGCACCGGCCTCGGTTCCCCCAAGACTTACGCCGGCAAGTAACCAACGAGGCTCCCCGGATTGCCAGTTCGATCTGGTCAAGACGCGGCCTTTGCCCGTGGCACCCTTTTTACCTTGTCCAGGCAACTGGTAATCCGGAAGTCGAAGTATCACAGAGGTCGTGGCTCAGCTGAAAAACCACTAGCTTTGCTGGACTCCCGCGAGGCACCGGCATCGTTCTGGTCCGATACAGAACGGAAGCGCGACAGATTTCCTACAATGAAAGACCCGCCGTCTCGCGGGTTCTGATGTGCTGCGTTAAGAGGCCCAGCCCTCTGCTAGAGCTGGACGCCAAGTGCCCCGCTCATTCGCCGACTTTGCGACGGAGTGGGATACTCGGTCCCGGCGCAGGGTTTCGATTGCCGACTCGATGCCGGTTCCTGCGATAAGGACCTTCTCGTTGGCGGCCGACTCGCGAGCGCACTTCAACACTTCGCGGCGCTCTTCATCGCTGAGCAGGATCGCCTCGCCAGTCGAGCCGAGCACGACAATGCCAACCACCGGCGTACGCGAGTAGTGCTCGACATTCTGTTCCAACTTGCGGAAGTAGATTTTGCCGTCAGGGTAAAACGGGGTGGTAATGGGAGGAAAGATTCCGTGTAAGAGCATGATGAGCCTCGGAGGTGATTATAGGACGCCGAGAGGACGGGCCGGAGTTGGACGCGCAATTGGTGTTGATATGGCGATTTTTCAAATCCTATTTCAGCTGCGTCCTTTGTGGCGGCACCAGTTCCCAGACCGCAGAACTTCCGTCGCGCCTCCATCGCCCCTTCACTTTCGTGAACAAGACATACTTTCCACCACTGTTGCTTGGCGTTCGTGCCGGACATAAGCTGACGTGAACGAGAGCCTGTGTGTGTTCCGCATTGAACCCGACTCGCGAGAAATAGAAAAAATCCGGGTGTTCCCACCCAGATGGCATCGAATCGGCATGGGCGAGGCCAAACATGACGTATTTGCGCTTCGTAGGAAGTTTGGCGTCAATCCAAACGGTTCGGTTGTTCTTAGCCATGAAATCAGCGACTGTGGTCGGTTGGAGGTGCGTCAGGTCGCGCTGGACTATCTGCATCCGCTCTTGCGGGCTTTCACCACTGCTTTGAAGCCCATTGCATCCTCCCATGCTCACTCCGTTGTGCGGAGAACCACACTCAAATGTCGAAGTGCGGTTCGCAATCATAGGGTGAGATGCGATATTGTTCGTCCCGAAGAAATCAATGACGGCGGCGAAAACCTCATAGTCGCCAGCCGTCAAAGTAGATTCAGATGAGACGGTCCCTTGTCCGAACGAGCTGCCAGTGAGAACTAAGGCGACAATCAACAGGCGGATGAGCATTTGCCAGTATTGTAGCCGGATCGTGAATCTGGAGCAGTGAGCTACAGCATAACTGGCGGTGACAGCCTATTTCACAAGGAATCGCAAATTGTAGCGAAGCCGCGGACATTACTTACCTACGCTGGTACCCCTCCTGCTGCCGGTTGTGGCAATCGTTGTAGTTCCATTAAAGATTGAATGCCAGACACAACCTCAGCGGTTGGCCAGCGTCCGGATTTCTCCCAGTCCCAGCAGGCGCTGATCGGCAGTGGCCAACACCAAATCGAGCACCTGGGCGGTCGCTGCAAGGAAACGATCGGCCGGGTCCTGGTGCAAGGAAAGGCGACTGGCGGCCAGAGCTATTTCGTGGGTCAGCGGAGCTTCGTGCGTGGCCACAGTCGCGTTGCGCAGCCACCGGTCTATATCGCCGGGCAGACGAATTCTGCCTTTCTCATGCAGGGTCAAGGCCTCCCACGTGCTGATCGGCGATAACCACAGTTCGTTCGCCTGGTTGCGGAGCTCACGCAACAACCGCGGTCCCAGGCGCCGCGGCTCGAGATACGCCCACAGCCAGATGTGCGTATCGAGCAGTATCCTCAACCGCGCAGCGCCTCCCAGTCGATTGGGTCATTGGCCGGCGAGATGATGTCCCCCAGAATCTTCGCTGTGCCTTTGCCGGAGCCAATCCAGGCATTTCGATCGATCTGAATGTCCGCTGGAGGGACAACGTCGGCAACCGGCTTTCCGAAGCGCGTTATACGAATCGGCTGCTTCGTCTTGGACACCTGCTGCAGTAGCGAGAGGCACTTAGCCTTGAATTCGGAGATAGCAACTTGTTGCATAACCTTCCTTAACCAATATTGTAGAACATGGTCAGAAAAGTGGTCAATTGCAGGAAGCCGACAAGGAGAATGCCAAGGAGAAGGTTGACATTGCGCATGGCCGTCTCCGCCGCCAATTACAGTTCCCGCCGCCCCTCCATCGCCTTCTGCATGGTAACTTCGTCGGCGTACTCGATATCGCTGCCGACTGGAACGCCAGTTGCGATGCGCGTGACCTTCACCGATGCCGCCTTGAACAAGCGCGAAAGATAGGTCGCTGTGGCCTCGCCTTCCACTGTGGGATTGGTAGCGACGATCAACTCGTCCACCTCTCCAGCTTCCACGCGTTTCACCAGATTGCCGATGCGCAACTGCCCCGGACCCACGCCGTGCAGCGGCGACAGCGCGCCGTGCAGCACGTGATAGACGCCGTTGTAGTGCCGCGTTTTTTCGATGGCAGCGATGTTCGTTGCCTCCTCCACCACGCAAACCAGCCGCAGGTTGCGGGTGGCGCTAGTGCAATAGATGCAGGGATCGACGTCAGTGATGTTGTTGCAGACGGAGCATAGGCGGAGGCTGGCCTTGACTTCGCGAATGGCATCGGCGAGCAACTGCGCGTCTTCGTCGCTGGAGCGCAGGATGTAAAACGCGAAGCGCTGCGCGCTCTTGCCGCCCACGCCGGGCAGCTTCTTCAGTTCTTCAATCAGTCGAGCCATGGGCTCGGCAAATCGTGACACTACATGGCCTCCGCAGCTTGGTTTTTCTTACCACAGAGACACAGAGGCACGGAGGCAATCATTGTTTTTCACCACCGAGGCCATGGAGAAAGAAATGGACTAGATCCGTGATGACACTGATTACCAACGCCTTCTTCCGGTTCATGAGTTTCTCTGTGTCTCCGTGTCCTCTGTGGTAAAAACCTCGCATCACATCCCCGGCAGGCCCATGCCGCCAAACATGCCGCCCAGACTGGATTTCAGCGCCTCATCCACTTTGCGCGAAGCTTCGTTCACCGCAGCCGTGACCAGGTCTTGCAACATTTCGATGTCACCTGACTTCACCACCTCGGGTTCAATGACGACACTGAGCAATTGCTTCTGGCCAGTCATCTTCACCGTCACGCTGCCGCCGCCTGACGACGCCTCAATCGTGACCTGCTGCATTTTTTCTTGCAGCTTCTCCGCCTGCTGCCGCGCCTGCGCCAGCATTTCCTGCAAATTGAATCCACCCATAAGACCTCGAATTGCGACGGTAATGGTGAAGGAAGTGGTTAGTTAGCTTCTCTGCGTTTGTATCCACTTACCGATCAGTATTGCTGTGATTCTCCAATACGATCCACTATCCACTATCCACTGCCTTTGTGGTCGATCACGGTACGAATCTCCGCGCCAAATTTTTCCTGCATGCGCTGCACTATGGGATCAGCCGCCGCCCGGCTGCGCGCTCCCGCACCATTCGTCGGACGCGGCGCTGACGCGGGCTTGGATGCGACCTGCGCGTTACCACTCACCATCTTGAATCGCAGCGGCCGTCCCGCGGCGTTGTTCAGCGCCGCCTGGATCACGCGTTTCGGTTCCGGCCCCAGTGCCACGTCGATCAGCACCTGCGACATGGCGACCGTAACGCACACTTCTATGCCACGCTGGGACCACTCCGCTCCTTCCAGGTTGTGCGCCAGCATCTGCTGTCCAGCGTCTTCCAGGGCCGACAGAACCGCCTCGCGCGCCGACTCTACCGAGAACACAGCGCTCATTGCTTCCGGACTCGGCCCCGGCTCGACTGCAACCGCGGTGGCGACACCGGTTTCCGCGGCTGCTGAAGCGTCCCTGCCTGTTATTTCCGGCTGCGCTTGTGCGCTTGACCTCGGAGCCGGATCGGATGAAACCGGCCGGCTCGCGATATCCTGCGCTTCCGCTTTCGGCTCGCTCTTACGCTTGCGATCTGCCTCGAAGGGAGAAGGCCGCGTGAACGGCGAGGCCGCGGGGGCCCGCGACGATTGCGGTTCCAGCTCTCGGCTCGCCGGAGCGGAAGCGGTCACGCTCGATCGCGCCACCGGGGAGGCCACGGGCCTGGTGCTCGCGCCACCCGCTCGCGACGGCGCTGCTGACACACTCGCCTTCCCTGCTTCCACGCTGAGCAATTCTTCCAGCGGCAATAGCCGCTGCGCATGCACCAGCTTTAACAGACCCAACTCCAGATGGAAGCGCTGCTCCTGCTTGTAGCCCAGCTCACTGTGCGTCCGCAGCATGATCTGCATGAAGCGAGCCAGGTCTTCCTCGCTGAAGCGTTCCGCCACGCGCGCCACGCGGGCACGCTCGTCCGACGAAATCTGCAACACTGGCGAATCGCTTCCCGCCACCTTGGCGACCATCACGTTGCGCAAGAACCGCAACATTTGCCGCGCAAAATGCTGCGCGCTTTGTCCTTCCACCAGCAGGCGGTCGATGGCCCGCAACACGTCCGCGCTGGAGTTGCGCGCGACCGCGTCCATCACGTCTTCCAGTACATAGGAAGAAACCGTTCCCACCAGTCCGCGTACCACATCGCCGCTCAGCGTCGTCCCGCAACAAGCGATGGCTTGGTCCATGATGCTGAGCGCGTCGCGCATGGAGCCATCGCCCACCTCGGCCAACATGGCCAGCGCGTTGTCGTCGTAGGCAATGCCTTCCTGTTTGGCGATGTCGCACAGTTGCTGCACGATGTCGTCGAAGCGCACGGCGTGAAAGCTGAAGTGCTGGCAACGCGAGCGAATGGTCTGCGGAATGTCCTCCGGCTGGGTGGTCGCCATCATGAACACGATGTGGCTGGGCGGCTCTTCCAGTGTCTTCAGCAGCGCATTGAAGGCAGCGTCGGTGATCTGGTGCGCCTCGTCGAGAATGTAGATCTTGAAGCGGTCTCGCGCGGGACGATAACGTGCCGCCTCGCGCAACTCGCGAATCTCATCGATGCCACGGTTGGTGGCAGCGTCAATCTCGATCACGTCCACTGAGTTGCCGGCCCGGATCTCGACGCACGAGTCGCACACCCCGCACGGCTCGGGCACGGGATGGTCCTGCGACCGGCAATTCAACGACATCGCCAGAATGCGCGCGATGGTGGTCTTGCCAATGCCGCGGTGGCCACTGAAAATGTAGCCGTGGGCGATGCGGCCCTGCGCGATGGCATTCTTCAGCGTGCGGGTGACGTGCTCCTGCCCGATCACCTCGGAGAACTTTTGGGGACGGTATTTGCGCGCCAGAACCTGGTAACTCATGGAGAGGAAAACTTGATTATACAGTCCGGCGAGTGCGGGTAGAGTGGCGCTTCAGCGCCGCGTCAGCTGCTCGTCTTGTAACAGGTGACACCTCCGACGAACCGTGGTAAAAAGCAAGGAGGATAAGAACATGGCAACTCTCGATTGGTCCCAGTGCCCCGCCGTTGAAAGCGTGCCGGGAAGACTCAGTGGCGCATGGGTGTTCCGCGACACCCGGATGCCTGTGTCCGCCGTCTTCGAGAACCTTGAATCCGGAGCCACCATCGATGAGATCTCCGAGTGGTTTCGCATTGAGAAAGAGAAGGTCATCGAGGTTCTAGAATTTGCCGCCCGCAGCCTCGATGCTCAGCAGGTTCCTGTCGAGACGGTACCTCCGTCCGCGTCCGATGCTCGTACTCTTTGACCACAGCACACCGGTTCCGTTATCTTCCCATCTCACCGGCCATACGGTCACAGAGGCGAGAGACCGGGGATGGGACAGACTTTCCAACGGAGAGTCGCTGGCCGCAGCGGAGCGTGCGGGTTTCGACGTGCTTCTCACCGCCGACAAGAACATGCGCTATCAGCAGAACCTTAGAGGCCGCCGGATAGCCCTTGTGGTGTTGAGCACTCCGCAATCGCCGGTGGTTCGATTGCACATCGAAAGAATTGCAGCGGCGATAAACGCGGCTACGCCGGGCAGCTATATCGAGGTGAACGTACCCGTCAAGTAAACAGAGGGTCATGGTGTGTCTCACCCTCCCCGCTCGCCCTTCGCGTGCGGATGCGTGCGGTCGTAAACCTCCATCACGTGTTTGACGGTGAGCTGCGTGTAGCGCTGGGTGGTCGAGAGACGCTCGTGGCCCAGCATCTCCTGGATGGCGCGCAGGTCGGCGCCTTCCTCCAGCATGTGCGTGCCAAAGGCATGGCGCAGCGTATGCGGATGCACGTCAGGTGAGAGTCCGCGCGCCACTGCGATCTGCTTCACGATGCGGCCCACGCTGCGCGTAGTTAGCCGCGAACCGCGCAGATTGACCAGCAGCGCTCGCTCGGTCGTGCGCTTGGTTTCGCCCAAGACTCGCTGGCGCGCCGGCAGATACGCCTGCACCGCCGCCTTCGCCGAGTCGCCGAACGGCACAAATCGTTCCTTCCGGCCCTTGCCTCGCACCAGAACGAGTTCGTTGGACCACCGGATATCGTCAACGTTGATGCCGATGAGCTCCGAGTTGCGAATCCCGCAGCCGTAGAGCAATTCCAGAATCACCTGATCGCGCTCGGTGAACGCCGAGCACTCAGGCATGGCCGCATCGAGTACTGTGTTTACCTCCTCAATGGTGGGTACGCGCGGCAATTTTTTCGGCAGCTTCGGGGTCGCCACCAGCGCTGCTGGATTCTGCTCGACCTCGCCTTCCTGCGCCAGCCACTTATACAGCGACCGCAACGCCGCCAGAGCGCGCGCGACCGATGTCTTGCTCAGCCCGCGCTCGTAAAGGCTGGAAAGATAGCCCCGAATCAGCACATGGTCGATGTCGCGCCAGCCCTGTGGGCCAACGTATTCGGCGAACTGTGCTAGGTCGGTGCGATAGGCCTTGATCGTGTGCGACGACGCATTGCGCTCCTGTAGCGAGCGAATGAATTGTGCCACAGCTTTCTCGACGATGCTTACTGCGCGCTTGGTCATTGTGATTTCAAGGAGTTCACCTTATGCCCTCCACAATGGCACGTGTTGAAGGGGCGCACTTCTACGCGCTCCACACTGGCCCGTCTTGAAATGGCGCACCTTTAGGTGCGCCGTTGACGCCTCTTTTTCTCATCCCGAGCCGACTTTAGTCGGCGGAAGCCCTCGCTTGCCGCGCGGATGATGCTCCTTGTAAACCCGATTCAGCCGATCGAGCGCGAGATGCGTATAAACCTGCGTGGTCGAAATGTCGGCGTGACCGAGGATGGTCTGCACAGTGCGAAGGTCGGCGCCGTTCTCCACCATATGGGTGGCGCAACTGTGGCGCAGCATGTGCGGGCTGGCATGGCGCGCTGATTGCGCCGACGCAGCGTTCACCATCTGCCACACGCGCTGACGCGTAATCGGCCGCGCGCCGCGTGCGATGAAAAGGAACGGAGACGACTTCTCCGCCGCCAGCACCGGTCGCGCATGCTGCAAATATTGCTGCACTACTTGCTGCGCAGCCTGACCTAAGGGAACGATGCGCTCTTTGTCGCCCTTGCCTCGCACCAGAACGTAACCCAGCTCCAGCTTTAGGTCTTCGAGCTTCAGGTTGATTACCTCGGAGACCCGCAGCGCCCCAGCATAGAAAACTTCCAGCATTGCGCGATCGCGCACTGCGAGGGCTTGGGAGTGGCCATCGTCCTTTGCCCGCGGCGGCCCTTGCAGCACGCTTTCGACCTCATCGGCGGCCAGCGACTTCGGCAGCACCTTCCACTGCCGCGGCGAATCGATGTTCAGAGTGGGATCGACGGTGATGTACCGATCAAGCAGCAAATACTTGTAGAAATGCCGCAGCGCGGAAAGCTTGCGCGCCACGCTGCGCCCGTCGACGCCATTCGACAGAAGCGCGTTGAGGAAGTCGCGTACATCCTGTCGCGTCGCCTCGCGCAGCGCGCGCTTGCGCTTCAGCAGAAACTCCGAGTACTGATCCAAATCGGAGCGATACGCTGCCACGGTCAACGGCGCCAATCCTTTCTCGACCTTCAGGTAGTCAAGGAAGGAATTCCGCAAGCGCAGATTGCGATCGACACTCTGCACGAGATAAGTATGAGCCCGCGCAGCCCACACGGGAATAACATGCAAGGTTCGAACCCACCGGTCATCCTGAGCCAGGACCTAGTTCGAATCGGGCGACCTGCTTTGAAATCGGCCATCTCTCAGTGGCCGCTTTAGCGAAAGGCGAAGAACGAATCGCGAACACCGAACCCCGTCTCCCGTCTTCCCTGCTAAAATCTGAGTCGAGTCATCGTGCCTACTTATTCCCCATTTTGCGATGTCCAAACCGCGCTGGAGCATATCCGCGCCGGCCGCATGATCGTGGTCGTCGACGACGAAGATCGCGAAAACGAAGGCGATCTGACGATGGCCGCCGAGAAGATCACCCCAGACGCTATCAACTTCATGGCAAAGTACGGGCGCGGCTTGGTCTGCCTGGCCATGACGGAGGAGCGTCTCGACTACCTTCGCCTGGGCCAGATGTCCGCCGAAAACACCTCCAACTTTGGCACCGCGTTTACCGAGTCCATCGATGCCAAGGACGGCGTCACCACCGGCATCTCGGCTTACGATCGCTCGCGGACCATCCAGGTTGCGATCGATCCGGCAACTCGTCCTAACGATCTCGCGCGTCCCGGACACGTCTTCCCGCTTCGCGCTCGCAAAGGTGGCGTCCTGGTGCGCGCCGGACAGACCGAAGCCTCGGTGGACCTTGCTCGCCTCGCAGGGCTGGTTCCGGCCGGCGTCATTTGCGAGATCATGAGCGACGACGGCACCATGGCTCGCGTGCCTGAGCTGACGGAATTCTGCCGCCGCCACGACATGAAGATGCTCACCGTCGCGGAGCTGATCCGCTATCGCATGGCGCACGAACGCTACGTGAGGCGATTGGCGGAGTCGATCGTGCCCACTGCGTACGGCGAATTTCGCATGATCGCCTACGAGTCGGAGATAACCGGTGACTCGCACATCGCCATGGTCAAGGGCGATGTGGAGAACACGGGCGACGAGCCGGTGCTGGTGCGTATGCATTCGCACTGCCTGGTGGGCGATGTCTTCGGAGCGAGGTGGTGCGGATGCCGCGACGTCATCGATGCCGCCATGCACCGCATCGCCGAAGAAGGCCGCGGCGCGCTGATCTATCTGCACTCGACCTCCAAGGGCTACTCGGTGCAGCGACTCGGCGACCACATGACCATCCAGTTCCACCACGAGCAGCAACTCGCAACCCTGCCCGAAAGCCAGCGGCGCATCCAGCGCGAGATCGGCATCGGCGCGCAAATCCTGTCGGACCTGAACCTCAAACGCATTCGCCTGCTCACCAACCATCCGCGCAAGGTCGCCGGCCTCGAAGGCTTCGGGATCGAAATCGTGGAGCAGGTGCCGGTTTCGGCGGCAGGAAAAGCGTCGGTGCGGTAGACAGACCAGCAGTCAGCACTCAGCCATCAAGATTGTTATCCCGACCGAAGCGAAGCCGAGTGAACCTGCTGTCGGCCGTCAGCTATCAGCCGTCAGCTACGGCTTGCTAGCCACTAACCCGTATCCAGTCCCGCCTTGCGGGACGAAAGAGCTTAGCCCAGGACTTCGGTCCCGAGCTGTAGTTAAGTGAACCGCTGCGCGGGCTGTTTCCTGCGCAGGTAGAAAATGCCGCTTGCGCTACGTCGAGCGTAACAGCCTGCCCGCCGGGCGCGGTGTATCTCTGAGAGCTGACGGCCGATGGCCGACGGCTGCCCCTCTAGCTCGGCTTGCGCTGCACAATCTCTTCATCGCGGATGAAGAATTGGGCCGAGCATTTCTCCGAGCCGCAAATGACCGTCAGCAGGCCCGCGATCTGCTTGCGCGTGACCAGCCCGAGCTGCCCGCATTTTGGGCACGACAGTACGGCCCAATAGGGGTCTTCTTTTTCGCCCACCTCGCCGGCGTTTTCCAGCACAAAGATGGTTCCAGGCTCCATCTGTTCGGGGATCCACTCGCTCAGGACGCTCAGTTCTCCGATCATGTGCCCTCCTCAGGACGGTTCAAGAAGCCCTATGACGTCGTACGGTTAGATGACGAACGGAAGCACTGCGCTTTCTCACGTCGGCGCGGACCCGTTGGATGGTGTCGCTCAGGCACACCGATAACATCGGCTGGCGGGCGTTTTTCAGCAGATCAACCACCCCACGAGCGGAATCTTCAAGGTAAATATGCCGGCCATCAGTGAGCAGGTGATACTCGGATGCGGCGGTAACCGTCTCCACCAGCCGCTTGCCCAGCTCCTTTTGCAGGAAGCGGATTACGCGGCGAATCTTCTGCAACGAGAAGCCGCGCTGGCGCAGATCGCAAACGACGGCCACCTCGGCCAGGTCGTCCAGCCCATAGATGCGCTTGTGCCCCTCGCGGGCCGGAACCACGATGCGACGCTCATCCCACCACTGAAGCTGGCGCGGGCTGATGCCCGTCAGGGCTACCACTTCTTTGGATGTGAACGTCTGCTGCATGGCAAAATCACCCCAAAACAAATCCCACAACAAATGTTTGAAACATCATAGTGCAAGTAAGGGGGCTGTCAAGATCAATTATTGATCAAAGCGGTTACTGCAAGATGAACCCAGGAAGAATCTGCCGAGGCCAGATTTTGAGTTGTCATCACGAGCGGCCTTCCGGGCGCGAGGGACCTACTATTTCCTCGGCGATGGTTCCACGAGCCGGCCACCCGTGGTTGCGGCTCGTTTTTCGTCACTTCCCGCTGTGAGCCGCGACCTTTCCGCATCGCGGGGACTGGCTCGAAGATGAAATGTAATGGCCAGGTTAGCTGATTACTGACTACTGGCTACTGACAAGTGATTTGGAGGTTTCCGTGGAACCGTTTCGTCATCACGTCTTCGTTTGCACGCAGGAAAAAGCAGAAGGAGTTCCCTGCTGCTCGGCGGCAGGTTCGTTCCAGGTCCTCAATGCCTTGCATCGCGAGCTGGGCAACCAGGGATTAGCCGACGATGTCCAGGTGTCGAGCTGTGGCTGTTTAGGGATTTGTGACAGTGGACCGGTGATGATCGTTTATCCGGAAGGCACATGGTACGCGAAGCTCACCCCAAACGACGTGTCCGAGATCGTCACGTCGCACTTTAAGGGTGGAGAGAAGGTGGCCCGGCTGGAGCGAGTTCCAGACGAGGGCATGAAGAGCGAGATCCTCGACCATCGGAACAAGTATCTCGCAATGCTGAAGGGCAAGGACGCCGCTGGCGTGCTTCCGGATGACCTTAGCGAACTGATCCGCGGATTCATGCCCAGTCGCGCCATCCTGACGGCCCTGGAGCTCGACGTGTTCACCGCCGTCGGCAAGGGCGGCACGGCCCAGCAGATTGCGGCTAAGATTCGGGCGGCTGCACGCGCCACCGAAATGTTGCTGAATGCGCTGGTGAGTCTCAAGCTGTTGGAAAAACACGATGGGGTCTACACCAACACACCAGTGGCGGCGCGTTTTTTGGCGGAGGGCTCTCCCGACAGCGCACGTGGAGCGCAGTTGCATACGGCGAACCTGTGGCGGCGCTGGTCAAAGCTGACCGACGCCGTGCGGAGCGGCACCGCCGTCGAGTCGGGTCGCGACAATGGCTGGGTGAATTCGTTTATCGCCGCCATGGACCATAACGCTCGCGGGCGGGCACGCGCCGTGGCCCAAGCCGTTGGACTCAACGGCGAGAAGCGCATGCTCGATCTCGGAGGAGGTTCGGGCGCGTACTCCATCGCGTTTGTCAAAGCCGCTTCGGCGCTGCGCTCTGAGATTGTCGACATGCCCGAAGTGGTGCCGATCGCGCAGGAACACGTTCGTCAGGCCGGACTCAGCGATCGCATCAGCGCTCGCGCTGGAGACATGCTGAGCGTTCCACTGCAACCGGCGGGTTACGATTTGGTTCTCCTTTCGGCCATTTGCCACATGTTCTCGCCGGAAGAAAATCGGCAGCTCCTGGATCGTGCCTATGCGGCGCTGGCGCCGCACGGGAGGCTCGTCATTTCCGACTTCATTCTCGATCCCGACAAGACCTCACCTCGTTTCGGCACACTGTTTGCGTTAAACATGCTCGTCGGGACCAGGGCAGGTGCGAGCTACAGCGAAACGGAATACGAAGATTGGTTGAAAAATGCGGCCTTCACCGCGACGAAGAGGATTCGCATACCAGGTCCCGCCAACTTGATGATCGCGACCAAGTAGCTGCCGGAGTTTTCCAGCTCGCGCCTGCAGCTTTCCAGCGTATAAATCGCGCCCTGCAGAGCGTGCCGCCAAGCTATGATGGATGCCAAGAGGCAGAGCTAGCTATGGAAGAGGTTGCAAGTCCGGAGTGGACAACACGAACCGCCAAAGCGGTGCTATTGATTCGCATACTCGTGGGATGGGTGTTTGTGTCGGAAGGTATTCAGAAGTTCGTCTTCCCTGCGCAGTTGGGCGTGGGCCGCTTCGAGAAAATTGGTATCCCCTCGGCGCGTTTCATGGCGCCATTCGTGGGATCAGTTGAGATCGTCTGTGGCTCGTTATTGCTCATCGGACTATTCACGCGGGTTGCTGTGGTTCCTCTGCTCGGCGTGATCGTAACGGCAATCTTCACGACGAAGCTTCCCATGATTGCAAAGACCGGTATATGGAGCATGTTGCACGAAGCGCGCACCGACTTCAGTATGTTGCTGGGGTTGGTGTTTCTGCTGATCACCGGAGCAGGATCGCTGTCCTTCGATGCGCGATGGAAAACGTGAGCACCGCCGTATACCGTCGCAAGAGGTTGTGATTGCAAGCGCTTGACTTCGCTCAGGGCAATCCCCATCGAACGATTCCGGCCCGCGCTCAGCCGAAATAGAGATTGGGTCCAGGTTACGGTGTAGGGTTCACCCGCGTTTTGAGGTTGACTTGCCCGCCGTCGCGCAGTGCGAAGTATCCCAATAACCCTGCCAGCAGTGATGCCGCCAGTACTGCGGTTTTCGCTTCCAACAGATGCGACGGATCGTCGAACGCCAGCGAGCTGATAAAAATAGAAACGGTAAAGCCGATGCCCGCGAGAATTCCGACCGCACTTAACTGACGCCAGGTGACCCCGCTGGGGACTTGAGCCACGCCGAAGCGCACTCCCAACCTGGCAAATCCTATGATTCCCAGTGGCTTGCCAACCACCAGTCCGAGCAGGATTCCCCAGGCAATCCGGCTGGTCAGCAAATCGCGCCACGCGCCTCCGGAAAACGTCACGCCAGCGTTGGCCAGCGCGAACAAGGGCAACACCAGAAACGAAACCCAGTCATTCAACTTTCGAGTCAGCAGTTCCGACGGCGACTCCGTCTCCTGCGCTAACTGCTCGAAAGAGCCCAGCAAGTTTTTCGCTGTTTTCTCGTCGCCTTCAGCCACGGCTTCGCGGAATCGCTTTACAATCCCTGCGCTAAGCTCCTGGAACTCGCTAAGCGACAAGGCTGGGGTGGTGGGAACCATAAAACCCAGTACGACGCCCGCAATGGTCGCGTGAATGCCCGATCGTAGAATCGCTACCCAGAAACCCATTCCCAGCACGAAGTACAAAACCGACTGCGAAATCCCCACCTTGCGCAACAGGAAGATTATGACGAGCAGAAGCAGCCCTATGACCAGGGACTCCAGCCGCAACGAACTGCTGTAGAAGATCGCAATGACGGCGATGGCGCCGATGTCGTCGGCAATGGCCAAGCTCAAGAGAAAGATCTTCAAATCTTGGGGAATTCCCTTGACCATGCCCAGCACGCCCAGCGAGAAGGCGATGTCGGTGGCCATCGGAACGCCCCAACCATGCTGGCCAGGATGGCCAATGTTCAGGACCATGAATAACAGGGCGGGAACAATCATGCCACCGAGGGCGCCGAAGATAGGCAGGGCCGCTCGTCGCATGTCGGCCAGTTCTCCATGCACGATCTCGTGCTTGATCTCCATGCCAACCAGGAAAAAAAAGATGGCCATCAAGGCATCGTTGATCCAGTCATGCACGGGCAATCTCAGGCGGGAAAGGGTAAGTTCCATCTCCCAGACATGGTGATAGGACTCCTGCCAAGGCGAATTGGCCCATATCAGAGCCGTAATCGCCGCGCCCAGTAGCAGGATGCTGCTGATACCTTGAATGTGGATAAATTGCTGAATGGGGAGGACCAGAGCACGCGTCACCAGCGATTCGCGCAACCTGACCTGAAGTGCACCGAATGTGCGAGGCGGGATTCCCATAAGCCTTGAGTGTATTCACGCGTTTCCCGCGCATTTACATTCAACCTGCAAAACGCAATGTGGTCAATGTGGAAACCTGTGGTGAGCGCTGAACGACAGGGTTGCGCTATGCTGTGTGTCTCGCATGAACGCCATCATCAAGAACGTGCTGCTGGTTTTTGCCGCGCTGCTTCCCATCGTGAACCCACTGGGGATGGCGCCCATCTTTGCGGAAATGACCTTGGGCTACGACGCCAGCACTCGTCGCACCGTGGCCATGCGGGTCGCGGTCAACGGCGTAGTGCTGCTGGTCGCGTCCTTGTTCATCGGTTCCTACATCCTGCAGTTCTTCGGCATTAGCCTGGCGGCCGTACAACTAGGAGGCGGACTGGTTGTAACCGTGGCGGGATGGCAAATTCTGAATCGCCGGGATGACTTGAAGGACAGGCAACTGGACGCGCCTCCCAGCCGCGAACAAATCCTGTCGCAGGCTTTCTATCCGCTCACCATGCCGCTGACGGTCGGACCGGGATCCATAGCAGTGGCCCTCACCCTGGGCAGTAACATACATGAGGAAACTCACCTGCAACTGATTGTGAGCGCACTGGCGGCAGTGCTCGGAACCTTACTGATTGGGATTACCATCTTCTTGTGCTATCGTTTTTCCGACGAATTGGAGCGCTTGTTGGGGCCATCGGGTACCAGCATCGTCATCCGGCTGTCGGCGTTCATCCTCGTCTGTATTGGCATACAAATCATGTTTAACGGGCTGGAGGATTTCTACCACGTGCTCCACGCAGTGGCGAAGTAGGACAGTCTGAAGGCGGTGTTTCAGCGTTCCAGCGGCCGATATAGCAGTTAGATATAGCGCGATGCGGGTGGAGCACCGCTTTTAGCGGTGCAGGACAGGATTCGGATGAGTCGGCTTCAGCCGCTGAGGTGACAAAATATTACCTCAGGCGCTGAAGCGCGAGCCAAGGCGGGACGGGTAATTTATGCACGCCTGAAAGGCATGCTCCACCCGTGGCCTTACGCCACGATTGCCTGGCTATGCGGTCCGTGCTCTGCACTCAGGTCGCGGTTTTCGTAGAATGAACTTACATGAATATCTCGGCAACGACCCGCCGTCTCGCTCACGGCCGCACTCTATTCGCTCTGCTTGTGTTGGTCACCCTGATCGCCTGCTCCTCGGCTCCTGCTCCTAAACGCTACGAATTGGAAGGCCGCGTGGTCGCGGTCGATCGCGGAGCTCGCCAGTTGACGATCGCCCACCAGGACGTTCCCGGCTTGATGAAGGGCATGACCATGCCGTTCACCGTGAGCAAGTCAAGTAACTGGATATTCCAGTCGATCGCGCCTGGCGATTCCATCCACGCGACCCTGGTTCTCAGCGACCACGCTGAATTGCAGGACATCAGCTTCACCCAGACCAGCGAACAGGAAAGCGACGTCACCTCGGCGGCGCACATCGCGCAACCCGGTGACGAAGTGCCGGACTTCACGCTGGTCAACCAAAATGGCAAGACGATACGCCTACAACAATTCCTCGGCAAGCCGTTGTTGCTGACGTTCATCTACACCCGCTGTCCCTTCCCGGACTATTGCGTACGCATGAGCAATAACTTCGGCCAAGTCATGCAGCAATTGCAGAAAGATCCGAAGACATTCAATGAAGCGCAGTTGCTTAGCATCAGTATCGATCCGCAGAACGACAAGCCCGCGGTGCTGCGCATCTATGGCGAGCATTATGTGGGACGTGTCGATCCCCACTTCGCTCACTGGGAGTTTGCCTCCGGTTCTCCGGAGCAAGTGCGACAGGCAGCCGACTTCTTCGGACTGAGCTATAACCAGAAGGACGGCCAGATTGTGCATGGACTACGTACCGTGCTGATCGGCAAGAACGGGCGTGTGGTCAAGGTATATTCTGGAAACGATTGGAAACCCGACGACGTAGCCGCCGATTTCGTTGCCGCCGCGGGCGGGTAGGCCTCGGCTATGCGTAGGGCGCTTTGAAAGGGCCAGCTTTCAGCCGCGTCGTTGAAAGCCTTTTATTTTTATCATCCCGAGCCGACCTTTTTTGAAAGGGCACGCCTTCACCGGGGTCCCCAGCAGACGCCGGCTTTTGTGTCTGCTGGGGTGGGATCAGGCGTGCCGAAAAGATCGCGAGAAGTGATCGGCTTTAGCCGCTGAGGGGATCGTACCTCAGCGCCTAAAGGCCGAGTTGTTGGTAGCGCGGATCGGCACGGCTGAAAGCCGTGCCCTTTCAAATCTGCCGAAGGTCATGAATAATCTGGCTGATTCGGCGCTCTCTTAACACTGGATAGACTACGGCAATCTTAAACCGCTGCAGAACAACAAGGAGCTTACATGGCGCAGACGAACGACCCCGTGGCGAAATTAAACGAACTGACGAAGGGCATCAATTTTGCGATGCTGACGACCATTCGAAGCGATGGCAGTTTGCACAGTTGCCCTATGGCACCCCAGGACGTGGATGCCGACGGCACCCTCTGGTTTTTCAGCGACACTAACACGGATAAGGTAGAAGCGCTGCGCACCGACCGCCGTGTCAATCTCGCCTATTCCGACGCCGGCAGCGAACGCTATGTCTCGATCAGCGGTAAATGTGAGCTGGTACGCGATCACGTCAAAACGCAGGAGTTATGGAAACCTCTCTACAAAACCTGGTTTGCCAAGGGTATCGACGATCCCGACCTAATCCTGCTGAAGGTATATGTGCAGGAGGCGGAGTACTGGGATGCGCCGCAAGGCCGCATGGTGCAGGTAGAAGGTTTGGCGAAGACGAGCATGGGCGGCTAATTATTCGACTTCGCCCGTATCCCGGGAACCTTTCCGGGTTATTCGCATCCAACCAAGCGGTATCGCTTCGTCTGCATCGCTTCCCACATGACTGACGTACTGGAATTCGTAGTTCATTACGGTTATGTCCTGCTCTTCGTGTGGGTCTTAGTCGAGCAAGCCGGAATACCTATCCCAGCGGTGCCCCTGCTATTGGCGGCAGGTGCCCTAGCCGCGCAAGGCCGCATGCATCTCGCGCTGGCCATGCTGGTTCCAGCATTAGCTTCGCTATGCAGCGACACCTTCTGGTACTACTTCGGCAAGCGACGTGGCGCCGTGGTGCTGAACCTGCTCTGCCGCATTGCACTCGAGCCGGATTCGTGTGTCCGCAGGACCGAAACGACGTTCACCAGGTTTGGTCCGCGGACCCTGCTTATCTGCAAGTTTGTTCCCGGCCTTAACACCGCAGCTCCTACGCTGTCGGGCATGGTGGGCGTCGGTTTTTCGCGCTTCGTCCTCTTTGACTTCCTGGGCGCGCTGCTTTGGACCGGCGCGTGGGCTGGACTTGGGTTCCTGTTTGGCAAGCAACTTGACCGTATCGCTGCCGACGCTTCACGCTTCGGGGGCTCGATACTCCTCCTGTTCGTTGCCATGGTAATTGCGTACGTCTTCTACAGGTGGAACGAGCGCCGGCGTTTTATTGAACAAGTGAAAGGCGATCGCATTACTCCGGACGAACTGAAGCACAAGATGGAAGCAGGCGAACCGTTGACCATCATTGATTTGCGGCATCCGCTCGACCGTCTTACCGATCCCAGGACGCTGCCTCACGCGCTGCAGATATCGCCCGAGGAACTGGAGGCGCGTCGCGCAGAGATCGCTCGCAATTGCGAGATCGTGCTCTTCTGTACTTGACCCAACGAAGCGACCAGCGCCCGGGTGGCGCTGCAATTACGCAAGCTCGGCATCCAGCCCGTGCATCCGCTGCTAGGTGGATTTTACGAGTGGAAGCGCCTCGGGTTCCCGCTCACAGACCCCACCGGCGACGAAGAGGAAATTGTTCCCAAAACAGGTTCCTCGTTGGCTGAAGCGCAGGGATAACGACAAAAGCGGATCTCTCGGGGATGAACAGCGTGGAGAAGAGTTAATCTACCTCAACTGAGCTGCCCCATCTTTAGCGGCCTGCAAGTTTTTCCAATAATGCGGAGAATCCCCGAGATCGCGATAGGCATAGGCCATCTGCTGAAATGTAAAGACCCTGAGGGACGCGTTCAGAATGTCATTCTGCGTCATGCTTATCACTTTCCTGTATTGCTGAATGGCCTCGAGCAAGTCACCGCGCTGTTGCTCGCATAACCCGATGTAGTAAACGGTAATGGGATTCGACGGATAGATTGCCGCCGAAGCCTGGAAGTGCGGTAATGCCTGTTCCGGTGCTTTCCTGTCCAGTAGCACCGTGCCGAGCACAAGTTCGGCTATATCATTACCCTTGGTGACCTGCGAAGCGTGCGACCAGAGCGTTACGTCGTCGGTCCAGTAGCCGAGCTGCCGATGGGTGGCCACCATCAGCACTAGTAACACCGCGACGCCGAGACCCGCCTGCCAAGCGGTGGAAACGTGCAGCGAGTCGGCCCCATCCGCCACGCCCCAACAGATCATGATGAATAAGCCGATGAAGGGCAGATAAGCATATCGATCAGCCATTCCCTGGTTACCAACCTGGACCAAGCCAATCATCGGCACCATGGTTCCCAGGAACCACAACCACCCCACCAGAGGGTACTGACGACGCCAGGTCGCGGTGACCAGTGCGGTAATGGCAAGCAGAACTAGAAATGCGGCTACTATGTGCCACCTATTTAAGGGGGTCCATGGAGTCCAGGGATGAGGATAAAAAATTGCGAGGCGGGACGGCCAAAAAGCCTTTTCCAGATAACGGGAATAGGAGAGGATAGCGTTTCCTAGTCGAACAGAAAACGGATAGGAATCCGTAGGTCCGCCCATGGCTCCGCCCGCCCCCTGTGCTCGCATGGTCATGACGGCGCTAGCTGCGGAAAGAGCCAGCAATGGGACCTTCTCCCATATCAACCAGGAGAGGCTTCTGGCGGGTGTGATCGCCGCTGTTGCTGTCCCAGAAGGAAATTCATCGCCTGCGGGAAACACCCGCCGCAAGGGCCAGTAATCCCACAGCAGCAGAACAAACGGAAACGTAATCACCTGCGGCTTGGACATCAAGCCGAGCGCGTATAGGAATGCAACGACGGCGTATCGCGCCACTCGAGGCTCACGCGCATACCAGCGGTATGCGCCCAAGGCGAGCAGGAAAAATAACATGCTCAGCAGGTTCTTGCGCTCGGCGACCCATGCCACGGTTTCGACATTGATGGGATGCAGCGCAAACAGCGCCGCCACCATGGCACTGCGGCCCGCAAAACCCGTCGCCTGCAACAGTATCCAGAACAGCAGCACCACATTTAATACATGCAGTAGTAGATTGCTCTCGTGATGCCGGGCGGAATTCAGGAAAAACAACTGACAATCCAAAGCGTGAGAAAGCCAGGTCACCGGATGCCAATTGGCCTCACGGAAGGTGGTGAATGCCCACTGGACAGTGTAGGAGCTAAGGCCGTACCTGATGTTGATATTCTCTGTTACGTAGCCTCGATCATCGACCGAGATGAAGGGAAGCTGCTTCACTGGGTAGTAAGCCGCGACCGTTGCGACCACAAGCAGAAAGCCAAGAAGAAAGGTCCGTCGGTTTGCCGAATCAGACAAGCCCTTATCGGGCTGGAAGGGGGTTATCTTCCTCAGTGTCGCGGGGGTTTCCATTTTTGTGTCAATGGTTAGTGCGTTTCAGCAGTCTGCTAATCTGCCACCTGCTGTTTCGCTTCCGAGTCGGGATCGACCGTATCTACGGCGACAGCCTCACCGTCGGGTTTAGCGGCCGGAACAGGAACCGGGCGGACCGGCAATTTAGCCGGCCGGCTTGATTTCTCGAATGGGCCAATGTGCCAGATGTCGCGCGCGTACTCGGTAACAGTGCGATCGCTGGAGAACTTTGCGATACGCGCCACGTTGAGGATGGCCTTGCGCCACCAGACTGCTTCTTTCAGATACTCCCCACTAATAAGTTGCTGCGTCTCGATGTAGCTGCGAAAGTCGGCAAGGTGGTAATAGCGGTCGCCGCGATGTACCAGTTCGTCGAAGATCCAGCGGAACAGTCCGTGCTCATTGGGACAGAAGCGGTCGGAGGCTAGCGCGTCCATCACTTCGCGAATGCCTTCGTCGGTATCGTAGAGCTCGCGCGGATTGTACGAGCCCTTCTTCTGCATCTCGCTGGATCTCTTCCGAGCGCAAACCGAAGATGTAGATGTTGTCGTCGCCAACCTCTTCCGCGATCTCAATGTTGGCTCCGTCGTAGGTTCCGATGGTCAGGGCGCCATTCATTGCCAGCTTCATGTTGCCGGTCCCGGAAGCTTCCATGCCTGCCATGGAAATCTGCTCACTCAGGTCAGCGGCGGGCATAATCAGTTTCGCCAGCGACACCCGATAGTCGGGCAGGAAGGCAATTTTGATGAGGTCTTTCACCTTCTCATCGTCGTTCACCACCTCGGCGACGCTGTGGATGAGCTTGATGATCTGCTTGGCCGCCCAATATCCGGGGGCTGCCTTACCCGCAAACACGTAAGTGCGCGGGACGTCCGGCATCTCGCCGCGTTCCACGATGCCAAGGTAGTCGTGGATGATTCCCATCACGTTAAGCAGTTGACGCTTATATTCGTGAATTCGCTTGACCTGGACATCGAACATGGAATCCGGATCCACCACCACGTCGCTCTGCTCCTGAATGACTCCGGCAAGCTTCAGCTTGTTCTGCCGTTTGACCTCCTTGAAGGCTTCGCGAAATTCAGCATTGTCGGCAAACTTTTCCAGATCACGCAGCCGGTTGAGATCGGTAATCCACTTGTGCTCGTCGAGTGTGTGGCTGATCAAGTCGGTGAGTAAGGGGTTGGCCTCCATCAACCAGCGGCGGGGTGCTACACCATTCGTCTTATTGTTGAACTTCTCTGGCCAAATCTGTGCAAATTCGGGTACTAACGAGTTTACGATCAGGTCGCTGTGCAGCTTCGATACGCCATTCACCGAGTGGCTGCCTACAATGCAGAGATGGGCCATGCGTACCTGCTTCTCATAGCCCTCTTCAATGATCGACATCTTGCGCAATTTCTCGCTGTCCAGGAAGGAATACTGCTGCATCTCCCGCAGGAATTCATGATTGATGTTGAAGATAATAAGCATGTGCCGGGGTAGCACTTTTTCCAGCAGCGGCACCGACCACTTTTCCAGCGCCTCGGGCAGCAGGGTGTGATTGGTGTATGCCAGGGTGCGCTGGGTGATGTCCCAGGCGTGGTCCCATTCCAACTGGTAGTCGTCGAGCAACACGCGCATCAGTTCGGCTACCGCCAGGCTGGGATGGGTGTCGTTCATCTGGATGGCGACTTTGGACGGCAGAAGGTCGATGTCTTTGTGCTGCTGGCGGAAACGGCGCATCAAGTCGCCTATGGCGCAGGCGACCAGAAAATACTCCTGCACCAGGCGCAGTTCCTTGCCGCTCATCACAGAATCGGAGGGATACAGCACCCGCGAAATATTTTCCGTTGCGATCTTCTGTTCGACGGCACGGATATAATCGCCGCGATTGAAGATCTCGATGTCGAAATCCTCGGAAGCGCGCGCGGTAAATAAACGCAGCCAATTGACGGTTTGTCCCAAGTAGCCAACGACGGGCATGTCCGCGGGGATGCCCAGGACGATCTTTGGATTAAGCCAGCTCTGCTTCAAATTCTCGGCGGGATCGCTGCCAGACTCGACGCGACCGTACAACAGAATGCTGACCGCATCTTCGAAATGCTCGATCTCGAACGGCGTGCCATTGGCCTTCCAGCGGTCAGGCTTCTCGCGCTGAAAGCCGTTGAAGATCTCCTGCTTGAACATGCCGTATTCGTAGTCGATGCCGTAGCCGTAGCCGGGCATGCCCAAGGTGGCCAGCGATTCCAGGAAGCAGGCCGCCAGCCGGCCCAAGCCTCCGTTACCCAGCCCGGCATCGGGCTCGCTATCGAGCACTTCGTCGAGGCTGACGCCAAAGCTGGCCAGCACTTCGCGACACAGTTCCTCCAGGCGCAGATTCGACAAGTTATCGGCCAGCGACCGCCCCATCAGGAACTCCAGCGACAGGTAATACATCTTCTTGCAGTCCTTGTGGCGATAACGCGAGTCGGTCTCCATCATCCGGTCGACAATACGATCGCGGATAGCCAGAGACACAGGCTTCAGGTAATCAGAGGGCTTCAAATCTGAGGTGGGGCGAACCAGCGTGTAACGGACGTGCCGCAGAATGGCTTCGCGCAAAAAATCGCCGGGCTGGCCCTGCGTGAAGAACTCGGGGGATGACATAGAAAGTCGCGGCCTGTCCGCTCTACGGGCAACTATCTCCCAAAGACTTGTCGCTGCCCTTCAATCCGGGCAGCGTGCTCGCCTTCGGGGGGAACGCCATTGTTGGCGTATCTGGCCGAGGGTTCTTTCCTCGACAAAGGTCGCTCAACCCAGCGCACTCTCTTCCAGAACATTCTAATGCATGACTCGGACACAAGAACACCTGAGTTCTCAGGCAGCCTCGGCGGAGATAACTATAGGGGTACGTTTTTCCATGCAGCGGCTGGCAATCCACCTAACAGGAATTCTGACTAGTTCGTCATTCGATACCCGTCCGGCAGCCATACTTGGCTGATCATGTGACAACCCCCCGCGGCCAGTATCAATCCTACCTAGCATTACTAGTGGGTTGGACGAATTCTCCCGGCAGGACTGCACGGGATTTCGGCCCCCAAACCCGTCACCAAAGGAGAACGACAAATGCAGAGCTTAAGAAACGGCATATTGGCCATTGCGACCTCGCTACTGTTTTTCGGCAGCCTGGCGACCGCACAGATGAACACCCCGGAAAACAGCACTAACAAATCAACCAAGAGCGGCGTGTCCGCCGCGGACCGGCACTTCATGGACAAGGCCGCCCAGGGGGGCATGGCTGAAGTGGAACTGGGACAGCTGGCAGAACAAAATGCCAGCAGTCAGGAGGTGAAAGACTTCGGCAAGCGCATGGTCACCGACCATAGCAAGGCAAACGACGAGTTGAAGCAGCTTGCGACAAAGCAAGATGTCACACTTCCGACAACTCTCGATGCCAAGGACCAGGCGACCAAGGACGAATTGTCGAAGCTGCACGGCGAAGCATTCGACAAGGCTTACATGAAAGACATGGTGATGGACCACAAGAAGGACATCGCGGAATTCAAACATGAATCCACCGCCGCCCACGATTCCAGCTTGAAGAGTTGGGTAGGCGACACTCTACCGACACTGGAGAGCCACTTGCAAGAAGCAGAGAAGATCGCTCCCCAGGTCGAGTCTGCCAGCATGGGAAACTCCATGAAGAAGGGCGTGACGACAGCCGAACAACACTAGAGCGGCTCTAAGATAGTCGTATTCGCAGGCGCGGCTGGTGTGGCGCCTCAACCCGGAGGTCCCGCGGGCCTTGGGGGAGTTGCGGGTGGCCAACTGTGGCACGTGCTGGGCATCAAAGCTTTTGCTGCAACACCCCTGGTCTACATGATGTCGGGGTGGGCTTTGCCTTACTCTGCCGGAGAGAGGCCGCTCAACCTGAACGGGATGCAAACACGACCACATCGTTCCAGCTGCGAAAAAGGCCGGACTGGAGACGTTCGGCTGGCACTGCTTCCGGCACACGTACCGCGCGTGGCTCAACGACAACGGCACGCCGCTCGGCATCCAGAAGGACCTCACGCGTCACGCGAACATCTCCACCGCCGCCAACGTGTACGGCGCTGCGATGGATCCCTCGATGCGCGCGGCCAACGACAAGATTGTAAAGTTGGTGATTCAGTGAGTATGGCGTCCAAGTCACCGTACGACTGGGCTCTTCAGTTCCGGATTGCCGACAACTTGCCCAGAACCCGTCAATGAGTGCTTTGCCCTGGAAGCAACAGTTGAGCCAAGGGTCACTTGGCCGAAAATGCGGCTATCCGGCCAAGTGACGAGAAGCGTGTGAACAAGCCCGCCGCCCACCCTGAGGTTTCCGGAACGGACCCGCGTTGCTTTACGTTCAGATCTCGCGCATGACAATCATCAAAACTCCAACTTCTTATTTCGCCTGCGCTAGCTCTGCAACAACGGCCGCAATTTTATCGAGTGTCTCAACCCAGCCCTCGAATTGACCGCTCTCCTTTGCGCTCTCCATGGGGTCATTTCCAATCAAGGTGAGCTTAGTCTGGCCGTTCCCGAGATCCTCAAAAATAACCACGTCGCGCGCATCGTCTATGGCCTCATGTTCTATTCCATACTCCTCAGGCTCAACCTTGTTTCCCTTCGAGTCGGAAAAGTACATGGAGTAAACGATCTTCTCGTGCAGAACAATCTCGTGGTATTCCCCAGCATTCCAACCCTCCTGCCCATCCGGCGTTCTCATGCAGCAGAGAAATTTTCCTCCTACGCGAAAATCAATCTCGCAAGCGGGGCAGCTAAAGCCTTTCGGCCCCCACCACTGCATCACGTACTTCGGGTCTGTCCACGCCTTCCAAACCAACTCACGTGGGGCATCAAAAATTCTTGTAACGACCATCCGCTCAATTTCGCTGACCGTGTTTTTTGTCATCTCTGACCTCCTCTTTCTTCATTTGATTTACAACTACATCCAGTTTGTCGAAACTCTCTTCCCAGAATCGGCGATAATATGCCGCCCAGTCGCTGACCGTCTTGATCGCCGCTGGCCTAAGCGTGCACACACTCTCTCGTCCACGCTTCGTCTTGATCACAATCCGCGCCCGCACCAGGTAGGCAATATGTTTTGAAATCATCTGCTGCGAAAGTGCAAACGGTTCCGTCAATCCATGCACAGAGGCAGGCCCATGGGAGAGTCGGTCGATCATCGCCCGCCGGGTTGGATCAGACAAAGCCGCAAACGTTGTACCTAATTTATCCACAACCATATGGTAGTGGATTATCTGTCAATGTCAAGCGTGAATTTTGCGGTCCTTGATTTCTGTTCACTGATCCCAGTTGGCTCGCTACGACAATCGCGACGAGTGCGAAATCGCCAAGTCACTTATCGAGCCCATGTCCATGTGATTCGTCGTTCTTGGCGGTTGACGGCAAACCGGAAGTAAGTTCTGCCTGGCGCGCGAAACCCTTGCCAAAGGATTTGTCTGTCGGAGGGTCGAGTAAGCCGCGCGCCGGGATTCGCGCTTAAATGCAGGGAAATTGCAGGGTTCGTCTGTAAGTGATTGAAATTTGGCTGCCCCCAGGGATTCGAACCCCGATATGCTGATCCGGAGGCTACCAGCTTACGCGTCTCCGGAGTTCCCTGGCGTGCACTGGTGTCCAGGGAATCTCCTTTCGTAGTAGGTGGTTATCGGCGTGAGGAACGTCAGATAACACTGCGCGACATCCTACCCCAACCAAGGAAAATGGGTCAAATGCAATCCGAAAGTTACCACGATTGTTACCACTTTTCTTGGACCCCGATATGCTGATTTATGATCAGCCGACCTAGTCCGAAGCCGGGGAAAAGTGACGTGTTGATTGTCGTGGGAGAGTGGGAGGCAACCAAGAAATTAGTCCATTGGAAATGTGACTTCTCCCATTTAGGATGCCCGCCAGGGCCAGAGGAGGAGTCGTGAGAAAGAGTCGATTCAGCGAAGATCAGATCATCGCCACTTACAACTCCTGCCGAAACCGGCACTGTCCGAAGTGCCAGACCAACGCCAGGGAGAAGTGGTTGTGCGCCCGGCGACAGGAACTGTTGCCGGTTGGCTACTTTCACCTGGTCTTCAGCGTGCCGCACGCGCTGGTCCCGTTGATCTGGCAAAACAAGAGGTATCTATTCGGACTCTTGTTCGACACCAGTGCCGCAACGCTACTGGAAGTTGCGGCCGATCCGGCTCGCCTCGGTGTCGAGATCGGCTTCCTCAGCATTCTGCATACCTGGGGACAGACTCTGCAGCGACACCCGCACGTTCACTGTGTCGTACCCGGTGGTGGACTGTCGCCTGATCACTCGCGGTGGATCCGCTCGGCGCCCCACTTCTCTTTACCGGTGAGAGTACTCAGCCGCGTTTTCCGCGGGAAGTTTGTGGCCGGATTACGGCGGGCTTTCAGAGGAGACAACCTGTCTTTTTTGGCCCGTGTCAGCCCTTGGCCAACGAGAAGGCATTCGCAGCCTTCTTGCGCACTCTGTTTCGGGAAGACTGGGTCGTTTATGCCAAGGCTCCATTTCGCGGGCCGGAGCACGTGCTGCAGTATCTGGCCCGCTATACCCATCGAGTGGCCATCTCGAATCATCGCCTCCTCTCGGTGGATGGCGATCGCGTCACCTTTCGTTGGAAGGACTACGCGCATCACAGTACGTCCCGTGCCATGACTCTGACGTTAGAAGAGTTCCTGTGTCGGTTCTTACAGCATGTTCTGCCCAAGGGTCTTCCACGCATCCGCTACTTTGGCTGGCTCGCAAATCGCCGCCGCCGACAGTTGCTGCCGCTTTGCCGGAGGTTACTAGCGGTCGCACCTCCACCCGCTGAAGCGAAAACCGATGCAGCCGCGGTCTGGCAGTGTCCGATCTGCGGTAGTCCCATGCACGTCGTGGAGTTGCTAACCGCCGCCCACATGCAGCAAGAACAAGGACACCAGGTTTGTCTCCTTGATAGCTCCTGACCAGGCGGTCCCTCTGACGAGAAGCATGCGCGCTTCGGCGTGCGTACGATGCGTGTGCCTTGGCCGACGAAAACTCTCGTTCCAACCGTCAGAGGAGAGTCCCAGCACGCCATATCCGCTTTGCTCCCAATCGGCTCTGCCGGATTCGCCTGAACCAACCCACCCTTCTACCCGCCCTTCGACGCTTTCACCAACATTCAAAACCCATAACATGAGGGCCCCCGCCCCGTGGTGCCAGCGGCTTCCTTCTAAGGCCCTTATCGAAAGCGCCCCGGCATTAGGCTGAGGCGCTCGGCTTCGCCCTTTCGCGCCGGGGCACTTCCGATAAGGCCCTAGCGTTTTACGTCAACTTGACGCCGGAGAGCCGTCCTTTCGTATTGGTCCGTTATTCGCCAAGGAGACGTTCACTGATAATGATTGACCGCAGTTAGGGAGATTTGGGAAGCGGGCAGCTTCCTCGCGGCCCGTGGTAGGTCAAGGCTGGTGCGAGTCGATGCGACGGCGTTCTCTAACCGCCTGCCCTGCTCAGTGGAGCTTGGGGCGAATTGCGGCGGGCAGAAAACTTCCATCGTTCTTGCCCACTTCCTTAGCCATAAGCTGGTTTAGCAACGCGTTCATGCGCAATATGACTTCCTTATTCTTTTCCGGATCAAGGGCAAGATTGCGCGTCTCGAGCGGGTCGTCCTTTAGGTCAAAGAGCTGGACGTCGTTATGACCCAGGATTTGTTCGAGCGTTTCCGGTGAATTGAAGTCGTCAGGTGCGTAGTAACGCGCGAACTTGTACTGCCCGTCGAAAGCAAAACTCAGGAATCCGCGTTTGTTAAGTTTGGGCTGAAGTTCTGTCAAGGACGGGGCCGGCTTGTCCTGCATCAATTCGTTCATCGCCGCCAGCAGATAACCTGAATCAATCGTCATGGGGCTGACGTAGTTGAACAGGACGCCCGGTCGCACGGCTTGCGGTGATGCACCCTCGGCATTTGCCAGGACACCAGAAAAATCGTGGCCGGGCAAACCCATCACGGCCTCGCGGCGCTGGGCTTCGGGAACGCCCGCCAGCCCGGGCAGACTTGGCAACAAGTCCAGGTGGCTGGTAAGCGCAAAAGTAGATTGGCCGCGGGGATAGTTTGGGTGATCAATGATCAACGGCACATGGGAGTTGCCTTCATAGCAAAACGGACCCTTGCCCCGGAGGCCACCATGGTCGCCATCCATCTCACCATGGTCTGCGGTGAAGATCACGACCGTGTTCTGCCAGAGATTCAACTCGTCCAACCCATCCTCAAGTAGTTTCAGGCTGGCATCCGTATCGCGAATCATATTCAGATAGTAGTCGTTGAACACCTGCCACATGTCCGGGCGGTCTGTCGGAATGTATCCGAGCACCCCGGACCAGCCCGTGTTGTATTCCGTCAGCGCCCCCGGCATTCCCGGGGCTGACAGCGATTCCTGCATTGTCGCCGAGAGGACCGAGTTCCAGTGCCTGGCGTACAGCGAATTTCTTGGCGGCGCGGTGAGCACACCGTTCAGGTCGGCCTTTTGCGCCTGGTCTGTTCCCGATACATTGGCGTCCGCATACATGATGTCGTGCGGGTTAACGAAGCTCACGATCATGAAGAACGGTTGCCCGGACGCCCGCAGTTTGGGAACATTGCCCCGCAGCCAGCGGACGCCTTCGGACGCGGTATAAACGTCGGTCTTGTAGCCTTGGTCGGGCGCGCCGGTTTTGTCCCCGTCAGGCTGGTAGATGTCGAAACCGTAGGGCTGGAGCGCTTCGCTGTAGTTGACAGTCGGCTTGGGAGGGATAAGGCCAGCCTCCATTTCCCATTTGCCGAAAAATGCCGTCTGGTAACCGAGCTTCTTCATCAAGGAACCCATGTTGAGCCGGTCCTTGGGCATATTGGGCACGTAGCCCGCCTCCATCTGGTCGAAGACCCCGTTGACCTGTGGCGGCTGCCCCGTGAACAGCGCCGCACGCGAGGGCGTACACATTGCCGACGCAACATAGTGGTTGCGAAAGACCACGCCTTGTTGCGCCAGACGGTCAAGGGCTGGCATCTGGTAACCCGCGGCGATCGGCAGGTCGTAGCGCGTTTGGTCGCGTATAACCAGGATGATGTTCAGTGGGTGGTTTGGTGCCAGGGTCTTCCCTGGACCCTGCGCGTGGACGAATGGAGCCCATGCCACTAAGGCGAGGATTAAGAGCAGTTTTCCAGCGAGCTCAGATCGGGTTCTACTGCGGACCTGTTTTGTCCCGCCAAGAGAAGAATTAGGCATAAGGACTCCCTTTCCACTTCGGGTGGATGATGTGAAAAAAAAAGCTACCGGAGACACACTTAATCGCCACTCCGTGTCGGTGAGACAGCAAGTCTAACTCCAGGCAGAAGCCGGGGCAACCAGCCGTATTAAAGGCCGTAACAACGAAGACGGAAGGTCTCGCGGGTGTCGTCGGCGGTCTCGGCACCAATCCACACGAGTGAGAAGTCGGCGTGCCGTCCTTGTGCCGCGACCTGGCAAAGTTCCTCAAAACCACGGGCTAGGCTCTTACAAGTCAAAGTGCATTACTTAATGGCATTGTGGGTGACTTGCCGCTGGAGCCCTGAGGATGAGTTGTGGCGTTGTCTGATACTCTCCCTTACGAGTTCTCCCAGACTCCCGTTCGATCCGAAGGAGTTCATGAAGGCCCTGCCTACGTTCGCTTGAAGGGGACAGCCCACTGATGAATTGCATGAACGCCGCGCAACAACTCGCATTGCTGGTGGTGCTGGTGAGTGGCCAGGCGCTTGGCCAGGCAAGGCCGGGCACAGCATCCATTAAGACGCCGACCTCGGCGGCGCAACCTTGGGAGTACACCCTGACAGTCGATGGCTTCATCGTTCCGGAAGGTACATCCTACGTCGATCCGGTGTTAACCGCGGACCACCGTTGGCTGCACCTCGAAGCACGCTACAACGACGAGCACCTGCGGACGGGATCGGCGTGGGTGGGCTACAACTTCAGCCACGGCGAAGTCAGCGCCGGCGACAAGTGGGAGTTCGACATTACGCCGATGATCGGTGGGGTTTTCGGGCGGCTCAACGGGATAGCACCGGGCTGCGAAGCCTCGCTTTACTACAAGAATAAGGTCGAGCTCTCGATCGGCAATGAATATGTATTCGATACCACCAGCAAGTCAGGGAACTTTTACTACGCCTGGCCGCAGCTCACATACTCGCCCGTGCAATGGGTTCATGTGGGTGCGGTGGCGCAACATACCGCGGCCTACCACACTGCGCTCAATATCCAACGAGGGTTCCTGGTGGGTTTCTCCCACAAGAAGTTGGAGTTCACTACGTACGTTTTCGGTCCCGGGACTGCGAGCACTACGGTAGTGCTTGAGACGGGAGTGAGCTTTTGAGTCAGGCTGTAGGGTCGGCACTCGCAAGTTGGCCACTCGGTCGAGTAGCCGGCAAGCCGTGGTTGTGGCCGCGACTTGGTGCATTGCTTCAACAACACGGGTTGGGCGTTATACGGCCGGATGAAAGGAAACATTCGTAAACACACTGGCCGAGTTCCCATTACTAATCGATGGAGTCTCCTTCCGCTTTCTCCGAGTTGCCGACCATCCGCGACCTTGGTTTCTAGGACTCATCAGTCACTAACGCTTGCGTCTGAGGCTGACGCAGCTTTGAGCAGCAAGCGTAGAATATACGGCTGTGACCTGCCCCCCAAGAAATAGTCCATAGAAAAAGAGACTTCTCCCATTTAGGATGACCCGCCAGGGCCAGAGGAGGAGTCGTGAGAAAAAGTCGATTCAGCGAAGATCAGATCATCGCCATCCTGAAGGAGTCGGAGGCCGGGGTGGAGACGGGAGAACTGTGCCGGCGGCACGGGATCGCGAAGGCATGTTTCTACCGGTGGAAGAGCAAGTTCGGGGGGTTGGAGTTGAGCGAGGCGAGACGGCTGAAGCAGCTGGAGGAAGAAAACCGGCAGCTAAAACACATCGTGGCCGAGCAGGCGGTGGACATCCGGGCGTTGAAGGCGGTGGTCGCAAAAAAGTGGTGAGCCCGCAGGCGCGACGAGAGGCGGTGCTGGTGATGCAGGTGGAGGTAGAGCTGAGCCAGCGACGAGCCTGTGGGCTGATGGAAATGTATCGTGCGACGTGTCGCTATCAGAAACGAAGGAGCGAGGATCAACCGCTGCGCGTGCGGCTGCGCGAGTTGGCGGAGGCCAGGCGCCGGTTCGGCTACCGCCGTCTGCAGATTCTGCTGGAGCGCGAAGGCTGGCAGGTGAACCACAAGCGAGTGTACCGGCTGTACGTGGAGGAGAAGCTGTCGTTGCGGCGCAAGCGCGGGCGGAAGCGCAGCACGGTGCGTCAGCCGCTGCCGGCAGCCGTGGCCGTCAACCAGGTATGGTCGGTCGACTTCATGAGCGATACGCTCAGCTCGGGACGGAGGTTTCGCACCTTGAACATCGTGGATGACTACACGCGGGAGTGCCTGGCGATCGAGGTCGATACCTCGCTGGGCGGAGTGCGCGTGGTGCGCGTACTGGAAGAGCTGAGGCAAAGACGCGGACTGCCGCGCCAGATTCGCAGCGACAACGGACCCGAGTTCGTAAGTCGTGCGGTCGATCAGTGGGCCTACGAGCAGGGCCTGCAGTGGCACACGATTCAACCCGGACGACCCATGGAGAATGGCTACGTGGAAAGTTTCAACGGGCGTTTTCGCGATGAATGCCTGAACGAGAACTGGTTCAGCAGTCTGGCCGATGCGCGAGAGAAGATCGCTCACTGGAAGCAGGACTACAACGAACTTCGACCGCACAGCAGCTTGCAGTACTCGGACCCCGGCGGCAGTTCGCAGCACAGTCAGCAGCAAGCTTCGAAATCACTGGTGTGGGGCAAGGGACCTCAAACGCCGGCCCCTTGCCCCACGCCCCATTCCCCGCTACCGACAGAGGTATGTGGGGCGAACAAAAACCGGAGAAAGTCTCATTATCCTTGGACTAGAGATGGGGGCAGGTCAGCTGAGCATGGCTAGCGAGGTTTCAGTGGCCGAAAATATTCGATCCCATCAGCCAGGCGAAGCCAGCTTTCAAGGCGACGCTGCCCGAGGATATCGAGTGGAAACCTTTTGCGGCGTTCCCGCCCTCAGTGCGCCTCGCCGTTGTTGTAGGTGAGCCCTCGAAGGAAGGCCCTTACACCATCAGGGTTCACGTCCCTCACGATGTGAAATTGATGCCGCAGAGGCATCCCGAGGACCGGGTATACACCGTCATTTCCGGCGTCTTCTACATTGGGCTAGGTGATCAGTTCGATGCCAACAAGTTGCAAGCCTATCCGCCCGTCGCGGTAGCCGTTCTGCCCGGCGATTCGCCCCATTTCCTTTGGGCCAAGTCCGGCGAATACATTACGCAGGTGACGGCCATTGGGCCCCTCGGCCTCGAGTATCTGGACCCGAAAGACGATCCGCGGAACCGATAACCATCCTGCTGCGGGCAGACTCGCTACTCGTCAACGTCAACACTGGCCGGGAATTCTGCTCGTCGGGAACCGCACGCTTGAGAAGAAACCGCCGATCAGCGTATAACGGTCGGCACCCAAGGAGGAATCATGGCAACCACCTTCGATCCGACAGTGAGCACTACGGCTGGAAGAGCGGAGAATTCTGCCGACGAGATTGCAGTCCCAATCACGTTGCGCATCAACGGTAAAGAACACTCGCTCCGCATCGATCCACGAACAACGCTGCTGGATTGCATTCGCGAAACAGTGGAATTGACGGGAACGAAGAAGGGGTGCGATCACGGGCAGTGCGGCGCGTGCACCATACATGTAGATGGCAGACGGGTGCTCTCCTGCCTCAGTCTCGCCCTGGCACACGATGGCAAAGAGATCACCACTCTAGAAGGTCTCGGGACGCCGGAAGCTATGCATCCCATGCAAGCTGCATTTCTTGTCTGTGATGCGTATCAGTGCGGTTATTGCACCTCCGGCCAGATCATGTCAGCCGTAGCGCTGCTTAACGAGCCGTGCGGTCCAGACGACGCTGCCGTGAAGGAACCCATGAGCGGCAACATCTGTCGATGCGGGGCTTACGCCAATATTGTGGCCGCAATCCAGCAAGTTCGACAACGCGCATAACGCGAGCGGAGATCCTCGATGCATACCTTCGAATTTATCCGGTCTGCCGACCCTGCAGCGGCGATCAACGCGGCAGCGCAATCGAAAACCGCGCAGCAAGGCGCAGCCGTCCGCTTCCTGGGAGGCGGTACGACGCTCCTCGACCTGATGAAGTTGAACGTCGAAACTCCCACACGCCTGCTCGACATTAATCGGCTGCCTTTCGACAAAATCGAAGACACGTCCGACGGCGGCCTGAAGATTGGCGCGACGGTTCGCAATTCGGACCTGGCGAATCATGCGAGGGTGTTACGTGACTATGCCGTGCTGTCCCAGGCGATTCTTTCCGGTGCGTCGGGGCAGATTCGCAACATGGCGACAACCGCCGGTAATCTGGTGCAGAGAACGCGGTGCGTCTACTTCCGCGACAAGGCGATGCCCTGCAACAAGCGCGAGCCAGGAACCGGCTGCCCCGCAATCACCGGCAGCAATCGCACACTAGCCATTCTTGGGACCAGCGATCATTGCATCGCCACTAACCCGTCGGATATGTGCGTGGCAAGGGCAGCACTGGAGGCCGTCATCTACGTGGAAGGACCGAAGGGGACACGAGCCATTCCAATCGGCGATTTCCACCTTCTGCCTGGCGACACGCCAGATCGAGAAACGGTGCTTGAACCGGGCGACCTAATCACCCATGTCACGCTGCCGCCGATCTCCGGAAGCACGCAGGTTTACCTGAAGTTGGGGGATCGCGCGTCCTATGAATTCGCTCTCGCCTCAGCCGCAGTGGTGATGAAGGTCGATGGCGGCAATGTCAATTACATCCGGATCGCCTTGGGCGGAGTTCGAACCAAGCCCTGGCGCTCGCCGGAAGCGGAAGCCGTGCTCGCCGGTAAGCCCACGAATATCGAGGGTTTCCGCCAGGCCGCTGACGTTACTCTGCGCGATGCCAAGCCGCAGAGCGAAAGCAAATTCAAGATTGAACTGGCAAAGCGCTGCCTTGTGCACACTCTGCAGACAGCAGCGAACGGCTGATCCGGCCGACGCAGAACGAGCATGGCGATGCAACAGCAAGTATCACCGATTGGGCGCGACACAGTTCGGGTCGACGGACCTCAAAAGGTTACCGGAGTTGCACAGTACACCTCCGACTTCCATTTTCCCGGGATGCTGTATGCAGTACCGGTTGGAGCCACGATCGCCAAGGAAAACCTCACCAAACTCGACACCAGCGCGGCTGAGGCGATGCCCGGCGTTGTTGCGATCTTGCACCGCGGCAATGTCGGCTTCTGAGAGGGCCGGTCAGTAGAAATCATGGCAACCGAAGCTATTCGGGGGCGAGGAGGGCGATGAGGCAGCAAGCCAGCGCCATGCATCACGGGTCCAAGAAGTTGGTGGCGATTTCACGTTGTGTCATCCCAAATCTCCTTCTGTCCTCGGTTTGCCAATAACCCTAACTCCGCTGATCTTGGCCATGGTGTTAAAGGTCGCGCCAGGCCTGACTCGTTTGTGGTTCAGTTCGGGATCGAAGCCACGATTGGAGTTACCCCGACTCGTGGCGAGGGGACGAACTTGTGTTCTCGGGAGCCTGATTTCTGATCGCCTGTAATTGGCGCTCCGTCGTTGCCAGCATCTCCTGCAGGGCTTCAACCAGTTGAGAGGGAATGACGGATTCCGACAGCCAGCGTTCAATCACTTCCTTACGCGCTTCAAGCTCCATCACCTGACGCCAGGAGGGTTCGCCAGAGATCGCACGCTGAGTGATCATAGCCGTCTCTCTCTCGGAGTCCTTCGGACAATCGCACTCGCAGATGGATTACGTTTGTCGTACTGCGTGTTTAGGCCCGAATCTGCGTGAAAGCTGCCGCACCGAACAATCCAAGGAAGGCGCGACTCCCGGGAAGTGCGTTCGAAGATCATGCATGCGAGCGGCGCTTCCGGACCACGTACCATACGATCACGGCAGCCACCGCCACCAGACACAGCAATCCGGTCATCCCTGTCGTCGACAAGCCACTTGCGGCCTCTGGTGCTGGTGCTTCTGCTGGAGCCGCCACCGCCTCTTCGCTCCCCTGCGCGACCAGGATTGGTACATCCGCGGGTGGCGGCGCTGGCGCAGCCTGACCCGTCACAGTCTTCTCTTGCGTGACTTCAACCGCGGGCTGCTCCACGATCTTGGTGGCGGTGATGATCATCCCCTTGCGCACGCCCCAGGCATCGACCATCTGTCCCTCTACGTTGAATTTTTGGTCCTCGGGAATCTTGAACTGCTGGTTCTTGCCGTCTTCCAGGGTCAAGATTATGCTCAGCGGCGGAGTGATTGCCCAAACCTTTCCCTTAACCGTCTGAACGGTCGTGATGGTCATGGGAGTTGTGGTAGTGGTGATGGTCCGCTGGAGTTTCATGCCGGGCTTCAGATCGTGAATGCTGAGTTGCTTACCGTCTACCGTTACTCTGGCCCTCTCGGGCACATTCTCAAAATTGCGCATAGTGCCATCCGCCATCTTGACGACCAGGTCGTTGCCCGAGACGGTCACGACTTCACCCCGTTCGACTTTTGTGACGACGTTAGCTCGCCCTGTCGTTGTCGTAGTTTTCGTCTCCACCTGCGCACTCAGGCTCAGGGTAAAGGCCAAGCAAGCCGTGGTCGTTGCAACAAACCGCCACGCACACTTCCAACTTATTATGTTCATAGCCGCTTAATTTCTCCTTTCAGTAAATAATGTCGATCCCTGCAACCGCAAAACAGACTCCTTCCCAGGGACCCATGGCGGCCATTTAGTCTTTTTGCCGCGAGAGAACGTCTCGTTTTCGAACACACTCACATACAGTCAACGCTGTTTTGCGAGTTAGCGTTCCTAACTCGCGGCTCTCCCAATGGCGGCTCTCTCTTCGCGGTCAGCGCGCGCGCTCAGCGGCGCGAACCGTTTCTTGCGGACCCTCGGCGAACAACCCGTGGTAGATGACCCCGGCCAAGATGGCACCCACAATCGGGGCTAACCAGAACAGCCACAACTGTTCCAGCGCCCACCCCCTCACAAATAGGGCCGGCCCCGTGCTGCGGGCGGGGTTCACCGATGTGTTCGTCACCGGAATTGAAATGAGGTGAATCAGGGTAAGGCTCAGCCCAATCGCGATGGGGGCAAAGCCCTTCGGCGCTCGTTCGTCGGTCGAGCCGAGAATGATCAAAAGGAAGAACATCGTGAGAACCACTTCGATCACGAGACAGGCGAGAAGTGAATAGCCTCCAGGCGAGTGTTCCCCATACCCGTTGGAGGCAAATCCGGCAGCCAGCGTGAAACCCTCCTTCCCGCTCGCGATTACGTAAAGGACACTCGACGCCACGATGCCGCCCGCCACTTGGGCAACGATATACGGCAAAAGTTCCGACGCAGGGAACCTTTTGCCTGCCCATAGTCCGACCGATACCGCGGGATTGATATGGCACCCGGAGATAGGGCCGATGGTGAAGGCCATAGTCAGCAAGGTCAGGCCGAAAGCAAAGGCGACACCCAGGAAACCTATTCCCAAGTTTGGGAACGCTGCTGCCAACACGGCGCTCCCGCAACCTCCAAAGACCAACCAAAATGTTCCAATGAACTCAGCAGTTGCACGCTTTGTAATCGACATATCTTCTCCGAGAGAATTGTTAATTCTCGTCAAAATGCGTCCGGAACACGAATACCCGGACCCTTGGCGGAGGAAGTGCCACCCAAGCTTCGCTTGCATCGTGCTTGATGGCAGCCACTGGCCCGCCGCGGGTTGCAAACGCTGCCGCCCTTGTCTGTGCTTAAAACGGTTTCTTTCATTAGGCGGCGCGCTGGGCGAAATCTAAGCTCGAAGCCCTAGACTCCGGCGCAGCAACGTCATTCCAACCGAAGTGAGAATTAATAGGAGCCCAAGAATGCCAACGAGAGGCAACCCTGTGGCTGTCTTCGGCAATTGGCCGGAAGCAGTACCGCTGGTTCCTTCGGCAGCAGTGGTTTCCGCGCCACCCGGCGCAGCAGTGGGGCCTCCTTTGGCGATCAACACAGGCGCATCCGGCGGCATTGTTCCGGTCACCTGGGTGTGCTGCGATACAGAAGTCAAGGGAGTCTCCGTAATCCTCGTCGCGGACACCATCATTCCCTTCTTCAGGCCCCAGGCATCCGTTTCCTGGCCTGAGACCATGAATTTTTGCCCATCCGGAATTTTGAATGACTGATTCTGCCCGTTTTCCAAGGTGAGGATGACGGAGAGCGGTGGCGTCACGTGCCAGACTTTCCCGCTGACCGTTTCGACGGTTGTCACCACTTGCGGTGTGGTGGATGTGACCGTCGTGTGCTGCAGTTTCATACCGGGCTTAAGCTCGTGAATGCCAAGCTGCTGTCCGTCCACTGTGACCTTGGCGCTTTCCGGCACATTGGGAAAGTCGCGAAGGGTACCGTCTGACATCTTAACGAAAAGATGATTGCCGTCGACGGCAACGACCTCACCGTTCTGGACCTCGACTTCGTGTGTGGTTTTTCCGGTTGTAGTGGTTGTATGGGTTTGTACTTGCGCGCTGGTCGAGACCGCCAAAGCGAGACAAAGGGCCCCCACCGCCAGTACCAAGGTTTTCCTAATGCAAGTGCCGTGTGACTTCATTTTCTTCTCCTTTTTATTTGGGTAACTGTTTCTTCGCTAAACCGCTCCGGTTCTAAATCGAGTTAGTTGGAGTTCGTCTAGTGGGCCTTTGCCGCATGGCCCGGCGTTTCCGAACTTCTCAAGTCATCTTCGGCCAGCGTCGCGTGCACGATGTAGCGCGAAGGCGCGCTACCGACGAAGTAAAAGGGGTAACAGGTCACCAAGGTGAGGGAAGCTTTCGCTCGCGGCGCGAGAACGGACACCTCATCTGGTGAAACAATGCGGATCTCATCCACAACGTAGCGTGAACGGCCGTGTTGGGTGTAGACATCAATCATTTCCCCAACGTGAACATCCTTCAGTCCACGAAAGAAACCGTCCCGGTGTCCGGCGATTCCTGTGTTTCCCGGTTCACCTAGGGATGCAGTGCCAGTAATGTGGCCGACCCCACGATCCAGCGTCAGGTCGTCCGTTCCCTCCAAAACCGGCACTTGTAAACGAAGCGACGGAATGTCGAGAACTCCCAGCGGCGGAGTCACATTCGCCGCCAGGCTCGCCTGGTAGGCTTTAATACGCTTGTCTGACCAGAGGCTGAAGTCAGGCAGGCGGCTCGAGGATTGAGGCTTTATCCCAGCTTTAGTTTGAGCGGATGCCTCAGCTGCCCAGAAGCTCTGCAGACTGGAACGTGAGTAAATTGCGCTGTAGGTTCGATTGGCCACGTACAGGAAGAGCAGGAGCAGACCACAACACATCAGCAGCCGTTCCAACTTGCTGAGATACCCTAGTCCGTTGCTTTGTGTGAACCGATCTACCCCATTTCAAGTACCCTCGTTTACCGTCGGTCCTGCGCAATCCGTAACATGATTCAAACTCTCGTACATGACCCGAGATGCGTCAACTAGGGAATTCCCTAGTCATTGAAAAGGTCTGGCGATAAAGCCGGGACAAAAGAGGTGGCTAAGCTGGCTCTTGCTTCCCGCCAGAATCCTCTGACGGAGCGGTCAGCCTGAAGTAGCAGGGGCCTGGTTAGATTGCTCCGATAAGATTTCATTGCTGTCAGCGTTACCCTTGCGGATGTCAATACCACCCTTGAAATAGGCACCATCTTCTAGGCTGACGCGCTGGGTGACGACATCGCCGGTCAGGGCGCCTTCGCTACTTATATGGAGGCGATCGCTAGCCGCCATCATGCCTTGAACTTTTCCCAGAATCACGATCTCTCGGGCCGTAATGTTGGCCGAAACGATGCCGTTGCGTCCGACAGTGACACAATGTTCCGGAAGATTGATCGACCCTTCCACGCGGCCGTCAATGTAGAGAGACTCTGAACCACTTACTTCCCCCCTGATCGCCAGAGACTTGCCTATCGTGGCCTGCTCCTGCGAGCTGAAGGACACCCCGGGTAGAGTGCGCAATTGCGTCTCGGTGGCAGGCGGCACATGGCGGTGCGGTTCAGGAATGGACTGTTGCGACTCGTTAGGGTGGTCTGTCTTCAACATGGCTGATCACTCCGCGCTCAGGTCTGCAAGATCGACGGGCATAAGACTGCTGACGATAGAGTGCGCGAGTTGCACGGGCTTAGCTTGGCACCCACCTCTCACGGCACCGTACTGGCGGCTCATGACTTGCCGCTATTCAGTTCGTCATCCTTGTAGCACTTCGCGCACTGCAAGGTTAGCTGGAGCGTGAGGCAATTCCTGGTGGATCTGGTACACCCATACGCCTGGATTCACCTCGACCGCCCCGGAGTATGTCCCAGATCATCTAAATCCACCCCATACAGGCTCATACCGCAGCACCGTTGGAAATGAAAGCGGACATTCCGGCTAAGACCTCTCAGTTCGATCATGTGCATCATGCAAACACAGCCTAGGCCTGCGTCAGTTCCTCGAGCAACTAGGGATTTCCCTAGTTGCGGGAAGCAACAGCACATCTCATGCTTCCAGTGAGCAAGCATCTCGCCCCATTCAGGTGCGGATTCGGGGCTTCAGCACTTTTACCGAGGAAATACCACGCGACGAACTGAAGCCATTGCTATCGGTCGTCGATTAGGCAGATTCACCGGAGGAACTAATGAAAAAGTTGGCGATAGCCCTTGTCATAGGAACGTCACTCCTGTTGTTCCAGAGTGTGGCATTCGCTCAGAAATCCGAGCCGCCGACATCGGGGTCGGCGGGTATTGAGCAAGATGTACAACTGCTGCGATCCGACATACGCTCCGCGAAAAAGCAAATCATTGCGGAAAACATGAAGCTGACCGATGCTCAAGCCGAAAAGTTTTGGCCGGTCTACGATGCGTACACACAAGAGACCACGAAGCTAGGTGACGCTAGCTACGCTCTCGTCAAGGAATACGCGCAAAACTACGGGAACATGACGGACGCTCAAGCCGACAGCCTTGTCGACAAAATGGCAACGTTGGACGTGCAGACTGCGACCCTGCGCCAGGAGTGGATTCCTAAATTCCGGAAGGTACTTACTGGAAAGCAGACGGCGTTGTTCTTCCAACTGGACCGGCGCGTCAATTTGCTGCTCGATCTGCAGTTTGCGGCAAACATTCCGCTTGTCAAATAGCGCACAGCAGCCGTCGCCCGCGTCTGATGGAATTCTCGGCAACGATCGTGTGTCCTGGCGCGGCCTGGAATGCAGAAAGCACGAACGGCGAAACTCGCTACGATGGGGTGCACTACAGTACAAACTCTACGTACGCTCAAAACTCGTTTGGGTTACTACGAATATTGAACCCCAGTGCCCAAATACTTGGCAACCGCCGTCTCCAGGTTGAAGTGCATGGCGTCGCGTCCCAGCACTTCGCCAAGCTGGGATCTCTGTATCATGTCGAACACGCGCGGGTTCATTCCAACCAGCCAGAGTCTGATGCCACGCTCACGCTGTCGCTTCTCACCCTCAGTGAGCATCTTGAGAGCCGTGTATTCAAGGTCGGGAACGCCTCGGAGATGAATGGCGACAATCTTGGGCTGCGCTTCCCCAATCAAGAGTCTTACCTTCTCGGCAACGTGTTCAGCATTAGCGAAAAAAATCCGGCCCTCCAGCCTAAGCAGCAACAAGCCGGGGAAGGTTTCATCTTCGGGATGTTCCTTGGAGCGGGGCCGGAAAACATTCGTGCCGGGCTTGCGTCCCAGTACGTATACCGGCGGATCAGCTACCTGGTAGGCAAGCGCTATCAAGGAAACAATGATGGCCACGATGATTCCCTTTAGTGTTCCTATCAGCACCACACCCGCGAACGCGACTACGGCCCAAATGAACTCGGTTCGACGAACGCCGAGAATCTCGCGGAATTCGATCGGCTTAATCAATCCGACGGAATACACAATGACGACAGCCGCGAGAGTGGCTTGCGGCATCAAGGCGATGAGCGGAGCTAGAAAGAGCATGGTGACCAGAGTCATAGCCGCTGTCACCAGTTCTGACACCTGTGTGCGCGCTCCGGCCAGGCGATTGACTGCTGTCTGCGTGGTCCCCCCACCACCCGGCATCGCACCCAATAGCGCGCCTCCAGCATTGGCGAGTCCGGTGGCAAACAGTTCCCGGTTCGCCCTCGGCGAAGGCTCATTGCTGCGTGCAAAAGCTCGTCCCGCGGCGATGGTCTCAGTAAAGCTCATGAGCGCGATGCCCAGCGCACCGGGCCAGAGTTGAGTTGCGAGCGATGAGACCGGAGGAGTGAACGATGGCAGCCCCTGCGGGATGTGGCCGACCAATTCAACACCGAGCGCATGCAAGTTCAGGAAGTAAGCGCCGGTAATACCTGCAGCTACCGCAATCAGCGGCGCGGGTGCCTTTGGCGCGAATCGTTCGATTGCAATCAACAGTACGATCATAGAAAGTCCGACGGCCAGAGTTGCCAGCGATGTGCCGGGCAGCCCGCGGATCGTTGCAAACAAGTTCTGAACGAATGTTCCCCTGGCAAAATGAACTCCTAGGATCTTGGGAACCTGGTCGAGTACGATGACCAGACCGATGCCGGCCTTGAACCCAATCAAGACCGGCTCAGAGATGAAATTGGCAACGAAGCCCAGCCTCAGGATGGAAGCGAGCACCAGCATCCCACCAACTAACAGTGTCAGCGTCGCGGAGGCAGCCAGCAGCGAGGCCGCGTCTCCGTTAGGAGCTACCTCGCCCAGTTCGGCAGCGGTCAGAATCGCCAGCGTGGTAGTCGTGCTTACGCTCAGGGCTCGCGAGGTGCCGAGCACGGCGTAGATCACCATCGGCAGAAAAGCGGTGTACAGTCCCACTTGTACAGGTAGGCCGGCGATGGTGGCATACGCCATCGCTTTGGGTATGACTACGGCAGCAGTGGTCAAGCCAGCGATTACATCGGGCCGCAGCCATTCCTTCCGATATGAGGTCAGCCAAGTAGACATCGGTCAGTGACGCTCTTGTCGGAGTTTTACTCGATGACTTGCGATCAACCCGCGGCTCCTGCCTGCTTCACTTCCGCGGTGACTCCGTCTTCATAAGCCTTGAAGTTCTCACGGAAGAGTCCAGCCAGCTTCTTTGCCGTCTCATCGAACCTAGACTTGTCTGCCCAAGTGCTCCGCGGATCAAGAATCTCTGACGGGACATTTGGGCATTCCGTGATGACAGCGAATCCAAAGATCGGGTCACGCTGGGTCTTGGATTTTGCCAAGGCGCCGCTGTGGATAGCGTCGACGATCGCCCGCGTGTAGGCCAGCTTCATGCGCTTTCCTACTCCGTAAGCTCCACCGCTCCAGCCGGTATTCACCAGCCAGACACGCACATTGTGCTTCTTTATCTTCTCGGCCAACAGCTCCGCGTACTTGTTGGGATGCCATACCAGGAACGGCCCGCCGAAACATGGTGAGAAGGTCGCCGATGGCTCCTTCACTCCGACCTCGGTGCCGGCGACCTTTGCGGTGTATCCGCTAATGAAGTGATACATCGCCTGCGCGGGGGTGAGCGAACTCACCGGCGGCAGGACGCCAAACGCATCGCAGGTGAGAAAGATAATGTCCGTGGGATGACCGGCTACACAAGGAATAAGCGCGTTCTGAATGAAATTGATCGGATAGGCGCCGCGGGTATTCTCGGTAATGCTGGTGTCGGCGAAGTCCACACTATGGTCGTCTTCGAGCACGACGTTTTCCAGCACGGCACCAAAACGCAACGCGGCGAAGATATCCGGCTCCGACTCGGGAGTGAGGTTGATAGCCTTGGCGTAACAGCCGCCCTCGATGTTGAAGACACCTTCATCGCTCCAGCAATGCTCGTCGTCCCCGATGAGATGACGGTTGGGGTCTGCCGACAGGGTGGTCTTGCCGGTGCCACTCAAGCCGAAAAGCAGTGAAGAGCGCCCGGACTGTTTGTCGGCCGTCGCGGAGCAGTGCATCGAAAGGACGCCCCGCTTGGGAGCAAAGTAGTTTGCCACGGTGAACACGCCCTTCTTCATCTCTCCCGCGTATTCTGTCCCCAGGATGACCAGCTCACGATCTTCGAGGTTAAGGCAGATGCTGGTCGTCGAACCCATGCCCGCGGTATAGCGGTTGGCGGGAAAACGCCCGGCGTTGTAAATCACCAAATCTGGCTTGCCTAAGTTAGCCAACTCGTCGCTGGTCGGCCGGATGAGCATCGTGTGCATAAACAGTGCGTGATAGGGGCGTTCGCAGATGACGCGTACCTTCATGCGGTACTTCGGGTCCCAACCGGCAAAACCGTCAAAGCAGTAGAGCTTATCGCAGATGTTCAGATAGTCGCGCGCGCGCTCACGCACAACGTCATAGGTGCGAGCGTCAAGCGGGACATTGACGTCGCCCCACCAGATATCGCCTTCCGACTCCGAATTCTTAACGATTCTTTTGTCCTTGGGTGAGCGTCCGGTCTTAGCGCCAGAATATGCGACTAGCGCGCCGTTTTCGGCAATGCTGGCGCCCTTGTCATGCCGGATCGCATGTTCATACAGCACGCTGGGCGGTAAATTATGGTGAACTTGGGAGACGGTCAGGTTGTATTCTTTAAGATCAAATCCATTCATAATTTACCCATGGTTCTTTAACTCACCCACTTGCCTTTGTCATTGCGAGCTTTCTGTGGCGACCGGCTCCGCAACGCTTGCCGGCCACTCGTCGTTTGTCGGTTGCCAGGTCTTATCCGGGTTGTAGAGTTCCATGTTTTTCACGATGTTGAGCGAATCGGGACCCAGATCCTTCTGGTAAACAATTCCGTCGTTGCTCACGATGAAGCTCTTAACGCCGGTCACACGGTATTCGGCCGGGACGGCGACAAGGGCAAATCCGCCGATCATGATTCCTTCGATGACGTAGTCGATTTTGCCCAACGGGGCCGCCGGGCCCTGACCTTTCAGGATCCTGAAGTAATAACCGTGAAATCCTCCCTTACCGGTCGTATAGCCTTCCTCCAGCGCCTTGGCCACGGCCTCTCCGATTGGTCCGCCCGATGTGCCATCGGGATTCTTCCAGTACAAGCCGTCCTGCTTGCCGGGAGTGCTGAAGATTTTCTGCGCATACTGATTCACGCCGGAGTCGTCGTGGATCTGCAAAGAATATTCCTTCTGCGCTTCGACATAGCCGCGACACACCGTAATGGCGTCCAATTCGTTGGTGCCGATGCGCCGGTAGAGGATTTCCTGACGCCCTTCCTTGGCGTTGAAATACCACTTGCCGTTTTTCTTCACCAAGGGGACCGGAAACGGCCATCCTTCGTCGCCAACAATGATGGTTGCGCGGTTCGGATTGGACTTTGCGAGTTCTATCGAGTTCTTGGCAGCGGCTTCCTTGGCAAAAGCAATGCCATTGTTCTTGTCCCGAACAGGATCCGCTGACTCGATAAAGTCTTCGCCATCGGGTCCAAAGATCGCCGTCAGTTCCGGTACGTCATAATCGCCGGCAGCCTTGATGACTGCGTCCGCGGCTTGCTGGGGAGTGTCGAATGCCTTCGGCCCGGTGACCGCCGGTTTCGCCGCCGGCTGGGACTGTGCCGCCGCCATGCCTGGCAGGGCGCACGCGATCAGGATTAGGACGAAGGTAGCAATCACTACGTTGGAACTAGATAATCTTGATTTCATATGTTCCTCACTCGTCATGATTCGCATTGCCTACCTCCTCCTCCCGCCACCACCGCCGCCACGGGAGCCGCCCATGCTGGAGGCGCCGCGCGAGCCGCTGGCCCGAGCACTGCTACCGCTCATGCCGCTGCCCGCTCCACCGAACGCGTTTCTGTTCATAGAACTCGGGGTATTCCGGACTTGCTGGTTGCCGACGCGGTCGGCGCCGGTTCCACGGCTTCCGCCCATGTTGCTCCCACCCCCACGGTTGGACATGTCGCGCGTGCCAGCACTGGGGCCAGATCCGCGGTTAGCTGCCTCCCGAGTACCCGCGCTAGCACCGGTGCCGCGATTCGACATATCGCGCCCTCCCGCAGGCTGCTGTCGGGCCTGGTTCTGCCGGGCATTCGCCTGCCGGTTCTGCATCGAGTCGCCGCGGGTAGTACCGCCGTACTTGTTGGCCGTGTTTCTGTCGCTGTAAGGCGCTCCCCCACGGTGCTGCGGGTTGTGCTGCCAATTGCTGTTGCCCCGGGCGGGCTGGTTGGCCGGGCGATTGCCGCGGTTGGCGTTGTTGATGTTCTGCCGATTGCTGTTGTTGACGAAATTGTTGTTGTTATTGATGGTGACGTTGTTGTTGCCACCCCATCCGCTGTTGTAACCCCATCCTCCGCTCCACATCGCTCCCATCGCTACACCCACGCCAAACGAGATCGCCATGCCCGCCGCGTAATAGCCCGGTGGGGGATAGGCGATTGGGGGATAGGCATAAACGGGCGCTCCGTACACCACGGTCGGGTTGTAGCTCGGCACGTAAACAACTTGCGGATTCGCCTGTTCAACCACGATCACCTGTTTGCTCTCGACCGTCTTGACCTCAACCTTTTGCTGTTCCGAAGACTTCAGATTGCCGGCGTCCTGGGCCTTCTTGCGCATGCGCTGCACGGCATCCATCACATCGTTCTGCTGCGCGAGAAAGGCATTCCCCAGGTCCGTGGTCCACTTGATGTTCTCGGACAGCAGCTTGACGACATCGGGCAAGGCAGCCAGTCCCTGGATGCTTGGGTCCCAGTCCTGCTTCTTTACGGCCTCGGCCAGCTGTTTCTCATTCATCCCCTTGTTCTGGGCCAACCACTGTTGCAGCTGAATGACTTCCAGCGGATAGGTAGAAGCCACCAGCGTCTGGCTGAGCATCGGGTCAGGGTAGAGCGCGATGGGAGCCACTAGTGAGTCAAGCTGCTCGGGAGGCAGCTTAGCCCCCTGGCTGTCGGACGAGGCAGGGGCTTGCTGGGCTTGATTCGCAGCCAGTGCCGTGCTCCCAGGCACAAGCGCTGCCACGCAGAAGATTGCCGTAAGCTCTCGAACGAGCTGAAAGAGACACCTGACAAGAATTCGTTTTGATTTCATATCGACAATTCCTCTGTTTTCACTCCCACTTCCTTTGCAATGTCCGAATTGATTACGGATCCCTAAACATGGGCCGCCGAGCCTGCCACATTCTTTACTGAGTTTCCCCCAAGCCAAGCGAGAAACAACTTATAACCAACCGACAAAACGATTGCGCCGACAAACAGCCCGATAATGCCCAGCGCCACGAATCCGCCAATTGCGCCGAGAAACACCACCGCGATCGGAACCGCGACACCACGCCCCAGCAATATTGGCTTCAGTATATTGTCCATCAAGGCAACGATGATGCACCAGATCAGAAAGATCACAGCCGTGGTTGTGCTGGCGGTCGCAAACACGTAGATCACAGCGGGAATTAATGCGACAACCCCGAACTGAAGCACGGCTGCGATCACGAAAACTACCGCCCATAGGCCCACTGCAGGAAGTCCCACCACGAGAAAACCTAGCGTGGCGCAAGCCGATTGGATGAGCGCAACACCGATAATGCCGAAGGTGACGCTGCGGATCGTGGATCCAACCAGTTCCTGATATTCGGGTCCCCTCTCATCGAAAAGGCGGATGGCCAGCGAGCGGGTCAGCTCATAAGCAGCCTGTGCGTTGGCTAGAAGCACACCGGCGACTACGATGGAGAGGAGCAATTGCAGCACCGTGGCCCCAAATCCGGCGGTGGCGGAGAGTACCCCAGGAAGCGCGGCCTTAATTTGTGGACCGTACTGTGCGATCAATCCTGTTAGATCTCTGGAGGCCAGTACCCACAATTTTGTCAGGGGAGCGCCTATCAGAGGCCAACCGGCGATACTGGATGGTGGCGGAGGAATGATCGCGGCTCCCGACTTGATGTGGGCAGTCACAACTTGAACGCCGTCGATCAAGCTGCCTGCCAACAAGAAGACCGGCAGAATCAAAACAGCCAGAAGAGCCAAGGTGAACAAGACTGCGGCCAGGACGCCACGCCCTCCCATCAGCTTCTCCAACTTCTTGAACGTCGGGTAAGCAGCCACCGCAATGATGATCCCCCACGCCAGTAGTGGGATGAACGGGAGCAGAATAAACAGGCATGCAATAGTCAGCAGAATCGCCAGCCCGATATGGATGGACGCTTCCAGGGCCTGATTTACCTGGGCTTTGTCGTACGCGAGTTGTTTAACAGTCATGGCCGAATCCTCCCCGAGGGTGCAATCACGCCAAACCCGCACCTAAACGCGGCCCGCTTAGTCAACTCCAATGGGAACTCATAAAGCGGTCCGGATCACGGCCCGATCATAGTTGCCGCCGTCAAGTCCCACAACTAGGGAATTCCCTAGTACAGCGCTGAAGGGCAGGGATCGCGAAAGATTTAGCGGGGACGGCTGGGGAAAACGTGAACTGGAGGATCTTTCGTCTTCTCGACCACCTTGGGGATTTCCCCGGAATCCATCTCACAAATCGCCTTGTATCAGGGCACGTCTTCAGACGTGCCGCAACAGGCTTGATACTGACTTGGGCTTCAGCCCCTGCCGAGCCGGTTCTTGCAGGGGCTGAAGCCCTCACCATTTCTACACCTCGCTTCGGCACGACTTAAAGTCGTGCCCTGATACGATGCAGAAACATTTATGAGATGAGTTCTAGTTTTCGCGAGAAACTCCGATGTGTAGCATCTCCTCAGAAGCAGGTTCGCACCAGCAGCTACAATCTTCGGGCAGACGTGCGTTGCCAGGGCGTTTCTTGCGAAACAGGAGGTATCGATACGTTGATTTTTACAGGTCTGACCATAACGTTTCTGAAAGAGTTCGGCGTCGGTCTCTGGTTGACGTTTCCGCTGCTGCTGACCTTGGCGGCCGCGATCACGGTGCTCGGGCAGGTCGTGGGAAGGAAAGAAGGCTGGTCACGCTTCGATAGCTTCTATTGGTCGTTTGTCACGGCGACTACCGTCGGGTACGGCGACCTTCGGCCGGCACAAAAACCATCGAGGATCGCTGCGATCGTTATCGCATTCCTGGGGCTTTTGCTGACGGGCATCATCATTGCACTTGCCGTGCGCGCCGGAACGGTAGCTCTGGGAGCACACGGGGTTACTGGTTAGGCCTAGCCTTCTGCAAGTGCCGCTCTCTCGTTCTACCGCCGCCGGCCTCCGCCACCACCCATGCGTGCGCCGCCCATCCTCGCGCCACCCATGGAGTTGAAGTTGTTCGTCCGCTGCCCGCCCTGGTTGCGCATCTGCTGCTGGCGTTGCAGGTTGGCGTCCGGCTTGGTCGTGGACTGCCAGCCGCTGCCGCTGTTGCTCGACCAACTGCCGCTGTCGCGATTGTAGCGGTACACCGTTCCGTCCTTGCCGGCGTAGACATTGTTTTTCCCTGCCGCCACCCCAGCGCCGGTGTTGGTGTTGTAGGCGAATCCGCCGCGTCCTGCCGTGCCTTGGCCGGTATAGATGTTGCCTGCGTATCCGGCTCCGCCGCCCGCGACAATCCCAGTGTTGGGATTGTAGGTCGCGCCACCGCGATAGCCAGCAGTATTGCCGCTGTAGATGTTGGTATTGGTGCCGCGACCAGCGACTGTGGTCCTGCCGGTCTGGGTGTTATGGTAGGCGCCACGCGTGGCTGCTCCGTAATTTCCGGTGTAAGGGTTAGCCCACGCCGCCGCAGTTCGCGAGTAGGCGGTATTGCCCCAAACTCCGTACACGTTGGCAACCGCCGCGCCGCCCCACGCACCCCAGCCGTAGTACGGATACCATCCGTATCCGTAGTAGCCCATCGGTCCCCACCACGGGTAATACCAGGGATAGTAGCCATAGCCGTAGCCGAAGCCAAAACTCCATCCGGTATCGGTGGTGTAGGTAAATCCGGCTCCCACACCGTAGGTGTATGGCCAGCCGTACCACACTGTGGGACTGATATACGGCGGATAGTACCATCCGGTGCCGTAAACTACGGTCGCCGTACTCGCCGAGACCACGGTGCCGTAATACCCCGGAGTGTAGCCGACGTACACCACCTCGGGCGTCGAGTTGTACACCTTCACATACGTAACGTAGTAGAGCGGCGAACTGGGAGGAATGTCGTAGATTTCCGTTGGCACAGTGTCGGCCACGCGCCACGGCCCCTGCGGGGTGGGCGCCTTGAACCACACTCCGGCTTCAACGCAGTAGTAGTTATTGTCGGAAACCTTGATGACGGGTGCGCTGGTGTTCTTGGCATAGGTCATCGAGGTGCCCTCGATCGGCACGAAGGTCGCTTCGCCGTCATACTGCACAGTCAGCTTGGCTTCGGAGCGAGTAATCGTCGCCGTCTGTGGAATCGAATTGGCGATCAGTGCGTCTTTCGACTCGGGCGTGCCTGGAACGGACGCCAGCACCGTCGCCTTGGGATTGTCTTGCGGAATCTTGGCGAAGTCGGCTGGCATGTCCGAACCGCTAACGAATGTCCAAGACCCTTCCAACGAAGCACTTTTGAACCAGCGGCCCGAGATCAGAACGTAGTATTCGCTGCCCAGGCGGAACAGGTTGCCATTGGTATTTTCTGCGTACTCCAAACCGGTACCCGGAATTGGCTTGTACGCCGGCTCGTCCTTGGTTTCGATCAGTTCGGTTGGTCCGAACGCGACATACACCACTGGAATTTCCGCCTTCTTGCCGGCTTCTTTCAGCGAAGGCTGGTTTGCAGCCTGATCGTTTTGCGGAGTCTGCCCGGCGGCTTGGCTGACTACGTATTCCTCGGCCTTCTTCATGTCATCCGGCAGCTTCTTGGCGTAGCTCCACGGGCCTTCTAGATCCTTGGCTTCCAGCCACCAGTCTTGTACGCGCAGGTAGTACTTCTTCTTGTCGTTCTCAAAAAGGATGATTGCTCTCGTGTTGATCACACGCTCAAGTTTGGTGTCCTGGATCTCGCGCAGCTGCGGCGTACCGTCAATCAGAACCAGCAGGGATGGCTTGGCCGCAAAGATCACCTTCGGAGGATCATTCTTGACCTCGACTCCCTTGACCGGCTCGCCGTTTGCTTCCAACGCGGCCTCCAGTCGGTCAAGCGATATGGTCTTGGTGGCGCCTGGCAGTTTCTTCTCCAGCAGCGTCGTAAGCTCGGGTTCCTTATCCGGTGCCACGGGGAATTTCACTTTTGTGACTTGAGCCTGGTCCAGTGTCACTAGCCGATTAAGCTTGTCCACTTCGGTTCGGGCCTGGAACCAAACCACTCCGTATTTCGGGGGACTATCCTTCCCGGCTTTAAACTCGACGGCGGAGTAAAGATCAACGCTGTTCCCGTCCCACTTGTCCACCTGTGGCTGGTACATAACAAATGTGTCGGAGCCGCTGGTGAATGTACGAGGCCAGCCGGTGTCGGAGGGTCGGCTGGTCTGCGCCTTGGCTTTCGCGGCGCTGGGAGCGTTGGGCAGCGTCTGCTGCGCAATGGTTGTTGAACCTTCGAGAAAGGTGAAGAACGTCAGGATGATGGCGGCGCGAGACAACGCAGTGAGGTAAGTAACCCTATATTTCCACACGAGTAAAAACTCCGGCGGCGCATTGAGACGCAGCAATGAACTTGTAATATACCGTTTCCAGAGGAACGCCAAAACATAAGCCCGGCATCGAGCATGGCAGTTCTGCAAGCATATGTCGATTACGCATCATGTGCCGACTCTCCGAGCAAATCGTATGCCCCGGCGAATCCGAATGACACTGGGGATTTCCTAAGTGTGGCGGTGGGAAGATACAAAGCACTGGCCCAATAATGCCGAGTTAATGGCAGGGATCAGATCAGCCTTCATCTGAGTTTTCAGCACAAATCCAAGTGCCCCCTCGGCCAGACATGCCTCCACAAACTCGGGGCTCTCATGGATCGTCAGAAACACTATAGTAGCCTTCGCTCCCATTTTCCGAAGTCGATGGGCCGCTTGAATTCCGTCTAACTCCGGCATCGATATGTCGGCCACGATGATGTCCGGGCTCAGCCGCATCGCCTTGTCGACCATTTCGAGCCCGTCGTGAGCCACTCCCACCACTTCGAAGGTCGACTGCAGAAGCGCTGTCACTCGCTGCAGCACGAGAGGATGATCGTCGGCCAACAGGACACGTAGACGATTCTCAGAACTTTCAGGTTTTCCGATATCTGACATGGGCCATCCGATGGCGACACATCGTCGCCGAGACACATTCACAGTAACACGCCAATGTTAGGTCCAGCATCGAGACCCTCACAACTAGGGAAAACCCTAGTCGCCAAAGCAAGGCACGGCAGTTAGTGAAATCAGGAGGACAGGTTTGGCCGGCAAGAATTGGAATCCATCGAAATCAGACCCTGCTTCAGGGCGAAGAGTACCAAGTCGGCATTGCTCTTCAGGTTGAAGGTTTCCATGATGTGGTGTTTGTGGAACTCGACCGTCTTCTCGCTCAGGTCCAGGTGTCCGGCGATCTCCTTGATCGGACGCCCTTCGGCAAACATCTGGACAATGTCACGCTGTCTTGGAGTTAAATGGCTGTAGTACTGGCGCGCCCGGGTCTTTTGTACGACCCAATCTTCCGACCTTAGCTTAGGAGTGACATAGCACTTGCCATGCAGCACCTGCTCTATCGCCTTCACGAGCTCCGATCCTGCCGAATGCTTGAGCACAAATCCGGCCGATCCCAACTCAAGCGCAGCGGCAGCCAGATTAGGGTTGTCCTGCATGGTAAGGAATACGAGCTTCACTTTTGGAAGTTGTTCGCGCACTCGCTTGGCAGCATCAAGTCCGTTCAAAAGAGGCATGCCGACATCTACCACGAGCATGTCTGGCTTGAGCCTCAAAGATTCCCTCACGAGTGCGCGCCCGTCTCTAACAGTCCCCACAACCCTGTATTGCTTCTCCAAAAGAAGCCGCAGGCCATCGGCAAAGATGACGTGATCGTCGGCAATCAGGATTTGTGGCCTGGTTTCCATCTCTCAGCCTCTCCCATTTTCAGCGTTGCCGCTGGTCGATGCCTCGACACGCGTCGGGTCAAACGGCACTTTGTCGTGACGCAATCGGAGTTCTACCAACCGACTCGTCCGCAGGTTCACTCCGCGTCATATCAAATTTCCTTTTTAGCGGCGCCCATACTTCGATCGTGGTTCCCTTTTGAGTTTCCGAACGAATTTCGAATCGTCCACCTACCAGGCGCACTCGCTCCTGCATGCTCCACAGTCCGAGCCCCTGTCGATCGGCAACTTCTTTCATGTCGAATCCCCGACCCCTATCCGAGATCGACAAATGGATTGCGTCGGCGACTTGTTCGAGTTGCACCTGTGCGTTTCCTGATCCACTGTGCTTCTTTACGTTCCGGAGTGCTTCCTGGACAATTCGAAACAGACACAGTGCCACGTCAGGAGAGACGGACCGCGGCACGTCGTCGTGGGAGAATACAACCCGGATTCCTTGTTGAGCGGTGAATTCCTTGCAGAATGCCGCAACTCCCGCTGCAAGCCCAAGCCGTTCAAGAGTAGAGGAATGCAGCCGGTGCGACAGGGTATGCAGATCGGCGCCAATCTCGCCGGCAGAGTTCATAAGCTCATGCAGTTGCCGATTTGCTTCCACTGGGGACTCGGAAGCAACTTCAGCAGCTGTTTCCAATCCGAGCGACAGCACCGCTAGCCTCTGACTGAAATCATCATGCAGTTCCGAGGCCAGCCGGGCGCGCTCAACCTCGTGAGCATTGATGAGCATGCCGCTAAGGCGCATCTGCTCGTTTCTTGCGGCGCCGAGCTGCTTTCGCTCGAACAGGAGATAGAAGGTCAGCAGGCTCAGACCGACAATGACCAGCAATCCGATGAGCACGGTCTGCTGGTGTCGTTCCCAGAGAGTCGCGTGGCGAAACAGAACGGTGCTTCCGGCGGGCAGCTTGCTTTCATCGAGTTTCCATCGCTGCAACTGGCGCCAGTCGAACAGGCAAAGACTGGGACTCTGCACGATGGGAATGTCCTGCGGTGGCTTTCCCGCTAAGATCTCGAGGGCATCGCGCCCCACGATCTTACCCTGTTCTTCGAAGCTGACTACAAATCCCCCGACAATGCCGTGGCCCAGTTGCGTGTCGACTATGCCAAAGACCGGAGCATTCGCGGCGCCAGCGATCATGGGAAGAGCCTCGGCGATGTTGAGGAACTCCCGTCCCTGCGCGTCCTTGAAGAAGGACAGATAAAGAACTATGGAGTGATTGGGGAGATGCCTCAACCTTCCTTGCAGCTCGCTCATCGGCAGGTTGGTCAGGTAGGTAACATCGAGCTTGTTCTCATAAGAAATGAGGTCCGTCTTTACCAGCGCGGTAAGACGTCGGTCATAATCGGATTGGCCCCCGACCACGAAGAGGTGGCGAGTTTCCGGTAGCAAAGCCAGCGCCGCCTCCACCGTCTTCGCGGGCTCCAATTGAAACCACGAGCCCGTCGATCGGTAATCGGGTCTCGTCTGGTCGATCTGACCTGGAACGGTGCAACAGAAGACCACCGGGACATTGGGGAATATCGTCTTCGGCTCTGCCAGGACCCGGATCGCGTCCGGACCCATCAACACAATCAGGTCCAGTTTGCGGTGGCGATACTGCAGGACGACGGCATCGAGCTGTTCTTGCCATTCTTCGGGGTGATAAATGGCATCGAGGTTCTCCGAGTAGAATTCGACCTGGAACCGCGGGTCTGAGCGCAGGGCCGAAACAACCTGATTGCTCACAATCACCGGACCAGGATGGGACTGCCCGATAATGTTGATCATGAGAACGTTTTTTCTGACCTGACCCTGGGAAGCAGGGGCGAAATAGACGAGCAGGAGCGCAGCCACAGCAAGCGAGCTCCGGATGGTTGGCCTGAAGAGGCCAAGTGTCGAACCAAAGCGCTTCCTTGGATACACGCGCTGCATTTGACGTAAGGTCGTTCGGGCCAGAGGAAACCATTGAAATTATGCGCCAATTATGCGCTTTAGGCTGGAAGGGAGGCAATGCCACTAAAATGGTGCATGTCTGCCGGAACACAGCAACTGCGTTGGGTTGGTCAGGAAGGCTATGTAGCTGAATCGGCTAGAAATCTCACGTGGCCTGAGGCAATCTCGTAGACAGCTCCCGCCAGCTTGGCGCGGCCTTCTTCGAGGGCACGAGACCCTTCCGGAGAGTCCTGTAACTGCCGCATCGACCACCGAACGTTAGCTTCGACAGCTTGGGCAAGACGATCCTCATCTGCTGCACTTGCATCGAGGTCCCGCAGACCAGGCGTGATGTTGTCAACGAGGATTTGTATCCGTGAACCATGCTGCACGTCGTAAAGCTTGCTATCGAGGGCAGCTTTCACGGCACCGCATCCCTCGTGCCCCAGCACCAGAAACAACGGCGTGTGCAGATGTTGCCCGGCGTACTGCAAGCTGCCCATTACCTCCGGCGAAACCACATTGCCGGCCACGCGGACGATGAAAAGCTCGCCGAAGTTCGCGTCGAAGATCAGCTCCGGGGGCACGCGCGAATCGCTGCAACCGAGAATCGTGGCGTAGGGCTGCTGACCCCTGGCAAGATCAACCAGAGTCTCCTTGCAGATGGTCGGGAAGTGCGCCTGGCCTTGCCGGAATCGCTCGTTTCCGGCGATTAGCCTTTGTAATGCCTCGTCGGCCGAAATCGGGGATGGCTTGGCGTGATCGGATCCCATAGCGTTCTTTCCGGTCAGGTTAATACGCTATCATGCCGTAGTCCAGCCCGCTCTTACACTTCGAGTGGCCGACGATGCGGACCCGTTCGACCGTTCACTTACCACATGGCGACTTCACAACAGTGATCCTGCCGACCAAGGGCTTGCCTCGGGTCTTCGGCTTACCCCCTCGGACTTTACCATTGTGCGGTCAGTGCGTCGGCTGATTAAATGATTATGCATTCTCGCAACGTGGAGACCTTATGACGCGAAAGGCAGCAGTAACTCGCTTCGCAATCATCGTCTGCGCTGTTCTTTTTACGATGGTCGTTTCCGCTCAACAAATCACTCTCAAACCGGGAGCGATTCCCAACAAAGAGTTTCACAGAGCCAATGCTCGCGACTTCGCCTATTGCGAAATTGCACCCGTGTTGGGCAAGCCTCCGATGGCTCAGATCTACAACAGCAGCGGTCCGGGCGACCGTTGCCCAGTAAACGAGATGGCTGCCATTGACCCGAAGCGGCTCGCGGCGGAGCTTGGAGCCGAGATTGTGTTCATGAATCCGACACCACAAACGGCGCGACGCCATTGGGTTATGGACCAACTCTGGTTGTTCAAAGTGGGCGAGACCGTCGACTTTCATGGCGTTCAGGCCACTTGGGCGGCCTCGATGTCGCCAGAGCTTTTGGAAGAAATGCGCAAGGGCGACTTTGTGCCCGCAGAAGGCCATCGTGAGAACAAGTACCTGTACGAGAAAGGAAGTAGGGTCTTCCTGTTGCACTCACCGGACGGAAAGACTTGGGTCATGCTGTCGTACACGACCGAAGTGGACACAGACCTCTCCCTCGAGCAACTCTCGAATCTTGCCAGCAAGTTAAAGCTGCCGGACGGATTTAAATTTGAGATCAAAACGCTCACGAGAGACTTGGCCATTGACATGCGCAATGCCAACGGCTTGGCTCACATCATTCGGGACAACCTCCACGATATATACCAGGGTTGCGGTTTCGACAACGCTTGCAGTTACATCCCGTAACTTGTTAGCCGTTGTGCTCAAAAAGCCGCTCCAAGGAGCGGTTTTTATCATCATTGCGGATTACTAGTTGCGAACAGCCCAACTCATACCCAATCCGTCTAGGACAGAATTGTCAGCGAAACCCACTCGTCTCGCTGTCCAGAAACCGGGTTCCGGGACGTTGGCACGCCAATTCAAGCCCACAGGGTTTTAAGGTAGCGCTTATGCGTGGGAGCGGCCCATGATCCTTTCTTCTACTACGAGGAAGCAGGGGCAAAGGTGGATACGAAACACCAAAAATTAAGATGCGAGATCGTGGCCGACGAAGGCTCATGCTAAGCTTGCAGGCCGTATAGGAGCGCCACTATGCGACCCAAAAAATACAGGCTTCATTTGAGTACCTGGGCAATCCCGGGGTTGTACGCCGCAGCCGCCCTTGCCGCGGGGCTGACATTTCCACGGTTTGAAAGCCGCGTCTTTCCAGCACTCGTGCATCCGGCGAGCGTATCGGTCGCGATTGCCGTCTACTCCTCAATCGCCTCCGGCATGCTTGGCCTGACCGCTATCGTCTTTTCGCTGACCTTCGTCATGGTGCAGTTTAGCGCTACGGCCTACTCGCCCCGCCTGGTGCTGTGGGTGGCTCGTGATCGGGTGATATCGCACGCCTTGGGGGTCTTTACCGCCACCTTTCTCTACGCGCTTGGAGCGCTTGGAGGGGTGGCTCGAAACGGTTCGGAAACGGTTCCATTTATCAGCGCTTATGTCGTAATCGGTCTCCTGCTGGCCAGCGTGGCTATGTTCATCGCCCTGATTCATCGGATCACGTTGCTCCAGGTCAACCGCATGTTGATTTTCACCGGTGATCAAGGACGCAAGGTGATAGCGACAATTTATCCCTCAATGAAATCGGAAGTTACGGCCATGGTAACGGATGATTTTCGCGCTCTACCTCTAATCCAGACGCTGATGCATCACGGACGGCCTCGCTCAGTACAAGCGGTCGATGTCGCCGCTTTGCTGAACCTGGCTAAAACCTCTGGTGGAACCATCGAGATAGCCGTGGCGGTCGGAGATACGATCGTGGAATTGATGCCCTTAGCGCATGTCTTTGGAGCGCGTGAGCCGGTTGATGAACGGAAGTTGCGCGACACCATTGAGCTAGGTGCGCAGCGAACGTTCGAACAAGATCCCAAGTACGCGATCCGGCTGCTTGTGGACATAGCCATCAAGTCTTTGTCGCCGGCGATTAACGATCCGACAACGGCTGTGCAAGCGCTTGACCAAATTGAGGACCTGTTGCTGCGCCTCGGCCAGCGCCACTTGGAGATTGGAAAATATCGCGACAGCGACGGCAAATTGCAACTCGTGATTCCATTTCCCACATGGGACGATCTGGTTCGGTTGGCTTTTAATGAGATCTGCTTTTATGGGGCCACCAGTGTGCAGGTCATGCGGCGCATGAACGCGCTCGTTGCTGATCTGACACAAGCGGTTCCAGAAGAACGCCGTGCGACCCTCAAATACTGGCACGGGCGATTGCAGACCACCATCGCACGTTCATTCGCCGACGGTGAAGAGAGATTGGACGCCTCGAAAGAAGACCGGCAAGGATTCGGCGTACCCCGCCAACATTCTTCCGCCTGACGGCGCCGCTCTCCGCAGGGTTGCCGACAGCAGTATCGGTTTCCGCCGTCTGCCGCTTTGGGCGACATGTCGGGGCTGACCCGGCTGAACACTTGATTCGTTGCCCGTATCGTTCGGCGACTCGTTGCGCCAACCTCCTTCCGCACCCTCCGCGGCTGTTGTCACTCAACTCAGGGAACCCGCCAATCATGTCCTCCAACGCCGTTTAGGTGCACACCTAGGGAAATCCCTAGTTGTCGGTGATCGGTCCACAGGCTAGGTTTTGCCCATGATCAAGAATTTTCCGTGCCGAGCAATGGCGGAAGACTACTCTCCCAGAATCCAGAGCGAAGGCTCGAGACTCGCTGGGAATGGTGGCTGAGATCGAGCACGGCTTGCTGTTGACCGCTGAGAAAGGCACCTTATGGACCATCGCATCACGACCAAAAGACTTGCCTACTTTTCAGGTCTTCTGTTGCTTCTGGCGATTACGCCGTCCGTCTATGGACAGGCCGATCAGGCTGCCAGCGCCGAACAAATCCAGGCTCTGCAAAAGAAGCTGGACGCCTTACAGAGTCAGATGGCGGATGTCCAGGGAGAGCTACAACGGCTCTCCGGCGGCACTGCTCCGCCCAGTCACGCGCCAGCGGACCTTCCAGCTGCTATCGCGGCCGAGCAACAAGACGAAAAGTCCAAGGCCGAGACGGAACTGACCCCGAAGAAAATAGAACTCGGCACCACCACCATGACCTACAGGTTATTTTCGCAAGACCCATTCGCGGCGCCGCGTATCAACAACGAACCGCTCGATCCGCGGTTTCCGGGATATTTTCGCATACCCGGTACAAGTACTCTGCTGCGCATTGGAGGGTACGCCAAGACGGACTTCATCTACGATTGGAAGCCCGCGGGAAATGTCGATAGCTTCATCCCAGCTACGATCCCCATCCCGGCACCCGCGAGCCTTAACAACTCGACGATCTCGGTAAGGGCGACACGCGTGAACCTGGACTTCCTCGTTCCTACGAAATCGGGTGACAGTTACAGGTTCTTCCTTGAAATGGACTTCTTCGGTACCAACGCATTCACGCCAAAGCTACGTCATGCATACGGCCAGGCGAAGAACTTCCTGATCGGCCAGACCTTCTCGAATTTCATGGATCCTGACGCCGGGGCGGATACCCTGGACTACCAGGGACCCAACGCCATGGTCTCTATCCGTAACCCGCAGTTCCGCTACAGCGTGCTCGTGGCAAATAAGACCACCTTCAGCCTCTCGGCCGAGAAGCCGACTTCGGACGTACTTTTTACGACCCCGGAGTTTAATGCACAGCCGAACAGCCCTTCTCCTGACGGGACTTTGAGGTTGCGGCGGGAAATGGACCGAGGACATGTGCAGCTGTCTGCTTTGTTCCGAAGCGTTGCGGCGTTTCTACCGGACGGCCGGCATGAGGCGGTGTTCGGCTGGGGCTTCAACTTCGCCGGCGCCACGCGTCTTTGGGGGAAAAATACTGTGGTGTACCAGCTAGCCTACGGGAACGGAATTGAGCGCTATATCAACGATACCTCGGGGCTCGGCCTTGATGCTGCCGTCAGCAGCCTGCAGAACCCTCATATTCGGGCATTACCGGTGGTGGGGACCTACGGAGCATGGCAGCACTTCTGGGCTGAGCGGTTACGTTCCAGCGCTTTCTACAGCTATGTGCAGGTCCAAAACACGGTAGCAGAGCCTGGCGCCGCATTACCACCAGGGAAATTACACCGGAGGCAACCTGATCTGGAATCCTTTCGGTTCGCTGACGGTGGGCGGAGAATTTCTCTACGGATGGCGTGTCAACGAAGACAAGTCTTCGGGTAATGCACCCAGAATCCAGTTCAGCGCCAAGTATAACTTCGTGCGAACAAAGGGATTCGCCGGTGAATAAAGAACACGAAGAAATACTTGAATTCCGGAAGAGCTGCGAAAGCAGTGAGAGGCACATCGCCTTGAGTAACAAGAGGAACAAACGAGGAGAAATTTCAGTTGTACCCAGATAACTCTTCAACAAGAAAGAGGTACAAAGCCGTGACCATCACAACAGGTAAAGCTACCGCGATTCTGAAGTTCATCGTCCTCGCGCTGACTTGCTCCCTAGCGATTGTGGCGCACGCAGCCGACGACAAAGCAAAAGAGCAGCAGGAGGTCCGGAAAATGGCCCACGATACCCTGCAACGTCTTTATAAGGCCAAGCCGGAAGTTAAAGGCGCAGTCGAGGGAGCGGCAGGGTATGCCGTGTTCAGCAATACGGGCATGAAGATCTTCATGTTTGGATCCGGCAAGGGCGAGGGCATCGCCGTGAACAACAAGAGCAAAGCGGAGACGTTCATGAAGGTCGTGGAACTTCAGGCCGGCCTCGGTTTTGGGGTGAAGAAATTTAGTGTGATCTTCGTCTTCGACAATGATACGGCGTTCGATAGCTTCGTTAACTCCGGATGGGAATTCGGCGGACAATCCACAGCGGCGGCCACAACCGGGGAGAAGGGTGGAGCGCTGGCCGGAGCGACTTCGGTCTCGCCCGGTGTCTGGATGTATCAAATGACGGACAAGGGCGTGGCGCTTGAAATCACCGCCAAGGGCACCAAGTACTACAAGGACGACGACCTGAATTGAAAGCGTGGCTGCGCTGATTTCAATTCGACCGTTTTCTCGCGGCAAAATGACTAAATCGCCCCATGGGTCACTGAGGAGTTGCGGTTAAGGGCCGTCTGCATTGTTAGCTGAAAAGGAGAAATAGCAATGAATAGGTTAGGTTGGAAGCAGAACTGGCCGGTGAATAAACAATACGAATAAGTACTCGAATTCGGGCAAAGCTGCGAAAGCAGGAAGGAACTAACGGGACATGAGCACGGCACCGAAACAACAACCACGAGTTGACCAATTCTTCACCGGAGCAGAAGCCAGGCATGACCGGTGGCGTACTCTCTTACGGCAATCTCGGCAGTGGGAATCGTTAACCACTAAACAAGGGGTTGAGGCGAAGAGCTATCAGTCGCAAGTCCTGGGAACCTTTGAGGAACTCCGCCAATGGGAAGGCTATTTCGCGTATCCCGGAATGAACCTGCTCGCCACGCTCAAAAACCGAATCACCTCAGGCGACGCCGTTGGAACTACCCGGCTGGCGCGGGCAATCAGTACTGCAATCGTGACCCATTCTTATCGCACTAGCCTTGACGAGTGGGAACGGGAAGAAGACAGTGTGGGTAACCTGGCTGATCGTCTGCCGCTGAGCGGCGAGCAAAGAACAGCCTATCGGCCTTATTTTGAAGTGTTGTTTGTCAGTCCCGCTCGTCAGTCGATGTGGGCGGATCTGGGGCACGAGCTTCGTAAACTCCGCAGACCGCAAGACAAGTTCGCCTATGAGTCGGTGTTCGTCGGTAGTTTCGAAGACGCCATCCTCGCCGTGATCCTGAATGGCAGCTTCGAGGCGGTTGTCATTTACGACGACGTACCATTTGCCTCCGTCCACAACAATCCAGTCTTGCGAGAGTTCCTGACTTCGTATTTCAACGCAAGCGGCATCGATACCGAGTCCCTGCAACACGGCCTTACGCTGGCGCAAGCCCTCAAACTCGTGCGGCCGGAACTCGACATCTACCTGCTTTCGGATCGCGAAGTCGAGAAAGCCGCCGGCAGTCCTGAGGCAGCGTCTGTGCGGCGCATTTTCTACCAGGTCGAGGAGCCTTTGGAGTTGCACTTGAGTGTCCTCGATGGCGTTTCCGACCGATTCTCCACCCCATACTTCGACAACCTCCAGAAGTACGCGCAGAAACCCATGGGAACATTCCATGCCCTGCCGGTGGCGCGCGGTAAATCGATCTTCAAGTCAAATTGGATTCGCGATATGGGCGAATTCTACGGACTAAACCTGTTCCTCGCCGAATCCTCAGCGACGACCGGTGGATTGGACAGCTTGCTGGAACCAACCGGCAATATCAAAGTCGCACAGGAATATGCCGCCCGGGCATTTGGGGCGGACCATGTCTTCTTTGTAACGAACGGAACCTCTACCTCCAACAAGATGGTGGAACAGGCGTTGCTGGCGCCCGGCGACATCATGCTGGTGGACCGCAACTGTCACAAGTCTCACCACTATGGCGCGGTGCTTTCGGGAGCCCTGCCCCTTTATGTCGAGGCCTACCCCCTTACACAATATTCCATGTATGGAGCGGTCCCTCTGCGCACCATCAAGAAAGCCCTGCTCGATCTGAAAGCCGAAGGGAAGCTCGACCGGGCGCGCATGCTCGTGCTCACCAATTGCACGTTCGACGGCCATATTTACAACGTTGAGCGGGTGATGGAAGAGTGCCTGGCGATCAAGCCCGATCTTATCTTTCTTTGGGATGAGGCATGGTTTGGATTCGCGCGCTTCACTCCTTTCTATCGCCGCCGCACCGCAATGGGTGCTGCTGCAACTCTGGAAAAGAAATTTCAGGACCCCGCATACCGTACGGCTTACCAGGAGCAGGCAAAGAAACTCGGCAACGATCCGAGTCAAAAGACGCTTCTCGATACGCGGCTGCTGGCGAATCCGGACAAGGTCCATCTGCGGGTATACCAAACCAACTCAACCCACAAATCCATGTCCTGCTTGCGGCAGGGATCCATGGTGTTGGTGAAGGACCAGGATTACCACACGGTGGAAGAGCAGTTCCATGAAGCGGTGTTCACCCACGCCTCCACCTCACCTAACCTTCAGATCATTGCCTCGATCGATGTGGCACGACGTCAGATGGAGCTCGAAGGCTACGAGCTGGTGAACCGTGCAATCCAGTTGGCTCTAGACCTGCGGCGTGAGGTAAACACTCATCCGCTGGTCTCGAAGTACTTCCGCATCCTCGGGGCCGACGAGCTGATTCCGGCGGAGTTCAGGAATTCGGGGTTCGTTGACTATTTGACTCCTGGGGCTAATTGGGGCACCGCTATTCGGGCGCTGCGCGAAGATGAATTCGCACTGGATGTAACTCGCCTGACGCTCGTATGCGGCTCGGCCGGGTTCGACGGAACCCAATTCAAGAACCTGCTGGCGGCGGAGTACGACGTCCAACTGAACAAGACCTCACGTAACAGTGTCCTCCTTCAGACCAACATCAACAACACGCGAAGTGATATCGCTCACCTGATGAAGGTGTTGGTTGAGATCTCGCAGAAGATCGAGAAGAGACTGGCGCAAGGCGGCAAGCGGGAACAGGAGGCATTCGCGGCGCGCGTGAAATCGCTGATGCACGACGTCCCCGATCTCCCTGACTTCAGTTGCTTCTACAACAGCTTCCGCGAGGATGCCTCGAGTCATACCAGCGAAGGCGATATCCGTACCGCCTTCTTCGGCGCCTACCGCGAAGACCAGTGTGAGCACATTAAGCTGAACAGTCCCGAGCTCGACAAGCGGCTCAAGAACGGTCCCGAGTTGGTATCGGCGAATTTCGTCATTCCGTATCCGCCGGGCTTCCCCATCATGGTTCCCGGCCAGGTCATTAACGTCGAGACGCTCGAATTCATGCGCACGCTGGATGTGAAGGAGATCCACGGCTTCGATGCCTCGCTCGGATTGAAGCTCCTGAAACCTTCCTTCGTAGAGTCGCTAAAGAAGAGCCCCTCTAATGGCAGCAGGAAGAAAGCGAAAGTTGAGCTGACGCACGCATGAGCTCGCTGTTTGTGCGTTTACCAAGCTATTACTCCAACTGATACAGAGCGGAGAAGGAAAATGTTCACATGGTTCGCAACCACGCTCCGGCAGTACCCTGAGATCGCTATCTTTCTGGTGCTTGCTCTCGGCTACTACTTCGGCAAGTTTACTTTCCGCGGCATCGGACTGGGATCGGTCACCGCTACCCTGCTGGCTGGCGTCCTTGTTGGCCAACTGGGTATCACGATCGGAGCGCCCCTCAAGGCCACTGTATTCCTCTTATTCTTGTTTGCTGTGGGTTATGGCGTTGGGCCGCAGTTCGTGCGAGGTGTGGCGAAAGACGGCCTGCCACAGGCCATCTTTTCGGCAGTTCAATGCATATTATGTCTGCTGGTGCCGGTAGCGATCTGCAAGGTGGCCGGCTACGACATGGGTTACTCTGCGGGTCTCTACTCCGGCTCGCAAACAATATCCGCCGCCTTGGGCCTTTCCACCGACGCTATCAATCGACTCGGGCTCGGGGCCGATGAAGCCAAGCGCCTGCTCGACTCAATGCCCGTCGCGTACGCCGTGACGTACATGTTCGGCACCGTGGGGTCGGCGATTGTCATCGCACTGTTGGGACCGGCGTTGCTCCGCATGGATCTCGCCGCCGCCTGCAAGGACTATGAAGAGAAACAGGGCGGTACCAAGGCACTCGGCGGGGCGGGATCGGCCTGGCACCGCTGGGAAGTGCGCGCTTTCCAAGTGAAGCCCGGAAGCATGGTCAGTGGTCTTCGAGCCATCGAGGTTGAGGCGCTGATCCCAGACGCGCGAATTTTTGTGCTGCGCTTGCGTCGCAACGGCGTGATTGAGGAGGTAACTGCCGATACTGTGCTGCGCGAAGGAGACGTGGTGGCCCTCGCCGGTGCTCGCGACGTACTCGTCAACGCTCTCAGCAAGGCCAAGGCAGCAGCCGCAGGCGGCGGCGATGCCACTGTCGAACCCCCGAAAGAAGTTGACGATCCCGAATTGCTGCATATGCCGATTGAAGGCATTGACATTTACGTCACCAACAAAGAAGTAGACGGTAAGACGCTTGCTGAACTGGCGCAGCTACCCGCTGCACGTGGCGTCTTCCTGCGGAGAATCACACGCGGGGCCGTTGCGACCTCCATTCCGATTCTTCCCAATACGAAGGTCTATCGCGGCGACATTCTCGACGTTGTTGGGCGCACGGAGGACACCGCCGCCGTGACGAAACTGCTTGGCGTCCCGGATCGTCCGAGCGATGTTGCTGACGTCGCATTTATCGGTGGCAGCATCACGGTCGGCGCACTGATTGGCGCGCTGGTGTGGAAAGTGGCCGGAGTGCCGCTGACTTTGTCGACAGCCGGCGGTGCGCTCATCGCAGGTCTTGTCGCCGGATGGTTGCGATCGGTGCATCCCACTTTTGGCCGCATTCCCACATCAACCGTCTGGTTCATGAATTCGGTCGGACTCAACCTTTTCATCGCGGTGGTCGGCATCTCCGCCGGTCCGGGTTTCGTGAACGGTTTGAAGACACAGGGCATCGGACTGTTCTTATGGGGAGCTCTGGCGACAACTGTGCCGCTTGTTTTCGGCATGCTCATCGCCAAGTACATCTTCCGTTTTCACGATGCCCTGACCCTCGGCATCGTTTCGGGCGCGCGCACCACGACAGCTTCGCTCGGGCTGGTCTGCGATCGCGGTAAGAGCCAGGTTCCTGCACTCGGCTACACCGTAACCTACGCCGTTGGCAACACACTCCTTACGATCTGGGGCATGGTCGTCATCATGCTTCTGAGCTAACTTTTTTGCCGATTGGAGATACACCATGGACGTCATGAACCTTCAAAGTTTTGAGACGCTGAGCCCTTTCGAGATCAAGGATGAATTGATCAAACTGGCTAAGAAAACGTCAAGAACGACACAGGCGGCCTTTCTTAATGCCGGCCGGGGGAATCCCAACTGGATCGCCACCACCCCGCGCGAAGGCTACTTCCTCCTCGGCCAGTTTGCGATTGGCGAGAGCAAACGTGTAATGGAGCATCCCGCAGGTCTGGGCGGGATGCCACAGGCGCAAGGGATCGCAGCGCGGCTAGAGGCATGGCTCGCTAAACACGCCGACATGCCAGGTGCATCCTTTCTGGCGGAGATGGTGCCCTTCGCGGTAAAAACATTCGGATTCGACCCGGACGCCTTCGTCCACGAGCTTGTGGACTCCATCATCGGCGACAACTATCCCGTGCCCGACCGCATGCTTGTCCATAACGAGCGCGTCACGCATGAGTATTTGATGTGGGCCATGTGCGGCGACCCGAAACCCGCCGGCAAGTTCGACCTTTACGCAGTCGAAGGTGGAACGGCGGCCATGTGTTACATCTTCAAGTCGCTGAAAGCGAACCGGCTGCTCCATCCCGGCGACACCATTGCTCTGGGCACACCGATCTTCACGCCCTACATCGAGATGACGCATCTCGAAGACTACGCCCTGAACGTAGTCAACATTGCGGCACCGCAGGAGAACAGGTGGCAGTTCACTGACGCCGAGCTCAAGAAGCTTGAGGATCCCAAGATCAAGGCATTCTTCGTGGTGAATCCGGGTAATCCGACGGGGGTTGCGCTCAGCAAGGAGACAATCGGCAAGATCGCAAAGCTTGTAAGGACGAAGCGTCCGGATTTGATGTTATTGACTGACGATGTCTACGGAACTTTCGTGCCCGAGTTCCGGTCCTTGCTCGGCGAACTGCCGCACAACACCATCGGTGTGTACTCCTACTCGAAGTACTTCGGCTGCACTGGATGGCGGCTCGGCGTCATCGCAGTCCATGAAGACAATATTTATGACAAGATGATCGCGAAACTCCCAAGTGCAGATCTTAAGGCGCTCGATAAGCGCTATGGTGCCTTGACCCTCGAACCGCGCAAGGTCAAGTTCATCGATCGCATTGTTGCCGATAGTCGCGACGTTGCTCTGAACCATACGGCTGGTCTCTCTCTACCGCAGCAGGTCATGATGACCATGTTCTCCTTAGTCGAATTGATGGATGTCAAGAAAAGCTATCAGGCCGCGTGCAAGGAAATCGTCTATCGCCGCATTCATGATTTGCTCGAAGGACTTGGCTTGGAATTGCCCCCCAACCCGCTGTACGACGCCTACTACGGATTGATCGATTTCGAGTTCTGGGCGAGCAAGAACATTGGCAAGGAAGCGGTAGAGTACTTAAAGAAACATGTCCATCCGCTCGATCTTGCTTTCCGCCTGGCTGAGGACCACGGAATCGTGCTTCTGAACGGTGGCGGCTTCGATGCACCGGATTGGTCGTTGCGCGTATCCCTGGCGAATCTGGGCGACGATGCGTATGAGGAAATCGGACGTGGAGTTCGGTCAATCGCACGCGGATATCGCGATGCGTATGAAGCACAGAAGGACGCACAGAAAGCAAAGAGGCAGGAGAAGCCGGCGACTAAAAAGCGTTAAACGCGAAGCGATATCGGAAGCGTCACTACAGGTCTCGTTTGGAACCGCCCTTAAGCGCCATGGTCTCATCTGAACGAAGTGCGGAGTTCTTTTCTCGAGTAGGTCCGGCGGTTTCGCCCAGGCGACTATGGGTGGCAGTCGCTGCGCTACTGTTCGCGTCCGCCTGCAGCCAACCGGCAGTTCCGACCCCGGGAACTTCTCCCACAGGCGAGTGGCTAACGTTCGAAGGCACTTGGACCGCCACAGGCACGCGCCACACGCTCACCCTGGGGACGGATCACCGCGCCTCGATCTTCGATCTGACTGGGTCGCTGCTCCTCATTGGAAACCGTAGGCTGGGAGTCGGCTTTCGAGCGGAGGCCATAGGTTTTTCCGACACTCTCACCGGCATGCAGGGCCGCTGTGTCTGGACTGACCAGCACGGCGACAAAATCTATAGCCAGTTGCAGGGTGAATTCGTGGCCACCGGGAAGCACATCGTGGGAACGTTCCTGGGAGGCACAGGCCGCTACGCGGGCGTGACCGGGGAGTACTCCTTTCAATGGGAATACGTGGTTGAGTCCGACGATGGCAGCGTTAGCGGGCGCGCAATCAACCTCAAGGGCCGGGCGCTGTTAGGCTCGGCGGCTGCCGCGGCCAGCGGAGAACCCAGCCAATGATCACCGCCGCCCGCTACCGCGGCCTTCTCAAACAAGTCCTGTCTTTCGGCGTAGCGTTCGGCATTTGGTTCTCGCCCATACCAGCCGGGCTGACGAAAGAGAGTTGGCATCTCTTTGCAGTATTTGCGGCCGCTATCTTCTCTGTCATTCTGAACGCGTTTCCACTCCTGACGGCCTCGCTGTTGGCGGTATCGGCTGCGGTGCTTACTCGCACCGTCGATCCCGCCAAGGCCTTTGCCGGTTTCGCCAACGCGAGTGTGCTCCTCGTTGTGGTCGCCTTTCTCGTAGCCAACGCGGTGGTAAAGTCGGGACTCGGACGGCGCATAAGCCTGCTTGTTGTGAGTGTATTCGGGGGGTCCACGCTCGGGTTGGGCTACAGCATTTTTCTTACCGATGCCGTGATCGCACCCGCATTCCCGAGCAATACGGCACGCGGTGGTGTGCTCTACCCCATCATTCTTTCCCTGGCCCAAGATTCTGGTTCCCTGCCGGACCAAGAGAAGAACCGCCGGATGGGTGGATACCTCATGTTCTGCGGGATAGCCAGCCTCAGCGTCTCGTCAGCCCTCTGGCTCACCGCCACCTCCGGCAATCCAATCGCGGTGGGGTTGGCAGAGCACTATGGTGTGCGGATCAACTTCGGATCGTGGATCGTTGCGTCGTCGATTCCGATATTGGCGATGATCGCGTTGCTTCCCCTGGTCCTTTATAAATTATTTCCACCCGGCGTGAGCAAGACCCAGGATGCACCGAAGGCCGCACGCGACGCCCTGCGCAGCATGGGACGGCTCACACGGGACGAGTGGATCGTTGCGGTGGCTTTCGCATTCATGGTGACAGGATGGATTATGGCGGGGACACTGAACTTGAGCCTCGCTGCGATCGCCTTTGCCGGTCTGGGTGTACTCCTCGCAACTCATGTCCTTACGCTCGACGACATTAATCTGCAGGGAGGTACCCTGGTCACCTTTATCTGGCTCGCGGTGCTTTTTGCATTGAGCGGTCAGTTGAACGAGCTCGGCTTCATGGGCTATGTCGGAGGCCGGCTGACGGCCCTACTTGGTGGCATCACCTGGCCGATTGCTTACGTCGTTCTCCTAGTGCTCTATGTATTGATGCATTACATGTTCGTGAGCCAGGCGGCACAGGTATTGGCGCTCTTCGACGTCTTCCTGAGCGTCGGCGTGAAGACTGGCGTTCCCGCACCGTTAATGGCTTTTGCCCTGCTCTTTGCCAGCAGCTACTTCTCGACGATCACTCCGCAGGGAGGTAGCCAAAACGTCATCTTCGTTGGAAGCGGCTACCTCACTCAAGGTGAGCTCTACCGCCTTGGCCTGCTGACTACCGCTTTCTGTGTGCTCGTGTTCCTGGTGATCGGAACGCCGTGGTTGCTTTTCGTCGCGCACTAACACAGGGCCGCTGGCCGAAGATTTTGAGACGCCCACAGCAAATGCGGTGTCCAGAATTAGGCGGCATTGCATAGCGTTCCTCCCGATGGAATCTGCTCGCTCCCTCCTTCCAGCGCATCGGACCTCCAGTTGGGTCAAGGACTGCTCCAACTACTGCTCCTGTAGAGGGGCGCCGAAAAGGTAGGTACTATACTGGGTTTATCCGTGGCCGATTTGAGTGCTGCGGGGCGCGCCTTGGTCGTGGTCGGTCGTGGTCGATCTCATACTGGTCCCGATCAATAAACAAAGGCTGGAGGTTGGTGGTGCCGCCGTCCCTGGAGGAGCAGATCGCCGGCCGGTCTTCGGGCGTCGGTCGGCGCGATCCCGGTCAATCCCACTTCTCGAAATCTGTGAGAGCGGCGGGGCGCACGCTCATCCTTTCTGTTATTGCTGTGGCCTTGCTGGCGTCGCGGTCAACCGCAGCGTCGCCAATGAGGGAAGTCCGGCGCGTGCTCATTATTAACGACCTTGGCATTATCTCGTCACCCGGCTTCGCTGAAGTCGATCAGGCAGTTCTTGCTGGTCTACAAAAATCTCCGTACCGGATCGAGCTCTATCAGGAGAGCCTGGATCTCACCCTGTTCCCAGACCAAGTTTCCCAAGACAGGTTTCGAGAAGAGATTATTCAAAAATACTCGGCCCGCAAACCCGACGTGATCATTGCCGCCGGGCCAGTGTCCCTGAAGTTCATCGCCAACCTGTACGCCAAGTTCCAGGGCACCCCAATTATCTTCTGCGCAATTTGGGGCGGAATTCCGGACCAGCTAAGGCACGGCGTGCCCTTTACCGGTGTTTTGGCCCAGTTACACCCCGAGGGAACCCTGAATGCGGCGTTGCACTTGCTGCCCAGCACCAAGCACGTGGTAGTCGTCGGTGGAGTGGGTAAGTTTGACGAAGGATTCGAAGCCATCACGAAGCAGAGTTTCCACAACTACGAATCGAAACTTGAATTCACCTACCTTTTTGACTTGACCATGCCCGCGCTGCTCGAGATGCTCAAGCATCTACCCAGCGATACGATTGTTTATCACACTGCAATCTCGCAAGATGCAGCGGGAAACCACTTTATCGATTCAGCTCAATCGATACCGATGGTGGCCAGTGCAGCCAATGCTCCTGTCTTTGTAATGGACGACGTGGATCTTAGGGCAGGAACAGTGGGTGGCGATCTGGTGAACTGGGCCGACGACGGTCGCGTCGCGGCAGAGATGGCTGCACGGGTTCTCAACGGCGAGAAGCCCCAGGATATCCCCGTCGTCACCAGCAACCACGCCTACATGTTCGACTGGCGGGCGCTCAAGCGCTGGGGGATGAACGAAAAGAACCTTCCCCCGGGCAGCATCCTGCTCCATCGGCAGCCGGGCTTCTGGGAGTTATATAAGCAGTACGTCTTCGTCGCCATTTTTCTTATATTGGTGCAGTCCGCGGCCATTCTTGGACTCCTCTGGCAGCGAGCCCGACGAAGAACAACCGAGGCAGAGCTTATAAGATCAGAGGAAAAATTCTCCAAATCCTTTCGGCAGAGTCCTCTTGCCATCAGCATAGCCAGTACGAAGGATGGTTGCTACATTGACGTCAATGAGACTTTCGAACAGCAAACTGGCTGGCGCCGCGACGAAGTCATCGGCCGGAGCCCGTCAGATATCAACCTTTGGGTAGATCCCCATCAAAGATCGCGGTTCATTCAACAGCTTCTCACTGAGGGTAGCGTGCGAGAGTTGGAGGTCAGGATTCGCAGAAAAGATGGTCAGATTCGGACAACTCTCGGTTCAGCAGAGTTGATTGAGGTCAATGGTAAGCCGTGCACCCTTTCCGTGATCGCTGACGTCACGGAGCGCAAGCGGGCAGAGGAGGCCCTTGCCAGTTTGAGCGGTCATTTGATCGAAACACAAGACGAAGAGCGCAAGCGAATCGCCCGTGAGATTCATGACGACTATAACCAACGGGTAGCGATGCTGGCGATTGACCTGGAACAGTTGGCTGAGAACGTCGGGGACTCTTCAGACGAAACAAGCCAGAAAGTCCATGAACTTTTTGATCGCGTCAGCGAGCTCGGTGCAGATCTGCACTCCTTATCACACCGCTTGCATTCTTCTACTTTGGAGAGTCTGGGGCTGCTCGCTGGCCTGGAAGCGTTCTGCAAGGAGTTCGCGGAACAACAGGGGGTACAGATCGATTTTGTCGCATGAGAATGTTCGCCGTGGCCTCCCGGCAGACGCCGCGCTGTGTATGTTCCGCATCACCCAGGAGGCTCTGCGGAACGTAAAGAGGCACAGCGGTGCCAACCGGGCCGAGGTTCGCCTGGAACAACTTGACGGGAGCCTCCACTTGTCAGTTTCCGATCGTGGAAAGGGTTTTAATTCGAACAAGCCGGCAGCAGAGCGCGGAATTGGTATTCACAGCATGGAGGAACGCTTGCGACTTCTAGGAGGGAACTTGGAAATTCAATCGCGACCCATGCAAGGAACTAGAATTGACGCATGGCTACCACTCAAGATGCTGGCGCGGCGTGAGGGCTAGGTCGAAAGCAGGATGCACCTAACCTGGGAGAAGACGGCTGCAGAAGGTATTTCTTGCATCCATGCTGAGCGTGCGGAAAACACTAAAAGGGTAAGCGGCCCAATTGTCTCCACATAATTCGACGTTGAATCGAACTTGCGCCGAAGGCGGCTCGTAGTTCGATCCAGATCGTCCATGGCGTTTTCGAGATCGTCTTTTGTTTGCTTGGCTTGGTTTCCTTGAGCCTGTGTGTTGGCTAAATTGGAACGCTGGCGGCGCGTCGTCGCTCCGCTGGCCTCTGCCGAGTCGGTTCGGCTCTTGGCGTCTTCTCCGCGGTTCTCGAGATACTTGCGGAATTGGTCCACACCATCTTCCACTTTGCGGATGCGGTCGGCAACCTGAATCTTTGTAAATGGAGTCGTCTGAGCATGCATCGTGGTAGAAAAGCTGACAGCGGCGAAGATCGCCGCGCACCACAATACAATTCGCGTCCTGCAATTCATGTCTGACCTTCCTCGCGAAAGACCTACCCAATGCCAGAGCCACTTCAGCACCAGGCTGGCATCACGCCGCCGTGCGGTTGGTGACAGCGGTAACTGGCCGAGGAGCGTTCGCACGCTGAGGCCGAACGATTTTCATTTCCTTCCAGTCATAAGGAAATTCTGTGCCGCAATCCAGGCAGACCACGTAGGTTCCCGTGAGTAAGGCGGCTTCGGTGCGCCGCACTTTGCCCCGTACAGTGATGGGGAAACTACAATGTTTGTGCCTACAACCGAACATGAGATCCAACAGACTCATAAAGCCCCTTCCTGACTCTAGTCGGCGCCAGGAGCAACGACGGAACTCCAATCCAACCGGGCTCAACTTCCAGTGCTTCGATCGCCACTTTCGAGTGCAGGCAGCGTTTGCCTTGATGTACTTCTTGTACTGCGGGATGGAGCGCGCGACAACTAGGGAAATCCCTAGCCGTGGCGAAGGGAAGAAATACAGCACCGGCCCGATAATGCGCGGGAGAACGGAGTTGTAGAGATCATCGAGCGACAACGATCCCAGCGATCTTCAGAGTATTTTGTTCAATTGCATCGGCTTGCTCCTATCTCGAAAAGTTTGCAATCAAGCCGGCTAAGCATCTTGCGCAGTTTTGCAACGGATGTATTGGTTGTCGCTTCCCCAATGCGAGCCATTTCATCGGCCCGAGTGAATTCCGACATATCAAAGGACGTCACGTCGGGCGCGAGCACAAAGTCTGCCGGTTGTACTCCAACGGAGTTCATGTTGTAGTCCTGGACCATGGTCTGTCGCATGATCGTTTGAATCGTTGACGAGAACCGACCGGTGAACCTGGAGCTAATTCCTTCAAAATCTTTCTCTAGCTGTGCTGTCACAGTCGATGCGATGACAAAGTTGCATCCCTTGGCTACCAGCACATTGGCAGGAACATTGTTGAGCAGTCCGCCATCCACCAAGGCCTGGCCTGACTCAATGATAGGAAGCGATAGAGGAGGAAGATTAATACTTTCCATTACGCCGATTGTCGCATCGTTAGCCTCGCGGACTACCGCTTCTCCTTGGACAAGATCGACGGAAATGGTAAACGTCGGAAGCATCAATTGCTCCATCCTGGTTTGACCTAAGTATTTCCGCAGCATGGAATCGAAGAGCCCCCACCGATATTTGTAGAGCAAATACCAGTAGCCGCCGCCGGGCAGCCGTCGAAAAAACCACGATGGCCGTAATTCGGTCTTGAAGCTACGAGCAATGTAGTCGGGATCTAAGCCAGACGCGTAGATAATACCAACCATCGCACCAGCGCTCGTGCCCGCCAACATGTCAACGTAGATGCCATGCTGCTCCAGCGCTTTGAGCACCCCGAGATGGGCCATGCCTCGTGCCGCGCCACCCCCGAGTGCCAAACCGATCTGGATGCCTCGCAAGTGATGGATGATGCGTTCGAGCCCATGCTGCAGTAGGTTGTTTTGGTTTGCCTCGGGAGCGTCAAAACTAAGTTTAAAGTCCCGTTGAGCGAGCGCATGCAACTCCGGTACATACGGAGCGATTGGTGAGCTACTGTCCAGCATCCACACGATCCGGATCTTATCTCGCCATCGCGGTACGCTCTCCTGCAATGTCTGGAGCAGAAGCACTGCTGCACCCGTATCTTGTGGCCGAACACACCAAAGCACCAGGTCGACGTAACTCACCAGCCGCGCCATTGCCTCTGGTGAATAGTCGGCTCGAACATCTATCAGAAGCCGCTTGTTCAACGGCCAGTCTTTAAGAAGGTCTTGTCGACTCTGCCCTTCTCCAGTAAACAATTTGAAGGGGATATCTCCGCCGGGCTTCCATTGCTCATCGTCCCCCAGAACCGCCGGATACTCGTCCAATTCTCTAAGTCGACGTGCCAATCGACCGGCAAGTGAACGGCTCGCCTCGCTGTGATGGATAATACCCACGACCGATGGCTTGGGAAGGGAACGATCAGCCATGACGTATCGTTTGAACGCGTTTACTACCAAGCCAAATAGAGCAAGTTGAAAGTCTGCATGCCTTGCCGCAAGCTGCAGCAGGTCCTTTGGCGTCAATCGTATTGCTGTTGAAGGCTCAATCGCTTCGACGTGCAAAAGAGCGCGATCGGTTGAACCGAGGGCAATCAATCCAATGGCACGCCCCGGAACGAAAGTATCTGTCTGAACCACCTTACCCAGCGAATCGTGGAGCGTTGACTGTACCCGGCCGGTGATGAGGAAGTACATGTGAGTGATTTCTGAGTTAACATCAATGACCACTTGCCCGGTGTGAAACTCGACCCAGTCAGCCGTTTTCGTGATCGCCGTTAACGTTTCCTCGCTTAGTCCAACTGCCCATTGGAGCCGACGAATATCCACATGTACTTCTTCAACAGCGAGGGCGGCCTGCGTTTTCGTCGCTCGTCGTCCTATTCGCCTCGACGCTCAGAATCGAGGTGCCCTTCTGCCGTTTCAGAAAACGCCAGGAACGAGCCCATTTCAGCGATCTTTGAAGCATGCTCTTAAATTGCATTGACGCGCTCCTGCCCTTCCATTCTTGCGAGAAGTTTTGTTTGCCGATCTGGTTGATCTTCCCTGTTGTCTCCTATGACCTCAACCATAGAGGACCACGAGCTCGTACGTGAGTGGAATATGTTCTACGGCAATACTTCGGTCGAGTTTAGGACCGCAAAGGCACGGCCCGATTGTAGTCCGTGCGGAATTGGCGTGCTGCCCGACGGCGTTACCCATTGAGAGGAGCGACATACGGCCGTTACGGGAGCTCTACTGCCCAGGCAATGACCTTCCATCCTGCTTGCTCTTTAGCCCACAATAGTAGAAGGGCGGGCGATTGTTCGTCCCCATAATTCAATCGACTGGCGGTCAAATAATAGGTTCCGTATTTGGCATCAGCGGGATTCAACTCCGGAGAAGCTTCGGGCAGGTGACGATGTTGGCAGAGAAAGCTATTGGCCTTCTGGTCCGGCACCGCCATCATCGCGAAAGCATTGGAGTTTCCCTGCTGAACCGGCCGCAGCAGATCGTTGACCGGCTGAACACTCGACATCATCTCCGAGAGATTCGCGCCGGACGAGATTCTCGCGAGCGGCTGTTCCAGCCCCGACTGGATTCTGGTGATGGGCGTCAATTTCTTCTGCTCTTCGGATGGCGCCGGGAGACACTCGTAGGAGCGCTGTGAGGCAAAGCTAGAGGCCTGGGTAACATTCCGTTTCACAATCCAGGTCTGGTAGAACTGCGTGATGTCTTTTACGGCGCCGGGGTCGCCGGCAATGGTCCGTGGTTCTTCCACTGCAGGCTCGGTCTGAGCTGCAGCATTGGTTGGAACGACGCCTGCATTACTGCTATCTTCGATGCGGATGGCTATGATCTTCCAGTAGTCGCCCTCCTTAGCCCAAAGCAGGGACATAACCTTGTTCCGGCTGTCTCCCGTTTTTCCTCGAAACGCAGTGGCAAAGTATTTCTCTTTAGAGGCTTTGCTTGAACCATCGTTCGGTGGGGCCACGCATTCCTCATCCGCTGCCATATCCGCCGGCAAGGCCACCAGCCGGAATTCCGATGCGTACGCATTCTTTGCCGGTTTCAGAGCTTGCGACCATGTGTCGGCAGGCTCAAGTATGTCGGCAACAGAATTCACCGTGCCAATGCTGTCGCTGAATTTCTGCATCGCCATCAGTGTGCGCAGACGAACCATGCCTTGCGACACAGATTGCCGGCTGTTCTGTGGCATTGCCTCCAGACACGGATAACTACGGCGTGAAAAATAAGCAACCGACTTGTTCGGTTCTTTCGCCACAACCCAGCTCTGCAGGAAGTCGTGCGCGCTCTTATCGACGCCCTGATCGGCTTTCACGCCGGGGTTCAAGGGAATCTGCCCGATGCGCTCGGTGGCATTCTCCTTGGGAGACGTCCCGCCAGCCTCGAACTGTCCAAAGACGTTGCGCCACCAGCCATTGAGGCCCGACCAGCGTCCGTCATGGCGGTCGAGATTGTTTCCCGCGCGGACATCGGAGTTGGAAGCGGTCAAGTGTCCATTGACTAGCCCCTTAGGGAAACCGGAAGAGCGATAGTCAACATCAATGTCGGCCAACTTATTGTCACGCGAAATGGAGAACTGAATCGAGGGAGGTCCGTTCTTCAGCCGGTAGCAAATGGGGAAGCCCTTGTGATAAACGCTGTTGTCCTTGTCGCGAAAGAACTCCTGGCTCTGGCTCAGGATGCCGACCGTATTGGGCTTCAGGTACACATACAGGCGGAACTGACGATCACCGCCTACACCGGATTCCTCGCCCATCACTTCGTCAACGGCGTCCACCAGATCAATCGCCTGACCCAAACTCTTGCCTTGCGCATCCGTCATCTTGGCGTTCAACAACGCATGGGTCACGGCGTCGAATGTGGTGCGGACCGACAGTCGAGCGTTGTCGTAGGCCTGTTCAGGAACAAGCTTGCTTCCGGTGGTGGCGTTATAGCGGCGAACGAATTCGTCCACCAGACGCTTTTGCTCAGGGCGCAACGCAGCATAGGACTTGCCGAGCTCCAGGGTCTCACTCTTTGGCTTTGGGGCGGTAGCCGCCTTCTTCTGATTCGGTTGCGTCTGAGCAATGACCGATTCCAGCGCGACAATTGAGAAAAGGATGAGAACGATCAGTCGGGCCGTTCGTTTCATCGTGAGGCTCCCTTGGAGAAGGCAAGACCAATTTACGCATTACTCCGACCTGACGGTACAGCTCGGGGGTAGGTGGTACAACTAGGGATTTCCCTAGTGCAAAAAAGGCTGCGAATCTTAACCGAAGCTCGCTTCTCATACGGCGGCTTCCCTAAAACGGAGGCTGAGCCGGACACCAAGCTCCATAGGATCACGCGCATTCATCTCAGCAAATGTTGGCTTCCATTGCTGTTAGCGACAGGCAGAAAAGGCTAGCGCCACTTTCCTGAATCGTCACCACAACTGGCGCGGCACCGCGTGACACTAGCCAGCCTGTTCGCCGTGCGCTTGCTCCCCCGGCCCGCAATCCCGAAACAAAGCAGAGCGAGACGGCGACTGTGAGTGCGAGAAGATCCAGTAGCCCACCAGCGAAGGATCGATTCGAAGAGCAGTGCAAGAGCTTTGGCCAGTGCTTTCAAAGCGCAACCAACTTGCCCAACGACCGTAACTGCAGGAATGAGAAAGACGAATCCACCGCCGACCGTTATTTTGATGAATAACTGAAGGCCAGGTCTTCTGCCAAATTCATCGGTGAGGTGCTAATAGACACAGGAGGTGGTGTCCTGAGGGACCTCGTCAATTCAGAAACGTCGTCCCAGGTGCGTATTCCCCGTGAAACGCAAGGTTCTCGCAAACGAAGACTCTCAGTTATGCGCAGCATATATTTATGAGCAGCAAATCAGCGGGGATGCTTGCTTAACAGGGCTCAGGATCGCTTGTGCTCTCCATAATTTCACCGCACTGGTCACTGGTAGGTTGGGGCGATATTGCCCTGTCCATGAGCAACTGGCTCAGAGGGAGTCGAGCCATGCCAGCAGATCGGCGTCGCGCTTCCAACGAGGTGTGGGCGTCGGCCGCAAAACACCATCAGCCTTTTCGAGGGCCCGACGTTTCGTCTCCAGGTTGGCTTGTGCGTAAAGGTTTGTCGTGTCCAGGCTGACGTGGCCCATCCAGTCCCGGATGATGGTGACATCAACGCCCGAGGCAAGCAGGTGAACTGCAGCCGTGTGCCGCAGAGTGTGGGGTGAAACCCGTTTCTCGCTCAGTCGAGGAGCTTTTTGGCGTAGCCGCCTGCATGTACTGTTTAAGCCGAAAGCGCACGCCGGAAGCGCCGAGGGGATTGCCGTAGCGGTTGCGGAATATCACTTCGCCTGGACCAACGGGGTTTCGCTTCAAAAACGCGACCAAAAGCTCAACCGTTTCCGGCCACAAAGGGGAGATGCGCTCTTTACCTCCTTTTCCCCAAACACGCACCTGTGCCGGAGAATCCAGACGAATGTCGTTCCGGCGAACGTTGAGTGCCTCCGAGATGCGAGCACCCGTGTTATAGAGGATGGCCAGCAAAACATGGTCGCGCTCGCCGAGCTTGGTCTTCCGATCCGGCTGGGCCATAAGCACCGCAAGTTCTTCTGACTCCAGATAAGCGCCGGATCGTTTCGGAGCCCGTTTATTCGGAATGCGCAGAACCGCCGCGCACTGCCCGGCGGCAAGCGGGTCTCGATCAGCGACGAACCCGAAGAAGCTGTGGAGCGCGGCCAGCCGGCAGTTCCGGGTGGCAATCGTCCTACCGTGGCTCTTCTCCAGATCATCCAGAAAGGCGAGCACTTGCTGGTCGCTCAGATCCGCCAAGCTGAGCCGCGCAACGTCACGTTGGTTACGCTTCGCCACGAAGCGCAAAAACAGCCGCCACGTGTCTCTATAAGAAAGGATGGTATGACGTGATGCACTCCGTTGGCCGGCCATCCAGTCATGAAAATAGGCATGCAGCAGAGGCAGCAAGGCGTTGCTTGTTTTCACGCTATGTCTCCTCATGAGGCTTCACAACATGGGCGCCGATGACCCGAAACCGCTCGCTGGCGCAATGCAGCAGTTCCCGGGTGATCGTGATGTAAACCAGGGTGGAGTGCAGGTCACGATGGCCGAGGTAGGTCCAGAGGTAAGGCAGCCTGGCCTGGACATCAACGTCTTCCCGGTACCACTCGATCATCCGATGCACGACGAAGCTGTGCCGCAGATCATGGATCCGCGGACCGGCGCGACCTGTATCGGGTTTGAGTCCGGCGCTGCGCATCACACGGCGCATCAGGTGGTTGGCAGTGATGTAGGCGTAGCCGCCCTTCTGGTGCCAGAACACAGGGCTCTCGGCATCTGTGGGAGCGAGCGCTTGGCGCCGGGCCAGCAGGTAGCGGCGTAGGACTGCCATGGCGCTCGGGCTCAACGGAAGCCGCCGTGACTTGAAGAACTTCGTATCTCGAATGTCGATGGTGTCGCTGGCCTCGCGAATGTCGCCGAGGCGAAGACCGACGATCTCTGCCATTCGGAGTCCGGCACAATAAGCCAGAACGAACATGGTGTACAAGGACAGTGGCCGCAGAGAAGCCTTCGGTGAAGGATATTCCTTTGCGGATTGGAATAAGTGCTGGAGCTGTTCTCTGGTAAAGATGTAAGGTTTCTTTCGTCGGCGAAGGGCTTCGCGCACGATCATGCGATCGCGTTTCATCAGCATGGCCGTGGGATCGCTGCGCTGAAGAGATCTGGCAATGGCGCGTCCCACCTTCACACGTTCCATGTGGGCAGCGGGCGATGGCGCCAGCTTGGCGTGCTCTTCCACCAGAGTTGCCAAGGATTCCTTCGCGGCACCCGGCCGGCGCTGAAGGAACTCATCGAAGCGCAGGAACGGGCTCTCGTGATACCGGAGCCCGAGCGTCTTCATCCGTTTCACGTGGGCCTGGATGATGGGCCCGAGATGGCTTCCGAAGCGAGGAAGGCCGCGAAGCTGCTCCAAGGCCAACTCCGGATCAGGAGCTCACCAGTGCACGCACAATAGCGGCGGTGGACTGTCGCCGACAGACGCAGCGGATCTCAGCAAACGGGTTTGCAGCCAGGTAACCACCGCGGACAAGCCAATCCAGAAAGCCGGAAACGATCTGCGCGCGTCGGACTGCCATGTACAGCGTTGAACGCTTCACACACTCGCGCAGCCATGCCTCTACCATCTTTCTGTCCAGCGATCCTTGGGCAGAGCGCTCCATCACGAACATCTGAAAGCGGCGGAGAACTGATTCGTACGGCTTCCCGGCGCGCGGCCCCTCGCGATCCAGTTCCAACTCAGCCACGTATCGCCGCAGCAGAGCCAGTTCTCGATCAGGCCAAGCCTTGCTCATTCCGTCTCCCCAGGCACGGCCAGCGCCACTGATCGCAAGTCCTCGGTTGCCAGCTTCAGATACACCTGCGTTGCAGCAGAGGAGCGATGGCCCAAAACGTCGCCAATCGACTTCAGCGAGACGCTCGCCCGCAACAGGCTCATTGCCCGCGCATAGCGAATGGCGTGTGGTCCGCGCTTACCTTCTGTCTTGATACCGGCCTGTCGGATGCGACGGCCGAATACCGTGTAAAGACTGGATCCACGGGCAAAGGGACCGAGAGGTGCTTTTGCCCTGATGAAGACCTCTCGCAGAGATGTCTGCGGTCGTCCCTTGCGGAGGTAGTTGAGGATGGCCTGGCCAACTGCGGGCATGAGTGGCAACAGCAAGTCGGCGCCTGTCTTCGACTGCTTTATCCTTAGTTGTTCCCGGCGCCAGCTAATGTCTTCCAGCTTCAGGCGAACCACTTCGCCAGCGCGCAGTCCGTACGTAACCACCAGGAGCAGCATGGCGTAGTCGCGTAATCCAAGCGGTGTAGGATCGTTGCGCGTACAGACTTGAAGCTGTTTGACCTGCTCATCGGTGAATGCCGACGGAATGTTTTCATTGCGATAGAGGATAGGACGATTTACTGCGATCGCGAGGTCCCGCTCAATGAATCCCTCCGCATAGAGGAAACGCAGGAAGCTGCGCAGACAGTTCACCACTCCGCATCGGGTCGCTCTTCTCAACCCCTGGTTCCTCCAGGCAAGGAATGCATCGATATCAGCGACCGTCAGGGTACGCAGCGACTTCAAGCTGGCGCGATCCCCTAACCACTGGAGAAACGTGCCTGCGGCATGCCCGTTCTTTTGCAGGGTCTCTTGCGACAACCCGTGTAAATCAGTTAGCCAATGCCCATAGCCCGTGCAGACCTGGCGCCGGAACACATCCAGCTCACCCTCGATGGGTTTCTCTGGCGGCCACTGCCCACGAACCAACTGTAGGTAGCGCCGAATCGGACCAGTCCGCCAGTAGCGCCATATGGTCACACTCCGAGGATGCCGTTTGTGCTTGCGTTCAAACTCAGCGAGCCGCGATTCCAGATACGATGCCACGTCCTCGGGTGTTACCGCCTCTATCGCAATCGAATGGCTCTGTAAGAAGCGCAGGAATACCCGGACCGCAGATACCTGGGCTGGAATCACCGCGGGCTGGAAACGCTGTTCGGTGAGAAGCTGTCGAAACCGCTCCAGTGAGGGATCAGGCCGACTGCCGGGTGGCCAGCAACCGTGGACCAGTCGCAGCAGCCGTCGGACAGGCGATCGATAGCGACCTTCCAGACGCTGGTGTACCGCGG